>NZ_JCALDU010000002.1:0-1081305 GCF_059813025.1 Mycobacterium sp. NGS26
GATCGGCAGGTAGGCGGCCCCGGTTTTGAGCACCCCGAGCATCGCGGTGATCGCCTGGCCCGAGCGGCCCAGCAGCAGCGCCACACACCCGCCCGGGCCCACCCCCCGCCCGGCCAGCATGCGCGCGATGCCGGTGGCGGCCGCATCCAACTCCGCGTACGTCATCGACTGGTCCAGGTAGGTCAGGGCCGGCGCGGTCGGGGTGGCCGCGACTTGGGCGGCGAATAACACCGGCACCGACACCCCGGCATCCGAAGCCGGCGCGGGTGCGCTGGCCACCGCGGTGTGGTTGCCCCACCCGGCCAGCCGGGTGTGCTCGACGACATCACACACGTCGATCGCCGACACCGGCCGGGCAAGGTCGCCGGCCATCGCCACGAGTACGCGCTGCAACCGCTTGACCAAATCGTGGACGTCAGAATTGGAAAATAATTGCCCGGCACCCGGCGTGCTGAGAAACAGCCGGTCACCGTCCCTAAAGAAAACCAGCCTGAACCGATCCCCGAGGCCATCATGGGTCACGGTCGCCGATACCGCAGAACCACCGAGATCCGCCATGTGTGTGGTCGGGATGAAATTAACGACTACTCGATTCGACGCCTGGTCGAAGCCGCGGAAAGACGCCTCGTTTGCAATGGTGCGCACCGGGAACCGCTGATGCTGCAACGCTTTTCGGATTTGGGCATCGACATGCTCACAAAAACCGGCAACGGTAGCACGCGGCGAAGCTTTCAACACCAGCGGAACCATCCCGGAAATCATTCCGGGCACCAGCTTTGACTCCGGACGCACACGCTTGCTTACCGGGAAATCGAACACGACATCCGAACTCCCGCCGTCACACCCGCGCACCAGCAGCGCACATGCCGCGGTAATCACCGAAGATCGGCGTATCCCCAGCGCTTGCGCCAACTCGTCGATTCCGGAAACCGCCAAAGGGTCCACCTGGACCGGTGCGGACGATTCATCCGGATCACGCCCGCCCGCGTCGTGCGTCAACCGAAAAAACGGTTCACTTTCCGGCGGGAGGTTGCTAGTCCAATAGGCCTTGTCATCGAGATAATCGGCGGACGCTTCGTAGTCCAATTCGCACTCAATAAGATCACGGAGCGACCCGAAAAAATTAGGAGGGAGCGACGCGCCGGAGGCAAGTGCGTTGTAAACAGTTGCGATTCGATGAAGAACAAAGGCGAGGCCGATGCCATCTACCACAATATGATGGCAGCACGCAAACCAATAAAATTCGTCCGCGCGCGTTTGCAACAACGCAAATTTGAACAGCGGGCCACTAAGCGGCATCACCGTGCGTTGGATCGACGACGCCAACCGATAAGCCGCGTCCGCAGGATCCGTCGAACCTCTGAGGTCGTGGCGAGCAAGCTCGACCTCCGGGTTATCGACCAACTGCTGGAAAACTCGGCCGTCCACCTCGAAAAACACAGCTCGCAGCGGTTCGGCTTCGCGCAGCACATGACGGATCGCCGACTCCAGCAGAGCAGGGTCGACCGGGCCCGCGATTCGCATGAGCACGCCGAGCTGCGAACCGGCATCGAAGCGACCCGTTTGCTCCGCAAGCCATATATCCAGCTGTGCGCGCGTAAGCGGAAGCGCCCGTTCGTCGAGTTTCATCCGGCGTCTGCCCCCCACACGCTCAGGCCCTCATGGCCCTGCCCACCGCGGCTCTGCCTCGCGCGCCGCTGATGGAGTTGTGTCGAGCTGGCGCCGCGCCTCCGGGCGCGCTTCTCGAGCGCGTCAGGGCGCTATGCATCGCGACGGTGTTCGGCCGTCGTTGACCAGCGGGAGTTTCCACACCCTGGGCGCAGCCAAGAGTGCAGGTCAAAGCGCAGTGCAGCCGAAACCACACGTCGAGGACACGCCGAGATCCAACCCATATCGATAGATCCGCCCCATGTCGATAGGTCCGCCCCATGCCGATAGATCCACGGTTTATATATCAAAATGCGCAGCCCCGCGGGCCTCTTCGGACCAGACTCTTTGTCCGCAATCTCGATCGCCGGTGGGCCTGCGCCGCGCAAGTCCGTGCTCCAGGGGGTTTCGATGCGGTTTTGCGGCCGCACACCTGGGGCGATGTGCCCTTGGGCGGTCCTTCGTACCATGCGACGACGATCCGACGATGCGTTTGCTGCACGCGGATGGGCTTGGCGAAGGCATCCAGCGGCGAATCGCGGTTCACGATCAGGCTTTGTCACGCGAAGAAGGCCCCTGGACTCCACCGTGTACACGACCTTCGACTTATTGGCCCAGATGTGTCCCGCGTGTGACCGCACCGCGACGATGACGAAGGACGCTCGATCATCGTGACGGTGCTCGCCGGACTCGCCGCTCTCGCCGCGGCAGCATGGGTCGGCTACTACTTCGGCCGGCGTATGGGTTCGACGCCGTCAACCTGGAAGAAGCGAACGAGCCGGATCGCGCTGGGGAGGCTCGCGATCACCCTGCTCGTGTTGATGACGGCACGGCGCATCCGCCGAGGCGTCCGGGTCGCGCCACTTGGATTGGCGCGGGGTTCCGGCGCGCGAATGCGGTGGTATTGAGATGCCCCGGCCGACGACGAGCGCAGCGAATCTTACTTGGCGCCAGGTGATTTCGTCGTCTCCACGTATCCGCGGGGTAACACCGAAAAGTCGACGCACGCAGCGGCCAATACGTCGCCCAACGCTGGAGCGACCGGCGCGTCGAGTTTGAGCCGCGCCCCGGCCGACGGCGCCTTCAAGGCGGCGACGTTGCGGTTGGTCAGCAATTGAATGGCTTCGGCTTCGATATCGCTCCACCCGGTGTGAACCGTCATCAGGGTGAGGACGCCGATGTCGTGACCGGCCGGGGACAGTATCCGATGATGCCAGGCGCTGTCGGCCTTTGATCCGGCGTGCGCCAATACCGTTGCCAGCATGTTGCCGCTGCCGTCTTCGAACCGTGCGGCTCCGTCGGCGGGCAGAATTCTTCCGACGGGCATGTCCCGCCTTGTGATGGTCGTGGTTCCTGCCACCGCGATCCGGAGTTCATCGCCCGAGGCGCCGGACAACGTGTGGTCGCCATTTCCACCGTTCTTCAAACCCAACAACACCGCGGCGCCGCCCTTTTGTCGGGCGTGCGCCAATTCCGCGCCGTCGGGCGTGGCGAGCTGGACCCGCAGGGCATTGGACATCGACCTCGTCACGCGCGCGACAACGACGGTGGCGTCTCCAAGTATCGGCATGCCGAAATCGTAGGCCGGATGGACGGATTCGTCTGGCGATGCCTCTCTGCCTATGCGGTGACGGTCATTTCGTCGTCGCTGCTGGCCCACGATCGGATGAAGATGTCGATCGGCACCCGGGCGTCTCGCCCGTCCTCGCTGCCGCTGTCGTTGAGGTGCACGACGCCGTCCGCGGTGTCGACACCGGTCACCACCACGGCGTGGTTGGCCTCGGGCTTGCCGTCGGGGGTCTTGTCCTCGACGGGTTCGCCCCAGATGAGTTCGGCGTTGACGGCGACGATCACCTTGCGGCCCTGGGCCAGATCCTGCTCGA
Organism: Mycobacterium sp. NGS26; assembly: GCF_059813025.1. NCBI lineage: Bacteria > Bacillati > Actinomycetota > Actinomycetes > Mycobacteriales > Mycobacteriaceae > Mycobacterium > Mycobacterium sp. NGS26. The sequence goes on from NZ_JCALDU010000002.1 coordinate 3,531, forward strand.
GGGCCGGCATGCCCGTGGGCACACCGGTTTTGGCCGCGCTTTGCGTGTCGGTTTCGGCGGCGTGGACGCCGTAGTGCGCCAGCAGCGCCGGTTCATCCGCAAACGAGGTGCCGCTGCCCGGCTTGCGCTTCTTCGGCGTGGTGTAGATCGGCCCGGGGTGGACGGTGCTGGGCGTCGATTGGGCCACCCTGATGATGGCCTCCTCGGAGGGCTGGCCGCCGGTCAGTTCACCGACCACGTCGGCGACCGCCATGGGCACGCAGTCGTCGTCGTATTGCTGGTAACGCCAGAACGGGGCGGCGGCCGCGGGGTCACCGTAGAGCGTGCCCGGGGCGCCTTGCGCCTCGCCCGTCGCCGATCCCAGCACCGCCACACCGGCCAGCGCGACGGCGCCGGCGATCCGGGCCGCGGTTGCGATGCCGATCATGCGGTGTCCTGTTCGACGTGACAAGGTGGGTGTCCGCAGAAATGCTCTCGCCGGTGCCTCCACGAATTCTTGGAAGATTCTCTGCAGTGACCACCCGGCGCGATCGGGCTGTTAAATAGGCACACCGTTACCCATCGGAGGCACAGTGAGCGAACACGAAGTAAAGATGGTCGTCTTGTCCACCGACGACCTGGACGAATCGATCCGGTTTTACAGCGAGACCCTGGGGATGCCGCTGAAGTTCCGCGACGGAGCTCATTTCGCGGCGCTCGACGGCGGACCGATCACCCTGGCACTGGCGACCGCGGTGGACCATCCGATACCCGGGCAGGTCGTCGTCGGCATCAAGACGGCCGACGTCGATGGCGCGGCGAAGGCCGTCGAGGCCAGCGGAGGCGGCATTGTGAAGGGCCCGTACGACGACGCACACGAACGTCGCGCCGTCGTCTACGACAACAAGGGCAACGGCCTGGTCTTCTACAAGCCACTGGCCCGGTAGCCCACGCCCGGGGCTGACCTCAGTCGCCCCACCGGCCGTGCGACGCGGCGAGCTCGAGCAGGGTGACGCCGTCGGTGTTGCGTTCACGCAGCAGGTAGGCCGGGAATGAATAGGGCGGCGCCGCCCCGGGGCTGCGCTTTGCGTGCGTGGCGATGGCGTCTATCAGCGTGCGCGCCATGGCCAGCCGCGGGTAGCGCGCGTGGATCGCGGCGGCGGTCTGCTCGTCGACGAAGTCGGCGTTGACGCCGAAGTCCACGCCCACCCCGGTGCGGACCAGGTAGCACAGCGCTCCCCGCCGCTCGGCGAGGCCGCCGGAGGTATGCAGCGCGATGGCCTCCCACACGGCGTCGACGACGCCGCGGTCGCAGCCGTGTTCGGTCAGCAGGTTCGCGGCGAGGTCCGCGCCCTCCACCTCGAACCGCTCCTTGCCCGCGGCGGCCGCGCCGACACCAAGATCGTGGAGCACACAGCCCAGGAACAAGGCCTCGCTGGAGTAATCGGCGCCCGGGCGCATCCCCTCGGGCGCGGCGAGCAGTTCGGCGAACAAATAGCTGCGCACGCTGTGGTTGAACACCGATGGCGACTCGGTGGATCGCGCCAACTCGATAGCGGCCTGCCCGACGGGGGTGTCGACGAGATCGGGGACTTGCTGCATGAGCAATCACGTTAGGGCCGCCGCGCGGACGGGGGGAGTGGCCACAACGCCATGCCGCCCACGATTTAGGCCACGACGGACACGCCGCGGCCACAGACGGCCGCACTTCCGATCGCGCGACGATAATGACATTCTCTGTTCAGGAGAAGCCATTTCCAGACGGTGAGGAGGTCGAGGATGGGCGCTGGCCGACGGTGCGACGGGATGGTCGCCCTGGTCACCGGGAGCAGCCGGGGGTTGGGCAAGGCGATCGCGGCGCGCCTCGCGGCGGAGGGGGCCACCGTGGCGCTCACCGCGCGCACGATGGACCCCGACCCCAAGTACCAAGGCTCGCTGAGCCAGACCCGCGACGAGATCACGGCCGCGGGCGGCCGGGCCGTCGCGGTGCAGGCGGACCTGTCCCAATCCGACGAGCGGGCAAGGCTTTTCGCCGAGGTGGTGCAGGCCGTCGGCGCGCCCGACATCCTGGTCAACAACGCCGCGGTGACCTTCCTGCGGCCCCTGGACGGCTTTCCCGAGCGGCGCGCCCGGCTGATGATGGAAATGCATGTGCTCGGGCCGCTGCACTTGTGCCAGTTGGCAATCCCCGCAATGCGCGACCGCGGGCGGGGCTGGATCCTGAACCTCACCTCGGTGGGCGGGGACCTGCCGCCCGGGCCGCCGTTCTCCGAGTTCGACCGGACCGCGGGCTTCGGCGTCTACGGTACGGCCAAGGCCGCGCTCAACCGGCTGACCAAAAGCCTTGCCGCCGAGCTCTACGACGACGGGATCGCCGTCAACGCCGCCGCGCCGTCCAACCCCGTCGCGACGCCCGGGGCCGGCACCCTCGATCTGGCCAAGACCGACACCGAGGACATCGAGCTGATCACCGAGACCGCCTTCCGCCTGTGCACGGGCGATCCGAAGACCCTCACCGGTCGCATCGCGCACACCCAGGCCTTCCTCGCCGAGGTCGGCTGGACGAAGCCGGCCCCCCCTGAATGACCGAGCTCGACCTGCAGGACTTGCGACGGCGGCTCGGTGGTGCCGGGGTCACCGGCGTCGAACCGCTGGCCGGGGGAGCGTCCAGCCTCACCTTTCGCGGGGCGCGGGACGGCAGGGCGGTGGTGATCAAGGTCGCACAGCCCGGCGTCGAGCCCGTCGCGCATCGCGACGTGCTGCGCCAGGCGCGGATCATGAAAGCTCTTGCGGCCACACGAGTTCCGGTTCCCGAGGTGTTGTGGGAGGACGCCGGTGACCCGCCGCTCACGCCGCCGCTGTTCGTGATGTCCCATGTCGAAGGCGACTGCGTGGAGCCGCTGTTCGACGGTTGCGCACCGACGGCCGATCTGCCCGACCGCTATCGCAACGCAAGCCGGGTCATGGCGGCCCTGCACGGCCTGTCGCCGCCCGATCTTGGCCTGAGCGGCGAACCGGTCGTCGATCCGGTCGCGGAGGTCCGGCGGTGGTGCGACACGCTGCAAACCGTCGACGAAGCGTTGGTGTCCGGCTGGCAGGGTGTCCGCGAGGCGTTATTAGCCAGTGCGCCAACGGGTGTCGGGCCGAGCGTGGTGCACGGCGACTTCCGGGTCGGGAATCTCATCGCCGTCGGGGACCGCATCGACGCCGTGGTCGACTGGGAGATCTGGTCGATCGGCGATCCACGCGTCGACGTCGGGTGGTTCTTGATCAACTGCGACCCGGACACCTACCAACGCGTTCCGGCCTCGGCCGGCATGGCACCGCCGATCACCGAACTCGCCGAGATCTATCAACGCGAGCTGGGTCGCGAAGTCACCGACCTGCCCTGGTTCACCGCGTTGGCCTGCTTCAAGTCGGCCGCGACGTGGTCACTCATCGTCAAGCACAACCGCCGAAGGCGCTCTCCGCGAGGCGAATTGGAAGCGATGGCGACCGGCCTGCCCAGATTGTTGGCGCGCGCAGAGTCGATCGTGAGCTGACCCGCCGTTTACCGGCACCGCACGAATAGATTTTCGCAATACATGCCGACGCCACCCCAATTCTGCCCCGGACCGCCCTCGTCTTGCGTATCCACTCGCAGCGCCGGGGCCGCCCCCGAGATCATCTGGTTGATGACGATGTTGGCGCCGCCGGACCCATCGGTTTGTGGGTCCGCGTTGGCCACGCCGGTGGCGCCGAAGAGGTTCGCGACACACACCGCGCCGGCAAATAGTCCGGCAGCGCACGCGTGAAGTTTCATCGCCGCCCTCTCGGATCGTCTGCCCGAACCACTGATTACCAGAGACGCCATTCTACCCCTCGGCGAATGAGGAGGGTACACGTTCTGGCGCGGCAACATCGCATATCGATCACGAGCGTGCAACAACTTTGTCCGGCTAGCCAGCAAATTTCGCAACTCGAATCTCACGCTGCGTACGGTGTCGCCCGTGAGGCCGGTCGCTGTGGTTGTCCGCCGCGTTGCGGTTGTCGCCGTCTGCTTCGTCATGTCGGTGACCATGGCGCCCCCGGGAACCGCGGATCCTGACGTCGAGCCTGCCGCCGCCGAGGCGCAACCGGCCGACGGGCAGGTCCCCTCGGCCGAGCCGGCAACCCTCAACACCCCCGACGGCTGGGTCTTGACCCTCGGGGCGAAGGACGAGTCGCAAGTTCCCGTGGCGCCGTTGACCACCGCGGTCTCGTCACGCGAATACCTCGCCAGCGGGACATTCGTTGCTTCGCTGAGAGGACCGGAACCAGCTCGAGGCGTCCTCGAGGTGGGTTACGAGATCGGCTGCGGAATCGACATGAGCACGTCCAACGGCGTCACGATGGCGGGTAGCCAGGGCCTCAGCCCGGGCCTCGGCTTTACGGGACTGTTCACCGGTGTGCCCGGTGTTGTGCCGCTGGTTACCGCGCCGATGAACGGCGTGCTCAGCGTGGGGCTCAAGCCCGGGCTGATAATCGTGGTGCCGGTGGCCAAGAAGGAGTTCAGGGGTTCCGATCCCTGGGTCATGGTCAGCAACTTCCACGTCAAGATCGACGGGTGCGTGGGCCAGTCGTTCATCCGCTCCTACTCGACCCTGACCCGCGTGACCGATGAATCCGACGTGGTGCTGTCCTACGTCGGCGTCACCAAAGCGGTCTAACCGCGCGGGATACCGGCCAGCTTGTCCGCAAACTTGGCCTCGGCGGCCGCCCGCAACCGCAGCAGGTGCTCGGAGGGGAACAGGTCGGGCGCCGGGCGACGGTCCTTCAGCAACAGGCGCGCCAGCGTCACCTTGTGCACTTCGGTGGGGCCGTCGGCAAGGCCGAGCACGAAAGACTCCACCAGGTAATGCACGAACGGCATCTCATGGGTGGTACCCAACGACCCGTGTAGCTGAAGCGCCCGCGACGACACGTCGTGCAGCACCTTCTGCATCATCGCCTTGACGGCCGAGATGTCGGCGCGCACCGCGTGATAGTCGTTGAATTGGTCGATCTTCCAAGCGGTTTGGAGGGTGAGCAGCCGGAACGCCTCGATCTCCATCCAAGAGTCGGCAACCATCTCCTGGACGAGCTGCTTGTTGGCCAGCACCTCGCCCTGGGTGTAGCGCGACACCGCCCGCTCGCAGATCATGTCGAAGATCCGCCGGACCAGCCCCACCGTGCGCATCGCGTGGTGAATGCGCCCGCCGCCCAACCGGGTTTGCGCGACGACGAAGGCGCCGCCGCGCGGGCCCAGCATGTGATCGGCGGGCACCCGCACGTTTTCGTAGCGCACGTAGCCCTCGCGGCCGCCGCCCGGCGGCTGGTATCCCAGCCCGACGTCGCGCATCACGTTGATGCCCTCGGTGTCGCCGGGGACGACGAACATCGAGTAGCGCTGATACGGCGGCGCATCGGGGTCGGTCATCGCCATCACGATGATGAACGACGCCATCGACGCGAACGACGAAAACCACTTCTCCCCGTTGATGATCCAGTGATCGCCGTCGGCCACCGCGGTGGTGCGGAAGACCTTCGGGTCGGCCCCGCCCTGGGGTTCGGTCATCGAGAAGCAGGACACGATGCGGTTGTCCAGCAGCGGCTCGAGGTAGCGCGCCTTGAGCTCGGGTGTCCCGTAGTGCGCAAGGATCTCGCTGTTGCCGGAATCGGGTGCCTGCGAGCCGAAGACTATCGGCGCGCACTCCGATCGGCCCAGGATCTCGTTGAGCAGAGCCAGTTTCACCTGACCGTAGCCGGGTCCGCCCAGGTGCGGGCCGAGATGGGTGGCCCACAGGCCGCGCTGCTTGACGATCTGCTGCAGGGGCGGGATCAGCGCCTGCCGCACCGGGTCGCCCAGGTCATGAGACTCCTTGACGATCAAGTCGATCGGCTCGCACTCGGTGCGGACGAAGTCGTCGACCCATTCGAGTTGCTGCGCCCACTCCGGGTCGGTGGAAAAGTCCCACGACATCTGGCGTCCTCTCTGGGTTGCGGTTCACCGGGACCACTTTCGGCGGCGCGCCGCCGCCTCGTCGGTCGCATGCGCGATCACCTGGTTGCGATTCTCCAGCTCCAGCGCCGACGAGAAACCGGCCGCGTCGGTGTTGACTTGCAGCGCACGCTTTGTCAGTTCCACACCCAGCGGGGCGAGGTCGGCGATCAGCGACGCCAACTCCACAGCGCGGTCGCCCAGCCGGTCCGGCTCGACGACTTCGCTGACCAGACCGCGCCGGTCGGCCTCGGCGGCCGGCACGGTGCGGCCCGTGAGCATCCAGTCGGCCGCGACGCTGGTCCCGACGATGCGGGGCAGGTGGTAGCTCATGCCCATCTCCGCGCCCGACAGCCCGAGCAGGATGGCCCCGTTGCCGAATGATGCTGTCGCCGAACAGATCCGGATGTCGCAGGCAAGGCACAACGCGAATCCCGCGCCGACGCACGGGCCGTTGACCGCGGCGATGACGGGCTGCGGCAGCCGACGGACGGCCTCGGCCAATCCGGCCATGCCCTCCTGGAACCGCATTCGGTCCGCGGCCGGCGCTGTGGCCTCCGGCACGCCGGGCCCGAAGTCGCGGACGTCGATCCCCGCGCAGAAGCCCCGGCCCGCGCCGGTCAGCACGACCGCGCGCGCGGATCGGTCGACGGCCACATCCGCCAGCGTCCGATGCAATGCGGCCCGCATGGCCGCGTTGATCGCGTTGAGGGAATCGGGGCGGTTCAGGCGCAGAACCGCGACACCGTCGCGCGGCCGTTCGAGTTCCAGCGTGCCTGACAACCGGTAATCCCCTTCGATCACCACCGATCGTAATGTGTCTCTCGGCTTGGGAGAATAACCTTCTCCGCCAAACGCCAGGCTGTTCTCGCGGGGCTATGAGGCTATGCCGACGAGTGACCGGCCCGCGCGGCGGCGCGGCGCTCGGCCTCCGAGTGCTCGGCGGCGCTCACCACCACCGCGTCGGAGCCCGGGTAGACCGTCGCCTCGTGACCGTTCACCAGCCAGCGCACGACGTACGGCGGCGAGCCGTCGTCGGCGCGCACCCCGATGATCTCCGCGTGTTGATCGTGCTGTTCGGTGGTCGTGCCCTTGACCACAAGGAAGTCGCCGACCTTGGCCTTCATCGCCCACTCCCTTCTGTCGGTGCTGTGAAATCGCGCGGACTCTTCCCATCGTGCGCGCTTTGTGCACTCGACGGAAGCGTGGGACGGACACGATCCCCGGGGCATTCAGGAATCGAAGTTCGTGCCGCTCGTCAGCCCCTCCCATTTCGCGATCTCGGCCGCCCGTGCGTCGGCGACGTGGCGATAAAACGCCAGGGCGTCGGGCCCGAGCAGCAGGAATCCCGGGGGCTCGGCCGACTCGACCGCCGCGATGATCGCCGAGGCCGCCTTGGCCGGGTCGCCGGCCTGGTTGCCGTGCATGGTGTCGTTTTCCTTGCGCCGCCGCCCAGCCGTATCGGCGTAGTCGTCGATGACCGCGGCCGACTGCACCAGCGAGCGCCCGGCGAAGTCGGTCCGGAACGCCCCGGGCTCGACGACGATCACCGAGACGCCCAGCGGCGCGAGCTCGCCGCGAAGCGCGCCGCTCATCCCCTCGATGGCGGCCTTGGCGGCCGCGTAGTAGCCGGATCCGACGGGGGTCACGGTGGCGCCGATGGAGGAGATGTTCACGATCGCGCCGCTGCGGCGTGCCCGCATGCCGGGCAGCACGGCCTTGATCATCGCGACGGTGCCGAAGAAGTGCGTCTCGAACAGGGTGCGCACTTCGGCGTCGTCGCCCTCTTCGACCGCGGCCCGATAGCCGTAGCCGGCGTTGTTGACCAGGACGTCGACGCCGCCGAACCGCTCATCGGCCTGCCGGACGGCCGCGGCGACCTGATCGGGGTCGGTGACGTCGAGGGCGACGGGCAGCGCGCGGGCGGGCGCGGCGTCGGCCAGGTCGGCGACCTTCGCGCCATCGCGCGCGGTGACGACGGCATTGTGGCCGGCCGCGATGACGGCCTCGGCGAGCGCGCGACCGAGCCCGCTCGAGCAGCCGGTGATGAGCCAGGTGGACATGGGATTCGTTCCTTCCGATGGAGGCGGCTACAGCGCGTCCCACTGCTTCCGCACTTTCCGTTCGGTGGCCGTCGCAATCAGGCCCGACGGCGCGAACAGCCTCGACGGCATCGGGTCGTGCTCGGTCAGTGGCCTGCCACCGCCGCGAATCGCCCTGAGCGCGACGAGGATTCCGGTGACGACCACGATGACGACAACCAGCGCGAAGAGGATCGACAGGGTGCCCTGGACGAAGGTGTTCCTGATGACCTCGTCGAGCTGATGGGCGTCCCTCGCCGAACCGAACACGGTCTTGCCGGCGTCCTTCGCCGCCGCATACCGGGCGTGCTGGGTCCAGTAGCCGACGGCGGGGTCCCCGGAGAAGATCTTCTGCCACGACGCGGTGAGCGTGACCGTCAAGTCCCACAGCAGCGGAACTCCCGGGATCCACGCCCACTTCAGCAGCCCCTTCTTGACGACGATCACGGTGATGACGGTCAGCGCGATCGCCGCGAGCAGCTGGTTGGCGATGCCGAACAAGGGGAACAGCGTGTTGATGCCGCCGAGCGGGTCGGTCACGCCCATCAGCAGGATGCTGCCCCACGCCGCGGCCACGGCCAGGCTGCAGATCCACACGCCCGGGCGCCAGCTCGGGTTTCGCATCTTGGCCAGCGGGCCGCCCAGATTTCCCAACGCGTCGGACAGCATGAAGCGCGCCACGCGGGTGCCCGCGTCGACGGCGGTCAGGATGAACAGCGCCTCGAACATGATCGCGAAGTGGTACCAGAACGCCCTGAGGCCCGCGCCGCCGAAGACCCGCTCCAGCACCTCGGACATGCCGACCGCCAGCGTGGGCGCTCCGCCGGTGCGCGACACGATCGACTTCTCGCCCACGCTCGCGCCGGCCCGGGTGAGCTGGTCCGCGGTGGCCGGGGCGCCCGACAGCCCGAGCCCGTTGACGTAGTGGGCGGCGGTGGCCGCGGTGCCGCCGGTCTGGGCGGCCGGGGCGTTGAGGGTGAAGTAGAGGTGCTGGTCGAGGATCGCCGCGCTGATCAGCGCCATGACCGCGACGAACGACTCGGTGAGCATGCCGCCGTAGCCGATCAGCCGCATCTGGCTTTCCTTTTCCAGCATCTTCGGCGTCGTCCCGGAGGAGATCAGCGCGTGAAACCCGGACAGCGCGCCGCACGCGATGGTGATGAACAGGAACGGGAACAGCGAGCCGGGGAACACCGGCCCGTCGCCGCGGCCGGCGAATCCCGACACGGCGGGCGCCTGCATGAGCGGGTGCGCGACGCAGATGCCGACGGCCAGCAGGGCGATGGCGCCGACCTTCATGAACGTCGACAGGTAGTCGCGCGGCGCGAGCAGCAACCACACCGGCAGCACCGACGCGACGAAGCCGTAGATGACGATCAACCACGACACCGTCACCGGCGAGAGGTTCAACCACGCTGCGCCCCAAGGCGTTTCGGCGACCCAGTTGCCGGCGGCCACGGCGAGCATGAGTAGCACGAAGCCGACGATCGACACCTCCGCCACCTTGCCCGGGCGCAGGAAGCGCAGGTAGCAGCCCATGAACAGGGCGATGGGGATGGTCATGGCGATGGAGAACACGCCCCAGGGGCTCTGCGCCAAGCCGCGCACCACCACCAGCGCCAGCACCGCGATGATGATCACCATGATGGCGAAGGCGCCGATCAGCGCGGCGGCACCGCCGGTGGCGCCGAGCTCGTCGCGGGCCATCTGGCCCAGGGAGCGGCCGCGGCGCCGGGTCGAGATCCACAGCACCAGGTAGTCCTGCACGGCGCCGGCGAACACCGCGCCGACGATGATCCAGACGCTGCAGGGCAGATAGCCCATCTGCGTCGCCAGCACCGGACCGACCAGTGGCCCGGCCCCGGCGATGGCCGCGAAATGGTGGCCGAACAGCACGCGCCGGTCGGTGGGGACGAAATCCGTTCCGTCGTCCAGGATCTCTGCCGGCGTGGCGTGGTCGTCACGCGGGCGAACGATCTTCATCTCGATCAGCCGCGCATAGAACCGGAACCCGATGATGTAGGTGCAGATCGCCGCCACCACGAACCAGACCGCGTTCACCGTCTCGCCGCGGGCGAACGCGATGACCGCCCAGGCGACGGCGCCGAGCACGGCGATCACCGCGAAGACGACCCGGTGCCGGACGGTGATGGGGGAGCGGTCGACGATCGCGACGGCCGGCAGGTCTTCGTCGGTGCGGATGTAGCGGATACGGCCCGGGTCGCTTTCCCGTTCCGCGATGCGCTCCGCCACGGTCAAACCCTACGACGGCCGGGCGTCCGCCGCCCGGCGAGAATCAGTACAGCGAACGAATGGCGTCGATGGTGTCGGCCTCGGCCGGGCCCTTGTCGTCGCGGTAGCGCACCACCCGGGCGAACCGCAGCGCCAGCCCGCCGGGGTAGCGTGACGACGCCTGCACCCCGTCGAAGGCGATCTCCACCACCTGCTCGGGCCTCACCGCGACGACGTGGCCGTCCGTTCCGCCGACGGCGAGTTCGCCAAACCGGGCCGTCTGCCACTCCAGCATGGCGTCGGTCATGCCCTTGAAAGTCTTTCCCACCATGACGAATTCGGCGGTGGCCGGATCGCGCGCGCCCAGATGGATATTGGAGAGCTTGCCGCGGCGGCGCCCGGAGCCCCACTCGACGGCGAGCACCACCAGATCGAGCGTGTGCACCGGCTTCACCTTCAGCCAGCCCGCGCCGCGGCGGCCGGCCTGGTACGGCGCCGCCGGCGACTTGGCCATGACGCCCTCGTGGCCGGCGGACAGCGTCGCGTCCAGGAACCCGGCGGCCGCCGCGGGGTCCGACGTCATCAGCCGGTCCACCCGCTGGCCGGGCGGCACCAGCGCGTCCAGGGCCGCCAGCCGCTCGGTGGTCGGCGCGTCGAGCAGGTCGACGCCGTCGCAATGCAGGATGTCGAAGAAGAACACCGAAAGCCGTTGCGCGGCAAGGGCCCCTGATTTTGTGGGCGCCACGTCGACGGATCGGCCGAACCGGGACGCGGTGACCTGGAAGCGGTGCGGCCGGTTGTCCGGGCGCAGCGCGATTGCCTCGCCGTCGGCGATCAGGTCGCGCACCGGCAGCGCCAGCGTTGCCTCGACCACCTCGGGCAGCCGGGCCGTGACGTCGTCGAGGCTTCGGGTGTAGACCGTGACCTGGTCACCGGCGCGGTGGATCTGCACGCGCGCGCCGTCCAGCTTCGCCTCGAAAACGGCTGTGCCACCAAGGCGTTCGAGCGCATCGGCCACCCCGGCCGCGGTCTGCGCCAGCATCGGCCCGACGGGCCGCCCCACGCGCAGGGTGAACGCCTCCAGCGCGGCCGCAGCGCCGGACAGCCCGGCCCTCAAACAAGCCGCAGCCACCGCGGGCAGGTCGCCGCCCAGCATCGCGGCGCGCTGCACCGCCGCGGCGGGGACGCCGGCCGCCTTGGCCACGGCGTCGGCCATGATCCCGACCAGCGCGCCCTGGCGCAGCTCGCCGCTCATCAGCCGCAGCAGAAAGGTCTGTTCGGTCTCGGTGGCGGCGGCGAACAGGCCCGCGACGAGTTGGGCACGGCGGGTCTGGGATCCCTTGCCCGCCACCGCGCCGATCTCGGAGAACGCGGCGTCGACACCGCTCACGGTCAGCGTCGGGTGCGCCGAGGGCGGCGGGCGGGACCGCAGCGACGCCCAACCCACGCCGATCTGGCGTTGCCGCAGCTCGCCGGAGAGCCACGCCACGACGATGGCGACCAGTTCGGGGTCGGGCGCGGCGCGGCGGAGCAGGTCGGCGATGTGGGCGACCTTGGCGAGGCGCGACGGCGTGGCGCCGACGTCAACGGACGTGGCGGCCACGTCGAGAAGGAGCACGGTGGTCAGCTTGGCACGGCTGGGTGACAAGCCGTTCAGGGCCGATCGTGCCGCGGGACCGGGACGACGATGGCCTGGTCGATCACGTCGGCTTCGTTGGCGTCCCGATCACCCAGCGCCTCGACGTGGGTGGTGTCCAGCCCGATTTCATCCTCGGCGTCGACGACGAGGCGCTGGTGGATCGCGTCCGCCTCGGGTGCGTCGTACGGCAGGACGATGTCGTTCATGATCGGAACCCCTCCCTTCGTTTGCGGTCGGCCTTGAGCTTGGCGTTCAGCAGCTCCAGCCGCGTGTAGTCCGATTGCAGCTGGGTGTTCTTGCTCTCCAAGTCGAGGATCTGGGCGATGCCGGCCAGGTTGATGCCCTGATCGACCAGTTCGGAGATCCGCTGCAGGCGCGCCAGGTCGTCGTCGCTGTAGCGACGGGTGCCGCCCTCGGTGCGTGACGGCGCCAGCAGTCCGCGGCGCTCGTAGAGCCGCAACGTCTGCGGCGCGATCCCGGAAAGCTCGGAGGTCACCGAGATGCCGTACACACCGCGGCCGGAAGGAGCTGCTGTCAAGTCGTCGGTCAACGTTTCCCCTTCGGAAAAATCTCAAGGTGCCACTTGCGAAGTTATACATCGAATGGTATCAAAAATCTATGCCTGCAGACGTAGATAGTCTGCCTGGATCGGAGGTGAAATCATGGTGTTGATGCGTACAGATCCGTTCCGTGACCTCGACCGCTGGACCCAGCAGGTTCTCGGCACCGCGGCCCGCCCCGCGGTGATGCCGATGGACGCGTGGCGGGACGGCGACAAGTTCATCGTCGAATTCGACCTGCCCGGGGTGAAGGCGGATTCGCTGGACCTCGACGTTGAGCGCAACGTGCTCACGGTCCGCGCCGAACGCCCGAATCTGGACGAAAGCCGCGAGATGGTTTCCGCCGAACGGCCGCGCGGCGTGTTCAGCCGCCAGCTGTTCCTCGGGGAGAACCTCGACACCGACAAGATCGACGCCGGCTACCACGACGGCGTGCTGCGGCTGACGATCCCGATCGCCGAAAAGGCCAAGCCGCGTCGCATCGAGGTCAGCCACGACGGCCGGAAATCGGCGATCAACGCCTAGCAGCCGGAGGGCCGTTCCCGCCGACCGCCGGCAGTCGACATCCGCGGGTGACGCGGGGGTTGCGCGCCGCCCGACGACTGCCGGCGCGGGTGAAAGTATGGGTGCGCCACGATGACAGACCCCTACAACCCGTACACGGTGCTGGGTGTCTCGCCGACCGCAACCCAGGCCGAAATCACGCACGCCTACCGGCGCCACCTGCGCGACTACCACCCGGACACCCGTCGCAAGGCGCCGAATCCGGGCGCCGACGAACGCCTGCGCCAGATCCTTGCCGCTTACGCCCTGCTGCGCGACCCCTCCCGCCGCGCCGAGTACGACCGCGCTCACCCCGCCCGCGCTTACCCCGACCGCGCTCACCCCGCCCGCGACGAAACCGGCTCGGTCCGGATCACCGTCACCCGCGCCGACCCCGGTGACACCCGCTCCAGAGACGAGCGGCCTCCGCTTTGGGTTGGACCGGTCCGCTGGCACCGCTGAACCCGGCCGCGAGAGGGCGTCCGGCCCGGCTTGGCATGGCTCGGTGACAAGGCCGCGGGGCCAACACGCTAGCGTGCCTAGATAACGTTACAGATCGCGCGGATTCTGACACGCCTACGAAAGCCTAGAAAGGGAGGTCCGGATGGAGATCAACGGGAAGAAGGCCGTCGTCATCGGCGGCGCGTCGGGGATGGGCCGGGCCACGGCCGAGCTGTTCGCCGAGCGCGGCGCGGACGTCGCCGTGCTCGACCGGGAGGGGTCCGACGGCAAGCAGGTTGCCGAGGGCATCAACGGCTCGTTCTACCCGGTCGACGTCACCGACTTCACCGGCACCGAGGAAACATTGCAGGCCGCGGTCGACAAGCTCGGCGGCCTGCATGTCGTGGTGACCACCGCCGGCGGCGGCATCGCCAAGCGGACGCTGACCAAGTCCGGCCCACACGACCTCGAGTCCTTCCAGTCGGTGATCGACCTCAACCTGATCGCCACCTTCAACATCAGCCGGCTGGCCGCGGCGCACATGGCCAAGAACGAGCCCGAGGACGAGGAGCGCGGCGTCATCATCAACACCGCGTCGATCGCGGCCTTCGAGGGCCAGATCGGGCAGGTCGCCTACACCGCCGCCAAGGCGGCGATCGCCGGCATGTGCCTGACGATGGCGCGCGACCTCGGGTCTATGGGCATCCGGGTGCTGGCGATCGCCCCGAGCCTGTTCCTGACGGGGCTCACCGCGATGGTTCCCGACGAGATGGCGGCCACCCTGACCCGCGACGCCGCGTTCCCGAAGCGGATGGGCCGGCCCATCGAGTACGCGAAGCTGGCCGCCGCCATCGTCGACAACCCGATGCTCAACGGCCAGTGCCTGCGGCTGGACGCGGGACAACGGTTCGCGCCCAAGTAGATCCCACCGGCGGCGCCCGCCCCGCAATCAGTACACTCTTTAGGCAGCCGCCCCGTTCCCCCTCGGAACGGGGCAGGCAGCCAGCCCGCTAGCGAGGAGGGCCCCATGGGTATCGCACTGACCGACGACCATCGCGAACTCGCCGAGGTGGCCCGCGCGTTCCTCACTTCGCAGAAGGCGCGCTGGGCGGCGCGCTCGCTGCTCGACTCGCCGGACGAGAACCGGCCCGGGTTCTGGCAGGACATGGTCGAGCTGGGCTGGCTCGGCCTGCACGTCGACGAGGAACACGGCGGCTCGGGCTACGGGCTGCCCGAACTCGTGGTGGTGATCGAGGAACTCGGTCGCGCGGTTGCGCCGGGGCCGTTCGTGCCGACCGTGATCGCGTCGGCGGTGATCGCCAAAGACGGTGGCGCCGAGCAGAAGTCGCGGCTGCTGCCGGGGCTGATCGACGGGTCCCGCACCGCCGGCATCGGGCTGGACGGCCGGGTGCAGGTCAACGACGGGGTGGCTGACGGTGACGCCGGAATCGTGCTGGGCGCCGGGCTGGCCGACCTGTTGCTGATCGCCGCGGGTGACGACGTGCTGTTGTTGGACCGCGGCCGCGACGGCGTCTCGGTGGACGTGCCCGACAACCTGGATCCGACGCGACGTTCCGGACGGGTGCGCCTGGAGAACGTGAGCGTCGCCGCCGAGGACATCCTGCCGGGGGCGCGGGAGTCCGCGCTGGCCCGGGCGCGCACGCTGCTGGCCGCCGAGGCGGTGGGCGGGGCGTCGGACTGCGTCGACGCCGCCGTCGACTACGCCAAGGTCCGCCGGCAATTCGGCCGCACCATCGCGACTTTCCAAGCGGTGAAGCATCATTGCGCGAACATGTTGGTGGCCGTCGAATCGGCGACCGCGGCGGTGTGGGACGCCTCGCGCGCGGCGGCGGAGGACTCGTCGGAGGACGAGGCGCAGTTTCGCCTCATCGCCGCGGTGGCCGCGGCGCTGGCATTCCCGGCGTATGCGCGCAACGCCGAACTCAACATTCAGGTGCATGGCGGCATCGGCTTCACCTGGGAACACGACGCGCACCTGCATCTGCGCCGGGCGCTGGTGGACTCGGCGTTGTTCGGCGGCAGTGGCCCTCAGGCCCCGGCCGGCGACGTCTTCGATCGCACCGCGGCCGGCGCCGTCCGGGAAAACAGCCTGGACCTGCCGCCCGAGGCCGAGGAACTGCGCAAGCGCATCCGCGCCGACGCCGCCGAGATCGCCGCCCTGGACAAGGAGGCGCAGCGCGACAAGCTGATCGAGACCGGCTACGTGATGCCGCACTGGCCCAAGCCGTGGGGTCGCGCGGCCGACGCCGTGGAACAGTTGGTGATCGAGGAAGAGTTCCGCGCGGCGGGCATCAAGCGCCCCGACTACTCGATCACCGGGTGGGTGATCCTGACCCTGATCCAGCACGGAACCGATTGGCAGATCGAAAGATTCGTGGAGAAGGCGCTGCGTCAGGAAGAGGTCTGGTGCCAGCTGTTCTCCGAGCCCGAGGCCGGGTCGGACGCGGCCTCGGTGAAGACCCGCGCCACCCGGACCGACGGCGGCTGGAAGATCAACGGGCAGAAGGTGTGGACCAGCGGGGCGCAGCACTGCGCGCGCGGCCTGGCCACCGTGCGCACCGACCCCGACGCGCCCAAGCACGCCGGCATCACCACGGTGATCGTCGACATGAAGGCCCCGGGGGTCGAGGTGCGGCCGCTGCGGCAGATCACCGGCGGCTCGGAATTCAACGAGGTGTTCTTCAACGACGTGTTCGTCCCCGACGAGGACGTCGTCGGGGCGCCGAATTCCGGGTGGACGGTCGCGCGGGCGACCCTGGGCAACGAACGGGTCAGCATCGGCGGGAGCGGGTCGTACTACGAGGGCCTGGCGGCCAAGCTGGTGCAGCTGGCTCAGGCGTCGGATCGGTTGGCGGGCGCGCGAATCCGGGTCGGAAACTTCCTGGCCGACGATCACGCGCTGCGGCTGCTGAACCTGCGCCGCGCCGCCCGCAGCGTCGAGGGCGCGGGCCCGGGCCCGGAGGGCAACGTCACCAAGCTCAAGCTGGCCGAGCACATGATCGAGGGCGGCGCGATCTCGGCGGCGCTGCTGGGGCCCGAGGTCGCGCTGCTCGACGGGCCCGGCGCGGTGGTGGGCCGCATGATGATGGGCGCCCGCGGCATGGCGATCGCCGGCGGCACCTCGGAGGTGACCCGCAACCAGATCGCCGAGCGGATTCTCGGCATGCCGCGCGACCCCCTGATCAACTAGTTTTCGTTCGGCGAGCAGACGCAAAAGCCCCCATTCCGGCCGGAAATTGGGGGCTTATGCGTCTGCTCGCGCCACCTAGGCGGGCGCGAACAACGGCGCGCCGCCGGCGCCCTTCTCCGGCCGCGCCTCGACCGGCATCCCGCATTCGACCGAATCCGGTTCGCAGCCAACGATATTGGCTGCCACTCGCAGACCGCTCTGCTCGGCGAGCTCGACGATGGCGATCACGTAGGGAACCGGGATCTCCGGGTTGTACGGGTGGTAGTTGACGGTGTAGGTGAAAACCGTGCCGCGTCCGGAAACCGGCCGCGCCACCAGCGCGCCGCCGCATTGGTGGCATTGGCCGGCCGCGGGATGCACCCAGCGCGCGCAATTGTCGCAATGCTCGATAAGCAGCTGGGACGGGGACTCGGCTGGCACGCGCAATACAGTACACTCTATTGGTCCATTGCGTGCGGTGGGGTTTGGTCTGGCGGGCGGTGCAAATGTATTTCGAAAAAGACGCGATCTTGTCCGGCATCGGCATCTCGCGAATCGGCCGTCGCACCGGGATTCCGGGTTTCGACCTGACCATGGAGGCGGTGCGCGCGGCCATCGAGGACGCGGGGCTGCGGCCCGCCGACGTCGACGGGATCGCGACCCTCGGTGACACCCCGGCCGCGGAGGTCAACGCCGCGCTGGGTATCGAGGCGGCCGACTGCGGTTCCGGATTCGGCACCGGCGGCCTGCTGAGCCCGGTGATGTCGGCGTGCCGGGCGGTCGCCGAGCGTCGCGCCCACCACGTGGTGGTGTACCGGACCATCCAGATGCTGGGTGGCACGGTCCCGGTGAACAAGGAAGAAAACGCGCCCGCCCCGCCGCTCGCGCGCATGTTCGAGACCCCCGAGGGCGCCGAGCGCCCGGCGGTCGGCGCGATGGACGACGTCAACGATCTCGTTGCGGCCCAAGCTTATTCCGCGGCGAACTGGCTGGCGTTGAACTGCCGCCGGCACATGGAGCTGTACGGAACCACCAAGGAGCAGCTGGGCTGGCTGGCGCTCAACGGCAGGCGCAATGCCGCGCTGAATCCCCTTGCGGTGTACCGCGAACCGATGACGATGGCCGACTACCTGGGCGCGCGTCCGGTGTCGACGCCGTTCGGGCTGCTGGATTGCGATGTCCCCATCGACGGCTCGATCGCGGTGGTGGTGTCGAACGCGGAGTATGCCGGCGACTGCCCGCACCGCGCGGTGCGGGTGGAGGCGATCGGCGGATCCGACGGCGCCGGGGGGTGGTTCCACCGCGACGACTACCCCAAGATGGCCATGTCGGATGCCGCGGCGCAGATGTGGTCGCGCACCGACCTGAGGCCCACCGACGTCAAACTCGCCGAATTGTACGACGGCTTCACGTATCTCACCCTGGCGTGGCTGGAAGCCCTCGGGATATGCGGTGACGGGGAGGCCGGCCCGTTCGTCGAGGGCGGCGCGCGGATCGCCCTCGACGGTGCGCTGCCGCTGAACACCTACGGCGGCCAACTCTCGGCCGGGCGCATGCACGGCTACTGGGCGCTGCACGAGGGCTGCCTGCAATTGCGCGGCGAGGCGGGGGAGCGGCAGGTGTCGCGGCGCCCGGAGGTCGGCGTGGTTTCGGTGGGCGGTGGCCCGGTCGCGGGATGCATGCTGCTCACCTGTTGAGCCCCGGATGAGCAGCGCCCGGCCGGAGACGGCGGACAAGTTGGCCTCGATGATCGCCCGCGACATCGAGGCGGAGATCGTTCGCCGCGGCTGGCCCGTCGGCGAGTCGCTGGGCTCCGAACACGCTCTGCGGCAACGCTTTTGCGTGAGCCGGTCGGTGCTGCGGGAGGCCGTCCGGCTGGTGGAGCATCATCAGGTCGCTCGGATGCGGCGTGGGCCCAACGGCGGGCTGCTCGTGTGCGAGCCGGATGCGGGCCCGGCGACCCGCGCCGTCGTCATCTATCTCGAGTACCTGGGCACGACGCTGACCGACCTGCTCAACGCGCGCCTGGTGCTCGAGCCGTTGGCCGCCTCGCTTGCCGCGGAGCGGATCGACGAAGCTGGCATCGACCGGCTTCGGGCGGTTCTGCGCGCGGAGGAACAGTGGAGGCCGGGTTTGCCCACGCCGCGCGACGAATTCCACATCGCGCTCGCCGAACGGTCGAAAAACCCCGTCCTGCAACTGTTTATCGATGTCCTGATGAGGCTCACCACCCGCTACGCGCTGCAGTCGCGGGCCGACTCTGCGAGCGAGGCCGTCGAGGCGGTCGATCACATGCACAACGATCATTCCGAGATCGTCGCCGCCGTCACCGCCGGTGATTCCGCGCGGGCCAAGACGCTGTCCGAGCGGCACGTGGAAGCGGTGACCGCCTGGCTGCAGCGGCACCACCCCGGCGACGGGCTCAGCGGAAACGACCGGCACGCGAGCAGGGCGCGCAGGCGACTCGACCCCGAGGCGCCGCGCGGCAAGATGGCCGAGGTGCTTGCGGCCAACATCGGCGACGACATCGCCGCCGCCGGCTGGCGGATCGGTTCGGTCTTCGGGACCGAGACGGCGCTGCTGCAGCGCTACCGGGTGAGCCGCGCGGTGCTGCGCGAGGCGGTGCGGCTGCTCGAATTTCACTCGGTGGCCCGGATGCGCCGCGGGCCGGGGGGCGGGCTCGTCGTCACCCAACCGCACGCGCGGGCCAGCGTCGACACCATCGCGCTCTACCTGCAGTACCGCCAGCCGAGCCGCGAGGACCTGCGTTGCGTCCGCGACGCCATCGAGATCGACAACGTCGCCAAGGTCGTCAAGCGCCGCGGCGAATCCGCGGTCACGGCCTTCCTCGGCACCCGGCCGACGCTCGGCGAAAACCTGCGCACCGCCGACGAGGTGCGCAAGGCCACCGTCGAGGAATTCCGGTTCCACGTCGGGCTCGCGCAATTGGCCGGCAACGCGCTGCTGGACCTGTTCCTGCGGATCATCGTCGAGTTGTTCCGCCGGCACTGGTCCACCACCGGGCAGTCGCTGCCGACCGGTGCCGACGTCATCGCCGTCGACCGCGCGCACGTCCGGATTCTCGAGGCGATTTCCGCCGGGGACGACAGCCTGGCCCGCCATCGCATCCGGCGTCATCTCGATGCCGCCGCCTCCTGGTGGCTGTGATGGGGCCGCGTTCGGGCTGAACCCGCTTTGTGATCGATTACCTGCATAGCCGAGGCGGCTCCGGGGTACTGGGGTAGGTAGCGCGGCAGGACGGCCGGTCCAGCAGGGGGTTGGCATTGTGATGGAAAGCGGGAGCGCCGAGAAATTGAGCACGGGCACGGAATCCGAACATCAGGGCTTCGTTCACTCCGCGCTCCTCTATCACTCTCAGCGGGAGTACCTGGATTTGGTGGTGCGCTTCGTCGTCGAGGGGTTGGCGATGGGGGAACCGGTGCTCGTCGCCGTCCCCGGCGACACGATGGCGCTCGTGCACGACGAGCTGTGTGCCGGCGAGCGGGCGCCGGACGGATTGCACCTGGCCGACATCACCGCGGTCGCCCGCAATCCGAGTCGATTCATGACGGTGGCGGGCTCCTTCGTCGAGGAACACCCCGGCCGGCGGGTGCGCATTGTCAGCGAGGTTCTCTGGCCCGGCCGCACCGCGCACGAGCGGTTGGCCTGCGTGCAGCATGAGGCGCTGGTCAACGAGGCGTTCGACGGTCAGCAGGTGACGGGGCTGTGCCTCTACGACGCGAGCCGGCTGGACGACGACGTGCTGGCCGACGCCCGCGCAACCCACCCGATGCTGTGGAGCTGCGGTTCGCTGCGTCCCAGCGCCGAATACGCGCCCGATGACGTGCTCGCCCGTTGCAACCAGCCCCTGCCGGTCAACCCGGGGGCCGTCACCTACATGGTCCGCAAGTCAGCGGATCTGCGGCTGGCGCGGGCCTTCGCCGTCGATTACGCCGCCTGGGTCGGGCTGTCCCGGGACGGCACCGAGGACCTGCAATTGATCGCCACCGAACTGGCCAGCAACAGCTTGATGTACACCGACGGCGCGTGCCGGCTGGCCTTCTGGAAACACGACGAGCATCTGGTCTGTGAGGCGCGCGACAACGGACGCCTCGATGACCCGATGGTCGGCCGGCTGAACCCGGGGCCCAGCGGCCCCGCCAGCAGGGGGCTGTTTCTGGTGAACGCGATATCGGATCTGGTGCGCACGCACAGCACGACGACCGGCACCACGATTCAGGCGTATCTGCGATTCAACCCATCCCCGCGGCCGGCGGGATGAAGCGTGCGGCGGCCGTCAGCCGCCCAGCACCGTTGTGACCGGCGGTGCGAGCGTCGTCGTGCATCCCGTCGGTAGCAATACTGCGGCGACCACCCCAACGGTCAGGGCGGCGACTTTCAGAGTTTTCTTGCCCTTCGCCTTCATAGGTCGTGCCTTTCACCCGGGGTGCTAGTTCCCATAGGCGGCTAGCACCTGAGCAAGATGTTACGGCCTGTATTTGACGCAAGTAAACTAGCAATTCGGGCGTTTGGCCTGGCAGCGCGCGAATCCGCGAGCGCAAGAAATTTTTCGTCGGTTAAGTTTACATGTGTACAACAGTGGTTACCCCGTTGTGGCGCCAGCCGCAGGCTGGCCGTCTGTTCCCCTCGCAGATGGAAGGACCGTGTCGATGAGGACCATGAAGTCAGGAATCAAGACTGCCGCCGCGATCATGGCGCTGGGCGCAGCTTTGTTCGGCTTGACGGGATGTTCGGCGGCCACCGCCGGCGGCGGCACGGGCATCGGCACGGGCACCTGCGTGGGCACCATCTGCATCTGACGCGACGGGCTCCGCACCCGTCGACGCGCTGAAACGAAGTTGCACTATCGCTGCGCGAGATCTAATCTCGCGCTCGTGCGTCGTCTTCAGCGTGCCGTAGTAGCCAGCACCCGCAGCGGGGTCTGATTCCAGACCGACCCCCCGCTGTGGGTCGGAAGCTACTACGTCGGTCGCTCCTGCTGATCAGAGAAGACCGACCCAATGCCTGTTTCCGATTCAACTCGTTTGTCGGCGCGCCGATCTGGCGCCGACGCATGGTTCGGATGCCACTTCGGCGCGGCGCTGCCGCGGGGGCTGCGGGAGCAGGCGGAGGGCATGTCGTGGGAGGACTTCGTCGCGACCTACTGTCATGCGGCCGGCCCGGTGCGACTCGGGCACTGGGCGTGCACGGACGCCGAGCGGCCCGCCGGGCGGCTGGGCCCACAGGCACGCAACTTCCGGGCGATGATCGCCGTCGGCGACCGCATCGGCACCTCGACCGCCTCCGCCGTCGGGCCGATCGCCGCCCTCACCGCGATGCTGCACGAGCGCGGGATCACCGTCGAGACGCTGAAGTTCCATCAGCTGCGGTCCGGCGAACACACCGCCACCTTCGTCTGCGGCAGCAACGGGATTCGCTCCGAGTGGGCGATGGGCTGGGCCGAGCATCCGACGCAGTCGGCGCTGCGCGCGGTGATCGCCTGCGCCAACCGGTTATTCACCTAAACCCTGCTCGCGCAACCAAACGCAATTAGAGCGGGCGCAGCATGATCGGCATGCCGTCCTTCGGTATCGGCATGCCGCCGTAGTCCCAGGACGGCTGGTAGCCGGGCCGGGGCAGTTCCAGCCGGTAGCGGCGCAGCAGCCGGTGCAGGATCGTCTTGACCTCCAACCGCCCGAAGGTCATCCCGATGCACTTGTGCGCGCCGCCGCCGAACGGCGTGAACGCGTAGCGGTGCCGCTTGTGCTCGCTGCGCGGCTCGCAGAACCGCTCCGGGTCGAACTTCAACGGGTCGGTCCACAGCTCCGGCAGCCGGTGATTCATCCCGGGGTACGCAATCACGTTGGTGCCCTTGGGAATGTAGTAGCCGAGCAGGTCGGTGTCGCGCACGGTCTGGCGCATCGCCCATTGCACCGGAGTCACAATCCGAATCGACTCGTCCATCACCAGGTCCAGTGACTCCAGCTTCTCCAGCGACTCGATGTCGAGCGGCCCGTCGCCGAGGCGGTCGGATTCGTCGCGGCAGCGCTGCTGCCATTCCGGGTGCGCGGCCAGGTGGTAGGCCATCGTCGTCGCGGTCGACGTCGACGTGTCGTGCGCGGCCATCATCAGGAAGATCATGTGGTTGACGACGTCCTCGTCGGAGAACTTGTTGCCGTCCTCGTCCTCGGTCTCGCACAACACCGACAGCAGGTCGGTGCCGTTCTTCCCGCGTTGTTCGGCGACCCGCTCGCGGAAGTAGTTCTCCAGCAGTTCGCGCGCCTTGAGGCCGCGCCACCAGGTGAACGGAGGCACGCTGGTGCGGATGATCGCGTTGCCCGCGCGGGTGGTGACGGTGAACGCCCGGTTCACCTTGGTGACCAGCTCGCGGTCGGTGCCGGGCTCGTGGCCCATGAACACCATCGACGCGATGTCGAGGGTCAGCTCCTTCATGGCCGGGTAGAGCAGGAAGCGCGCGTCGTTGACCACCCAGTCGTCGGCCACCACCTGAGACACGACCCTGTCCATCTGCTCGACGTAGCTGACCAGCCGGGGCCGGACGAACGCCTCCTGCATGATCCGCCGGTGGAACATGTGCTCGTCGAAGTCGAGCAGCATGAGCCCGCGGTGGAAGAACGGCCCGATCACCGGGACCCAACCCTGCTGCGAGTAGTCCTTGTTGCGGTTGGAGTAGATGACCTGCGCCGCGTCCGGGCCGAGCGCGGCCACCCCCGGCAGCACCGGCGAGTCGCCGAACACCACCGGGCCCTTGGTCCGGTAGAGGAACAACAGATAGTCCGGCCCGCCGCGCAGCATCTCGATGATGTGCCCGATGACCGGCAACCCCGCATCGCCGAGCACCGGTTTCAGCCCGCTGCCCGGCGGCGGATCGGCGAGCTTGTGCTCGGGGAACTGCGTGTTCAGCAGCCGACGCTCCACCAGGCCCATGCCGGGAAAGTTGTTGATCGACGGGGTAAATCGGCGCCGCGCCTGGTCGAGCAGATAGTGCGGGGTGCTGATGGTGGCGGGCATGGACGCTCCTTTGCGACCCGGGACTGTGTAAGAAATATCCTTCGCGACAAACTTGACGGCTGTCAAGTTTTGGTCTTTGGTGGACGGGATGACAAGGTCAGACGATGGCAGCCGACCCCACACCCACCGCCCGGCGTAGCCGCGGCGACCTTCAGCGGGAGGCGATCGTCGGCGCGGTGCGGCAGTTGCTGCAAGAGGTTTCGTTCGCGGACCTGTCCGTCAGCACCATCAGCGAGCGGGCCCGCATCGCACGTTCCGGCTTCTACTTCTACTTCGACTCCAAGTACGACGTGCTCGCCTTCATCCTGGCCGAGGCAACGCATGAACTCGAGGAGCTCACGCAGTACTTTGCGCCGCGCGCACCCGGCGAGACGCCGGCGGCGTTCGCGAGGCGCATGGTCGGCAGCGCCGCCACGGTGTTCGCCCACAACGATCCGATCATGACCGCGTGCAACGACGCGCGGAACACCGACGCGAAGATCCGGGAGATCCTGGACGGCCAGATCGACATTGTGATCGGGCAGATCGTCAGCGTGGTCGACGACGAAATCGCCGCCGGCACAGCGCATCCGATCAGCGACGACGTGCCGGCCCTGGTCCGCATGCTCGGCGCGACCACGGCGATGATGCTGTCCGGCGACGTCACCTTTCTGGGGCCCGACCGGGACCGGGGGCGCGGCGTGCGGGTGCTCGAGCAGCTGTGGCTGAACTCGCTGTGGGGCGGGGGCCCCGCGACGGCCTAGGTATCGTCACGGCCATGGCACAGAGGGCGTATTACGCGGGGAAGCGGTGTCTGGTCACCGGCGCGGCGAGCGGCATCGGCCGCGCCACCGCATTGCGGCTGGCCGCGCAGGGCGCCGAACTCTATCTGACCGACCGCAACGCCGAGGGCCTGGAGCTCACCGCGGCCGACGCCCGCGCGCTGGGCGCGCGGGTGTCCGAGCACCGGGCGCTGGACATCGCCGACTACGACCAGGTGGCAGCGTTCGCCGCCGGCATCCACGCCGCGCACCCGAGCATGGATGTCGTGATGAACATCGCCGGGGTGTCGGCGTGGGGGACCGTCGACCGGCTGACCCACGAGCAGTGGAGCAAGATGGTCGCGATCAACCTGATGGGCCCGATCCACGTCATCGAGACGTTCGTCCCGCCGATGGTGGCCGCCGGCCGGGGCGGGCACCTGGTCAACGTGTCGTCGGCGGCCGGGCTGGTGGCGCTGCCCTGGCACGCTGCCTACAGCGCCAGCAAGTACGGGCTGCGCGGCCTGTCCGAGGTGCTGCGCTTCGACCTGGCCCGGCACCGCATCGGGGTGTCGGTCGTGGTGCCCGGCGCGGTGAAGACCCCGCTGGTCAACACCGTCGAGATCGCCGGCGTCGACCGCGAGGACCCCAATGTCAGCCGGTGGATCGACCGCTTCAGCGGCCACGCCGTGTCGCCGGAGAGGGCGGCCGAGAAGATCCTGGCCGGGGTCGCAAGGAACAGATACCTGATCTACACCTCGGCCGACATCCGGGCGCTGTACGCGTTCAAGCGGCTGGCGTGGTGGCCCTACAGCGTGGCGATGCGCCGGGTCAACGCGATCTTCACGCGCGCGCTGCGGCCCGCCCCGGTGCCCTCACGCCGGCATGACCAGCTCGAGGCGCACCCCGAGTAGCCGCACCGGCCGGTCGAGCTCGAACAGGTCAAGGACGCGCAGGGCGGCGGCGACGACGACGTCGGCGTCGGTGGTGGGCGCCGCCAGCTTGCGGATCTTGGTGCGGGTGTAGAACGTCGCGGTGCGCACCGTGACCGCCACGCGGGTGACGATCCGGCCCGCCGCCACCACCTCGCCGAGCGCTCGGCGCGCCAATTCGGTTACCGCCGAATCCATTTCGGCGCGATCGGTGAGATCGCGCGGAAACGTCACGACGTGGCTGCGGGAGCGCGGCACCCACGGCTCGGCGCTGACGTCGGCGTCGCCGCCGCCCTTTGCGAGCAGCAGCAGCCACAGGCCCGTGCGCGGGCCGAAGGTGGACGTCAGCAGCTCCGCGTCGCCGTGGGCGAGTTCGCGTACCGTCGTTATCCCCAGGGCCGCAAGCTTTTTCGCGGTCTTGGGCCCCACGCCCCACAGCGCGTCCACCGGGCGGTCGGCCATCACGTCCATCCAGTTCGCGTCGGTGAGCACGAAGATGCCGGCGGGTTTCGCGAAGCCGGTGGCGACCTTGGCCCGCTGCTTGTTGTCGCTGATGCCCACCGAGCACGACAGCCCTGTCTCGGAACCGATGACGGCCTGGATCTGCTCGGCGACCTCGGCGGGATCGGCGCCGTCGTCCGCCAGCCCGAGATAGGCCTCGTCCCAGCCCCACACCTCGACCGGGTGTCCCAGGTCGCGCAGCAATCCCATCACCCGGTCGGAGGCGGCGTCGTAGGCGGCGGGATCCGACGACAGGAACGTGGCGCCGGGACAGCGGCGGGCCGCGGTGCGCAGCGGCATGCCCGCGTGCACACCGAACTCGCGGGCCTCATACGACGCGCAGGTGACGACCTTGCGCGGTTCGGTCGGGTCGCCGCTGCCGCCGACGATGACCGGCAGCCCGGCCAGTTCGGGGTGCCGCCCCAGTTCCACCGACGCCAGGAACTGGTCGAGGTCGACGTGCAGGACCCAGTTTGTCATCGCCCACAGAGCTTGCGCGCCAGGCTTTCCCACGCGTCGCCCAGCGTCTCCAGGGTGTGGCCGCCGTCGCGCAGTTGATGCTCCACGTAATCCGCGTCCAGCAGGGCCAGCAGGGCGTCGGCCTGGGCGTCGAGGTCGCCGGTGGTCTGCGCCGCGGCCAGCAGCAGCCGCACGTGCGTACGCAACACCGCGGCCGGCGGGCCGTAGCGGGTGCGCGGGTCGCGGTTGGCCGCCGACAACAGCGCGTGGTGGGTGTGCACGAAGCGGATGCGCTCCCGGCCGAACGCCACCAGCCGATCCATCGGCGGAGCGTCGGGACCCAGCGGCGGCGGGCCGAACAGGAACGCCTGTTGGCTGGCCCGCTCGTCCTCGTCGAGCAGCACCATCATCAGGCCGGCCCGGCTGCCGAAGCGGCGGAAGACGGTGCCCTTGCCGACCCCGGCGGCCGCGGCGACGTCGTCCATGGTGACCGCGTCGGCGCCGCGCTGGGCGACCAGGCTGCGCGCCGCGTCCAGCAACAGCGCGCGATTGCGCGCCGCGTCGCCCCGTTCCTGCGGGGGCTGTCGGGGAGCGGACACCGGCAACTCGCGCAACCGCTCGCTCATGCCTGCACTTTAGTGCCTCAGGAATAAACCGGACCAGAGTCCGGTTCAGTCGTGCAAAGATGTAGACCAACGACCGAAGGGGAAACGGTACATGTCCGACATCAAAGTCTTGGCGCTCGTGGGCAGCCTGCGCTCGGCGTCGATCAACCGGAAGATCGCGGAGCTGGCGGCGGCGGTGGCGCCCGACGGCGTCGCGGTTGCGGTGTTCGAGGGGCTGGCGGAGCTGCCGTTCTACAACGAGGAGATCGACGACGCGATGACGCCCGGGGCCCCGGCGCTGGATTCGGTGGTCGCGTTGCGTGCCGCGGCAGCCGGCGCGGACGCCGCGCTGGTGGTCACCCCGGAGTACAACGGCAGCATCCCGGCGGTCATCAAGAACGCGATCGACTGGCTCTCGCGCCCGTTCGGCGACGGCGCGCTGAAGGGCAAGCCGCTGGCGGTGATCGGCGGCTCGTTCGGCCGCTACGGCGGGGTCTGGGCGCACGACGAAACCCGGAAGTCGTTCGGCATCGCCGGCGCCCGGGTGATCGAGGGGCTCAAACTGTCCGTCCCGTTCAAGACCCTGGAGGGCAGGGCCCCCGCGGACGACGCCGAGCTGTCGGCGAACGTGCGCGACGTAGTCGGCAAGCTGGCCGCCGAAGTCGGCTGAATTTAGCGGTATCCGACAGGCCGGTCTCCGGTGACCAGCGACGTTGGTCAACGGCTTTGCTGGCGGCGCGCTGGCGCGACGACCGCGCCCGCCGAAAACCAGGCGATGTCGGTGGCCGGTGCTATACCGATGCCCATGGGTGTCCGGGCGCGATTTGTGATCTGCGACACGCCGGGCGCGCGCCCGGGACAGGCCGCACGACCAGGGAATTTCAAAGTTGTTATTCAGAACATCTTGTATCTCGACATCTTGTCAGCCACTAGGTGTAGTGTTTCGAGCACCGGCAGATCCCAGAATCCCCAAGCTGGCCGGGCTTGGGGCGCCTCCCGGAATCGGTACCGCCAGGTCGTTCGGCCTGACATCCGCAGAACGGGAATCTGGGGCCCTGACGGGCCGCTGAAACACAGCGCAGATGTAGTACCCCCAGCAGTTGCCAGTCCGTAACAAGTTCCCGACCTTCCGCAAAGGAGCGGCATCCATGAGCGTCACCGTGTACACCAAGCCGGCATGCGTCCAGTGCAGCGCCACCTTCAAGGCGCTGGACAAGCAGGGCATCGCCTACGAGAAGGTCGACATCACCCTGGACGCCGAGTCGCGGGACTACGTGATGGCGCTGGGCTACCTGCAGGCCCCCGTGGTGGTGGCGGGCAACGACCACTGGTCGGGCTTCCGGCCGGACCGCATCAAGGCGCTCGCCGGGGCCGCGCTGAGCGCCTAGCGCAGCAGACGATCGGGCAAGTGAGGAGGTTGCGGTGCCATGGATAGCACGCAGCGCAACCTTGTGTATTTCTCGTCCGTGTCGGAGAACACCCACCGCTTCGTGCAGAAGCTGGGTGTTCCCGCCACGCGGATACCGCTGCATGGCCGCATCGAGGTCGACCAGCCGTACGTGCTGATACTGCCCACGTACGGCGGCGGCCGGGCCACGCCGAACATCAACGACGGCGGCTACGTGCCCAAACAGGTCATCGCCTTTTTGAACAACGAGCGCAACCGGTCGTTGATTCGCGGCGTCATCGCGGCGGGCAACAACAACTTCGGTGCCGAATTCGCCTACGCGGGCAACGTGGTCTCGCGCAAGTGCGGCGTTCCGTACCTCTACCGCTTCGAACTGATGGGAACCCCGGACGACGTGGATGCCGTCCGCGCCGGTCTCGCTGACTTCTGGAAGGAACAGACGTGCCACCAACCGTCGCTGCAGAGCCTGTAACCGCCGCCGGCGCCCACGCGTTGCCGGGTGAAACGGACTACCACGCGCTGAACGCGATGCTGAATCTGTATGACGCGGACGGCAAGATCCAGTTCGACAAGGACGTTCTCGCGGCGCGGCAGTACTTCCTGCAGCACGTCAACCAGAACACGGTGTTCTTCCACAACCAGGACGAGAAGCTCGACTACCTGATCCGCGAAAACTATTACGAGCGTGAGGTTCTCGACCAGTACTCACGCAACTTCGTCAAGTCGCTGCTGGACCGCGCCTACGCCAAGAAGTTCCGCTTCCCGACGTTTCTCGGTGCGTTCAAGTACTACACCTCCTACACGCTGAAGACGTTCGACGGCAAGCGCTACCTGGAGCGCTTCGAGGACCGCGTCGTGATGGTCGCGCTGACGCTGGCGGCCGGCGACACCGGCCTGGCCGAGAAGCTGGTCGACGAGAT
Organism: Mycobacterium sp. NGS26; assembly: GCF_059813025.1. Classification (NCBI taxonomy): domain Bacteria; kingdom Bacillati; phylum Actinomycetota; class Actinomycetes; order Mycobacteriales; family Mycobacteriaceae; genus Mycobacterium; species Mycobacterium sp. NGS26. The sequence continues at coordinate 32,791 of NZ_JCALDU010000002.1, forward strand.
CATCGACGGCCGGTTCCAGCCGGCCACCCCGACGTTTCTGAATTCCGGGAAAAAGCAACGCGGCGAGCCGGTCTCGTGCTTCCTGCTTCGCATCGAGGACAACATGGAGTCCATCGGGCGATCGATCAACTCCGCGCTGCAGCTGTCCAAGCGCGGTGGGGGAGTTGCGTTGCTGCTCTCCAACATTCGCGAGCACGGCGCGCCAATCAAGAACATCGAGAACCAGTCGTCGGGCGTCATCCCCATCATGAAGCTGCTCGAGGACTCCTTCTCCTACGCCAACCAGCTGGGGGCGCGCCAGGGCGCCGGCGCGGTGTACCTGCACGCGCATCACCCCGACATCTACCGTTTCTTGGACACCAAGCGGGAGAACGCCGACGAGAAGATCCGGATCAAGACGCTCTCGCTCGGCGTGGTGATCCCCGACATCACCTTCGAGCTGGCCAAGAAGAACGAGGACATGTACCTGTTCTCGCCGTACGACGTCGAGCGGGTCTACGGGCTGCCGTTCGCCGACATCTCGGTGACCGAGAAGTACTACGAGATGGTCGACGACGCGCGCATCCGCAAGACCAAGATCAAGGCGCGCGAGTTCTTCCAGACGCTGGCCGAGCTGCAGTTCGAGTCGGGCTATCCGTACATCATGTTCGAGGACACCGTCAACCGGGCCAACCCGATCGACGGCAAGATCACCCACAGCAACCTGTGCTCGGAGATCCTGCAGGTGTCCACGCCGTCGGTGTTCAACGACGATTTGTCGTATGCCAAAGTGGGCAAGGACATTTCGTGCAACCTCGGGTCGCTCAACATCGCCAAGACGATGGACTCGCCCGACTTCGCCCAGACGATCGAGGTCGCGATCCGCGCGCTGACCGCCGTCAGCGACCAGACGCACATCACCTCGGTTCCCTCGATCGAGCAGGGCAACAACGATTCCCACGCGATCGGGCTCGGGCAGATGAACCTGCACGGCTACCTGGCCCGCGAGGGCATCTTCTACGGTTCCGAAGAGGGCGTCGACTTCACCAACATCTACTTCTACGCGGTGCTGTATCACGCGCTGCGCGCATCGAACCGCATCGCGATCGAACGCGGCACGCACTTCAAGGGTTTCGAGAAGTCCAAGTACGCCTCGGGGGAGTTCTTCGACAAGTACATCGACCAGGTGTGGGAGCCGGCGACCGAGAAGGTGCGTCAGCTGTTCGCCGACGCCGGCATCCGCATCCCCACCCAGGACGACTGGAAGCGGCTCAAGGAGTCGGTGCAGGCGCACGGCATCTACAACCAGAACCTGCAGGCGGTGCCGCCGACCGGCTCGATCTCCTACATCAACCACTCGACGTCGTCGATCCACCCGATCGTGTCGAAGGTCGAGATCCGCAAGGAGGGCAAGATCGGCCGGGTCTACTACCCGGCGCCCTACATGACGAACGACAACCTGGAGTACTACCAGGACGCCTACGAGATCGGTTACGAGAAGATCATCGACACCTATGCCGCGGCCACCCAGCACGTGGACCAGGGCCTGAGCCTGACGTTGTTCTTCAAGGACACCGCCACCACCCGCGACGTGAACAAGGCGCAGATCTACGCCTGGCGCAAGGGAATCAAGACGCTCTACTACATCCGGCTGCGTCAGCTGGCGCTGGAAGGCACCGAGGTGGAGGGCTGCGTCTCCTGCATGCTGTAATCCCTCGCGCCGAGCGTGAAGCTGCTGCGAATTCTCGGCGGGATCTTCGCAACCACTTCACGCTCGGTGACGTGAGGAACGCCAGGTCAACGACCGCTACGCGGTATGGTGCTTGACGTGGTCAGAATTCCCCGGCCCCACCCCGGCGTGAAGCCCGGGGCGAAGGTCGACGCGCGCAGCGAACGCTGGCGCGAGCACCGCAAGAAGGTGCGCGGCGAGATCGTCGAGGCGGCATTCCGCGCCATCGACCGCCTGGGGCCCGAGCTGAGCGTGCGGGAGATCGCCGAGGAGGCCGGCACCGCCAAGCCGAAGATCTACCGCCACTTCCACGACAAGTCCGACCTGTTCCAGGCGATCGGGGAGCGGCTGCGCGACATGCTGTGGGCGGCGATCTTCCCGTCGATCGACCTGAAGACCGATTCGGCCCGCGAGGTGATCCGGCGCGCCGTCGAGGAGTACGTCACCCTCGTCGACCAGCACCCGAACGTGCTGCGGGTGTTCATCCAGGGCCGGTCCGCCGCCAGCCCGCAGATCCTCGAGGAGGGCCGGGGTATCACGCTGGCCATGGCCGACATGTTCGACAACGAGCTGCGCGAGATGGAGCTGGACCACGCCGCGATCGAGCTGGCCGCGCACGCGGCCTTCGGATCGGCCGCGTCGGCCACCGAGTGGTGGCTGGGCCCCGACCCGGACAGCCCGCGACGCATGCCGCGCGAGCGGTTCGTCGCGCACCTGACCACCATCATGATGGGCGTCATCGTCGGCACCGCCGACACGCTCGGCATCAGGATGGATCCCGACCAGCCGATTCACAGCGCGCTGCCCAGCAACCCGGCCGCCAGCTGACCGCCCGCGGCGTTTGACATCGCCGCGGCCGTCGCTAACATTCGCCCTATCCGATACCCTGGGTACCGGGTACTTGCGTTGAGCCAACAGAAAGACCGATCCGCCGTGACCGATGCCATGACACAAGCCGAGCCGACACGACAGGCGCGCGAGCCGGTCCACACCCGCGTCGTCATCATCGGGACCGGGTTCTCCGGCCTGGGGATGGCCATCGAGCTGCAAAAGCAAAGCGTGGACTTCGTCATCCTGGAGAAGGCCAACGACATCGGCGGCACCTGGCGCGACAACACCTACCCCGGCTGCGCGTGTGACATCCCGTCGCACCTGTACTCGTTCTCCTTCGAACCCAAGCCGGACTGGAAGAACCCGTTCTCCTATCAGCCCGAGATTCAGGATTACCTCCAGGGGGTGACCGACAAGTACGGGCTGCGCCGCTTCATCGAGTTCAACTCCCTGGTCGATCGCGGCTACTGGGACGACGACGAGTACCGCTGGCACGTGTTCACCGCCGACGGGCGCGAATACGTCGCGCAGTTCCTGGTGTCGGGGGCCGGGGCGCTGCACATCCCGTCGTTCCCCGAGATCGAGGGTCGCGACGAATTCGCCGGTCCCGCTTTCCATTCCGCGGAGTGGGACCACAGCGTCGACCTGACCGGCAAGCGGGTGGCGATCATCGGGACGGGTGCCAGCGCGATCCAGATCGTGCCCGAGATCGTCGGGCAGGTCGCCGAACTGCAGCTCTACCAGCGCACCCCGCCGTGGGTGGTGCCGCGCTCCAACCCCGAGCTCCCGTCGGCGCTGCGGGCAGCCATGGAAAACGTCCCCGGGCTGCGGGCGGTCGTGCGCCTCGGGATCTACTGGGCGCAGGAGGCGCTGGCGTTCGGCATGACCAAGCGTCCCAACGCGCTGAGATTCATTGAGGCGTACTGCAAGTGGAACATCTGGCGCTCGGTGCGAGACCGCGAGCTGCGCCGCAAGCTGACCCCCAGGTACCGCATCGGGTGCAAGCGAATCCTGAACTCCTCCACCTACTATCGCGCGGTCGCGAACCCGAAGACCAAGCTGATCACCGACGGCATCACGCGCATCACGCGCGACGGGATCGTCACCGCCGACGGCACCGAACACCCGGTCGACGTGATCGTGTACGCCACCGGCTTCCACGTCACCGACTCCTACACCTACGTCCAGATCAAGGGGCAGCACGGCGAGGACCTGGTCGACCGCTGGAACCGCGAGGGCATCGGCGCGCATCGCGGGATCACCGTCGCCGACGTGCCCAACCTGTTCTTCCTGCTGGGCCCGAACACCGGGCTGGGCCACAACTCCGTCGTGTTCATGATCGAGTCCCAGATCCGCTACGTCGCCGACGCGATCGCCAAGTGCGACAAGATGGGCGCCCAGGCGCTGGCCCCGACCCGCGAGGCCCAGGACCGCTTCAACGACGAGCTGCAACGCAAGCTGGCCGGCTCGGTGTGGAACACGGGCGGCTGCAGCAGCTGGTACCTCGACGAGCACGGCAAGAACACCGTGCTCTGGGGCGGCTACACCTGGCAGTACTGGATGGCGACCCGCTCGGTCAAGCCCGAGGAGTACCAGTTCCTCGGGGTGGGCAAGGGCTCACGCCCCAAGCGGGAAGCGGTGCCCGCGTAGCAGATTCGCGAAGGCCTGCGCCGCCGCGTCCACGCCGGCTTCGTCGTCGGTGGCGACGAGATCCAGCAGCAGGCCGCGGATGACGGCGAGTCCGAGCCTCGCCGCGGCGGGGTCGAAGGGACCGTCGGCGACTTCCGCGGCTTCGGCGAGCCAGTCGTCGACGGCGCCGGGCACCATGCGGGCGAACGGCTTCTCGCCCTGGGCGGCGCGCGCGTAGCACTCGTAGAAGAGGCGTTCCAGGTTCCGCAGCTCCGGCCGGCGGACGTCGGCCCACATGGCGGCGAAGCTGTCGGCCGGGTCGGCGGGCAGGTCGGGCAGCAGGCCCATCTGCCGGCGCTCGACCTCCGCGACGATCTCCAGGAGCAGGTCCTCTCGAGAACCGAAGTGGTGCAACAGCATTCGGTGGCTGGTGCCCACCGCTGCGGCCACGTCGCGCAGGGACCGGTCGCCGATGCCGTTCGCGGCGAACTCCTCGATCAGGGCGTCGAGCAGCTGGCGGCGCCGTGACGAGTCAGGAGTGCGCGCCATCGGCGCGGCTGAGCCGCTCGGACCGGCCCTTGAGGCCCTGCGCCTCCAGCTCGAGGAAGCGCTTGGTCTTCCTGGTCATCAGCCGCCCCACGAGCGCACCGATCGGGCCGCGCTGGTCGATTTGCTGGCGCACCCGGGTGCCGCCGCCCGGCCGGGCCTCGACGTAGTGGCGCGCCGTCACCACCGCGGCGGGGGCGCGCTGCACCCACGTCCAGGACGAGCCCGGGTCGACCTCGGTGACCTTCCAGACCAGCTTCGGCATGCCGGGCTGCTTGATCGCGAACCGCCTGCCCACCGCGAGGGCGGGCCCGTCGAGCCCGGCCAGGGAGGTGACCGAGGCGGTCCACTCCGGCCAGTGCTCGACGTCGCTGAACACATCCCACACCAGCTGCGGCGGGGCGTCGATCTCGATGGAATCTTCGGTAAACATGTACCAAATGGTACATCGGCTGCGCGGTTTTGCCTACGACACGACGAACACAAGTTGTTGTGTTGCGGCGCCTTGTCGTACCCCAGGGGTAGTGTTTGAAGCCTGGGTACCGCAGGCAAACCGTCCGGTGAAGTGGGGTTCTGGTGAGCGACAAAATCAAGCTGATTGACCGCGTCTCCGCGATCAACTGGAACCGGCTGCAAGACGAAAAAGACGCCGAGGTGTGGGATCGGCTGACCGGTAATTTCTGGCTGCCCGAGAAGGTGCCGGTGTCCAACGACATCCCGTCCTGGGGCACGCTGACGGCCCACGAAAAGCAGATGACGATGCGGGTGTTCACCGGCCTGACGCTGCTGGACACCATCCAGGGCACGGTCGGGGCGGTCAGCCTGATTCCCGACGCGCTGACCCCGCACGAGGAGGCCGTCTACACCAACATCGCGTTCATGGAGTCGGTGCACGCGCGCAGCTACAGCAACATCTTCTCGACGCTGTGCTCGACGGCCGAGATCGACGACGCGTTTCGCTGGTCGGAGGAGAACCCCAACCTGCAGCGCAAGGCCGAGATCGTCATGCAGTACTACAAGGGCGACGAGCCGCTCAAGCGCAAGGTGGCCTCCACGCTGCTGGAAAGCTTCCTGTTCTACTCCGGGTTCTACCTGCCGATGTACTGGTCGAGCCGGGCCAAGCTGACCAACACCGCGGACATGATCCGGCTGATCATCCGCGACGAGGCCGTGCACGGCTACTACATCGGCTACAAGTTCCAGCGTGGCCTGGCGCTGGCCGACGAGGTCAAGCGCGCCGAAATCAAGGACTACACCTACGAATTGCTCTTCGAGCTCTACGACAACGAGGTGGAATACACCCAGGATCTCTACGACGAGGTCGGGCTGACCGAGGACGTCAAGAAGTTCTTGCGCTACAACGCCAACAAGGCGTTGATGAACCTCGGCTACGAGGCGCTGTTCCCCCGCGACGAGACCGACGTGAACCCGGCGATCCTGTCCGCGCTGTCACCCAACGCCGACGAGAACCACGACTTCTTCTCCGGCTCGGGCTCGTCGTACGTGATCGGCAAGGCCGTCGTCACCGAGGACGAGGACTGGGACTTTTAAACCACAGGTCAGAGGGGTTAACCACACCTGAGCGGATTCGGGTACAAACCCTTCACCGGGAGGCTGTAAACGGCATCCAGTGGCTTTTGCCCACATTTTGCCCACATTCTGTCGTAGATTTGCGTCATGGCGCAGGTCGTCGCGTACCAAACCAAGGCAGGCAAGCGGTACCGCGTGCGTTATCGGACCCCCGAAAACCGGCAGACCGATAAGCGCGGGTTCCGTACCAAGCGCGACGCCGAGCGGTTTGCCGCCGAGGTGGAGGTCGCCAAGCTCAAGGGCGAGTACATCTCGCCGTCGAGCGCCAAGGTGACGGTCGATGAACTCGGCCGGGCGTGGCTACAGCGCCAGCGCGGCCACCTCAAACCCTCCGGTTACGTGACCATGGAAACGACGTGGCGGCTGCGGGTGCGGCCGCGCTGGGGCACCACGGCCATTGGAAATATCCGGCCCACCGCCGTGCAGCACTGGCTCGCCGAGTTGGGGCGAGGAACGGACGAAGTCAAACCGGTTGGGGCGGCCGTGGTGAAGCGCAGTCACCATGTGCTCTCCGGCATCCTCGGCGATGCGGTCCGGGACAACCTGTTGGCTAAGAATCCGGCTGTCGGGATCAAGTTGCCGCGCATTTCGCGCAAGCGCAAGGTTTACCTGACCCACCAGCAGGTCGCTGCGCTAGCTGACGCTGCGGGGGAGCACGGCTCCTTGGTTCTGTTGCTGGCCTACACCGGGCTGCGCTGGGGTGAGGCCGTCGGCTTGCGGGTGCGTGATTTGGACCTGTTGCGCAAACGCCTGGCCGTTCGTGAGAACGCCGTTCAGTCAGGCACCGAGATCCACGTCGGCACACCCAAGGCACACAAGCAGCGCGTCGTGCCCCTGCCTCGGCTTCTGGTGACACCCCTGGCGCGGCAGTGCGAAGGGAAGGGGCCGGGGGACCTGCTATTCGGCGACGGTCGGCATCTGCGCCGTCCACATCCAGTGTCGGGATGGTTCGCCAAAGCGGTCTCGGCATCCGGGATTCCCCGAGCAACTCCGCACGACTTGAGGCATACCGCCGCGTCGTTGGCGGTCTCGGCCGGGGCCAACGTCAAGGCGATCCAGCGGATGCTCGGCCATGCTAGTGCCGCGATGACCCTCGACATCTATGCCGATTTGTTCGACGACGACTTAGAGGCTGTCGCGACCGCCCTCGACAAAGCGGCAACGGACGCTCAAGTTATAACGATTTAATAACGGTATATGTCGCTGGTTGGGCGTCAGCATCATTTCCATTTGTGGGAACATTGCACGTCGCTGTCGATGCGGACATTAAATGCTTTAGTGGTCGTCTAGTAATGGCACAATACTTCTCTAGAACCCGTGCAGAACAACGGGTTTCGCTTTCACAGCGTCAATTCGATACTCCTGTTTTTCTGCCATAATTGTCGATGACCGGGAAACTCCCGAAACATCTCTCGACAACTGATGGAGGTTCTTGCAATGACAGAAAGGTTACTGAAAGACGGGGAAGCCGCTGACTATCTCCGCACCACGCGCGCCAATCTTGCGCGGCTACGCCACCTGGGCGAGGGCCCCGCTTACGTAAAACTGAACCGCTCGGTGAGGTACCGACTCTGCGACCTTGATTCGTGGATCGCGGTGAACGTCATCGCGGGTGGTTCTCGATGACCGCCGCTATCAACGTCCTCCGTAGCAATGGTGTGAAACCGGCCGAGGCGATGCCACCGCTGCCCCCGGATACCGACGTCGACAGCATTGGTGCTTGGGAGAATTCGGGCGGCATCACGACCCGGCTGTGCTGGTCTGCTCCGGTTTCCTTGCCCGACAGCGTGTCACACTTCGACGTCCGCGCAGTCGTCGAACAGCGTTCCGACGGTGAGGTCGTTGACGGACCCCGAATCTACCTCGGTGACCACGGGTGGAATCCGGCTGATGCGCGACTGATTGCTGAGGCACTCTTCAGCGCGGCCGATGTGGGCGAGAGGATGTCAGGGCAAAGACCGCTGGCGAACTCGGCGAGGGAGGCGGCGACCTGCCGCGTCGACGGCGGTGACAAATGACCGCCGACCTTGTTCCTGTCCCCGTTCCGGGTGCCGATGACCTCATGGCCGTCGAGTTCGACGGCCGCCGCTGGGCGGCGCTCAAGCCGATGTGCGAAAGCCTCGGCATCAGCTTCCCGGCCCAGTTGCGTAAGCTGCAGCGCAGGTCGTGGGCAGTTGTTGCTCAGAAGGCAATAACTGCCGTCGATGGCAAGACATACCAGACGAGCGTGGTCGACAGCGAAACCATTCCGATGTGGCTGGCCACCATCGACGAGAACCGCGTCGTCGTCGATACGCGATCCAAGCTGATCGCCTACCAGCGTGAAGCGCGCGCGGCGCTCGACGCCTACTTCAACAAGCGTGCCGTATCGCCCCCTTCGCTGAACCAGTTCGACGTGTTGCGCGCGGCCATCGACCAGATTGAGGCGGCGGGCCGGGATGCCGCCGAGGCCAAAGACACCGCCCAACGCACCGAGGCCCGCCTGGACGCCATCGAGGGTCGTCACGGCTGGTTCTCCGCCCTTGGCTACGCCCGCCACGCCGGGCTGACCGACACCTCGCACCTGGCGATGCAGCGCCTGGGTATACGGGCTGGCGTGATCGGCCGCCAGCGCGGTATAGAGCCTCAAACCACACAGCACTATCACTACGGGCGGGTGAACATGTGGCCCCTGTGGGTGTGGGAGATGGCGGCCGAGACGGTCAGCGCATGACTGCCACACCGGAATCCCCCGCCGACAGGTGGACCGCATGTGTCGAGAAGATGTTAGATGAAGCCGCGCCGCTCCGGGATGAGCAGCGCGCCAAGGTGGCCGAGCCATTGCGCACCGTTCGGACGGCTGGTGCTGCCTCGTGAGCGCCGAGGTCTACCTGCCACCCGATCAGGCGGTGGAGCGATACGGGCACCGCCCGATCGAGATTCGGGACGAGAATCGCCACTGGTCGCTCTTTGTCGGGGTGACAAACCTCGAAGGGCCCGAGCTTGCCGTAGAGGCGGATAGTGTCATCGGGCTGGCTATGTGGATCCAGGATTACGCCACATTGGATAAGGCCGACATCGGCTTCCGTCACAGTGCCCCATGCACCTGCGGTTGCCGCTGCTGCGCAGTCACGGGCAGCGGTGGTGAGGCCGCATGACTCCGGAAGTGGGGAGCAGGGTGCGTATCGAGCGCGACGAGGCCCGATGGCCGTCGAAAGGGACTTGGCCGCAGTACCGCGGTCGCGTGGGCACCGTCGTCGAGGTCAATAGGGACAGGAAGCACGCGTATCTGAGCGAGTTTGGCGTGGCGTTCGGGAAAGTAACGGTGGCCATGAGCTGCGAGGCCAACCGAACGCTCCGCTGGGATTCCAGTTCTGTCGCATGGTTCAAGACCGTTGAGATATGCGCTGTGGCGTCTGAACGGCCCGTAGGCGAGGATCCATGCAGCCCCGAGGGTTTGGTGCCGGGGAGTGCGGCATGAGGCTGACAACGAAATTCACCCAGGTCCCCAACTGGATGTTTGACTCCAACCTGGGACCGGCTACCTGCTGGGTTTACGCAGCGCTGCTGTCGCACGCCTGGAACGACAAGACGGAGGCGTTCGCCAGTGTGGGGCGCATCGCGGAGAGGACTGGAGCAGGGGCTACCGCCGTCCGTGAGTCCCTGCGCCTACTTGAGGCAATCGGCGTGATCGCCATCGAGATACGACCCCCAATGGTCAATCGCTATACCTTGTACGAGCTGTCCCAGGCCGACATTGACCGGATCTGTGGGTTATCGAAGGCTGAGTTGAAGCAGCTTAAGGCCAATGCCGTGAAATGCGGAAACACAAAAACGCAAACGCCCTACCAGCACCCACCGGAATCCGAGGGGAACCCACCGGAATCCGACGGATTCCCACCAGGATCCGAGGGGAACCCACCGGAATCCGTTGCCGAAGTAGACATACAAGAGAACACGAACCCGAGTAGACGAAAGAAGTCAGACGAACCAACAGGCTGGCCCGTCGGGCCAGCCCGTGATCCCTTCGGGGAAAAGGACTTCCCGCCTTCGGCGGGATCACCAGGAGAGGAAGAGGACACGCCTGTGAAGCAGGGCGGCTTTGACCTGGCCCGCCCGGAGGGCGGAAAGGCGGCCGCCTCGGCCGCGGACGAATCGCCGCCTGGGACAACGAGAAATGGGGCGGCCGTTAGTGCATCTAAGTATAGAAATTGCCTAAAGGACTCTGCCAGTGCTGAGCAGATCGTCCAATGCTGGGAAACTCTGCGGGGGCCAGCACGGCAGTCGAGTCTCCGAGTCAGGTGGGTGAAGTCAGCCATGCATCTCGTCGAGGACGGCCACCCAGTCGAGGAGATCTGTGACCTCATCCGCTGGGTCGCCGCCGACAGCTACTGGTCACGTCGTATTTCGAGCCCCTCCTTGTTGCGGCTCGACAGCAACAAGAAGCCCCGTTACGCTGACCTACTCGCTGCGTCGAAAGAGCGTGCTCCCGGCGTCAAGAAGGAGGTGACCAGCGCAGCCGAGCCCGAGCCCGGGACGAAGATGCAGCTCGGTGAGGGGTTCGGCGTGCTGAGTGACCTTGGTGACGCTAGACCTACTGCCGCCGATGGCGACACCAGCGAGACAATTGCAGTGAGGCGTGACGGTGATTTCGTAAGCCTTCGGGCCAGATTGGGGCTGCTGAAGGGTGCGCCATGATCGACGACAGGGATGTTTGCGGTGACCCGTTACGCTTGGCCCGCTTGGATGATGACGGTCTGCCCGGCTATGCCGCAGCGGTCGGCATCACCGCCGACGGCGAGGAGATTCTCGCGCTGGTTCACGTCGGCAGTACCGGCACCGACTCTCCGGTCATTCGTGACTGGCGCACCGTGGCTCCGCACGAGTTGCCCGGCCGGTTGCCTGCTCGTTGGGCGCGCGACCATGGACTTCTCGTCTGCGGCCGCCGCACCGCGACCTCAGGCAAGCCCTGCCGGAACACGGTTCGGAGGGCGGGCGATTCCTGCGAGTGCCATCAAGACCCGGAAGCGAAATGATTTCCAACTCCGATCGTCTGCTACTGGCTCCTGCAAGATGAGAGCTTCAAACACCCCACATGGGGCGGTGGCTTCGGCCACCCAATCAGGAAAAAGGAGATACACGTGCACGCAATCGGATCCATTGCGGCACTTGTCGGATCAAAGGAGGAACCATGCAGCCGATATTGACGCAGGCCGACCAGTACCCGTGGCGCATCGCTGCGGTGAAACAGGCAATGCCGATTGCGGAGTGTGATCACTGGGGCCGATTGTCGCGTACGGAGGTGGTTGCTCCATCCCGAAGTGCAGATCCGTCGCTAAGTTCAAATCTGTTCGCGGGGTGAGCCCCGGTAAGTTCAAACCTCGACTGCGCCAATACTGTACGTAGTCCGCAACTTTGGTGGCCCTGACCTGTAGGTTTTCGAGAACACAGCGTAAGAAACGATGCAGCAACCTACAAGTACGTTCAAGTCAGTGGGAATCGAAGTTTAGCCCTGATGTCCTGCACGGTGTCGCGACTCGCGGCATCGACCTATTTCCATGCCATCAACGGGTGTGCAGGTTTTCCGGACAGTAATACTTCAGTGACAACGCCACCAGGATCTGGGCATGCGATCGATCCAACTGTCCCGAGCTCACCGCGTCCTGCACGAGTTCTGCCGGGGTCTTGTTGTAGAAATTGATCTGCTCACACATCATGTTGGCTCCCCAGATGGCTTGTTGCGGCGACGCATAAGTGATCCCGAATCGGTCCAGTTGAGCCAGATAGTCCGAATGAACATCGGCCCAGGCGATCACAGGAGACAACAGGGTGAGTAATGCCCCCGTGGTTACAGCCACAGCTACCGCGATACAGCGCATCATCACCGCAACCTCCTTCTGTCAGCGACTGCTGAAAATTGACCCCTTTCGACGGGTGAGTTCACGGGGTCAGTTTTCATACGACGCGGACACCTTCCACTGTCGGCGAACCGGGCGCGGTATCAGACGCCCGTCAATCGTGTCCAGCGTCCTGCGTCCTGGATAGAGGTGCCGCCGATCCCTCGGGACTGGGATACCGCCCGGACTGCAGGACGGCTGGCATTGCGACTCCTTCCTGCGCGAACTGTGCTACCTCTGTGGCCACCTCATAGGAGACAAAATTACGCAGAAGTAGAACAAAGTAGACACATTCTGCAAAAATTCCGAAGGATGTCACTGACAACGGCAAGATCAACCCGCCTGCTGCGCCTAGTCGTTCCACTCGTAGGCGGTCTGATGGTGGTCGCGATGACTCAATGGGTGGCGGCCGCACAGCCATTTACCTCGACCGACAAGCAATACCTTGCCGCCCTGCGACACGGCGGTCTCTGTTGCCCGAATCAGCCGGACCTCCCCGTGTGGTACGAATCGCCAGAACTGGCAGTAAACACTGGCAAATATGTCGCGGAGTCATTCGCCAGGACGCCCACCTATCAGCAGTTCAAGCTTTTACAAGGCTTGGTCTGGGACCAATCCCGTAACCGTGCCGTTCATCCGCTGGACTTTCACGAAGCGGGCAAGGTCGTGATCATAGCTATCCGCTACTACGCGGGGCTTGACGCTGAGTGCAAGCTGATGAAACAGATGGGCGGTGCTATGGGGGAGGCACCGTACTGGTACGGACCCGTCACCTACTCGGGTGGCTTGGCGGTGCAGCCAGGTTGCATCAATTTCGAGAAGTAACCCGAGGGGCTGCACCCTTCCGCCACGACTCCAAGTACGTTCGAGCGCCAAACTGTCCAGGCCGGGAGCATTGCCAGAATCTGCTTGCTAGGGCGCTGCTGAGCAGCGACAGCAGCACCGTTCACGCTATGGATTTCTTGCGTGGCTGCCGCGACGGCGTAGAGCAGGCCCTCAAAACGGAAGCGAAATCATCTCAAGACCCATACCTGACCAGCACACGGACCTTGACGGGTCCGGCGATGAGTAGTGACGCTGGAAATCGTTTCGCCCACGAGGATGACGTGGGAGGGACGCCGTTCGGAAGGTATCGCCTCGTAGCGTTGGCTAGGCCACGGCGGCCTGGGAGAGGTCTGGCGGGGGTTTGATGCGGTCACTGAGCGCACCGTGGCGGTCGAGGTGCTGCGAGCGCATCTTGCTGATGGCAAGGCGTTCCGGCAGCGTTTCTCCGTGAGGCCAAGGCTGCGCCCAGCCTTTGCCAAGAGGTGCGGCAAGAGGCGAAGAAACTTGAAGCGTTGATTCCACAGGTTGAAGCGGTGCTCGACCGGCTGGATGTGCTGCAACGCCAATCACTACCTGCCCGTCTCATTGCTGGCCGGTTACCAACGGCGTGTATTCCACAGGCGTGGATATGCCATAGCGGTCCAATGCATTGATCTCGCTCTCGATCAGTTCGCCTGTTACGCGCCGAACCCAGTGACGCCCTGCGGCATCGGTGAACGCAATCTCAACACCTGGATAGTCCTGCTGAACCTGGAGGGGCACGTAGTGTCTGCCATGCGGAACCGCCTGTATGACGGCTCTTACTTGCTTAGCAGGGTGCGTCGCCGCCCCCTCCGCGACTCCGGGAGCCATGGCCTCCAGACTGTGGAGCATTTGACGAAGGTTCGCCTCGGCCTCCTCGCCCGTGCCGGGTCTGCCGCCATCCATATACACGATGTAGATCACCACCGTGTACACGGCTTCTTCCGACGTGTTGGCGATTCGCACAACTCCAGTGCTCACGGCTGCGTCAATCCAGGCGAACACCCGTCGCGCTTGCACACGGCGTTCGTCGTCCGCCACCTGTTGCTTCAGAGCCTTCGCCTCAGCACGCGCCCTGTTGGCGGTCCAAATTGCGTATATCAGGGTGCCAACGGTGCCCACGGCCCCGACGCATGTACCAACGGCCGTCCAGTCGAGTGGATTCGGACAGAAGATCATCGCCACATTCTCGGACAGTCAGGCCAGCGGCAGTACCTCGGCCTTGATCCGCAGCCATGCCGGTAACGCGGCGCGTCGGGAGCGTGGCACAACTGGCACAACGCCTACCTAGCGAAACATCCATCGCCGTCGTAGCCCTCAATTAGCATCCCCGCCATGGGGGATTTCAACGACCTGTTTGCCCGCCTTGACCCCGACCCGAGGGTCCGAGGCAAGCAGTTCGAGCACGTCTGTAAGTGGTTTCTCACCAATGACCCGCTCTACAAACAGCGACTGCGGCACGTCTGGTTCTGGAAGGAGTGGCCGGACCGTCTGAGTGACGTGGAGGCGGGGATTGACCTCGTGGCCGAGGACGCCGACGGACACCTGTGGGCGGTGCAGGCGAAGGCTTATGCGGAGGACAAGCCCATCCCAAAGGCCGAGTTGAACAAGTTCCTGTCGGAGTCCAACACCAAGCAGTTCTCCCAGCGGCTGTTGATCTCAACAACAACTGGGGGGCTGCACCAACTGGCCCAGCGGGCCGTGGACGCACAGGAGAAACCCGTCACCGCATTGGACCTGACAGACCTGCGGGCCACCGACGCGTACCTGGACTGGCCTGAGTCCCTGGCGAACCTGCGCCCATCTCGTCCACCGAAACCTGCCACGCCGCATGACTACCAGCGCGACGCCATCCGGGACGTACTGAAGGGTTTCACAATCGCCGACCGCGGCCAACTCATCATGGCCTGCGGCACCGGAAAGACGCTCACCTCCCTGTTCATTAAGGAGAAGCTCGGAGCCGAGCGGGTCCTGGTCCTGGTGCCGTCGCTGTCGCTGCTGAAGCAGACGCTGCGAGTGTGGATGGTCAACCGGCGCAGCGACTTCGACACCTTGCCCGTCTGCTCGGATGCCAGTGTGTCCCGCGACGAGGACGCCATAGTGGCGAAGACCTCCGACCTCGGGGTGCCTGTCACCACCCACCCAGAAGACATCGCCCGGTTTCTCCGTCGACGCGGTTCCCGCGTGGTGTTCGCTACGTACCAGTCCTCGCCGCAGGTGGCCGCCGCCTTTGCCGGGGGTCGGATACCCGCCTTTGATCTGGTGTTAGCCGACGAGGCGCACCGCTGTGCGGGGCCGGTGTCGTCAGACTTCGCCACGGTGCTCGACGGCTCCCGAATTAAGGCCCGGCGGCTGCTGTTCATGACGGCCACGCCTCGCTACTTCACGGGCCGGGTGCTCAAAGCTGCGCAGGAAGCGGAATACGAGTACACATCTATGGATGACGAGGCCACCTTCGGTCCCGTGTTCCACAAGCTGGGTTTTGGTGAAGCCATCGGACGCGGCCTCCTCACCGACTACCAGGTGTCCATCGTCGGCGTGGATGATGCCACCTACCGGGAGTGGGCCGAGGAGGGCACCGTCGTCCGCATCGAAGGAAACAAGGTCACCGACGCCGCCACACTGGCCGCACAGATCGGCCTTGCCAAGGCGATGCGGAAATACGGCCTGCGTCGCACCATCTCGTTCCATTCACGGGTGAAGCGGGCACAGGAGTTCGCAGCCACGCTGCCGGAGGTGGTGGCATGGATGCCCGCCCGGCAGCGCCCGAAAGGTGAGCCGTGGTGTGCGTACACGTCAGGGGAGATGAACGCTGGGTTGCGGGGGCGGCTCATCCAGCAACTCGGAGCCATCAGCGACGGAGAGTACGGACTGCTTACCAACGCCCGCTGCCTGGCCGAGGGCGTGGACGTGCCGACGCTCGACGGGGTGGCGTTCATCGACCCACGCCGTTCCGAGGTGGACATCGTTCAGGCGGTCGGACGCGCCATCCGCAAGTCCGACGAGAAGAAGGTCGGCACCATCGTTATCCCACTCTTCGTCGATGCCCAGGCCGACCCCGAAGTGGCCCTGGACAGTTCGATATTCAAGCCGGTGTGGGACGTGGTGCGGGCGCTCCGGGCACACGACGAAGAGTTAGGCCGACAACTCGACGAGTTGCGCCGCGAGCTGGGTCGTCGTGGGGGAAAGCCCCGGCTACCCGACAAGATTCACGTCGACATTCCCAATTGGGTCGACGCCGCCTTCGCCGAAGCATTCGACGTGCGCCTCGTTGAACGAACCACCGCATCTTGGGAGTTCTGGTACGGGCTGCTGGAGAAGTTTGTCCGAGTTGAAGGTACGGCCCTAGTCCCGAGCGGTTGCGAGGTCGATGGCCATCCTCTTGGCGATTGGGTTAGCACGCAACGCCAATTCAGAATGAATGGCCGCCTTACCCCTGACCGCCAGGACCGACTTGAACGAGTTCACCCTACCTGGACGTGGAACGCCAAAGACGCTCGGTGGGAGTTGATGTTCAGCCTGTTGGGGCAGTACGTCGAACAGAACGGCGACGCCGAAGTCCCGCCAACCTACGTCACTGTCGACGGCCGCCCGCTTGGCAAGTGGGTCATCACCCAACGCTCCCATTCCAAGCAGGGACTCCTTGACGCTGAACGGCAAAAACGGCTCTCAGAAGTACCTGGGTGGGCATGGGCTCCCAAAGACGCTCGGTGGGAGTTCATGTTCGAGCTACTCAAGCGGTACGTCAAGGAAAACGGCCATGCCAGCCCCTCAATTGACACAGCGGTCTCCGGCCATCCGCTAGGCAGATGGGTGCGGTGGCAACGCAACCAACGCCGAAAGGGAATCTTGAAAGCAGAACGACAAGAACGTCTTTCCAATCTGCCAGGCTGGGACTGGCAGTCTCACGTGGCTAAGTGGGAGGACGGATACCGGCACCTACTGGAGCATGTCGAAAAGTATGACAACGCGAACGTCACGCCTACATACGTATCAGCAGACGGCTACCCACTCGGCACTTGGGTGCGGACGCAACGAGTTCTATACCGGCAGGAGAAGCTCGGCTCCGACCTTCAACAGCGATTGGAACGAGTTCACCCAACTTGGACCTGGAGTTCCCGCGATTCCAAGTGGGATCGGGGTTTCGGTTACCTCTTCCTCTACGTGAAGCGGAACGGCCACGCTCAACCCATGAATCGGGACTCAATCGATGGATACCCAATCGGGAAATGGGTCTCGATGCAACGCTCTGCTTATCGTGACGGGAAACTCCCGCCGGAACGCCAGGGCAGACTTGAAAGTGTTCATCCCACCTGGACGTGGAATACGCGCACCCAATAGGTTTACCAACCGCAGGGCAGTCAACGTTGCGACCGCCCACGGGTACCTCGGCCCATTACCGATTCCACACCCACTGCCAGAAGCGATCCATGCAGGGAGACTAGACGTCGAGCCTCCCGGCCTACAGATACTTTCCGGCCGTACGAGGTGTCAACAGGAACCAGGAAAACCGAAACGAAACCTCAATTGGTTGCCCGGTGAAGCCTTTCGACTCCGTTTGTCTCAGAACTTTAGTTTCGAGAGAGCGCTGACGACTGATTATGGCAGCGCCATAGTTCCAGGCCGGGTGTCTCGAAAGCTCTCTCGTATCTAAAATCCATATGTCAGACTTTTGAGATACGATAATGGCATGATCGCGCCTACCGTCACCGCCGCTTCCACGGCGGGTCAACTGCTCGGCTACGCCCGCGTATCCACCGGGCACCAGTCCCTCGACGCTCAGACCGACGCGCTTACCGCCGCAGGGGTCCACTTGGACCGTGTCTACTCCGACAAACTGACTGGCACGTCCACCAAGGAGGAGCGTCCCGGCCTGGCCGCACTGCTGGACTACGCGCGACCTGGTGACACCATCGTTGTCGTCGGGATCGACCGGCTGGGCCGCACCGCCGCCGAGGTTATGCGGACCATCAAGGACCTGCTGGACCGGGAGATCATCATCCGGTCACTGCGGGAGGGCGTCGATAGCTCGGCCGCGACAGGGCGGGCGATCATGGGGATCATGGCGAGCCTGGCTGAGCTTGAGCTGGAGCTGGGCCGGGAGCGCCGGGCGGCAGCAAAGGCCGCCCGCAAGGCCCGCAACCTGCCCATCGGCAGGCCCCGCAAGCTTGCTCCCGAGAAGATCGCTCTGGCGCACCGGATGCGTGCCAGCGGTGAACCGGTTCCGGTGATCGCGGATCACCTCGGCGTTAGTAAGCCGACCCTGTACCGGCTACTCGCCGAGCGAGCATAGTTGGCGAGCAAGTGGCTTCGCCCACCAATCGAGGGCTACCCACCACGGGTAAACACTCGTCCGGCGCGTTGATCACCGGGACCTTCCGATTGTTCAGGTCCGAGGCTGAGTCGATGCAGTCCAAACGCGCCCGTCGAAGTACCGCATCAGACGAGGATCGCTCGGGTCGGGATACCACCCCGGTGGGGTTCCGGTCGGTTGCCCAACGCCACCAGCTGGCTTTGGCTTAGTCAGCTTCACGATCACGAAAACCAAGCCACCAATAGCACCGACGACAATGGCCAAAATGATCAGCAGAACCAAGATGTGCCAGATGCTCAAATTTTATCCTTTACCTCATGTGAACTCGTGACAGCCTACGCGGTCGCGGCGTCAGGCCTCGTGGCACGCAACGCGGGGCACCCAGGCGATCCTCTTGGCCATTGCGACGGTCACGCTCAGCATTTTCGCGGTCTTGCAGGCTTGAACGGCGGCTCGGGTTCGCGGACGGATTGGTCATCAGATGGAACCCTCATGATTGAGGTATTCAGCATGGCAAGTGCGTCACCCAATGTGTCGGGCGTACACAGCGAAACTTCGCTCTCGACTGAGGAATTGAGCCCTTCTCCCCACGCGCGCGTCCTAGGCAACCGCCTGGTCGGCATCCTGCACGGATGCCTACGCCATCACACTCCCTACAGCCGACACACACCGCCTGGGCCCACCGCACTCCGGCGGCGGCTTGACAACTTACGACGCTGGGATGTCTAGCCACGAGGTAGCAACGATGTATCGGAACTGCCTGTGTTTTGGTTGGTGACTACCGCGGTGGTGTAACGGAAGTCGGGAGAGACCGCGCCGGTGAGCGTAATGGTAACCGGGGAATAGGTCGCCGACCCTTGCGCGCAGTTCGGAACGCAGCTACGTCGATAGTCGATGCCGTGCTGCTGGTAGGCGTCCACTCGCCCCTAATCTCAGCCTGTGGCCGGACATACTCACTTAAACCCTACGGCGGGCCCGTCTTTCCCTCTGCGTTTGCTCTCTGGCCATCCTGATGGTGGTTTCGTACCACTCCTTGACGGCTTCCCGAATGGAGCCGTCGCGCAGGCCCTGAAGCTCCTCGTCGGTGAAATCGTGACTGCGCCTGTGTCTGCTGATGAAAGCCTCGATCTGATCGGGATGCTCGGCGGCCATGATCTTGCGTGAATTTCGCTGCATCCAGCTCAGATATGGCCTTAGCTCGCGCCAGGAGTCGAGCCACTCTTGCGATGATCGACTTGTCGTCATTTGTGGCATCCTCTCGGCTCTTATTGTAAAGAAACGGGAACGCATGGCGCAGTTCTCCGCAAGCCCGGATCTTCAGAATGAGTTCGTTGGTGCGGTGCCGCAAGACATATAATTGAAGGGCTTCATGAGTTGCCGTCGTCAAGCTCCGACTGGACGGTACGCCAACCCCACGCTCGTGGGTGGCTCGGATGACGAAGTGGCCGAACACCAACCGGTGTCGGCAAGAGCGCCTCCGCCATCGGAGGCTCGGATAGATGGAGACCTCCATGTCCGGGTATGTCTGGGAACTTCCAGGCCCAAATAGTCAATGCGATTCATACGTGCCGGGTCATCAGATTCACTGGATTCAGTTCAGACTTTCAATGCAGGAGCCGTCGACGGTCATCGCTGTTACCGCGTCGGTCTGCGACGACGGGCTGGTGCACATCGAGGGTGAAGACCTATTCCCTAGTGCGGTGGAATCACCGGCCAGATTTGTTGCGCTCCGCGCTGGAGCGCTTCGGTGGTATGGCGGTCTGGAAGCCGCGTTGGCACGTCCTCGCCGTTCCCACCGACGCCTTCATGGGCGGTCCGCGTAGCGTATTCAGCTTGGCAGTACCCGATGAACGGCGAGACTGCCACGCTATCCGCCGAGCAGACTCCGATGGCCCGCCTCCGCCTGCGGGTACTCCGGCCGAGCAACGTTACATGCAGAAGATCTGGGCCGAGCAAGAGGCCAAGAACGCCGAACTGAGAAGTATTGATTACAGCCACATCCCGCCGCTTCGAGTGGCTGATCGGTACGCAGAGGGGCGGAGGAAGCGACGCTGCTGAGCCACCCCACCGATTTGCTAATTTGCGAACCGGGTGGCCTACCGGTATCGACGAGCCCCCAGCGAAGCGATAGACGCTGCGCTGGTCTCACCTGGCATCGCAGTGCGGTAATGCCCTGAACAGAAAGGATTGTCGCGAGTTGCGATTAGTTGAATCATCGAACCCCGACGGGGTCACCAGGTGGAACGTACGCGCGCACTACTACCAGCGGCTGGTGTTGACCGCGACGGTTTGCCGGGAGTTGGGGTCGGCGACTCGCGCTGACGTTACTGGTCACCGCGTCCGAGCAGCACTCGGGCTGTTGTCCTGGTGGATGCGCGAGGTCTATGACCTTCCCGAAGGCAAGGACATCCGCTATACCCACGGGCTGGACGACCCGCGGCTGGCGGAGTTCGCCAGTGACCTGAAACTCGAATTAGAACTCGGGGCGATTGTTTGCGATGCGTTATCGATGGCTTATACCGCCGACAAAGAGTGGGAACTCAAGGACGACATCGAGCGAATCCGCCAGGTGCTACGTGCCTACCGGGCCGCCTGCAACAGCGACATTGAAGCCAGCGATGAACGCTGAGAATGGCTGGATTGGAGATCCGCAGCAGCCCAAGGAGTGGCACCGCTCCCATGCATCTTATGAAGCAGGCAAGATCGCCAAGAAGGAGCGCGAGCGCCTTCGAGAAGCCGAAACCGGGCATCGGCGCGCGGGTACCCACCTGACTATACTATTAGTTGAAACTATTAATAGTTTAAGCTAATATTGAATGTGTGTTTGACCTAGCGAAGATCCGGCGCGAGGCCAGAATTACCCAGGTGGAAATGGCCGCGCGGCTGTCGACCACGCAGGGCAGTGTGTCTCAGTTAGAACGGCGTGAAGACATGCTCCTGAGCACGCTGTCGGAATACCTCAACGCTCTCCGAGCGGATGCCCGCATCACAGTCACGATCGGCGACCGAACGTTCCATCACGAGCTCACAGGGGGCCAGAAATGACCGCCGCCAACCACACGTCGGCCGACGTCGCACGCCGCAACCACCACCGCGCTGTTCGCTTCTTCTGGACCTGGCTAATTCTCGCCACCGTGGTGTCGCTGGCAGGCAACGTGGCACACGCATGGCTCGCGGCCGCCGTCGATAATCGCTGGATTGCCGCCAGTGTGGCAGCCGTACCGCCGACCGTCCTGCTACTGGCGGTCCATGGTCTGGCCGTCCTCGCCCAAGCCGCCGCCTCCGGTGGCGTCTACCGCGCCTCCGTGGCCGCGACTGGGATCCTCGCGGTGGGTGCATTCATTCTGTCGTTCGTCGCGCTTCGCGACCTCGCGGTCATCGCGGGTATCCGGCCAGCGCTCGCGCCGGTCCTGCCGCTAGTCATTGACCTTGCGATCGGAGTCGCGACGCTCGCGTTAGTCGCGATCGGGGACAAACCCGCACGTCGCACACGTATCGCGCTTCGCGGTGTGGCAAGACCCGCGACTCCCGGAGCGGCTCCCGACCGCGGCGCCACAAGCGCGGCAACTGCGACTACCGCGACGACCAACCGCGACACCGCGGCTCCGTCGCGGGCCAAGAGCGCGAACCTTGCAGTCGACGAGCAGACCCGCGAACTCGCGGCAGCGATGGTCGCCCAGAAGGTCACCCGACAACCGGTCGAGACGGTCGTCCGCATTCTCGTCGCCCACACGTCCGGTGACCCTCTCAATAGGATCGCCAAGGACGTCGGGGTTCACCACTCAGCCGTGGCTAGGGTCATCGACGCTGCCGCAGCGCATGGCCAGCGCGTACTCGAGGCGGTATGACGACTAGGCGGTATGCCGACGAGGACCCACTGGTCGGTGACCCCGCTGCATGTTATGGGCTGCGTTTCGTGCGTGCCCACATTTTGCCCACATTTTGAGGCAAGTAACAGATAACTTGAGTAAGCATAAGTAATCAGTTCTCGCACGTCAGACGCTTATTGACGTCTCTGACCAGGTAGCTGAGCAGAACCACGACTTCTTCTCCGGCTCGGGCTCGTCGTACGTGATCGGAAAGGCCGTCGTCACCGAGGACGAGGACTGGGACTTCTAAGGCCTCAGTGCTCGTGCTCGGCGCGGTCGAGATGCTGCGCCCGCGTGGGCGAGTAGAACCTCGGCGTCATCGTCGCCATCACCGGTAGGCGCAGCGTGACCCCGTCGCCGATCGGCACGCGGAGCTTGAAGTACACGATCTGCATGTCGAGGCCCACCTGGAGACGCATCTCCCGCAGGGACTCGGTTTGCACGCGCAGGCCTATCTCCCTCAACCGGGCGGCCAGGCCGCGTTCCAGGGCCCGGACCGGCTTCAGGTCGGCCGGATTCTGAACGTTTATGGTCGCGATTGGCGTTGGCTTCTTCGCAATCGGTCTAGCCATGGCTCGACTGTACTCGTCACCGGCGGCGCAGACCGGCGTGCTGATCGGATCGTGAACGCGGCATGAATTGTCGGGATGCGGCGGCGCCCCGGTGGCGCCGGCCACCGCGAACCCGTGACACTGATGCGGTGACCACACTCAATCACCACCATTTCCTGCGGTCGGTAATCCGTTGGCTGCAGGCCGGCTACCCCGATGGCGTGCCCGGGCCGGATCGGGTGCCGCTGCTGGCGCTGCTGCGCAGCACGCCGCTGTCCGCCGAGCAGGTCGAAGCGGTGGTGAGCAACCTGACCGCCAAGGGTTCGCCCGCGGTGGCCGACGGCGTGATCGACGGCAACGAGATCGCCGAGACGATCTCGGGGCTGACCCACCGCGACCCCGGCCCCGAGAACGTCCGGCGGGTGGCCGCCACCCTGGCCGCCGCCGGTTGGCCGCTGGCCGGCATCGACGTCAGCGAGGTGATTCCCGGCGACGAGGACGGCGAGGCCGCCGAGGAGATCGCGAGCGGGCGCGGGGTGGCCGAGGGCGCCCCCGCCTCACAACCGTGAGATGTCGATGACGAAGCGGTAGCGCACGTCGCTGGCCAGCACGCGCTCGTAGGCCTCGTTGATGTAGGCCGGTGCGATGAGCTCGATCTCGGGTGTCACGCCGTGCTCGGCGCAGAAATCCAGCATCTCCTGCGTCTCGGCGATGCCGCCGATCAGCGAACCGGACAGGCTGCGCCGCCAGCCCGCCAGCGGGAACGCCGGCACCTCCATCGCGTGCTCGGGGATACCCAGCTCGACCATGGTCCCGTCGACGTCGAGCAGCTTCAGGTACTGGCCGAGGTCCAGGTTCGCCGACACGGTGTTGATGATCAGGTCGAAGTTGTCGCGCAGCACCGTGAAGGTGTTGGGGTCGGAGGTCGCGTAGTAATGGCTGGCGCCCAGGCGCAGCCCGTCCTCCATCTTCTTCAGCGACTGCGACAGCACCGACACCTCGGCGCCCATCGCCGCACCCAGCTTGACGCCCATGTGCCCGAGCCCGCCCAGGCCGATGATCGCCAGCCGGGTGGTCTTGCCCGCTTTCCAGTGCCGCAGCGGGGAATAGAGCGTGACGCCCGCACAGAGCAGCGGCGCGGCCTTGTCCAGCGGCAGCGCGTCGGGGATGCGCAGCACGTAGTTCTCGTCGACGACGATGGCGGTGCTGTAGCCGCCCTGGGTGGGCTGGCCGTCCTTGCCGACGCCGTTGTACGTGGGCGTCGACCCGCGCTTGCAGTACTGCTCCAGGCCGGCCAGGCAGCTGGCGCACTCGCGGCAGGAGTCGACGAAACAGCCGACGCCGACGCGGTCACCCACCTTGTGCCTGGTGACCTCGGAACCGACCGCGGACACCACGCCCGCGATCTCGTGGCCCGGAACCAGCGGGTAAGTGGGCTCGCCCCACTCGGCCTTGACGGTGTGGATGTCCGAGTGGCAGATGCCGGCGAACTTGATGTCGATCGCGACGTCGTGCGGGCCAGGGTCGCGCCGGGTGATGGTGGTCTTGGTCAGCGGTTCGGTCGCCGACGTCGCGGCATAGGCCGTAACAGTGCTCATGTATATCCCTCTTCGAAGTCGTCCTGAAAAAGTTTAGCTAAGGTAACGGTTTTCGAACCACCCGGGCGGGTGTGATGTGCCTTTCAACGGTGTCGCGGTGTTGAGTGTGCACTCACGGCTTTCGGTGTGTACGTACGGCGGGATTCCGGCCGGATCGACGCCCAGGTTTCACACGCGAAGCCCAGGATTCACACTCAACGCCCTGGCCCGACGCCAGGCGGGCGCTCAGTTGATCGGGGCGTTGACCATGCGGAGGTCGTCGACGATGCCCCGGGCGGCGAGCACGCCCTCACCGGTCTGCCATACCTCGTCGTTGACGACGTAAACGCGGTTGTCGCGGTTGGCGGACAGCCGGCGCCACGGGTCGCTGTCGAGGATGGTGGCGGCGCGGTCGGCGGCGGCGGGCGTGGCGCATGACACGTAGACGACGTCGGCGTCGGCGGCGGAGAAATCCGGAGCCTTCGCGAGATCGGCGTCGGTGGCGCCGATCTCGATGTAGGGCTTGTCGGTGAACCGCTGGGCGGCGGGCCGGTCCACCCCGACCGCGGCGAGCACGCTGGCCGGGAAGTTGACGGACCCGTAGACCCGGACGCTGGTGGTGGTCAGCTGGACGATCGACGCCTGGAAGTGGGCCGCGTCGTGGCTGCCGCCGATCTGCGTGGCCCGCTGGGTGAAGCCGTTGATCAGCCCGTCCGCGGCGGCGCCGCGCGCCGTGGCGGCGCCGACGCCGCGCAGGTTGTCCTGCCAGGCGGCGCCGGGTGCCGCGGTGAACACCGTAGGGGCGATCGCCGCCAGCTGCGGGTACAGCTTCGGCGTCAACCCCTGCGACCCCAGGATCAGGTCCGGGTGGGCCGCCGCGATGCCCTTCAGGTCGGGGTTGCTGCGCGTCCCGACGCCGGGCAGGCCGTGCACCGCGTTGCCCAGGTAGGACGGCTGGCCCGGGGAGCCGTCCGGCAGGGCGGCGGCGACGACGCGGGATTGCAGGCCGAGCGCGCACAGGGTGTCGAGCTGATCGCCGGAGAGCACCACGATGCGCTGCGCCTCGGCGGGCACCGCGACGACGTCCGGGGTGACCCCGGCCGCGTTGTGGGCCTCCCGCGTCGGCGGCCCCGGGTCGGCGGGGGCCGGGTCCCGCGCGCACGACTCGTCGGGCCGGCGGTCGTTTCCCAGCACCCCGGCCCCGGCGATCTGGGTGGTGGGCGTGACCAGCGATCGCGTCGACGCCCTGGGGGCCGATCCGGACCCGCAGGCGCCGCACGCCACCACCAGCGCCGCCGCCGCGGCGGCGGCCAGCATCGCTCGCGTCGGCCCCGATTGCACGCGTCCGACGCTAACATCCGCGCAGCTGGGACCCGCTCGGCGAAACGGCCCGCCGCCGCCGGCAACGCATTTACGACAGTTTGTAGGACCAGGCCTCCCACCGACCTGATCGGCGGCTAAGATTCCAATCATTGGTCCTGGGCCCCGGTCCGAGATGTTTGGAGGAGCTGTTGACAGCTGAAGCGCCCCCGTTGGGAGAACTCGAGGCCGTCCGCCCGTACCCGGCCAGAACGGGTCCCAAAGGGAACCTCATCTACAAGCTGATCACCACCACCGATCACAAGCTGATCGGCATCATGTACTGCGTCGCCTGCTTCATCTTCTTCTTCATCGGCGGGCTGCTGGCGCTGTTGATGCGGACCGAGCTGGCCGCGCCGGGCCTGCAGTTCCTGTCGAACGAGCAGTTCAACCAGCTGTTCACCATGCACGGCACGATCATGCTGCTGTTCTATGCGACCCCGATCGTATTCGGCTTCGCCAACCTGGTGCTGCCGCTGCAGATCGGCGCGCCCGACGTGGCCTTCCCGCGGCTGAACGCGTTCTCGTTCTGGTTGTTCGTGTTCGGCGCCACCATCGCGATGGCGGGCTTCGTGGTCCCGGGTGGGGCGGCCGACTTCGGCTGGACCGCGTACACGCCGCTGAGCGACGCCGTCCACTCGCCCGGCGCGGGCGGCGACCTGTGGATCATGGGCCTGGCGGTCGCCGGCCTGGGCACCATCCTGGGCGGGGTCAACATGATCACCACGGTGGTCTGCATGCGCGCGCCCGGGATGACGATGTTCCGGATGCCGATCTTCACCTGGAACATCCTGGTGACGTCGATCCTGGTGCTGATCGTCTTCCCGCTGCTGACCGCCGCGCTGTTCGGGCTGGCCGCCGACCGGCACCTGGGGGCGCACGTCTACGACGCGGCCAACGGCGGAGTCCTGTTGTGGCAGCACCTGTTCTGGTTCTTCGGCCACCCCGAGGTGTACATCATCGCGCTGCCGTTCTTCGGCATCATCACCGAGGTCGTGCCGGTGTTCTCGCGCAAGCCGATCTTCGGTTACACCACGCTGGTCTACGCGACGCTGTCGATCGCCGCGCTGTCGGTCGCGGTGTGGGCGCACCACATGTTCGCCACCGGAGCCGTTCTGCTGCCGTTCTTTTCGTTCATGACGTATCTGATCGCGGTGCCGACCGGGATCAAGTTCTTCAACTGGATCGGCACGATGTGGAAGGGCCAGTTGACGTTCGAGACGCCGATGCTGTTCTCGGTCGGCTTCATGGTGACGTTCCTGCTGGGCGGCCTGACCGGCGTGCTGCTGGCCAGCCCGCCGCTGGACTTCCACGTGACCGACACCTATTTCGTCGTCGCGCACTTCCACTACGTGCTGTTCGGCACCATCGTGTTCTCCACCTTCGCGGGCATCTACTTCTGGTTCCCGAAGATGACCGGCCGGCTGCTCGACGAGCGGCTGGGCAAGCTGCACTTCTGGTTGACGTTCATCGGCTTCCACACCACGTTCCTGGTGCAGCACTGGCTGGGTGACCAGGGCATGCCGCGCCGCTACGCCGACTACCTGCCCACCGACGGCTTCCAGGGCCTCAACGTCGTCTCGACGATCGGGGCGTTCATCCTGGGCGCGTCGATGTTCCCGTTCGTGTGGAACGTCTTCAAGAGCTGGCGCTACGGCGAGGTCGTCACGGTGGACGACCCGTGGGGCTACGGCAACTCGCTGGAGTGGGCGACAAGCTGCCCGCCGCCGCGGCACAACTTCACCGAGCTGCCCCGAATCCGTTCGGAGCGGCCGGCATTCGAGCTGCACTACCCGCACATGGTGGAGCGGCTGCGCGCCGAGGCGCATGTGGGACGCGCCCACGGTCCCTCCGACAAGGACGTCACCCGGATGGACGACGTCAACGTGCGAAGCTGACGGCGTCGGTGGGCGGCTGCCGCGAGTGAACTCACCACCCAAGGTGTCGGTGCTGATCACCGTCACCGGCGTGGATCAGCCAGGTGTGACGTCGGCGCTGTTCGAGGTGCTGTCGCGGCACGGGGTCGAGCTCCTCAACGTCGAACAGGTGGTGATCCGCGGCCGGCTGACGCTGGGTGTGCTGCTGTGCTGTGCGCCCGAGGTCGCCGACGGCGCCGTGTTGCGTGACGACGTCGAATCCGCCGTCCGCGCAAAGGGTCTCGACGTCAGCATCGAACGCAGCGACGACGTGCCGATCATCCGGGAACCGTCGACCCACACCATTTTCGTTCTGGGCCGCCCGATCACGGCCCGGGCGTTCGGCGCGGTGGCCCGCGAGGTGGCCGAGCTGGGCGTCAACATCGACCTCATCCGCGGCGTCTCCGACTACCCCGTGACGGGTCTGGAGCTGCGCGTGTCGGTGCCACCGGGAGCCGACGCGCCGTTGCGCAACGCGCTGACGCGGGTCGCCGTCGACGAGCGGGTCGACGTGGCGGTCGAGGACTACAGCCTGGAACGGCGCGCCAAGCGGCTCATCGTCTTCGACGTCGACTCGACGCTGGTGCAGGGCGAGGTCATCGAGATGCTGGCCGCCCGGGCGGGCGCCGAGGGGACGGTCGCCGCGATCACCGAGGCCGCGATGCGCGGCGAGCTGGACTTCGCGCAGTCGCTGCAGCAGCGGGTGGCGACCCTGGCGGGCCTGCCCGCGAGCGTGATTGACGAGGTCGCCGCCCAGCTGGAGCTGATGCCCGGGGCCCGGACCACGCTGCGGACGTTGCGGCGCTTGGGTTTTCACTGCGGCGTGGTCTCCGGGGGATTCCGTCGGATCATCGACCCGCTGGCCGACGAGCTGATGCTGGACTTCGTCGCCGCCAACGAGCTCGAGATCGTCGACGGCACGCTGACCGGACGGGTCGTCGGCCCGATCATCGACCGGGCCGGCAAGGCCAAGGCGCTGCGGGACTTCGCGCAGCAGGCGGGCGTGCCGATGGCGCAGACCGTCGCCGTCGGCGACGGCGCCAACGACATCGACATGCTGGCCGCGGCCGGCCTGGGGGTGGCGTTCAACGCCAAGCCGGCGCTGCGCGAGGTCGCCGACGCGTCGCTGAGCCACCCGTATCTGGACACGGTGCTGTTCCTGCTCGGCGTGACCCGCGGCGAGATCGAGGCCGCCGACGCCGGCGATCTCGGGGTGCGACGTGTGGAGATCCCCTCGGAATAACGGCGAGCGCGGCGAGCAACCCGGCAGCCTCGGCGGCGCCGCGGTACGGCACGATGATCGGGTGCCCGTCGACACCGGTGCTGCCCCAGCCGATCCCGATCTGCTGATCGACCTGCGCGACGTGGCGCTGCGCCGCGCCGGGCGCACCCTGGTCGGGCCGCTGGACTGGGCGGTCGAACTCGACGAACGCTGGGTGATCATCGGCCCCAACGGGGCCGGCAAGACGTCGCTGCTGCGCATCGCGGCGGCCGCCGAGCACCCGTCGTCGGGCGTCGCCTTCGTGCTCGGTGAGCGGCTGGGTCGGGTCGACGTTTCGGAACTGCGCGCCCGGATCGGCCTGAGTTCCTCGGCCCTGGCGCAGCGGGTGCCTGACGACGAGGTGGTGCGCGACCTCGTCGTCTCGGCCGGCTACGCGCTGCTGGGCCGCTGGCGGGAGCGCTACGAGGACGTCGACTACCGGCGGGCGATCGACATGCTGGAGAGCCTGGGCGCCGAGCACCTCGCGGACCGCAGCTACGGCACCCTGTCGGAGGGCGAGCGCAAGCGGGTGCAGATCGCGCGCGCCCTGATGACCGACCCGGAGCTGCTGCTGCTCGACGAGCCCGCCGCCGGCCTGGACCTGGGCGGCCGCGAGGAGTTGGTGGCCAGGCTCACCGACCTGGCCGCCGACCCCGACGCGCCCGCGCTGGTGCTGGTCACCCACCACGTCGAGGAGGTTCCCCCCGGCTTCAGCCACTGCATGCTGCTGTCGGAGGGCCGGGTGGTCGCCGCCGGGCTGCTGCCCGACGTGCTGACCGCCGAAAACCTGTCGGCCGCGTTCGGCCAGTCGATCGCGCTGGAGGTCGTCGACGGGCGCTACTTCGCCCGGCGCGTTCGCACCCGCGCGGCCCACCGGAGGCCGTTATGACCGCACCGCAAGAGCCGCCGCTGGTTCCGCGGCCGGCCGCGACCGTGATGCTGATCCGCGACACCGCCGCCGACATGGCGGTGTTCCTGATGCGCCGGCACGCGCGGATGGAATTCGCCGCGGGGACGATGGTGTTTCCGGGCGGCGGCGTCGACGACCGCGACCGCAACGCGGACATAGCGTGGGCCGGGCCGCCGCCGCAGTGGTGGGCGCAGCGGTTCGGCATCGAGCCCGACCTGGCCGAGGCGCTGGTCTGCGCGGCCGCCCGGGAGACGTTCGAGGAGTCGGGGGTGCTCTTCGCGGGGCCCGCAGGAGACCCGGACGGCATCGTCGGCGATGCGTCGGTGTACCGCGACGCCCGTCGCGAGCTGGCCTCCGGCACCCTGTCCTTCGCCGACTTCCTGCGCCGGGAAAACCTGGAGCTGCGGTCCGACCTGCTGCGGCCGTGGGCCAACTGGGTCACACCGGAGGCCGAGCGCACCCGCCGCTACGACACCTACTTCTTCGTGGCCGCGCTGCCGCGGGGCCAGCGCGCCGACGGCGAGAACACCGAATCCGACCGGGCCGGCTGGACGACGCCGCAGGCCGCCCTCGACGACTTCGCCGCCGGCCGCTGCTTCCTGCTGCCGCCGACCTGGACGCAGCTGGACTCGCTGGCCGGCCGCACGGTGGCCGACGTGCTCGCCGTCGAGCGCCAGATCGTCCCGGTGCAGCCGCACCTCGAAATACAGGGCGACAACTGGGTTTTCGAGTTCTTCGACTCCGACCGCTACCACCGGGCCCGCGAGGCCGGCGGGATGGGGTGGCGCCATTGAGCGAGTTCGTCAGCGTCGTGGTCAGCGACGGCTCCCGCGACGCCGGGCTGGCCATGCTGCTGCTGTCCCGGCCGCCCACCAACGCGATGACCCGGCAGGTCTACCGCGAGATCGTGGCCGCAGCCGACGAGCTGGGGCGCCGCGACGACGTCGCCGCCGTCATCCTGTTCGGCGGCCACGAGATCTTCTCCGCGGGCGACGACATGCCCGAGCTGGGGACGCTGACCCCGGCGGAGGCCGAGACCGCGGACCGGGTGCGCCGGCGGGCCGTCGACGCCGTGGCGGCGATCCCGAAGCCGACCGTGGCCGCGATCACCGGGTACGCGCTGGGCGCCGGCCTCACGCTGGCGCTGGCCGCCGACTGGCGGGTGGCCGGGGACAACGTCAAGTTCGGCGCGACCGAGATCCTGGCCGGCCTGGTCCCCGGCGGCGGCGGAATGGCCCGCCTGACCCGGGTCGCGGGGGCGAGCAGGGCCAAGGACCTGGTGTTCAGCGGCCGGTTCTTCGACGCCGAGGAGGCCCTGGCGCTGGGCCTGATCGACGAGATGGTGGCCCCCGACGACGTCTACGACGCCGCCGCGGCGTGGGCGCGCCGCTTCCTCGACGGGCCGCCGCGCGCGCTGGCCGCCGCCAAGGCCCAAATCAACGCCGTCTTCGAACCGCCGCCGCGGGCCGATTAGGCTGCCCTGCATGACCAGGAGTTCGACCGACGCCGTTCCCAACCCTCGTGCCACCGCCGAGCAGGTCGAAGCCGCCCGCCACGACAGCAAGCTCGCCCAGGTGCTCTACCACGACTGGGAAGCCGAGACGTACGACGAGAAATGGTCGATCTCGTATGACCAGCGCTGCATCGACTACGCCCGGGACTGCTTCGACGCCGCCGTGCCCGAGGAGGTCCTGCGCGAGCTGCCCTACGACCGTGCCCTCGAATTGGGTTGCGGGACGGGGTTTTTCCTGCTGAACCTGATCCAGGCCGGCGTCGCCCGCCGCGGGTCGGTCACCGATCTGTCGCCCGGCATGGTCAAGGTCGCCACCCGCAACGGGCAATCGCTCGGGCTGGACATCGACGGCCGGGTGGCCGACGCCGAGCGCATCCCGTACGACGACGACACGTTCGACCTGGTCGTCGGGCACGCCGTGCTGCACCACATTCCCGACGTCGAGCTGTCGCTGCGCGAGGCGATCCGGGTGCTGCGCCCGGGCGGCCGGTTCGTGTTCGCCGGCGAGCCCAGCAACGCCGGCGAAGTCTATGCCCGCACCCTGTCCACGCTGACCTGGCGGGTCGTCACCAACGCCACCAGGCTGCCCGGCCTGACCGGGTGGCGGCGCCCGCAGGCCGAGCTCGACGAGTCCTCGCGCGCCGCGGCGCTGGAGGCGCTCGTCGACCTGCACACCTTCGCGCCCGAAGACCTGGAGCGGATGGCCGCCAGCGCCGGGGCGGTCGACGTCGCGACCGCCACCGTCGAGTTCACCGCCGCGATGCTGGGCTGGCCGCTGCGCACCTTCGAGTGCGCGGTGCCGCCGGGGAAGCTGGGCTGGGGCTGGGCGAAATTCGCGTTCACCAGCTGGAAGACCCTGAGCTGGGTGGACGCCAACGTGATGCGGCGCGTGGTGCCGAAGGGCTGGTTCTACAACGTGATGATCACCGGGGTCAAACCGTCCTGAGGTGGTGCGCTTCAGCGCCGACGACGTCGACTACCTGCGGTTGGAACCGGGCGCCGAGGCGCTTGCCGCCGTCGCCGGCCTCGAGCTGACCGACCGCACCCGGGTCGCCGACGTCGCCGCGGTGCGCGCCCGGTTCGGCGGCCGGGCGCCGGTGCTGGTGGAGACGACGCTGCTGCGCCGGCGGGCGGTGGAGAAGCTGGGGGAGCTGGGCGTCTCCGGCTGGCTGTTCACCGACGAGGCGCTGCAGCAGGCCACCGCGGCGCCGGTGGCCCTGCACCGGGCCCGGCGGCTGGCAGGCCGTCTGGTGCACGACGCGACCTGTTCGATCGGCACCGAACTGGCCGCGCTGCGCGCCGCGGGGGCCGAGGCGGTGGGCAGCGACATCGACCCGGTCCGGCTGGCGATGGCGCGCCACAACCTGGGACCCGGCGCCGCCCTGTGCCGGGCCGACGCGCTGCGCCCGGTGACCCGGGATGCGGTGGTCCTCGCCGACCCGGCGCGGCGCGTTGGCGAGCGGCGTCGCTGGCGCCCCGACGACTACCGGCCGGGCCTGGGGCCGTTGCTGGACGCCTACCGCGGCCGCGATCTCGTCGTAAAGTGTGCTCCCGGAATAGATTTCGATGCCGTGCGGCGCCTCGGGTTCGACGGGGAGATCGAGGTTTCGTCGTACCGCGGTTCGGTGCGGGAGGCGTGCCTGTGGCCGGCCGGACTGGCCGAACCGGGCGTGCGCCGCCGCGCCAGCGTCCTGGATCGCGGCGAGCAGATCACCGACGCCGAGCCCGGCGACTGCCCGGCGCGGCCCGCCGGACGATTCATCGTCGACCCCGACGGCGCCGTCGTCCGGGCCGGGCTGGTGCGCCACTACGCCGCGCGGCACGGGCTGTGGCAGCTCGATCCCGACATCGCCTACCTGTCCGGCGACCGGTTGCCGCCGGGGGTGCGGGGCTTCGAGGTGCTCGAGCAGCTGGGGTTCGACGAGCGCCGGCTGCGGCGGGCACTGGCCGCGCTGGACTGCGGCGCGCTGGAGATCCTGGTCCGCGGCGTGCGGGAGGACCCCGACGCGCTGCGGCGCCGGCTGCGCCCGCGCGGCGCCCGGCCCCTGTCGGTGATCATCACCCGCGTCGGTTCGGGGTCCGCCGGTCGGGCGACGGCCTTCGTGTGCACTGCCTCCCGATAGCGCCCGGTACGCTGGCTGCGTCGGTTTGCCAGGCGCCCGTAGTTTGCGAGGACGAAACGATGCGTTACCTGATAGCGAGTACGGCGCTGGCCGCCGTGGCCTTGCTGGGCGGGCCGGCGGCCGCCGCGCCGTCGTCGTGCGCCGGCCTGGGCGGCACCGTCGACAGCGCCCAGATGTGCCACGTGAGCGCCACCGGCCCCACCTACGCGATCACCATGACATTTCCCGCCGACTACCCCGACCAGCAGGCGCTGACCGACTACATCTCCCAGAACCGCGACGGTTTCGTCAACGTCGCGCAGACGTCCGGGGCGCGCGACCACCCCTATCAAATGGAGGCCAGCACCGACCAGCGCACCTCCGGCCAGCCGCCCCACAACACGCGCAGCGTGGTGCTCAAGTTCTTCCAGGACCTCGGCGGGTCGCACCCGTCCATCTGGTACAAGGCGTTCAACTACAACCTGGGGACCAAGCAGCCCATCACCTTCGACAACCTGTTCGCGCCAGGGACGACGCCGCTGGACACCATCTTCCCGCTGGTGCAGCGCGACCTGGAACACCAGAGCGCGTTGGGTGCCGCCATCCTGCCGTCGACCGGGCTGGATCCTTCGCACTACCAGAACTTCGCGATCACCGACGACCAGCTGATCTTCTACTTCGCCCCGGGCGAGATGCTGCCCGCGGTCGCCGGGCCCGCGCAGGCGCAGGTGCCGCGCAACGCGATCCCGCCGCTGGCGGTCTAGGGGGCCTAAACGGGCCCGGACAGCGACTGCATCGCCGCGGCACCGATCGTCAGCACGATCTGCACCGAGCACCCGATGATCGGCACGAAAATGGCCGTTCGTCGCCGGACGAGGAGATACCCGGCGACGGCGACGTCCGCGACGAAGACGGCGGTGCCGCCCCACATCCCCAGCGTCATGGCGCGGCCGACCCAGGCAGGATCGCCGCACTTGACCGACCCGCACGGGTCGGTGTCCATGACGAACAGGCCCAGCAGCGCAACCGTCGCCGCCAGCAAGAACCCGTGGAAGACCAGCAGGACAATGGTCGCGGCGATGCCGGCGGAGCGGCGGCCGCTCATGCGGGCCCGAAGCCGTAGACCTGGCCGTCGCTGGTGGCCGCCACCACGCGGCGGTCGACGCCGACCGACACCCCGACCGGATACCCGGTGGCCGCGGGCAGCGGATAGCTGTTGAGGGTGTGGCCGTTGCCGGGATCGAAGGCCAGCAACGACATGCCGGGCGCGCCCTGCGCGGGCGGGCCGCTGACCACCGCGTAGCCGACGCCGGCGCCGGCCAGGCTCGACGACGACAGCGGCGCGACGTCGTCGCGCCGCCAGGCCTGCTCGGCGTGATCGCCGGCATCCTTGAAGGCCACCAGCTTTGTGTCGGGTCCGCCGCCGGACACGATCAGCCCCTGCGGGTTCACCGCGGGCGGCGTCTGCGCCAGGAAGCCCAGCGGCACCGACCATTTCACCTTCCCGTCGGCGGCGTGCAGCGCCCACAGGCGTTGATCGCGGCCGTTGACGTAGACGGTCGATCCGTCGGCGGACAGCGCCGGGCTGGCGATCACGCCGGCGCCGACGGCGTCGCTGGCCCACTCGCGGGTGAGCAGCGGCGTCTGGCCCGGGTGGTATTTCAGCCCGACCAGACCGGCGGCGGTGGCGCCGGGCTGCCAGACGCCGATCACCGCCGTCTGGCTGGCCGGCGAGAAGGCGGGGGCCGCCGCGACCGGACACCCCGGCCGGGCCGGTGCGCAGTCGGCCAGCCCGCGCGTGGCATCGGTCGGGTCGACGCCGTCGACCAGGTCCAGCGGAGCGCCCACCACGGCGCCGCGATGGGCGTCGAACGCCAGCACCTGTCCCAGGTGCGTGACGACCAGCAGCTGACCCCCGCCCAGGAACCGCGGCGTGGTCGGCATCCCGATCACCGGCTGGCGCCACCGCGTCCACTGCGTCACCGGAAAGGAGAGGAACGCCCCCGGCTGGCCGACGTAGAGGTTGTCGAAGCCGTCGAACAGCGGACCCGCGAAGCCGCCGCCCTGGACCACCCGCACGCACCAGCGTTGCCGGCCGTTGTCGTTGTTCTCCCATTCCATGAGCGAACACCCGCCCGGCGTCTGCGCATTGAGCGCGAGATAGCCGCGCGCGCTCAGCGCCGGCCCGGCCGCCAGGCTTCCCTTGACCGAGCGCGTCCACTGCAGCGAGAGCTTGCTGGCCCCGCCGGTCGCGGTGTAGCTGCTGTTGGCCGCGTCGGCGTATTGCGCGGGCCAGCCCTGCGACGGCGAGGCCTGCACCCACGAGTCGGTGTTGCCGCAACCGCCGAGCGCGGGCGTGAGCGCGGCCGCCAGCGCCACCGATGAGCAACGCCGAAGGCCTCGGAGGAGTTGTCGGGCGAGCACCTCGGTTTCCCAAATCCTTCCGCGGCCGTTCGGCTTGTTTCCAGCGCAGCGATCGAGTCCAGGTGAGGGTAACCCGCGGCGGCTCCGATAGGCTTTCCGGCCATGACGAGCATGTGGAATGCTCCGCTGCATCGCCGTTGGCGTGGATCGATGTTGCGCGACCCACGGCAGGCCAGGTTCCTCACGCTGGCCTCGCTGAAGTGGGTGCTGGCCAACCGCGCGTACACCCCGTGGTACCTGGTGCGCTACTGGCGGCTGCTGAAGTTCAAGCTGGCCAACCCGCACATCATCACGCGCGGAATGGTGTTCCTAGGCAAGGACGTCGAGATTCACTGCACGCCGGAGCTGGCGCAAATGGAGATCGGCCGCTGGGTGCACATCGGCGACAAGAACACCATCCGCGCGCACGAGGGCTCGCTGCGGTTCGGCGACAAGGTGGTGCTGGGCCGCGACAACGTCATCAACTGCTACCTCGACATCGAGCTCGGGGACTCGGTGCTGATGTCCGACTGGTGCTACGTCTGCGACTTCGACCACCGCATGGACGACATCACCATGCCGATCAAGGACCAGGGCATCGTCAAGTCGCCGGTTCGGATCGGGCCGGACACCTGGGTCGGGGTGAAGGTGACCGTGCTGCGCGGCACCACCATCGGCCGCGGCTGCGTGCTGGGGTCGCACGCGGTGGTTCGCGGCGTCGTCCCCGACTACTCGATCGCCGTGGGTGCGCCGGCCAAGGTGGTCAAGAACCGGCAGCTGTCCTGGGAGAGCTCGGCCGCGCAGCGCGCGGAGCTGGCGGCCGCGCTGGCCGACATCGAACGCAAAAAGGCGGCCCGCTAACCGATTTCGGGTGCTACGAGGGCTGGTCGTCGACCTTGAAGTTGAAGTTGACATCGCCGGCGTCGACGCTGGTGACGGTCACCGACACCCCGTACTTCTGGCCACCGCTGGTGAGTTGGCACCGCAGCGTCGCGCCCTCGACGCCCTTCAAGTTGTCCGGACATGTCACCGAATCGGGCTTTGTCCCCACCTGCTGAGTCACGTTGTCGCTGATCTGGCTGGCGACCTGGTTCTTGTCGACGGTCTCCACCATGTCGAACTTGACATCACGCCCGTTGACGCTGGTCACCGTCACGTTGACGTTGAAGGTCTGATTCTTGACCTTCATCTCGCAGTTCAGTTGCGCCCCGACCTTCGCCGGCAGGTCGCCCGGACAGTTCACCGAGTCGGGCTTGTTGCCGGCGGCGTCGGTCATCTTCGCCGTGATCTGGCTTGCGACATCTTTTTTGCCGACGGTTGACGTTCCGGTCGAGCACGAACACGCGCCGACGAGGGCCAGCAGGCCGGCCGCGGCCCCCGACATCACTAGCGTCCGAACGATCCGAGCCATGGCGCCTCCCGAGGGCTGACGGTGAATCGGCTGATGATCGCACGCCGAACGGCCACGGGTGGGCGGTTTTGGTAAACACGCGTCAAACAGCGATCTTGAACCCTCGGCTTTGCTGGCGCGGCCGCGCGGCGGTTCGTTACCGTACCTGGGACACAACAGCACTGGGGGGTGCCGCGGATGACGACCCGGACGATCGCGGTTGTGGTGCTCGCCGGCACGGTCGTCGCGGCGTGCGGCTCCACGTCCATCACGGCCTCGCCTTCCGGTATAACGTCGGGCACTCCGACGTCTGCGGCTCCCACCGACTACACCGGCCTGTTGCTTCAGGGCGGCGACGTCAGCTCGGAGCCGCCGAACGTTTTCACGCCGGCGGACCCGCCGGTCCAGAATCCCAACGCGGCGCCCGGGGCGGCGGTGGTGTTCACAAACTCCGACGACAGCAACCGGATCGGCGACACGGTCCTGGTGCTGACCGACGCGGGGGCCGCGACGAACGCGATGAGCGCGTCGGTCGCGTCGCTGGGCAACACGGTGACGGACGGTGACGCACAGCCGATTTCGGTGGGCGATGGCGGCACGATGGTGTCGGGCACGTCGCCGGACAGGACCAAAGCGGTGACCGTGCTGCTGTTCACCGAGGGCAAGGCGTTCGTCACGCTGGAATTCGACGGCGCGCCGGGCGATGTGGTGCCCGCCGACTACGCGCTGGGGGTCGCGCGGCGACAGGACGGCGCGGTCAAGGCCAGGCTGCCCGGCTGAGATTCAGCCGGTGTCGCGCCGGTTGAGCCGCCAGATGTGGGTGGACAGAACGGTGGCGAAGCCGCACCACACCGGGTATGGCGAAAGCGCAAGTCCCGCTCGCGGTTTGGCCTGCGCGGCCCGACGGGCGAGGTCGGCGCTGCTGGCCGTCAGCGCGGCCGCGCCCAGCGCGGATGCACCGAGCATGTGGCACCGGAAGAAAAGCCAACTCCATCCGGCGTTCAGCAGCAGGTTGACGCTCAACGCGGCGGCGTATCGGCGCGCCTCGTGGTCCCGCCCCGCCCGGCGGAACCCGCCGATAGCCGCCGCCGACGTGGCGGCGATGTCGCCGTAGAGGGCGGTCCAGACGACCGGGAATGCGACACCGGGCGGCTGGTACGGCGGCTTGCGAAGCCGCGAATACCAGGCAGGGACGCGCCTTGGGCTGGCGATGCTTCCGGCGCCGGCCGCCGCGGCGACGGCCAGGGTCGTCGCGGCCAATGTCGATCTGCTCACAGTGTGCTTCGTTCGTGCTCAGCCGGGTCCGCTTGCTGCTCAACGGGTTTGGCGTTGGTCACGGGCCACCATATGCGGTCGCCGATCAAGGCGAACAGCGCTGGGATGACGAGTGTGCGCACGACGAAGGTGTCGAGCAGGATTCCGAGGCCGACGATGATGCCCAGTTGGGTCAGCACGATCAGCGGCAGCACCCCGAGCACGCAGAAGACCGCGGCCAAAACGATTCCGGCGCTGGTGATTACCCCACCGGTGGCCGACACCGCGCGGATCATGCCGGCGCGCGCGCCGCGCCGCGCCGCTTCTTCACGGGCGCGGGTGACCAGGAAGATGGTGTAGTCCACGCCCAGGGCCGCCAGGAACAGGAAGGCGAACAGGGGCGTGCTGTCGTCGAGGGCCGGGAAACCGAAGAGGTGCATGCCCGCCCACCCGCCGAGGCCCAGCGCGGCCAGCGCGCCCAGGATGGTCGCCGCCAACAGCGTGGGCGGCGCGAGCGCCGACCGCAGCAACGCGTAGAGGACGACCAGGATCACCGCCAGGATCGACGGGATCAGCACCCGCCGGTCATGTGCGGCGCCGTCACGAACGTCGAGCGCCTGCGCGTCGGGCCCGCCCACCAGCGCTCCGGCGACGGTGCCGGTCGAATGCCGCAGCGCCGCAATCGTTTTGAAGGCACCGTCGGATGACGGGCTGGCGTCCAGCACCACCGACCACTGCGTCAGGCCGGAGAGGGAGTGGCCGCCCTCGGTCGCCGAGACCACACCGGGGGTGGCGCGGATCGCCCGCTGCACCTGCGGCGCCGCGGCGGTGGGGGCGACGACCAGGGTGGGGTTGGTCAGCCCGGCCGGAAAATGCGCGGCCACAACGCGATAACCCGACACCGAATCGGCCTGCACCCGGAACTGCTCGGTCTGCGTCAGACCGATCCGGGTGCCCAGTAGTCCGGTGGCGAGGACCGCCAGAACCGCGATCGCGGCCGCCGCGACCACCGCCGGACGGCGGGCCACCCGTTCGGCGAGCCGGTGCCAGGGGCCGGAATCGAGGGTGTCCGCGGCGTCGGGCCGGGGGATGAAGGGCCAGAACAACCGTCGGCCGCACAGCGCCAACAGCGGCGGCAGCACCAGCAAAACCGATAACGCGGCGACGACCAGTCCGCACGCCGCCAGGGCGCCGAGGCTGCGCGTGCTGGGCGTCGAAGCGCACAGCAGGGTGAGCAATGCCAGGACCACGGTCGCGTTGCTGGCGACGATCGCGGGCCCGGCCATGCGCACGGTGCGGCGCAGGGCGTCGCGGTGTTCGCGGTGGCTCCGAAGTTCTTGCCGGTAGCGGGAAATCAGCAGCAGCGCGTAGTTGGTGCCCGCCCCGAACACCAGCACGCTGGTGATGCCGGAGGTGGCGCCGTCGAAGCTGAGCCCGGTCAGCGACGCCACCGCGGTGCCCGCCGCCGCCGCGACCCGGTCGGCGAACCCGATCACCAGCAGCGGCACCAGCCACAGCACCGGCGAGCGATAGGTGGCGATCAGCAGCAGCGCCACCACCGACGCCGTCACCGCGAGCAGGGTGACATTGGCATGGGTGAACGCGCTGGCGATGTCGCCGCCGAACGCAGGCCCCCCGGTGACGTGGGCCTGCAGCCCCGGGGGCAAGCCGGTGGTCGCGGCGGCGCGCAGCGCGGTGACCCCGTCGCTCAGCGCCAACCCCGACAGGTCGGACCTGATCGGCACCACACCGATGGCGGCCTTGCCATCGGCCGACACCATCGGCGGGCCCGGGCCGATCGCGCCGAACGGATGGGTGAGCGCCCGCATGCGGTCGCCGGCCGCCTGGGCGGCGCTGACGTCGGCGGGCCCCAGCGGGGCACCGTCGACACGGCTGACCACCAGGATGAGCGGGACCCGGTCGCCCCCGGGGAATTCGCGGGCCAGGTCCTGTACCTTCGCGGAGTCCGAGCCGGTGGGCACGGTCAGCGGCGCCTGGCCCGCCGACGCGTTGCCGCCGATCAAGACCGTGAAGCCGACGCCCAACGCGACGAGGCCCAGCCCCAGCAGCCACGAACGTCGGCCCGTCACGGCGCGGGCCAGCCCCTGCCACACCACGGCCGCCAGCATTTCAGCGAATTAAACATTAATCAACTGAACTGAAGGGCCGGATGCGGATATGCTGCACAGCGCTATGGACGCTCTGGACTCTGGCGAGCCGCCCGTCGCCCGGGAGGCGCTGGAGTCGCTGATGTCGGCCGACCTGCGGGAGATGTCGACCGAATCCGACCAGATCGGCCGACTGTTCGCGGTGTCACAGCGGCTGCGGCCCACCGATTTCCGCGCGTTGCTGCACATCATGGTCGCCGAAACCGCGGGCAAGCCGATGACGTCGGGTGAGCTGACGGAGCGGATGGGCCTGTCCGGGGCCGGGATCACCTATCTGGTGGACCGCCTGATCGAGTCCGGCCACATCCGCCGCGATTCGCACCCGGGCGACCGGCGCAAGGTCATCCTGCGCTACTCGGACCCGGGACTCGACACCGCCCGCTCGTTCTTCAACCCGCTTGGGGCGCATATCCGCGCCGCGCTGAGCGACCTGCCCGACGCCGACCTGGCGGCCGCGCACCGCGTCTTCACCGCGCTGATCGACGCCATGCGGCGCTTCCAGGGCGAGCTGGGCGCCGTCCCGCGCTGACGGGTTTGCCAACCGACACGCGGCCAGGGACACCGGCAACGCTGGGCATGGCCGCTAACGGTCGGGCAGGGCGTGCTCGACGATGGGCAGCCGCGGCTGTGGTTGCCGCTCACGGCGTTTGGCCGCCAGATACACCTGGGCCGTCTCGTTGGCCACGGTTCGCCAGTCGAAGTCGGAGGTGAGCCGTTCGCGGGCGGCGCGGGCGCGCCGCTGGGCGCCGTGCGGGTCGTCCAGCACCGTGCGCACCGCCGCGGCCAGACCGGCCACATCGCGGGGCGGGCACGACACGCCGGTCTGGCCGTCGATCACCGCTTCGCCGAGACCGCCGATGTTCGACGTCACCAGCGGGGTGCCGGCCGCGGCGGCCTCGAGGGCGGCGAGGCCGAAGGGCTCGTAGTGGCTGGGCAGCACCGCGGCGTCGGCCCGGTGCAGCAGCGCGAGCAGTTGGTCGTGATCGCAATGCCCGACGAACCGAGTTGCCTTGAGCACCCGGTGTTTCCGGGCCCGCTCGACGAGCCAGTCCTGCTGGGTGCCGTCGCCGGCGACGGTCAGCGTGGTGCCCGGGTGCGTGCGCCTGATCCGCGGCAGCGCGGCAATCACGTCGTGCACACCCTTCTCGTACTCCAGGCGCCCGACATACAGCAGCTCGGCCGGCCCGGTGCGCGGGCGGCGTGGCGCGAAAGGCCAGCGCGCGGCGTCGATGCCGTTGCGGATCACCGTCGTCTCGGCCAAACCGGGACCGAACAACTCGGTGATCTCGTCGGCCATCGACGCCGAGCAGGTGATCAGCGAATCGGA
Source organism: Mycobacterium sp. NGS26 (assembly GCF_059813025.1). Classification (NCBI taxonomy): domain Bacteria; kingdom Bacillati; phylum Actinomycetota; class Actinomycetes; order Mycobacteriales; family Mycobacteriaceae; genus Mycobacterium; species Mycobacterium sp. NGS26. The sequence goes on from NZ_JCALDU010000002.1 coordinate 74,731, forward strand.
TTCCCGCACCAGCCACGACTCGACCGCGTGCACCTGGCGGCTGATGGACCCGGAGACCCAGCCCGAATGGCGCCCGGCCTCCGTCGCGTGAATCGTGGAAACCATTGGCACGTCATAGTGTTCGGCCAGCGCGATGGCGGGATGGGCCACCAGCCAGTCGTGGGCGTGCACCACGTCGGGCCGCCAGGGCCGGTCGGTGCCGAATTTCTTCAACCGCAGGCCGGCGCGGACCATCGCGTGGCCCATCGCCAGGGTCCAGGCCATCATGTCGGTGCCGAAGCTGAACTCGTGCGGATCCTGTGCGGCCGCGATGACCCGGACGCCCTCGCTGAATTCGTCGGACGACGGGTGCGTGCTGGGATCGGTGCCCGACGGCCGTCGCGACAGCACGACGACATCGTGACCGGCCGCGGCCAGCGCGGTCGACAGGTGATGCACGTGCCGGCCGAGCCCGCCGATCACCACCGGCGGGTACTCCCACGACACCATCAGGACCTTCATTTGCGGGCCCGCGAGTGTCCCCAAAATGCCGTGAATACCGGCGTTTCGACGTACATATGAGGACGCTCGCGGGTCATCGCGGGAGCCTGCGCGCGTCCAGGGCGCCGAACAGGCCGTCGGCGCGGTTCCACCCGTCGGCCAGCCGCTCGGCGGTCTCGCGCCGGCCCGACGCCAGCGCCCCGGCGATCTCGCGGGTGGCGTGCGCGTGCAGGTGGGCGCGGTAGCGGGCGTAGTCGGCGGCCGAGTCCTTGCTCACCATGAACGGCCAGTCGCTGGACACGGTGAGCAGGGTCTCGCGCAGGATCTGATCGGCGACGCGGTCGCGGGGCAGCGGCCCGTCCAGCGACGCCGTCTGGGACAGCGCCTTGTCCACGGTGCTCAGCGCGGTGTCGACCACCTCGGTGTTGAGCTGGACCAGGTCGGCCACCTTCTCCCCGGCCCACACCTGCCAGTCCTTGCCCGAGCCCCATGAGCTCGGCGGCAGGGCGACCGCATCGCCGACGAACCCGCCGGCCAGCGCGTCGCGCAGCGTGCCCACCCGGACCCCGGCGGCGGGCAGCGCCCGCAGCACCCGCGCCAGCCACGTCGGACCCTCGTACCACCAGTGGCCGAACAACTCGGTGTCGAATGCGGCGACGACGTGAGCGGGGCGCCCGATCCGCTCGGACTCGGCGAGCAGCCGGGCGCGGACCACGTCGACGAAGTCGGCGACGTGCACGTCGACGGCGCGGTCGGCGCGCTCCGGGTCATAGGGCGCCTTGGCCTCCGAGGACACGTTGCGGCCGGTGACCCGGGCCGGCTTGAGCCCGGTGAGGTGGTCGTAGGTGTGGAAGTCGCGGTAGGCGGCGTGGCCGGGGTAGCCGGACTTCGGCGACCACACCCGGTAGCTGACCTGCAGGTCGCGCCCGAACGCGACCACGCCGGTGTCGCCGACCGGTCGGCCCAGCGCGGTGTCGCCGTGCAGCGACGGGCCGTCGACCATGAAGTGGGAAATGCCGGCGGCCGCGTACTCGGTCTCCAGGCCGGGGGCGTAGGCGCATTCGGGGGCCCAGATGCCGCCCGGGGTGTGGGCCAGCCGCAGGGCCGCGTCGGCCAGGCCCTCGCGCAGCGCGAACTCGCGCAGCCGCGGTGCGAGCAGCGGCTGGAACGGGTGGGCGAGCGGGCCGCCGAGCAGCTCGACGGTGCCGGCGTCGAGCAGGCCGCGCAGCAGCGGGCTGCCGCCGTGCCGCCACAGCGTGGCGAAATCGTCCAGCGCCCGGTCGGCCTCGGCGCATTCGCGAATCCCGAAGGCCCGCAACGCCTCCGGCGCGCAGGACTGGTAGCCGGCCGACTTGGACCGGGGAGCCGAGCGCACGCTGGCCGCCTCGGCCGCCCGCAGCCGCCAGTTGGCCAGCCAGTGGTGCATGCCGTCCAGGCAGTACGGGTCGTCGAGCTGCGCGTTGACCACCGGGGTGACGCCCAGGGTGAGCAGGTTGTGCCGATCCTCGTCGGCCAGCGTGCGCAGCGCCCGCAGCAGCGGGAGGTAGGACGCGGCCCAGGACTGGTAGAGCCATTCCTCGCCGACCGGCCAGCGCCCGTGGTGCGCCAGCCACGGCAGGTGGGTGTGCAGCACCAGGGTGAACAGCCCGGGCACCCGGTCGCCCCCGGAAGTCGCAGCGGTCACGGGCGCACCGCGATCGCGATGAGATCCAGGCTGTCGTCGATGTCGCGGTCGCCCGCCCCGATCAGGTCGAAGTCGTCGGTGGTGACGGCGGCGACGTCGGCGGCCAGCCCGGCCGGCCAGGGCGCGTCGGCCACCGCGCGGGCGATCTGCGCGTCGATGATCGAGCCGCCGTGCCGGGTGTCCATCTCGCGCAGCCGCGGGCCGTGGAACAGCCCGTACGTGACCACGTCGGCGAAACCGCCGTCGACCAGCAGCTCGGTCAGCTCGTCGGCGTTCAGTTCGCGGGTGTGAAACGGGTTGACCGGGGTGTCGCGGCCCGGGGAGAAGGTGATTCGGTTGGGCGTCGACACCATCAACAGCCCGGACGGCCGCAGCACCCGTGCGCATTCGGCCACGAACCGGGGCTGGTCCCACAGGTGCTCGATCACCTGGAGGTTCACCACGACGTCCACCGACGCGTCGGGCAGCGGCAGCTCGGCCAGGTTTGCCCGCATGACTTCCACCCCGGGGTAGCGGCCGCGGACGTGCGCCACGGCGGCCTCGTCGTAGTCGACCGCGACGACCCGGCGGGCGACGCCGGCGATCAGGTCGGCGCCGTAACCTTCGCCACATCCGGCCTCGAGCACGTCGCGGCCCGCGCACCGCGGGGCCAGCCACCGGTACACCACCTCGTGCCGGCGAAACCAATAGTTCTCGATGTCCAGACCGGGGATGGTGCGCTCGCCTGTCAGCGTCAATACCGCGTCGACCGCCGGCGAGGTGTCGCCGGGGAGGCGTTGCGGGACGTCGGGGACGAATGCGCTCATTGCATAGGCAGGCTAACGCGAAGTGTCCGTTTCGCGAACCGGGCCGAGGGAACCTGCACTACGACCCGCTATGGTGTGAGAGCAGACCGCACAAACTTGCCGGGTAGTAGTACCGCCGTGCGTTGCTAAACGCTACCGAGTTCTCGCAGTCGCGCACTGCGGGGGCTCCCTTCGAGGAGGACGAACCACACTCATGACGAACATCGTGGTCCTGATAAAGCAGGTCCCAGACACCTGGTCGGAGCGCAAGCTCACCGACGGCGATTTCACGCTGGACCGCGAGGCCGCCGACGCGGTGCTGGACGAGATCAACGAGCGCGCCGTCGAGGAGGCGCTGCAGATCCGGGAGAAAGAGGCCGCCGACGGCGTCGAGGGGTCGGTGACCGTGCTGACCGCGGGCCCCGAGCGCGCCACCGAGGCCATCCGCAAGGCCCTGTCCATGGGCGCCGACAAGGCCGTCCACCTCAAGGACGACGGCATGCACGGCTCGGACGTGATCCAGACCGGGTGGGCGCTGGCGCGCGCGCTGGGCACCATCGAGGGCACCGAGCTGGTCATCGCCGGTAACGAGGCCACCGACGGCGTCGGCGGCGCGGTGCCGGCCATCATCGCGGAGTACCTCGGCCTGCCGCAGCTCACCCACCTGCGCAAGCTCTCGCTCGAGGGCGGCAAGGTGATCGGCGAGCGCGAGACCGACGACGGCGTGTTCACCCTGGAGGCCTCGCTGCCCGCGGTGGTGAGCGTCAACGAGAAGATCAACGAGCCGCGCTTCCCGTCGTTCAAGGGCATCATGGCCGCCAAGAAGAAGGAAGTCACGGTGCTGACCCTGGCCGACATCGGGGTGGAGAGCGACGAGGTCGGGCTGGCCAACGCCGGGTCGACGGTGCTGTCGTCCACGCCGAAGCCGCCCAAGACCGCGGGTGAAAAGGTCACCGACGAGGGTGAGGGCGGCAACCAGGTCGCCCAGTACCTGGTCGCCCAGAAGATCATCTAGCCGTCCCATCACGAGACTCACGAGAAGAGCGATATAACCCATGGCTGAAGTACTGGTGCTCGTCGAGCACGCCGAAGGCGCCCTGAAAAAGGTGACCGCCGAACTGATCACCGCCGCCCGCGTGCTGGGCGAGCCGGCCGCCGTCGTGGTCGGCACGCCGGGCACGGCCGCGCCGCTGGTCGACGGGCTGAAGGAGGCCGGCGCCGCCAAGATCTACGTCGCCGAGTCCGACGTCGTCGACAAGTACCTGATCACCCCCGCCGTCGACGTGCTGGCCGCGCTGGCCGAGTCCAACGCGCCCGCCGCGGTGCTGCTGGCCGCCAACGCCGACGGCAAGGAGATCGCCGGCCGGCTGGCCGCCCGGATCGGCTCCGGGCTGCTCGTCGACGTGGTCGAGGTGAAGGAGGGCGCCAAGGCGACGCACTCCATCTTCGGTGGCGCGTTCACCGTCGAGGCGCAGGCCAACGGCGACACCCCGGTGATCACGGTGCGGGCCGGCGCCATCGACGCCGAGCCGGTCGCGGGCGCCGGTGAGCAGGTCACCGTCGAGGTGCCCGCCCCCGCCGAGAACGCCACCAAGGTCACGTCCCGCGAGCCCGCGGTCGCCGGTGACCGTCCGGAGCTGACCGAGGCCACCATCGTGGTCTCCGGCGGCCGGGGCGTCGGCAGCGCGGAGAACTTCAGCGTGGTCGAGGCGCTGGCCGACTCGCTGGGTGCGGCCGTCGGTGCGTCGCGCGCCGCCGTCGACTCGGGCTACTACCCGGGCCAGTTCCAGGTCGGCCAGACCGGCAAGACGGTGTCGCCGCAGCTCTACATCGCGCTGGGCATCTCCGGCGCGATCCAGCACCGCGCGGGCATGCAAACCTCGAAGACCATCGTCGCGGTCAACAAGGACGAAGAGGCGCCCATCTTCGAGATCGCCGACTACGGCGTGGTGGGCGACCTGTTCAAGGTCGCTCCCCAGCTCACCGACGCGATCAAGGCCCGCAAGGGCTGAGTTCCCGCGGTTCCCGCGCGAACAGACGTAAAGGCCCCCACCGCCCCGGCGTGTCGGGGGCTTTTGCGTCTGCTGGGCCGAACGTATTTCGTCATCTGACGTGCACCGACATGTCACGGCGGCGATGCCGACTCGCTGATCGGCTGCGCCACGTTGGGTGGCATGAGCATCGCTTCCGTCCTGATACCCAGCGACAAGCCAGAGGCCGTCGGTCCGCCCGGACCGCGCTATTCGCTGTTGCTGTCCACCGACCCGACCCTGATCGAGGCGGCGCAGCGGCTCCGGCACGAGGTGTTCAGCGGCACCCCCGGCTTCGCCCCGCCGGGGGACGCCGACGGCCTCGACCGGGACCGGTTCGACGAGTACTGCGACCACCTGCTGGTCCGCGACGACGACACCGGCGAGCTGGTGGGGTGCTACCGGATGCTGGCCCCGGCGGGCGCCATCGCCGCCGGGGGACTGTATACGGCGACGGAGTTCGACGTCCGCGCGTTCGATCCGCTGCGGCCGTCGCTGGTGGAGATGGGGCGCGCCGTGGTGCGCGACGGCCACCGCAACGGCGGCGTCGTGCTGCTGATGTGGGCGGGCATCCTGGCCTACCTGGACCGCTACGGCTACGACCACGTGACCGGGTGCGTGTCGGTGCCGATCGGCGAATCGGGACCCGAGCCGCCGGGCGGCCTGCTGCGCGGGGTCCGGGACTTCATCCTGAGCCGGCACGCCGCGCCCCCGGCGTACCGGGTGCGCCCCCACCTCCCGGTGCGGGTCGGCGGGCGGTCCCTCGACGAGATCCCGCCGCCGCCGCGGCCCACGGTTCCGCCGCTGCTGCGCGGCTATCTGCGGCTGGGCGCTCAGGTCTGCGGGGAGCCCGCGCACGACCCGGACTTTGGGGTCGGCGACTTCTGCGTGCTGCTGAACAAGCAGCGGGCCGATACCCGCTACCTCAGACGGCTGCGGTCGGTGTCGGCGGCCTCCCGAATGGCCGGCGCGATGGCGGGCGGCCGATGACCGCCGCCGGGCACTCCTGGCTGCCCCGCGCGACGTGCGACGGCGGCTGCGTCGGTGTCGGCCCCGCGTCCTCGCGGTGGCGGGTGGCGCTGCGGGTGACGCTTCGCGTCATGTTCGCGCTGCTGCTGGCGCCGGGCGCGCCGCTGCTGGCGGTGCCGGTGCCGGGGCAGGTGCGGGTGCAGCGCTTCTATTGCCGCGCGGTGCTGCGCTGCTTCGGTGTGCGTATCACGGTGTCGGGCAACCCGATTCGGAACTTGCCCGGCGTCCTGGTGGTCGGCCCGCACACGTCCTGGCTGGACGCCTTCGCCATCGGGTCGGTGTTGCCCGGGGCGTTCGTCGCCCGGGCCGACCTGTTCGCCGGGCCGCTCGGGCGCCTGCTCAGGGTCATCCCCATCGAGCGGGCCAGCCTGCGGCGGTTGCCGGGCGTGGTGGACATCGTCGCGCGCCGGCTGCGGGCCGGCCAGACCGTGGTGTGCTTCCCGGAGGGCACCACCTGGTGCGGCGTGGCGCGCGGTTCCTTCTACCCGGCGATGTTCCAGGCCGCGATCGATGCCGGCCGCCCGGTGCAGCCGCTTCGGCTGACCTACCACCACGTCGACGGCAGCGTCTCGACCGCCCCGGCGTTTGTGGGCGACGACACATTGCTGCGCTCGATCGGCCGGCTGCTCACCGTGCGTCGCACGCTGGCGCACGTTCGCGTGGAATCCCTGCAGCTGCCGGGCGTCGACCGGCGATCGCTGGCGCGGCGCTGCCAGTCGGCCGTGGGCGCCGGCGCGCCGCAGCGTCCGGGCCGGCGCCACGTGCTGGTGGCCTGAGCCCCCGGACCTGCCGGTATCGTGGGGCGCGTCATGGTCTACCTGGATCACGCCGCCACCACCCCGATGCACCCCGCCGCCATCGAGGCGATGACGGCCGCGCTGGGCACCGTCGGCAACGCCTCCTCGCTGCACACCAGCGGCCGCGCGGCGCGGCGGCGCATCGAGGAATCGCGGGAGCTGATCGCCGAGAAGCTGGGCGCGCGTCCCTCGGAGGTGATCTTCACCGCGGGCGGCACCGAGAGCGACAACCTGGCCGTCAAGGGGATCTACTGGGCGCGCCGCGACGCCGAGCCGCGCCACCGCCGCATCGTGACCAGCGAGGTGGAACATCACGCGGTGCTGGACTCGGTGAACTGGCTCGCCGAACACGAGGGCGCGCAGGTGACCTGGCTGCCCACCGCGGCCGACGGGTCGGTGTCGGCGGCCGCGCTGCGCGACGAGCTGACCCGCCACGACGACGTCGCGCTGGTGTCGGTGATGTGGGCTAACAACGAAGTCGGGACGGTGCTGCCGGTCGCCGAATTAGCCGCCGTCGCAGCCGAATTCGGCGTTCCCATGCACAGCGACGCCATCCAGGCGGTGGGCCAGCTGCCCGTCGACTTCACCGCTAGCGGGCTGTCGGCGATGAGCGTGGCCGCGCACAAGTTCGGCGGCCCGCCGGCCGTGGGGGCGCTGCTGCTGCGCCGCGACGTCGCCTGCGCGCCGCTGTCGCACGGCGGCGGGCAGGAGCGCGACATCCGCTCCGGCACACCCGATGTCGCCGGCGCCGTCGGAATGGCGGCGGCGGCGCGGGTCGCGGTGGACGGGCTCGCGGCCAACGCCGCGCGGCTGCGGGGGCTGCGCGACCGCCTGGTCGAGGGCGTGCTCACCGGCATCGACGACGTCATCCTCAACGGCGCCGCCGACCCGCTGCGGCTTCCCGGCAACGCGCACTTCACCTTCCGCGGCTGCGAGGGCGACGCGCTGCTGATGTTGCTGGACGCCAACGGAATCGAGTGCTCCACCGGGTCGGCCTGTACCGCCGGGGTGGCGCAGCCGTCGCACGTGCTGCTCGCGATGGGCGCCGACCCGGCCAGCGCCCGCGGATCGCTGCGGCTTTCCCTGGGCCACACCAGCGTTGACGCCGACATCGACGCGGTGCTGGAGGTGCTGCCCGGCGCGGTGGAGCGCGCCCGGCGCGCGGCCCTGGCCGCGGCGGGAGCGGCCCGGTGAGGGTCCTCGCTGCGATGAGCGGTGGCGTCGACTCGTCGGTCGCCGCCGCCCGGATGGTTGACGCCGGCCACGACGTGGTCGGCGTCCACCTGGCGCTGTCGAGTGCGCCCGGCACGCTGCGCACCGGCTCGCGGGGCTGCTGCTCCAAGGAGGACGCGTCCGACGCCCGCCGCGTCGCCGACGTGCTCGGAATCCCGTTCTACGTCTGGGATTTCGCGGAGCGCTTCAAAGAAGACGTGATCGACGATTTCGTATCGTCGTATGCCCGCGGGGAAACCCCCAACCCCTGCGTGCGGTGCAATCAGCGCATCAAGTTCGCCGCGCTGTCGGCGAGGGCGCTCGCGCTGGGCTTCGACACGGTGGCCACCGGGCACTACGCCCGGTTGTCCGCCGGGCGGCTGCGCCGCGCCGTCGACCGGGACAAGGACCAGTCCTACGTGCTGGCCGTGTTGACCGCAGAGCAGTTGCGCCACGCCGCATTCCCGATCGGGGACACCCGCAAGCCGCAGATCCGCGCCGAGGCCGCCCGCCGCGGCCTGGCGGTGGCCGCGAAGCCGGACAGCCACGACATCTGCTTCATCCCGTCCGGCAACACCCGCGCGTTTCTGGGTGAGCGCATCGGTGTGCGCCGGGGCGCGGTGGTCGACGCGCACGGCGCGGTGCTGGCCACCCACGACGGGGTGCACGGCTTCACCGTCGGGCAGCGCAAGGGGCTTGGCATCGCCGGGCCCGGGCCCGACGGCCGCCCCCGCTACGTGACGGCGATCGACGCCGACACCGCGACCGTGCACGTGGGCGAGGCGGCAGATCTCGACGTGTTCTCGCTGAGCGGGCGGGCGCCGGTCTTCACCGCGGGGGCCGCGTTCTCGGGTCCCGTCGAGTGCGAGGTTCAGGTGCGCGCGCACGGCGAAACCGCCGGTGCGGTGGCCGAATTGGTCGGCGACGAACTCGACGTGCGGTTGCGCACCCCGCTGCGCGGGGTGGCGCCCGGCCAGACGCTGGTGTTGTATCGCCCGGACGCCGACGGCGACGAGGTGTTGGGCAGCGCCACCATCGCCCGCACCGGCCGCCGGCGCTAGCCCGGCACGTTGGCGACGATGTTCGTCATCACGATGTCGGACACCGTTTGCGGGAAGCCGCAGAACGTGACCTCCAGCAGGGCCACCGACAGCACCCGGTAGTCGCGGCCGCAGCCGCCGGGCCGCATGTGCAGCGAGCTTCCGTCGGCCTTCCACTCGCCGACGAACAGCTGGCCGTCCGAGCCGTCCGCGCAGGTCCCGACGGTGCTCACCAGCGCGCCGAAGGCGCGCCGCGCGGTTGCCGCATCCGGATAGGCCGCGGCGCCCTCGGAGATCAGCGCGCCGTCGGGCGGGTCTTGAAAGGTGGTCTTGTGGAACTCCGCGACGTCGGGCCCGAACGTCGCCGTCTCGGCGAACAGGAACCGGCACTCCCGCGGGGTGTGATCGGCCAGCGCGTCGACGTCCACCGGTCTGGTGTCGTCCATCGTGGGGATGATCGTCAGGTGCTGGCCGGCGCCGGTGATGGCCTGCATCCGCGGCTGGTCCAGCAGGATCGCGTCGACGTTGACCCCCTGCACGCCCCGGTGGGCCCCGCCGAACGCCGGGACCGCCGCGCCGTCCACCACCCGGGTGCACGCCGCCGCCAGCAGCGCCGCGCCGCACAGCATCAGCGGCCGCGCCAGTCTCCCCGTCAGCGACACGTTCGCACCCTTCTCGGCTCGAACCTACCCGGCCGGCCTCCCTGCAAACACCCCTGGCGAGCGTTCCGCGGCGGGAGGTCGAATACGGTTGCCGGGTGAGTGTTTTCGCCAACGTCTTCGCGACGGCCAGCGGAGTCGGGTCGTGGCCCGGCACCGCCCCGCGGCGGGCCGCCGAGGTCGTCGTCGGCGAGCTGGCGGACGCGCTGGCGCACATCGTCGAGCTGCCGGCCCGTGGCGTCGGCGCCGACCTGCTCGGCCGCGCGGGCGCATTGCTGATCGACGTGGCCATCGACACGGTGCCGCGCGGCTATCGCGTCGCCGCCCGGCCCGGCGCGGTGACGCGCAGGGCGGTCAGCCTGCTCGACGAGGACTGCGACGCCCTGGAGGAGGCCTGGGAGTCGGCGGGCCTGCGCGGCGTCGGTCGTGTGGTCAAGGTGCAGGCGCCGGGGCCGATCACGCTGGCCGCCGGGCTCGAGCTGGCCTCCGGTCACCGGGCGATCACCGATTCCGGCGCGGCGCGCGACCTGGCGGCCTCGCTCGCCGAGGGGGTGGCCGCGCATCGCGCGGCGCTGGCCCGCCGGCTCGACACCACGGTGGTGGTCCAGTTCGACGAGCCGTCGCTGCCGGCCGCCCTGGGCGGGGAGCTGACCGGGGTGACCGCGCTGAGCCCGGTCGCCGCGCTCGACGAGGCGGTGGCCGCGGCGCTGCTGGACACCTGCGTCGGCGCGGCGGGCGTCGAGGTGCTGGTGCACAGCTGCGCCCCGGGCCTGCCGTGGGATCTGTTGCGGCGCAGCGCTATTAGTGCGGTGTCGGTGGACGCCGGCGCGTTACGCGCGGCGGACCGGGACGGTGTGGCGGCGTTCGTCGAGTCCGGCCGCGCCGTCGTGCTCGGCGTGGTGCCCGCGAGCGCCCCGGACAAGACGCCGTCGGCGGAGGAGGTGGCCGGCGCGGTCGTGGCGGTGACCGACCGGCTCGGGTTCGGCCGCGCGGCGCTGCGCGGTCGCATCGGCGTCACGCCCGCGTGCGGCCTGGCGACGGCCACGCCGCAGTGGGCCCGCACCGCGATCGGGCTCGCGCGCCGGGCCGCCGACGCGTTCGCGCAAGACCCGGACGCCATCACATAGGCAACTAATTGGTTGCATATCGCCGCACCTTGTGCTTTGCTGAAAGGCAACCAGGAGGTTGCATATGAGTACTGATCGCATCGAGAAGCAAGCACTGTTGCGCGCGCCGCTGGACCGGGTGTGGCGGGCCATCAGCGACGCCGAGGAGTTCGGCCGCTGGTTCGGCGTCCGCTTCGACGGGCCCTTCGTCGAGGGCGCCTCCGTCGGCGCGGTGATCACCCCGACCACCGTCGACGACGAGGTCGCCAAGCGGCAGGAGCCGCACGCCGGGGTGCGCAGCACCTGGCAGATCGTCGCGATCGAACCGCGGCGGCGCTTCGCCTACCGCTGGCATCCGTGCGCGGGCGAGCCGGATGTCGACCAGGAGCCCACCACGCTGGTGGAGTTCACCCTGGCGGAGACCGACGACGGGGTGCTGCTCACCATCACCGAATCCGGTTTCGACGCCATCCCGGCGGCGCGCCGCGCTTCCGCGTTCGACGCCAACAGCGAGGGCTGGGCCATCCAGGCCGACCTCGTGCGCCGCTACGTCGAGGGCGCCCGGGTGTGAGCGCGGCCGGCGCGGTCGGTGCGCCGCTGTTCGACGCGCTCGGCGACCCGAACCGGCTGCGCATCATCGTGCGACTGTGCGACGCCGGGCCGTGCTCGACGTCGCAGGTCACCACCGTCGTCCCGGTCACCCGGCAGGCGGCCAGCAAGCACCTGCAGCAGCTGCAGGCCGCGGGTCTGGTCACCAGCAGCCGGCGCGGGCGGGAACGCATCTGGACGGTGCGGACCGAACCGCTGGCCCGCGCCAGCGACTACCTGACCCAGTTGTCGCGGCGGTGGGACGCCGCGGTGGAGCGGTTGCGGGCTTTTGTAGAAGAAGATGTCGAGCAGTGAGGTGTCGGCGACCTTCGATAGCCTGCGAAGGTGAGCTCGCCAGCCGATGATCCCGTCCCGCCCGAGGTGCGGCGCCATTGGCGGGAGCTGGCCGACGAGGTGCGCGAACACCAGTTCCGGTACTACGTGCGCGACGCGCCGATCATCTCCGACGCCGAATTCGACGAGCTGCTGCGGCAACTCGGCGAGCTCGAGGAGCAGCATCCCGAGCTGCGCACGCCCGACTCGCCCACCCAGCTCGTCGGCGGTGCGGGCTTCGCCACGGACTTCATGCCGGCCGAGCACCTGGAGCGGATGCTGTCCCTGGACAACGTGTTCAGCACCGAGGAGTTGGACCAGTGGGCCGCGCGGGTGCGCGCCGAGGTCGGCAAGGACGTGCCGTACCTGTGTGAGCTCAAGATCGACGGGGTCGCCCTGTCACTGGTGTATCGCGACGGGCGCCTCGTCCGGGCGGCCACCCGCGGCGACGGGCGCACCGGCGAGGACGTCACGCTGAACGCGCGCACCATCGACGACGTCCCGGAGCGGCTGACCGCCGGCGACGGCTACCCGATACCCGATGTCCTCGAGGTGCGCGGCGAGGTGTTCTTCCGGCTCGCCGATTTCGAGGCGCTGAACGCCGCGCTGGTCGAGGACGGCAAGACGCCGTTCGCCAACCCGCGCAACAGCGCCGCGGGCTCGCTGCGTCAGAAGGACCCCGCGGTGACCGCGCGCCGCAAGCTGCGGATGATCTGCCACGGGGTGGGCCACGCCGAGGGATTCCGGCCGGCCACCCTGCACGACGCGTACCTGGCGCTGGGGGCCTGGGGCCTGCCCGTCTCCGAGCACACCACCCGGGTGGAAAACGTGGCCGGCGTGCACGAGCGCATCGCCTACTGGGGCGAGCACCGCCACGACGTGGATCACGAAATCGACGGTGTGGTAGTCAAAGTCGACGATGTGACCCTGCAGCGCAGGCTCGGCTCCACGTCGCGGGCGCCGCGGTGGGCGATCGCCTACAAGTACCCGCCGCAGGAGGTGCAGACCAAGCTGCTCGACATCCGGGTCAACGTCGGGCGCACCGGGCGCGTCACGCCGTTCGCGTTCATGACGCCGGTGCAGGTCGCCGGATCCACGGTGGGGCTGGCCACGCTGCACAACGCCAGTGAGGTCAAGCGCAAGGGGGTGCTGATCGGCGACACCGTGGTGATCCGCAAGGCCGGCGACGTGATCCCCGAGGTGCTGGGCCCCATCGTCGACCTGCGCGACGGCTCCGAACGCGAATTCGTGATGCCCACCAAGTGTCCCGAGTGCGGCACCAGGCTGGCGCCGGCCAAGGAGGGTGACGCCGACATCCGTTGCCCCAACGCGCGCTCCTGCCCGGCGCAGTTGCGGGAGCGGGTTTTTCACGTCGCCGGCCGCGGCGCGTTCGACATCGAGGGGCTGGGCTACGAGGCCGCCATCGCGCTGTTGCAGGCCCAGGTGATCGGCGACGAGGGGGATCTGTTCTCGCTCACCGAGGACGACCTGTTGCGCACCGAGCTGTTCACCACCAAGAGCGGCGCGGTGTCGGCCAACGGCAAGCGGCTGCTGGCCAACCTCGACAAGGCCAAGGAGGTGCCGCTGTGGCGGGTGCTGGTGGCGTTGTCCATCCGGCACGTCGGCCCCACCGCGGCCCGGGCGCTGGCGACGGAGTTCGGCAGCCTGGACGCCATCACCTCGGCGTCCACCGAAGAGCTGGCCGCGGTGGAGGGTGTGGGCCCGACGATCGCCGAGTCGCTCGCCGAGTGGTTCACCGTCGACTGGCATTGCGCGATCGTCGACAAGTGGCGAGCCGCCGGGGTGCGGATGGCCGACGAGCGCGACGAAAGCGTGCCGCGCACCCTGTCCGGGCTGACCATCGTGGTCACCGGCTCGCTGACGGGCTTCTCGCGTGACGACGCCAAGGAGGCGATCGTGGCGCGCGGCGGCAAGGCCGCCGGGTCGGTGTCGAAGAAGACCGACTACGTCGTCGCCGGCGACTCGCCGGGATCCAAGTACGACAAGGCCGTCGAGCTGGGCGTGCCGATCCTGGACGAGGACGGGTTTCGCCGGCTGCTCGAGGAGGGACCGCCGGTCGGGGAGGACGCCGCCGAATCGGCGGAGTGACGAGTACGGTACTGGACCGTACAGCCCCGCCGGGCCTATTGTGTGCGCTATGACCCAGACTGCCGATCGGTGTGGGGAGGCATCACCGTGGTCGCCCCGCGAAGCCGAGTTGCTTGCGGTGACTCTGCGGCTGCTGCAGGAACACGGCTATGACCGGCTGACTGTGGACGAGGTGGCCAGCGCCGCCCGCGCCAGCAAGGCCACCGTGTACCGGCGCTGGCCCTCGAAGGCCGAACTGGTGTTGGCCGCCTTCATCGAGGGCATCCGTCAAGTCGCGGTCGCGCCGGAGACCGGCACATTGCGGGGCGACTTGCTACGGCTGGGCGAGGTCTGCTGTCAGGAGACACGCCAGCTCGCCAGCACGATCCGCGCGGTGATGGTCGAGGTGTCGCGCAACCCGGCACTCAACGAGGTGATGCAACGTCAATTCATCGATCAGCGCAAGGCTCTCATACGGCACGTGCTGCAACAGGCCGTTGATCGTGGCGAGATCAACCAGGGGGACATCACCGACGAACTCTGGGACCTGCTGCCCGGCTATCTCATCTTCCGGTCCATCATCCCGGGCCGGCCGCCCACCCGTCGCACCGTGCAGGTTCTCGTCGACGACGTCATCATCCCCGGCCTCACCCGATCCCGACGATGAATGTGTACGCTCGCGTCTCTTGTGCAGTACGGTTCAGTACCGTACTGTCAGACCAAGGGATCAACCGCTGAAGCGCCGGCAGCCGCCCTCCCATCGAGGTTGACCGCATCGCCCGATGATCGAAAGGCTAGCGGGTGAAGGGGATTTCGATTGCGACCATCGTCCGACGAGGCTGGATGGTGCTGGTCGCGGCGCTGGTGATCGCCCTTGTGGGATTCGCGATTGATCGCCTGCACGGAATCTTCGGCTCGCACTACAGCACCACGGCAAACAGCGGCCTCGCCAACGAGATCGTCCCGTTCAACCCCAAACAGGTGGTTCTCGAGGTCTTCGGCTCGCCGGGCGCGGTGGCCACCATCAACTACCTTGACGTCAACGCGCAGCCGCAGGAAGTCAAGAACGCGCCCCTGCCATGGTCGTACACGATCACCACGACCGAGCCGGCGGTCGTGGGCAACGTTGTGGCACAGGGAAATGGCGACACCCTCGGGTGCCGCATCACCGTCAACGGCGAGGTCAAAGCTGAACGCACCGTCAACAAAGTCGCTGCCTACACCTTCTGCCTGGATAAGTCTGGATAAGTCTGGATGAGCAACCATCAACAGTCGCGGCCCCGGGTGCCGCACACTATCCGCCGGCTAGCGCTGCCGATCCTGTTGTTCTGGGTGGCGCTGGCCGCCATCACGAACGTTGCGGTGCCGCAGCTGGAAGACGTTGGCAAAACACACAATGTGGCGCTGAACTCGCCAGACGCGCCATCACTGAAGGCGATCAAGCGCATCGGCGAAGCGTTCCACGAGTTCGACACGGACAGCTCGGCGATGATCGTCCTGGAAGGCGACAAGCCGCTCGGCGCGGACGCCCACCAGTTCTATGACGCGATGATCCGCAAGCTCGAGCGGGACCGCAAGCACGTCGAGCACGTCCAGGACTTCTGGGGAGACACCCTGACCGCGGCCGGATCCCAGAGCACGGACGGCAAGGCCGCCTACGTCCAGCTGTTTCTCGCGGGCAATCAAGGCTCGGCATTGGCCAATGAGGGCGTGGGCGCGGTTCGCGACATCGTCGAGCACATGCAACCACCGCCGGGCGTCAAAGCCTATGTCACCGGCGCGGCCCCACTGATCTCCGATCAGTTCGACGTCGGCAGCAAGGGCACCGCAAAGGTCACCGCGATCACCATCGGGGTGATCGCGCTGATGCTGTTCTTCGTATATCGCTCCGTCCTCACGACGCTCCTCGTTCTCTTCACCGTCCTCATCGAGATGTCCGCGGCCCGCGGGCTCGTCGCCTTCCTCGGGAATGAGGGAATAATCGGGCTGTCGACGTACGCGACGAATCTGCTGACGTTGCTGGTGATCGCCGCCGGAACGGATTACGCGATCTTCTTCGTCGGCCGCTACCAAGAAGCGCGCGGGTCAGGCGAGGACAAGGAAACCGCGTACCACACGATGTATCGCGGAACGGCCCACATCGTCTTGGGTTCGGGCTTGACCGTCGCCGGCGCCGTGTTTTGCCTCAGCTTCACCCGGCTGCCCTATTTCCAAAGTCTGGGAATCCCGGCTGCGCTGGGCATCCTCGTCGCGCTCGTCGCCTCGCTTACCCTCGGACCGGCCGTACTCACCCTGGGCGCCCTGGTGGGCATCTTCGAGCCGAAGCGCGCGATGAGAACCCGGGGATGGCGGCGGATCGGCACCGCCATCGTTCGGTGGCCCGCTCCCGTCCTCACAGCGGCGTGCGCGCTGGCCCTGGTGGGTCTGCTCGCGTTGCCCGGATACAAGACGAGTTACGACACCCGCCCCTACATGCCCCAAAGCGCACCGGCCAATGTCGGTTACACCGCTGCCGAGCGGCATTTTTCGCGCGCTCGGCTGGAGCCCGAATTGCTCATGGTCGAAACGGATCATGACATGCGTAACCCGGCCGACATGCTCATCCTGGACCGGGTGGCCAAGGCGGTGTTCCACGTGCCCGGCGTCGCGCAGGTCCAGACCATCACCCGGCCGTTGGGGACGCCGATCGACCACAGCTCGCTCGCCTTCGTGGTCAGCAATCAGAGCGCGGCCCAGCGGCAAAACCTGACGTACCAGCGAGAGCGAGCGGACGACCTACTCAAGCAGGCCGGCGAATTATCGAAGACGATCAACATTTGAGGCAGCAGTACGTGCTGCAGCAGCAGCTGGCCGCCGCCACCCACAGCGAAACGCAAAGCTTTCACGACACGGTCGACACGATCAGGGACCTGCGCAACAAGATCGCGGATTTCGACGACTTCTTCAGGCCGATCCGTAGCTATTTCTATTGGGAAAAGCATTGCTTCGACATCCCCGCGTGCTGGGCGATCAGGTCCGTTCTGGACGCCCTGGACGGCATCGACCAGCTCACCGAAAAATTCGAAAATCTCACGGCCACTTTGGATAAGCTCGACGAGCTGCAGCCGAAGCTGGTGGCGCTCATTCCGCCTCAGATCGATAGCCAGGAGACCAATCGCGCATTGACCTTGGCGAGCCACGCCACCCAGTCGGGTATCAACGCCCAGACGCAGGAAGCGATCGACAACGGGACGGCGCTGGGGCGCGCGTTCGATGCCGCAAAGAACGATGACAGCTTCTACCTGCCTCCCGAGGTATTCGATAATCCCGACTTCAAGCGTGGCCTGAAACTGTTCCTGTCGCCCGACGGCAAGGCCGCCCGCATGATCGTCACCCATGACGGCGACCCCGCGACGCCGGAAGGCATCTCACACATCGACCCGATCACCAAGGCCGCGCACGAGGCCCTGAAGGGCACGCCCATGGCCGCCGCGAAGATCTACGTGGGCGGAACCGCGGCCACGTACAAGGACATCCAGGACGGCGCCAAGTACGACCTGATGATCGTGGCCCTCGCGGCCCTGAGCCTGATCCTGCTGATCATGATGATCATCACGCGGAGCCTGGTTGCGGCGCTGGTCATTGTCGGCACGGTTGCGCTTTCGCTGGGCGCATCCTTCGGGCTTTCGGTGCTGGTGTGGCAGTACATCTTTGGGGTCCAGCTGTATTGGGTGGTGCTCGCGCTGGCCGTGATCCTGTTGCTGGCCGTGGGATCCGACTACAACCTGCTGTTGATCTCGCGGTTCAAGGAAGAGATCCATGCCGGGTTGAAGACCGGCATCATCCGCGCGATGGCCGGCTCGGGGTCGGTGGTCACTTCGGCCGGCATCGTTTTCGCCGTCACCATGTGCGCGTTCGTGTTCAGCGGTTTTCAGGTCCTCGGTCAGATCGGCACAACGATCGGCCTCGGCCTTTTGTTCGACACATTGATCGTGCGTTCCTTCATGACGCCCTCCGTCGCAACGCTTTTGGGCCGGTGGTTCTGGTGGCCCCAGCGGGTGCGCCCGCGCCCGGCCAGCACGATGCTGCGGCCCTACGGCCCGCGCGCGGCGGTGCGTCAGTTGCTGCTGTGGGAGGACGGCGACACGTCGGTGATGTCCGGATCGCGCCCTGCGTCTCGCTGATTCCGGTGCCGGTGCGCGCTGAGCCGTCGTCTTGCAGTCTGTCGCACAATGGCGTCATGGCTGACACCATCACCTTTCGGCCCGATGAGGATGCATCGCGGGCGCTTGCGGTCCTGACCAGGGACGGGACATCGATATCAGCGGCGGTTCGGGCGGCGCTCGTCGACGCCGCACGCCGAAAGGCCGCCGCAGCGATTCGCGCCGAGGCGGAGGAGCTCGCCGCTGACGAGGCGGACCGCGCCGAGGCGATTCGTGTGCTTCGCGACATGGCGACGCTGCGTGCGTGGTGACGTCTTCACGCTCCGTCGTGGTTCAATCCGACGACCTGCCGCTATCGACATGGCTCGTCGCGCCCACATCCACCTCAGCCAGAGCCGCAAGGCTTGGCCCGAGGTCGAGATCGACGGGTGCATGACGCGCGTGCTGGCTGAACAAGCCGCGGCAGTAGATCCCGGCCGGCTCGGCAACAGCGCGGTTATCTCAGTCTGGAAGAGATGCGCCGTGTTGCTGCCGCCTTGTGGCTTGTACTAGACCTGTAGCAAAGCCGGGTCCAATTCAATTAAACCTGTTGGGGCACAAAGCAATAGGTGCCAGGCGCTTTCACGCGGCTGAGATTCGCCGGTGAAGCCGTATGTTCGGTTCCGCGGCGCGTGAGTGCGGGCGGTAGCGTTGTACGGCATGGTCGACCACGTCATCGTCACGGTAAAGCCCGGCAGTCGTAAGGGGCCCCTTGTCGAGGTCGGTCCCAATGGTGAGTTGACGATCTACGTCCGCGAGCGACCGGTTGACGGCAAGGCCAACGACGCGGTGGTCCGGTTACTGGCGGCGCACCTTGAGTTGCCAAGAAGCCGAGTCGAATTGGTATCCGGAGCCGGATCGCGGATCAAGCGTTTCCGCGTGAACCGTTGAGCAGGCAGCGCTTGCGGACAACGCGCTGGATTGTCTGCTATGGGCCCCGCCATCAGGCCGGCGGTGGCTCAATCCGCTCGATCGTCTTGATCCGGTCGATGGACCGGTCAAAGGACGCAACCGTGCCAATCCCCGTGCTCTCTGCGCACGCGACGAGGTATGCCTCTGCGAAGTCGATGCGGTCGGTCTCGTAGATCTCGACCGCCCGCAGCAGCAGTGCCCTGTCCACGCAGAGGATCGAGTCCAAGGCGACAAGTGATCGCATCGCTTGAGCAACTTGGTCGCGCGGCGCCTCGTAAAACGATTCCAGTACATAGATTGTCTCGGCGACGACGAGATCGGCCAGCAATAATTCACGCTCAGCTCCGAGGTAGGCGGTCGCGCGTGCCGCCATGTCCGGCGGGTCGCCGGTCAGGTGACGGACCAGGACGTTCGTGTCGACAAACGCGCTCACCGTCGATCCGCGGCTCGATCCGACCTGGTGCGGCGGATGACCTCATCCCAGGCGACATTTCGCTTTGCCGCCGGCACGCGGATCGTCGCGGCCAGGGACAGGAAGTCGGGTGTTCGTGCAAGCACCGCTCGGTTGCCCTCAACCCGGAAGACGATTTCATCGCCCTCCTTCAGGCCGAGTGCATCACGTACAGCCTTGGGGACCGTCACCTGCCCTTTCGATGTCACCCTCGCAGCAGCATCCATGAGGTCGTCTCCTTACTTGTCATCAAGAGTAAGGATAGCATTCGGATTCGACTGCGGCCAGGCGATGGAGGTCCCCCTCGAGGTGTAACGGATCGATGAGGTGCCTCAGTGATGATCGATGAGGTGCCTCAGTGATGCTGAGTCCTTGTTCTCGGTGATCGGCGACCTCTGGTAGTGGCCGGGGATTGCGCGGTTGCGGACCCGACGCGGCGGCGCATTTTTGCCAGACCATCGATGATCAGCTCCAGGCCGAGCGCGAATTCCTCGTCCAACGGTACGGGCAGGTAGTCGGCCACGGTGTGGGTGGCGGGGAACAGCTGCGGGTCCAGCTTGCGGAAGAGGCGGGAGAGTTCCGCATTGTCGATTCGGTGATCGCTGAGCTGGATGGCGAAGCCCAGCACATAGCGTGCCACGGTCGCATACGAGCGCGCCGCGTGCTGCGCAGTAAATCCGTTGTCGAGCATGACCTCCAACAATCGTTCGCGCTGCGCCATCGCGTTAGGGCCCATCGGCACCTGCTCGATAAGCAGCGGCGCCACGTTGCGGTGGCGGTGCAACACGTCAAACATGGCCTGTGCGAACGACTCGCACGCCCGCTGCCAACCCATGGCTGCGAGTTCCGCGGCGCTGAACTCCACCTCGCCGAAAACGCGGTCCACCACGTGCGCAATCACCTCGCCGCGGTTGGCGAAGTGGCGATACAGCGTGGCGGTTCCCGACTCCAGTCGCTGCGCGAGCGTCCTCATCGACAACGCGTCCGCGCCTTCCTCGTCCACGATCTGCAGCGCCGTGTCGATGATCCGATCCACCGGCACCGGCGGGCGTCCGCGGGAACGGCGGGCGGTGCTTGCTTCGTCGGTTCCGCGTGCGGTTGCCACGCTCCCAGTATGGCGACGGTTGACAAGCGAAAGCAATATCGGTAACAATGTATCCATTATTGCTTCGGCGTGGGTACGCCCCGCATCGGCTGCACATGACAAAGGACGACCAATTCATGCTCTTACCGCTTGCCACGGAGCCATTCACGGTTCCCACCGACCGCGACATGCTCCCTTCGGAGCGGCGCGAGTTCGTGCGGACTCATCGCACGTGTGTGTTCGGCTACCGCCGGAAGAATGATGGGCCGGGAATGTCGGTCGTCTACTACATTCCCACCGACGACGACGAGCTGTTGGTGTCGACGATGGCCGGACGCGGCAAGGCTCGCGTCATCGCTCGGGACGGCAAGGTGAGCCTGTGTGTGCTCGACGAGCGCTGGCCGTTCGCGTATCTGCAGGTGTATGCCGACGCGGTGATCGATGACGACCCCGAACTGGTGGTCGACGTCATGATGGCGGTTGGCGGACGGATGTCGGGCCAACCGCTTCCCGACGAAGCCCGCCCCCATATCGAGGCCATGCGCGTCCAAGAGGATCGTGTTGTGGTCCGCTGTCGCCCCTATGCCACATTCGGCCAGCCGCCGCGGCATCTGCACCGCAATGATCAGGAAGAGCGGGTGACCCATTGGCTTTCGGGCACCGTGCCGTGGGACGCCGCAGACCCGGCCTGACGGTGGCTTATCTATGAGCCGGACACTGCTGCGCGGCGCGCAGGTGATCACCATGTCAGCACAGCGGCCCGACGCAGAACACGTCGACATCGTCATCGACGGCGATCGCGTCGCGGACATCAGCGAGCACCTTGACCGGCCCGAAACCGAGACTGTCGATTTATCCGGGCGCATCATCATCCCCGGCCTGGTCAATGCGCACCTGCACACCTGGCAGAGCGGGCTGCGGTTTGCCGGCGCTGACTGGACATTGCCTCAATATCTGCACCGCATGCATGGTTGCCTCGCCGAACACTACACTCCAGCGGATATCTACATCGGCAACCTGTCCGGTGCCCTGAATCAAATCAACTGCGGCACAACTACTCTGGGAGACTGGTGTCATAACAATCCCACTCCCGAACACACTGACGCCGCCGTCGAAGGGCTGCAGGAGTCCGGCATTCGTGCCGTCTTCCTGCACGGCACTCCGAACAGAGCACCCGATGTCGCTCATCCGCTGGCCGAAGTGGACCGGCTGCTCGACGGCTCGGCCAGAGCGCACGAATTGATCACCGTTGGCATGGCAATCGGCGGGCCGCAGTACTCGACACCTGATGTGGCCGTGGCTGATTTCCGTGCTGCCGCCGAGCGCGACCTGATCGTGTCGATGCATCAAAGCGGCGGTCAACCGGCGGCCGCGTGGGAAGCCGTACGCGCAGCGGGGTTGTTCGGGGCTCACACCAACGTCGTGCACGGTGCCGGTCTCACCTGCCAGTGGGTCGACACGCTGGTCGACATGGGCGTCAGCTTTACCGCCACACCGGAAAACGAGCTCAGCCACGGCCACGGCGTGCCCATCACCGGGCGATTGCTGCGACGGGGTGCGGCGCCGTCATTGGGCACCGACACCGAAACCGCGGTCTCCGGCGAAATCCTGACCGCGGCACGGATCGCACTGGCGCACCAGCGCGGTCTCGACCATGAGGAGCACCGGCAAGCAACCGGCCTGATGTGCACAACACCGTCGGTCACCAGCAAGCAGGCACTGTCGTGGGCGACCGTCGAGGGAGCACGAGCGTTCGGGCTGGCCGGCCGGGTCGGCCGAATAGAGCCGGGCATGCAAGCCGACCTGGTCGTCATCGATGCGCGAGCGTTGAACCTCTGGCCGGCGCACGACCCAATCGCCGCCGCACTGAGCGCCGGCGTCGCCAACATCGAAGCAGTGATGATCGGCGGCCGCTGGCGCAAACGCAACCACCGCCTGATCGACGCCGGCCTCGACGAAGTGAAAAGCCGGCTGCTGGAATCAGGCGAACGGCTTGTCCGCCAGTTGAATACGGCCAGCAGCACATGACTCTGTAGCTAGTCACTGCGGTCAGCGCAGCATGGTGGCAACGATCCCGGCCAGGTAACCCAGCCGCGCCACCTCCGACGGCCGGAATTCCGGGCCCGGGCGGCCCAGCACCACCGCCGTGTGCGGATCGCCCAACGGCGCGGCGACCATCGTGATGTCCATGTTGCGCCACGCCTGCGGCACCCACTCGGCGGAACCGTCCAGCGCGACGGCCTGCTCGATCGGCAGCCACGGCGCCGAATCCGCCTTGGTTTCCGGGGCGCCCGGGCTGGCCGCCAGGCGGTGCAGCTCCCCGCCCGAGCCGCGCAGCACCGCACACCAGCTCACCCGCAGGACCCGCGGCGCCTCGTCGACCAGCACCCGCAGCCGCGACGCGTTGTCGCCGGCCGCGGCGACATGGTCCAGCAGCTCCAGCTCACGGTGCGCCTCCAGCAGCCCGGTGTGCGGACGCACGCTGTCCACCCGAACACCGTTAAGCGATTCGGCGGCGGTGATCAACGTGTCCGGCATCGCCCCCGGCGGCAGGTCGATCACGAGATCGTCGGTCGCATAACCGGAGCGGCGCTCCACCACGTCGAGCGACAGGATGTCGGCGCCCACCGAACCGAGCGCGACCGCCAGCGAGCCCAGGCTTCCCGGGCGGTCCAGCAGCTCGATGCGCAACAGATACGACGGCACGCGCCCACTGTCGCACAGCGGGGCGTCCCCGGCATTTCGGCCGCACACCAGCCCCTGGGTAGGCTTTTCGCTCGTGTCCCAGATCTCCCGCGATGAGGTGGCGCACCTCGCCAGGCTGGCCCGGCTGGCGTTGACCGACGCCGAGTTGGACAGCTTCGCCGGCCAACTCGACGCCATCCTGACCCACGTCAGCCAGGTCCAGGCGGTCGATGTCACCGGCGTCGAACCGACCGACAACCCGCTCAAGGACGTCAACGTCACCCGGCCCGACGAGACGACGCCGTGCCTGACGCAGGCCGAGGCGCTGGCCGCCGCGCCCGAGGCCGTCGACGGCCGCTTCGCCGTCCCCCAGATCCTGGGGGACGAGGAGTGACCGAAATCATCCGGTCCGACGCCGCGACGCTGGCGGCCCAGATCGCCGCCGGGGAGCTGTCGTCGGTCGAGGTCACGCGGGCGTGCCTGCGGCAGATCGAAGACACCGACGACCGCTACCACGCGTTTCTGCACGTGGCGGCCGACGCGGCGCTGGCGGCGGCGGCGGCCGTCGACAAGGCGCTGGCCGCGGGCGAGGGGCCGCCGTCGGCGCTGGCCGGGGTGCCGCTGGCGCTCAAGGACGTGTTCACCACCACCGACATGCCCACGACCTGCGGGTCCAAGATCCTCGAGGGCTGGCGCTCGCCGTATGACGCCACCCTCACCGCCCGGTTGCGCGCCGCCGGCATCCCGATCCTGGGCAAGACCAACATGGACGAGTTCGCGATGGGCAGCTCGACCGAAAACTCCGCCTACGGCCCGACGCGCAATCCCTGGAACGTCGAGCGGGTGCCCGGCGGCTCCGGCGGGGGCTGCGCGGCGGCGCTGGCGGCGTTCCAGGCGCCGCTGGCCATCGGGTCCGACACCGGCGGCTCGATCCGCCAGCCGGCAGCGCTCACCGCGACGGTCGGCGTCAAACCCACCTACGGCACGGTGTCCCGCTACGGGCTGGTGGCCTGCGCGTCGTCGCTCGACCAGGGCGGCCCGTGCGCGCGCACCGTGCTCGACACCGCGCTGCTGCACCGGGTGATCGCCGGACACGACGCCCGCGACTCGACATCCCTCGACGCCGAGGTGCCCGACGTCGTCGGCGCCGCCAGGGCCGGTGCGGACGGTGACCTGCGCGGCGTGCGCGTCGGCGTGGTCAAGCAGCTGCGCGGCGAGGGCTACCAGCCGGGCGTGCTGTCGTCGTTTCGGGCCGCCGTCGAGCAGCTGACCGCCCTGGGCGCCGAGGTCAGCGAGGTCGACTGCCCGCACTTCGATCACGCGCTGGCCGCCTATTACCTGATCCTGCCGTCGGAGGTGTCCAGCAACCTGGCGCGGTTCGACGCGATGCGGTACGGGCTGCGGGTCGGCGACGACGGCACGCACAGCGCCGAGGAGGTGATGGCGCTGACGAGGGCGGCCGGTTTCGGCCCGGAGGTCAAGCGGCGCATCATGATCGGCACCTACGCGCTCTCGGCGGGCTACTACGACGCCTACTACAACCAGGCGCAAAAGGTGCGCACGCTGATCGCCCGCGACCTCGACGAGGCCTACCGGTCCGTGGACGTCCTGGTGTCACCGGCGACGCCGACCACGGCGTTCGGCCTGGGCGAAAAGGTCGACGACCCGCTGGCCATGTACCTGTTCGACCTGTGCACGCTGCCGCTGAACCTGGCCGGGCACTGCGGCATGTCGGTGCCGTCGGGACTGTCCGAAGACGACGGCCTGCCGGTGGGGCTGCAGATCATGGCGCCCGCACTGGCCGACGATCGCCTGTACAAAGTGGGCGCGGCCTACGAGGCCGCCCGCGGGCCGCTGCCGACGGCCATTTAGCGCCGAGCAGACACAAAAGCACCCCAAAACGGCCCGTTTTGGGTGCTTTTGCGTCTGCTCGCGCCACTAACTGGCGGCAGGGCAAGATAAGGGCATGCGGATCGGAATTCTCACCGGGGGCGGCGACTGCCCGGGCCTCAACGCCGTCATCCGGGCGGTGGTGCGCACCTGCGACTCCCGATACGGCTCGTCGGTGGTGGGATTTCAGGACGGGTGGCGCGGGTTGCTGGAGAACCGGCGCATGCAGCTGGCCAACGACGACCGCAACGACCGGCTGCTGGCCAAGGGCGGGACGATGCTGGGCACCGCCCGCGTGCACCCCGACAAGCTGCGCGCCGGGCTGAACCAGATCAAGCAGACCCTGGACGACAACGGCATCGACGTGCTCATCCCCATCGGCGGTGAGGGCACGCTGACCGCCGCGCACTGGCTGTCCGAGGAGAACGTGCCCGTCGTCGGCGTGCCGAAAACAATCGACAACGACATCGACTGCACCGACGTGACTTTCGGCCACGACACCGCCCTGACGGTGGCCACCGAAGCCATCGACCGGTTGCACAGCACCGCGGAATCACACCAGCGCGTGATGCTGGTGGAGGTGATGGGCCGGCACGCCGGGTGGATCGCGCTCAACTCCGGGCTGGCCTCCGGCGCGCACATGACGCTGATCCCCGAACAGCCCTTCGACGTCGAGGAGGTGTGCCGGCTCGTGAAAAGGCGCTTCCAGCGCGGGGATTCGCACTTCATCTGCGTGGTCGCCGAGGGCGCCAAGCCCATCCCCGGCTCGATCTCGTTGCGCGAGGGCGGAATTGACGAGTTCGGCCACGAGCGTTTCACCGGCGTGGCCGCCCAGCTGGGCGCCGAGGTGGAGAAGCGGATCAACAAGGAGGTCCGGGTGACCGTGCTGGGCCACGTCCAGCGGGGCGGCACCCCGACGGCCTACGACCGGGTGCTGGCCACCCGGTTCGGCGTGAACGCCGCCGACGCGGCGCACGCCGGCGAGTACGGCCAGATGGTGTCGCTGCGCGGCCAGGACATCGGCCGGGTGCCGCTGGCGGACGCCGTGCGCCAGCTCAAGCTGGTGCCCGAAAGCCGCTACGACGACGCCGCCGCTTTCTTCGGTTGATGGCGGGTTGAGCAAGCTGGATCGGGCAAACATCGGGTAGCACCGGCCTGACGATTGGCTGAATTTGCCGGCCGAAGTGCCCGGTCCCGGTGCCGGGCACATTTTCGTGGTTTAACCGCGGGTCCCAAGGGGCTATACCCGGGGGTATGAGCAACCGCGGTTCGGTTCGCGGAATGGTTCAGCAACCCGCCGGACCGGCGGGGGGAGCGGGCCCGCGAGGGCGCCCGCCACCCGCAGCCTCCAGGCGCGCCGACGCCGACGCGACGGCGGTCACCGCGCCGGAACCCTACCGTCGCGGCGCGGCCGAGCGCCGACAGCCACCCGGACCGGCCCCGCCGGCGCCGCCGACCGCGCCCGCCCCGCCGCGGCGCGTGCCCCCGCCGTGGTTTCGCCCGGAGCTGCTGCGCGGCGGGACCGCGCTCGACGGCCTCAACCGGCAGGACGAAGCGGATTCGGCCGGGTTCAGCTGGCGAGACCTGATCCGCCGCGTCACCGGAATCGATCTGGGTCCGGGCAAGGCGACGACGTACGAGCACGAGCTGGAGGAGCGCATCCGGCGCACGGTGCTGGGCGGGGTGTTTCCCATCGCGGTCCTCAACTTCAAGGGCGGCGTCGGCAAGACCGCGGTGGTCGAGGCGCTCGGGTCGACGTTCGCCCGGGTGCGCGAGGACCGGGTGATCGCCGTCGACCTCGACGGCGGGGACCTGGCCGACCGGCATGGCCGGCGGAACCCGCTGAGCATGGCCGACCTGCTGCTGGACGACGCGCCCACCCAGTACCGGGACATCCGGGCGCACACCCACATGAACAGCTTCGGGCTGGAGGTGCTCGGGCTGCCGGACTACGCGCGCACCGACTGGCGACTGGACCGCCCCGACGTGGTCAAGGCGTTCTCGATTCTGCGGAACCAGTATTCGGTGATGCTGATCGACTGCGTCAAGGTGATCAACTCGGCCGTGATGGACGCCGTCCTGCCGGAGTCACGGGCGCTGGTGCTGGTCACCAGCACCTCGATCGACGCCGTGCGCAAGACCCGGACGACGCTGGAGTGGTTGTGCAACAACGGATATCCGCGACTGATGAAGTCGACGGTGCTTGCGATCAACCACATCGAGCCCGCCAAGCCGGGCGCGGTTGCGGTCAAGGAACTCGAGGAGTTGTCCGCCCGGGTCGCCACCACCGTGGAGTTGCCGTTCGATCGGCACGTGCACGAGGGCAAGGAGATCGGGCTGGACCGGTTGAGCAGGGAAAGCCGGCGCGCCTACCTGGAGCTGGCGGCCGCGCTGGCCGGCATGGCCCCGGGCCGGCGCATCGAGCGGGCCCGCGGATAGCCGCCCGGCCCTGCCGCCCTCGCGATCCCCACTAGGATCGACCCCATGACTGTTGCCGCCGGCGCGCCCCGGGCTTCGGGCGCTGACCTGCTGGATTACGACGACGTCGTCGCGCGCTTCGACCCGGTGCTGGGCCTCGAGGTGCACGTCGAGCTGTCCACCGCGACCAAGATGTTCTGCGGCTGCGCCACCGCCTTCGGCGCCGAGCCCAACACGCAGGTGTGCCCGGTGTGCCTGGGCCTGCCCGGTTCGCTGCCGGTGCTCAACCAGGCCGCGGTGGAGTCGGCGATCCGGATCGGGCTCGCGCTCAACTGCGAGATCGTGCCCTGGTGCCGCTTCGCCCGGAAGAACTACTTCTATCCGGACATGCCGAAGAACTACCAGATCTCGCAGTACGACGAGCCGATCGCCATCGACGGCCACCTCGACGCGCCCCTGGAAGACGGCAGCACCTGGCGGGTGGAGATCGAGCGCGCCCACATGGAGGAGGACACCGGTAAGCTCACCCACATCGGCAGCGAGACGGGCCGCATCCACGGCGCGACGACGTCGCTGATCGACTACAACCGGGCCGGGGTGCCGCTGATCGAGATCGTCACCAAGCCCATCGTCGGGGCCGGGGCGCGGGCCCCGCAGATCGCCCGCTCCTATGTGACGGCGCTGCGAGACCTGTTGCGCGCGTTGGGCGTTTCCGATGTCCGGATGGACCAGGGCTCGATGCGATGCGACGCCAACGTGTCGCTGAAGCCGGTCGGGACGGCCGAGTTCGGAACCCGGACCGAGACCAAGAACGTCAACTCGCTGAAGAGTGTCGAGGTCGCCGTGCGTTACGAGATGCAGCGCCAGGGCGCCGTTTTGGCATCGGGTGGCCGAATCATCCAGGAAACCAGGCACTTTCACGAGTCCGGCTACACCAGCCCGGGCCGCGTCAAGGAGACCGCCGAGGACTACCGCTATTTCCCCGAGCCCGACCTGGAGCCCGTCGCGCCCAGCCGCGAGCTCGTCGAGCGGCTGCGGCAGACCATTCCCGAGCTACCGTGGTTGAGCCGCAAGCGGATTCAGCAGGAGTGGGGCGTTTCCGACGAGGTGATGCGCGACCTGGTCAACGCGGGCGCCGTCGAACTGGTCGCCGCGACCGTCGCGCAGGGCGCGTCCAGCAAGGAGGCCCGCTCCTGGTGGGGAAACTTCTTGGTGCAGAAGGCCAATGAGGCCAACGTCGCGTTGGACGAACTGCCCATCACCCCGGCCCAGGTCGCGAAGGTGATCGCACTGGTCGACGAGGGGAAGCTGTCCAACAAGCTGGCCCGCGATGTCGTGGAGGGCGTGCTGGCCGGGGAGGGCGAGCCCGAGCAGGTGATGACCGCCCGCGGCCTGGAGCTGGTGCGCGACGACTCGGTGACCCAGGCGGCCGTCGACGAGGCGCTGGCCGCCAATCCCGATGTGGCGGAGAAGATTCGCGGCGGCAAGGTCGCCGCGGCCGGCGCGATCGTCGGTGCGGTGATGAAGGCCACCCGCGGTCAGGCCGACGCGGCGCGGGTGCGCGAGCTGGTCCTGTCGGCCTGCGGTCAGGGGTAGCGCGAGGTCAGCTCTTAGGTCTTGTCGTCGTTGTTGCGCGGGAAGCCGCCGCCCTGCGGGAACAACGGGAACACCACGTCGTCGAGCTTCTCGGCGTCGCCGGCGGTCTTGTTGACGGTGGCGCCCCAGACGTTGCCGTCCGGCGACATCCGCAGCGCCCACGCGTGGGCGTGGGTGTCCTTGCGGACGACGTCGGGCTCACCGGTCACCGCGCCCGTGTTCGGCGCCAGCCGCACCGCGACCGTCAGCTTGGTGTTGATCAGGTTGACCAGCACCGTCCCGTCCATGGCCGCGCACCCGGCCACGCCGGGCTTGTCCGGCCACGTCCACACCGTGGAGACCTCGGAGGTCTTGGTGATGCGCTGCAACCGGTCGGCGGTGGGGGTGCGGTCGGCGACATACAGCGAGCCGTCGACGGGGTCGGTGCACAGGCCGCCGCCGGCGCCGACGCCGGACAGCGCCGTCGTCGGCGGCGCCTGGCCGATGGTGGTCGGCTGCTCGATGCGCAGCACCTTGCCGGCCAGCGACTTGGGGTCGGCGGCCATGGCCGGGTTGCCCGCGTCGCCGGTCAGCACCACCAGCGTGGTCGGGCTGGTGAAGATCAGGGCCCCGGTGTTTCCGGTGGCGCCCTTGGGAATCCCGGTCAGGATGTCCTTCGGGATGTCGCCGTCGGCGATGCGGATCACCCGGTTGTCCGACGGCGTGCTGATGTAGGCGTACATCAGCCGGTCCTGCTGGTAGGTGGGCGACTGCACGATGTCCATCAGGCCGCCGTCGCCGGACGGGTCGACCGGGATCACCATCTTGACCTTCGGCTCGGCGTTGACCGCGATCTCCTTGACCGCCCCGGTGGTGCGCTCGGCGACCAGGGCGGTTTTGCTGTCGGGCCCCATGATGAGGCCACTGGTGCTCTCCAGGCAGCCCTGCATCACCCCGGGCGCGGGGCACGCCTTGGGGAACGGCGTGGGCGGCAGCGGCGGCGGCGGGGGAGGCGTCGAGCTGGGCTGGGGCTTGAGCTCGGGGTTGGTGGTGAACGGCTGGGACTGGGCGTCGTTGAACTTTGCGCAGCCGCTCGAAACCAGGATCACCGCGGACAGCGCGGCGAGCCCGCACCGAACCGCCCGCCGTGATCGCCCCACTCGCATGATCGACAGGCTACGGACATTGCGGGCTGCAGCGCCACACGCCGCCACGGACGTGCCCGCCGGGGCCGGCCCGGGCGGAGGTTCACCGTTTCGGAACGATGCCGAGACCGATTGGTGACAAACCGGACCGATTTGGCACGGTTTGCGCCGATTCTTCGGCGAAAGCGCCGCTCAAATCCCCAATTCGAGGGCAACTGCCCTTACCCTGACACCCGTGACCAGTCAACCTGATGACGGACATTGGGAACGGCCCGACGAAGGCCAAGAGCCGATCCCGGCGCGCCCCGCCACGGCGCGGGTGGTCGACCCGGAAGACGACCTGACCCCGGTCGGGTACCCGGGCGACTTCGGGACCACCACCGTGATCCCCTACCAGGACCCCGGCCCGGCGGGCGGCTCGTCGTATCACCTGCTCGACCAGCAGGAACCGCTGCCGTACGTGCAGCCGCAGCCGGCGTCGGGCACCCCGGCCGAGCCCGCCGAGATCGACGCGGCCGAGGACGACGAACGGCACCCGGTGGTCGGCAAGCGCGGCACCCAGCATCTCGGTTTGCTGGTGTTGCGCGTCGGGCTCGGGGTGGTGCTGGGCGCCCACGCGCTGCAGAAGCTGTTCGGGTGGTGGGGCGGCTCGGGGGTGACCGGGTTCAAGAACTCCCTGTCCGACGCCGGCTACCAGCACGCCGACATCCTGGCCTACGCCAGCGCCGGCGGCGAGCTCGTCGCGGCCGCGCTGCTGGTGCTGGGGCTGTTCACCCCGATCGCCGCGGCCGGCGCGCTGGCGTTCTTGATCAACGGCCTGCTGGCCACCGTCTCGGCGAAGCCGCGTTCGCACGCGTTCTCCTACTTCCTGCCCGACGGCCACGAGTACCAGATCACCCTGATCGTCCTCGCGGTCGCGGTGATTCTGACCGGACCGGGCCGCTACGGCCTCGACGCCCGCCGGGGCTGGGCGCATCGACCCTTCATCGGGTCGTTCGTGGCCCTGCTCGCCGGCATCGCCGCCGGCGTCGCCGTGTGGGTGATGCTCAACGGGGTCAACCCGCTGGCCTGAGACGATCCGCTACCGGTAGGGGTTGGGAACCCGTCCCGAGCTGGCCTGGGTCAGCAGCGGCAGCGTCGCGAACGTGACCGCGGGCAGCCGCAGCTCCGCCCCGCTTTTGAGGCGGGCCCGCGCCCAGGATCCGCGGTGAAAGCGCAGCCCGTCGATGTCGTCCCAGGGCACGGCCCGGCTGCCCAGCAGGGTCCGCACCGTCACGCCCCGGTCGTCGGCGACCGTCCGCAGCCGGAAGACCATCGCCGACAACACCACCGGGATGGCGAGCAGCGGCGCGGACGGTGGCCACGCCAGGACCGGGATCAGCAACCCGAGGGTCAAGAACCCGACGGCGATGTGCGCCATCGGTGAAATCTTGATCACGACGGGCGGGGGTGCCGGGGGCTGCGAACCGGTGGCCACCCGAGCATCATTTCACGCACCGGATTTGACGGCTGAGCAGTGCGAAGGCTACCGTCGGACGCTATGGATACCGGGATGCTCGTAGTAATCAGTCGGCGCGTTGGTGGCTGACTAGTACTTCGGCATTTGAAGCGATCCAGCACCAACGCACCCTCGTACAGCGGCCGAGCTGACGGGGGTTTTTTGTTGCCCAGGGCGAGACATCCGATGAACGAGGATTAAGAGGACGAGAGTGAGCGCACCCACGAGGCCACACGCCGGGTCGCAGGAAGCGGCCAACGGCGCGCCGAAACCACCCGCAAAAGCCGCGCAGTCGAAGCGCGTCGCACCGGAGCAGATGACCGGCGCCCAGTCGGTGATCCGGTCGCTGGAGGAGCTCGACGTCGACGTCATCTTCGGCATTCCGGGCGGCGCGGTGCTGCCCGTCTACGACCCGCTGTTCGACTCGAAGAAGCTGCGCCACGTGCTGGTGCGCCACGAGCAGGGCGCCGGCCACGCCGCCAGCGGTTACGCGCACGCGACCGGGCGGGTCGGGGTCTGCATGGCCACCTCGGGTCCGGGGGCCACCAACCTGGTGACCGCGCTGGCCGACGCGCAGATGGACTCGATTCCCGTCGTCGCCATCACCGGGCAGGTCGGTCGCGGGCTGATCGGCACCGACGCGTTCCAGGAGGCCGACATCTCGGGCATCACGATGCCGATCACCAAGCACAACTTCCTGGTCCGCTCCGGCGACGACATTCCCCGGGTGCTGGCCGAGGCGTTCCACATCGCGTCCTCGGGGCGCCCGGGCGCCGTGCTCGTCGACATCCCCAAGGACGTGCTGCAGGGGCAGTGCACGTTCAGCTGGCCGCCGCGCATGGACCTGCCCGGCTACAAGCCCAACACCAAACCGCACAGCCGGCAGATCCGCGAGGCCGCCAAGCTGATCGGCGCCGCGAGCAAGCCGGTGCTCTACGTCGGCGGCGGTGTGATCCGCGGCGAGGCGACCGAGCAGCTGCGAGATCTGGCCGAGCTGACCGGCATTCCCGTCGTCACCACGCTGATGGCGCGCGGCGCCTTCCCGGACAGCCATCGGCAGAACCTGGGCATGCCCGGCATGCACGGCACCGTCGCCGCGGTGGCCGCGCTGCAGCGCAGCGACCTGCTGATCGCGCTGGGCACCCGCTTCGACGACCGGGTCACCGGAAAGCTCGACTCGTTCGCGCCCGAGGCCAAGGTCATCCACGCCGACATCGACCCGGCCGAGATCGGCAAGAACCGGCACGCCGACGTGCCGATCGTCGGCGACGTCAAGGCCGTCATCACCGAGCTCATCGCGATGCTGCGGCACTACGAGATTCCCGGCAAGCTCGACATGACCGACTGGTGGCGATACCTGCAGGAGGTGCAGTCCACCTATCCGCTGAGCTACGGGCCGCAGAGCGACGGCAGCCTGAGCCCGGAGTACGTCATCGAGAAGCTGGGCGAGATCGCCGGGCCGGACGCCGTCTACGTCGCGGGCGTCGGCCAGCACCAGATGTGGGCCGCCCAGTTCATCCGCTACGAAAAGCCGCGCACCTGGCTCAATTCCGGCG
This sequence comes from Mycobacterium sp. NGS26, assembly GCF_059813025.1. Lineage (NCBI taxonomy): Bacteria > Bacillati > Actinomycetota > Actinomycetes > Mycobacteriales > Mycobacteriaceae > Mycobacterium > Mycobacterium sp. NGS26. The sequence goes on from NZ_JCALDU010000002.1 coordinate 107,957, forward strand.
GCCTGGGCACCATGGGGTTCGCGATCCCGGCGGCCATGGGCGCCAAGATCGCCCGCCCCGACGCGGAGGTCTGGGCGATCGACGGCGACGGCTGCTTCCAGATGACCAACCAGGAGCTGGCCACCTGCGCCATCGAGGGCGCGCCGATCAAGGTGGCGCTGATCAACAACGGCAATCTGGGCATGGTGCGGCAGTGGCAGAGCCTGTTCTACGAGGAGCGCTACTCGCAGACCGATTTGGCGACGCACTCGCACCGCATTCCGGACTTCGTGAAGCTGGCCGAGGCGCTGGGTTGCGTCGGATTGCGTTGCGAGCGTTCCGAAGACGTCGTCGACGTGATCAACCGGGCGCGCGCGATCAACGACCGCCCGGTGGTGATCGACTTCATCGTGGGCGCCGACGCGCAGGTGTGGCCGATGGTGGCCGCCGGCACCAGCAACGACGAGATCCAGGCGGCCCGGGGCATCCGCCCGCTGTTCGACGACGAAAGCGAAGGGCACGCCTGATGGAGTCCAAGACGCACACGTTGTCCGTGCTGGTCGAGGACAAACCCGGTGCGCTCGCGAGGGTGGCGGCGCTGTTCTCGCGGCGCGGGTTCAACATCGAGTCGTTGGCGGTCGGGGCCACCGAGCAGAAGGACATGTCGCGGATGACCATCGTGGTCTCCGCCGAGGAGACCCCGCTCGAGCAGGTCACCAAGCAGCTCAACAAGCTGATCAACGTGATCAAGATCATCGAGCAGGACGAACAGAACTCGGTGTCCCGGGAGCTGGCGCTGATCAAGGTGCGCGCCGACGCCGGCACCCGCAGTCAGGTGATCGAGGCCGTAAACCTGTTCCGCGCCAAGGTGGTTGACGTGTCACCGGAGGCGCTGACCATCGAGGCCACCGGCGATCGCGGCAAGATCGACGCGCTGCTGGGGGTCCTGGAACCATTCGGCATCCGTGAAATCGTGCAGTCCGGGATGGTCTCGATGTCGCGCGGTTCGCGCGGCATCGGGTCCGCCAAATAGCAGACAAGGAGAAGTCCAGCAGTGGCATTAGAGATGTTTTACGACGACGATGCAGACCTGTCGATCATCCAGGGCCGCAAGGTCGGCGTCATCGGATACGGCAGCCAGGGGCACGCGCACTCGCTGAGCCTGCGCGACTCGGGCGTGCAGGTGCGCGTCGGGCTGAAGGAGGGCTCGAAGTCGCGGGCCAAGGTGTCCGAGCAGGGCCTGGACGTCGACACCCCCGCCGAGGTCGCCAAGTGGGCCGACGTGATCATGCTGCTGGCGCCCGACACCGCGCAGGCCGACATCTTCAAGAACGACATCGAGCCCAACCTGAAGGCCGGCGACGCACTGTTTTTCGGCCACGGGCTCAACATCCACTTCGGCTTGATCAAGCCGCCCGCCGACATCACGATCGCGATGGTCGCCCCCAAGGGCCCCGGGCACCTGGTGCGCCGCCAGTTCGTCGACGGCAAGGGCGTGCCCTGCCTGATCGCCGTCGAGCAGGACCCCACCGGCAACGGCCAGGCGCTGGCGTTGTCCTACGCCAAGGCCATCGGCGGCACCCGGGCCGGGGTCATCAAGACCACCTTCAAGGACGAGACCGAGACCGACCTGTTCGGTGAGCAGGCCGTACTGTGCGGCGGCACAGAGGAATTGGTGAAGGCGGGCTTCGACGTGATGGTCGAGGCCGGCTACCCGCCGGAGATGGCGTACTTCGAGGTGCTGCACGAGCTCAAGCTGATTGTCGACCTGATGTACGAGGGCGGCATCGCCCGGATGAACTACTCGGTGTCCGACACCGCCGAGTTCGGCGGGTACCTGTCGGGGCCGCGCGTCATCGACGCCGGCACCAAGGAGCGGATGCGGGAGATCCTGCGCGACATCCAGGACGGCAGCTTCGTCAAGAAGCTGGTCGCCAACGTCGAGGGCGGCAACAAGCAACTCGAAGCGCTGCGCAAGGAGAACGCCGAGCATCCCATCGAGGTCACCGGCAAGAAGCTGCGCGACCTGATGAGCTGGGTCGACCGCCCGATCACCGAAACGGCCTGACCCCCTTATCCTCTTCGCGCCGAGCGTGAAGCTGTTGCGAATCTTTCGGCCAGATCTCGCAACAGTTTCACTTTCGGCGGCTTAGGTGGGCCCCAACGCCGGCATCCCCAAGCCGAATTCGCGGCGCAACAACGTGCGCGCGGCGTAGTAGCCGGCCATGCCGTGCACGCCGCCGCCGGGCGGCGTGGCCGCCGAGCACAGATACACCTTGGGAATCGGTGTGCGCCAAGGGTTCAGCCGCGGCGTGGGGCCGGCGATCGCGCGCCACGCCGAATTCCCGCCCATCCCGATGTCGCCGCCGACGTAGTTGGCGTTGTGCTCCGACATCCGCGCGGCGGGCACCGCACGCGCCGCCAGCACGACGTCGCGGAAGCCGGGCGCGAACCGCTCGACCACGCCGGTCACGGCCTCGGTCGCATCGACGGCGGAGCCCGACGGCACGTGGGCGTACGTCCAGAACGGGCGCCGGCCCCGGCCGTCGATGCGGCCCGGGTCGGCCACGTGCGGCGAGGCGGCTAGCACCATCGGCCACTGGGCGTGGCGACCGGCGGCGATCTCGGCCTCGGCCCGTGTCATCTGCTCGCGGGTGCCGCCGAGATGAAGCGTCGGTGCCTCCCGCAGCCGCGGGTCCGACCACGGGATCTCGTCGCCGAGCACGAAGTCGACCTTGGCCACACCCGGTCCAAAACGATAGCGGCGCAACGCCTTAGCGTACCGAGCGGGCAGCGCGTCGCCGTAGATCCGAAGCAGCGCGGTCGGCGCGGTGTCGTACGCGACGACACCGCTTGGCGGAGAAGTGACTTCGGCGCCGACGGTCAGCTCGCCGCCGTGCGCGCGCAGGTCGGCGATCAGCGCGTCGCTGATCGCCTGGCTGCCGCCCACCGGAATCGGCCAGCCGACCGAATGGGCGAGCGTCGCCAGCATCAACCCCGCGCCGGCCGCCGCCATCGACGGCATCCGCGAAATCACGTGGGCCGCAACGCCGGTGAACAGCGTGCGGGCTTCCTCCCCGGTCAGGAAGCCGGCCCGCGACCCCCACGCCGGGGTGCCCTGGGCCAGCATCCGCAGGCCCAGGCGCAACGCCGCCGGCGGCGAGGGCGGCACCGAACGCTTGTCGCCGAGCAGCAATCCCACGACCGCATCCGAGTCGGCCACCAACGGTCCGAGCAGGCGCCGCCACGATGCGCCGTCGGTCAACTCGGCGCAGGTGCGCTCCAGGTCGCGGTAGGCGATCACCGTGGGCCGGCCCGGCACCGGGTTGGCGTACGCGATCTCGGGCACCGCCAGCCGCACGCCGCGGCCGGGCAGGTCGAACTCAGCGAAAAACGGCGACGCCAGCGCCAGCGGGTGAACCGCCGAGCAGATGTCGTGTGAGACGCCGGGAAATTCCGGGTCGGCCGCGGTGCGCGCGCCCCCGCCAGGGGTCGGCTGGGCCTCGACGACCTGCACCTTGAGCCCCGCGCGGGCGCAGATCACGGCCGCCGTCAGCCCGTTGGGCCCGCTGCCGACAACGGTGACGTCCACCGGTCAATTAGAGCCGATACCCCGGCCTATAGCCTGGGCGGGTGAACTTGCCTGTTGTATTGATCGCCGACAAACTCGCCCAATCAACCGTCGCCGCCCTGGGGGACCAGGTCGAGGTGCGCTGGGTCGACGGTCCCGACCGGGAGAAGCTGCTGGCCGCGGTGCCCGAGGCCGACGCGCTGCTGGTGCGGTCGGCCACCACCGTCGACGCCGAGGTGCTCGCGGCGGCGCCCAAGCTCAAGATCGTCGCGCGGGCCGGCGTCGGGCTGGACAACGTCGACGTGGACGCCGCCACCGAGCGCGGCGTGCTGGTCGTCAACGCCCCGACCTCGAACATCCACAGCGCCGCCGAGCACGCGATCGCGCTGCTGCTGGCCGCGGCCCGACAGATCGCGGCGGCCGACGCCACGCTGCGCGAACACACCTGGAAGCGCTCGTCGTTCTCGGGCACCGAGATCTTCGGCAAGACCGTCGGCGTGGTCGGGCTGGGCCGGATCGGCCAGCTGGTCGCCCAGCGGATCGCGGCCTTCGGCACCCGCGTCATCGCCTACGACCCGTACGTGGCGCCGGCGCGCGCCGCGCAGCTCGGCATCGAACTGCTCGACCTCGACGACGTGCTGGCCCGCGCCGACTTCATCTCGGTGCACCTGCCCAAGACGCCCGAGACGGCCGGGCTGATCGACAAGGAGGCGCTGGCCAAGACCAAGCCGGGTGTCATCATCGTCAACGCCGCGCGCGGCGGCCTGGTCGACGAGGCGGCGCTGGCCGAGGCGGTGAGCAGCGGGCACGTCCGCGCCGCCGGCCTGGACGTGTTCTCCACCGAGCCCTGCACCGACAGCCCGCTTTTCGAGCTTCCGCAGGTGGTCGTCACCCCGCACCTGGGGGCCTCCACCGCCGAGGCGCAGGACCGCGCCGGCACCGACGTGGCCGAAAGCGTGCGGCTGGCGCTGGCCGGGGAGTTCGTTCCCGATGCGGTCAATGTCGGCGGCGGCGTGGTCAACGAGGAGGTGGCGCCCTGGCTGGACCTGGCGCGCAAGCTCGGGGTGCTGGTCGCGACGCTGTCCGACGCGCCGCCGGTGTCGTTGTCGGTGGAGGTGCGCGGCGAGCTGGCCTCCGAAGACGTTGAGGTGCTTAAGCTTTCGGCGCTGCGCGGGTTGTTCTCGGCCGTCATCGACGGTCCGGTCACGTTCGTCAACGCGCCTTCCCTGGCCGCCGAACGCGGCGTCACCACCGACCTGGCCACCGCCTCGGAAAGCCCCAACTATCGCAGCGTGGTCGACGTACGGGCGGTCGGATCCGACGGTTCGTCCGTCAACGTCGCCGGCACGCTGGCCGGGCCGCTGCAGGTGCACAAGATCGTGCAGATCAACGGCCGCCACTTCGACCTGCGCGCCGAGGGCACGAACCTGGTCATCCATTACGTCGACCAGCCCGGGGCGTTGGGCAAGATCGGCACGTTGCTCGGCGGCGCCGGGGTGAACATCCACGCGGCGCAGCTGTCCGAGGATGTCGAGGGCCCGTTCGCGATGATCCTGTTGCGGCTCGACCAGGACGTGCCCGGCGACGTCCGGTCGGCGATCGCGGAGGCGGTGGGCGCCAACAAGCTCGAAGTCGTTGACCTGTCGTGAAACTGGCGGTGATCGGCGGCGACGGCATCGGCCCCGAGGTGGTGGCCGAGGCGGTCAAAGTCCTCGACGCGGTGCTGCCGGGCGTGCAGAAGACGGACTACGACCTGGGTGCGCGCCGCTTCCACGCCACCGGTGAACTACTGCCGGACTCCGTGCTGGCCGAGCTGCGCGAGCACGACGCCATCCTGCTCGGCGCGGTGGGGGATCCGTCGGTGCCCAGCGGTGTGCTGGAGCGAGGCCTGTTGTTGCGCCTGCGTTTTGAGCTCGATCACCACATCAACCTGCGACCCGGCCGGCTGTATCCGGGGGTGAGCAGCCCGCTCGCGGGGAACCCCGACATCGACTTCGTGGTGGTGCGGGAGGGCACCGAGGGCCCCTACACCGGCACCGGCGGGGCGATCCGCGCGGGCACGCCCAACGAGGTGGCCACCGAGGTCAGCGTCAACACCGCCTTCGGCGTGCGCCGGGTGGTCGCCGACGCGTTCGAGCGCGCCCGGCGCCGTCGCAAGCACCTGACCCTGGTGCACAAGAACAACGTGCTCGCGTTCGCCGGGAAGCTGTGGTCGCGGATCGTCGCGGAGGTCGGCGAGGAATACCCCGACGTCGAGGTGGCCTATCAGCACGTCGACGCCGCCACCATCTTCATGGTCACCGACCCGGGACGCTTCGACGTGATCGTCACCGACAACCTGTTCGGCGACATCATCACCGACCTGGCCGCGGCGGTGTGCGGCGGAATCGGCTTGGCCGCCAGTGGAAATATCGACGCCACCCGGACCAACCCCTCGATGTTCGAGCCCGTGCACGGCAGCGCACCCGACATCGCCGGCCGGGCCATCGCGGATCCGACCGCGGCGATCATGTCGGTGGCGCTGCTGCTCGCCCATCTCGGCCACGACGACGCCGCCGCCCGGGTGGACCGGGCGGTCGCGACCTACCTGGCGAATCGCCCGCAAGAACGCCTCTCCACCAGCGAAGTCGGCGAACGGATCGGAGCCGCGCTGTAGCCTCCAGCCCGGGCGGCAGCACCCGCGTCGGCACCAGCGGGATCGCCAGCAACGGGAACAGCCCGCAAAGCGCCCACGCGGTCGGGTATTTGGCCGCCGCGATCAACGCACCGAAGAGCGGCGGCCCCGCCGCCGCCATCAGCCGTTGCGTGGTGTTCTGCACGCCGAGCGCGCGGCCGCTCCAGAACGGCCCGGCGAATTCGGTTATCGCGGTTGCCTCCAGGCCGTTGTCGAGCACCGCGATCACCGAGATGGCGATCATGAGGGGCACATCGAATCGCGAGTTCACCCGGTCGCTGAGCGCGAGCAGGAACAGGGTGACGGCCGCGGCGACGGCAATGACGAGCACCGGCCACATTCGCGAGCCGACCCGGTCCGACCAGCGCCCGACCGCGACGCGCCCCAGCGCGCCGAGCAGTTGCGCGAGCGTCACCAAAACGCCGGCGGCCCCGACCGACCAGCCGTGGTGGTTCATCAGCCACACCAGCATGAACGTCACGGTCACCGTCTGCGGCATCATCAGCAGGCCCGCCACCGCGTGAATTCGCCACAGCACCAACGACCCCCGATACGGGCTGGCCAGCTCGGCCACGCTGGCCGTCTTCCGGGACTTCCCCGGCGGGTTGACGACGCCGACCGCGCTGGCCACCGTCGCCACCGTGCACACCAGGGCCGGCAACATCAGCCCGGCGCGCGGACCGCGTTCGGCCAACTCGGGTATCACCAGCGCCCCCAACGCGATTCCCAGCGGTTGCGCCGTCTGACGGATGCCCATCGCCAGGCCGCGTTGCTGCGGCGGGAACCAGCCGGACACCAGCCTGCCGCCGGCGGTGTTGCAACTCGCCGCGGCCATGCCGCCGAGGAACAGGTAGATCCCGACCCACACCATCGACTGCACCGACGCCGCCGCATACGCCGCCGCCGCGGTGAGCGCCGAGCCCGCGGTCATCACGATGCGCTCGCCGACGCGGTCGAGCACGTAGCCCCATCCGATGAGCGTGACGACCATGCCCCAGCTCGGCATCGAGGACAACAGGCCGGCCTCGGCCAGCGGGATGCCGCGCCTGGACTGCAGCGAGGGGATCAAGAAGGCGACGCCGTTGATGAAGAGGAAGGAACTTGCCGTCACCCCGAGCGAGACGACCATGATCGACCAGCGTGCCCCGGTGCTGAGTTGGCCCGCCGCGTTCGGGTCGGTCGGCATTCGCCCATGCTCGCACACCGGTTCGAGGGGTCAGTTGCCATTTCACTAGGCTGACCCGAATGCGCCTTGGACGAATCGCCAGCCCGGACGGGGTCGCCTTCGTCAGCATCGAGGGCGAGCTGGACGATCCCACCGCGATGGTCGCCCGCGAGATCGCCGAGCACCCGTTCGGCACGCCGACCTTCACCGGCCGATCGTGGCCGGTGCCCGACATCCGGCTGCTGGCCCCGATGCTGGCGGGCAAGGTGGTCTGCGTCGGGAAGAACTACGCCGACCACATCGCGGAGATGGGCGGCCAAACGGGCCCGGCACCGGAAGATCCGGTGATATTCCTCAAGCCCAACACCGCCATCATCGGACCAAACGTGCCGATTCGGTTGCCCGCCAACGCCTCACCGGTCCACTTCGAGGGGGAGCTGGCGGTGGTGATCGGCCGTCCGTGCAAGGACGTGCCGGCCGCGCAGGCCGCCGCCAATATTCTCGGCTACACCATCGCCAACGATGTGTCGGCGCGCGACCAGCAGCGGGCCGACGGCCAATGGACCCGGGCCAAGGGGCACGACACCTTCTGCCCGGTCGGCCCCTGGATCGTCACCGACCTCGACCCGAGCGACCTCGAACTGTGCACCGAGGTCGACGGCCAAGTCAAGCAGCGCAGCCGTACCTCGCTGATGATCCACGACGTCGGCGCCATCGTGGAATTCATCTCGGCCGTGATGACGCTGCTGCCGGGCGACCTGATCCTGACGGGCACGCCGGCCGGTGTCGGTCCCATCGAGCACGGTGACACCGTCTCGGTCAGCGTCGAGGGAATCGGCACCCTCACCAATCCCGTAGTGCGCAAAGGAAAGTCGTGACAGTACGAGTCCGGTTCTGCCCGTCGCCCACCGGCACGCCGCACGTCGGCATGGTGCGCACCGCGCTGTTCAACTGGGCCTACGCGCGGCACACCGGCGGCACCTTCGTCTTTCGCATCGAGGACACCGACGCCGCGCGCGACACCGAGGAAAGCTATCTGGCGCTGCTCGACGCGCTGCGCTGGCTCGGCCTGGACTGGGACGAGGGGCCCGAGGTCGGCGGGCCGTACGGCCCGTACCGGCAGTCGCAGCGCGGCGACATCTACCAGGAGGTGGTGACGAAGCTGCTCGCGTCCGGCGAGGCCTACCATGCCTTTTCGACGCCGGAGGAGGTCGAGGCCCGGCACATCGCCGCCGGCCGCAACCCGAAGCTGGGCTACGACAACTTCGACCGCGAGCTGACCGAGGCGCAGCGTTCGGCGTTCCTCGCCGAGGGCCGCAAGCCGGTGGTGCGGCTGCGGATGCCCGACGACGACCTCCACTGGGACGACCTGGTGCGCGGGCCGACCACGTTCGCGGCGGGCAGCGTGCCCGACTTCGCGTTGACCCGGGCGAGCGGAGACCCCGGAAAATTCTTGTACACCTTGGTCAACCCGTGCGACGACGCGCTGATGAAGATCACGCATGTGCTGCGCGGGGAGGACCTGCTGCCGTCGACCCCGCGCCAGCTGGCGCTGTACCGGGCGCTGATCCGGATCGGGGTCGCCGAGCGCATCCCCGAATTCGCCCACCTGCCAACGGTGTTGGGCGAGGGCACCAAGAAGCTTTCCAAGCGGGACCCGCAGTCGAATCTGTTCGCCCACCGCGATCGGGGCTTCATCCCCGAGGGGCTGCTGAATTATCTCGCGCTGCTCGGCTGGGCGATCGCCGGTGACCGCGACGTGTTCAGCACCGACGAGATGGTCGCGGCGTTCGACGTCCGTGACGTCAACCCCAACCCCGCCCGGTTCGACCAGAAGAAGGCCGACGCGATCAACGCCGAGCACATCCGGATGCTCGGCGCCGACGACTTCACCGCCCGGCTGCGCGGGTACTTCGACGCGCACGGCCATCGCGTCGGGCTGGACGACGCCGCGTTCGCCGCCGCCGCCGCGCTGGTGCAGACGCGCATCGTGGTGCTCGGGGACGCGTGGGAGCTGCTGAGGTTCCTCAACGACGACGAGTACGCGATCGACCCGAGGGCCGCCGCCAAGGAGCTCGGCCCGGCGGGGGCCCCGGTGCTGGACGCGGCGCTGGCCGCGCTGGCCGGCGTGACGGAGTGGACCGCGGAGCGCATCGAGGCCGCCCTGAAGGCCGCGCTCGTCGACGGTCTGGCGCTCAAACCTCGCAAGGCGTTCGGCCCGATCCGCGTCGCCGCGACGGGAACAACGGTCAGCCCGCCGCTGTTCGAATCGCTGGAACTGCTGGGCCGCGACCGCAGCCTGCGGCGGCTGCGGGCCGCCCGCGACGGCGCGGCCTGAGTTTTTGGTAGTCTGCACAGCGGTTTGCAAAGGCCGACGACGGCTGGCGACGGCGGTCCGCGGACACTCGTTTGGTCCGCGGAATGCGCTCTTACCAGCGGTTATAGGCAGCCAATGGGGTATGGTGTAATTGGCAACACAGCTGATTCTGGTTCAGCCATTCTAGGTTCGAGTCCTGGTACCCCAGCAAAATCTGCCCACCACAAGCGATTAGGTGGCGATATGCCGGTGAGCTATGCTGGCAGCTCGGATCGGTTCTGGCCCCGTCGTCTAGCGGCCTAGGACGCCGCCCTCTCACGGCGGTAGCGTGGGTTCGAATCCCATCGGGGCTACTTTTTACTGGCGAGCACGGCCGGCGCGGTCGATCCGCCAACCGGCATGTGCGGCAGGCCGAGCTTGCGGTGATCCCAGGAACGCGCGCGCCGCGCCACGATGCGCACGCAGACCCGCTTGTTCATCATCTGCTCGACGATCGGCTTCATCTCGTCGCTGTAGGGGCCGGTGTAGCGCTCGAACACGCTGACCCCGACCCGGTGCGAGACGTCGGGATCGTCGACGATCTCGGCGACGCCCTCGAAGGACACCCCGCGCAGCGTGTCGTAGGTGTCGCCGTCCTCGATCAGAAAGCTCACCCGCGGATCCCGCTTGAGGTTGACCGCCTTCTGCGACTTGGCCTTGGTCTCCAGCCAGATCTCGCCGTCGACCACGGCGTACCACATGGCGGTCAGGTGCGGCTGCCCGTCGGGGCCGACGGTGGCCAATGTCCCGGTGCGACTCTTGACTACGAACTCGGCGATCTCGTCCTCGGACATGACGATGCTCGCGCGCTGATTGGTTCCCATCGCGACAGTGTGTCAAGCCACCCGCGAGCAGACGCAAAAGGCCCTCATTTCGGCTCGGAATGGGGACGTTTGCGTCTGCTCGCGCTTCATAACCGGCGGGTGAGCGCGTCGGCCGCGGACAACAGATCGGCGGCCCAGCGCGCCCCCGGACGCCGCCCGATCCGGTCGATGGGCCCGGACACCGAGATCGCGGCGATGACGACGCCGCGGCCGTCGCGCACCGGCGCCGACACGCTGGCCACCCCCGGCTCGCGTTCGGCCACGCTTTGCGCCCAACCGCGCCGGCGCACCTCGGCCAGCGCCCGTTCGGTGAATTTCGCCGCGGGCAGCACGGCCTTCTGGGTGGCGGCGTCGCTGTGGGCCAGCAGCACCTTGGCCCCCGAGCCCGCGGTCATCGGCAGGCGCGCCCCGACGGGAACCGTATCGCGAAGGCCCGCAGCCGGTTCCAGGGCGGCCACGCAGACCCGCGAGGTGCCCTCGCGGCGGTACAGCTGCACGCTTTCGCCGGTGATTTCGCGCAGCTGCGGCAGCACCGCCGCGCCGGCGGCCAGCAGCGGATCGTTGACGCGGGCCGCGAGTTCGGTGAGCGCGGGACCGAGCCGCCAGCGCCCGTCGTCGTCGCGCGTCAGCAGGCGATGCAGCTCCAGGGCCGCCGCCAGCCGGTACGCCGTGGCCCGCGGCAACCCGGTCCGCTCGCACAGTTCGGCCAGCCCGCAGGGGGATTCCGCGACCGTGTGCAGCAGTCCCACGCTTTTGTCGAGGACGCCGATTCCGCTATGCTGTCTCATATCAAGATATTAACGTCTCATATTCTGAGATAGCATCCAGCGAGAGAAACAGATGTCGAACCCGCGCACACTGGCCGAAAAGGTTTGGGACGACCACGTTGTGGTCTCCGGAGGTGGTGATTCGCCCGACCTGATCTACATCGATCTGCACCTGGTGCACGAGGTCACCAGCCCGCAGGCGTTCGACGGCCTGCGCCTGGCCGGGCGCCGCGTGCGCCGGCCCGACCTGACGCTGGCCACCGAGGATCACAACGTGCCCACCATCGATATCGACAAGCCGATCGCCGACCCGGTCTCGCGCATCCAGGTCGAGACGTTGCGGCGAAACTGCGCCGAGTTCGGTGTCCGGCTTTATCCAATGGGCGACATCGAGCAGGGCATCGTGCATGTCGTCGGGCCGCAACTGGGACTGACGCAGCCGGGAATGACGATCGTCTGTGGCGACAGTCACACGTCCACGCATGGCGCGTTCGGCGCGCTGGCGATGGGCATCGGCACTTCCGAGGTCGAGCATGTGCTGGCGACGCAGACGTTGCCGCTGCGGCCGTTCAAGACGATGGCGGTCAACGTCGACGGGCAATTGCCCCCCGGCGTGACGGCCAAGGACATCATCCTCGCGTTGATCGCCAAGATCGGGACCGGCGGCGGGCAGGGCCACGTCATCGAATACCGGGGCAGCGCCATCGAATCGCTGTCCATGGAGGGGCGCATGACGATCTGCAACATGAGCATCGAGGCGGGCGCGCGGGCCGGCATGGTGGCGCCGGATGAGACCACGTACGAGTTTTTGCGCGATCGGCCGCACGCGCCGCGCGGCGCGCAGTGGGACGCCGCGATGCGCTATTGGCAGCAGCTGCGCACCGACCCCGGTGCCGTGTTCGACACCGAGGTCTACCTCGACGCGACGTCGCTGAGTCCCTTCGTCACCTGGGGAACGAATCCCGGGCAGGGCGTGCCGTTGGCCGCGAGCGTTCCGGATCCCGAGCTGATGACCGACGAGGGCGAGCGGCAGGCCGCCGAGAAAGCCTTGGCGTACATGGACCTTCGACCGGGCATGCCGATGCGCGACATCGCCGTCGACGCCGTGTTCGTCGGCTCCTGTACCAACGGCCGCATCGAAGACCTACGGGCGGTGGCCGAGATATTGCGCGGCCGCAAGGTGGCCCCCGGCGTGCGGATGCTCGTTGTCCCGGGCTCGATGCGGGTGCGCGCTCAGGCCGAAGCCGAGGGACTCGGCGAGGTGTTCACCGCCGCGGGTGCCGAATGGCGACAGGCGGGCTGCTCGATGTGTCTGGGCATGAATCCCGATCAGCTCGCGCCTGGGGAGCGCTGCGCGGCGACGTCGAACCGCAACTTCGAAGGGCGGCAGGGCAAAGGCGGCCGGACGCACCTGGTATCGCCGGCGGTTGCCGCGGCAACCGCGGTCCGCGGCACGCTGTGCGCGCCGGCCGACCTGAACTGAATTCAACTTCAAACCACGGAAGACAGAGGAAGACCGAGTAAAACCATGGAAGCCTTTCACACCCACACCGGCATCGGGGTGCCGCTGCGACGCTCCAATGTCGACACCGATCAGATCATTCCCGCGGTGTATTTGAAGCGCGTCACCCGAACCGGTTTCGAGGATGGCTTGTTCGCAACGTGGCGGTCGGATCCGTCATTCGTGCTAAACCTCAGCCCCTTTGACCGAGGCTCGGTTCTGGTCGCGGGACCCGATTTCGGCACCGGGTCGTCGCGCGAGCACGCGGTGTGGGCACTCATGGACTACGGGTTCCGGGTGGTCATCTCGTCTCGATTCGGTGACATTTTTCGGGGCAACGCGGGCAAGGCGGGGCTGCTTGCGGCCGAAGTCAGCCAGGACGGCGTGGAACTTCTTTGGAAGCTCATCGAGGCGAGTCCGGGCTTGGAAATCACTGCCAATCTTCAAGATCGAAATATCACCGCGGGAACGACGGTGCTGCCGTTCAAGATTGACGATCACACCGCTTGGCGACTGCTCGAAGGACTCGACGATATAGCCCTCACGCTGCGGAAACTTCAGGAAATCGAATCCTTTGAGGCCGCTCGGCCCGAGTGGAAACCGCGCACACTACCCACCTCCTGACGGGGCGATCGGGGACGCAATTTCCTCTCGCCCGCCTAACTAACCGGGCCGAATTCGGGGGCGCGCCACCGGTCAAGGGCGGCAACCGGATTGCGAAAATCTCTATCGCCGGGCCTTGAAATTGCGCGTGGCGCTTGGAAATTTGCCAGGTGAGGGTTTACCGTGTTCGCTAGTTGGTTCACAAACGAGGACCACTGGCTTCGGAGGGTTTGGATGAACAAAGCAGAGCTCATTGACGTGCTCACGCAGAAATTGGGCTCGGACCGTCGGCAAGCGACTGCTGCTGTCGAGAATGTTGTCGACACCATTGTGCGCGCGGTGCACAAGGGCGACAGCGTAACCATTACCGGCTTCGGTGTGTTCGAACAGCGCCGCCGCGCAGCGCGCGTGGCACGCAATCCGCGCACCGGTGAGACGGTGAAGGTCAAGCCGACGTCTGTTCCGGCATTTCGTCCGGGTGCTCAATTCAAAGCGGTTGTCTCTGGCGCACAGCGCCTCCCAGCGGAAGGACCAGCAGTGAAGCGTGGTGTAGTGGCGGGTGCGGCCAAGAAGGCCGCCAAGAAGGCTCCGGCCAAGAAGACCGCGGCCAAGAAGGCTGCAAAGAAGGCTCCGGCCAAGAAGGCCGCCGCCAAGAAGGCGACCAAGAGGGCGCCGGCCAAGAAGGCCGCGACCAAGCGGACGGTTGCCAAGAAGGCCGCGACCAAGCGGACCGCAGCCAAGAAGGCGACCAAGCGCACGGTGGCCAAGAAGGCCGCAACCAAGCGGACGGTTGCCAAGAAGGCCGCGACCAAGAGGGCGCCGGCCAAGAAAGCCGCCAAGAGGGCTCCGGCCAAGAAGGCCACCGCGCGGCGCGGCCGCCGGTAAGCCCCAAACCCAATTTCCGACGCGAATACCCTTTGGGGGCAGCGGTGCCCCCAAAGGGTATTCGCGTGTCAGGCCCGCACGTTGGCGGACAACGAGCCGCCGATGTGGTTGGCCGCCACTAGCCTGCCGTCCGCCAGCGACAGCACCCACGTGCTGCCCTTGTGGTTGCGCGACTTGTCCGGGCGCACCCCGTCGCGTTCGCACCACCAAGCAATCAGGTCCGGAATCACCTTGCCCTGCGTGCAGATCACCGGCGTGCCGCCCCGCGCGGCGATGTCCATCACCCGGCGCCGGCCGCGCTTGGGGTTCTTGGCGTAGGACTCCTCGGTGAGGGCGGGCTCGTTTTTGATCGCCCCACCGAGCTCGGCCGCGAGCGGTTCCACCGTCTGGTGGCAGCGCAGCCGGTCGGCCGCGTAGACGTCGGTGGCCCCGAAGGCCATCAGCTGGGGAACGAGTGCCTCGGCCTGCGCGCGCCCCCGCTTGTCCAGCGGGCGCTTGGTGTCGTCTCCGGAGAACCGGGATTTGCGGCCGGCCGTGCCGTGCCGGACCACCAATACCGTGTGCGTGTCCGCCGGCTGTTTTGCAAAGCGGCGCAATACTTTTCGATCCTGCGGGTAGCCGAGTTTCTTCATCGCGGCGGCGACGGGCAGCCAGATCAGCTCGTCGACCTCGCTGCCCGCGCAGAATTCCCCGCCGGTGGCGCGGGCCGCCCAGTAGTACACCTTCTTGACGCCCGCCTCGATCGGGTAACTCACGGTGGCCAGCCGCCTGCCGAGGACGCAGCGGTATCCGGTCTCCTCGAGAACTTCCCGCGCCGCGGCGACGGGCGCCGTCTCGCCGGGGTCCACCTTGCCCTTGGGCAGCGACCAGTCGTCGTAGCGAGGGCGGTGGATGACGGCGATCTGCAATTCCGGCTTGGCCGAATCGGCGCCGACTTGGCGCCACAACACCGCGCCGGCGGCGTAGACGATCCGGGTCCCCGAGCCCCGGCCGGCGGACGAGTTCTGGTCCGACACCTCACTCCTGCAGGTCAATTCGGCCAAGCTCGCTCCGGCCTCGGGCGTGACGTGGAAACGTACCACATGCATCAGGGGCTACGGTGCAGCTCCATCAGCGACTCCTGGTGATCGCGCACGCTGTGACCCTCGTGCGGCGACGCCGTCCACTGCCCGTCGGAGCCGAGCTCCCAACAGCGGGTGGACGGGTCCAGCGCGGACTCGAACAGGTCGTCCAGATATGCGGTGAGCCTGGGGTCCTTGACCTGAACCATCACCTCGACGCGCCGGTCGAGATTGCGGTGCATCATGTCGGCGCTGCCGATCCAGAACTCGTTGACGCGATCGAAGTGGATGATCCGCGAGTGTTCCAGGAATCGGCCCAGAATCGAACGGACGGAAATGTTTTCCGAGAAACCTTCCGCCGCGGGGCGCAGGGCGCAGATGCCGCGCACCACGACCTCGACGCGCACCCCCGCCCGCGACGCGCGATAGAGCGCGTCGATGACCTGTTCGTCGACGAGAGCGTTCATCTTGAGCCGGATGCGCCCACCGCCGCTTTCGCGGTGCGCTTCGATTTCGCGCTCGACGCGTTCGATGATGCCGGTGCGGATGCTGTGCGGCGACACCAGCAGGTTGCGGTAGGAGACCTTGCGCGAGTAGCCGGTGAGCGAATTGAACAAGTCGGTCAGGTCGGCGCCGATCTCGGGGGAGGCCGTGAGCAGACCGACATCCTCATACAGCCGCGCCGTCTTGCCGTTGTAGTTGCCGGTTCCCACATGGCAATAGCGCCGGATCGTCGACCCCTCGCGGCGCACCACCAAACACGTCTTGCAGTGCGTCTTGAGCCCGACGAACCCGTAGACCACGTGCACGCCCGCCTGCTCGAGCGTGCGCGCCCAGCGGATGTTGGCCTGCTCGTCGAAGCGCGCCTTGATCTCCACCATTGCCACCACTTGCTTTCCGGCCTCGGCGGCGGCGATGAGCGCCCGCACGATCGGCGAATCACCGGACGTGCGGTACAGCGTCTGCTTGATCGCCAGCACGTTGGGGTCGGCGGCGGCCTGCTCGATGAATCGCTGCACGCTGGTGGAGAACGAGTCGTACGGATGATGAACCAGCACATCGCCTTCCCGCAGCGTCGCGAAGATGCTGCGCGGCGTCTCCCGGTCGGCGAAGGCGGGATGGGTGGCCGGAACGAACGTCCGGTCCTTCAGCGCCGGCCGGTCGATGCCGTAGATCTGCCACAACGACGACAGGTCGAGCAGCCCGGGCACCTCGATGACGTCGCTGGGATTGACGTCGAGTTCGCGCAGCAGCAGCTCCAGCATGCTCTCGGTCATGTCGTCGGCGATCTCGAGCCGCACCGGCGAACCGAACCGCCTGCGCGCCAATTCCCGCTCCAGCGCCTGCAGCAGGTCCTCGTCGCGGTCCTCCTCGACCTCGAAGTCGGCGTTGCGGGTGATGCGGAACGCGTGATGTTCGACGACCTCCATCCCCGGGAACAGCACCGGGAGAAAGGCCGCGATCAGTTCCTCCATCGGCAGATACCGGATCATGGCGTGCCCGTCGCCGTCGGCGCCGTCGCGGCTTTTGAGTTCGACGAAGCGATCGACGTTGTCGGGCACCTTGACTCGGGCGAAGTGCTGGCCGCCGTCCTCGGGTTGTTTGACCGTGACGGCCAGATTCAGGCTGAGTCCGCTGACGAACGGGAACGGATGCGCGGGGTCGACGGCCAGCGGCGTCAGGACGGGGAAGACCTGCTCGTTGAAATACGTCGACAACTCGTCGCGCTCGGCCTGATCGAGATCGGCCCACGTGACGATGTGGATGCCCTCCTCGGCCAGCGCCGGTCGCACCGAGTCGAGGAACACCCGGGCGTGCCGCGTCGCGATCCGCTGCGTCTGCTCGCCGATGCGGGCCAGTTGCTCACGCGGGGTCAGGCCGTCGGCGGAGCGAACGGACAGCCCCATCTCGTCGCGGCGCTTGAGGCCGGCCACCCGGACCATGTAGAACTCGTCGAGATTGGACGCGAAAATCGCCAGGAACTTGGCCCGCTCCAGCAGCGGCAGGGAGTTGTCGTCGGCCAGCGCGAGCACGCGCGCGTTGAAGTCCAGCCAGCTCAGCTCGCGGTTGAGGTAACGATCCTCCGGCAGCGCGTCGGTGATCGCCGCGGGGGTCGCGGCCGGCGGCGCCGCCAGCGCCGAGCCATCGGGTTGCCATCCCATTTGTTCGACGCGAGCCTCGGCTTCGGTTTCGGTCACCCTGCGATCATCCCGCATCACCGGCCGATGCTGCCAGCGCCCGACCCGGATTGCTCAATGCCGCTTGCTCAATGCCGCGCGATCGCACGGGCGGTCGCCGCGCCGACCCCGAGGCGCCGGGCGGCCGCCAGGTCGGCGGGGGTGTCGACGTCGCAGCGCAGGCCGGGCCACGCGCCGGTCAGCTCGATGGCACCCGAACGGCGGTGCCGGGCGCAGGAATCCGGCCCGAACTGCGGCTCGAGGAAGGTGCCGAACGCGCAGAGCGCCGCGGTCCCGGTGGCCAGCCGGTCGGCGACGAAGCTGCGCCGGTATTGGCGTGCGGCGGCGATCGCCTCCGCCAGCTCCTGGGTCTGCAACGCGGGCAGATCGCCTTGCAGCACAACGACATTCGGGAACGACTCGGCGACGGCGCGTTCGCCGGCGGCGATGGCGTTGTTGAGCGGGTCGTCGTGGCCGTCGGGCGTCGGGTCGGCCAGCACGTCGGCCCCCAGCTCGGCGGCCGCGGCCGCGGCGGCCTCGTCGGGGGTGATGACGGTGATCGATCCCACCGATGCGACGCCCGCCGCGGCGGTCAGGGTGTCGATCAGCATGGCCAGCACCACGTTCTCGCGGGTGGACGCCGAGAACACCGGGGCCAGCCTGGTCTTGGCGGCGGCCAACCGCTTGACGGCGACGATCAGCGCGACGTCGGCCGCGGTTTCGCCCGCTGGGTCGGCGCGTGTGCCGCTCATGGGCTCATCCTGCCAGCGCCGCGCCCTCCTTCGCCGCCTCGGGCTAATCTGAAGCGCCGGCAACGCAATAGCGCAATAAGAATGAAGTACAGACAGACGGGACGGTGAATGGTCAGCACGGTAGCCGGTTCGGAGGGCGCCGTCGCGGTGATGGGCGCCGGTGCGTGGGGCACGGCGCTGGCCAAGGTGCTCGTCGACGCCGGGGCTGCACAGGTCACGCTGTGGGCCCGGCGACCCGACATCGCCGAGCAGATCAACGCCACCCGATACAACCCCGCCTACCTGCCCGGCACGTTGCTGCCCGGCGGCATCCGCGCCACCGCCGACGCGCAACAGGCGCTGGCCGGCGCGTCGACAGTGCTGCTGGGGGTGCCCGCGCAGCACATGCGGGCCAACCTCGAGCGGTGGGCGCCGCTGCTGCCCGACGGCGCGACACTGGTCAGCCTGGCCAAGGGCATCGAGCTGGGCACCCTGATGCGGATGAGCCAGGTCATCGTGTCGGTGACCGGCGTGGACCCGTCGCAGGTCGGCGTGATCTCGGGGCCGAACCTGGCCAGCGAGATCGCCGAATGTCAGCCCGCGGCCACCGTCGTCGCGTGCAGCGACTCCGGGCGCGCGGTCGCCGTGCAGCGCATGCTCAACAGCGGGTACTTCCGCCCGTACACCAACAGCGACGTGGTGGGCACCGAGATCGGCGGGGCGTGCAAGAACGTCATCGCGCTCGCGTGCGGGATGGCGGCCGGCGTCGGCCTCGGGGAGAACACCGCGGCGGCGATCATCACCCGGGGCCTGGCGGAGATCATGCGGCTGGGGATCGCGCTGGGCGCCAAGGGCGCGACGCTGGCCGGCCTGGCGGGGGTGGGTGACCTGGTGGCCACCTGCACCTCCCCGCATTCGCGCAACCGCTCGATGGGCGAACGCCTGGGCCGCGGCGGGACGATGGAGTCGGCGATGCATGCGGGCGAGGGCCACGTCGTGGAGGGGGTGACGTCGTGCGAGTCGGTGCTGGCGCTGGCCTCCAGCTACGACGTCGAGATGCCGCTGACCGACGCGGTGCACCGGGTCTGCCACCGGGGGCTCTCGGTGGACGAGGCGATGGCCCTGCTGCTGGGGCGCCGCACGAAGCCCGAATGAGCACGCCACGCGGTAGCCTCTCCAGGTTGTGAGTGCCAGCGACCGCGTGCGGGTCGCCGTCGTGTTCGGCGGGCGGAGCAACGAGCACGCCATCTCGTGCGTGTCCGCCGGCAGCATCCTGCGCAACCTCGATCCGCGGCGATTCGAGGTGGTCGCGATCGGCATCACCCCGGAGGGATCGTGGGTGCTCACCGACGGCGACCCGGACGCGCTGGCGATCACCGACCGGCAGCTGCCCGGGGTGACCTCCAGCTCGGGCACCGAGCTGGCGCTGCCCGCCGACCCGCGGCGGCGCGGCCAACTGGTGTCGCTTGCGCCCGGCGCCGGTGAGGTCCTGGCGTCGGTCGACGTGGTGTTTCCGGTGCTGCACGGGCCGTACGGGGAGGACGGCACGATCCAGGGGCTGCTCGAACTCGCCGGTGTGCCCTACGTCGGCGCCGGCGTGCTGGCCAGCTCCGTCGGGATGGACAAGGAATTCACCAAGAAGCTGCTTGCCGCCGAGGGGCTTCCGGTCGGCCCGCACGCGGTGCTGCGCCCGTCGCGGGCGGAGCTGAGCCTCGACGAGCGCGAGCGGTTGGGACTGCCGGTGTTCGTCAAGCCCGCGCGCGGCGGTTCGTCGATCGGCGTGAGCCGGGTGGCGAGTTGGGACGAACTGCCCGCCGCGGTCGCCAACGCGCGCCGGCATGATCCGAAGGTGATCGTCGAGGCCGCGATCAACGGCCGCGAGCTGGAGTGCGGTGTGCTCGAAATGCCCGACGGCACAGTCGAAGCCAGCACGCTGGGGGAGATCCGGGTGGCCGGGGTGCGGGGCCGCGAGGATTCGTTCTACGACTTCGCGACCAAATACCTCGACGAGGCAGCCGAATTGGACGTCCCGGCCAAGGTCGACGACGAGATCGCCGACGCGGTACGCCAATTGGCGATCCGGGCGTTCAAGGCCATCGACTGCCGGGGCCTGGCCCGGGTCGACTTCTTCCTCACCGAGGACGGACCGATCGTCAACGAGCTCAACACGATGCCGGGATTCACCACGATCTCGATGTTCCCGAGGATGTGGGCGGCCAGCGGCGTCGACTATCCCACCCTGCTGTCGATCATGGTGGAGACCGCGCTGGCCCGCGGCGTGGGCCTGCGCTGACTGCTAACCCGGCCGGGCCGGGTCGATGGGCACCGCGGCGACGGTGCGGTCAATGATCTCGGACAGCTGCTGGATGGGCGTCGGCCCCGATCCCGACGGCAGCGTCAACGCCACGTACACCGGCCGGTCCACCGTGTACCAGGTGGACCGGCCCGCATTAGTCGATGGGGGGCCGGCGGATTGCGGTGGGGCCGCCACCTCGAACCACTGCACCCGGTCGACGACCTGGATCGGGGATCCCACCACGAAGTCGGCCGGGCGGTCGAGCCCGCAGCGCAGCACCACGGCCTGGCCGCCGGGTCCCGACCGCCACGCGGCGGTGCCCGGCGGCGCCGGTTGCGCGACGGACGCGCGCTGATAGTTGCCCAGCCGCTGCGGCAGCGCGTCCGTCAGCGCGCGGCATGCGGCGCTGCCTGCCTGGGGCGCGGCGACGGCGGGAACGGCCACCGGCTGTGGCGGCGCCTCGCGGTTCGCCGCGATGACCAGGATCGCCCCGATCACCGCGACGGCCAGCGCGACCGCGGCGATCATCGCGGCCCGCGGGGGCCCGCCGAGATCGGTAGCCGAACCAGGGTCGGTCGTCACCGCCAGCGCACCTCCTGTCTCATACACTGGCGCGGGCTGGGAGTTAACTTACCGCAGGTCGGGACCCGGAGGAGGCGGCGTGCGCGACGATACGTCCGGGGCGGCGGAACAGTCCCCGACGCTGCGGCAGCTGGGCGAGTTCGCGGTGATCGACCGGGTCGTGCGCGGCCGTCGGCAGCCGGCCGCGGTGCTGCTCGGGCCCGGCGACGACGCGGCGGTGGTGTCCACCGCGGACGGTCGCACCGTGGTGTCGACCGACGTGCTCGTGCAGGATCGGCACTTCCGGCTGGACTGGTCGACGCCCCACGACGTCGGCCGCAAGGCGATCGCCCAGAACGCCGCCGACCTCGAGGCTATGGGCGCGCGGGCCACGGCGTTCGTGGTCGGCTTCGGCGCGCCCGGCGACACCCGGGCGGCGGACGTGGACGCGCTGGTCGACGGGATGTGGGACGAGGCGGCGCGGATCGGCGCGGGCATCGCCGGCGGCGACCTGGTCAGCTGCCCGCAGTGGGTGGTGTCGGTGACCGCGCTGGGCGAGCTGGACGGTCGCCCGCCGGTGCTGCGGTCCGGGGCCGAAGCCGGCTCGGTGCTCGCCGTCGCCGGTGAGCTGGGCCGCTCAGCGGCCGGACATGCGTTGTGGCACAACGGCATTGACGGCTTCGACGAGCTGCGGCGCCGGCATCTGGTGCCCGAGCCGCCCTACGGCGCGGGTGCGGCGGCCGCGGGCGCGGGCGCGGTGGCGATGATCGACGTGTCCGACGGCCTGGTGGCCGACCTGCGGCACGTCGCCGAGGCGTCCGGAGTGGGGATCGACGTGTCGACCGCGGCGCTGGCCGCCGACCACGACGCGCTGACCGCGGCGGCGGCCGTGCTGGACGCCGACGCATGGGCGTGGGTGCTGGCCGGCGGCGAAGACCACGCCCTGGCAGCCTGTTTCGCCGGCCCGGCGCCGGGCGGGTGGCGCGTCATCGGGCGGGTGCTCGACGGGCCGGCCCGGGTGCTCGTCGACGGCGCCGAGTGGCGTGGCTACGCGGGCTGGGAATCGTATTAGTGTGGCGCGGTGACCGTCTATGCCATCGTCCAGCTGAGATTCACCGGCGCCGACACGGTGGTGCTGCTGGTGCAGGGGCTGGCGTGAGCGCGCGACCGCTGCACGAGCTCGTGGAGAAGGGCTGGGCCGCCGCGCTGGAGCCGGTGGCCGAGCAGGTCGCCCGCATGGGGCAGTTCCTGCGGGCCGAGATCGCCGCGGGGCGCAGATACCTGCCGGCGGGCCCGAACGTGTTGCGCGCCTTCACTTTTCCGTTCGACGAGGTCCGGGTCCTGATCGTCGGGCAGGACCCCTACCCGACGCCGGGACACGCTGTGGGCCTGAGCTTTTCGGTGGCGCCCGAGGTGCGTCCGCTGCCGCGGAGCCTGGCCAACATCTTCGAGGAGTACACCAACGACCTGGGGCATCCCCAGCCGTCGTGCGGCGACCTCACGCCCTGGGCGCAGCGCGGTGTGCTGCTGTTGAACAGGGTGCTCACGGTGCGCCCCAGCAACCCGGCGTCGCATCGGGGCAAGGGCTGGGAGGAGGTCACCGAATGCGCGATCCGCGCGCTGGCGGCGCGGTCGCGTCCGCTGGTGGCCATCCTGTGGGGCCGCGACGCGTCGACGCTCAAACCGGTACTCGCCGAGGGAAGTTGCGTGGCGATCGAGTCGCCGCACCCCTCGCCGCTGTCGGCGTCGCGGGGGTTCTTCGGTTCGCGCCCCTTCAGCCGCGCCAACGAACTGCTCGCCGGCATGGGCGCCGAGCCGGTGGATTGGCGGCTGCCCTGACCGGCTGCTAGCCGCGGACGACCTTGCCGGCCTTGATGCAGGACGTGCAGGCGTTGATGCGCTGCTTGTTACCGCCCGGGCGGGTCACGACGTGCACGGTCTGGACGTTGGGGTCCCACCGGCGGCTGGTGCGGCGGTGGGAGTGCGACACCGACTTGCCGAAGCCGGGGCCTTTCCCGCAGATATCGCACACAGCGGCCATTGTTCAAGCTCCTCAAATTTCGGGGTCCGGCACTCGGGATCGATCTGTACGGGCCGGAACGCCCGGGCTGACCGGGCCCGCCCAGGATACCGACTCCTGCGCGCAACCACCAAAACGCGCCCGACGGCGCCGACCGGCACTGTCGTCCACGCTGGCTAGGCTCAATGGGGCGGTCTGGCCTCGCCGGCGGGCTACGCTGGCGCCGTTCGGGAGCGGGCCCGAACGAGGCTCCGAGGAGGTGGGTCACCTGAGCACTCGTGTGTTGGACGCGGTGACCCTGCGCGACTGGGCGCACACCGCCGTCGGCGACCTGATCACCCACATCGACGAGATCAACCGGCTCAACGTGTTCCCGGTCGCCGACGCCGACACCGGCGCCAACATGCTGTTCACCATGCGCTCGGCCCTGGCGGAGGCCAACGCGCGCGCCGACGGGGGCCCCGGCTGCGTCGCGCGGGTCGCGGGCGCGCTGTCGGCCGGCGCGCTCAACGGCGCCCGCGGCAATTCCGGCGTGATCCTCTCCCAGATCCTGCGCGGCATCGCCGACGTCGCCGCCGCCGCGGCCGCCGAGTCCGGCGGCGAGTTGCCCGAGATGGACGCCGCGACCCTGGCGGCCGCGCTGCACCGCGGCGTCGGCCTGGTCATCGCCTCGATGGGCGGGCAAGAGGTCCCGGGAACCATCGTCTCGGTGTTGCGGGCGGCCGCGGCGGCCGTCGAGGAGTGTGCGGGCGACGGGCTGGCCGCGGCGGTCACCGCCGCCGGCGACGCGGCGGTGATCGCGCTGGAGAAAACTACCGAGCAGCTCGACGTGCTCGCCGACGCCGGCGCGGTCGACGCCGGCGGGCGGGGCCTGCTGGTCCTGCTGGACGCGCTGCGCTCGACCATCAGCGGACAGGCGCCCGCCCGCACGGTGTACGAGCTGGCGCCGCGCGCGCCGCAGCCGCAGGCCCCCGCCGAACGCCCCGCGCCGCAGTTCGAGGTGATGTACCGGCTGGATGGGTGCGATCCCGCCCGGGCGGACGCGCTGCGCGACCGCCTCGGCGAACTGGGCGATTCGGTGGCCATCGCGCCCGCGACGACTCGCGGCACCTACTCGGTGCACGTGCACACCGACGACGCGGGCGCCGCGGTGGAGGCGGGCCTGACGGCCGGGCGGCCGAGCCGGATCGTCGTCTCGGCCCTGAGCTCGGGCGTCACCGGGCTGCCTGCGGGGAGCTGGACCCGGGAGAGGGCGGTCCTGGCCGTGGTCGACGGCGACGGCGCCGCCGAGCTGTTCGCCGCGGAGGGCGCCTGCGTGCTGCGACCGGATCCCGAGGCGGGTGAGCCGGCCGGCGCCGTCTCCGCCCACCGGCTGGTGCGGGCCCTGGTCGACACCGGCGCCGCGCAGGTGATGGTGCTGCCCAACGGCTATGTGGCCGCCGAGGAGCTGGTCGCCGGCTGCACGACCGCGATCGGGTGGGGCATCGACGTGGTGCCGATACCGACCGGGTCGATGGTGCAGGGGCTGGCGGCGCTGGCCGTGCACGAACCGGGCCGCCAAGCCGTCGACGACGGCTACACCATGGCCCGCGCCGCCGGGGCCGCCCGGCACGGGTCGGTGCGCGTCGCGACCGAAAGCGCGCTGACCTGGGCCGGTCCCTGCCAACCCGGCGACGGCCTGGGCATCGCGGGCGACGAGGTGCTGTTCGTGGCCCTCGATGTGGCCGGGGCGGCGATCGGCCTGCTGGACCTGCTGCTGGCGTCGGGCGGCGACCTGGTGACGGTGCTGGTCGGGGCGGGGATCGACGACGTCGTCGTGGGCGACATCCTGCAGGACCATGTGCACGACCACCACCCGGGCACCGAGCTGATGACCTACCGCACCGGTCACCGCGGCGACGTCCTGCTGATCGGGGTCGAGTAGCGGTGGCGACGCTGTCCGACCGGCTCGACTACGTCGTGGGCGGCAAGATCGTGCCCCTGCTCGACGAGGTGTTCGGCATCCGCACCGTCGACGACCTGCTGCGCCACTACCCGCGCAGCTACACCGAGGGCGCGGCCCGCTGGGGCGCCGGCGACGAGCGGCCCGAAGAGGGCCAGCACATCACCATCGTCGACACGATCACCGCGACGGAGACGTTCCCGATGAAGAGGGACCGCAAGCGGATGTGTCACCGCATCACCGTCGGCTCCGGCCGCGCCAAGGTGACCGCGACGTTCTTCAACGCGAACTACCTCAAGAAGGACCTCGTCAAAGGGGCGAAGGTGATGCTCTCCGGAGAGATCGGTTATTACCGCGGGGCGATGCAGCTGACCCATCCGGCGTTTCTCATCCTCGAGTCGCCGGGCGGCAAGAGTTACGGCACGCGGTCGCTGAAAAAGATCGCCACCGCGTCGCACGCCGTCAGCAGCGAGGAGGTGACCTCGGCGTACGAGGGCCGCTTCTTCCCGATCTATCCGGCCAGCGCGAGGCTGCAGAGCTGGGACATCTTCGCGTGCGTGCGCCAGGTGCTCGACGTCCTCGACCCGGTGCCCGATCCGCTGCCCGCGGAGCTGCGCGCCCGGCTCGGCCTGATCCCCGAGGACGAGGCGCTGCGCGCGATCCATCTCTCCGAGGACGAGCGCGAACGGCAAAGGGCCCGTGAGCGGTTGACGTTCGACGAGGCCGTCGGCCTGCAGTGGGCGCTGGTCGCCCGCCGTCACGGTGAGCTGTCCGAGTCGGGCCCGCCGGCGCCGCCGCGGCAGGACGGCCTGAAGGCGGAGTTGTTGCGGCGGTTGCCCTTCGAGCTGACGGGGGGACAGCGCGAGGTGCTCGACGTGCTTTCCGACGGGTTGGCGGCGACCCGCCCGATGAACCGTCTGCTGCAGGGTGAGGTCGGCTCCGGCAAGACGATCGTCGCGGTGCTGGCGATGCTGCAGATGGTCGACGCGGGTTATCAGTGCGCGTTGCTCGCTCCAACGGAAGTGCTTGCGGCGCAACACCTCCGCTCGATCTGCGACGTCCTCGGCGAGTTGGCGATGGCGGGCCAGCTGGGCGGGGCGGACAACGCGACCCGAGTGGCGCTGCTGACCGGCTCGATGAGCGCCGCGCAGAAAAAGCAGGTCCGCGACGAGGTGGCCGGCGGTCAGGCCGGCATCGTCGTCGGCACCCACGCGCTGCTGCAGGACGCGGTGGACTTTCACAACCTCGGCATGGTGGTGGTGGACGAACAGCACCGGTTCGGTGTCGAACAGCGAGATCAATTGCGCGCCAAGGCTCGTGCGGGCACCACCCCGCACCTGCTGGTGATGACCGCGACGCCGATACCGCGCACCGTCGCGCTCACGGTGTACGGCGACCTGGAGACCTCGACGCTGCGCGAACTTCCGCGGGGGCGCCAGCCGATCGCCACCAACGTCATCTTCGTCGGCGACAAACCCGCGTGGCTCGGCCGTGCCTGGCATCGCATCGTCGAGGAGGTCTCGGCGGGCCGCCAGGTTTATGTGGTGGCACCCCGGATCGACGAGACCGACGATACCGAAAACAACGAGGACGGCCGCAGGCCTTCGGCGACGGCGGTGGGACTCTTCGACCGGCTGCGCTCGCACGAGCTGGCCGACCTGCGGCTGGCGCTGATGCACGGTCGGTTGTCGGCCGACGAGAAGGATGCCGCGATGGCCGCCTTTCGCGCGGGGTCCGTCGATGTGCTGGTCTGCACCACGGTGATTGAGGTCGGCGTCGACGTTCCCAACGCAACGGTGATGCTGGTGATGGACGCCGACCGGTTCGGGATCAGCCAGCTGCATCAGCTGCGCGGGCGCATCGGCCGCGGCGAGCATCCGAGCCTGTGCCTGCTGGCCAGCTGGGTTTCCCCGGACTCGCAGGCCGGCCGGCGGCTGCGCGCCGTCGCCGCGACCATGGACGGGTTCGCCCTCGCCGAGCTGGACCTCAAGGAGCGCCGCGAAGGAGATGTGCTGGGCCGCAACCAATCCGGTCGGGCGGTGACGCTGCGGCTGCTGTCGCTGGCGGAGCACGGAGCCTACATCGAGGGCGCCCGCGACTTCTGCGCCCAGAGCTACGAACGGGACCCGTCGAACCCCGAATTGGCTTTGCTTGCAGCACGATTCACCGACACCGACCGCATCGAATACCTGGACAAGTCATGAACCGGAGGGTGTTGCTGTGGTTGTCGGTCGCGGCGGTGCTCGCGGTGCTGGTCGCCTACCAGACGCTGGGGTCGTCGGCGGACCGGCGCGCCGAGATCGCCGCCCGCGCAGACGTTCCGACGGTGGCGCCCGGCGCCGACGTGCTGGCGGGCATCGCCGTGCTGCCCCAGCGGGCCCACCGCTATGACTACCGCCGGGCCGCGTTCGGGGACGCCTGGACGGACGACAACGATGCCCCGCTCGGGCACAACGGGTGCGACACCCGCGACGACATCCTCAACCGCGATCTCGTCGACAAGACGTATGTGTCGATCAAGCGCTGCCCGGACGCGGTGGCCACCGGGACGCTGCACGACCCGTACACCAACACCACCATCGCCTTCCAGCGCGGCGCCAAGGTCGGCGAATCGGTGCAGATCGACCACATCGTCCCGCTCGCCTACGCCTGGGACATGGGGGCCTTCGGCTGGCCGGAGCCCGAGCGGGTGCGGTTCGCCAACGACCCGGCCAACCTGCTGGCCGTCGAGGGCCAGGCCAACCAGGACAAGGGCGACTCACCGCCGGCGCAGTGGATGCCGCCGAACGCCGCATTCCATTGCCAGTACGCCATGCAGTTCATCGCCGTGCTGCGCGGCTACCAGCTGCCGGTCGATCAGCCGTCGTCGGACGTGCTACGCCGGGCCGCCGCCACCTGCCCGGCGGGGTGACGGTCAGGAGCCGTCGTAGGTGTCCGGGTCCGGGCGCAGCCGAGTGCCGTCGTTGAGGCCGTTGATCGCGTTCATGTGCTCGGCGGCCAATTCGAAGTCGAAGATGTCCAGGTTGCCGGCGATGTGCTCGGGTTTGGTCGAGCGGAAGACGACCGAGTTGCCCAGTTGCACGTTCCACCGCAGCAGCACCTGCGCGGGCGTCTTGCCGTACTCGCCGGCGACCGAGGTGACCGTCGGGTTGTCCAGCAGCTTGCCCAGGGCCAGCGGCGTGTAGGACTGGGTGACGACGTTGTGCTGCGCGTTGACCTTGCGCAGCGCGTCCTGGTTGAGCAGCGGG
This sequence comes from Mycobacterium sp. NGS26, assembly GCF_059813025.1. Taxonomy (NCBI): domain Bacteria; kingdom Bacillati; phylum Actinomycetota; class Actinomycetes; order Mycobacteriales; family Mycobacteriaceae; genus Mycobacterium; species Mycobacterium sp. NGS26. The sequence continues at coordinate 136,318 of NZ_JCALDU010000002.1, forward strand.
TGCAGCTCGATCTGGTTGACGGCCGGGGTGACAAAGCTGAGGTCGATGACCGTCGTCAGGTACTCCTCGGTGAAATTGGAGACGCCGATCGAACGGGCCTGGCCGTCGCCGCGGGACTGGATCATGCCGCCGAAGGAGTTCACATAGTTGCCCAGCGACGGGGCCGGCCAGTGAATCAGGTAGAGGTCGACGTAGTCCAGGCCGAGCCGCTCCAGGCTGGCGCTGCAGGCGTCCATCGCCGCCTTCATACCCTGGTCGGCGGTGGCCAGCTTGGTGGTGACGAACAGTTCGGCGCGCGGAATCCCGGAGGCCGCGATCGCGCGGCCGACTCCGGCCTCGTTGCCGTAGGCCGCGGCGGTGTCGATGAGCCGGCAGCCCATCTGCAGCGCCGCCGCCACGGCGCGTTCGGCCTCGTCGTCGGATAGCTCGGCGACGCCCAGGCCGAGCACCGGCATGGTGTTCTCGTCATTGAGAGCTATCGAGGGTATGGCGGTGCCCGACTCGCCAGTCAACGTGCTTCACCTACCTGCGAAATTGAAGGTTCGTGGATTCGGACCAAGCCGGGTTCCGTCGTCGAGCGAGGAGATCGTCGCCATTTCATTGGCGCTGAGTTCGAAATCGAACACGTCGATGTTGCTCGCAATCCGTGAGGGGTTGACCGACTTGGGGATAACGATATTACCGAGTTGCAGATGCCATCGAATCAGCACCTGGGCGGCCGTGCGTCCGCATTCCGCGGCGACGGCGGTGATCATCGGGTGGGTCAGCAGCGCTCCCTGGCCCAGCGGCGCCCACGCCACGGTTGCGATGCCGCGCTGGGCGTGCACCTCGCGCAATTCCTTTTGCGTGAATCGGGGATGCAATTCGATCTGGTTGACCGCCGGAACGATGCCGGTGGCATCGATGAGAACGGTGAGGTGCTCGGGCTCGAAATTGCTGACCCCGACGGAGCGGATCCGGCCCTGGTCGCGCAGGTGGGCGAACGCCTTGAAGGTGTCGACGAACTTGTTCAGCGCGGGCTGCGGCCAGTGGATCAGGTAGAGGTCGAGATAGTCGAGGCCGAGCCGGTCCATGCTGGCGTCGAACGCCCTCAGCGTGCTGTCGTAGCCCTGGTCCGGATTCGCCAACTTGGTCACCACGTACAGTTGGTCGCGCGGCACATCGGAGTCGGCAACCGCGCGCCCGGTCTCCCGCTCGTTGCGGTAGGCCGCGGCCGTGTCGATATGTCGGTAACCGGCGCGCAGGGCGGCGCTCACCGCCTGTTCGGTGTCTGCCGGCGGTATCTGGAAGACTCCGAGCCCGACGGCGGGGATCGAGTTACCGTCATTCAGCGTCACCAAGGGAGCTGCCATGACACAAAGTCTGCCAGGCGCGCGGAACCTGGATCCCGGAGCGAAACGTCCGCCGACCGGATGGACCAGCCGCATGCAGGGCGTGATCACCACCGCCGGCGTCAAGGTCATCCCGTGGATCCCGACGGCCGCCCAGCGGATGCTGGTCCGTGGCCGCCGGGTGATGATCGACGGCAACACGCTGGATCCCACGCTGCAGCTGATGCTGACGGGCCAGCGCCTCGCCGGCATCGACGGCCTGGTGATCGACGACGACCCGGCCGCCTCCCGCGCCCAGATACGCGAGACGACCATGAGCTTTCCCGGTCCGCAGATCCACGTCGAGGTCGACGAGATCAAGCTGCCCGGGCCCGGCGGTGAGATCGCGGCCCGGCACTACCGTCCACCCAACGGCGCGGCCGCGCCCCTGCTGGTCTTCTATCACGGTGGGGGCTGGTCGATCGGCGACCTGGACACCCACGACGCGCTGTGCCGGCTGACCTCCCGCGACGCCGGCATCCACGTGTTGTCGGTCGACTACCGGCTGGCTCCCGAGCACGCCGCGCCGGCCGCGGTCGAGGACGCCCACGCCGCCTTCCACTGGGCCTGCGAGCACGCCGGCGAACTCGGTGCGATTCCCGGGCGCGTCGCGGTGGGCGGGGACAGCGCCGGCGGCAACCTCGCCGCCGTCGTGTGCCAGCTGGCGCGCGACGAGGGCGGCCCCGCACCCGTGCTGCAGTGGCTGCTCTATCCGCGGACCGATTTCACCGCGCAGACCCGGTCACTGAGCCTGTTCGCCCGCGGCTTCCTGCTGACCAAGCGCGACATGGACTGGTTCGAGTCGCAATACCTGCGGCGCTCGCCGCTCGACCGGACGGATCCGCGGGTGTCGCCGCTGCTGGCCGAGTCGCTGTCGGGACTGGCGCCGGCGCTGATCGCGGTCGCGGGCTTCGACCCGCTGCGCGACGAGGGCGAGAGCTACGCGGCGGCGCTGCGGTCCGCCGGGACCGCGGTGGACCTGCGGTGCATGCGTTCGCTGACCCACGGCTTCGCCAACCTGTTCCCGCTCGGCGGCGGCAGCGCCGTGGCGACCAGCGAACTGATCTCGGCGCTGCGCGCCCACCTGAGCCGGGCCTGATCGCCCAGCCGCCGGTAATGTCCCGCCGGTAAGGTAGAGGCGCCGTCGCCCGACACGCGCACCAGCCCGCACCGAAGGATCAGCGAACCAGTGGCCGACAAACCCAACCGTCCCCCCCGACTCGACATGAAGTCCGGCAGCGGCAAATCCGGCCGGCTGTTCCAGATCGGCGGCACCGCCTTCGTCGTGATCCTGCTGGTCGCGATCGTGGCCTACATCGTCATGACGCACAACAACAAGAAGGGTGGCGCCACCGGCCAGGGCGACACCGTGCGGGTGACGTCGAGCAAGCTGGTGACCCAGCCCGGAACCTCCAACCCCAAGGCCGTGGTGTCCTTCTACGAGGACTTCCTGTGCCCGGCCTGCGGTAACTTCGAGCGCACCTTCGGGCCGACGGTGTCCAAGCTCATCGACGCCGGCGCGATCGCGGCCGACTACTCCATGGTCGCCATCCTCGACAGCCAGAAGAACCACAACTATTCGTCGCGGGCGGGCGCGGCCGCGCTGTGCGTCGCCGACGAGTCCACGGACGCGTTCCGCCGTTTCCACACGGCGCTGTTCACCAGCCGCATCCAGCCCGACGAGCGCGGCAGCAGCTTTCCCGACAACGCGAAACTGATCGAACTGGCCCGCGAAGCCGGTGTGGTGGGCAAGGTCCCGGACTGCATCAACAGCGGAAAGTATCTCTCCAAGGTCACCGGTGAGGCCGCGGCGGCAAACATCACCGCAACCCCGACGATCAAGATCAACGGCGAGAACTATGAGTGGTCGACACCGGAGGCGCTGGTCGCCAAGATCAAAACCATCGTGGGCGACGTGCCGGGCATAGACACCGCCGTCGCCCCCGCCGCCGCGTAGCGACGGTCGCGGTGTCAGCCGAGCCCGCCGCGCCGCCGGTGCCGGTGCTCAGCGCGTGGTGGGTGCTGATCTCCGGCGCGATCGGTCTGCTGGCCTCCGTGACGCTGACGGTGGAGAAGATCGACCTGCTGCTCAACCCGTCGTACGTGCCGTCGTGCAACATCAACCCGGTTCTGTCCTGCGGATCGGTGATGGTCACCCCGCAGGCATCCGTGCTGGGTTTCCCCAACCCGCTGCTGGGCATCGGGGGCTTCACGGTGGTCGTGGTCACCGGCGTGCTCGCGGTGGCGAAAGTATCGTTGCCCCAATGGTATTGGGTGGGGCTGGGCATCGGGACGCTCGTTGGCGCGGTGTTTGTGCACTGGCTGATCTTCCAGAGCCTGTACCGAATCGGGGCGTTGTGCCCGTACTGCATGGTGGTCTGGGCGGCCACCATCTCGCTGCTGGTGGTGGTCGGGTCGATCGTCTTTCGCCCGGCGCTTCGGGACGGCGGCGCGGCGCGGGTGTTGTTCGAATGGCGATGGTCGATCGCCGCGCTGTGGTTCACCGCGGTGTTCCTGCTGATCATGGTGCGGTTCTGGAATTACTGGTCGACGCTGTGGTGAACGCCCGCGCGTGACCCGGATCATCGGCGGCAGCGCCGGGGGGCGGCGCATCGCCGTCCCGCCGCGGGGGACCCGGCCGACCACCGATCGGGTGCGGGAGTCGCTGTTCAACATCGTGACTGCGCGGCGCGACCTGAGCGGGTTGGCGGTGCTGGACCTCTACGCCGGTTCGGGGGCGCTGGGGCTCGAGGCGCTGTCCCGCGGCGCGGCGTCGGCGCTTTTCGTCGAGTCCGACCCGCGCAGCGCCGCCGTCATCGCGCGCAACATCGAGACGCTGGGCCTGCCCGGAGCGACCCTGCGGCGAGGACCGGTCGCCGCGGTGCTGGCCGCCGGCAGCCCCGGCCCGGTGGACCTGGTGCTGGCTGACCCGCCCTACGACATCCGGCCCGCCGAGCTCGAGGCCGTCCTGGCCGCGCTGGCCACCCACGGCTGGGTGCGCGAGGGGACGGTCGCGGTCGTCGAGCGCGCGGCCGGGGGCCCACCGCTGAACTGGCCGGCCGGCTGGTCGTCGTGGCCCTCGCGGGTCTATGGCGACACCCGTCTGGAGCTGGCCGAGCGGTTGTGAGCCGGCGTGTACCGTCAGTGGTCATGCGCGCCGCTCCTCCCCATCGCTTCGCTCTGCATCGTCGCCGGCGCGGGTCATGAGCGGCGCTGTATGCCCCGGATCGTTCGACCCGGTGACGCTGGGTCACATCGACGTCTTCGAGCGCGCCTGTTCCCAGTTCGACGAGGTGGTGGTCGCGATCCTGACCAACCCCGCCAAGGAGGGCATGTTCGGCATCGATGAGCGCATCGCGATGATCCAGGAGTCCACCACGCACCTGCCGAACCTGCGGGTCGAGGTCGGGCAGGGCCTGGTCGTCGACTTCGTCAGGTCGCGCGGGATGACGGCGATCGTCAAGGGTTTGCGCACCGGCACCGACTTCGAGTACGAGCTGCAGATGGCACAGATGAACAAGCACATCGCCGGTGTCGACACCTTCTTCGTGGCGACCGCGCCGCGGTATTCGTTCGTGTCGTCGTCGCTGGCCAAGGAGGTCGCGATGCTCGGCGGTGATGTGTCGGAGCTGTTGCCCGAACCAGTCAACCGGCGACTCCGCGAGAAGCTTTCCGGGGGCCGGGGCTGACGACCCAAGCAGCTAGTGGCAGCTGTGATCGCGCTGATCCGGCTCGGGGGAGCCGCCCATCATGCGCACCATCGGAAGCCCGCCCGAGGTGATGAACCGCACGACCAGGATTGCCGTGACGGCCAGGAAGGCGATGTTGAGCCAGGTGGTGTAGTTCCACGAGATCTGCGCCTCCACGACGGTGGCGTTGCGCGATCCGGGGATGAGATTGGCTGTGCCGAAAAGCAATTCGACCAGGTACCCGGCCGCGACCATCGCGAGGTAGAAGGTGCCCAGCAGCGCCAGCGCCATCTTGACGCCGTAGTACTTCCGGTAGATGTTCAGGATCGGCAGGATTATCAGGTCGGCGAAGATGAACGCGATGACGCCGCCGAAGCTGATGCCCCCGTTCCAAAGCACCGCGGCCAGAGGCACATTGCCGATCGAACAGACGAAGGACACGATCGCCACGACGGGCCCCACGATGGGCCCCCACAACGCCGCCCAGCCGGGATGATTGGCCAAAAAGAAGCTCTGCCAAAAGCTTTCGGGAACCCACGCCGCGATGGCGCCGGCGATCAACAGGCCCAGCACGAGGTCGCGCAGGATTGCCAGCCACTCCATGACGAACACGTGCGAAACCGAGGTGAAGCCCCGCGCGGAAAGCAGCCGCCGCCAGAACGAGCCGTCCCCCTTGATCGACATGTCCATGGCGGCATGGCCTTCCATCGAGCCGGCGACTCCCCGCTCGGCCTGCTCGCGCGCGGCGTCGATCAGGCCCGACCGCACGAACAGCCGGAACAGCACGGCCAGCACGACGATCATCAGCGGTCCGCCGACGAACTCCGCTGCGGTGAACTGCCACCCCATCAGCAGGGCCAGGATGATGCCAAGCTCCACCACGAGGTTGGTGGAACCGATCTCGAACGCCATGGCGGCGGTGAAGTTTGCGCCCTTGCGGAACAGCGATCGGGCCAGGGCCACCGCGGCATAGGAGCACGACGACGACGCGGCCCCCAGCCCCGCCGCCACCGCCAGCGTGCGGGGCCGGTCGTCGCCCAGCAGGCCCACGATCGTCGAACGGCGCACCACGGCCTGGACCACGGCCGACAGCGCAAACCCCAGGATCAGCGCCCAGGTGATCTCCCACGTCATCGATCCCGCCAGGGCCAACGCGTGTCCGATCGCCGGTAGCAACCTGTTCACTGGTCCTCCGCTCCGGTTCGTCGTGCGGCGATGCTCCGGGTGATCATACCCGGCAGGGGTATATCAGGGTATATCCCGCGTGCTGTCGGCCGGCGAAGTTAGAGTCGGGCGCGTGTTGCAAACGGTGGCGATCCGCGGGTACCGCTCACTGCGGGAAGTAATCCTGCCACTGGGCCCGCTGTCGATCATCACGGGCGAAAACGGCGTCGGGAAGTCGTCGCTGTATCGCGCGCTGCGACTGCTGGCCGATTGTGGTCGCGGCGAGGTGATCGGATCGCTGGCCCGCGAGGGCGGCCTGCAATCCGTGCTGTGGGCCGGGCCCGAACAACTCGGCGCCGCCCGTCGGACGGGAAAGGCGCAAGGAACCGCACACAACAACCGGCCCGTGTCACTCGAACTCGGCTTCGCCGCAGACGATTTCGGCTACCTCGTCGATCTCGGGCTTCCGCAGTCGACCGGCCGGGTCCGTTCGGCCTTCGCGCGTGACCCCGAGATCAAGCGAGAGGCGTTGTTCGTCGGCCCGGTATTGCGGGCGGCGACCACGCTGGTGCGCAGGACACGTGATTTCGCCGAAGTCAGCGCGCAATCGGGCAGTGGTTTCGACGAGCTCTGCCGAACGCTGCCGTCGTATCGCAGCATGCTGGCGGAATACGCCAACCCGCAAGCGCTTCCGGAACTCGCCGCCGTGCGTGAGCGGCTGCGCGGCTGGCGCTTCTACGACGGCTTCCGGGTCGACGCCGGGGCGCCCGCGCGGCGCCCGCAGGTGGGTACCCGCACACCGGTGCTCTCCGATGACGGCCATGATCTGGCCGCCGCCATCCAGACGATCATCGAGGCGGAAATCGATGACTTGAGCCGCATCGTCGCCGACACGTTCGACGGCGCGTCGGTCTCGGTCGTCGTCAACGACGGGCTGTTCGACCTCCAGCTGCGCCAGCGCGGCATGCTGCGCCCGCTGCGGGCGGCCGAGTTGTCCGACGGGACCCTGCGGTTTCTCCTGTGGGCCGCCGCCCTGCTGAGCCCGCAGGCGCCGTCGCTGATGGTGCTCAACGAGCCCGAAACCTCCCTGCACCCGAGCCTGGTGGGTCCGCTGGCGTCGCTGATCCGCGCGGCGGCGTCGCAGACCCAGGTGGTAGTCGTCACGCATTCGCGTTCGCTGCTGGGATTCCTGCAGGACGCGGCGGTCGGCATCGAGCTGTACAAGGACTTCGGCGAGACCCGCATCGCCGGCCAGAGCCTGCTGACAACGCCGCGATGGGACTGGGGCAAACGATAGGTGGCCGTCCGCCGCGGCGCCGCAGCGAACGGATCGACCCCGGCAAGGGCCCCTATACTGGCCGCAAAATAACCGGCCTTCGCCACCTCCGGCGCCGCCGCAAATATGGACATAACGAGCGGGTAAACCTCCCATATGCTGGGGCTTCTCGGCTCCCTTGGCCGGCGAACCCGACACACCCGTCTCGCCACCGCTGTCACAGACGTAACACCAGGCACACTGGTAACAACAGGATCCTTGTAAAAAGCCAGGAGGCATGGCCGTGTATCGAGTGTTTGAAGCGCTGGACGAATTGGGCGCCATCGTCGAGGAAGCCCGCGGCGTGCCGATGACGGCCGGCTGTGTGGTGCCCCGCGGTGACGTGTTGGAACTGATCGACGACATCAAGGACGCGATCCCCGGCGAGCTGGACGACGCCCAGGATGTGCTCGACGCGCGCGATTCGATGCTGCACGACGCCAAGACGCACGCGGAGTCCATGGTGTCCTCGGCGACCACCGAGTCGGAGTCGATGCTCAACCACGCCCGCGCGGAGGCCGACCGCATCCTTTCCGACGCGAAGGCGCAGGCAGACCGCATGGTGAACGAGGCCCGCCAGCACAGCGAGCGGATGGTCGGAGAGGCTCGCGAGGAGTCGATCCGCATCGCCACGGCGGCCAAGCGCGAGTACGAGGCCAGCGTCGGCCGGGCCCAGGCCGAAGCCGACCGGCTGATCGAGAACGGCAACATCTCCTACGAGAAGGCCGTGCAGGAGGGCATCAAGGAACAGCAGCGCCTGGTCTCGCAGAACAGCGTGGTGGAGGCGGCCAACGCCGAGGCCACCCGCCTCGTCGACATGGCCCACGCCGAGGCCGACCGGCTGCGCGGCGAGTGCGACATCTACGTCGACAACAAACTCGCCGAGTTCGAGGAGTTCCTCAACGGCACGCTGCGTTCCGTGGGCCGCGGTCGCCACCAGCTGCGCACGGCGGCCGGGACGCACGACTACGCGACGCGTTAGGCCCTCGCGTCATGCCGGGCGCGCCGTAGGATTTCTCCTATGGCGCGGCAGCACGGCACCACGACGCAGCACCAAAAGCACCACCACCCGACGTCGCCGATGAGGGTCGACATCACCCGGCTGGGGCGACGTCCGGGGGCGATGGTCACGCTGCGCGACACCGTGGCCAGCCCGTTGCGCATCGGGCTGGACCTGATCGCGATCGAACGCGGCGCCCCGTTGGAACTTGACCTGCGGGTCGAGTCGGTGTCGGAGGGCGTGCTGGTCACCGGGACGGTGGCCGGTCCGACGGTCGGCGAGTGCGCGCGCTGCCTGACCGAGGTCAGCGGGCGCGTGCAGGTCGGGTTGACCGAACTCTTCGCGTACCCGGACAGCACGACCGAGGCGACCACCGAGGAGGACGAGGTCGGCCACATCGTCGACGACACCATCGACCTCGAGCAGCCCATCATCGACGCCGTCGGCCTGGAGCTTCCGTTCGCGCCCGTGTGCAGGCCGGATTGCCCGGGACTGTGCCCCGACTGCGGCATTCCGCTGGCCGCCGAGCCGGGCCATCATCACGACCGCATCGACCCGCGGTGGGCCAAGCTGGCGGGGAAGCTGGACCCCGGGCGGGGCGAGCGGTGACCTCCCGGCAAGTCCTGCTCGACGCGCTCGGCGTCGAGCTGCCCGACGAGCTGCTCTCGCTGGCGCTGACCCACCGCAGCTACGCCTACGAGCACGGCGGGCTGCCGACCAACGAGCGCCTGGAGTTCCTCGGCGACGCCGTCCTGGGGCTGACCGTCACCGACGAGCTCTACCACCGTCACCCCGACCGCACGGAAGGCGACCTGGCCAAACTGCGGGCCAGCGTGGTCAACACCCAGGCGCTGGCCGACGTGGCGCGGAACCTGGCCGAGGGCGGGCTCGGGGCGCACCTGCTGCTGGGGCGCGGCGAGGCGAACACCGGCGGGGCCGACAAGTCGAGCATCCTCGCCGACGGCATGGAATCGCTGCTGGGCGCCATCTATTTGCAGCACGGGATCGAAACCGCGCGCGCCGTGATCCTGCGGCTGTTCGGCCCGCTGCTGGACGCCGCGCCCACGCTGGGCGCCGGCCTGGACTGGAAGACCAGCCTGCAGGAGCTGACCGCCGCCCGCGGCATGGGCGCTCCGTCCTATGTGGTCACGTCCACCGGCCCGGATCACGACAAGGAATTCACCGCCGTCGTGGTCGTGATGGAGACCGAATACGGGTCGGGCGTGGGCCGGTCCAAGAAGGAGGCGGAGCAAAAGGCCGCCGCCGCGACCTGGAAGGCGCTGGAAGCGCTGGACACCGCGGCGTCCAACTAGATGGCGTCCGCCTAGATCGATGGTGATGACCCGCGGCGCCCGGCTTCGCCGCGCTTGCGATCATCACTGAATGCCCGAACTGCCCGAAGTCGAGGTGGTGCGCCGCGGCTTGCAGGCCCATGTGGTGGGCAAGACGATCACGGCCGTCCGCGTCCACCACCCCCGCGCCGTGCGCCGCCACGAGGCCGGCCCCGCCGACCTGACCGCCCGGCTGCTCGGCGCGCGGATCACCGGAACCGACCGGCGCGGCAAGTACCTGTGGCTGCTGCTCGACGGCCCGGATGACCCAGACACCGCGCTCGTCGTGCACCTCGGCATGAGCGGGCAGATGCTGCTGGGCGCCGTCCCGCGCGCCGACCACGTGCGCATCTCCGCGCTGCTCGACGACGGGACCGTGCTGAGCTTCGCCGACCAGCGGACCTTCGGCGGGTGGATGCTCGCCGACCTGGTGACCGTGGACGGCAGTGTGGTGCCGGTGCCCGTCGCGCACCTGGCGCGTGACCCGCTGGACCCGCTCTTCGACGCCGACGCGGTGGTAAAGGTGTTGCGGCGCAAGCATTCCGAGATCAAGCGGCAGCTCCTCGATCAGCAGGTGGTGTCGGGCATCGGCAACATCTACGCCGACGAGGCGCTGTGGCGGGCCGGGGTGCACGGTTCGCGGATCGCCGCCACGCTGACCCGCCGCCAGCTCGGCGGCGTCCTGGACGGCGCCGGCGAGGTGATGCGCGAGGCGCTGGCCGAGGGCGGGACGTCGTTCGATTCGCTGTACGTCAACGTCAACGGCGAGTCGGGCTACTTCGACCGCTCGCTGGACGCCTACGGCCGCGAGGGCGAGGCCTGCCGGCGCTGTGGCGCGGTCATGCGCCGGGAGAGGTTCATGAACCGTTCGTCCTTCTACTGCCCGAGATGCCAGCCGCGCCCGCGGCGGTAGTTGGTCATCGAGATCGACTGTGCGCTTGGGGCTTTGAGTGTGAGCACATGGCTTCCGCTGTGCGCGCAGGGCGGCCCAACGCCGAAATTCTCGCCCTGGCTTCACATCCGAAGCCATAGCCGCACACTCGATCGGGGCCGCCACGGGCCAGCCGCGGTGGCCGCCCAGAATTCTCCGCGAGAGTGCACCTACCGACGCCCCTTCTCGCGAAACGCGTCGCTAACCGCACTCTCGCGCCAGTCGGCGGAGGCCCCGTGGACAGCAGTCAATCGAAGATGTCCCGGCGGGCGGTCCCTGCGGGTGCGGCCGGGTCGACGAACCACTCGCACGGAAATATCAGGCCGAAGACCTGGGGCGGCAACCGAAGCAGAATCCCGAACAGGCGCGCGCTGGACCCGCCGATCTGCGATCGGTGGGCGGCGAACGCGTCACGCTTCTGACGCGCGAAACGAAAGACGTTGATGCGATGGGTGATGGTTGCCCGTGGCGCGTACGCGGTGCGCACGATTTGCGGCTCGTACGGCGCGGGCAGCCGTAGCAGGCGAGCGAGATCGCTGGTGCGGCACAGTAATTCGCGCGGCATTGTCGCCTCGAGCACCCGCCGGGTCGCCGCGAGCTCCGCGGCCCGCTTGCCGACGTGATGCACCTGCACATGATCACGATGGCCGTAGCCGCCGTTGCGCTCGTAGCTGAGCAGCAGGTCCGCGCGTTCGTCGCGAAGTATGTCGGCCAGCCGCTGCGCCGCCTCGTCGACGTCCGCCCGCCCGAACCTGATTCGCCCGGGCGGATCCGGGTAGAAATCGGGACCGTAGCCGCTGTCGGCGTAGCCGAGGCACTCGACCCGGTGCACCCCGAGAATGCCCGCGCTCGAATGCAATTCGTGCAGTCGGAGGGCATCGTCGTCGTGCACGCGCCCGTCGGTCGCCGTGACCAGAACAACGCGGTGCCCTGCCACCGCCGCCCGCGCGAGCGTGCCGCCGGTGAGGATGACCTCGTCGTCCGGATGCGCGTGGAACGCGACGACCGTGGCCATGGAAGGCAGTATGCCCGCCCGGTAGAAAGAAGGCATGACCGAACTGTGGGTCGAGCGCACCGGGTCGCGCCGCTACACCGGATACAGCTCGCGGGGTGCGCGGGTACTCGTCGGCTCCGAGGACGTCGACGGCGTGTTCACCCCGGGCGAGCTGCTCAAGATCGCCCTCGCGGCGTGCAGCGGGATGGCCAGCGACGAGCCGCTGGCCCGCCGGCTCGGCGACGACTACAACGCGGTGGTCAGGGTGTCCGGCCCGGCCGACCGCGAGCAGGAACGCTATCCGCTGCTCGAGGAGACCCTCGAGCTCGACCTGTCGGGGCTGTCCGACGACGAGAAGCAGCGCCTGCTGGTGGTGGTCAACCGGGCCATCGACCTGGTCTGCACGGTGGGCCGGACGCTGAAGTCGGGCACGACGGTCAACTTCGGGGTCGCGGATGTCGGATCCTGACGTCCGGCTCACCGCCTGGGTGCACGGCATGGTCCAGGGGGTGGGTTTTCGCTGGTGGACCCGCTGCCGGGCGCTGGAGTTGGGGCTGGCGGGGTACGCGGCCAACCAGGACGACGGCCGGGTGCGGGTGGTCGCCCAGGGACCGCGCGCGGCGGCCGAGAAGCTGCTGCAGCTCCTGGAAGGCGGCGGGACGCCCGGGCGCGTCGACAAAGTCGTCGCCGATTGGTCGCAACCGACCGAGCGGTTCGACGGCTTCGTCGAGCGCTAGTCAAGTGACTGAAGTGGCTCCTGTGGCCGGTGCGTCGGTCTGTGGGCGACGGCCGAATTTGGGGCCTGGCGACACCCACTTGGTGGCGGCGACTGCGGCGATTTGACCGGTAGTCTGGCGAGCCGTGTACCTCAAGAGTCTGACGCTGAAGGGCTTCAAGTCCTTCGCCTCGCCGACGACTCTGCGCTTCGAGCCGGGCATCACCGCCGTCGTCGGGCCCAACGGCTCCGGCAAGTCCAACGTGGTCGACGCGCTGGCGTGGGTGATGGGGGAGCAGGGCGCCAAGACGCTGCGCGGCGGAAAGATGGAAGACGTCATCTTCGCCGGCACCTCGTCGCGGGCCCCGCTGGGCCGCGCCGAGGTCACCGTCACCATCGACAACTCCGACAACGCGCTGCCGATCGAGTACTCGGAGGTGTCGATCACGAGGCGGATGTTTCGCGACGGCGCCAGCGAGTACGAAATCAACGGCGCCAGTTGCCGTTTGATGGATGTGCAGGAGCTGCTGAGCGACTCCGGCATCGGCCGGGAGATGCACGTGATCGTCGGGCAGGGCAAGCTCGACGAGATCCTGCAGTCGCGCCCCGAGGATCGCCGCGCGTTCATCGAGGAAGCCGCCGGCGTGCTCAAGCACCGCAAGCGCAAGGAAAAGGCGCTCCGCAAGCTCGAAGCCATGTCGGCCAACCTGGCCCGGCTCACCGACCTGACCACCGAACTGCGCCGCCAGCTCAAACCACTGGGCCGCCAGGCCGAGGTCGCCCGACGCGCGGCGACCATCCAGGCCGACCTGCGCGACGCCCGGCTGCGGCTGGCCGCCGACGACCTGGTCAACCGGCAGGTGGAGCGGGACGCGATCCTCGAGGCCGAGGCGGCCATGCGCCGCGAGCACGACGAGGCCGCCGCCCGCCTCGCCGTGGCGTCCGAGGAGCTGACCGCGCACGAAACCGCGCTGGCCGAGCTGTCGGTGCGCGCCGAATCCGTCCAGCACACCTGGTTTTCGCTGTCCGCCCTGGCCGAACGGGTGGGCGCCACGGTGCGCATCGCCAACGAGCGCGCGCAGCACCTCGACGCCGAGCCCGTGGCGAGCGGCGACACCGACCCCGACGCGCTGGAGGCCGAGGCCGAGCAGGTGGCGGCCGCCGAGCAGCGGCTGCTGGCGGAGCTGGCCGCGGCGCGCGCCCGGCTGGATGCCGCCCGCGCGGAGCTGGCCGACCGCGAGCGCGAGGCCGCCGAGGCCGACCGGGCCCACCTGGCGGCCGTCCGGGCCGAGGCGGACCGGCGCGAGGGCCTGGCCCGGCTGGCCGGCCAGGTGGAGACCATGCGGGCGCGCGTCGAATCGATCGACGACAGCGTCGCGCGCCTGAGCGAACGCATCGAACACGCCGCCGCCCGCGCGCAGCAGACCAAGGCCGAGTTCGAGACCGTGCAGGGCCGCGTCGGCGAACTGGATCAGGGCGAGGTCGGCCTGGACGAGCACCACGAACGCACCGTGGCCGCGCTGCGGTTGGCCGACGAACGCGTCGCCGAGCTGCAGGCCGCCGAGCGTGACGCCGAGCGCCGGGTCGCGTCGCTGCGGGCCCGCATCGACGCGCTCTCGGTGGGCCTCGACCGCAAGGACGGCGCGGCGTGGCTCACCCAAAACCATAGCGTCGCAGGGCTTTTCGGTCCGATCGCCAAGCTGGTGAAGGTCCGTTCCGGGTACGAGACGGCGTTGGCCGCCGTGCTCGGGTCGGCCGCCGACGCGCTGGCCGTCGAGGGCTTCGGCGCGGCCCGTGCGGCGGTCGCCGCGCTGAAGCAAGCCGACGGGGGCCGCGCGGCGCTGGTCCTGGGTGACTGGCCCGCCGGCGATTCCCGACCGGCCGGCGAGCTGCCCGCCGGCGCGCTGTGGGCGCTCGACCTGATCGAGGCGCCGCAGCGGCTGCGCGGCGCGATGGTGGCGATGCTCTCCGGTGTCGCGGTGGTCGGCGACCTCGGCCAGGCGCTGGATCTGGTGGCGGCCCGCCCGCAGCTGCGCGCGGTCACCGTCGACGGCGACCTGGTGGGCGCCGGCTGGGTGAGCGGCGGTTCCGACCGCAAGCTGTCCACGCTGGAGGTCACCTCGGAGATCGACAAGGCCGGCGGCGAGCTGGCCGCCGCGGAGGCGCAGGTGGCGCAGCTGACCGCGGCGCTGTCGGGCGCGCTGACCGAGCAGACCGCCCGCCAGGACTCCGCCGAGCAGGCGCTGGCCGCGCTCAACGAATCCGACACCGCGATCTCGGCGATGTACGAGCAGCTCGGCCGGCTCGGGCAGGAGGCCCGCACCGCCGAAGAGGAGTGGAAGCGGCTGCTGCACCAGCGCGAGGAGCTGGAAGCCAGTCGCGCGCAGACCGTCGAGGAGGTCACCGAACTCGAGACCCGGCTGCGCAATGCGCAGGAGACGCAGCACGTGCACGTGGCGGGGCCCGATCACGCGGAGGCCCGGCAGCGGATCGCGGCCGCGGCCGAGAGCGCGCGCGGCGTCGAGGTAGAGGCGCGGCTGGCGGTGCGCACCGCCGAGGAACGGGCCAACGCGGTGCGCGGGCGGGCGGATTCGTTGCGCCGGGCGGCCGCCGCCGAACGCGAGGCGCGGGTGCGGGCCCAGCAGGCGCACGCGGCGCGGTTGCGCGCGGCCGCGGTGGCGGCCGCGGTGGCCGACGCCGGGCGGCTGCTGGCCGAACGGCTGGACCGGGTGGTCGACGCCGCGTCGCGGATGCGCGACGCCCTGGTCGCCGAGCGGCAGGAGCGGTCGGCGGCGATGGCGGCGGTCCGCGACGAGGTGCACCAGCTGGGCGCCCGGGTGGCGACCCTGACCGATTCGCTGCACCGCGACGAGGTGGCCGATGCCCAGGCGGCGATGCGCATCGAGCAGCTCGAGCAGATGGTGCTGGAACAGTTCGGCATGGCCCCGGCCGATCTGATCGCCGAGTACGGCCCCGATGTCGCGCTGCCGCCGTCGGAGCTGGAGATGGCCGAGTTCGAGCTGGCCCGCGAGCGCGGCGAGCAGGTGACCGCGCCCGCCCCGGTGCCCTACGACCGGGCCACCCAGGAGCGGCGGGCCAAGCGCGCCGAGCGCGACCTGGCCGAGCTGGGCCGGGTCAACCCGCTGGCGCTGGAGGAGTTCGCCGCGCTGGAGGAGCGCTACAACTTCCTGTCCACCCAGCTCGAGGACGTCAAGGCGGCGCGCAAGGACCTGCTGGACGTCGTCGCCGACGTCGACGCCCGCATCCTGCAGGTGTTCACCGAGGCCTTCGCCGACGTCGAGCGCGAATTCCGCGACGTGTTCGCCGCGCTGTTCCCCGGCGGCGAGGGCAGGCTGCGGCTGACCGACCCCGACGACATGCTCGCCACCGGCATCGAGGTGGAGGCGCGTCCGCCCGGCAAGAAGATCACCCGGCTGTCGCTGCTGTCCGGCGGCGAGAAGGCGCTGACCGCGGTGGCGATGCTGGTCGCGATCTTCCGCGCCCGCCCGTCGCCGTTCTACATCATGGACGAGGTGGAGGCCGCGCTCGACGACGTGAACCTGCACCGCCTGATCGGCCTGTTCGAGCAGCTGCGCGCCCAGTCGCAGATCATCATCATCACGCACCAGAAGCCGACGATGGAGGTCGCCGACGCGCTGTACGGCGTGACCATGCAGAACGACGGGATCACCGCGGTGATCTCGCAGCGCATGCGCGGTCAGCAGGTGGAGTTGGTCTCGAGCGCCCCCTAGGCCCCAGACGTTGACTCTGCGGCTATGGCGCAGAAGTGCGAGTAGGGTGCGCCGTCAGCGCAGAGTCAATGCCCGCGCGGGTAGGTGACGAGGCCCCTGAAAGAATGTCAGCGTGTCGCAAGGACTTTGGATCGCCATCGCGGTCGTCGCTGTTCTGGCCGTCATCGCCGCGCTGGTCTTCGGCCTGCTGCGCTACCGCCGGCGCCGCATCAGCCTGACGGCCCGGCCCGAACCGGGCGCGATCGACCGCTCGGGGGGCTACACCGCGTCGTCGGGCATCACGTTCAGCCAGACGCCGAGCCAGCCGCCGACGATCGACACCAGCGGCCTGCCCGCCGTGGGCGACGACGCGACCATCCCGCGCGACGCGCCCAAACGCACGATCGAAGACGTCCATCTCCCCGAGCCGGCCCCGCCCGTCGCCGAGATCGAGGCCATCGCGCCGCCCGAGGGCCGGCTGGAACGGCTCCGGGGAAGGCTGGCGAGGTCGCAGAACACGCTGGGCCGCGGCCTGCTGGGCCTGATCGGCGGCGGCGACCTGGACGAGGACTCGTGGCAGGACGTCGAGGACACCCTGCTGGTCGCCGACCTGGGCCCGGTGGTCGCCGATTCGGTGGTCTCCCAGCTGCGCAGCCGGCTGGCCAGCGGCAACGTGCGCACCGAGGCCGACGCGAAGGCCGTGCTGCGCGACGTCCTGATAAACGAGCTGCAGCCCGCGATGGACCGCTCGATCCGCGCCCTGCCGCACGCCGACCACCCGTCGGTGCTGCTGGTCGTCGGCGTCAACGGGACGGGAAAAACCACCACCGTCGGCAAGCTGGCGCGGGTGCTGGTCGCCGACGGGCGCCGCGTCGTGCTGGGCGCCGCCGACACGTTCCGCGCCGCGGCCGCCGATCAGCTGCAGACCTGGGCGGCCCGGGTGGGGGCCGAGGTGGTGCGCGGCCCGGAGGGCGCCGACCCGGCGTCGGTGGCCTTCGACGCGGTGGACAAGGGCATCGCCGCGGGCGCCGACGTCGTCGTCATCGACACGGCGGGGCGGCTGCACACCAAGGTCGGGCTGATGGACGAACTCGACAAGGTCAAGCGGGTGGTCAGCCGGCGCGCGGCCGTCGACGAGGTGTTGCTGGTGCTCGACGCCACCATCGGGCAGAACGGGCTGGCGCAGGCCCGGGTTTTCGCCGAGGTCGTGGAGATCACCGGCGCGGTGCTGACGAAGCTGGACGGAACGGCCAAGGGCGGCATCGTTTTCCGCGTTCAGCAGGAACTCGGCGTGCCGGTGAAGCTGGTCGGCCTCGGCGAGGGGCCCGACGACCTGGCGCCGTTCGAGCCCGCCGCGTTCGTCGACGCGTTGCTCGGCTGAAACCGCTTACGTCGCAACCGCGACGTTAATCCTGACGAAACATGGTTGCTCCATTGCCGAAACAACCATTGCGCAAGGTTCTGGATCAGGTCATCAGGCGTGTCTGACGGCCATTTCAGGGCCGACCGGAGGTGATAGCGAGTGGACCAATTCCCGATACTTGGCCAGCCCAATACCGGCGACACCGCCTGGATGTTGGCGAGTTCCGCATTGGTGCTGTTGATGACGCCTGGCCTGGCGTTCTTCTACGGCGGCATGGTGCGGGCCCGAAGCGTGCTCAACATGCTCATGATGAGCATCAGCGCCATGGGCGTGGTGACCGTGCTGTGGGTGCTGTACGGCTACTCGGTCGCCTTCGGCGACGACGTCGGCAACGTCATGGGCAAGCCGACCGAATACTGGGGCCTGAAGGGCCTGATCGGCGTCAACGCCGTGGCCGCCGATCCCAGCACGGGAACCACCGCGGTGAACATCCCCCTGGCCGGCACCCTGCCCGCCACCGTGTTCGTGGCGTTCCAGCTGATGTTCGCGATCATCACGGTCGCGCTGATCTCCGGCGCCGTGTCCGACCGGCTGAAGTTCAGCGCCTGGCTGGTGTTCGCCGGGCTGTGGGCGACGTTCGTCTACTTCCCGGTTGCGCACTGGGTGTTCGCGTTCGACAAGTTCGCCTCCGCGCACGGCGGCTGGATAGCCAACAAGCTGCATGCAATCGACTTCGCCGGCGGCACCGCCGTGCACATCAACTCCGGTGTGGCGGGCCTGATGCTGGCGATCGTGCTGGGTAAGCGCCGCGGCTGGCCCACCACGCTGTTCCGCCCGCACAACCTGCCGTTCGTGATGCTCGGCGCGGGCCTGCTGTGGTTCGGCTGGTACGGGTTCAACGCCGGATCGGCGACCAGCTCCAACGGCGCGGCCGGATCGACGTTCATGACCACCACGGTCGCGACCGCCACCGCCATGCTCGCCTGGATGCTCACCGAGCGCATCCGCGACGGCAAGGCCACGACGCTGGGCGCGGCGTCGGGCATCGTCGCCGGGCTGGTCGCCATCACGCCGTCGTGCTCGTCGGTCAACGTCCTCGGCGCGCTGGTGGTCGGGCTGGTCGCCGGCGTGGTCTGCGCGCTGGCGGTCGGGCTGAAATTCAAGCTGGGCTTCGACGATTCGCTCGACGTGGTCGGCGTCCACCTGGTCGGTGGAATGGCGGGCACGCTGCTGGTGGGTCTGCTCGCGGCGCCGGAGAGCCCGGCGATCAACGGCGTGGCCGGGGTGTCGAAGGGGTTGTTCTACGGCGGCGGCTGGGCCCAGCTGGAACGCCAGGCGATCGGCGCGTTCAGCGTGCTGATCTACTCCGGTGTGGTAACGCTTATCATCGCGTTGGTCCTGAAATACACGATCGGGCTGCGCCTCAACCCAGAGGCGGAGTCGTCGGGCATCGACGAGGCCGAGCACGCCGAGAGCGGATACGATTTCGCTGTGGTCACCGGTTCGGTGCTTCCGCCCCGCGTCAACGTGGAGGACACTCGGAATGGCCTGGAGGGGCGAGTGAACGAGAGAGTAGAGGTAGAGCCCAAATGAAGCTCATCACCGCGATCGTCAAGCCGTTCACCCTCGACGACGTCAAGACCAGCCTCGAGGACGCGGGCGTCCTGGGGATGACGGTCAGCGAGATTCAGGGCTACGGGCGCCAGAAGGGCCACACCGAGGTCTATCGCGGTGCCGAATACTCGGTCGACTTCGTGCCGAAGGTCCGGATCGAGGTCGTCGTCGACGATTCCATCGTCGACAAGGTCGTGGACAGCATCGTCCGGGCGGCGCGCACCGGCAAGATCGGCGACGGCAAAGTCTGGGTCAGTCCCGTGGAAACCATTGTGCGGGTGCGCACTGGTGAACGCGGAACCGATGCTCTATGACCCTGATCGGGAATTGCTGACCCGACCCGGGCGGGCGCCGACGGCATGAACCCGAACCGTCCCGACCCGCCCGGGCCATCGGAACCGGACGACACGGAAACGGAAAACGCCTGCGAAGCAGGCGATTTGGCGGCCGCGCGGCGCAACCTGCTGGCGGATGGCAGCCGTCTGCACGCGGCCGAGCTGCGGCACGCGTGGCTGGACCTGCACGAGTCGTGGCTGACCGCCAAGGCCGGCGAGATCGGGATCACCGACACCAGCGGCTTCGCGATCGTCGGGATCGGCGGGATCGGCCGCCACGAGCTGCTGCCGTACTCCGATCTGGACCTGATGTTGTTGCACGACGACAAGCCCGCCGACGTGCTGGCTCGGGTCGCCGACCAGCTGTGGTATCCGTTGTGGGACGCCAACGTTCGGCTCGACCACAGCGTGCGAACCGTCTCCCAGACGCTGGGCGTCGCCAATTCGGATCTGATCGCGGCGCTGGGCATGCTGGACGCCCGCCACATCGTCGGCGACGCCCGGCTGTCCGACGAGTTGATCGCCGGCGCAAGAAGCCAGTGGCGCAGCGCAATTCGCTCCCGGATGGACGAGCTGGTCGAGATAACCCAAGCCCGATGGCAGCGTTGCGGCCGGATATCGCAGCGCGCCGAGCCGGACCTGAAGTCGGGCCGCGGCGGCCTGCGCGACGTGCAACTGCTCGACGCGCTGGGGGTGGCCCAGCTGATCGACCGCCACGGCATGGGCCGACCGGAAACCCCGGGTGGCTCCCTGGACGACGCCTACCTGACGCTGCTCGACGTGCGCACCGAGCTGCACCGGGTGTCCGGCCGCGGGCGCGATCAGCTGCTGGCCCAGTACGCCGACGAGATCAGCGCCGCCCTGCACATCGGGGACCGGTTCGACTTGGCGCGCAAGCTTTCCGACGCCGCCCGCACCATCGCCTACCACGCCGAAAGTGGTTTGCGCACAGCGGAAAACGCGCTGCCGCGCCGCGGCGTGTCGGCCCTGGTGCGGCGGCCCAAGCGACGCCCGCTGGACGAGGGCGTCGTCGAGTACGCCGGCGAGATCGTGCTCGCCCGCGATGCCCGGCCCGAGACCGACCCCGGCCTGGTGCTGCGGGTGGCGGCCGCGGCGGCCGACACCGGGTTGCCCATCGGCGCCGCCACGCTGAATCGCCTGGCGGCCAACGCCCCCGAGATGCCGACGCCCTGGCCGCGCGAGGCGCTGGACGACCTGCTGGTGGTGCTCTCCGCCGGGCCCACCACGGTGACGACGATCGAGGCGCTGGACCGCACCGGGGTGTGGGACCGGTTGTTGCCGGAATGGGGCCCGATCCGCGACCTTCCGCCGCGCGACGTCGCGCACAAATGGACCGTCGATCGTCACGTCGTCGAGACCGCCGTCCACGCGGCGCCCCTGTCCACCCGGGTGGCGCGGCCCGACCTGCTTGCGCTCGGCGCGCTGCTGCACGACATCGGCAAGGGCCGCGGCGTCGACCACAGCGAGCTCGGGGCCGAGATGACGCTGCAGATCGGGGCCAGGCTCGGGATATCGCGCCCCGACACCGAATTGCTGGCCAAACTGGTCCGCCACCACCTGCTGCTGCCGATCGTGGCCACCCGCAGCGACCTGAACGACCCCGCAACCATCGAGGGCGTGTCGGACGCGCTCGGCGGGGACCCGCAACTGCTCGAGGTGCTGCACGCGCTGACGGAGGCGGACTCGAAGGCCACCGGCCCCGGGGTGTGGAGCGAATGGAAGGCCCTGCTGGTCGACGATCTGGTGAATCGCTGCCGGATGGTGATGGCGGGCGAACCCCTCCCGCAGGCCGAACCGACTGCGCCCCATTATCTTTCGCTTGCGGCCGACCGCGGCGTGCACGTGGAGATCGCGGCGGCCGACGGGTCGCGCGCCTACCGCGTCGTGATGGTCGCGCCCGACCAGCGGGGGTTGACGTCCAAGGCGGCGGCCGTGCTGGCGCTGAACTCGCTGGGCGTTCATTCGGCGACGGTGAACAGCCACGAGGGCGTCGCGATCACCGAATTCGTGGTTTCACCCCACTTCGGGTCGCCGGCCGCGGCCGAGCTGTTGCGCCAGCAGTTCGTCGGCGCCCTCGCCGGCGACATCGACGTCCTCGCCATGGTGGAGAAACGCGACGCCGAGGCCGCCGGTTCGGCGTCGTCCCGGGCGGGCGAGGTGCAGGCGGGGGTGCCCGTCACGCGTTCCACCGCGCCGCCGCGCATCGTGTGGCTCGACACCGCCGCCGAGGGCCAGCTGGTCGTCGAGGTGCGCGCGATGGACCGCCCCGGCCTGCTCGCCCTGCTGACCCGGGCGCTGGAACGCGCGGGCGCGGACATCGTCTGGGCGAAGGTCAACACGTTCGGGTCGACGGCCGCCGACGTGTTCTGCGTGGTGCTGCCGCCGGGGGCCGAGCCGGGCGGCGACCACACCGCGCGCGCCGAGGTGCAAAAGCACCTGCTGGCCGTGCTGGGCCCCCCGGGGGACGTGGCGGTCGGCTAGCCTGCGATCACGCGCGCTCCGAATTCAGTTGCCGCGCAGCGGCGATGCGCGCCTTGATTTGCTCGCGGGTCGCGGCGGCTATCGGCGGGCCCCCGCAGCGGCGGCGCAGTTCGTTGTGGATCCACCCGTGCGGTTTGCCGGTGCGGTGATGGGCTATCGACACCAGCGTGTTGAGTTCGCTGCGCAGTTCGCGCAGCTGGCCGTGCACGGTCGCCGACGGCACCGGCGCGCCCTGATTGGCGGCCGCCCGCCGCTGCAGCTGCTCGTCCTGGCGGCGGTGCAGCAGGGCGCGCATCTGCTCGGCGTCCAGCAGGCCGGGGATGCCGAGGTAGTCGGCCTCCTCGTCGCTGCCGGCCGGGGCGGCGGTGCCGAACGAGGAGCCGTCGAAGATGACCTGGTCGAGTTCGGCGTCGGCGCCCAGCGACGTGAAACCCTGGTCCGCGTCGGTCTTTTCGGTCCGCCGACGTGCGGCGGGATCCCGGTCGAGGGGGTCGCCGGTCTCGCGGTGCGGCCGGCCGAGCACGTGGTCGCGCTGGGCCTCCAGCTCGCTGGCCAGCTGCAGCAGGCTGGGCACCGACGGCAGGAAGATGCTCGCCGATTCCCCGGGCCGCCGAGACCGCACGAACCGCCCGACGGCCTGCGCGAAGAACAGCGGCGTCGACGCGCTGGTGGCGTAGATCCCGACCGAGAGCCGGGGCACGTCAACGCCTTCGGAGACCATGCGCACCGCGACCAGCCACCGGCCGGTGCCCTCGGCGAATTCGCTGATGCGCGCCGACGACCCGGGGTCGTCGGACAACACCACCGTCGGCGCCTCGGAGGTCAGCCTCGTCAGCAGGGCGGCGTACGCGCGCGCCGCGGTTTGGTCGGAGGCGATGATCATGCCGCCGGCGTCGGGCACGTGCGACCGCTTCTGTCGCAGCCGCTCATCGGCCGCGGCGATCACCGCCGGCATCCACTCGCCGGCGGGGTCCAGGGCCGTGCGCCATGCACGCGCGGTCTGCTCGGCGGACAGCGGCTCGCCGAGTCGCGCCGCATGCTCCTCGCCGGCGCTGTCCCGCCAACGCGCCTGCCCGGAGTAGGCGAGGAACACCACCGGCCGGACCACGCCGTCGGCGAGCGCCTCGGCGTAGCCGTAGGTGTGGTCGGCCTGCGAACGCAGCACCCCGTCGGCGCCCGACGCATACGTGACGAACGGGATCGGGCTGTCGTCGCTGCGAAAGGGTGTGCCCGTCAAGGCAAGTCGGCGGGTGGCGTCGCCGAAGGCTTCGCGGATGGCGTCGCCCCACGTCTTGGCGTCGCCGCCGTGATGGATCTCGTCGAAGACGACCAGGGTCTTGCGCTGCTCGGTGCGCACCCGGTGCAGCGTCGGATGCGAGGCGACCTGGGCGTAGGTGACCAACACGCCGTGATACTCCGGTGAGGTCCGCGGGCTGGTGTTCGAGAATCGCGGGTCCAGCGCGAGGCCGTGCCGCGCGGCGGCGTTGGCCCACTGGACCTTCAGGTGCTCGGTGGGCACCACGACGGTGACCTGCTCGACGGCGCGCTGGGCGAGCAGCTCGGCCGCCACCCGCAGCGCGAACGTCGTCTTGCCGGAACCGGGGGTGGCCACCGCGAGGAAGTCGCGCGGCTGGGCCGTCAAATATTTCACCAGCGCGCGGCGCTGCCAGCCGCGCAATGGCGAGCCGGTGTCGCTGCCCAGCCGCATCGACACCGCTCCCCCCACTAGACGCCCCGCGCGCGGGTGTGAAATGTAGCATGCCAACGCTTTTCGGCGCAGCAGCGACTCGAGCCCGGCTAGAGCGCGCCAGGCAGGTCGCGGCTGTCAAGCCACGCGTCGATCCGTTTGGCCACGTCGGGCCAGCCCGGTTCGAGCATCATGTTGTGGCCCATGTCGAAGAACTCCGGCTCGGTCGCATAGGCGCGTGCGGTGGCGCGCACCGAGCGCATGCTGACGAAGCCGTCGTGCACGGCGCCGAGCACCAGCATCGGGGTGGTGACCCGCCGGGTGTCTACGCGGCGGAACATCGGATCGGTCATCGCCGCGCGGATGCTCTCGGGCCCGACGCGTTCGAAGCAGGATTCGACGATGGCCTGGGGCGTGTCGGCGCAGAACAGATATCCGCGGGCCAGCGCCGGGGTGCGCAAGAACTTGACCAGCGTGGGGTCGTTGAACGAGTGCACGGTCATCCATGGGCGGCGGCGCCAGACGCGGAGCGCCGCCGCGAGCACGCCGTGCGGCGGAAGCGAACCCACCAGCACCGCGGCCGGGGCGGCGCGGTCCTCGAGGTAGCGCTGGATCACGTAGCCGCCCAGGGAATGCCCGATCAGCACCGGCGCGCCACCCAGGTCGTCGGCGACCGCGCGGACGTCGTCGATGTAGTCCGCGATGGACACCTTGTGCAGCGGCTTGTCGGTGGGGCTGGCGCCGTGCCCGCGCAGGCTCATCGCGACCGCGCGGTAGCCGGCGTCGGCGAAGAAGTCCAGGAAGTTCTCCCAGCACCACGCGCCGTGCCAGCCGCCGTGCACGAAAAGCAGCGGCACCGGGTTCGCGTCGGTGCAGCTTCCCTTGTCGATCACCTCGAGCATGAGGTTGCTCCCTTACCGAGCCATGCCGTCGCCGAAACTTAAACGACTGCGACACCGTCCGGCGTGTCGTGTGCGTAGCTTAAATGTCGCGGCAGCCCCGACGGCGAAGAGCCTCGCGGACCTCGCGCACGACGTCGTCGGGTCGATCTTCGGCGATGACCCGGATGACGATCCAGCCAAGCCTTTGCAGCATTTTCAGCCGGCGCATGTCGTGGACGTACTGCCGCCTGCTGGTCCGGTGCTGATCGCCGTCGTACTCGACAGCCACCTTGTAGCGCTCCCAGCCCATGTCCAGCAGGCCAACCAGGCGCCAGTTCTCTTGCACCGGGATTTGCGTTGTGGGAACCGGTAATCCGGCATCGACCAGTAGTAGTCGCAGCCACGTCTCTTTGGGGGACTCTGCGCCCGGGTCGACCCGGGGCAGCACGGCCCGAAGTTGCCGCAGGCCGCGCGCGCCCGGGTGACGCTTGGCGAGAAGCAACACGTCCTCGGCGCAGAACGGCTTGGCCCGAGCGAGCGCATCGAGGCGGGCCACGGCGTCGCTCGCAGGCAGCAGCCGCGCCAGATCGAAAGCGGTCCGCGCGGACGTGGTCACCGGGAGGCCCACGACCCGGGTGACCTCGTCGCTCTCGAGTCGCTGGTTGCGGGTGATCACGCCGGCCGGCGCGTGCGGGTTGCGCCAGATCAACTCGATCGGCGCGTCGTCGTCGACCCAGTTCGAGCCGTGCAGCGCCGCGGCGGCCAGTCCGGCCAGGACACCGCGTCGGCGCGACCATAGCCACGCCGCCTCCGAACTCGTTCGCAGCGTCACCGGCGCACCGACCGGCAGGTATACGTCGGGAAACACGGTGCGGAACCCGGTTCGCAACTGGTATGGCGTCAGCTTCCGCTGCCGCAGCGCATCGCTGCCCAGGAATGCGTCGTTCATGGCCGTAGGACGTCGCGATCGGCGGCGCAGGTTTCGTCGAGACTTAATCGGCTGCGACGCCGCCCGGCGTGTCGTGTGCGTGATTTAAGTGTCGCGGTGGATGGGCGGCACCGGCCGGCCCCTCGCGCACTGCCACTAGGCTGGCGGAGTGTTTGAATCGCTGTCCGACCGTTTGACCGGTGCCCTCGCCGGGCTGCGCGGCAAGGGCCGACTGACCGACGCCGACATCGAGGCCACAACGCGCGAAATCCGGCTCGCCCTGCTGGAGGCGGACGTCTCGCTGCCGGTGGTGCGGGCGTTCGTCGGCCGGATCAAGGACCGCGCCCGGGGCGCCGAGGTGTCCGGCGCGCTCAACCCGGCGCAGCAGGTCGTCAAGATCGTCAACGAGGAACTCATCGGCATCCTGGGCGGCGAGACCCGCCAGCTGGCGTTCGCGAAGACGCCGCCGACCGTGGTGATGCTCGCCGGCCTGCAGGGCTCCGGTAAGACGTCGCTGGCCGGCAAGCTGGCCACCTGGCTGCGCGGCCAGGGGCACACCCCGCTGCTGGTGGCGTGCGACCTGCAGCGCCCCGCCGCGGTGAACCAGCTGCAGGTGGTCGGCGAGCGGGCCGGGGTCCCCGTGTTCGCGCCGCATCCGGGCGCCTCTCCCGAGTCCGGGCCCGGCGACCCCGTCGCCGTAGCCTCACAGGGGCTGGTCGAGGCCCGGGCCAAGCACTTCGACGTCGTCATCGTCGACACCGCCGGCCGGCTGGGCATCGACGACGAGCTGATGGCCCAGGCCGCGGCCATCCGGGACGCCATCGACCCCGACGAGGTGCTGTTCGTCCTCGACGCGATGATCGGCCAGGACGCCGTCACCACTGCCGAGGCGTTCCGCGAGGGCGTGGGCTTCACCGGCGTGGTGCTGACCAAGCTCGACGGCGACGCCCGCGGTGGCGCCGCGCTGTCGGTCCGCGAAGTGACCGGTGTCCCAATCCTTTTCGCCTCCACCGGCGAGAAGCTCGAGGACTTCGACGTTTTCCACCCCGACCGCATGGCCAGCCGCATCCTGGGCATGGGCGACGTGCTGAGCCTCATCGAGCAGGCCGAGCAGGTCTTCGACGCCGAACAGGCCGAGGCCGCCGCCGTCAAGATCGGCGCCGGGGAGCTGACCCTCGAGGATTTCCTGGAACAGATGCTCGCCATTCGCAAGATGGGCCCGATCGGCAACCTGCTGGGCATGCTGCCCGGCGCCGGCCAGATGAAGGAGGCGCTGGCCGAGGTCGACGACAAGCAGCTCGACCGGTTGCAGGCCATCATCCGCGGGATGACGCCGGACGAGCGCGCCGACCCCAAGATCATCAACGCGTCGCGGCGGCTGCGCATCGCCAACGGCTCGGGCGTGACGGTGTCCGAGGTCAATCAGCTGGTCGACCGCTTCTTCGAGGCCCGCAAGATGATGTCCTCGATGCTCGGCGGCATGGGCATCCCCGGCATCGGCCGCAAGTCCGCGACGCGAAAGGGTAAGGGCGCCAAGGGCGCAAAGGGAAAGGCCGGCAAGAAGGGCAAGAAGAGGGGCCCGACGCCGCCCAAGGTCCGCAACCCGCTCGGCCCGGGAATGCCTCAAGGGTTCCCCGACCTGTCACAGATGCCCGAGGGCCTCAACGAGCTGCCACCCGGGCTGGCCGACTTCGACCTGTCCAAGCTGAAGTTCCCGGGCAACCCCGGAAGGGGGTAGCCGCGCGGTGCGCATGCACGCGCGGGGTCTGGGGCTGCCCGACGAGACCGAGATCGAACTGTGGATCGTCGACGGCCGCATCAGCACCGAACCGGTCGCCGGGGCCGACACCGTCTTCGATCGCGGCTGGATTCTGCCCGGCCTGGTGGACGCGCACTGTCACGTCGGGCTCGGTCACCACGGCGAGATCCCGATCGAGGAGGCGATCGACCAGGCCGAGACGGAACGCGACGTCGGCGCGCTGCTGCTGCGTGACTGCGGCGCCCCGACCGACACCCGCAGCCTCGACGGCCACGACGACCTGCCCCGCATCATCCGGGCCGGCAAGCATCTGGCGCGGCCCAAGCGCTACCAGAAGGGCTTCGCCGTCGAGCTCGAGGACGAATCGCAGCTGCCGGCGGCGGTGGCCGAGCAGGCCCGCCGCGGCGACGGCTGGGTCAAGCTGGTCGGCGACTGGATCGACCGCGGCGTCGGCGACCTCGCCCCGCTGTGGTCCGACGACGTGCTGGCGGCCGCGATCGACGCCGCGCACGCCCACGGCGCGCGCGTCACCGCGCATGTCTTCAGCGACGAGGCCATGCCCGGCCTGATCAGGGCCGGGATCGACTGCATCGAACACGGCACCGGGCTGACCGACGACACCATCGCCCTGATGCTCGAGCACGGAACGGTGCTGGTGCCCACCCTGATCAACATCGTTGAGAACTTCCCGGGCATCGCCGACGGCGCCAAGCGCTACCCGGCCTACGCCGCCCACATGCGCCACCTGCACGCCCGCTGCCACGAGCGGGTCGCGGCCGCCCTGGACGCGGGCGTCCCGCTGTATGCCGGCAGCGACGCCGGCAGCATGATCGCGCACGGGCGGATCGCCGACGAGGTCGAGGCCCTCAAGGGGATCGGGATGAGCCCCACCGAGGCGCTGGGCGCGGCGTGCTGGGACGCCCGGCGCTGGCTGGGCCGGCCCGGACTGGAAGACGGGGCCCCGGCCGACCTGGTGTGCTACGCGGACGACCCGCGGCAGGGTCCCGGTGTGCTGAACAAGCCCGATCTGGTGATCTTGCGCGGCAACGTGTTTCGGCCGTAGTTAGGATCGGGTATGGCGTTGGCCAGCGGCGCGAACTTCGCCGGTTACCCGGTGGCGCGCAGGCTGGGTTCCGGTGTGACGGGTGAGGTCTATCTCGTCCAGGATCCCCGGGCGGCGCGCTGGCTGGCGCTGAAGGTCCTGTCGCCGGACCTGTCGGCCGACGGCGACTTTCGCCGGCGCTTCCTCGCCGAGACGACCGTCGCCGCCAACCTCTACCACCCGCACATCGTGGAGGTGTACGCCCGCGGCGAGTTCGATGGGCGGCTCTGGGTCGCGATGGACTACGTCGAGGGCAACAGCGCCGCGCGGCTGATGGCCGATCGGTTCCCCGCCGTCGCACCGGCCGGCGAGGTGCTGGCGATCGTCACCGCGGTGGCCGGGGCCCTCGACCACGCCCACGAGCGCGGGATGCTGCACCGCGACGTCAAACCCGGCAACATCCTGCTGACCTCGGGCCCGGGCGAGCAACGAATCCTGCTGGCCGACTTCGGGATAGCCCGCCAACCCGGCACGGTCGGCTACGCCGCGCCCGAGGCGGTGCTGGGTGCCGACGTCGACGGGCGCGCCGACCAGTACGCGCTCGCGGCCACCGCGTTTCACCTGCTGACCGGCGCGCCGCCGGCCGAACACGACGCGGCGGCGAGGCTCAGCGACCAGCGTCCGGAGCTGGCGCGCCTGGACGGCGTCTTCGCCAAGGCGCTGTCCCGACGGCCCGGCGACCGGTTCCACAGCTGCCGGCGGTTCGCCGACGCGGCCGCCGAGGCCGCCGGCCTCCCGGTCGGCGAGCGCGGCCCGGAGGGCAGGGAGGCCGTGGAGGCCGACCCTGTCGTCGACTATCCGGCCTACGCGTGGGTGCCCGACCTCCCGCCCACCCGGTCGGCGCCCCGGCCCGCGCCCGACGCCGCACCGGCGACCGTGCCGGCCAAGCGCAGGCCGCGCAAGCTCCTGGTCGGCGCCGCGGCGGTGGCGCTGGTCGCCGGGCTGCTCGCCCTGGGCTTCGTGATCGGACGCAAGACCGACAACACCGCGCCCGCGGCGAGCCCGCCGTCCAGCGCCTCCGCCCCGGCCGCCGCGCCGCCGCCGCCCAGCACCCCGTCCGGCCCGCCCGCCCCGCTCGACGGCACGTATCGCCTCGAGGTCCAGCGAGCCAGGCAGACCTTCAATTACACGCCCAACCCGCAACCGCCGAACGTCAACACCTGGTGGGCATTTCGCTCGTCGTGCACGCCGTCGTATTGTGCCGCCGCCGCGATACAACTCGACAACAACGAGCACACGCAGCCCAACGCGCCCGGCGTCCGCCCCGTCGTCATGCGGTTCACCAACGGCGAATGGCGGTCCGAGCCGGAGACGGCGCAGTTCCCCTGCGTCGCCAAAGACGGCGCCGCCCACACCCAGACCATGACGCAGGTGCTGACGCTGCGCCCCGGATCCCAGGGCGATCTGGTCGGCGAGATGAACATCACCGTGCAAAGCAACGAGTGCGGCCAGCAATCGGCCGTGGTCCGGGTCCCGACGGTGGCCACCCGGACCGGCGACACGCCGCCGGGCGTCTACGTGCCGGATCCGACGATCGGCGGCGCCCCGAGCGCGAGCGGCCCGCCCACGACGACGGCGGCGCCCACCGCCACCGCCGCCCCGACGCCGTCGGCCACCGCGCCGTCCGGACCGGGGCGATGACCCTCCCAAGAAAAGATTGCGAGTACTTGCTATCTATGTTACGGTCGTCGCAACCCAACGACCTGGAGGCAGACAGTGACCTACGACGTGATCATCCGCGACGGATTGTGGTTCGACGGCACCGGCGGCGCGCCGCAAACCCGCACGCTCGGGATTCGCGACGGCGTGGTGGCCACGGTGTCGGACCGGCCGCTGGACGAGACCGGTTGCCCCGAGGTGATCGACGCGGCGGGCAAGTGGGTCCTCCCCGGCTTCATCGACGTGCACACCCACTACGACGCCGAGGTGCTGCTGGACCCCGGGCTGAAGGAGTCGGTGCGCCACGGCGTCACCACGGTGCTGTTGGGCAACTGCTCGCTGTCCACGGTGTACGCCAACTCCGAGGACGCCGCCGACCTGTTCAGCCGGGTCGAGGCGGTGCCGCGCGAGTACGTCCACGGCGCCCTGGACTCCAACCGGACCTGGTCGACGGCCGCCGAATACATCGAGGCGATCGACGCCCTGCCGCTCGGGCCGAATGTCGGTTCGCTGCTTGGTCATTCGGACCTGCGCACCGCGGTGCTGGGACTCGACCGCGCCACCGACGCCACCGTCAGGCCCACCGACGCCGAACTGGACAAGATGGCGGCGCTGCTGGACGAGGCGCTCGACGCCGGTGTGCTCGGCATGTCGGGCATGGACGCGGCGATCGACAAGCTCGACGGCGAGCGGTTCCGCTCGCGCGCGCTGCCGTCCACCTTCGCGACCTGGCGGGAGCGGCGCAGGCTGATCAAGGTGCTGCGCAAGCGCGGCGGGATGCTGCAGAGCGCGCCCGACGTCGAGAACCCCGTGTCGGGTCTGCTGTTCTTCCTGTCCAGCAGCCGGATGTTCGGGCGCCGCAAGGGAGTTCGGATGAGCATGCTGGTGTCCGCCGACGCCAAGTCGATGCCGCTCGCCGTGTACGTCTTCGGGCCCGTGACCCGGCTGCTGAACAAGCTGCTGGGCTCCAGCGTGCGGTTCCAGCACCTGCCGGTGCCGTTCGAGCTGTACTCCGACGGGATCGACCTGCCGGTGTTCGAGGAGTTCGGCGCCGGGACGGCCGCCTTGCACCTGCGAGACCAACTGCAGCGCAACGAGTTACTGGCCGACAAGGCCTACCGCCGGCAATTCCGCAAGGAGTTCGACCGCATCAAGCTCGGCCCGTCGCTGTGGCACCGCGACTTCCACGACGCGGTCATTGTCGAGTGCCCCGACAAGTCGTTGGTCGGCAAGAGCTTTGGCGCCATCGCCGACGAGCGCGGGCTGCACCCGCTCGACGCGTTCCTGGATGTGCTCGTCGAAAACGGCGAACGCAACGTGCGGTGGACGACCGTCGTGGCCAACCACCGGCCCAAGCTGCTCAACGCGCTCGCGGCCGAGTCGAGTGTGCACATGGGCTTCTCGGACGCCGGGGCACACCTGCGCAACATGGCCTTCTACAACTTCGGCCTGCGGATGCTCAAGCGCACGCGGGACGCCCACCGGGCCGGCGCGCCGTTCCTGTCCACCGAACGGGCGGTGCACCGGCTGACCGGCGAGCTGGCGGAGTGGTTCGGCCTCGACGCCGGCACCCTGCGCGAGGGCGACCGCGCTGACTTCGTGGTGATCGACCCGGACGGCCTGAACGACGCGGTCGACGGCTACTACGAGGACGAGGTTCCCTTCTACGGCGGCCTGCGGCGCATGGTCAACCGCAACGACGAGGCCGTGGTCGCGACCGGTGTCAACGGCGCCGTCGTGTTCGAGAGGGGCCGGTTCCGCGACGGCTATGGGACTACCGCCAAGTCCGGCCGTTACCTGCGGGCCGGCGCCCGGCAGACCGCCGCCGCGAGCGTCTGAAGATGGCCAGGACCCAGCAGCAGCGTCGCGAGGAGACCGTCGGACGGCTCCTCGAGGCGTGCATCGCCAGCATCATCGAGGTCGGATACGCCCGCGCGTCGGCCGCCGTGATCACCAAGCGCGCCGGCGTCTCGGTGGGCGCCCTGTTCCGTCACTTCGAGACGATGGGCGACTTCATGGCGGCGACGGCATCGGAGGTGCTGCGCCGCCAGGTGGAGTCGTTCACCAAGCAGGTGGCCGAGATCCCGCCCGACAAGCCGGCTTTGGAAGCGGCGCTGACGATCCTGCGGGACATCACCAGCAGCCCGACCAACGCGGTGCTGTACGAGTTGATGGTCGCCGCCCGCACCGACGAGAAGCTCAACGCCCATCTGCGCGAGGTGCTCGCCCAGTACTCCGCGAAGATCCTCGACGCCGCGCGCACACTGCCCGGCGCGGAGAGCTTCCCGGAGGAGACGTTTCCGGTCCTGGTGGCCTTGTTGACCAACGTGTTCGACGGAGCGGCAATCGTGCGAGGGGTACTGCCGGAACCGGAGATCGAGGAGCGACGGATCGCGTTGCTGAACGCCCTGATAACCGGGATGGTGCCGAATCAGGGTTTGTGACAACCGGTTTCGCGCGCCTACAGCGAGCCGATGCCGGACTCCGGGTTGAGCGCGAAACCCCAGTCGAACAGGCTCGCGGCCTGATCCCAATACGTCGGCCCACCCTCTTTCACCATCCCGTACATCATGGCGATCACCAGCCGGCGGCCGCCGCGGGCGGCGGCGCCGACGAAGGTCTTGCGGGCCGCGTTGGTGAACCCGGTCTTGCCGCCGATGGCGCCGGGGTAGCGCTGCAGCAGTTCGTCCTGGTTGGTGATGGGGTGATCGCCGTTATCGCCGGGGAACATCGCCGACGGCTCGGCGGTGATGTGCGCGAACACCGGATTGGCCATCGCGGCCCGGAAGATGACCGCCAGATCGTGGGCCGTGGAGGCGCCGGAGCCACCGGGCCCGTCCAGCCCGGACGGGGTCGCCGCGTGGGTGTTGGTCGCCCCGAGCGAGGCCGCCTTGGCGTTCATCTTGCCGACCGTGACGTCCGGGCCGCCGAGCAGGTGGGCCAGCGTGTTGGCGGCGTCGTTGCCCGAGACCAGTAGCAGCCCGTCGAGCAGTTGCCGCGCGGTGTAGGTGCGGCCCGGCTTGATGCCGACGCAGTTGCACTCGACCTGGGTGTCCGCGACGTCGGCGACGACGGTGGAGTCCAGGCTCACCTCGTCCAGGGCCACCAGCGCCAGCAGCACCTTGATGGTGCTCGCGGGCGGGTGGGCCACGTTCTGGTCGCGGCCGGCCAGCACCTGACCGCTGTCCAGGTCGGCCACGATCCAGGTCTGCGCGGGGCCTTCGGGGATCGGCACCGAGCCGGCCGGCTGCATGCTGTCGGCCGAGGCGGCGATCGCGCCGCCGGTGGCACCGATGGCGCCGACCGTGAGCGCAGCGGCGGCCGCGGCCATGAGTTTCCGCATGGCCGCAAAGTGTAACTTCCGCGCCGCTCAGCGGGTAACCGTTGACCGCCGGCGCAACCGTGCATGAAAATGCGTGCATGGCCGGGGTTCGAGCAAAGAACCTGATGAGCCCCGACGAGACACTCGAGTTCCCAGGGATCAAGGTCCAACAGGTCGACGTCGGCGACCTGACCGTGGGGCGGATCGTGACGCAGCCCGGATGGCGGTGGTCGACGCACGTGCGCCCACGCGTCGGCGGCGACTGGTGCGACGCGCGCCACGTGGGGGTCGTGTTGTCGGGCCGGTTCGAGGTCGTGATGCGCGACGGAACGAAGCTCCAGTTCGGGCCGGACGACGTCTTCGAGATCCTGCCCGGTCATGACGGGTACACCCTCGGCGATGAGCCGTGCGTCCAGATCGAATGGTCGGGGTTGCGGGCCTTCGCGGGATTCCGGCTGTTCGGCACACACAACCGGGCGTTGGTCACGCTGCTGTTCACCGACCTCGTCGACTCCACGGCGATGGCGAAACGAGTCGGCGACGTCGCCTGGCGAGAACTGCTCTCCGCGCACTACGAGGCGACGCGGGCGGCGTTGGAGCGCCACCATGGCCACGAGGTCAACACCACCGGAGATGGCCTGCTGGCGACCTTCGATGGCCCGGCCGCCGCGTTGCGCTGCGCGGCGGCGGTAAGCCGGGCCGCCGCGCGCGAAGGCCTGCAGATCCGGGCGAGCGTGCATGTCGGAGAGGTGGAACTGGTGGGGGCCGATGTGCGCGGCGTCGCGGTGCATGAGGCGGCACGGATCCTCGGCGCGGCGGCGGCCAACGAGATCCTGGTGTCAGCGACCACCCGCGCGCTGGCGGGCAACGCGGGGTTCGTGTTCTCGCCCCGGGGCACTCACGTCCTCAAGGGCCTGCCGGGCGAGTGGGAGCTCTTCGCATGCTTCGAGGAAGACGACGACAGCAGCGTCGGCAGCGGTTCGTGAATTCACGGTAGCAGCATTGCTGCTAGAATGCAGATATGGTTGCGGTGACCGTACGCGATATCCCGGATCATGTGCGCGACGAACTCGCAGCGCGTGCGGCGCGGGCTGGTCAATCCCTACAGGAATACCTGCGCGGACTGCTGGTGAGCGTCGCAGCCAAACCCTCGTCCGACGATGTCATCGCACGCGCTCGAGCGCGGGTTCAGACAACCGGTGCGCGCCTGGATGCGGCCAGCGTTCTGGCCGC
Organism: Mycobacterium sp. NGS26; assembly: GCF_059813025.1. Lineage (NCBI taxonomy): Bacteria > Bacillati > Actinomycetota > Actinomycetes > Mycobacteriales > Mycobacteriaceae > Mycobacterium > Mycobacterium sp. NGS26. The sequence goes on from NZ_JCALDU010000002.1 coordinate 170,943, forward strand.
AAAAGACGCTGATCGGCGATGACGGTTCGGGCGGTTTGCGACGCTTCGGCGGTGGTGGCACTGCTACTTGATTCCGGGCCAGATGGGCAGTGGGCCGCTGAACGCCTCAGCGGCGCAGAGCTTTTCGCACCATCATTGCTACCTTATGAATGCACCAACATCATCCGTCGGCACGAACTCGGTGGGCTGGTCAGCGGCGACCTGGCGGCTCAGGCTCACGCCGATCTACTTGACCTGGCCGTCAACCTGTGGCCCTATGAGCTGTTGTCGACCCGGGTCTGGCAGTTGCGCGCGAACATCTCCAGTTACGACGCGTCCTACGTCGCGCTCGCGGAGGCGATAGGCGCCGATCTCATTACGCTCGATAGGCGAATCTCGCGAGCACCCGGCGTCGCGTGCTCGGTTTTCTGCCGTTGACCGACTCTCAGCGGGCCTCGAGGGGCGCATTTTGCGACCAGAGGATCTCCTCGATCAGGTTGCGGCTGCGCCAGCCGTCCGGCGTGCGGACCATGTCGTGGTGGTAGTAGCCGCCGAAGTAGGTCAGCCCGTCCATGCCGGGGAACTGCATCGGGTTGAAGACCGCCGCCCGGACCCGGGCGGTGTCGCCGGTCACCTCAGCCTCGACGTTGGTGATGTAGTGCATGCCGCTCCAGGTGAAGGTGCCGAGCGTGCTGATCAGCCAATCGACAACCTGGTCGCGCTGGCCGGTGATGCCGCCCGACGCCGCGTAGTCGATGAACGCGTCCTCGGTGAACACGGAGCGGTACAGCTCCCAGTCTCTGGTGTCCAGTGAGCGGGAATACCGTGCCAGCAGTTGCTGGATCTCGACGAAATCGAGGCTTTCGTTAGCGTTCATCGCCGCCGCCTTCGCATGACGCAGATGCCGATTTGATCGGCGTGCAGCTTACCGGCATTGCCGGGCGAATTTCCGCGGGAGCACTCCGTTCTGGCACAATGGGCGGCTGTCTGCCCTGCGGTCACGGCCGCTCGGTGGTCACACACGCGAGGCAAAACCGGATCCGCGCATCCCGCCCGGGTCGCTGAATTGCAGCGTGACACAAAGGAGAAGTCGCTCAACCATGGCTGTGAAGATCAAGCTGACCCGGCTTGGCAAAATCCGCAATCCCCAGTACCGAATCGCCGTCGCCGACGCGCGCACGCGGCGCGACGGCCGCTCCATCGAGATCATCGGCCGGTATCACCCGAAGGAAGACCCGAGCCTGATCGAGATCAACTCCGAGCGCGCCCAGTATTGGCTGTCCGTGGGTGCTCAGCCCACCGAGCCCGTCCGCAAACTGCTGCAGATCACCGGCGACTGGCAGAAGTTCAAGGGCCTGCCGGGCGCGGAGGGCCGGCTGAAGGTCAGGCCCGCCAAGCCCAGCAAGCTCGAGCTGTTCAACGCCGCGCTGGCCGCCGCCGAGGGCGAGCCGACCACCGAGGCCGCGAAGCCGAAGAAGAAGGCCCCGGCCAAGAAGGCCGCCAAGGCTGCCGAGGCTGCCGAGCCCACCGAGCCCGCTGCCGAGGCTGCCGAGCCCGTCGCCGAAGCCGAGCCCGCCGCGGAGGCGCCGGCCGAGGGTGGCGAGCAGCCCGAATCGACCACCGAAAGCTGACCGGCCCGTGAGCACCGTCGTCGTTGACGCCGTCGAGCATCTGGTCCGCGGGATCGTCGACAACCCCGACGATGTCCGGGTGGACATGGTGACCAGTCGGCGTGGCCGAACCGTCGAAGTGCACGTCCATCCCGACGACCTGGGCAAGGTGATCGGCCGCGGGGGACGCACCGCGACCGCCCTGCGCACGCTGGTCGCCGGCATCGGTGGCCGCGGCATCCGCGTCGACGTGGTGGACACCGACCAGTAGGGCGGCCCCGCTCATGGAGCTGCTCGTCGGGCGCGTCGTCAAAGCGCACGGCATCGGCGGCGAGGTGGTCGTGGAGGTCCACACCGACGATCCCGCTGCCCGCTTCGCACCGGGTACCACGTTGCGCGCCAGGGCATCCCGGGGCGACGGGGGAGAGCGCGACTATGTCGTGGCCGCCGCCCGCGAGCACGGCGGTCGGCTGCTGGTGCGGTTGACCGGGGTGGACGACCGCGAGGCCGCCGACGCGTTGCGCGGCAGCCTGTTCGTGGTGGATTCCGACGACCTGCCGCCGATCGACGAGCCGGACACCTACTACGACCATCAGCTGGAGGGCCTGCGCGTGCGGACGACGGGGGGACAAGACGTCGGCGTCGTCGCCGAGGTGCTGCACACCGCAGCGGGTGAGTTGCTGGCGGTGCGGCGGGGCGACGGCGCCGAAACGGCCGAAGCGTTGGTGCCGTTCGTCGGCGCGATCGTGACGTCGGTGTCGCTGGACGACCGCACCGTCGAGATCGATCCGCCCGAGGGCCTGCTGGACCTGGGCTAGCGGGCATCGACATGAGAATCGACGTCGTCACGATCTTCCCGGCCTATCTTGACCCGCTGCGACAATCGTTGCCGGGCAAGGCGATCGAGTCGGGCCTGGTCGACCTGCGCGTGCACGATCTGCGGCGGTGGACCCATGACGTGCACCGCTCGGTCGACGACACGCCATACGGCGGTGGGCCGGGCATGGTGATGAAGGCGCCGGTGTGGGGCGAAGCGCTCGACGAGATCTGTTCCGCCGAAACGCTGTTGGTTGTTCCCACCCCCGCGGGCGCGCTGTTCAAGCAGGCCACCGCCCAGCGCTGGAGCGCCGAGGCGCACCTGGTGTTCGCCTGCGGCCGTTACGAGGGCATCGACCAGCGCGTGATCGACGACGCCGCCCGGCGGATGCGGGTCGAAGAGGTCTCGATCGGCGACTACGTGTTGCCGGGCGGGGAGTCGGCGGCCATCGTGATGATCGAAGCGGTGCTGCGGCTGCTGGCCGGCGTCCTGGGCAATCCCGCGTCGCACCGCGACGATTCGCACTCGCCCGAGCTGGACCGGCTCCTGGAGGGGCCGAGCTACACCCGGCCGCAGAGCTGGCGCGGCCTCGACGTTCCCGAGATTCTGCTGTCCGGCGACCATGCGCGAATCGCCGCCTGGCGCCGGGAGGTTTCCCAGCGGCGCACCAGGGAACGCCGGCCCGACCTGTCCGGCGACTAATCGGTGGGGGCGGTGCCGATCCGTCCGTTGGGGAATATCGTCTTGACCGCGCGCGTGATCGTGTCGCGCGCGGTGGCGTCGTCGGAGGACTGCAGCGACTGGACCACCATCACGTAGCGGCGGTCCGCCCCGACCAATCCGGTCGACAGATGCACCCAGGCGCTGCCGATGCAGCACATCCAGCCCTGCTTGACCGCAACCGTCTCGGCGTACAGGCCCTCGGGGATGCCGAATCGCTGTGGGTAGCCGTCGATTCCGGTCGGGGTGGCCTGCGCCAGGTCGTTGACGATGATCTTGGCGCGCTCCGCCGGCAGCCCACCCGACCCGTCGAGCAGGACGTCGTAGTAGTGCACCAGGTCGGTCACCGAACTCATGGTGTTCCACCAGCGCCCGTCGCTGGGCGGCGTGGTGGACGACAGGCCGTAGCGGCCCGCGACCTGAGTGATGATGGCGTCTCCGCCGCCCTGGTCCCAGAACTTCTCGGCGGCGCCGTCGTCGGACGACTGCAACATCGCGTCCAACGCCTGGTGGTCGTCGGGGGACAGCACGGTCTTGCCCTGGGACTCGGCCAGCAGCAGGTCGTCGGCGATGAACAGCTTGGCCACCGACGCGGTGCCGACGATCTGGGTGTTGCCGCTGGAGACCAGCTGGTGGGTCTTGCGGTCGAGGACCGCCACCGACAGCATGGCCCCGCCGGCGGCGGCCTCATCGGTGGCCCGCTGGATTCGCGCCTGCAGTCCGTCGAACCCGGAGCGGGGCAACGCCTGCGGGGGCGGCGTGGCGCCGTCCAGCACGAGTCCGACGGGCCGCGGCGGCTGTGCCGGACGGTCGGTCGCGGCGCGCACCGGCCTGGTGGACACCTTCGCGGGGGACCTCGCAGCGACGACCGCCTCGTCGCACCCGGCCATCACCAGCGTCACCGCCGCCATGGCGGCGAGCACAGTGAGCGGCCGTGCGCGCATTGTCTCCTCCGGACGTCTGGAAACGTGCGTGTGGCGGGCGGTTTTGACCCGAGTCATGTGTACCATTCACCGGCGTTTTCGGCGCGCCATGAACCGCGGGTTTACCTGTGATTTTCAATGCACGCGGGCCGTCTGGCACAATTGACCAGTTGTCTCGCCGCTGTCAGCGGACCGGGCCGCTTCCCGCCCGCTGCGAGATACGCCCCGGAAGCCCGAAAAACCATCGGCCTGGTGGCCCGTTCACACCCGCGTGTGGGCGGCTGCCGCGGCCGCGACCTCGAGGAAGAGTCTTCTCACGATGAACAGGCTGGACTTCGTCGACCAGGCGTCGTTGCGCGACGACCTCCCGGCCTTCGGTCCGGGCGACACCATCAACGTGCACGTCAAGGTGGTCGAGGGCGCCAAGGAGCGCATCCAGGTGTTCAAGGGCGTGGTGATCCGCCGGCAGGGCGCGGGCATCCGCGAGACGTTCACCGTGCGCAAGGAGAGCTACGGCGTCGGCGTCGAACGAACCTTCCCGGTGCATTCGCCCAACATCGATCACATCGAGGTGGTGACCCGTGGCGATGTCCGCCGCGCCAAGCTGTACTACCTGCGTGAACTCCGCGGCAAGAAGGCCAAGATCAAGGAAAAGCGCTGACCGGACGCGGCCGGCCGGGCCGCGAACCGCGCTGGCTACGCTGATCTCGTGACCGATACCACGGACTCACCCGACCCCCAGTCCGACGCTGGTCAGTCAGAGCCGAAGGTTTCCATCCGCGACGCGGACACGGCCCCCGACGCGCCCCCGGAGCCCAAAGAGCCGGAGGCCGGCGAGCCGGAGGGCAAGAAGAAGTCCGCGCTGCGCGAACTGGCCATCCTGGCGGTGATCGCGGTGGGGCTCTACTACGTGATGCTGACGTTCGTTGCGCGTCCCTACCTGATCCCGTCGGAATCCATGGAACCGACGCTGCACGGGTGCACGGGCTGTGTGGGCGACCGCATCATGGTGGACAAGCTCAGCTACCGCTTCGGCGCGCCGCACCCCGGCGACGTCATCGTCTTCAAGGGACCGCCGTCGTGGAACGTCGGGTACAGGTCGATTCGTTCTCCCAACCCCGCGCTGCGCCTGGCGCAGAACGCGCTGTCGTTCGTCGGCTTCGTGCCTCCCGACGAGAACGACCTGGTCAAACGCGTCATCGCGGTCGGCGGGCAGACGGTGCAGTGCCGGGCCGACACCGGGCTGACTGTCAACGGCAAGCCGCTCAAGGAGCCGTACCTGGATCCGGCGACCATGATGGCCGACCCGTCGGTGTACCCGTGTTTGGGCAGCGAGTTCGGGCCGGTGACCGTCCCGCAGGGCAGGCTGTGGGTGATGGGGGACAACCGCACGCACTCGGCGGACTCGCGCGCCCACTGCACCAGCGTCCCGGGCGAGGCGCTCAAGGGTGTGCTGTGCACCGGCGACCCGACGTCGGGCACGGTGCCGGTAGCCAATGTCATCGGCAAGGCCAGGTTCATCGTCTGGCCGCCGTCACGATGGGGTGGTGTGGGTTCGGTGAACCCACAGCAGAACCAATAGCCATGGCCACCACGTGGCCGCCGCGGACGGTGATCCGCAAGTCCGGAGGTCTGCGCACCCTGGAGTCGGCGCTGTACCGCAGCGGCCTGGGGCCGGTGGCCGGGGTCGACGAGGTCGGCCGCGGCGCCTGCGCGGGCCCGCTGGTGGTCGCGGCCTGCGTGCTGGGGCCCGGGCGGCTGGAAAGCCTTGCAGCCCTTGATGATTCGAAGAAGCTCACGGAGAAGGTCCGGGAGCGGCTGTATCCGTTGATCCGCCGCTACGCCCTGGCCTACCACGTGGTGTTCATCCCGCCGGCCGAGGTCGACCGGCGCGGCGTGCACGTGGCCAACATCGAAGGCATGCGCCGCGCCGTGGCCGGCCTGTCGGTGCGGCCCGGCTACGTGCTCAGCGACGGCTTCCGGGTGCCCGGCCTGCCGATGCCGTCGCTGCCGGTGGTCGGCGGGGACGCGGCGGCCGCCTGCATCGCGGCGGCCAGCGTGCTGGCGAAGGTCAGCCGGGACCGGCTGATGGTCGCCATGGACGCCGACCACCCCGGCTACGGCTTCGCCGACCACAAGGGGTATTGCACGCCCGCGCACGGTCGGGAGCTGGCCCGGCTCGGCCCGTGCCCCGAGCACCGCTATTCGTTCATCAATGTCCGGCGGGTGGCCAGCGGGTCGAACACGCGGGTGGTGGCCGAATTCAGACCGGCCCCTCCGGCCGAGCGGGGCGAATACCGGTGAGGAAAGATGGCATCAGGGTTGTCACCCGCGCACCTTGGCAGGGAGAAGGACGTCTCAGCAGATGAGTGCAGAAGATCTCGAAAAGTACGAAACCGAGATGGAGCTCTCGCTCTACCGCGAATACAAGGACATCGTCGGCCAGTTCAGCTACGTCGTGGAAACGGAACGGCGCTTCTACCTGGCCAACAGCGTGGAGATGATGCCCCGCAACGCCGAAGGTGAGGTCTACTTCGAGCTGCGGCTGTCCGACGCGTGGGTATGGGACATGTACCGGCCGGCCCGGTTCGTCAAGCAGGTGCGGGTGGTCACCTTCAAGGACGTCAACATCGAAGAGGTGGAGAAGCCCGAGCTGCGGCTGCCCGAATAGGCCCCCGACCCAGAGCTATGTGGACCCAGAGCTATGTGCCCGGCGGAGGCGGAGTTTCGCCGTTGGACGGCAGCCGCCCGCGCCTCTCGATGACCTCCCGCGCCACGTCGGCCAGCTTGATGTTCAGGTCCTGGGAGTGTCGCCGCAGCAGGTCGAACGCCTCTTCTTCGGTCATGCCGTGCAGCAGCATCAGCATGCCCACCGCCTTGCCGATTTCACGGTTGCTGAGCAGCCCCTTTCGCAGGCTGGCGGCGTCCTCGCCCTTGGCGACGGCGTTGATGGCCACGCTGGCGAACGAGGCCAGGACCGCCGCCCGCCCGGCGGCCTCGGCGTCGAACGCGTTGGGCCTGTTACTGAACAGGTTGAGCGCGGCCCCCTTGCGCTTGTTGACCAGCAGCCGGAAGCCCATCGCGCCGCGCACCGGCGTCTCCGCGACGAGCAGCGACGCGAACTTGGGCCACAGCGACGGCGTGGTGAGGTCGGGGTCGATCTGCGGGGTTTCCTCCTCGATCGCGTCGATGCACGGGCCGTCACCCGCGCGCCGTTCCAGCTCGTCGATCTTCTGCGCGAGCCGGTCGCTGGCGCCCACGGTGATGTAGCGATCGTTCTCGCGCACCAGCAGGCTGGCGTGATCGCAGCCCTTGACGATCATGGTCGCGGCGATGCAGATGGCCGCGTACATCTCGTCGGCATCAGAGCCCTGGTAAATGATCTCGGCGAGGGCCGCGAAGACGGTCGAGGGGTCGGCTGTCTCCCCGCCGGGTGGCGCCGCGTCCGCGCCGGCCTTCGATTCGTCTGCCACGTTGTGCCTCGTTTTCCGCACGCGAGTTCGCTGCCCTTGACGAGCATACTTACCCCCGCCGTATACCCACCCGAATCGGCCCCTCACGGGTGGCCGCGCGAAAACCGCGGCGCTGACCAGCGATTTTCGCGACGCCGGTTTCGGGCGAGGCGCGGTCGGGGAAAACACCCCGGGTGGGACTCACGGTTGCGGTAACCGGGCCGACGGGAGACATCGGCATCTCGGCGGTGACGGCGCTGGAGCGCGAACCCGCGGTGGACACCATCATCGGGATGGCGCGCCGCCCGTTCGACCCGTCGTCGCGGGGCTGGGTGAAGACGATCTACCGGCAGGGCGACATCCTGGACCGCGAGGCCGTCTACGCGTTGGTCGCGGACGCCGACGTGGTCGTCCACCTGGCGTTCATCATCATGGGCTCGCGCGACGAGAGCGCGCGAATCAACCTGCAGGGCGCGCGCAACGTGTTCGACGCGTCCGTCGGCAGCGTCCGGCCGCGGCGCCTGGTGTACACCTCGTCGGTGGCGGCGTACGGCTACTACCCCGACAACCCCGTCCCGCTCACCGAGGACGTGCCGACCCGCGGGTCCCCCGAGCACTACTACTCCGCCCAGAAGGCCGCGTGCGAGGCGCTGCTCACCGACATCAGCAAGGACTCGTCGCTGGAGGTTTTCATCCTGCGGCCCTGCGTCGTCGCCGGGCCCAAGGCCCGTGCCCTGGCCCGGTCGATGCCGTGGAACAAGTTGCCCGGCCCGCTGCGCGCCGCGACCAAGCTGGTGCCGATGCTGAAGCCGGTCGTGCCGGACCCGGGTTTTCCGTTGCAACTGGTCCACCACGACGACGTCGCGGCCGCGATCGCGCTGGCGGCCACCGCCCCGACGCCGCCGGGTTCGTACAACATCGCCGGCGACGGCGTCGTGACGGTGGGCGACGTGGCCAAGGCGCTGGGCGGCCGGCCGGTGCCGGTGCCCGCCGCCGCTGCCTCGGCGGCGTCCGCGGCGGTGTCGCGATTGCCGTTCGTCCCTTCGATACTGGAATGGCTGCACGTCGCGCGGACGTCGGTGGTGATGGACACCGCCAAGGCGAAAAAGGAACTCGGCTGGCAGCCGGTGCACTCCTCGGCGGACACCTTGGCGGCGTTGGCTCGGGCGGTTTGACGGTCGCGCGGCCCGGCCAATGTAGGTTGATTTCGTGAGGTTTCACCGGGCGTCCGGCGACATCCCCGCCGACTACGACGAACACGCGGTGACCGTCGCGCCCGCCAAGCACGAGGCGGCGGGCATGCGGGCGGTGATGGTCTCGCTGCGGCGGGGGCTCGAGCAGATGGGCGCGGTGCGCACCGCCGCGGCGCTGGCGCGGCTCAACCAGCGCAACGGCTTCGACTGTCCCGGCTGCGCCTGGCCCGAAGAGCCGGGCGGGCGCAAGCTGGCCGAGTTCTGCGAGAACGGGGCCAAGGCCGTCGCCGAGGAGGCCACCCGGCGTACCGTCACACGAGAGTTTTTCGCCCGGCACTCGATAGCCGAGCTGTCGGGAAAGCCCGAGTACTGGCTGTCCCAACAGGGCCGGCTCACCGAGCCGATGGTGCTGCGTCCCGGTGACGACCACTACCGCCCGATCGGCTGGGACGCCGCCTACCAGTTGATCGTCGAGCGGCTGGGCGCGCTGGAGCACCCGGACGAGGCGGTGTTCTACACGTCGGGGCGCACCAGCAACGAGGCCGCGTTCTGCTACCAGCTGCTGGTCCGCTGTTTCGGCACGAACAATCTGCCCGACTGCTCCAACATGTGCCACGAGTCCTCGGGCTCGGCGCTGACCGGGTCGATCGGAATCGGCAAGGGGTCGGTCACCGTCGACGACGTCGAGCGCGCCGACCTGGTCGTCATCGCCGGGCAAAACCCCGGCACCAACCACCCGCGAATGCTGTCGGTCCTTCGCAAGGCAAAGGCCAACGGCGCCAAGATCATTGCGGTGAACCCGCTGCCCGAGGCCGGGCTGATCCGGTTCAAGGACCCGCAGCAGGTGAACGGGCTTGTGGGACACGGCATCCCGATCGCCGACGAATTCGTGCAGATCCGCATCGGCGGCGACATGGCCCTGTTCGCGGGGCTGGGCAGGTTGATGCTCGAGGCCGAAGACCGCGCCCCGGGCACCGTCGTCGACCGGGAGTTCGTCGACGCGCACTGCGCGGGTTTCGGCGAATACCGGCGCCGGACAATGCAGATCGACCTCGACACCGTGCACGCCGCAAGCGGCGTGCAGCGCGGGCAACTCGAACGCGTGGCCGCGATGCTGATGGCGTCGCGGCGCACCGTCGTGTGCTGGGCCATGGGCCTGACCCAGCACACCCACGCCGTGGCCACCATCGGCGAGCTCACCAACCTGTTGCTGCTGCGCGGCATGATCGGCAAGCCGGGCGCGGGGGTGTGCCCGGTGCGCGGGCATTCCAACGTGCAGGGCGACCGCACGATGGGCATCTGGGAGCAGATGCCCGAGCAGTTCCTGGCCGCCCTGGACCGTGAATTCGGCATCAGCTGCCCCCGCAAGCACGGGTATGACACGGTGGCCGCGATCCGCGCGATGCGCGACGGGCGGGCCACGGTGTTCGTCGGCATGGGCGGCAACTTCGCGTCGGCCACCCCCGACACCGCGGTCACCGAGGCGGCCCTGCGCAGTTGCGCTCTGACGGTGCAGGTTTCGACCAAGCTCAACCGCAGCCACCTCGTGCACGGGAACACCGCACTGATCCTGCCGACGCTGGGCCGCACCGACCGCGACATCCGCGGCGGGCGCAAACAGGTTGTCTCGGTGGAGGATTCGATGTCGATGGTGCATCTGTCCCGCGGCAGCCTGCACCCGCCCAGCGACCAGGTGCGCAGCGAGGTGGAAATCGTCTGCCAGCTGGCCCGCAGGCTGCTCGGCGCGGAGCATCCGGTGCCGTGGGAACGGTTCGCGGCCGACTACGACACCATCCGCGACGCGATCGCTGCGGTGGTCCCCGGCTGCGCCGACTACAACCGCAAGGTGCGCGGGCCGGACGGGTTTCAGCTTCCCCACCCCCCGCGCGACGCACGCGAATTCCACACCAGCACAGGCAAAGCCAACTTCGCGGCCGACCCGCTGCAGTGGGTGCCGGTGCCGCCGGGCCGGCTGGTGCTGCAGACGCTGCGCAGCCACGACCAATACAACACCACGATCTACGGGCTCGACGACCGTTATCGCGGGGTGAAGGGCGGGCGCCGCGTGGTGTTCGTCAACCCCGCCGACATCGAGTCGCTGGGACTGGCGGCGGGCCAGCGGGTCGACCTGGTGTCGGAGTGGACCGACGCCGATGGGCGGCTGCAGGAGCGTCGCGCCAAGGACTTTCTCGTGGTGGCGTATTCGACCCCGGTCGGCAACGCCGCGTCCTACTACCCGGAGACCAATGCGCTCGTCCCACTGGATCATACGGCTGCCGTGTCGAACACCCCGGTGTCCAAGGCGATCATCCTGCGATTGGAGCCGGCGTCATCGGGCACGTGACCGCGCGGCGGAGGGTCAGGCATCTCAGCGCCGGTCGGGCCGTCACCCGGCCGGAGACCCTGGTCGTCGAGGAGCCGCTGGAGATCCGCGTCAACGGCGCTCCGGTCACCGTGACCATGCGCACGCCGGGCTCGGATATCGAACTCGCGCAAGGGTTTCTGCTCACCGAGGGAATCATCGGGTGCCGCGAGGACGTGGTCACCATTCGCTACTGCGGCGGGCGCGGGGACGACGGCGCCAACACGTACAACGCCCTCGACGCGACACTCGCGCCCGGCGTGCGGGAGCCCGACCTCGACGTCACCCGCAACTTCTACACCACCTCGTCGTGCGGGGTCTGCGGCAAGGCGTCGTTGGATGCGGTGCGGGTGATCGGCCGGTTCGCGCCGGGCTCGGATCCGGCGACCGTCGCCGCGGCCACGCTCAAGGCGATGCCCACCCAACTTCGCAGGGCGCAAAAGGTTTTCGACAGCACCGGCGGCCTGCACGCCGCGGCGTTGTTCGGTGTCGACGGCACCATGCTCGCGGTGCGGGAGGACATCGGCAGGCACAACGCGGTCGACAAGGTCATCGGCTGGGCGCTGGAACACCGGCGGGTGCCGCTGAGCGCGACGGTGCTGCTGGTCAGCGGGCGGGCCTCGTTCGAGCTGATGCAGAAGGCCGTGGTGACCGGGATCCCGGTGCTGGCCGCGGTGTCGGCGCCGTCGTCGCTGGCGGTCTCGCTGGCCGAGGAGTCCGGGGTCACGCTGGTGGCGTTCCTGCGGGAAGACTCGATGAACGTCTACACCAGGGCCGACCGGATCACGTAGCGCTGGGGATAAACCCGGGACTGGGGATAACCGCCTGTTCCGGCGCGCGCTCGGCCGCGTCGTGTCGGGGCCGTCGGGCAGGTTGGCCGCATGACGACCGAACCGACGATGACGCGGATTCAGTTGGGCGCCATGGGCGAGGCGCTCGCCGTGGATCACCTGACGAGGATGGGGCTGCGGATCGTGACCCGCAGCTGGCGCTGTCGCTACGGCGAACTCGACGTGATCGCGTGCGACGACACCACCCGCACCCTGGTGTTCGCCGAGGTCAAGACCCGCACCGGCGACGGCTACGGCGGCCTGCCGTACGCGGTCACCGAACGCAAGGTTCGACGGCTGCGCCGGCTGGCGGGGCTGTGGCTGGCCGCCCAGGACGAGCGCTGGGCCGCGGTCCGCATCGACGTGATCGGCGTGCGGGTCGGGCCCGATTACCCACGCCGCGCCCCGCAGATCATGCACCTGCAGGGGATCGGCTGATGGCGCTGGGGCGCGCGTTCTCGGTCGCGGTGTGCGGATTGGACGGCAAGATCGTGGAGATCGAGGCCGACATCACCTCGGGGCTGCCGGGCGTGCACCTGGTGGGCCTGCCCGACGCCGCGCTGCAGGAATCCCGCGACCGGGTCCGGGCCGCCGTCACCAACTGCTGCAACAGCTGGCCCCAGACGAGGCTCACGCTCGCGCTCTCACCGGCGACGCTGCCGAAGATGGGATCGGTCTACGACATCGCCCTGGCGGCGGCCGTGCTGTCGGCGCAGCGAAAGAACCCGTGGGAACGACTGGAGAAGACGGTGCTGCTGGGCGAGCTGGCGCTGGACGGCCGCGTCCGGCCGGTGCGCGGCGTGCTGCCCGCGGTGCTGGCCGCCAAGCGCGACGGCTGGCCGGCCGTCGTCGTGCCGGTGGACAATCTGGCCGAGGCGGGCCTGGTCGACGGCATCGACGTTTGGGGCGTTCGCACCCTGGGCCAGCTGCGGAGCTGGCTGTGCGGCAAGGCCCAGCTGCACGACCGCGTCGCCACGGCCGCCCCGCCCGCGGAGCCGCGTGCGGACCTGGCCGACGTGGTGGGCCAGGCGCAGGCGCGTTTCGCCGTCGAGGTCGCCGCGGCCGGGGCGCATCATCTCATGCTGACCGGGCCGCCCGGGGTGGGCAAAACCATGCTGGCGCAACGCCTTCCGGGGTTGCTGCCACCGCTGTCGGACGCCGAGTCCCTGGAGGTCACCGCGATCCACTCGGTGGCCGGGCTGCTGTCGGGGGACACCCCGCTGATCACCCAGCCGCCGTTCGTGGCGCCCCACCACAATTCCAGCGTCGCGGCGCTGGTGGGCGGCGGTTCGGGCATGGCCCGGCCGGGCGCCGTCAGCCGGGCGCACCGCGGGGTGTTGTTCCTGGACGAATGCGCCGAGATCAGCGCCCACGCGCTGGAAGCGTTGCGAACACCGTTGGAGGACGGCGAGATTCGTTTGGCCCGCCGCGACGGGGTCGCGTGCTACCCGGCCCGGTTCCAGCTGGTGCTGGCCGCCAACCCGTGTCCGTGCGCGCCGGCCGATCCGCAGGATTGCGTCTGCGCGGGGGCGGTCAAACGGCGCTACCTGGGAAAGCTGTCGGGGCCGCTGCTGGACCGGGTGGACCTCCGGGTGCAGATGCATCCGGTGCGGGCCGGGGCGTTCTCGGCTTCCGACGGTGAGTCGACCGAACAGGTTCGCCGCCGGGTGGCGGCGGCCCGCGACGCGGCCGCGGCGCGCTGGCGGCCGCACGGGTTTCGCACCAACGCCGAGGTCAGCGGGTCGCTGCTGCGGCGCAGGTTCCGTCCCGGCCATGAAGCAATGAAACCGTTGCGCACCGCGCTGGACCGTGGACTGCTCAGCATTCGTGGCCTGGATCGCACGCTGCGGGTCGCGTGGAGCCTGGCGGACCTCGCCGGTCGCGGCTCGCCCGGCATCGACGAGGTGGCCGCGGCGCTGAGCTTCCGGCAGCCGGGAGCCCAGCGATGACCCGCGCCGGCGACGATGCAGAGCTGTCTGCCTGGGCCTACCTGTCCCGGGTGGCCGAGCCGCCGTGCCCGGAGCTGGCCGCGCTGGTGGGATGCGTTGGCCCCCGGGAGGCCGCCGACCGGGTCCGGCGCGGCCTGGTCGGCGACGACCTTGCTCAGCACACCGAGGCCAGGCGCGGAATCGACCGCGCCGCAGCCGATCTCGAGCTGCTTGCCCGCCGCGGCGGACGGCTGATCACCCCCGACAGCCACGAGTGGCCGCTCGCGTTTGCCGCGTTCGGCGGCGCCGCGGCGCGGTCGCGCGGCGGGCCGCCGATGGTGTTGTGGGCGATCGGCCCCGTCCGCCTGGACGAGGCGGCGCACCGCGCAGCCGCGGTGGTCGGCACGCGCGCGGCGACCGCGTATGGCGAGCACGTCGCGGCCGACCTGGCGGCCGGGCTGGTCGAGCGCGACGTCGCGGTCGTCTCCGGTGGGGCCTACGGCATCGACGGCGCGGCCCACCGCGCGGCGCTGGCCGCCGACGGAATCACCGTGGCGGTGCTGGCCGGCGGGATCGACGTCCCTTATCCCGCCGGGCATTCCGCGCTGCTGCATCGCATCGGCCAGCACGGGCTGCTGTTCACCGAGTACGCGCCCGGGGTCCGGCCGGCCCGGCACCGTTTCCTGACCCGCAATCGCCTGGTGGCCGCCACCGCCGGCGCCGCGGTGGTGGTGGAGGCGGGGCTGCGCAGCGGCGCCGCGAACACCGCGGCCTGGGCCCGGGCACTGGGCCGGGTGGTGGCCGCGGTGCCCGGACCCGTCACATCGTCGGCGTCGGCGGGTTGCCACGAGCTGTTGCGCAACGGCGCCGAACTGGTCACCCGGGCCGACGACATCGTCGAACTGGTCGGCCGCATCGGCGAGTTGGCACCCGAACAGTCGCGGCCCACCACGGCGCTGGACGGGTTGGGCGAAGCCGAGCGCCAGGTGTACGAGGCGCTGCCGGGCCGCGGCGCCGCCACGGTCGACGAGATCGCCGTGGCGGCGGGGCTGGTGCCCGAGCGGGTGCTGGGCCCGCTGGCGATCCTCGAGGTGGCCGGGCTCGCCGAGCGGCAAGATGGCCGGTGGCGAATCGTCCGCGCCGGCGGCGGCCGGACCGCGGGTGCGGTGCGACTCGTATAGTCGACGACGGGTCGGGACTGGACAGGAGGACAAGTGGCAGGTCGACCTCTGCAACGCTTCGAAGTCGTCGGTACCAAGCAACTCACCCGGCACATGGTCCGGGTGGTGCTCGGCAGCAAGACTTTCGACACCTTCGTGCCCAGCAAGTTCACCGACTCCTACGTCAAGATGGCGTTCGTCGCCGACGACGTCGACGTGGGCGGGCTGCCGCAACCGCTGACGCTGGACAGCTTCGCCGGCCTGCCGCCGGCGAAAAGGCCGTCGGTGCGGACCATGACCGTCCGCCAGGTCGACGCCGCGGCCGGCGAGATCACGGTCGACATCGTGGTGCACGGCGACCACGGGGTGGCCGGGCCGTGGGCCGCCGCCGCGCAGCCCGGCCAGCCGATCTATCTGATGGGCCCCGGCGGCGCGTACACCCCCGACCCGGCCGCCGACTGGCATCTGCTGGCCGGTGACGAGTCCGCGCTGCCCGCCATCGCCGCGGCGCTGGAAGCGTTGCCGCCCAACGCGGTTGGCAAGGCGTTCATCGAGGTGGCCGGTCAAGAGGACGAAATCCCTTTGACCGCACCGGAATCCGTCGAGGTCAGCTGGGTCTATCGGGGCGGGCGCGCCGACCTGGTTCCCGAGGACCGCGCGGGCGACCACGCGCCGCTGATCGAGGCGGTCACCACCACCCCATGGCTGCCCGGGCAGGTACACGTCTTCATCCACGGCGAGGCGCAGGCGGTCATGCACAACTTGCGGCCCTACGTCCGCAAGGAGCGCGGCGTGGACGCGAAATGGGCGTCGTCGATCTCCGGCTACTGGCGACGCGGCCGCACCGAAGAGACGTTCCGGCAGTGGAAGAAGGAACTGGCCCAGGCCGAGGCCGGGACTTAGCGGTGGCGCCCAATTTCGGGGACTACCAGAACGAGATCTATCTGCGCGGCCTGGCCGGGGTGGTGCCGCCGTTCCCGATGGCCTTCGCCGAGCTGGAAGCCAAGGCCGCCACGGCGCTGCCGCCGTCGGTGTGGTCGTACGTGGCGGGCGGGGCCGGCGACGAGCGCACCCAGCGGGCCAACTGCGAGGCGTTCGGGCGGTGGGGCCTGTACCCGCGCATGTTCGTCGGCGCCGCGCAGCGCGACCTGTCCGTCGACCTGTTCGGCCTGGCCCTGCCGAGCCCGCTGTTCATGGCGCCGATCGGCGTCATCGGGCTGTGCGCCCAGGACGGCCACGGCGACCTGGCCACCGCGCGCGCGGCCGCGGTCACCGGGGTGCCCATGGTCGCCTCGACGCTCACCGTCGACCCGATGGAAGACGTCGCCGCCGCCTTCGGCGACACGCCCGGGTTCTTCCAGCTGTACACGCCGACCGACCGCGAGCTGGCCGCCAGCCTGGTGCAGCGCGCCGAGGCGGCCGGCTTCAAGGGCATCGTGGTCACCCTCGACACCTGGGTCACCGGCTGGCGCCCACGCGACCTGAGCACGTCGAACTTCCCGCAGCTGCGCGGGCACTGCCTGGCCAACTACACCAGCGACCCGGTGTTCCGCGCCGGCCTGCGGCGCCCACCGGAGGAAGACCCGCAAGGCGCCGTGCTGCGCTGGGTGCAGCTCTTCGGAAATCCCCTGACGTGGGACGACCTGGGTTGGCTGCGCTCGCTGACCAAGCTGCCGCTGCTGGTGAAGGGCATCTGCCACCCCGACGACGCCCGGTGCGCCCGAGACGGCGGCGTCGACGGCATCTACTGCTCCAACCACGGCGGCCGGCAGGCCAACGGCGGCCTGCCCGCCATCGACTGCCTGCCGGGGGTGGTCGAGGCCGCCGACGGTCTGCCGGTCCTGTTCGACTCGGGCATCCGCAGCGGCGCCGACGTCATCAAGGCGCTGGCGCTGGGCGCCACCGCGGTGGGTGTGGGCCGGCCGTACGCCTACGGTTTGGCGCTCGGCGGCGTCGACGGCATCGTGCACGTGCTGCGCATGCTGCTGGCCGAGGCGGACCTGATCATGGCCGTGGACGGCTATCCCACGCTCAAAGATCTCACCCCGGACACGCTGCGGCGCGTCGACTGAGCCGCGGCGCGCCCGGCTGCGACCGTGGGGGAGTGCAGGCGATCCTCGATGAGTTCGACGAGTACCTGGAGCTGCAATGCGGGCGCTCGGCGCACACCCGTCGCGCCTACCTGGGGGATGTGCGCTCGCTGTTCGCCTTCCTCGACGGACGGGGCGTGGAGGCGCGCGGGCTCGGCCTGGACCGGTTGAGCCTGCCGGTGCTGCGGACCTGGCTGGCCGCGGCGGCCGGCGCCGGTGCGGCCCGCACGACGCTGGCCCGTCGCACCTCGGCGGTCAAGGCGTTCACCGCGTGGGCGCTGCGGCGCGGCCTGCTGACCACCGACCCCGCGACCCGGCTGCAGGTGCCCAAGGCGCACCGCACCCTGCCGGCGGTGCTGCGCCAGGATCAGGCGCTCGACGCCATGGCCGCCGCGAAATCCGGTGCCGCGCAAGGCGATCCGTTGGCACTGCGGGACCGGCTGATCGTGGAGATGCTGTACGCCACCGGGATTCGGGTGAGCGAGTTGTGCGGCCTGGACGTCGACGACGTCGACGCCCGGCAACGGGTGGTGCGGGTGCTGGGCAAGGGCGACAAGCAGCGCACCGTGCCGTTCGGGGTGCCGGCCGCCGACGCGCTGCGCGGGTGGTTGAACGACGGGCGGCCGGCCCTGGTCACCGCGGAGTCCGGGCCGGCGCTGCTGCTGGGCGCCCGGGGCCGCCGGCTCGACGTGCGCCAGGCCCGCACGGTCGTGCACCAGACCGTCTCCGCGGTGAACGGCGCCCCCGACATGGGGCCGCACGGCCTGCGGCACAGCGCGGCCACACACCTGCTCGAAGGCGGGGCCGACCTGCGGGTCGTCCAGGAGCTGCTCGGCCATTCCAGCCTGGCGACCACCCAGCTGTACACCCACGTCGCGGTGTCCCGGTTGCGGGCCGTGCACGACCAGGCCCACCCCCGGGCTTAGCCCCGGCGAGCAGACGCAAAAGCCCCCTAAAACCGCAGGTTTTGGGGGGCTTTTGCGTCTGCTCGCGCTAGCCGCGCAGCGGCTTGAGCCGGATCCGCGTGGACTTCAGCAGGCCCAGCGGATCGACGTAGTCCGCGCCCGACGCCGGGCCCCACATCGCGCCCCAGTGCAAGCACGCCGCCGCCGGGCAGCCCGGGTGCCCGGCGACCAGCTCGCCGAGCACGGTCTGCGCCGTCACCGGCTGACCGACCCGCACCGCCGCCCGCACCGGCTCGTAGCTGGTGCGCAATCCGCCGGGATGGGCCAGCGACACCACCGGCCGCCCGGCCAGCACGCCGGCGAACACCACGGTCGCGTCCGCGGCGGCGTATACCCGCTGGCCGGGGGTTCCGGGCAGGTCCACCCCCCGATGCCCCGGTTTCCAGTCGGGCGACGGGGCGTCGAATCCCCGGGCCACCGCCGGCGGCGGGCGCAGCGGCCAGTCGAACCGAACGTCGTCGGCGACCGCCGGCGCGGCGCCGAGCAGGCCCAAGGCCAGCATCAGTGCCACCCACCGCATCCGTGCAGTCCAGCGCGGCGCCGCCGATCGGGCCAGTCAGCGCTGTGCACAAGCACCGTCAAAGCAGCTGGCCGAGCGGTGTAAACTGCTTCACGCGGTCCGTGTGAACGGGCTGACTTCGCGTGTCTGCGCAACAACCGGATGCCGTGCGGTCCCGAGTAAGGGTTCGGCATCTCGACAGACGCCAGGGCCCGGCCTCACCCGATGCCGGGCGACAACCGACAACAAAGGAATGGCCGGTAATGGCTGTTGTAACCATGAAGCAGCTGCTCGACAGCGGCACCCACTTCGGGCATCAGACCCGACGCTGGAATCCCAAGATGAAGCGGTTCATTTTCACCGACCGCAACGGCATCTACATCATCGACCTGCAGCAGACGCTGACCTTCATCGACAAGGCGTACGAGTTCGTCAAGGAAACCGTCGCCCACGGCGGGACGGTGCTGTTCGTGGGCACCAAGAAGCAGGCGCAGGAATCGGTCGCGGCCGAGGCCACCCGCGTCGGCATGCCGTACGTGAACCAGCGCTGGCTGGGCGGCATGCTCACCAACTTCGCCACCGTGCACAAGCGGCTGCAGCGCCTCAAGGAGCTCGAGGCGATGGAGCAGACCGGCGGCTTCGAGGGCCGCACCAAGAAGGAGATCCTGGGCCTGACCCGGGAAAAGAACAAGCTGGAGCGCAGCCTCGGCGGCATCCGCGACATGAACAAGGTCCCGTCGGCGGTCTGGGTGGTCGACACGAACAAGGAGCACATCGCCGTCGGTGAGGCGCGCAAGCTGGGCATCCCGGTCATCGCGATCCTGGACACCAACTGCGACCCCGACGAGGTCGACTACCCGATCCCGGGCAACGACGACGCGATCCGCTCGGCCGCGCTGCTGACCAAGGTGATCGCCTCCGCGGTCGCCGAGGGCCTGCAGGCCCGCGCCGGCCTGGGCCGCGGCGACGGCAAGCCCGAGGCGGAGGCCGCCGAGCCGCTGCCCGAATGGGAGCAGGAGCTGCTGGCCTCGGCCGCCGCGACCGCCGGCGCCCCGACCGCCGCCCCCACCGACGCCGCTGCGGGTGCACCCGAAACAACTCCGTCACAGGAAGGCTGACCATTGGCGAACTTCACCGCCGCCGACGTCAAGCGGCTTCGTGAACTGACCGGCGCCGGCATGCTCGACTGCAAGAACGCGCTCGCCGAGAGCGACGGCGACTTCGACAAGGCCGTCGAGGCGCTGCGCATCAAGGGCGCCAAGGACGTCGGCAAGCGCGCCGAGCGGGCCACGGCCGAAGGCCTGGTCGCGGCCAAGGACGGCGCGCTCATCGAGCTCAACTCCGAGACCGACTTCGTCGCCAAGAACGCCGAGTTCCAGGCCCTGGCCGAGCAGATCGTCGACGCCGCGCTGGACGCCAAGGCCACCGACGTGCAGACGCTGCTGGCCGCCAAAATCGGCGACAACACCGTCGAGCAGGCCATCGCCGACTTGTCGGCGAAGATCGGCGAGAAGCTCGAGCTGCGCCGCGTGCAGTACTTCGACGGCAACGTCGAGACCTATCTGCACAAGCGCGCCGCCGACCTGCCGCCGGCCGTCGGGGTGCTGGTCGAGTTCACAGGCGAGGACAAGGACGCGGCGCACACGGCCGCGTTGCAGATCGCCGCGCTCAAGGCCCGCTACCTGTCCCGCGACGATGTCCCCGAGGACGTGGTGGCCAGCGAACGCCGCATCGCCGAGGAGACCGCCAAGGCGGAGGGCAAGCCCGAGCAGGCGCTGCCCAAGATCGTCGAAGGCCGGCTGAACGGCTTCTTCAAGGATGCGGTGCTGCTCGAGCAGCCGTCGGTGTCCGACAGCAAGAAGACCGTCAAGGCGCTGCTCGACGAGGCCGGCGTGACGGTGACGCGGTTCGTTCGCTTCGAGGTGGGGCAGGCCTAGCCGGCGACGGCTGGCGTCAGTGCCATGCGACGCGTACACGCTTTCGGCGACGATGCCCTCGGCGACCTCGATGCGGTGGGCCTGTCCGAGGCCATCCGCGCCGGCTGGGTCAGCAGAGCCGACGTCATCGAGGCCGCCATCGCCCGCGCCGAGGCCGTCAACCCGGCCCTGAACGCCTTGGCGCACAAGGCGTTTGACCAGGCTCGCGAGGCCGCCTCGGCCGGGCCGGGGACCGGGCGGTATTTCGAAGGCGTCCCCACGTTCATCAAGGACAACGTCGACGTCGCGGGCCAGCCGACGATGCGGGGCGCCGACGCGTGGACGCCGTTCGACGCCGTCTCCGACGGCGAGTTCACCCGGCTGTACCTGGCCACCGGGCCGACATCGCTGGGCAAGACGCAGATGTCGGAGTTCGGGTTTAGCGCGTCCGCCGAACATCCCCGGCTCGGGCCGGTCCGCAACCCGTGGGACACCGACTACACCGCCGGTGCGTCGTCCTCGGGATCGGGCGCCTTCGTCGCCGCCGGCGTCGTGCCGATCGCCCACGCCAACGACGGCGGCGGCTCGATCCGAATTCCGGCCGCCTGCAACGGACTTGTCGGGCTGAAGCCGTCGCGCGGTCGGCTGCCGCTGGATTCGCAGCTGCGCCGGATGCCGGTGGGCATCGTCGCCAACGGTGTGCTGACCCGTTCGGTGCGCGACACCGCGGCCTTCTATCGGGAGGCCGAGCGCATCTGGCGCAATCCCGCGCTGCCGCCGGTCGGCGACGTCACGGGCCCGGGCCGGCAGCGGCTGCGGATCGCGGTGGTGACCCGCTCGGTCCACCGCGAGTGCAGCCCGCAGCTGCGCGAGCTGACGCTGAAGTCGGCCGGCCTCCTCGAGGAGCTGGGCCACCGCGTCGAACACGTCGACGAGCCCCCGGTGCCGGCCGGTTTCACCGACGACTTCGTGCTGTATTGGGGGTTCCTGGCGCTGGTGCAGGTGCGCACCGGGCGGCGCCTGTTCGGCAACACGTTCGACCGCACCCGGCTGGACGCCTTGACCCTGGGCCTGGAGCGGCACAGCGGCCGCAATCTGCACCGGCTGCCGGGGGCCATCGTGCGCCTGCGCAGGATGCGGCGGCGCACCGCGGAGTTCTTCCGGACCTACGACGCGGTGCTCACGCCGACGGTCGCCGACGAGACGCCGCGGATCGGACACCTCGCGCCGACCGACTACCCGCAGCTCATGCAGCGGCTGATCGACTGGGTTGCGTTCACCCCGCTGCAGAACGTCACCGGCGAACCGGCGATATCGCTGCCGCTGGCCCAAACCGCGGATGGCATGCCGGCCGGCATGATGCTGGCCGCCGACATGGGGCGCGAAGCGCTGCTGCTGGAACTGGCCTACGAGCTCGAGGAGGCCCGGCCGTGGGCGCGGATCCACGAGCCCGGGGAATCCGCGTAACCGGGGTCAGTCGGATCCCAGCCGTTCCAGCATCCGCTTGAACTCGCGTTGCTGGGCCGGGGTCAGCTTGGCCAGGATGCGCGAGTCGGCGACGCGGACCGCGCCCTCGGCGCGCTTCAACAGGGTGCGGCCCGAAGCCGTCAGCGTGGCGGGCAGCGCACGCCCGGAGGAAACCGATTGCGGCCGGGCCACAGCGCCGATCTCTTCCAGCCTGCGCAACACCGTGTTCATCGCCTGCGGTGTGACGTTGGTGCTTCGGGACAACTCGGCGCTGGATAGGCCCGGGGACATCGAAAGGATTCGCAGGCAAACGAATTCGGGCAGTGTCAGGCCGAGCGGACCCAACACCGAGGAAACCTCCGGTCGCAGAACCGCTCCCACCCGGTAGAGCAGGTATCCCAGTGGAGCGTCTTCGGTTTGACCCATGTCAACGATATTGACATACGTCGCAGCTTTTCGACGGGATTCGGGGTTTGCGGGTTCGGGGCTTACGCCTCCGCCGGAAAGCTCATGGCGACTTCACCTTTCGCGATCGGCCGTGCCGACGTCCGGATCGAGTTAATCGTTGGGGTAGTCGTGGCCCCAGTGGCGCGGTGCCGGTAGTGATGCCGATGTTGTTCCTGTGGCGCCAAAAGGCCTGCGTTAAAAGGCGCTCAGCAAAACGGCACCCGAAATGGCGGGCATTCCGGCTGGTGGTGGGCCGTGCCTTTCACAATTCGCAATTGTTCGCGTTTAACGCCGCGCCGAAAAGGTTATGGGGAAATACATCGCGCCCTGCCTAAAGGGGGGTGACTGTGGATAGGAAAGGAATTGAGCATGAAGGTCAGTAGGACTGCTGTAAAGAGTGCTATTGCCGCCGGGGGGATAGCCGCGGCAGGAGTGTTCACCGCAGCGACCGCATCCGCTGCGCCGCCCAACATCCAGCCGTTCGGCACCAGCGAACCACTCATCGATGGTCCCCTGGTCACGAATTACACCGTGAGCAATCTGCAACCCAGCAACGCGGTGATCCCGGGGTACACGCCGAAGGGCACGCTCTATCAGGCCGACGTCACCGCCAGGTCCGATAGCGGTCTGGTGACCCCGATGGTCAACGACTTCATCGCCCGCGGGCCCAACGGGCAGAACTACCGGGTGATCGACAAGGTCGCGGCCCCGGGCAGCCTCAACCCGGCGCCCATCCCACAGGGCAGCGAATCGACCGGGACGCTGTACTTCGACGTGACCGGCGCACCGCCGAACGGCGTCGTCTACAACGACGGGAACCAGGACGTGCTGATCTGGACGTCGAACCTGTCGCCGGGCTCGGCACCGGCCTCGCCGACAACCCCGGCGCCCGGTGCGCTGCCCAGCCCGGCGCCGGGTGGGGCGACGCACGCCTGACCGGTTCTGATCCGGCCCGATCCGGCCTGATCCGGTTGGACAACCTCCCCGCGCCTTGCCCTTGGCGCGGGGAGGTTTTCGTGTGCGCGAATCCCACGCGGCCGAACGGGGTACCCGAACCCACATGAGCAATCCCGATCACAGGTCAGACCACAGGCCAACCGAGGTGCGCGAGCAAGCGCGGCGCCACGCCGAACGGGCGCGGGCGACGATGCAGGACAAGCGCGGTGATCGCGACGGCGGGCTGAGCGGCTGGGTCGCCGAGCGCGCCGCCGAATGGGACCTCGGCGGCCAGGACGAAACCACGCTGCAGCGCCAGAAGTTCTTCTGGAACGTCCTGGTCGACTACTGGTTCCGCATGGAGATCGACGGCTGGGAGAACATTCCCGGGCCGCCGGTGCTGCTGGTGGGGATCCACTCGGGCGCGCCGTTCGTCTGGGACGCGTGGACCGTCGGCCTGCAGTGGTGGCGGCGCTTCGGCCAGGATCGCCCGCTGCACGGCACCGCCCACGACGCGTTGATGGCGATCCCGCTCATCGGGCGCTACTTCCGCTCGATGGGCGTGCTTCCGGCCGCCCCGGACGCGATCGCCACCGCGCTGGCCGAGGGCCGCGATGTGGCGATATGGCCGGGCGGGGAGGTGGACTCGCTGCGCCCGTGGACGGAGCGCGATCGCGCCAACCTCGCCGGGCGCACCGGATTCGTGCGGATGGCGATTCGTGCCGGAGTGCCGATCGTGCCGATCGCCACCGTCGGCGGTGCCGACGCGATGCCGGTGCTGATCCGCGGCGACCGGCTGTCGAGGGCCCTGCGGCTGGACCGGCTGCTGCGGCTCAAGGTGTTCCCGCTGGCGGTCTCGCTGCCGTGGGGCATCGCGCCGGCCGCGCTTCCGCAGCTTCCGCTGCCGGCCAAGATCAGGACCCGGTTCATGCCCGTCGTCGAGCTGGACCACGACCCCGCCCGCGCCGATGACGACGAATACGTCGACCGCAAGTACCGCGAGGTCGAGGACAGCATTCAGGAGGGCATGGACGCGCTCGCGCGCAAGCGCGCACTTCCGCTTTTCGCGTGATTGGAAGCTCGAAAGTTGAATCGCGACAGGGTTTTTGGGGTCAGCGGGCGACCGTGTCGGTGGGTTCCGGGGCGGACGTCGAGATCGGGCCCAGCGTCGGTTCGCTGACAACCCATTCCGGGTGCGGCGGCGTCACCGCCATGTAGCCCACGCCGCGCACGGTGTCGACCATCGACTCGTATTCGGGTCCGAGCTTGGCGCGCAGCCGCCGCACGTGAACGTCGACCGTGCGGACGCGGCCGTTGCAGTCGTAGCCCCACACCTCGTGCAGCAACCGGGTGCGGCTGAACGCCCGACCGGCATGCTGCACAAGGAAATTCAACAGCTTGAACTCGGTAAGCGTCAGGCCCAGGTCCCTGCCCGCCACCGACGCGGTGAAGCTGGCCGGGTGCAGCGCGAGGTCCCCGAATTTCAGCGTGCCGTCGACCGAGCTGCGCCGGCGTTTGATCGCCAGCCGCAGCCGCGCCTGCAACTCGTCCGCGCCGGCGGCGGGCAGCATCACGTCGTCGAAATTCCAGTCGATGTCGACCGTGACGAAGTCCACCGGGGTGACGACGGCCAGCACCGCCGTGGCCGGCGCGGTGGCGGTGAGCCGGCGGCACACCCCGCGAGCCGCGGCGAGGTCGGTGCGCGCGTCGATGATCGCGACGTCGGCGTTGTCGGATTGCCCGTCAACGTGATCGGTCAGCGACGCGCGCCGCGTCGTGTGCGCCACCGAGCCCAGCGTCGGCAACACCGACTCGAAGTCGTCGGCATCGGTAAGCAGTAGTACGTCCAATGACGTCTCCAAAACTCATGACGGTCGTGCCATGGACCCGTAGGCACCTCCCACATGGAGACCACATGGACTCCCACATGGAGATGTCTGCAAGCGCAGCGCAGGGTACCCGGATTAGTTCAGAACTATGCCACCTCTGCCCGAGATGTAACCCATCCCGCAGAAAGTCGACGGGCCCGGCCCGTAGAGCCGGGCCGGACCCATCGTGGAAACAAGCTACTGGTTCTGGTTGGACTTCTGCCGTTCCTCGGCCACCTGCGCGCTGCCGCGGGCGGCTTCCGCCTCGGCCTCCTTCTTGGCCGCGTCGCGCTGCGCCTCGGCCTTGTCCTGCTGGGCCTGGCCCTCGCGGGTCAGGTCGTCTCGGCCCGACACGGCTCCGGCGGCCTCCTTGACGCGTCCCTTGACGTCCTCGACGACGCCCTTGACGGCTTCGGCAGGTCCGGATTTGTTGGTGTCCGCCATGGATGTTCCTCCTGAGTGGCTTGGGTGATTCGGGCGATTCACGCCCAATCGATGCCGATCCACGCGATCGGCCGGGTCAACGCGGGTCCGGCCCTCATTCTCAAGGCCGTGAATTCCCCCCGCGCTGATGCGGATTCCCCCTCCCGCGGGATGTTCAAACATCCCTCGACGTCGCGCCCCGCCCGGCAACCGGCCAGATAATGCACCCCGCCGACGCCGCATTGTGCTGCGATGAGGCAGGATGTGAAATGCCGTTCCGGGTGAGGTCGTCCCGGGATGGCACTGTCATGCGAGGAGTGTGATGACGGATCCCGAGCCAACGAGCGCCAACGGCGCACCGGCGCCCTCGGCGGGTCGATCGAAGTATTCGAGAGTGTTGCTCAAGCTCGGTGGCGAAATGTTCGGCGGCGGCCAAGTCGGGCTGGATCCCGACGTCGTGGCGCAGGTGGCCCGCCAGATCGCCGAGGTCGTTCGCGACGGCGTGCAGGTCGCCGTCGTCATCGGCGGCGGCAACTTCTTCCGCGGCGCGCAGCTCCAGCAGCGCGGCATGGAGCGCACCCGTTCGGACTACATGGGCATGCTCGGCACCGTCATGAACAGCCTCGCGCTGCAGGACTTCCTGGAGAAGGAAGGCATCGTCACCCGCGTCCAGACCGCGATCACCATGGGCCAGGTGGCCGAGCCCTACCTGCCGTTGCGCGCCGTCCGCCACCTGGAGAAGGGCAGGGTGGTGATCTTCGGGGCCGGCATGGGGCTGCCGTACTTCTCCACGGACACCACCGCGGCGCAGCGGGCGCTGGAGATCGGCGCCGAGGTGGTGCTGATGGCCAAGGCGGTCGACGGGGTGTTCTCCGCGGATCCGCGGCAGCACCCCGAGGCCGAGCTGCTCACCGCGATCAGCCATCGCGAGGTCATCGACCGCGGGCTGCGGGTGGCCGACGCCACCGCGTTCAGCCTGTGCATGGACAACGGCATGCCGATCCTGGTGTTCAACCTGTTGACCAGTGGCAATATCGCCCGCGCGGTCGCTGGTGAGAAGATCGGAACACTGGTCACCACCTGAGGGGAAGACGCGCAAATGATCGACGAAGCTCTCTTCGACGCGGAAGAGAAGATGGAAAAGGCCGTGTCCGTGGCCCGCGAGGACTTGTCGACCATCCGGACCGGCCGCGCGAACCCGGGGATGTTCTCCCGCATCGTGATCGACTACTACGGCACCAACACCCCGATCACCCAGCTGGCCAGCATCAACGTCCCCGAGGCCCGGCTGGTGGTGATCAAGCCCTACGAGGCCAATCAGCTGCACGCCATCGAGACCGCGATCCGCAACTCCGACCTCGGGGTGAACCCCACCAACGACGGCACGCTCATCCGGGTGGCCGTGCCGCAGCTCACCGAGGAGCGCCGCCGCGAGCTGGTCAAGCAGGCCAAGCACAAGGGAGAGGAAGCGCGGGTGTCGGTGCGCAACATCCGTCGCAAGGCGATGGAGGAGCTGCACCGCATCCGCAAGGACGGGGAGGCCGGCGAGGATGAGGTCGGACGCGCCGAAAAGGATCTGGACAAGACCACCCATCAGTACGTCGCCCAGATCGACGAGCTGGTCAAGCACAAAGAAGGCGAGCTGCTGGAGGTCTAGCGGCCGCTCAGCAACCAAGTCCGTGGCAGCGAACTACGCCGGCGCAGGCTCGTCGCCCGATGAGCAAGCCCGTCGGGCCGAGAACACCACGGCGCAGCCCGCCAAGAAGGCGTCCCGGGCCGGGCGCGACCTGCGCGCCGCGATCGTCGTGGGGCTGTTCACCGGCGGACTCGTCGTCGTGACGGCGGTGTTCGCGCACCGCTACTGGGTGGTGCTCTGCTCCGGCGCGGCCCTGGTCGCCAGCCACGAGGTGGTGCGGCGGCTGCGCGAGGCCGGCTACGTCATTCCCGTCATCCCGCTGCTGGTCGGCGGCCAGGTCACGGTGTGGCTGACCTGGCCCTTCCACGCCGCCGGCGCCATGGCCGGCTTCGGGGGCACCGTCGTGGTCTGCATGATGTGGCGGCTGTTCATGCAGGACAACAGCAAACGGCCGGAGCCGTTCGCCGGTTCCCCGTCGGCGAACTACCTGCGGGACGCGTCCGCCACCGTCTTCCTGGCCGCCTGGGTCCCGCTGTTCGCCTCGTTCGCCGCGCTGCTGGGCTACCCGCACGACGGCACCGGACGGGTGTTCTGCCTGATGGGCACCGTCGTCGCGTCCGATGTGGGCGGCTACGCGGTGGGGGTGCTGTTCGGAAAGCATCCGATGGTCCCGGCGATCAGCCCGAAGAAGTCCTGGGAGGGGCTGGCCGGGTCGATGGTCTTCGGCATCACGGCCGCGATCCTGATCGCGACGCTGCTGGCCCACAAACCGTGGTGGATCGGCGCGCTGCTGGGCGTCGTGCTCGTGTTCACCTGCACGCTCGGCGACCTGGTCGAGTCGCAGGTCAAGCGCGACCTCGGCATCAAGGACATGGGCCGGCTGCTGCCCGGCCACGGTGGCCTGATGGACCGCCTCGACGGCGTGCTCCCGTCGGCCGTCGCGACCTGGACGGTGCTGACGCTGCTTCGCTGACGTGGCCGATACTGGACGGGTCATGGTCCAACAGCTGATTTTCGACGAGCCGCGCCCGAGCAGGCCGCCGCGGCACCTGGCCGACCTCGACGCAGCGGGCCGCGCCTCGGCCGTCGCGGAGCTCGGCCTGCCGGCGTTCCGCGCCAAGCAGCTCGCGCACCAGTACTACGGCCGGTTCATCGCCGACCCGCGGCAGATGACCGACCTCCCGGCGGCCGTGCGCGACCGGATCGCCGAGACCATGTTCCCGAGGCTGCTCACCGCGGCCGCCGAGGTGACCTGTGATGCCGGCCAGACCCGAAAGACGTTGTGGCGAGCCGTCGATGGCGCCACCGTCGAGTCGGTCCTGATGCGCTACCCGCAGCGCAACACGGTGTGCATCTCCTCGCAGGCCGGCTGCGGCATGGCCTGCCCGTTCTGCGCGACGGGCCAGGGCGGGCTGACGCGCAACCTGTCCACCGCGGAGATCCTCGAGCAGGTGCGCGCCGGTGCCGCCGCACTGCGCGACGACTTCGGCGGCGATCGGCTGTCGAACGTGGTCTTCATGGGCATGGGCGAGCCGCTGGCCAACTACGCGCGGGTGCTGGCCGCGGTGCGGCGCATCGTCGACGCGCCGCCGCACGGTTTCGGCATCTCGGCCCGATCGGTGACGGTGTCGACGGTGGGCCTGGTTCCGGCGATCCGCAAGCTCGCCGACGAAGGGCTGGGGGTGACGCTGGCGCTGTCGCTGCACGCGCCCGACGACGAGCTGCGCGACACGCTCGTCCCGGTCAACAACCGCTGGAAGATCGGCGAGGCGCTCGACGCCGCCCGGCACTACGCCGAGGCCACCGGTCGGCGGCTGTCGGTCGAGTACGCGCTGATCCGCGACGTCAACGATCAACCGTGGCGGGCCGACCTGCTCGGCAAGCGGCTGCATCGTGCCCTCGGCCCACTGGTGCACGTCAACCTGATCCCGCTCAACCCGACGCCGGGCAGCGACTGGGACGCCAGCCCCAAGCCGGTGGAGCGGGAGTTCGTCCGGCGGATCCGAGCGAAGGGGGTGTCATGCACCGTCCGAGACACCCGGGGTCGCGAGATCAGCGCCGCCTGCGGGCAGCTGGCAGCGCGCACCTGAACCGCCGCGGCGCCCGGCACGTCTTTAAGACGTAACCCCCAGCAGATGAGGAATGCCATGATTCGCCTGTTGTCCCCGCTCAGACTGTTCGCCGCAGCGGTGTGCGCCGCCGCCCTGATATTCGGGCTGGCCGAGGCGCCGCGCGCGAAGGCCGCCGACGATCGGCTGCAGTTCACCGCGACCACGCTCAGCGGCGCGCCGTTCAACGGCGCCAGCCTGCAGGGCAGGCCGGCGGTGCTGTGGTTCTGGACGCCGTGGTGTCCGTTCTGCAACGCCGAAGCCCCCGGCGTCAGCCAGGTCGCGGCCGCCAACCCCGGGGTCGCCTTCGTCGGCGTCGCCGCGCACTCCGACGTCGGCCAGATGCAGAGCTTCGTCTCCAAGTACAACCTGAACTTCCCCAACCTCAACGACGCCGACGGTTCGATCTGGGCCCGGTACAACGTGCCGTGGCAGCCGGCCTACGTGTTCTACCGGTCGGATGGCAGCTCGACGTTCGTCAACAACCCGACCTCGGCCATGTCCCAGCAGGAGTTGGCCGGCCGGGTGGCCGCGCTGACGCACTGACCCGGTGAACCAGGGCCTCATAGGTCTGGCCTTCGCCGCCGGGCTGGTGGCGGCGCTCAACCCGTGCGGGTTTGCCATGCTGCCCGCGTACCTCCTTCTGGTGGTGCGCGGGCAGCGCCAGAGTGCACAGCCGGCCGCGGCGTGGGCGCCGATCGGCCGCGCCGCGGCGGCCACCGCCGGCATGGCGCTGGGCTTCGTCACGGTGTTCGGACTGTTCGGGGCGCTGACCATATCGGCGGCCACGGCCGTGCAGCGCTACCTGCCGTACGTGACCGTCGCGATCGGCGGAGTCCTTGTCGCCCTTGGGGTTTGGCTGCTGGCGGGCCGGGAGCTGGCGCTGCGGCCGGTGGGCCCGCGGTGGGCGCCGAACGCGCGGCAGGGCTCCTGGATCGCGGGCATGTACGCCTACGGCGTCAGCTATGCGATCGCCTCGCTGTCGTGCACCGTCGGCCCGTTCCTCGCGGTCACCGGCGCCGGCCTCCGGGGCGGGTCCGTCGTCACCGCCGTCGCGGTCTACGTGGCCTACGTCGCGGGCCTGACGGCGGTCGTCGGCGTGCTCGCCATCGCCGCCGCTCTGGGCGGCTCGGCGCTGGCCGACCGGCTGCGGCGGGTGCTGCCGTTCGTCAACCGGATCGGCGGCGCGCTGCTGGTGGCGGTCGGCCTGTATGTGGCCTACTACGGGGTCTACGAGCTGCGCCTGTTCGGCGGCGGGGCAAACCCCCACGACGGGGTGATCGCGGCGGCCGGACGCCTGCAGGGCACGCTGGCCGGCTGGGTGCACCGGCACGGCGGATGGCCGTGGGCCGCGGCGTTGCTCGTGCTGGTCGCGGGCGCACTCGCCGGGGCCTGGTATCGGCGGGCGCGGCGCTGAAAACGCCCGGGCGAGCTACCTGATCCAGCCGCGGTGGCGGCCCCACAGGTCGCGCACCAGGACGAAGAGCGTCAGCGCGGCGAACCCGATCAGGAACACGTTCTCGACATGGCCGACGTGGTTGCCGCGCAGCATCGCGACCAGGAGTATCAGCGCCAATACCCCGACGACGTGCCAGGTGCGGTGGTTGATCCGGCTCCACCCCCACGCCGCGGACGGCACCTCAGCGGGGTCGACGCCGTTGTAGTGCTCCACCTCGGTACTGGCCACGACGATTCCCTTCCTGTCGGCTCGTACCGAGATTCTGGCATACGCCCCGCGCGGGCGGGCGGGGCACAATGAGTGGGTGACTAACGCGACTGCCGGGGGGCGCCTGCGGGTGCTCGTGTTGGGCAGCACCGGCTCGATCGGCACCCAGGCGCTGGAAGTCATCGCCGCCAACCCCGACCGTTTCCAGGTGGTCGGGCTGGCCGCCGGGGGCGCCAACGTGGACACGCTGCTGCGGCAGCGCGCCGAAACCGGCGTCGGCAACATCGCCGTCGCCGACGACCGCGCGGCACAGCGGGTGGGGGACGTCCCCTACAGCGGACCCGAGGCGGTGACCCGGCTGGTCGAGGAGACCGAGGCCGACGTCGTGCTCAACGCGCTGGTCGGGGCGCTGGGCCTGCGGCCGACGCTGGCGGCCCTCGCGTCGGGTGCCCGGCTGGCGCTGGCCAACAAGGAATCGCTGGTCGCCGGCGGTCCGCTGGTGCTGCGGGCGGCGCGGCCGGGTCAGATCGTGCCGGTCGACTCCGAGCACTCCGCGCTGGCCCAGTGCCTGCGCGGCGGCGACCCCGACGAGGTCGCCAAGCTGGTGCTGACCGCCTCGGGCGGGCCGTTTCGCGGCTGGTCCGCCGCCGACCTCGAGGGCGTCACCCCCGAGCAGGCCGGCGCCCACCCGACCTGGTCGATGGGCCCGATGAACACGCTGAACTCGGCGTCGCTGGTCAACAAGGGGCTCGAAGTGATCGAGACCCACCTGTTGTTCGGCATTCCCTACGACCGCATCGAGGTCGTGGTGCACCCGCAATCGATCGTGCATTCGATGGTCACGTTCGTCGACGGCTCCACGATCGCCCAGGCCAGCCCCCCGGACATGAAGCTGCCCATCTCGCTGGCGCTGGGCTGGCCGCGGCGGGTGGCCGGGGCCGCCCCCGCCTGCGACTTCACCACCGCCTCGACCTGGGAATTCGAGCCCCTGGACGCCGACGTCTTCCCGGCCGTCGAACTGGCCCGGCAGGCCGGCCGGGCCGGGGGCTGCATGACCGCCGTCTACAACGCGGCCAACGAGGAGGCGGCGGCAGCGTTCCTCGACGGGCGGATCGGCTTCCCCGCGATCGTGAAAACCATCGCCGATGTGCTGCACGCCGCAGACCAGTGGGCCGTTCCACCCGCTACCGTGGATGACGTACTGGACGCGCAGCGCTGGGCACGGGAGCGAGCGCAGCGCGCCATCACAACTGCCAGTCCCGCGGGAGTCTGAAGAGAATGATGTTCGCAATCGGCATCGTGCTGTTCGCGCTCGCCATCCTGATCTCGGTGGCGCTGCACGAATGCGGCCACATGTGGGTCGCCCGCGCCACCGGCATGAAGGTGCGCCGCTTTTTCGTCGGCTTCGGCCCCACGCTGTGGTCGACGCGGCGCGGCGAGACCGAGTACGGCGTCAAGGCCGCGCCGCTGGGCGGCTTCTGCGACATCGCCGGCATGACCCCGGTCGAGGACCTTTCACCCGACGAGCGCGACCGCGCCATGTACAAGCAGGCGACGTGGAAGCGGGTCGCGGTGCTGTTCGCCGGCCCCGGCATGAACTTCGTCATCTGCCTGGTGCTGATCTACGGCATCGCGCTGGCCTGGGGGCTGCCCAACCTGCACCCGGACACCCGGGCCGTCGTCGGCGAAACCGCTTGCGTCGCACCGGAAACCGCGCCGGGCAAGATTGGCGGCTGCACGGGGCCGGGGCCGGCGGCGCTGGCCGGGATCCGCGCCGGCGACGTCGTCGTCAAGGTCGGGGACACCCCGGTCTCCACCTTCGAGGACATGGCCGCGGCGGTGCGCAAGGCGCAGGGCGTCGTTCCGGTCGTCGTCGAGCGTGACGGCGCCACGATCACCACCTACGTCGACGTCACGCGCACCCAGCGCTTCCTGCCCAACGGCGCCGCCGGGCAGGGCGGTCAGCCCCAGGCCTCGAATGTGGGCGCGATCGGGGTGGGCGCCGTCAAAGCCGCCCCCACGCGCTACGGCGTGCTCGCCGCGATACCGGCCACCTTCACCTTCGCCGGTGACCTGACCGTCGAGGTGGGCAAGGCGCTGGCAGCGATACCGACGAAGGTGGGCGCGCTGGTGCACGCCATCGGCGGCGGACAGCGCGACCCGCAAACGCCGATGAGCGTCGTGGGGGCCAGCATCGTCGGCGGCGACACCGTCGACCACGGGCTGTGGGTGGCGTTCTGGTTCTTCCTGGCCCAGCTGAACCTCATCCTGGGCGCGATCAACCTGGTGCCGCTGCTGCCCTTCGACGGCGGCCACATCGCGGTCGCGGTGTTCGAAAAGATCCGCAACTCGATCCGGGCCGCCCGCGGCATGGTCGCGGCCGCGCCGGTGAACTACCTCAAGCTGATGCCCGCGACGTACGTGGTGCTGGTGTTCGTGGTCGGCTACATGCTGCTGACCGTGACCGCCGACGTGGTCAACCCGATCCGGATCTTCCAGTAGAAAGAGAGCGAAAGTGACCATAGGCCTGGGCATGCCGGACGCCCCGGCACCCACGCTCGCCCCCCGGCGCAAGACCCGCCAGCTGATGGTCGGCGACGTCGGGGTCGGCAGCGACTACCCGATCGCCGTGCAGTCGATGACCACGACCAAGACGCACGACGTCAATTCGACGCTGCAGCAGATCGCCGAGCTGACCGCGTCCGGTTGCGACATCGTCCGGGTGGCCTGCCCGCGTCAGGAGGACGCCGACGCGCTGGCCGAGATCGCCCGCCACAGCCAGATCCCGGTGATCGCCGACATCCACTTCCAGCCGAAGTACATCTTCGCGGCGATCGACGCCGGCTGCGCCGCGGTGCGGGTGAACCCGGGCAACATCAAGGAATTCGACGGCCGGGTCGGCGAGGTCGCCAAGGCGGCCGGCGCGGCGGGCATCCCGATCCGCATCGGCGTCAACGCGGGCTCGCTGGACAAGCGGTTCATGGAGAAGTACGGCAAGGCGACGCCCGAGGCGCTGGTCGAGTCCGCGCTGTGGGAGGCCTCGCTGTTCGAGGAGCACGGCTTCGGCGACATCAAGATCAGCGTCAAGCACAACGATCCCGTCGTGATGGTCGCCGCCTACGAGCAGCTGGCCGCGCGGTGCGACTACCCGCTGCACCTCGGCGTCACCGAGGCCGGCCCCGCCTTCCAGGGCACCATCAAGTCCGCGGTCGCGTTCGGCGCGCTGCTGTCGCGGGGCATCGGCGACACCATCCGGGTGTCGCTGTCGGCGCCGCCGGTGGAGGAGGTCAAGGTCGGCAACCAGATCCTCGAGTCGCTGAACCTGCGGCCGCGTTCGCTGGAGATCGTGTCGTGCCCGTCGTGCGGTCGCGCGCAGGTCGACGTCTACACCCTGGCCAACGAGGTCACCGCCGGGCTCGACGGGCTCGACGTGCCGCTGCGGGTCGCCGTGATGGGCTGCGTCGTCAACGGTCCGGGCGAGGCCCGCGAGGCCGACCTGGGCGTCGCGTCGGGAAATGGCAAGGGCCAGATCTTCGTTCGCGGCGAGGTGATCAAGACCGTGCCCGAATCCCAGATCGTCGAGACGCTGATCGAGGAGGCGATGCGGCTCGCCGCCGAACAGGAAACCGGCCGCGATGCGGGCACAACACCGAGCGGTTCGCCTATTGTGACCGTAAGCTGATATAGGCCTCGACCGGCCTTCGGTTCGCACCACAGAGAGTTCGCCAGATGTCGGCTCCGCCCATCTTTCGCCTCATCGGCGACCGGCGGGTGTCCGTGGTGCGTGACGCCGCCGCGGTGTGGCGGGTCCTCGACGAAGATCCGGTCGGCTCGTGCATGGTCGCGGCGCGGGTCGCCGACCACGGCATCGACCCCGGCTCGATCGGCGGCGAGCTGTGGACCCGCCGCGGCGTGGAGGAGTCGCTGTGCTTCGCCGGGGCCAACCTGATCCCGCTGCGCGGCGCGCCGGCCGACCTGGCCGCGTTCGCCGACGAGGCGATGAGCGGGACGCGGCGCTGCTCGTCGCTGGTCGGCAGGGCCGGCCTGGTGATGCCCGTGTGGGAGCGGCTCGAATCGGCGTGGGGGCCCGCGCGCGACGTGCGCGACGACCAGCCGTTGATGGCGCTGGCGACGCACCCCGACTGCGAGATCGACACCGAGGTGCGTCAGGTCCGCCCGGAGGAGCTGGACGCCTACCTGGTGGCCGCCGTCGACATGTTCATCGGCGAGGTCGGCGTCGACCCCCGGCTCGGTGATGGCGGCCGCGGCTATCGCCGCCGGGTGGCCAGCCTGATCGCGGCCGGGCGCGCCTGGGCCCGGTTCGAGCAGGGCCAGGTCGTCTTCAAGGCCGAGGTGGGATCGCAATCGCCGGCCGTCGGCCAGATCCAGGGCGTCTGGGTGCACCCCGAATGGCGCGGCCTGGGCATCGGGACCGCCGGCACCGCGATGGTGGCCGCGGTGATCGTCGGGGGCGGGCGCATCGCCAGCCTCTACGTGAACCACTTCAATACCATCGCCCGCGCCGCCTACGCCCGGGTCGGCTTCGCCGAGGTCGGCACCTTCGCGACTGTTCTGCTCGACTGAGGGCCCTCGCGCGATAACGGTTGGGTTTCGGTGTGCCTACGGCCGTGTCGCGGCCAACGTGCCTAACATCAGCCTCAATGGCAACTCTAACCACATACGTATCACGGCTGGCCGGGCTGGCCGCCGTCGTGATCATCGTCGCGTCGGCGCAGGCATGCACCCCCCGGCCCGACGGGCCCGGCCCGGCCGCCGAGCGGTTCTTCCGCGCGCTGGCCATCGGGGACACCGCGACGGCCGCCCAGCTCAGCGACAACCCCAACGAGGCCCGCGAGGCGCTCAACGCGGCCTGGGCGGGGCTGCAGGCCACCCATCTGGACGCGCAGGTTCTGTCCGCCAAGTACGCCGAGGACACCGGCACGGTGGACTACCGGTTCAGCTGGCACCTGCCCAAGAACCGGACCTGGACGTATGACGGCCAGCTGAAGATGGCCCGCGACGAGGGCCGCTGGGAGGTCCGCTGGGCCGCCAACGGGCTGCACCCCAAGCTCGGCGAGCACCAGACGTTCGCGCTGCGGGCCGACGCGCCGCGGCGCGCCTCGGTCAACGAGCTCGGGGGCAGCGACGTGCTGGCGCCCGGCTACCTGTACCACTACACCCTGGACGCGACCCAGGCCGGGCCCGGGCTGATCGGGACGGCCCACGCGGTCGTCGACGTGCTGCGGCCCCTGAACAATTCGCTGACCGACCCGCAGTTGCTGGCCGAGCAGGCCAGCTCGGCGACCCAGCCCGTCGACCTGGTGACGCTGCAGCCCGCCGACAACGACAAGATCTTCCCGCTGATCGGCAGGCTGCCCGGCATCGTGATCACGCCCCTGGCCGACATGCTGCCCACCGACCCGCATTTCGCGCCGGCCGTCGTCAGCCAGGTGAAGAAGGCCGTCATCGACCAGCTCAACGGGCAGGCGGGCTGGCGGGTGGTCAGCGTCAACCAGAACGGGGTCGACGTCGCCGTGCTGCACGAGGTCGAGGGCTCGCCGGCGCCGTCGGTGTCGATCACCCTGGACCGGGCGGTGCAGAACGCCGCGCAGCACGCGGTCGACACCCGCGGCGGCAAGGCGATGATCGTCGTGATCAAGCCGTCGACGGGGGAGATCCTCGCGATCGCGCAGAACGGCGCCGCCGACGCCGACGGCCTGATCGCCACCAACGGCCTGTTCCCGCCCGGGTCGACCTTCAAGATGGTCACCGCCGGCGCGGCCATCGACCGCGACATGGCCACCCCGAACACGATGCTGGGCTGCCCGGGCCGCATCGACATCGGGCACCGCACCATCCCCAACTACGGCGGCTTCGACCTCGGCGTGGTGCCGATGTCGCGGGCGTTCGCCAGCTCCTGCAACACCACGTTCGCCGAGCTGAGCAGCAGGATGCCGCCCCGCGGCCTGACGCAGGCGGCCACCCGCTACGGGATCGGGCTCGACTACCAGGTGGACGGCATCACCACCGTCACCGGGTCGGTGCCCCCGACGGTGGACCTCGCCGAGCGCACCGAGGACGGGTTCGGCCAGGGCAAGGTGCTGGCCAGCCCGTTCGGCATGGCGCTGGTGGCCGCCACGGTCGCGGCCGGCAGGACGCCGGTGCCGCAGCTGATCGCCGGGCGGCCGACGACGGTCGACGGCGACAGCACGCCGATCAGCCCGAAGATGGTCGACGCGCTGCGGCCGATGATGCGGCTGGTGGTGACCAACGGGACCGCCAAGGAGATCGCGGGCTGTTGCGGCGAGGTGTACGGGAAGACCGGTGAGGCCGAGTTCCCGGGCGGATCGCACTCGTGGTTCGCCGGGTATCGCGGCGATCTGGCGTTCGCGGCGCTGATCGTCGGGGGCGGCAGCTCGGAATACGCGGTCCGGATGACCAAGGTCATGTTCGAGTCGCTGCCGCGGGACTTCCTGGCCTGAGCCTCTCGCGCGTCCGCGGCAGCGGTAAATTTGCGAGCATGACCGATGCCGGCGGAGACACGGTGATGTTGCGCGTTTCCGACGCCGACCGCAACGGCACGATGCGGCGGCTGCACAACGCCGTCGCGCTCGGACTGATAGACATCGGCGAGTTCGAGCAGCGCTCGTCGCTGGTGTCCTATGCGCGCACCCGACGCGAGTTGGACGAGCTCGTCGGCGATCTGCCCGGGCCGGGCGCCATCGTCACCTCCGCGGCCGACCGGGTCCAGCTGCGCGGCTGGGCCGGGTCCCTGAAGCGCCACGGCGAGTGGACCGTGCCCACCCGCCTGGCGCTGATCCGGCGGCTGGGATCGATCGACCTCGATCTCACCCGGGCGCGGTTCGCCGGGCCGGTGGTGGTCATCGAGCTCGACATGAAGTTCGGCTCGCTGGACCTGCGGCTGCCCGAGGGCGCCAGCGCGTCGATCGACGACGTCGAGGTCTACGTCGGCAGCGCCAGCGACCGCCGCAGGGACGCGCCGGCCGAGGGGACGCCGCACGTGGTGCTGACCGGCCGGGTGACGTGCGGGTCGGTGATTATCCGCGGGCCGCGCCGCGCGCTCTTCTCCCGGCGTTGAGTCTGCGCCCAATCTGTTCCAGGGCTGCCCAGGCCAGCCCGTAAGCTGGCGGCATGCCCGCTCGCACCGCGCTTTCCCCCGGAGTGCTGTCGCCGACGCTTCCGGTGCCCAACCACATCCCGCGCCCGGAATACGTCGGCAAGGCGACCGCCAGGGAGGGCAGCGAGCCCTGGGTCCAGACGCCCGAGGTGATCGAGAAGATGCGCGTCGCCGGCCGGATCGCGGCGGGCGCGCTCGCCGAGGCGGGCAAGGCGGTTGCGCCCGGGGTGACCACCGACGAGCTGGACCGGATCGCGCACGAATACATGGTCGACCACGGCGCCTACCCATCCACCCTGGGATACAAGGGATTCCCGAAGTCGTGCTGCACGTCGCTCAACGAGGTCATCTGCCACGGAATCCCGGACTCGACGGTGATCGCCGACGGCGACATCGTCAACATCGATGTCACCGCCTACATCGACGGCGTGCACGGCGACACCAACGCGACCTTTCTGGCCGGCGACGTCTCCGAGGAGCATCGGCTGCTCGTCGAGCGGACCAAAGAGGCCACGATGCGCGCCATCAACGCCGTCAAACCCGGGCGCGCGCTGTCGGTCATCGGCCGCGTCATCGAATCGTATGCAAATCGGTTCGGGTACAACGTGGTTCGCGACTTCACCGGGCACGGCATCGGCACCACGTTTCACAACGGCCTGGTCGTGCTGCACTACGACCAGCCCTCGGTCACGACGATCATGCAGCCCGGGATGACGTTCACCATCGAGCCGATGATCAACCTCGGCGGCCTGGACTACGAGATCTGGGACGACGGCTGGACCGTGGTCACCAAGGACCGCAAGTGGACCGCGCAGTTCGAGCACACCCTGCTGGTCACCGACACCGGCGCCGAGATCCTGACGTCGGTATAGCAAGCCGTGAACCGTTGAGCGGGGCGCTGCTCGTCGCGGGCACCAGCTCCGACGCCGGGAAGTCGGTGGTGGTCGCGGGCCTGTGCCGGCTGCTGGCGAGACGCGGCGTGAAGGTCGCTCCGTTCAAGGCGCAGAACATGTCCAACAACTCGGTGGTCACCGCCGAGGGCGGCGAGATCGGCCGGGCGCAGGCGTTGCAGGCGCGGGCGGCGGGGCTCGAGCCCAGCGTGCGGTTCAACCCGATCCTGCTCAAGCCGGGCGGCGACCGCACCTCCCAGCTGGTCATCAAGGGGCGCGTGGCCGACTCGGTGAGCGCGGCCGGGTACATGCGGCATCGCGACCGGCTCGCCGGCGTCGTCGCCGACGAATTATCATGCCTGCGCGACGAATTCGACGCGGTGATCTGTGAGGGAGCCGGTTCCCCGGCCGAAATCAACCTGCGGGCAACGGATTTGGCCAACATGGGTCTGGCCAGGGCCGCGGGCCTGCCGGTGATCCTGGTCGGCGACATCGACCGCGGCGGGCTGCTGGCGCACCTGTTCGGGACGGTCGCCGTGCTCGAGCCCGACGATCAGGCGCTGATCGCGGGCTTCATCGTGAACAAGTTCCGCGGCGACCCCGGGCTGCTGGAACCCGGGCTGCGGCAACTGACCGACCTCACCGGCCGTCCCAGCTACGGGGTGCTGCCCCACACCGACGAGCTGTGGCTGGACGCCGAGGACTCGCTGTCGGTGGTGGCGCACCGCGTCGTCGGCACTCCGGCGCCGCCGCGCGGCGACCAGTGGCTGCGGGTGGCCGCGGTCCGGCTGCCCCGGATCTCCAACTCCACCGACGTCGAGGCGCTGGCCTGCGAGCCGGGCGTGCTGGTGCGCTGGATCGCCGACCCCGCCGACCTGGCCGACACCGACCTGATCGTGCTGCCCGGCAGCAAGGCCACCGTCGCCGACCTGGCCTGGCTGCGCGATCGCGGCCTGGCCACCGCGATCGTCGGGCACGCCCGCGCCGGCAAACCGGTCTTGGGCATTTGCGGCGGAATGCAGATGCTGTGCAAGCGCATCGAGGACACGGTCGAATCCGGGGCCGGGGAGGTTGCCGGGCTGGGGCTGCTGGACGCCGACATCGCGTTCGAGGAGGCCAAGACCCTGCGCCGCTGGCGGCGGCCGCTCGCAGGGTACGAGATCCATCACGGGCGGCTCGTCCGGTGCGACGAGACGGCCTGGTTCGGCGTCGACGGGCAGGCACACGGCGTCGCGCGCGGCGCGGTGTTCGGCACGCACTGGCACGGCCTGCTGGACAACGACGGCTTCCGGCGCGCCTGGCTCACCCGCGCCGCCGACGCGGCGGGCCGCGGCGGATTCCTGGTCGCCGACGACACCGACGTCGGGGCGCGACGCGACGCCCAGCTGGACCTGATCGCCGAGCTGCTCGCGTCCCACCTCGACGTCGACGCGGTCCTCGGCCTGCTCGACGGCCCCCCGCCGCCGCGACCGCGCATCGCGACCGCGCTGCGGCCGTAGCGCACGCCTCGCGCGGA
This sequence comes from Mycobacterium sp. NGS26, assembly GCF_059813025.1. Taxonomy (NCBI): domain Bacteria; kingdom Bacillati; phylum Actinomycetota; class Actinomycetes; order Mycobacteriales; family Mycobacteriaceae; genus Mycobacterium; species Mycobacterium sp. NGS26. The sequence continues at coordinate 211,482 of NZ_JCALDU010000002.1, forward strand.
CCGGCCGGTTGGCGGTAGCGTGCGGGGGTGCCCTCGATGATGACCACACTCGACGGGTTCCCCGTTCCAGTTGGCGTAGCCGGTCCGGAGAAGGGCGTCGTCGTCGTCATACTCGGCGACGCGCAGCGGACGCCGGCCGCCTATGACGCCGTGTGCGAGCGCCTGCACACCGCCTCGCTGCGCACCGTCGTCATCGGCCTCGATCCGCGGTTGACGCCCAAGTCGGTGATCGGCATCCTCGACGCGCTGGGCATCGGGTGGGCCGTGGTGGTCGGCGACCGCGCCGGCGCCGACCTCGCCTGGGAACTGGCGGCCACCAAGCTGGGCCGGTTCACCGGCCTGGTGGTCATCGACCGCGGGCATCCGGCGGTGGCCGACCCGAGCGGGGTGGTTCGCGACGAGCACTGCCCGCCGGTGGAGATCGGCACCACCGTGCTGGTCAGCTCCCCGGGCGGGCGGACGGTGGCCCGCAACAGCCAGCGGTTCGTCTACGCCGAATACCGCACCGTGGACCTCCTCGGGCGGCGCAACGCGCAGGAGTCGACCGCGCAGCTGGCCGCCGAGATCGTGTTGCGCGCCAGCACCTGGTAGCCGGTCCGGATTCGGTGATGTTGTCCTTGGCCGCGCTGGACCAGCTGGTCGGGGTCGACGAGGTGGACACCGTCATCGTGGCGTTCACCGACATGCAGGGCCGGCTGGTCGGCAAGCGGATCTCGGCCCGGCTCTTCGTCGACGAGGTGGCCGCCCACGGCGCCGAATGCTGCAGCTACCTGCTCGCCGTCGACGTCGAGATGAACACCGTGCCCGGTTACGCGATGTCGAGCTGGGACACCGGCTACGGCGACATGGTGATGAGGCCGGACCTGGCCACGCTGCGGCTGGTTCCCTGGCTGCCCGGCACGGCGCTGGTGATCGCCGACCTGTGCCGGGCCGACGGCAGCGCGGTGGCCGCCTCGCCGCGCGCCGTGCTGCGCCGGCAGCTGGACCGGCTGGCCGAGCGTGGCCTGGCCGCCGACGTCGCGACCGAGCTGGAGTTCATCGTGTTCGACCAGTCGTATCGGCAGGCCTGGGCCGGCGGCTACCGGGGGCTGACCCCGGCCAGCGATTACAACATCGACTACGCCATCTCGGCGTCGTCGCGGATGGAGCCGCTGCTGCGCGACATCCGGTTGGGCATGCAGGGGGCGGGCCTGCGGTTCGAGGCCGTCAAGGGCGAATGCAACAGGGGACAGCAGGAGATCGGCTTCCGCTACGACGACGCGCTGGTGAGCTGCGACAACCACGCCGTCTACAAGAACGGCGCCAAGGAGATCGCCGACCAGCATTCCAAGAGCCTGACGTTCATGGCGAAATACGATGAGCGCGAAGGCAATAGCTGCCACATCCACCTGTCGCTGCGCGGCTTGGATGGCTCCGCGGCGTTCGCCGACGACGCCGGCGCGCACGGCATGTCGTCGACGTTTCGCGGCTTCCTCGCCGGCCAGCTGGCCACGCTGCGCGAGCTCACCCTGTTCTTCGCGCCGAACATCAACTCCTACAAGCGATTTGCCGACGGTAGCTTCGCGCCCACGGCGCTGGCCTGGGGGCTGGACAACCGAACCTGCGCGCTGCGGGTCGTCGGCCGCGGCCGCCACATCCGGGTCGAGTGCCGGGTCGCGGGCGGCGACGTCAACCAGTACCTCGCGGTGGCGGCGCTGATCGCGGGTGGGCTGTACGGTGTCGAGCGGGGCCTGCAACCACCCGAGCCGAGCACCGGCAACGCCTACGCGGAGACGGGCCTGCCGCGGCTGCCCGCCACGCTGGGGGAGGCCGCCGCGTTGTTCGAGGCATCGGCGTTCGCCCGCGACGCTTTCGGCGACGAGGTGGTCGCGCATTACCTGAACAACGCCCGCGTGGAGCTGGCGGCCTTCAACGCGGCGGTCACCGACTGGGAGAGGGTACGGGGGTTTGAGCGGCTCTAGCGCGCCGGTGATCGGCCTGACGACTTATCTGGAGCAGGTACGGACCGGGATCTGGGACGTCCGCGCGGGCTACCTGCCCGCGGACTACTCCGACGGCGTCATCGAGGCCGGCGGTGTCGCGGTGCTGTTGCCGCCGCAGCCGACCGACGCCGTCGGGGCGGCGCTGGACAGCCTGGACGGTTTGGTGATCACCGGCGGCTACGACCTCGACCCCGCCGCCTACGGCCAGCCGCCGCACCCGAGCACCGACGAGCCCCGCACCGCACGCGACGCGTGGGAGCTCGCGCTGCTGCGCGGTGCGCTGGACCGGGGGCTGCCGGTGCTGGGCATCTGCCGCGGCGCGCAGGTGCTCAACGTCGCGTTCGGCGGGACCCTGCACCAGCACCTGCCCGACGTGCTCGGCCATTCCGGGCACCGGGCCGGCGACGCCGTGTTCACCACGCTGCCGGTGCGCACGGTGCCGGGCACACGGCTGGCCGCGCTGCTGGGCGAGTCCGCCGCCGCGTCGTGCTATCACCATCAGGCCATCGACAAGGTCGGCGACGGCCTGGTGGTCAGCGCGTGGGACGCCGACGGCGTGGTCGAGGGGCTGGAGCTGCCCGGGGATTCCTTCGTGCTCGCGGTGCAGTGGCACCCCGAACAGACCCTGCACGACCTGCGCCTGTTCCGGGCGGTGGTGGACGCCGCGCGGTCGTACGCGGACGGCCGATGAGCGCGGCGCGACTGATCAATCCCGCCACCGAGGAGGTGCTGCGCTCGGTCGACCTGGCCGACGCCGCCGCGGTCGACGACGCGGTGGGCCGCGCGCGGGCGGCCCAGCGGCGCTGGGCGCGGCTGGCCCCGGCGGAGCGGGCGGCCGGGCTGCGCGCGTTCGCCGCCGCCGTCGACGCCCACGCCGGCGAGCTGGCCGCCCTCGAGGTCGCCAACGCGGGTCACCCCGTCGCGTCGGCCGAGGCCGAGGCCGCCCACGTCCGCGACGTGTTGACGTTCTACGCCGCCGCCCCGGAACGGTTGTCCGGCAAGCAGATTCCCGTGGCCGGCGGGCTCGACGTCACGTTCAACGAACCGCTGGGCGTGGTCGCGGTGATCACGCCGTGGAACTTCCCGATGATGATCGCGTCGTGGGGCATCGCGCCGGCGCTGGCGGCGGGCAACGCCGTGCTGGTCAAGCCGGCGGAGCTGACGCCGCTGAGCACGATCCGGCTGGGTGAGCTGGCCGTCGAGGCCGGGTTGGACGCGGACCTGCTGCAGGTGCTCCCGGGCAGGGGCGCGGTGGTCGGCGAGCGATTCCTCACCCATCCCGGCATCCGCAAGATCGTGTTCACCGGGTCCACCGTCGTCGGCAAGAAGGTGATGGCCGCGGCCGCCGCCCACGTCAAGCGGGTGACGCTGGAGCTCGGCGGCAAGAGCGCGAACATCGTCTTCGCCGACTGCGACCTGGAGCGCGCCGCGGCGACCGCGCCGGCCGGGGTGTTCGACAACGCCGGCCAGGACTGCTGCGCCCGCAGCCGAATTCTGGTGCAGCGCAGCGTCTACGAGAGGTTCATGGAGCTGCTCGAGCCCGCGGTGCGCGCCGTGGTGGTCGGGGACCCGGCGTCCCGCGATACCGAGATGGGCCCGCTGGTGTCGGCGGCGCACCGCGACAAGGTGGCCTCGTATGTGCCCGACGACGCGCCCGTCGCGTTCCGCGGCAGCGCGCCCGCCGGTCGCGGATTCTGGTTTCCGCCAACGGTTCTCACGCCACCGCGCACCGACCGTACCGTCACCGACGAGATCTTCGGCCCGGTCGTCACCGTGCAGGCCTTCGACGACGAGCACGACGCCATCACGCTGGCCAACGACACCGCCTACGGCCTGTCGGGATCGATCTGGACCGACGACCTGTCCCGCGCGCTGCGGGTGTCCCGGGCGGTCGAATCGGGCAACCTGTCGGTGAACTCGCACTCCTCGGTGCGCTACAACACCCCGTTCGGCGGCTTCAAGCAGTCCGGGCTGGGGCGTGAGCTCGGCCCGGACGCGCCGCTGCATTTCACCGAGACCAAGAACGTGTTCATCGCGATCAGGGAGGAGGGCTCGTGATGGACCTGACCCGACGGCTGGCGGGCCGGGTGGCGGTGGTCACCGGCGGTGGCGGCGGCATCGGCCTGGCCGCGGCGCGGCGGATGCGCGCCGAGGGCGCCACGATCGTCGTCGGCGACATCGACCCCGACGCCGGCGCCGCGGCCGCCGACGAGGTCTCGGGTTTGTTTGTGGCCGTTGATGTTTCCGACGAAGACGCGGTCAACGCACTGTTCGACACCGCGGCACAGGCCTACGGCTCGGTCGACATCGCGTTCAACAACGCCGGCATCTCACCGCCGGACGACGACCTGATCGAGAACACCGAGCTGCCGGCGTGGCAGCGGGTGCAGGACGTCAACCTCAAATCGGTGTACCTGTGCTGCCGGGCGGCGCTGCGGCACATGGTGCCCGCGGGCCGGGGCTCGATCATCAACACCGCGTCGTTCGTCGCGGTGCTGGGCTCGGCGACGTCGCAGATCTCCTACACCGCGTCCAAGGGCGGGGTGCTGGCCATGTCACGGGAGCTGGGGGTGCAGTTCGCCCGCCAGGGCATCCGGGTCAACGCGCTGTGCCCGGGGCCGGTCAAGACCCCGCTGCTGGCCGAGCTTTTCGCCAAGGATCCCGAGCGTGCAGCGCGGCGGCTGGTGCACGTGCCGCTCGGGCGTTTCGCCGAGCCCGACGAAATCGCCGCCGCCGTGGCGTTTTTGGCCAGCGACGACGCGTCGTTCATCACCGCGTCGACGTTCCTGGTCGACGGCGGCATCAGCTCGGCCTACGTCACGCCTCTCTAGGGGCGGTTCCCCTGACCAACCGCGTCGGCTCGCACGCCCCGCTGCCGGCCGCGGCGGTCGCCCAGGCGGCCGGCACGGACAGCGCCCCGATCGACCGGCCGCGACCGAAGCCCCGGGTCGCCGGCGCGCCGCGGCCCGGGATCAGGGCGCGCAGCGCCGCCGCGCGATCCAACGCCGCCGCCTTGTTGAGCGAATTCAGCCGGCCGATCGCGACGTCCGCCGGCGCCGACAGCGAGCTGAGTCTCGACAGGTCCGCCCTCGCCGCCGACAGGGAAACGTCCAGGCACCTCAGCGGCGACACCGAAAGCGCCTGCAGCGCTTCGGGAATCGCCGACATCACCCGGTTGCCGGCCGAGATGACGTCCGGGGCGCAGGCCAATGCCCAGCCACGTGACGCCGGCCTCGCCGGGCCGGCGGAACCCGGCGGCGAGCCGAACCGGGTCAGCGCGGTGGCGCCGGCCGCGGCGCGGGCGTAGGCGTGCATGGCCTCGGCGTCCCGGGCCCACATCCGCTCGTAGTCGGCCTCGGTGTCCGCGATCGCCGGGCCGGCCTGGGCCAGGCAGTTGGTCGAGGCGAGCGAGCGCAGCCGCGTCCGGTTGGCCTCGATCGCCGGCGGGGGCACCGTCGCGGCGAACGCCGCATCGTATGCGCTCGCGGCGGCCCTGGCCCGGGCGGCGGCCTGTCGGGCCTGCGCGCTCGTTGCTTTCAGCCACGCGACGTGGTCGGCCGCGGCCGGGGCGATCGGCCTGACGGCCATGCAGTCAGTCGCCGCATCGCGCAGCCGGGCGGCCAGCCCGTCCCACGTCGCGGCGGCCTCGACCATCGATCGTGCGCCGGGGCCCGAGTACATGCGCCCGGAATTGGTTTCCGGCGGTAGGGTCGCGAAATTCATTGGTACCTCTCCCTGAAGGACATAGACGCACGGGTTACGGACGCGCGTGCCGCGGAGAGGTCAGCGACGAGCGACGCAGAACCGGGCCAGGGTATCTCGGCCGGCCAGGCCGGCCGACCGCCGTCGTCGCGTGCTACCAGCGCCCCGAAATGCCACAGGGGCGGACCCTACAACAGGACCCTTGGGCGGCAACCGGAAAAAGCTGTGAAAACGATCAAAGTCCGGCGGGCGTATCGCCGCAGGTCAGCACGGCTACGGCGCGTCGTGCCCGGCCTGACCGCTGGCCCAGCGGCCGATGGCCGCGGCCGCGCTGTGATAGTCGGTGCTGAACGCGCTCGCCCGCGGCGCCGGCGCCCAGGTCCGCGGAACCGACAGCCGGCCGATCGGCTTCCCGCGCCCGATGGCCGCGCTGACCGCGGTGCCGCGAGCGGCCGACTTCGCCGCGCCCGTTATGGCGACGGCCAGGGGCACGCTCGCGCCCCTGGCGAACCCCAACCTCAGCGAGCTGAGCCTCGCCAACGCCGGCGACATCGCCAGCAGGGCCCTGTCGAACCCCGTCGGCGACGCGCAGGACAGCTGTTTCAGGGCGTGCGGCACCCTCGAAAGCAGTTGGGCACCAGCCGATATGACCTCCGCGTCGGCCGTCGGTTCGTCACCGGTTGGCGCGGCGGGCGGTGGCGGCTCGAATTGCGGCATCGCCGAGGCGGCCGCCGCGGCGTCGGCATAGGCATACATGGCGGCGGCGTCGGCGACCCACATCTTCTCGTAGTCGGCCTCGGCCGCCGCGATCGCCGGGTTGGCCTGGCCCAAGAAATTGGTCTCGGCCAGCGCGCGGCGCAGCGCGCGGTTGTCCGCGATCACCTGCGGTGGCACGGTCGCGGCGAACGCGGACTCGTACGCTTCGGCGGCGGCCCTGGCCTGCGCCGCCGTGCGCTGAGCCTGCGCGGCGGTGGCGTCGAGCCACCGCAGGTACGGCGCGGCGGATTCGCCGTAAGCCGTGGCCGCCGAGCCCCGCCAGCCGTCCGCCAGCCCCGAGGTCATCGCGCGGCCGTTCGTCGCCATCTCGGACAGCGAGTCGGCCAGCCTGTCCCAGGCCGCGGCCGCGGCCAGCAACGACCCCGGGCCGGGGCCGAAATACATTCGTTTCGAGTTGATTTCCGGCGGTAGCGTTCCGAAATCCATTGCTATTTCTCCGCGCCGGCGGGGGTGTGCAAAGTATGCGGAGTCGGGTCACTGAAAGACACGGGTTGCTCCTTGGGGGAGGAAGGCGAAAATGGGCCGCGCACAACAAGCAGGCGCGTGCCGATCAGCAGCGGGCGACGCAGAGTTGAGTCAAAAGGCCTTGGCCCGCAACGGTAGTCACCGGGGCGCGGGTGCTCGGGTGGCCCCACTGCTGCCACCGGGCGCCGCCTGCCACCGCCGGAGTCGACCAGAGCGATCGTGGCACGGTCAGCGGAAAGGTCGGTGGCCGATCGCGTTTCAGCCCGGCGCTCTTGAACGCCTTGTCATCGTTCAGCGTGGACCCGAAGTCGGAGTGACACGCGAGCGCCGAGCCGTCCTTGTGATGCACCGGGCCGGCGTCGAAAACCGACACGGAAACGCACGGCGGTGCCGATGCGTCCGCCGAGATCTGCAGGGCCGAGCATCCGAGCGCGGCGGCGAACAGGGACAGCGCAGCAGCGATGACGATCGCCGGCCGCTGCCGCGACCACCGCGAAGGCTTGCCCGCAACCCGGAAACTCACAGTGTCCCGACCTTATCAGCAGCCCCGGCGGCGGCCGGTGAGCCGCTGAGTCAAGATTCGAACACGATCAGGGGTATCGCCGTTTCGGCGTCGGTTGCGGCGCCGTGGAATCCGATGAGCCGAGCGGTCTCGGCGGGCTCGTGCCCGGTTGCCAGCACCGCCGCGTCGCCGGTGCAGACGACGACGACATCGCCGATCCGCGGCAGGTTCGCCGGGTCGACGGGACCGAACAGGCCGGTGGCCACGGCCTGCTCGCGGCTGTAGACCCGGGCCCGGTCGCCGAGCACCTCGCTCCAGGCGGCCCGCACGTCCGCGGCCGCACCGGGCTCGGTGTGCAGGTAGCGCACCCGCGGGTCGCCGGCCACCAGCCGGACCCCGCCGCCCAGCCGCGGGTCGGTGTCGAGGTCGACGCGCGCTTCGGGCGGGACGTTGAGGCCGCCGTGGTCGGCGGTCACCAGCAGCGCCGCGTTCGGGGGCAGCGCCTCGACCAGGCGGGTCAGCAGCGCGTCGACACCAGCCGCCGCCTCGTGCCAGCGCGGCGACCCGATGCCGAACACGTGGGCGGCGGTGTCCAGGTCGCCGGCGTAGCCGTAGACCAGGCCGGGTGCCGCCGCCAGCTCGTCGCCCAGGAGCCGCGCATAGTCGTCGGACGGGTGCGACGGGAGGAGCCGGGCGCCGCGATACGCGGCGTCGGTCAGCCCACTGCCCAGGAACGGCGCGGGCAACACCGCGCGGGCATCGACGCCGGCGCGGTGCAGCCGCTCGAACCAGGTCGGCAGCGGCTGCCATTCGGAGTGGGGCGGGTCGTCGCGCCACTTGATGTGGTGCAGCACCCGATCGGTGCCGGGAACATTGAGCGTGAAGCCCAGGATGCCGTGCTCGCCCGGCCGGGCGCCGGTGCCCAGCGAAACCAGGCTGCTCGGCGTGGTCGACGGGAAGGTGCACGCGAGCCGGCTCAGCCGCCCGGCGTCACCGGCGACAACCGAGGCGAGCAGCGGCGCGTCGCCGGCCAGCTCCGGCAGCAGGTACCAGCCCAGGCCGTCGACCAGCAGGACCGCGACCCGGTCGACGGTGCCGGCCGACTCGGTGAGACCCAAGACGTCGACCGCGCCCGGCACCCCGAGCAGGGCGGCCGCGGCGGGCAGCACGTCGCAGATCGAGCCGGGCATGACCGCCAGTTTGGCACGAACTTTTGTCGGTAGATCCTGCTACTCTCGAACACATGTTCGATACTCGGCTTCACGAGCACTGGGATCCGCCGCGGACCGAGCGGTCGCGTGCGCTGGTGGACCGGATGTGCGCGTCGTGGCGTTGCGAGGCGCGCTCGGCCGCGGATCGGTTGGATGCCATTGGCGAGTTGTTCGAGCTGCGCCGCGCCCAGCGCGGCGAGGCGGCCGATTGGGCGGTGGATACCTGGGCGGCGGTGGGCGCCGAGGTGGCCGCGGCGTTTCGGGTCAGCCTGGCCATGGCGGGCAGCTACCTGCGTTACGCGCTGGCCATGCGCGCGCGCCTCCCGAGGGTGGCCGAGCGGTTCCGGGCGGGCGAGATTGACTATCGGATGTTTCAGACGTTGGTGTATCGCACCGATTTGATCACCGATGAGGCGGTGCTCGCGGCGGTCGATGCCACCCTGGCGGCCAGTGTGGCGCGTTGGCCGTCGATGACGCAGGGTCGGCTGGCCGCCCAGGTGGATCGGGTCGTGGCCCGCGCCGATGTCGATGCGGTGCGCCGGCGCCGAGAGGTCCAGCGTGATCGCGGGGTCTGGGTTGGTGATCGGGTCCACAGCGGGCTCGCCGAGATCAGCGGCACCCTGTTCGCCCCGGACGCGCACGCGTTGGATCAGCGGTTGGATGCGTTGGCGGCCACGGTGTGTGAGCATGATCGGCGTACCCGCGCCCAGCGCCGCGCCGATGCGCTGGGCGCGCTGGCCGCCGGCGCCGACCGGCTGGGCTGTCGGTGTGGGCGCGCTGATTGTGCGGCCGGGGCGCGGCCGGCGGCCGGCGCGGTGGCGATTCATGTGATCGCCGAGCAGGCCACCCTCGACGGGACCGGCACGGCCCCGGGCTCCGAACTCAACGCCGACGGGCTGATTCCCCCCGAACTCGTGGCCGAGTTGGCCAAGTCGGCCAAGCTGGTGCCGCTGGTCCATCCCGGCGACGCGCCCCCGGAACCGGGTTATGTGCCGTCGACCGCGTTGGCTGATTTTGTGCGGTGTCGGGATTTGACGTGTCGCTGGCCCGGTTGTGATGCCCCGGCCGCCGGGTGCGATCTCGACCACACCATCCCCTACAGCCAGGGCGGGGCCACGCATGCGTCAAACCTGAAGTGCTACTGCAGAACCCACCATTTGATCAAGACCTTCCTGGGCTGGGCCGAACGGCAACTGCCCGACGGCACGCTGATCCTGACCGCACCGACCGGGCACACCTATGTCACCACCCCGGGCAGCGCGCTGCTGTTCCCCAGTTTGTGCCGCGCGGTCGGCGGGTTCGCCGCCGCCGAGGCCGACCCGGCGCCCGATTACTGCGCCGAGCGCACCGCGATGATGCCCAAACGACGCCGCACCCGCGCCCAAGACCGCGCCTACCGCATCGCCACCGAACGCAACCACAACCGCCGAACCCGTCAAGCCCGCCGGGCCGCCGTCGTCGCCGCCCAAGGCATCCAACACCCGCCATCGGACCCCGACCCGCCGCCCTTCTGACCGGCTAAACGTGCGCGAGCCGTTGGCTCGTCGCCCGCAGCTGGCGCTCGGTGCTGTCGGCCAGCGCGCGAACCTGCTCGGGCCGCAACCGGCCGCACAGCCGGCCCCAGTGCACCGCGACCTGCTCGCCGACGGCCACGTCGGGCACCGCACTGTACCCGTCGGCCCACACGTCGAGCGGGCGCACCGAGGGCTCCGCCAGCGCCAGCGTCCGGCCGTCCCAGGCGAGCCGCCTGCAGCTGATCTCGACACGATCGCCGGCGCGGGAAACGACTGTGCCCCAAGTGATCCGGCAATTGTCCAGCACGCCCAGCGGATGCTCATCCAGACCCCGACCCAGAAACCGCGTCCACGGATAGATCCCGAACACGTGGAAGCAGTGGTTGGCTGCCGCCTCGTGCGCCAGGGCGGCGGTGAGGTGCGACCAGTAGCGGCCGGCCTGCGGGCCGATGATGGCCAGCAGCGCGTCGAAGAACTCGTGCGGGTCGATGCCGGCTCCGAGACCGCCGCCGAGCCAATACGATTCGACGAGCCGACGATCCAGCGGGTCGGCGATGCCGGTCAGCACGGACAGCACTCGCAAATAGGGCCAGGCGCCGGAGAACTTCGCCGCCGCGGCGCGCACCTCGGCGACCGAGCCGTCGCGCAACGTCAGGCCGAGCGGGGGACCGCAATACCCCAGCGCATTGGGGGCGTAGGCGTAGCGGGCGAACATCTCGACGCCCTGTTGTAAGCCCCGGGTGTCGGTCAAGTGCGGGTCACCACTTTGACGGCATCGCGGTGCATGCGGCCGAAGTTGTAGTAGGCCGCGCACGCCCCCTCGGGGGACACCATGCACGTCCCGATCGGGGTCTCGGGGGTGCACGCGGTGCCGAAAACCTTGCATTCCCAAGGCTTGAGCACGCCCTTGAGCACCTCGCCGCACTGGCACGCCTTGGGGTCGGCGACCCGCACGCCGGGCATCGCGAAGCGCAGCTCGGCGTCGAACTCCGCGAAGTCGTCGTGCAGCCGCAGCGCGCTCTGCGAGATGAAACCCAGCCCGCGCCACTCGAAGTGCGGGCGCAGCGCGAACACCTTGCCCATCAGCGCCAGCGCCGCCGGGTTGCCGCGCTCGGGCACCACCCGCTTGTACTGGTTCTCCACCTCGCAGCGGCCCTCGCGGATCTGGCGCAGCAGCATCGCGACCGCGGCCAGGATGTCCAGCGGCTCGAAACCGGCCACCACCAAAGGCTTTCCGTACACCTCGGGCACGAACCGGTACGGCCGGTTGCCGACCACGGTCGACACGTGCCCGGGGCCGATGAACCCGGACAGCCGCAGATCCGGGGACTCCAGGATCGCCTTGATGGGCGGCACGATCGTGACGTGGTTGCAGAACACGCTGAAATTGGGCAGGCCCAGGTCCCGGGCGCGCACCAGCGTGACCGCGGTCGAGGGCGCGGTGGTCTCGAATCCGATGGCGAAGAACACCACCTGCTTGTCCGGGTTGTCGACCGCCAACTTCAGCGCGTCCAGCGGGGAATAGACGAATCGCACGTCGGCGCCGCGCGCCTTGGCGTCCAGCAGGCTGCCGGCCGAGCCGGGCACCCGCATCATGTCGCCGAAGCAGGTGAAGATCACCCCGGGCCGGCCGGCCAGCCACATCGCGTCGTCGATGCGGCCCATGGGAATCACGCAGACCGGGCAGCCGGGACCGTGCACCAGCTCGACGTTGTCGGGCAGCAGGTGTTCGATGCCGTGCCGGTAGATGGTGTGGGTGTGCCCGCCGCACACCTCCATGAACTTGAAGTGGTCGGGGCCCATGCCCGCCAGGTGATCGATGGCGGCCAGCAGCTTGCGGGCGGCGGCCGGATCGCGGAACTCGTCAACGAATTTCATCACCGCTCCTTTAGCCGATGGCCGACGAGTCGAAGGCTTGCATCTCGGTGGTGTAGGCCTCGCCGAGCTGCTTGATCGCGGCCAGGGTGAGCAACGCCTCGGTCTCGTCGATCTTGGCCATCGCGAAGCCGACGTGGATCAGCACCCAGTCGTCGGGTTCGGGCATGTCGTCCTCGAGCAGCCGCACGCTGATCGTGCGCTGCACGCCGCTGACGTCCACCCTCGCCAAATAGTTTGCCGGATCGGTGATTTCGACGATCCGGCCCGGAATCCCGAGACACATCCGCTTACCTCCTAGCAGATCCGTGGCAACGGGTCCCCGACGAGCATGTCGACGATCCGCGAGCCGCCGAAGCCGGTGCGCAGCACCACGCTCTGCGCCGGTTCGGTGACGATTTCCCCGACCTCGGCCGCCTGCTCGCCCAGCGGATGCGACCGCAACGCGGCCAGCCCGGCCTCGGCCTCCTCGGGGGCGACGACGGCGACGAACTTGCCCTCGTTGGCGACGTAGAGCGGATCGATGCCGAGCAGCTCGCAGGCGCCATTCACCATGGGCTGCACCGGCAATCGCTCCTCTTCGAGCAGCACCCCCAGGCCGCAGGCCTGGGCCAGCTCGTTGCAGACGGTGCCCACCCCGCCCCGGGTCGCGTCGCGCAGCCAGCGGGTGCCCGGCGCGGCCGCCATGAGCAGCTCGACCAGCGGGCTCAGGCACGCGGTGTCGGAGCGGATGTCGGCCTCGATGGCCAGGTCGCCGCGGGCGAGCATGACCGCCATGCCGTGATCGCCCATCGACCCCGACAGCAACACCTTGTCGCCGGCCCGCACCGACGCGGGCGACAGCGCGCGCCCCGCGGGAACGACGCCGGCCCCCGCGGTGGTGACGAACAGCCCGTCGGCGGCGCCCCTGGGCACCACCTTGGTGTCGCCGGTGACGACGTGCACGCGGGCCCTGGCGGCCGCGGCGGCCATGTCGGCGACGATCTCCTTCAGCTCGGCGATCGCAAAGCCCTCTTCGAGGACGAACGCCGCCGAGATCCACGCCGGCACCGCACCGGCCATCGCCAGGTCGTTGCAGGTGCCGTTGATGGCGAGTTCGCCGACGGACCCGCCGGGAAAACGCCTGGGCTGCACCACGAACGAGTCGGTGGACATCGCGAGTCGCTCACCGCTGGGCAGCGTCAGGACCGCGCCGTCACCGAGCGACTCCAGCGCCGGGTTGCGAAAGGCCTCCATGAACACCGCGTCGAGGATCGCGGCCGAGGCCTTTCCGCCCGCGCCGTGCGCCAGTGTCACGTGGTCGTCGAGCAGGCGGGGACGACGCTTGCGAAACGACTCGATCCGCTCGATCACCTCGCCCTCGGCGAACCGTGGTCCCGACGAAAGGTATTCGCCCGCCGGCCTGTTCATGCGGCCCCCAGGCCTTCATCGCCGCACCGGTCGTGGACCGCCGCCCAGAGCCGATAGCCCAGCAACGCTTGTGATTCCTGGATGCGGTGCACGCTCTGCGAACGAACGACGAAGCAGGCATCCACATTTGGGTTGTTCACGAACGCGCCGCCGTCGTAGCCGGCGAAGCCGACGGTGTACAGGCCGCGCTGGCGCGCCTCGGCCAGCGCGCTGAGCAGGTTGGGCGAATTGCCGCTGGTCGACATCGCGATGGCGATGTCGCCGGCCCTCGCGCGGGCGATCAGCTGGCGCGTGAACACCAGCTCGAAGCCGACGTCGTTGCCCAGGGCGGTCAGGATCGCCTGATCGGCCGTCAACGACCACGCCGGCAGGGGCGTGCCGATCGGCGGCCGGGCGAACAGTCGCGCCAGGGTGGTGGAATCGGTGCAGCTGCCGCCGTTTCCGAAGGCGAACATCCGCCCACCCGCGGCGAAGCGGCGGGCCATCTCGGTGGCGGCGGTTACCAGCAGGTCCGCGTTGGCTTCCAGCGTCGAGCGCCGCAGCGCCAAACTCTCGGCCGCCTTTGCCTGCGCCGATGCGGCCAGGTCGGCCAGCAGCGACGCGGGCCCCTCTCCTTTCCGGTCCTCCTCCGCGTCGATGAACGGGTAGAGGAAGTTGGTGGGTTCGTCAGTCAAAGGTCTTGCTCCTCATCCACTTGCTCATTTGCGCCGCTCCTCAACCCCGGCCATGCCGGCGTCTTCGTCGCCGACGCGGCTGATCGCCGTACCGGCGTGCACCAGCACCAGCTCGCCGGCGGCGACGGGGTCGATCAGCGTCGTCACCACGTTCTCGACGCCCCGCGCGGTGCGCACCTGCGCTTGTCCGCTTGACGCGCTGACCACCTCGCCCAGCCGCCCCTCGTCGCCGCACGTGACGCACGCGTCGTCGTCACGTTCGGGCTTGAGCAGCCCGGAGTGTTCGAAGCACACGTGGGTCAGCTCCCACAGCAGGTGATAGAACAGCACGAAGCCGCCGGTGGCCGGCACCCGCGGGTCGGGGTCGTCGAGCCACAGGACATGGTCGGCCGCACCGGCTTTCGGTCGTTCGCCGCTGCCGATCCAGATCGTGGTGGCGCCCCACGCCGGGCCGCGACGCATCACCGAGCGCACCTGCGCGTCGTCCGCATCGGCAACCGCGACCACGATGTCGCCGGGCCGCACCGACACCCGCACCACGTCGACCAGGTCGGGCCCGGTCAGCGCCACCGCGGGCAGCGCCCGCTTCCCCATGATCACCGGGTGGACGAACTCGACCGCGATGTGCAGCGCGTGCGGTTCCCACGACGGCGCGATCGACCACATGGTCGCTCCCGCGGCGAACCGCTTGGCGAGCGTGAACGCGGTGGCCGCCAGGTCCTCGGCCAGCCCGGCGTCCAGCCCGCGATCCAGACCGGTGGATTCGGACACCGTCATGCGTCAGCCTCCTCGAGCGCTGTCAGCATCGATATCGCGGCCTGGCCCAGGGCCAGCCCGCCGTCGTTGGGCGGGACGGTGTGATGCGTCAGCACCTCGAATCCCGCCCGCCGCAACCCTTCACGGCACGCGCGCAGCAGCAGCACGTTCTGGAACACCCCGCCGGTGAGCCCGACGAGCCGCACGCCGCCGGCCACCTGGGCGACCACCCTGACGACGGCGTCGGCGACCGAGTGGTGGAATGCGGCCGCCAGCACCGCGGGTGGGGTGCGGGCGCGCAGACCCGAAACCAGGGCTCGCACCATGGTGGCCGGGTCGATCACGCCGTCGGCCCGCACCGTCAGCGGCAGCGACGGCGACGCCGCGTCGAAGGCCGTCTGGGCCAGCGCCTCGAGTTCGATGGCGGCCTGCCCCTCGTAGTCGATCCGGTGCCGCACCCTGAGCAGCGAGGCGACCGCATCGAACAGCCGGCCCATGCTCGAGCACGGCACGCATCCGGTGCCGCTCTCCAATTGCGAACGGACCAGGCGCAATTCGGCGGGTGTCGCGGCAGTGACCGGCGCCAGGTCCGGGGCCCATTCGATGTCGGCGTTCCACAACTGGGACAGCGCCATCCGCCACGGATTGCGCACCGCGGCGTCCCCGCCGGGCAGCGGCACCGCCCGCAGGTGCCCGGCCCGCGCCAAGCGGTGGCTGTCGGCGCCGAGCGTGAGAATCTCGCCGCCCCAAATCGTTTCGTCGCTGCCGTAGCCGGTGCCGTCGAATGCGACCCCGACGATCGGCTCGCCGAGCCGCCCGTGCTCGGCCAGCAGCGACACCACGTGCGCGTGATGGTGCTGGACCAGGTCCAGCGGCCGGTCGCCGGCGTGGCGCTCCGCCCAGGCCCGGGTGTGATAGCCCGGATGCAGATCGGCGGCCAGTCGCGTTGGCTCGCCGCGGATCTCGCCGAGCTGGCCCACCGCGCGCTCGAACGCGCGCAGCGTCTCCCACGTGGCCATGTCGCCGATGTGCCCGGACAGGTAGGCGCGCGGGCCGTCGGTGAGGCAGAAGGTGTTCTTCAGCTCGCCGCCCACCGCCAGCACCGCCGGGCCCCCGCTATTGAGCCCGCGGCCGATGTCGACCGGCAGCGGCGCATAGCCGCGGGACCGGCGGATCGGCAGCTCGGAGCCGTCCACGACACGCACCACCGAGTCGTCACACGGGACGTGGATGGGCCGGTCGTGGTCGAGGACGGCGTCGCAGAGCGCCGGAAGCCGTTGCGCCGCATCGTCGTCGGTGAAGCAGATGGGTTCGTCGGACCGGTTGGCGCTGGTCAGCACCAGGCAGTCGGGCACCCGCCCGGGGCCGCCGGGCACCGGCGCCAGCAGCAGGTGATGGATGGGGGAGTAGGGCAGCATCAGCCCGAGCAGCGGGCTGCCGGGCGCGACGGCGTCGGCGACCGGCGCGCCAGGGCGGCGCCGCAGCAGCACGATCGGGCGGGCGGGACCCGACAGCACCGCGGCCTCGGCGTCGTCGACGCGGGCGAAGCGGCGCGCGACGTCCAGGTCGCGGACCAGCATGGCGAACGGCTTGGCGCCCCGGGCCTTTCGCGCCCGCAGCGCGCCGACGGCGGCCTCGTCGTGCGCGGCGCAGGCCAGGTGGTAGCCGCCGATGCCCTTGACGGCGACCACCGCGCCCGCCGCCAGCGCCCGCTGGGTGGCCGCCAGCGCGGCGTCCGAGCCGTCCACCCGTGCGGCCGGCGAGGCGAACCACAGGGACGGCCCGCAATCGGGGCACGCGATCGGCTGGGCGTGGAATCGGCGATTGGCCGGGTCGTGGTATTCGGCGGCGCACCGCCCGCACATGGCGAACGCCGACATCGTGGTGGCCGGGCGGTCGTACGGCAGCTCGCGGATGATGGTGAAGCGCGGCCCGCAGTTGGTGCAGGTGACGAAGGGATGACGGTAGCGCCGGTCGCGCGGGTCGAACAGTTCGGCGACGCAGTCGTCGCACACCGCGATGTCGGGCGGGATCGGCGTTGTGGCGCCGGTGACCGTTCGGCTGGCCACGATCCGGAACCCGCCCGAAGCGCCGGTGGCCGCCACGTCCGTGACCGAGACGGCGGCAATCCGGGCCAGCGGCGGCGCCTCAGCGCGCAGCCGCCGGCCGAATTCGTCCAGGCGCGCGCGTTCGCCCTGCACCTCGAGAAACACTGCGCCCGAATCGTTTCCGACGAACCCGGTCAGCCCCAGCTCGGTGGCGATGCGGTGGACGAACGGGCGGAAGCCCACCCCCTGGACGACGCCGGACACGGCGTAGCGCAGCCGAACCTGGTCGGACCTGAGCAGCACCGGCGCGTCGGTCATCTCAACCGCCCCGGCCCATCAGCCGCAACCCGGCCATCGCCTCCTCGGCCCCGGCCCGGTCCGTTTTCTCGACGACGAAGCCCATGTGAATGATCACCCAGTCGCCGGGCGCGAACGTCTCCTCGGGCAGCATGCCGACATTGACCTTGCGCTGCTCCCCGGTGACGTCGACCAGCGCGAGCTGCCCCTCGTAACCGTCCAGCATTCGGATCACCCGACCGGGGATACCCAGGCACATGGCTCTCAGGCCTCCTCTGGCACCGCGGCGTGGGCGGGGGTACGCAGCGCCGCGACGATCTCCCGGACGGCGCGCGCGGCCCGGGGCACGGCGTTGGCGACGGGCTCGGTGAGGCCGATGCCCTCCTCGACGCTTCCGGCCTCGCAGCCGACCACAACGGTATACGGCGGGCTGCCGCCCAGCGCCCGCAGGCTGGCGAACACCGCGGCCGGATCCATGCCGTGGCCGTCCACCCCCGGCGCGACGTCCGTTGCGTGGTCGGCCTGGAACACGTGCAGCGTGCCCGGGCTGCCGCGGCTGGGCACCGCGTCGACGAGGACCAGCGTGTCCCACTCCTCGAGGAGGTCGTAGGCGAGGTGCATGCCGCTGATGCCGTAGTCGGTGACGCGGACACAAGGATCGTCCGGTGATATCTCCGCGCTGCGGACCACTTCCGAGCCGAATCCGTCGTCCCCCAGGAAGATGTTGCCGATGCCGGCCACCAGAATTCGCGCTGTCATACGCCCGACCTTGCTACATCCGCCTCAGCCTGAGATAACGGCGAGCATCGGGCAGCGACAGCAGCCCGAGCACCAGCCCGATCCCGACCACCAGGGCGATGATCGCGACGAATATCCACCCTAGGATCTCCATGCCGAACTCCCTTCACTTTGCTTGCCCGCCAACGGCTCGACCTCGTCGGGGGAGAAATACAGGTACCGGCCGTACCAGTCGTGCAGGTCGGCGGCCGGGTCGTCGTCGACCACGACCCCGACGTGCTTGTTGCCCTCGACGTCCTCGTGCACGGAGGCGACCCGGGCGGTCTTGCCGGCGACGAACATGTCCTGCGCGTCGCCGCCGGGCCGGGGCCGCAACCTCACCCGGCTGCCCCGCGCCACCGGGATCCCGTTCACCAGCACGGCGTCGACCTCGGGGCGAACGGCGTTGTCGGCCAGCGGGTCCCACCAGTCGACACCCTCGGGAATCTCGGGGATCGGCCCCGCGGAAGCCGCACGCCCATGCGGATCGCGCAGCACGCCGTGCAGGCGGGCCATCGCGTCGGGCGACATGGCGTCGCATCGGTCGATGATCCGCGCGGCGAGCGGATCGGTGGCCCGGGCCTGCGCCTTCTCCTCGTCGGTCATCGTCATCACGCGCAGGGTCAGGATCTCGTCGATCTCGGTGCAGTCGTAGAGCGCGGTGTCGCTCTGCTCGGCGACCTCGGGGTGGTCGTAGAGGATGATCGGCGACACCAGCAGGACGTCGCGGGCGCCGGGCGGGCCGGCGAGCACCGGGAAGCAGCGATGGTGGCCGCACGCGGCCGCGGCGTCGGCCGCGCCGGGCGGCGGCTCGAGCAGCGAGACGAACTGACCGCCTACGGCTTCGGCGATGATGTGGGTCCCGATCATCGACCGCGCGATCGCGTCGTCCTTGTCGGTTGCGGCGGATCCGACGTTGCGCAAACGCACCGAGACCCGGCGCAGGGTGCCGCACGCTTCGCTGGAGATGGTCAGCACGCCCCGCACCTCCCGCCGCTCGCGGACCAGGCGACCGCCCTCGACGGGCTCGATGTCGGTTGCCGCGTCCGCCGCCACTGGCAGCGTGCACGGCTGACCGTCGAGTGTGATAGGGCCGAAGGACCTTTCGCACTCGACGGCTTCGTCCCACGTCAGCCAGGATCCGGACCGGGTGGTCAGCTCGTCGACGGGCTCGAATCCTTGACAGTCGGGGCGCGCGCGCTCGGCCCGGCGGCGCTGCAGCTGCAGGAACCGCACCACCAGCGTGATCGCCCGGGCCCCGTCGACCAGGAACTGCGCCGCCAGGGTGTCGTCTTCGCCCAGGCCGCTGCCGGCCGCGCCGGGCGGGCCCAAAACACCGAACTGCCAACGCGATTGGTTCTTGCTCGAGGTTCCGCGATACGGGTAGAGCAGGTAGCCCTCGTACAGCACCGCGTCGGCGACGGCGCGGGCGCGGTCCCAGCTCTTGGAAGAAGTCTTCGAGCTCATCGCGCCGCCTCCCGCTCGGCGTCCAGCAGCGAGGTGACCGCGTGGTCCAGGTCGAGCAGCCCTTGCGCCGACTTGTAGGCGGCCAGCGCGGCGACGGTTTCGTGACTCAGCCGCACCCAGCCGGCGTTCGGGAAGTGTTGCGCGATCAGATTCCGCCAGACCGCGACCGGCATGTCATAGCGGGACTCGCAGTCCCACGGCACCTGCTGCACCGAGAACCCGCGCCCGGAGTTGACGAAAATGGTTCCGCTGAACAGGAATTGGAGGGGAATCGCGCCGTCGCGCAGCGCGTGCAGGTACTTGGCGGCGGCGACCTCGAAGTCGTAGGTGCAGTCCAGCGGGAGCGTCACGGTCGTGTTTCCGGCGAAACCCGGCACCATCGCGGTGCAGTGCTGCCACAGGAAGGTGCGCTGGGTGTGCGCCCACCGTTCCCGGGGACCGAACAGGTCGAGCAGGCCGGGCGCCTCGGCGTCGGAGTAGGACCGCCGCAGCGGCTCGATCCGGACCTGGCAGCGCAGCGCGACGGCGTGGATGGGGTTGTCGGTGCCGGCGGCGATGGCGACGCGGGCGGTCAGCACCGGTGCGACTGTGTACGGTTCGGGCGCGACGTCTGTGACTGCGAAGCTCACGCCCGTCATCGCGGCATCTCCCGGGCGCGTTCCGCGATCTGCGCGAAGAAGTCGTCGATGAACCGCCGGGCCTCACCGCCGCCGTCGAACCCCCGCCACAGCGTGCGCAGGCGCCCGACGAACTCGTAGCACGCGTCGATCGGGACGAGATAGGTTTGCGGCGGCGCGTTTTCGTCGTCCGGCACGCGGACCAGCAGCGCCTCGACGTCGTCGGCCGGTGGGCCCGAATCGGCGGCGCCGAGGGCGTTCCAGGCGTCTTGCAGGGCTGCCGAGTCCAGCTCGGACTCGGTCGCCCCGGCCGGGCCGGGGTAGAAGGCCACCGTGCGCCCGAGCGCGGAGTTGGTGAAGAAGAAGGCGACGCCGACCGGGATCTGCAGCGCCTCCCACGCGCGGCGGTCCAGCGCGAAGTCGAGCGCCAGGTAGCGGTCGGGCACCGCCCGGTAGCGCAGCTCGGCCTGGGTGTCGGTGAACAGCAGATAGCAGGCGCGGCACACGCACATCAGCTGGCGCTCCGCCACATTCACCACGTGCTGATGCTCGTCGGCGATCGACTCGGAGCACATCTCGCAGCGTTCGCCGGCCGGCTCGGGGACCCGAGGGTTGCTCCTGATGCGCGTCAGCACGTCGTACGGGGTCGTCACGCGCCGGCCCCCATCGGCTCGGCCCCCATCGGTTCGGCCAGTGCCACCGACGGCACCCCGTCGCGCAGCAGCAGGGGCAGCGGCTCGAGGTGGGTTCCGTTCGGGCCGGCGCCCGCGTGCACGACGTCGAACTGCATGTCGCAGCGCGGGCAGCCCAGCAGCGTCTCGCGCAGTTGCGCACCCGCCAGCGAGTCGTCACACACCGGGCAGAGGTCGCGGTAGGCCAGTGGCAGGTCGCCGATCCTGCACACCAGCAGCGCGGTGCCCGAGATGCGGAACCCCGCAACCTCGCCGGGCTCCAAGTCCGCCAGTTCGGGCACCGGATGCCACGTCGAGCCATTCGAACGCACATGTGCCAGAAGCGATTCGGCGGGGATGACGGCCGGCTCGGCCGCGGCTCCGGCGGGTTCGGCGCTGACCGCCTCGATCGAGGTGATCTCCGGGGCCGCCGCCCGGATCGCGTCCTGCACGGCGAGCTCCAGCGTCACCGCCGAGGACGCACAACTCCGGCAGCTGCCCGTGAACGCCAGCCGCACCGTGCCGTCGGCGACGTCGAGCAGGTCGACGTCGCCGCCGTGGGAACCCAGGTAGGGGCGCACCCGGTCCAGCGCGTCGGACACCCGCCGGCGCACGTCGTGCGGGTGCAGGCCGTGCACCAGCAGCAGGCTGGCCATCAGGTCGTCGGCGGCCAGCCGCTCCAGCAGTCCGGCGTCCCCGGCCAGCCGCACGATCCGCTCCAGCCCGGCCCCGTAAAGCCCGACCACCTCGCGGACCAGTTCCTGGGCGCGTTCATAGGCGCCCGGCCCGCTCGCCGCGCAGGAATCCAGCAGCGTCTGGATCCGATCGCCCGCCGTGCGCCACTGCGCGTCTGGTTCCGACGTTCCCGCGGATTGGTCCGGGCGATCCTGCATGCTTCACTCCCCGGCGGGCGACTGGGTGGGCGTGTGCAGTCTCTCCAGGGTCTTGCCCTTGCCGAGGTACATGTGCACGCCGCAGGGCAGGCACGGGTCGAAGCTGCGCACCGTGCGCATGACGTCGATGCCCTTGAAGTGCTCCCGCGAGTTCTCCTCGAAGATCGGCTGGCCCTGCACCGCGTCCTCGTAGGGGCCCGGCGTGCCAAAGCTGTCGCGCGGGTTGGCATTCCACGGGGTGGGCGGGTACGGGTGGTAGTTGGCGATCTTGCCGTCCCGGATCACCATGTGGTGACTCAGCACGCCGCGGACCGCCTCGGTGAAGCCGCAGCCGATGGCCTCGTCGGGCACCTCGAAGCGCTCCCACGTCTTGGTGCGCCCGGCGCGGATCTCCGCCAGCGCCTTCTCCGCGAAGTGCAGCGCGCACGCCGCCGCGTAGGCCTGGAAGTAGGTGCGGGCGCGGTCGCGTTCGATCGTGTTGCTGCCGTGCTTTGGGATCTTCCACTCCAGTTCCACCGGCCCCTTCAGGGCGGTCTTGGGCAGGTTGATCTGCACGCTCGAACCGGTCGCCTTGACGTAGCCGATGTCGACCAGGCCGGCCAGCGCCGTCGCCCACAGCCTGGCCAGCGGGCCGCCGCCGGTGTCCAGGGCCAGGTGGTCCTTGCCGTCGAACCAGCGCGGCGACATCACCCAGCTGTACTGGCCGCCGTCCATGTCCCGCTTGGCCGGGTGCGGGTTGGTGTGCTGGTTCCACGGGTGCCGCCGGTCCACCGCGTTGCCCAGCGGATCGGTCTTGACGAACATCTCCTGGTCGGTCCAGTCGTCGTAATACGAACTGCCCAACAGGATCCGGATGCCGAGGTTGATGTCCACCAGCGAGTGGGTGACCAGCTTGCCGTCCACCACCACGCCGGGGGTGACGAACATCGCGTTGCCCCAGCGCTCCATGTCCTTGTACGCGAAGTTGCACACCTCGGGGTCCTGGAAGGAGCCCCAGCAGCCGAGCAGGGTGCGGCGCAGGCCGACCTTCTCGTAGCCGGGCAGCGCGTCGTAGAAGAAGTCGAACAGGTCGTCGTGCATCGGCACGACCTTCTTCATGAACTCGACATAACGCATCAGCCGGGTCATGTAGTCGGTCATCAGCTGCACGGTCGCCACGGTGCCCACCCCGCCGGGGTACAGCGTGGAGGGGTGCACGTGGCGACCCTCCATGAGGCAGAACATCTCTCGCGTCCAGCGGCTGACCTGCAGCGCCTCCCGGTAGAACTCGCCGCTGAACGGGTTGAGCGAGCGCATGATGTCGGCGATCGTCCGATACCCGTGCGCATCGGCGTGCGGCGCCGCCGTCTTCTCCGCCTGGGACAGCACGCTGGGGTTGGTCTCGGAGACCATCTTCTCGCAGAAGTCCACGCCGACCAGGTTCTCCTGGAAGATGTTGTGGTCGAACATGTATTCCGCGGCCTCGCCGAGGTTGACGATCCACTCGCCCAGGTGCGGCGGCTGCACCCCGTAGGCCATGTTCTGCGTGTAGCAGGAGCACGTCGCGTGGTTGTCGCCGCAGATCCCGCAGATGCGGCTGGTGATGAAGTGTGCGTCGCGAGGATCCTTGCCCTTCATGAAGATCGAGTAGCCGCGGAAGATCGACGACGTGCTGTGGCACTCGACGACCTCCTTGTTCTCGAAATCGATCTTGGTGTAGATGCCGAGGCTGCCCACGATCCGGGTGATGGGATCCCACGCCATCTCGACCAGCTGGCCGGGTTCGCGGGTGGCATGTGACGGCTCGGGGATGATCGTTGTCATCGAAGTCTCTCCGTGTTGAGTGGAAAATTGGTGCCGCGACCTACCAGGTTCTCACCAGGTTCTGCGGGCTCCGGTGGTGAGCTGGTCGCCGCCGTGGCGCCAGCGCGGCTCCTTGTCGACGGTGCGCTCGGTGATGCCGCGCAGGCTGCGGATCACGCTCCCGTACAGGCCCGACGCGGTGGTGGAAACCTTGCCGCCCGGCGGCTCGTCCATGAACGGCATGAACTTGTCCGGGAAGCCGGGCATGGTGCAGCCGATGCAGATGCCGCCGACGTTCGGGCAACCGCCGACGCCGTTGATCCAGCCCCGCTTGGGCACGTTGCACTTCACGACCGGGCCCCAACAGCCAAGCTTGACAATGCATTTCGGCGACCCGTACTCGGTGGCGAAATCGCCCTGCTCGTAGTAGCCGGCCCGGTCACAACCCTCGTGCACGGTGGCGCCGAACAACCACTTGGGGCGCAGCGCGTCGTCGAGCGGGATCATCGGCGCCTGGCCGGTGGCCATGTAGAGCAGGTACGTCAGCGTCTCCGCCAGGTTGTCCGGCTGGATCGGGCAGCCGGGCACGCAGACGATCGGGATGCCGGCCTTGCTCTTCCAGTCCCAGCCGAGGTAGTCGGGCACCCCCATCGCGCCGGTCGGGTTGCCGGCCATCGCGTGGATGCCGCCGTAGGTCGCGCAGGTCCCCACCGCGACGACCGCGGTGGCCTTGGGCGTCAACCGGTCGAGCCACTCGCTGGTGGTCATCGGTTGCCCGGTGGCCGGATCGTTGCCGAACCCGCACCAGTACCCCTCGTCCTTGATCTTCTCGTTGGGGATGGACCCCTCGACCACGAGCACGAACGGTTCCAGCTCGCCGCGGTCGGCCTTGAAGAACCACGCGAGGAAGTCGTCGGCGCCGCCGGTGGGTCCGCACTCGAAATCGATCAGGGGCCAGTGCACGGCGACTTTCGGGAGTCCGGGGAGGGCGCCGAGCGCGATCTCCTCGACGCTGGGTTGGGTGGCGGCAGTCAACGCCACCGAATCACCGTCGCAACTGAGGCCCGCGTTTATCCATAGAACATGGATCAATGTTTCTTCTGCTTTGACTGCTGCTTCTGTGGGCATGCCGCAGCTTTCCGGGGCGGGCTGGAGCCCCTGCGCCGCCGGAGTCGACCATCGGCCCACTTGCGCAGCGCTGTTTTTGGGTCTACCCCCGCCATCAGGCGTTGTCAACGGGTCGCCGGTGGCGGCGCAATACACAGGTATTCTATGGGTTTGCCCGACGGGCCAATCACCGTTGGGGCACAAGGGTTTTCGGTGACACGCGGGCCCCGTTCGCCGGGGCGCCAACCGGGCCGGTCGGGGGCGGCGGTTCACGTTGTCATGCAAGTCATTTGCAGGAGGCAAATGGGCCGTGCCGCGTCAGTCGTCGGCGTCCCGGGCGAAGCGGCGCAGCCAGCCGAACCAGGCCCCCATGCCGGCCCCGGTGCGGGCGCTGACCGGGAGGATGGTGGCCTCCGCGTTGACCTCGCGGACGTGCGCGATGTAGGTGTCCACATCAACGTCGAGGTGGGGCACCAGGTCAATCTTGTTGAGCAGCACGACATCCACGGACCGAAACATCACCGGGTACTTCAGCGGCTTGTCCTCGCCCTCGGTGACGGAGTACACCATCGCCTTGGCGTGCTCGCCGACGTCGAATTCGGCCGGGCAGACCAGGTTGCCGACGTTCTCGATGATCACCAGGTCCAGCGCGGGCAGGTCGAGGCCCGGCAGCGCCCGGCTGACCATGGGCGCGTCGAGGTGGCATTCGCCGCCAAACCCGTTGCTGGTGTTGAGCAGTGACACCTGGGCGCCGCGGCCGCTGAGCTTGGCCGCGTCCAGGTCGGTGGCGATGTCGCCCTCGATCACGCCGATCGCGAACTCACCGGCCAGCTCGTCCAGGGTCGCCTGCAGCACCGTGGTCTTGCCCGAACCCGGTGAGCTCATCAGGTTCAGGGCGCGGATCCCGTTGCTCTCGAACGCGGACCGGTTCGCGCCGGCGAGGATGTCGTTTTCGGCGAAGATCGACTCCAGCACGTCGATGCGTTGCCGGCCCGTCTCGTAGCCGGAGTGATCACCGTGGTCGTGCTCGTGGGTGTGCACGGTGCCGTCGTCGTGCCGATGGAATCGGCCCATGGCCGAATCCTAGTCCCGGGCGGGTGGCGTCACGACACGTCGAGCGACGTCACCAGGAATTCGTTGCCGCGCAGCACCTCGACGTCGGGGCTGTCGCAGCGCGGGCACCAGATCGACCACGCCGACGTGATCTCCGACCGCTCGCCGCATGCGCGGCAGCGCACCTCGGCGGTGACGCACTCGAGTTCCAGCTCGGCGTCGGGCATGTTCTCGCTCTCCCGGACGAGGGTCCAGCAGAACGACAGCGATTCCGGAACCACCTGGCGCAGCGCCCCGATCCGCACCCGCACCACGTCGACGTGCCGGCCCCCGGCGTGGGTCTTGACCACGCCGGCGATCGCCTCGCACAGCGACAGCTCATGCATCGCCGGTCACCGGCGGGGAAGCCCATCTCTCCTCGATGCGGCCGTAGCGCCAGACGAGCACGGCGACGGCCCAGGTGAGCGCGAACGCGCCGACCACGAAGTAGCCGACCGCGTTGAGGTCGAGGCCGTCGACCCAGTTCCAGAACGCGCCCCGCCAGCCGAACTGGCCGGCGAACAGGCCCAGCAGCTCGACGCTGCCGATCACCAGGGCGACGGCCACCGACAGCGCGGTGATGGTGATGTTGTAGTAGATCTTGCGCACCGGGTTGGACAGGGCCCAGCCATAGGCGAAGTTCATGAACGACCCGTCGGCGGTGTCCAGCAGGCACATGCCGGCGGTGAACAACACGGGCAGGCACAGGATGGCGTACCACGGCAGCCCGGCCGCCGCGCTGGTGCCGGCCAGCACCAGCAGGGCGATCTCGGTGGCGGTGTCGAAACCCAGCCCGAACAGCAGCCCGATCGGGTACATGTGCCAGGACGCGGTCACCGATCTGGTGAAGCGGCCGAGCAGCCGGTTGACCAGGCCGCGGTTGTCCAGATGCTGTTCCAGCTCGGCCCCGTCGGTGTCCGGGTCGTAGGCGCCGCGGCGCAACCGCACGAACATCCGCAGGATGCCGACCAGGACGACGACGTTCAGCGCGGCGATCAGGTACAGGAACACCCCGGAGACGCCGGCGCCGATCACGGCCGTGTAGCGATGCAGCGCCGACGAATCGTCCTCCACCGGCCCGGCGACGGCCTTGATGCCGGTCGCCAGCAGCAGCGCCAGCAGGAACACCACCGTGGAGTGGCCCAGCGAGAAGAAGAATCCCACCGCAAGGGGGCGCCGGCCCTCGTTCATCAGCTTGCGAGTGGTGTTGTCGATGGCGGCGATGTGGTCGGCGTCGAAGGCGTGCCGCATGCCCAGGGTGTAGGCGGTGAGCCCGACGCCGATACCGAATGCCTTGCCGCCCAGGCTGAGTCGCGCCGGATCGGCGACCAACACCAACGTGGCCCAGCCCACCAGGTGCAGGGCCGCGATCACCGCCAGCATCGATCCCAGGCGCCACCACTCCGCGGGGGACAGGGCGCCGCGCCACCCGGGCGCACCGAATGCCATGCCGGTCCTTCCGCGGGACGGAACGCAACTGGCACGACTGTAGGTTTCCTCCGAAGCTGCATGCAAGCGACTTGCAGGAACGGCTCTGGCAATCGGCGGTGCCGGGCGCGACACTGAACGGGTGACGCCCAAGCCGTCGGCGCTGGACCCCGCGGTCATCGAACGTATCGGTGAGTTCCTGCGCGCCCGCGGGCTGCGGCGGATGGCGTCGCGGATCCAGGTGCTGGCGGTGCTCGAGCCGGTCAACGGGCACCTGCCGGTGGCCGAGATCCACCGGCGGGTGCGCGCCTGCCTGCCGCCCGGCGCCCAGCCGCCCGACGTGGCGACCATCTACCGCACCGTGACCACGCTGGTCGACCAGGGGGTGCTGCACGCCCTGACCCTCGACGGCGGGGTCACCACCTACGGCCTGGCCACCGCCCCGCACCACCACGCGGTGTGCACGCAATGCGGCTCGATCATCGAGGTGCCGGCCCGCCAGCTCAGCTCGGCGCTCGAGCACGCGATGGCGGGCAGTTCCTTCGCGCTGTCGGAGCGGGCCGGCCTGACGCTGCGCGGCCTGTGCCCGCGGTGCCAGGGCGGCGAGCGCCGGGCGCGCCCGGCCCGGCGCTCAGCACAGGCCCAGTAGCGCGTTCTCCACCACCTCGGGCAGCGCCGGATGGATCCAGTACTGGCCGCGGGCCATTTCCGGGGCGGTCAGGCCGAAGCTCATCGCCTGGATCAGCGGCTGGATGATCGACGACGCCTGGTGGCCCATGATGTGGGCGCCCAACAGGCAGCCGCTGTGGCGCTCGGCGATGAGTTTCACGATTCCGGTGTCGTCCTCCATCGCCCAGCCGTAGGCGACGCCGCCGTAGCTCTGCACCGCGACGGACACGTCGAATCCCCGTGCGACGGCCTGGTTTTCGGTGAGCCCGACGGTTGCCAGCTGCGGGTCGGTGAACACCGCCGACGGCACGAAGCGGTGGTCGGTCACCGCCATCGACTCGGTGTCGTCCCAGTCGCAGAGCAGGTTGCGCTGCACGACGCGGGCCTCGTGGTTGGCGACGTGCTTGAGCTGATACGGGGACGAGACGTCGCCCAGCGCGAAAACCCCACGCGCGGAGGTGCGTTGGTATTCGTCGACCACCACCCGGCCGTTCTCGACCTCGACGCCGGCCTGGCCGGCGTCGAGGAGATCGGCGTTCGACAGCCGGCCCGTCGCCACCAGCAGCAGGTCGGCGTCCAGCTTGGAGCCGTCGTCGAGCTCCAGCGCTATGCCGGAGCCGCGATTGGAACCGTTCACGACGTTGCGGTGGGTGCGCAGCTCCCACTTGCTCGACGCGATGCGGGTGAAACGCTCGCAGATCGTGTCGTCGCAATGCCTCAGCATGCAGCCGCCCCGGATCACCAGGGTCACCCGCGCGCCGAGGGCGGAGAAGATGTGTGCGAATTCGGCTGCCACATAGCCACTTCCGACGATCACGATGTGCTCGGGCAGCTCGGGGATCCGCATCACGGTGTCGCTGGTGTGGTAGGCGACACCGGACGCGAGGATCGCGGGCGGAACCACCGGCCGCGAGCCCGCCGCGATCACCACCTGGTCGGCGGCGAACTCCTCGCCGGCATCCGTGCGCAACAGATAGCGCCCGTCGGGCTGCACCGGCCCGAACCGGGTGTGCTGGTCGTACACGTCGACGTTGGGTGCGCTGCGCCGATAGTCCTCGCCGCTGATCGCGATCGGATCGATCCGCCCGAAGACGCGCGAGACGATGTCGTCCCACCGCACCCGGTCGATGTGGGCGTCTACGCCGTAGCGCGCGGCATCCCGGATCGAGTCGGCGACCCCGGCGGCGTAGACGAACATCTTCGTCGGGATGCACCCGACGTTCAGGCAGGTGCCGCCGAAGGTGCCCTGCTCGCAGATCGCCGCCCGCTTGCCGGCGTAGCGCTCGTCGAGAATGCTGTTGCCCGAGCCCGTTCCGATGATCGCGATGTCATAGGTCTCCACGGCGTCACCCTTTCCCGGTCGGTGTCGGTGCGTCGGTGTTTATGTCGAGGTAGCGATCCAGCCACAGGTCCAGTTGCCGGTAGGCGAACCGGCGCGGCTCGGGCAGCGACAAGAACACGTCGTGTTTGGCGTCGGGCACCGGAACGATGGTGCTGCGGTTGCCGATGCAGCCCGCCCATCGGGCGATCTGGTTGACGTCGAGAACCGCGTCGCCGCGCTGCATGGACTCCGGGTCGTCGCTCTCGCGCACGCTGTGATCCGACCTCAGGATCAGGTTGGGCACGCCGACGTCGAGCCCGCGGTGCAGCCGGGCCTGGCCGCGGCGGATGGCGTGCAGCCAGCCGAGCGTGATCGGGAAGCCGCCCAACGGTTTCCACTGCAGGTTGTAGTCGAACTCGCCGGAGTAGTCGCGGTGCAGGGTGGTGCCGTAGCCGCCCTCGGTGGGTGCGCGGACCACACCCTTGGAGCGCACCTTCGCCAGCCCGGCGATCAGCGCCGTGGTGGCGAACAGCCGCAGCACCGCCGGGCCGTGCAGGTCCAGAAACGGGCTGTTGAGAACCAGGCCGTGAACCAATCCGTGCACCAGGCCGCCGATGCCGGCGTGCGCCGCCGCGCCGCGCCGGCGCATCCGGTCCAGCCACAGCGCCGCGACGAGCCCGCCGGAGGAGTGGCCGTACACCAGGACCCGCCGGTGCCGCTCGCTGATGAGGGCCAGCGCCTGTTCGAGTTCGGTGTCGTAGTCGGCCAGGTCGGTGATGAAGTGCGGGGTCTGGCCGTCGCGCCGGGAGCGGCCGCACTTCTGCAGGTCCAACGCGTAGAAGGCGAAGCCCCGCTCGGCGAAGTGATCGGCCAGCGCGGTCTGGAAGAAGTAGTCGGTGTAGCCGTGCACCGCGAGCACCGCGTGGTCGGCACGGCGGGCCTCGGCCTCGGGCCCGCGCCGGATCAGGGTGGCGACGATGTCGCCCTCGCCGGCGGGATCGCGCCCCAGCGGGAGCGTGCGCTGCCAATACCCGGGCAGGACATCGGCGACCCAGCCAGTCACCAGGCCAGCTTAAAGGTTTTGCTGGTGACGGGTGGGCCGCACGCCGCCGGCGCCCGGATGGCACCGGGATAACCTGGGACGGTGTCAGGGCTAGCCACAACCGCGCGCACCGACGTCGCGCTGGTGGGCGCGGGCATCATGAGCGCCACGCTCGGCGCGTTGCTGCGGCGGCTGGAGCCGGACGCCTCGATCACCCTGATCGAGCGGCTGGACGCCGCCGCCGCCGAGAGCAGCAGCCCGTGGAACAACGCCGGCACCGGGCATGCCGGGCTGTGCGAGATGAACTACACCCCGGAGCGCGCCGGCCGCATCGACATCGCCAAGGCGGTGGCCGTCAACGAGCAATTCCAGGTGACCCGCCAGTTCTGGGCGTACGCCGTCGAGAACGGCATCCTGGCCGACCCCGGCTTCGTCACCGCCGTCCCGCACGTCAGCTTCGTCCGCGGCGCCGAGCGGGTCGACTACCTGCGCCGGCGTCAGCGGGCGCTGTCCGGCAACCCGCTGTTCGCCGGCACCGAATTGATCACCGGCCCGGACGAATTCGCCCGCCGGCTGCCGTTCATGGCCGCCGGGCGCGACTTCTCCGAGCCGGTCGCGCTGAACTGGGCCGCCGACGGCGCCGACGTCGACTTCGGCGCGCTGGCGCGACAGCTGATCGGCTTTTGCGTGCAGGGCGGCGCGACCGCGCTGTTCGGTCACGAGGTCGCCAACCTGACCCGTCGGTCCGACGGCGGCTGGACGCTGCTGATCCGCAACCGCCGCACCGGCGAAAAGCGGCGCCTGAACGCCAAATTCGTGTTCGTCGGGGCCGGCGGCCACGCCCTGCCGCTGCTGCAGCGGTCGGGCATCAAGGAGGTCAGGGGCTTCGCCGGCTTCCCCATCGGCGGCCGGTTCCTGCGCGCCGACAACCCCGCGCTCACGGCCGCGCACCGAGCCAAGGTGTACGGCGTCCCCGCGCCGGGGGCCCCGCCGCTCGGCGCGCTGCATCTGGACCTGCGGTTCGTCAACGGCAGGCCGTGGCTGGTGTTCGGGCCCTACGCGGGCTGGTCGCCGAAGTTCCTCAAGCACGGCCACCTGACCGACCTGCCCCGGTCGATCCGGCCCGACAACGCGCTCTCGATGCTCGGTGTCGCCGTCACGCAGGGGACGCTGATCAACTACCTGATCGGCCAGCTGCGGCTGTCCGGCCCCGACCGGATGCGCGCGCTGCGCGAATTCGCGCCCGGCGCCGTGGATTCGGACTGGGAGCTGACGACGGCGGGCCAGCGGGTGCAGGTGATCCGCCGGGACCGGCGCAGGGGCGGGGTGCTCGACTTCGGCACCACCGTGTGCAGCGACGCCGAGGGCACCATCGCGGGCCTGCTCGGCGGTTCGCCGGGGGCGTCGACGGCCGTGCCGGCCATGCTCGACGTGCTGCAGCGCTGCTTCGCCGGCCGCTACCAGTCGTGGCTGCCGACGCTCAAGGAGATGGTGCCGTCGCTGGGGGCGCAGCTGTCCCGCGAGCCCGCGCTGTACGACGAGGTGTGGTCGTGGGGCACCAAGGCGCTGCGCTTGGGGGACTCATGACGGAATCCCTGCGCCGCGCCTGGGCCAAAGACCTTGACGTCCCGACCCTTTACGAGCTGCTCAGGCTGCGGGTCGAGGTCTTCGTCGTCGAACAGGCCATCCCGTACCCGGAGCTGGACGGGCGCGACCTGCTCGCCGAGACCCGGCACTTCTGGCTGGAGACACCCGACGGCGAGGTGATCTGTACGCTGCGCCTGATGGAGGAGCACGCCGGAGGCGAGAAGGCGTTCCGGATCGGGCGGCTGTGCACCAAACGCGCGGCGCGGGGCCAGGGTCACACCACCCGGCTGCTGCGGGCCGCGCTGGCCGAGGTGGGCGACTACCCGTGCCGGATCAACGCGCAAACCTATCTCGCGGACATGTACGCCCAGCACGGATTCGTCCGTGACGGTGACGATTTCGTCGACGACGGGGTGCCGCACGTGCCGATGCTGCGGCCCGGCTCCGGCCCGGTGGCGCAGCCGTGAAGCCCTATCCGTTCAGCGCGATCGTCGGGCACGATCAGCTGCGGCTCGCGTTGTTGCTGTGCGCCGTCCGGCCGGAGATCGGCGGGGCGCTGATCCGCGGCGAGAAGGGCACGGCCAAGTCGACCGCGGTGCGCGGGCTCGCCGCGCTGCTGTCCGCGGCGACGGGCGGCGCGGGCGCCGGCCTGGTCGAAATGCCGCTCGGCGCAACCGAGGACCGGGTGATCGGCTCGCTGGACCTGCAGCGGGTGCTGCGCGACGGCGAGCACGCGTTCTCGCCGGGACTGCTGGCCCGCGCGCACGGCGGCGTGC
Organism: Mycobacterium sp. NGS26; assembly: GCF_059813025.1. Taxonomy (NCBI): domain Bacteria; kingdom Bacillati; phylum Actinomycetota; class Actinomycetes; order Mycobacteriales; family Mycobacteriaceae; genus Mycobacterium; species Mycobacterium sp. NGS26. The sequence goes on from NZ_JCALDU010000002.1 coordinate 243,924, forward strand.
TGTACGTCGACGAGGTCAACCTGCTGCACGACCATCTGGTCGACGTGTTGCTCGACGCCGCCGCGATGGGACGCGTGCACATCGAACGCGACGGCGTCTCGCACTCCCACGAGGCACGGTTCGTGCTGATCGGCACGATGAATCCCGAGGAGGGCGAGCTGCGTCCGCAGCTGCTGGACCGGTTCGGCCTGACCGTCGACGTGCACGCGTCGCGCGACGTCGACGTGCGGGTGCAGGTCGTTCGGCGGCGGATGGCCTACGAGGCCGACCCGGACGCGTTCGCCGAGAGCTATGCCGAGGCCGACGCCGAGCTGGCCCGCCGGATCGCGGCCGCGCGCGCCCTCGTCGACGATGTGGTGTTGCCGGACAACGAATTACGGCGCATCGCGGCGCTGTGTGCGGCGTTCGACGTCGACGGCATGCGGGCCGACCTGGTGGTGGCCCGCACCGCCGCCGCGCACGCCGCGTGGCGCGGCGCCGGCACCGTCGAGGAGCGCGACATCCGGGTGGCGGCCGAGCTGGCGTTGCCGCACCGGCGCCGTCGCGATCCCTTCGACGATCCCGGCATCGACCGCGACCAGCTCGACGAGGCCCTGGCGCGGGCCGGCGAACCCGAACCCGAGCCCGACCCCGAGCCCGACCCGCCAGGCGGCGGCCAGTCCGCCAACGGCCCTGTCCCGCAACAGGACTCGATGTCGGCACCGAGGCCGCCCGAGCCCAGCGCGGCGCCGTCGCAGACCTTCCGCACCCGGGTGCTGCGGGTGCCGGGCCTCGGCGAGGGGGCGCCGGGGCGACGGTCGCGGGCCCGCAACGCGACCGGCCGCGTGGTGGCGGCCGCCGACGGCGACGAGGCGACCGCGCACGGGCTGCACCTGTTCGCCACCCTGCTCTCGGCCGCCGAGCGCGCCGGGGCGGGGCCGCTGCGGCCGGGCCCGGACGACGTGCGCCGCGCCATCCGCGAGGGGCGCGAGGGCAACCTGGTGATCTTCGTGGTGGACGCGTCGGGTTCGATGGCCGCGCGCGACCGCATGGCCGCCGTCGGCGGCGCCACCCTCTCGCTGCTGCGCGACGCCTATCAGCGTCGGGACAAGGTCGCGGTGATCACCTTCCGCGGACGCGAGGCGCGGCTGCTGCTGCCGCCGACGTCGAGCGCGCACATCGCCGGCCGGCGGCTGGGCCGGTTCGACACCGGCGGCAAGACGCCCCTGGCCGAGGGGCTGCTGGCAGCGCGCGAGCTGATCGTCCGGGAGAGGGCGCGCGACCGCGCGCGCCGTCCGTTGGTGGTGGTGCTCACCGACGGCCGGGCCACCGCGGGGCCGGACCCGTTGGGCCGCAGCGCAACCGCGGCGGCCCGGCTGGCCGCCGAGGGCGCGGCGGCGGTGGTCGTCGACTGCGAAACGTCGTACGTGCGGCTGGGTTTGGCCGGTCAGCTCGCCCGCCGGCTGGGCGCCCCGGTGGTGCGGCTCGAGCAGCTGCACGCCGACCATCTGACGCGGGCCGTGCGCAGCGTCGCCTGAGAGAGGTAATCGCCCATGCCACAAGGCCGTCCGCTGCAGGTGCCCGACGATGGCCTGACCACCCGGGCGCGGCGCAACGCGCCCCTGCTGGCCGTGCACACCGGCGACGGCAAGGGCAAGTCGACCGCGGCATTCGGGATGGCGTTGCGGGCGTGGAACGCCGGGCTGAACGTCGCGGTGTTCCAGTTCGTCAAGAGCGCCAAGTGGAAGGTGGGCGAGGAGGCGGCATTCCGTGAGCTCGGCCGGTCCCACGACCGGGACGGGGTCGGGGGCGCCGTCGAATGGCACAAGATGGGCAGCGGCTGGTCCTGGACGCGCACGTCGCGCAGGGCGGGCGGCGAGGCCGATCATGCGGCCGCGGCCGTCGACGGCTGGGCGGAGATATCGCGGCGGCTGGCCGCGCAGCGCCACGACTTCTATGTGCTCGACGAATTCACCTACCCGATGAAGTGGGGCTGGGTCGACGTCGACCAGGTGGTCGACGCGCTGCTGGCCCGGCCCGGGCAGCAGCATGTGGTGATCACCGGGCGCGACGCCCCGCCGCGGCTGGTGGAGGCCGCCGACCTGGTCACCGAGATGCGCAAGGTCAAACACCCGATGGACGCCGGCCGCAAGGGCCAAAAGGGCGTCGAATGGTAACCCCTCGGCTCGAGCGCGCTCATCCGTACGGCGACACGCCGTGTTGCGTGGCATTTTGGGGACGCTCGCGGTGAACGCTGTCCCCGCGATCGTCGTCGCCGCACCCGCGTCGGGCAGCGGGAAGACCACGGTCGCAACGGGTTTGATCGGGGCGCTGCGCCGGGCCGGGCAGGTCGTCGCGCCGTTCAAGGTGGGCCCGGACTTCATCGACCCCGGCTACCACAGCCTGGCCGCGGGACGGCCCGGCCGCAATCTCGACCCGGTGCTGGTGGGGGAACGGCTCATCGGGCCGCTGTACGCCCACGGCGCCGGCGGCGCGGACATCGCGGTGATCGAGGGCGTGATGGGACTGTTCGACGGGCGGATCGGGCCGGCCGCGGCCGGCGCCGCGGCCACCCAGGCGGCGGGCTCCACCGCCCACGTCGCCGGCCTGCTGGGCGCCCCGGTGCTCCTGGTGGTCGACGCGCGCGGGCAGAGCCACAGCATCGCGGCACTGCTGCATGGCTTTTCGACGTTCGACCCCGCGACCCGCATCGCCGGCGTGATCCTCAACCGGGTCGGGTCGGACCGACACGAGCACGTGCTGCGGCAGGCCTGCGAGCATGCCGGCGTCCCGGTGCTGGGTGCCGTCCCGCGAACGGCCGAATTGGAGCTGCCGGCAAGGCATTTGGGCCTGGTCACCGCCGTCGAGCACGGGCGGCGCGCGCGGCTCGCGGTCGACGCGATGACCGCCGTGGTCGCCCGCCACGTCGACGTGGCCGCCGTGGCTGCGGCCGCCGGAATCAGCACCGCCGACGCGCCGTGGGATCCCGCCGCGGCGGTGGCCCGGGCGCCGGGCGGGCGCCCCGTCGGCCGGGCTGTCGTCGCCATCGCGGCGGGCAAGGCGTTCAGCTTCGGCTATGCCGAACACGCCGAGCTGCTGCGCGCCGCCGGCGCCGACGTGGTCGAGTTCGACCCGCTCGCCGACCCGCTGCCCGGCGGCACCGACGCGGTGCTGCTGCCCGGCGGCTTCCCCGAGCAGTTCACCGCGGAGCTGTCCGCCAACGACGTCGCGCGCACCCAGATCAGGGAGCTCGCCGCCGCGGGGGCGCCGGTGCACGCCGAATGCGCCGGGCTGACCTATCTGGCCGACGATCTCGACGGGCATCCGATGTGCGGCGTGCTGGCCGGATCGGCGCGGTTCACCCCGCGGCTGACGCTGGCCTACCGCGACGCCGTCGCCGTCGCGGATTCGTCGCTGTATCGCGCCGGGCAGCGGGTCGTCGGGCACGAATTCCACCGAACCGCAGTCACATTCGCCGACGGCTACCAGCCGGCGTGGGCGTACCGCGGCAACGGCGCGGACGACGGCCAAGACGCGGCGCGGGAAGGGGCCGTGCACGGCGGCGTGCACGCGTCGTACCTGCACACCCATCCGGCCGCCACGCCGGAGGCGGTGACACGCTTCGTCGCGCACGCCGCCACACGCCATAGGCTTGCCCGGTGACCGACGAGAACCCCTACCTGGTCGGCTTGCGGCTGGCCGGCAAGAAGGTCGTCGTGGTGGGCGGCGGCACGGTCGCGCAGCGCCGCCTGCCGCTGCTCATCGCCAGCGGTGCCAACGTCCACGTCATCTCCCGCAGCGCCACCCGCGCCGTCGAGGCGATGAGCGGAATCACGTTGTCGTTGCGCGAATATCGCGACGGCGACCTCGCCGGCGCCTGGTACGCGATCGCGGCCACCGACGACGCGCGGGTGAACGCCGCGGTGGTCGACGAGGCCGACCGGCGCCAGATCTTTTGCGTCCGCGCCGACATCGCGGTCGAGGGGACCGCGGTGACCCCGGCGTCCTTCAGCTACGCGGGGCTGTCGGTCGGGGTGCTGGCCGGCGGCGAGCACCGCCGGTCGGCGGCGATCCGGTCGGCCATCCGCGAGGCGCTGCAGCGGGGGATCATCCCGGAAACCGTCGAAGAGGGCTCCGATGTCGTGCGCGGAGGCGTGGCGCTGATCGGTGGCGGTCCCGGCGACCCCGAGCTGATCACCGTCCGCGGCCGCCGCCTGCTGGCGCAGGCCGATGTGGTGGTCGCCGACCGGCTGGCGCCGCCCGAACTGCTCGCCGAGCTGCCGCCGCACGTGGAAGTCATTGACGCCGCGAAGATCCCGTACGGGCGGGCCATGGCCCAGGACGCGATCAACGACGTCATGATCGACCGGGCCCGGGCCGGCAACTTCGTCGTCCGCCTCAAGGGCGGCGACCCCTTCGTGTTCGCGCGCGGTTATGAGGAGGTGCTGGCGTGCGCCGACGCCGGGATCCCCGTCACGGTGGTGCCGGGTGTGACGAGCGCCATAGCCGTGCCGGCCCTGGTCGGCGTCCCGGTCACGCATCGGGCGGTGAATCACGAGTTCGTGGTGGTCAGCGGCCATCTGGCGCCCGGCCATCCCGAATCGTTAGTGAATTGGGATGCGCTGGCAGCAATGTCTGGCACGATCGTCTTGCTGATGGCGGTCGAACGCATCGAGCTCTTCGTCGAAGTCCTGATAAAAGGGGGTAGACCTGCGGATACGCCGGTGCTGGTGGTCCAGCACGGAACCACGGCCGCCCAGCAGACGTTGCGGTCCACGCTGGCCGACACGCCCGAGCAGATCCGCGCCGAGGGTATTCGACCTCCCGCGATCATCGTGATCGGGCCCGTGGCGGCGTTCGGCGTTTAAAGGATCATTAAGATTACTGTAAGGTAACCCGATATGACGGCTCTCAACGACGCAGAGCGTGCGGTCCGGAATGTGGCATCCGCGCGCCCCGATCGTCCGGCCCCGGTGCGCGCCGAGCGCCCGGTGGAGACCGCCTCAACACGTATGAGCAGGTATTATCCCGCGTGGTTACCCTCTTATCGCTTCATCGCGGCGGTCATCGCGATCGGGGGAATGCAGCTGCTCGCGACCATGGACAGCACCGTCGCCATCGTCGCGCTTCCTAAGATTCAGAACGAGCTGAGCCTGTCCGACGCCAGCCGCAGCTGGGTGATCACCGCATATGTGCTGACCTTCGGCGGGCTGATGCTGCTCGGCGGCCGGCTCGGCGACACCATCGGGCGCAAGCGCACCTTCATCGTCGGCGTCGCGCTGTTCACCATCTCCTCGGTGCTGTGCGCCGTGGCGTGGGACGAGGCGACGATGGTGATCGCCCGGCTCTCGCAGGGCATCGGGTCGGCCATCGCGTCGCCGACCGGCCTCGCGCTCGTCGCGACCACCTTCCCCAAGGGTCCGGCGCGAAACGCCGCCACGGCCGTGTTCGCCGCGATGACGGCGATCGGCTCGGTGATGGGCCTGGTCGTCGGCGGGGCGCTGACCGAGGTGTCGTGGCGGCTGGCGTTCCTGGTGAACGTGCCGATCGGGCTGGTGATGATCTACCTGGCCCGCACGGCGCTGCGCGAAACCAACCGGGAGCGGATGAAGCTCGACGCCGCCGGGGCCATGCTGGCCACGCTGGCGTGCACCGCCGCCGTTTTCGCCTTCTCGATGGGCCCGGAGAAGGGCTGGGTCTCGGTCACCACCATCGGTTCGGGTGCGGTGGCCGTGGCCGCCGCCATCGCCTTCGCCATCGTGGAGCGCACCGCCGACAACCCCGTCGTGCCCTTCGACCTGTTCCGCGACCGCAACCGGCTGGTCACGTTCGTCGCGATCTTTCTGGCCGGCGGGCTGATGTTCAGCCTGACCGTGTGCATCGGCCTGTACGTGCAGGACATCCTGGGCTACAGCGCGCTGCGGGCGGGCATCGGGTTCATCCCGTTCGTCATCGCGATGGGCATCGGCCTGGGCGTCTCCTCGCAACTGGTGTCGCGGTTTTCGCCCCGCGTGCTGACGATCGGCGGCGGGATCCTGCTGTTCTGGGCGATGATCTACGGCTGGGCGTTCATGAGCCGCGGCGTGCCCTACTTCCCGAACCTGGTGCTGCCCATCATCGTTGGCGGCATCGGCATCGGCATCTGCGTCGTCCCGCTGACCCTGTCGGCGATCGCCGGTGTCGGTTTCGACCGGATCGGCCCGGTGTCGGCGATCGCGCTGATGCTGCAGAGCCTGGGCGGCCCGCTGGTGCTGGCGGTGATTCAGGCGGTGATCACGTCCCGCACGCTCTACCTGGGCGGCACCACCGGCCCGGTGAAGATCATGAACGACGCGCAGCTGCACGCGCTCGACCACGGCTACACCTACGGCCTGCTGTGGGTGGCCGGGGTGGCCGTCATCGTGGGCGGCGCGGCGCTGTTCATCGGCTACACCCCCGCGCAGGTCGCCCACGCCCAGGAAGTCAAGGACGCCATCGACGCCGGCGAGCTGTAGCCGCCGACCCGCACCGCACCGCACGCCCGGACCCACCCGTTAGGCTGGCCCGCTGTGATCACCCGGATGTCCGAGTTGTTCCTGCGCACCCTGCGTGACGACCCCGCCGACGCCGAAGTGGCCAGCCACAGGCTGCTGGTCCGGGCGGGATACATCCGGCCGGTCGCGCCCGGGCTGTACAGCTGGCTGCCGCTCGGCCTGCGGGTGCTGCGCAACATCGAACGCATCGTCCGCGACGAGATGAACGCCATTGGCGCGCAGGAGATCCTGTTTCCGGCCCTGGTGCCGCGCGCGCCGTACGAGACGACGAACCGCTGGACCGAATACGGCGACAGCGTGTTCCGGGTGCGCGATCGGCGCCGCAACGACTACATGTTGGGCCCCACCCACGAAGAGCTCTTCGCCCTGACCGTGAAGGGGGAGTACAGCTCCTACAAGGATTTTCCGCTGACCCTGTATCAGATCCAGAACAAATACCGCGACGAGGCGCGGCCCCGCGCCGGCATCCTGCGCGCCCGGGAATTCGTCATGAAGGACTCCTACTCCTTCGATCTCGACGAGGACGGGCTCAAGGTGTCGTATCACGCGCACCGGGAGGCCTACCGGCGCATCTTCGATCGGCTCGGGCTGCGCTACGTCATCGTGTCGGCGCTGTCGGGCGCGATGGGCGGCAGCGCCTCCGAGGAGTTCCTGGCCGAGAGCCCGGCCGGTGAGGACACCTTCGTGCGGTGCCTGGAGTCCGGTTACGCGGCCAACGTCGAGGCGGTGATCACCCCGCGCCCCGACGCGGCGCCGACCGACGGGCTGCCCGAGGCGGTCGTGCACGACACCGGCGACACCCCGACCATCGCCAGCCTGGTGGCCTGGGCGAACGAGGCCGACCTGGGCCGCACGGTCACCGCCGCGGACACGCTGAAGAACGTCATGCTCAAGGTCCGCCCGCCCGGCGGCGACTGGGAGCTGCTGGCCATCGGGGTGCCCGGCGACCGCGAGGTCGACGACAAGCGGCTGGGTGCCGCGCTGGAACCCGCCGACTACAAGTTGCTCGACGACGACGATTTCGCCAAGTACCCCTTTCTGGTGAAGGGCTACATCGGACCGAAGGCGTTGCGGGACAACGACGTTCGCTACCTTGTCGATCCGCGGGTGGTGGACGGCACCAGCTGGATCACCGGCGCCGACGAGCCCGGCCGGCATGTGGTGGGGCTGGTGGCCGGGCGTGACTTCACCGCCGACGGCACCATCGAGGCCGCCGAGGTGCGCGAGGGCGATCCGTCGCCCGACGGCGCCGGACCGCTGGTCATGGCGCGCGGCATCGAGATCGCGCACATCTTCCAGCTCGGCCGCAAATACACCGACGCGTTCACCGTCGACGTGCTCGGCGAGGACGGCAAGCCGGTGCGGCTGATCATGGGCTCCTACGGGCTGGGGGTGTCGCGGCTGGTCGCCGTCGTCGCCGAACAGCAGCACGACGAGCTGGGCCTGCGGTGGCCGCCGTCGATCGCGCCGTTCGACGTCCACCTGGTGATCGCCAACAAGGACGCCGAGGCCCGCGCCGGGGCCGAGACGCTGGCCGGCGACCTGGATCGGCTGGGCCTGCAGGTGCTGCTCGACGACCGGCAGGCGTCGCCGGGGGTCAAGTTCAAGGACGCCGAGCTGCTGGGCGTGCCCCGGATCGTCGTGGTGGGGCGCGGCTGGGCCGACGGCGTGGTGGAGCTGCGCGACCGCTTCAGCGGAGAGACCCGGGAGCTGGCCGCCGGCACGTCGCTGGCCGTCGACATCGTGGCGGCCGTCAGGCCGTAGCCGTCATTCGTTGCCGCCGGGGAAGCTCGTCGTGATGGGCCAGGCGTTCAGGACCCGGTTCCAGCGGGCGGCCAGCACCGTGCCCTGGGTCAGCGCCGTCGAGGCGAACGCCCGGTCCTCGCCCGTCTCGGCGTGCTCGATGACGGCGCGCCACGCCGTCTGGCCGTCGCTTTCCATCCGCACGGCCAGCCGCGCCGCGTCCGCCGGGCTGCCCACCAGCATCGGCAGCTGGTAGCCGGCGGCCGCGACCGGGGCGGTGACCTTGCGGGCGGTCAGCATGGCGATCACGTCGTCACGGCGTTGGCGGTGCTGCTGCAGCGCCTCCACCACCAGGTTGTTGACGCCCGGCGGCGACAGCGCCGACACGATGCCGTAGCCGTAGATCGTCGAGTGCTCGACGGACAGGGCGTCGCACAGCGCCGCGTTGTCGGCGTCCTTGCCGGAGGTCACGGCGTCGGCCCCGCGGGCACCAGGGCGACCGTGTAGGACGCCGTGCAGGAGGCGGCGATGGAGCCGAGCAGCCCGGCCCGGTAGCCCGACGAGGTGGCCACCAACCGGTTGGCGCTCTCGGCCGAGGCGCGCAGCGCGTTGACCACGTCCGGCAGCGGCGGGGGTGGTGGTGGCGGCGGTGGCGGCGCCCCCGGCGAGGCCGGGCTGGGGCTGGGCGTCTCGCTCGACGAGGACGCGAGCTTGCCCGCCGCCCGGGCGATCTCGGTGGACAGGGCACGGGCGTGCGCGGCGCGCTGGGTGGCGACCACCGTCAGCGCGGCGGCGATCTGCGGCGGGTTGCCGACGGCCGAGGCGGCGGCACCGGCCAGGGCGCTGTCGCGCCGGGCCTGGTCCAGCGGCCCCAGCAGCTCCTCGACGGCCGGGGGCTTGGGCGGGGGCTCGCCGCAGGCGGATGCGACCACCCCGAGCGCGGCGATGGCCGCGCCGCCGGCGAGCACACCCCGCCGATTGGTGACGGGTATTGCGCTGCGCACAGCAACATCCTGCCATTGGTTGAAGGGCTGCCAAGCCGGGAGGAGCCGGACCACGCGATCGCGCCGTCAGACCCGATTCCTGGCGTATCGTTGATAGCTGGTTCTCGTGGAACGGGGGGTTCCGCCGGGACACCGGAAGCCGCTCGGATCCTAATAAGTCGACGACATCCGACCAGATGACCGGACAACTCAAGATGAGGAGCTCGCCGTGACCACCGGGCTACCTTCGCAGACGCAGGTGATCGAGCTACTCGGTGAAGAGTTCGCGCGCGCCGGCTACGAGATCGAAGACGTGGTCATCGACACCCGCGCGCGCCCGCCGCGCATCAGCGTGGTCGCCGACGGCGACACCGCCCCGGACCTGGACACCATCGCCACCCTGTCGCGGTCGGCGTCGGCTTTGCTGGACGGCCTGGAAAACATCCGCGACCGCTACGTGCTGGAGGTCAGCTCGCCGGGCGTGGACCGCCCGCTGACCAGCGCGAAGCACTTCCGCCGGGCGCGGGGCCGCAAGGTCGAGGTGGCGCTGGCGGACGGATCGAGGCTGACCGGTCGCGTCGGCGAGACGCGCGACGACACGCTGGCGCTGGTGGTCCGCGCCGGGCGCGACTGGGCGGTGCGCCGGATCCCGCTCGCGGACATCGTGAAAGCCGTTGTCCAGGTTGAGTTTTCGCAACCGGCTCGGGCCGAGCTGGAGCTGGCTGGATTGGCTGAGAAGGAGCGGCGCTGATGAACATCGACATGGCCGCGCTGCACGCGATCGAGGTGGACCGGGGCATCTCGGTCAACGAACTGCTCGAGACGATCAAATCCGCGCTGCTCACCGCCTACCGACACACCCAGGGTCACCAGAACGACGCGCGCATCGACATCGACCGCAAGACCGGCGTCGTCCGGGTGATCGCCCGCGAGCTGGACGAGGACGGCAACCTCATCAGCGAATGGGACGACACCCCGGAGGGGTTCGGCCGCATCGCCGCCACCACCGCGCGCCAGGTCATGCTGCAGCGATTCCGGGACGCCGAGAACGAGCGCACCTACGGCGAGTTCTCCACCCGCGAGGGCGAGATCGTCGCGGGGGTGATCCAGCGCGACAGCCGGGCCAACGCCCGCGGCCTGGTCGTCGTCCGGATGGGCACCGAGACCAAGGCCTCCGAGGGCGTCATTCCGGCGGCCGAGCAGGTCCCCGGCGAGAGCTACGAGCACGGCAACCGGGTCCGCTGCTATGTCGTCGGGGTGTCCCGCGGCGCCCGGGAGCCGCTGATCACGCTGTCGCGGACGCACCCCAACCTGGTGCGCAAGCTGTTCTCGCTCGAGGTCCCCGAGATCGCCGACGGGTCGGTGGAGATCGTCGCGGTGGCCCGCGAGGCCGGCCACCGCTCCAAGATCGCGGTGCGCTCCAATGTCCCCGGTTTGAACGCGAAGGGCGCCTGCATCGGCCCGATGGGCCAGCGGGTCCGCAACGTGATGAGCGAGCTGTCCGGGGAGAAAATCGACATCATCGACTACGACGAGGATCCGGCCCGGTTCGTCGCCAACGCGTTGTCGCCGGCCAAGGTGGTCTCGGTGTCGGTGATCGACCAGACCGCCCGGGCCGCCCGGGTGGTGGTGCCCGACTTCCAGCTGTCGCTGGCCATCGGCAAGGAGGGCCAGAACGCGCGGCTGGCCGCCCGGCTGACCGGGTGGCGCATCGACATCCGCGGCGATTCGCCCGCCGCCTCCGCGGGGCAAGCGGAGAACCAGCCCGAACACGGCGCCAGCCACCCGATGGCACACGACCGCTAGCGCCCCGCGGCCGGTTCTGACCGGCGGTCCGGTGCGGCTACACTGAGCCGTGATTCAGCGCGAGCCTTCGGCCCCCGGCACACGGGCGCACCGACACCCAGGTGGACCTGTGCGAACGTGCGTCGGGTGCCGAAAGCGAGAGCTGGCCGTCGAACTGCTTCGCGTGGTGGCCGTGTCGACCGGGAACGGCGAATACGCCGTGATCGTTGACGCGGGGAGTAGCCTGCCGGGGCGGGGTGCATGGCTGCATCCCGTACCGCAGTGCGTCCAACAGGCGATTCGGCGGCGGGCTTTCACCAAAGCGCTGCGAATCACCGGTGCACCGGATACATCCGCGGTGGTCGAGCACGTAGAGTTGCTCAGTGCGCCCGACCCGGCAACAGAAGAGGCAGCAAAGAACATGAGCACACCGTGAAGTCCCGATGACAATGCGTCATAGCTAAACCCGAGGCGCGGCCGGCCCACGACTGTCGCCTCATAGACAGGAGATGTAGTGGCAGGTAAGGCCCGCGTACACGAGTTGGCCAAGGAACTCGGTGTCACCAGTAAGGAAGTGCTCGCCCGGCTGAATGAACAGGGCGAATTCGTCAAATCCGCGTCGTCGACGGTAGAGGCGCCGGTCGCCCGCCGGCTGCGCGAATCGTTCGGCGGGGGCAAGCCCGCCGCCGACAAGGCCGCCAAGGCTCCCGCCAAGGCGGCCAAGGCGGCCGACAAGGGGGTCGACAAGTCCGTCGGCAACGGTGAGGCCGGCGCGCCGGCCAAGCGTGCCGACGCCGTCGCCCAGGGTTCCCCGGCCGCGACGGCCGAAGCGCCGGCGCCCCAGGCGCCCGGACGGCCCGCGCCGCCCCCGGGTCAGCCTGCAGGCCCGGCCCCCGGCCAGCCGACCCAGGGCATGGCGCCGGGGCCGCGTCCCGGTCCGGCGCCGAAGCCCGGCGTGCGCACCCCGCGCGTCGGCAACAACCCGTTCTCGTCGGCGCAACCCGTCGACCGCCCCATTCCCCGTCCGCCCGCGCCCCGTCCCGGCGCGGCCCGGCCCGGGATGCCCCGCCCGGGGGTGTCGCCGGGCAGCATGCCGCCCCGTCCCGGCGGGGCCGCGGCGCAGGGTCGCCCGGCCCGCGCCGGTGGGCCCCGGCCCGGGGGCGGCCGGCCCGGTGGGCCCGGTGGCGGCCGCTCCGACGGCGGCGGCGGTAACTACCGCGGCGGCGGCGGGGGCGGCGTCGGCGCCGCGCCCGGTGGTTTTCGCGGCCGTCCCGGTGGCGGCGGCCGTCCCGGACAGCGCGGCGGCGCCGCGGGCGCGTTCGGCCGTCCCGGCGGTGCGCCCCGGCGCGGCCGCAAGTCCAAGCGGCAGAAGCGCCAGGAATACGACTCGATGCAGGCGCCGGTCGTCGGCGGTGTGCGGTTGCCGCACGGCAACGGCGAGACGATCCGGCTGGCGCGCGGGGCGTCGCTGTCCGACTTCGCCGAGAAGATCGACGCCAACCCGGCCGCGCTGGTGCAGGCGCTGTTCAACCTCGGCGAGATGGTGACGGCCACCCAGTCGGTCGGCGACGAGACGCTCGAGCTGCTGGGCAGTGAGATGAACTACAACGTCCAGGTCGTGTCCCCCGAGGACGAGGACCGCGAGCTGCTCGAGTCGTTCGACCTCACCTACGGCGAGGACGAGGGCACCGAGGAGGACCTGCAGACCCGTCCGCCGGTGGTGACCGTGATGGGCCACGTCGACCACGGTAAGACCCGGCTGCTGGACACCATCCGCAAGGCCAACGTCCGCGAGGCCGAGGCCGGCGGCATCACCCAGCACATCGGCGCCTACCAGGTGTCCGTCGACCTCGACGGCACCGAGCGGCTGATCACCTTCATCGACACCCCGGGCCACGAGGCGTTCACCGCCATGCGTGCCCGCGGCGCCAAGGCCACCGACATCGCGATCCTGGTGGTCGCCGCCGACGACGGCGTGATGCCGCAGACGGTGGAGGCCATCAACCACGCGCAGGCCGCCGACGTGCCGATCGTGGTGGCGGTGAACAAGATCGACAAGGAGGGCGCCGACCCGGCCAAGATCCGCGGGCAGCTCACCGAATACGGTTTGGTGCCAGAGGAATTCGGCGGCGACACGATGTTCGTTGACATCTCGGCGAAGGTCGGCACCAACATCGAGGCGCTGGAGGAGGCGGTGCTGCTGACCGCGGACGCCGCCCTGGACCTGCGGGCCAACCCCGACATGGAGGCCCAGGGTGTGGCGATCGAGGCGCACCTGGACCGCGGACGCGGGCCCGTCGCAACGGTTTTGGTGCAGCGCGGGACGCTGCGCGTCGGCGACTCGGTGGTCGCGGGCGACGCCTACGGGCGGGTGCGCCGCATGGTCGACGAGCACGGCGAGGACGTCGAGGAGGCGCTGCCGTCGCGGCCGGTGCAGGTCATCGGCTTCACGTCGGTGCCCGGCGCGGGCGACAACTTCCTGGTCGTCGACGAGGACCGCATCGCCCGCCAGATCGCCGACCGGCGCAGCGCCCGCAAGCGCAACGCGCTGGCGGCCCGCAGCCGCAAGCGGATCAGCCTGGAGGACCTGGACTCGGCGCTGAAGGAAACCAGCCAGCTGAACCTGATCCTCAAGGGCGACAACGCCGGCACGGTCGAGGCGCTGGAGGAGGCCCTGATGGGCATCCAGGTCGACGACGAGGTCGCGCTGCGGGTCATCGACCGCGGCGTCGGCGGCATCACCGAGACCAACGTCAACCTGGCGTCGGCCTCGGACGCGGTGATCATCGGCTTCAACGTGCGCGCCGAGGGGAAGGCGACGGAGCTGGCCAACCGCGAGGGCGTGGACATCCGCTACTACTCGGTGATCTACCAGGCGATCGACGAGATCGAGAAAGCCCTGCGCGGCATGCTCAAGCCGATCTACGAGGAGAACGAGCTGGGGCGCGCCGAGATCCGCGCGATCTTCCGGTCCTCGAAGGTCGGCATCATCGCCGGCTGCATGATCACCTCCGGCATCGTGCGCCGCAACGCCAAGGCCCGGCTGCTGCGCGACAACATCGTCGTCGCCGACAACCTCACGGTGACCTCGCTGCGGCGGGAGAAGGACGACGTGACCGAGGTCCGCGAGGGCTTCGAGTGCGGTATGACGTTGGGCTACAACGACATCAAGGAAGGCGACGTCATCGAGACCTACGAGCTGGTGCAAAAGGAGCGCACCTGATGGGCGGCCGGCATGGCTGACCCCGCTCGGGCGCGCCGGCTGGCCAAGCGGATCAACACGATCGTCGCCTCGGCGATCGAGTTCGAGATCAAGGATCCCGGGCTGGACGGGGTGACCATCGTCGACACGAAGGTGACGGCCGACCTGCACGACGCGACGGTGTTCTACACGGTGATGGGGCGAACGCTGGACGACGAGCCGGACTACGGTGCCGCGGCGGCCGCGCTGGAGCGGGCCAAGGGCACGCTGCGCACCAGGGTCGGCGCGGGCACCGGGGTGCGCTTCACCCCCACGCTGACGTTCACCCGGGACACGACGTCCGACCACGTGCGGCGGATGGACGAGCTGCTGGCCCGTGCCCGCGCGGCGGACGCCGATCTGGCGCGGGTTCGGGTGGGTGCCAAGCCGGCGGGGGAGGCCGATCCGTACCGTGATAGCGGGCCCGACGCTAAGGACACCGGTGACGACGATCAACGCGAAGACTGAGCCGCCCGCCGCCCCGATCGCGGGGGCGCGGGTCGACGCCGCCGGCGCCGCCGAGTTGCTGTCGGCGGCGACGACGATCGCGGTGATCTGCCACGTCCACCCGGACGCCGACACCATCGGCGCCGGGCTGGCGCTGGCCACGGTCCTGGACAGGTGCGGCAAGGCCGTCGAGGTCAGTTTCGCCGCGCCGGAGGCGTTGCCGGAGTCGCTGCGGTCGCTGCCCGGGTGCCACCTGCTGGTCGGCCCCGACGAGATCCGCCGCGACGTGGATCTTGTTGTGACCGTTGATGTTCCGAGCGCCAAGCGGCTCGGTGCCCTGATCGACCTGGCCGGCCCGGACCACCACCTGCTGGTGATCGACCACCACGCCTCCAACGACATGTTCGGCACCGCCAACTTCGTCGACCCGACGGCGGACTCCACCACGCTGTTGGTCGCCGAGCTTCTCGACGCGTGGGGCAAGCCGATCGACACCGATGTCGCGCACTGCATCTACGCGGGGCTGACGACCGACACCGGGTCGTTCCGCTGGGCCAGCGCCCGGGCGCTCCGGCTGGCGGCCCGGCTGGTGGACGCCGGCGTGAACAACGCCGCGATCAGCCGGGCGCTGATGGACACCCATCCGTTCGCGTGGCTGCCGCTGCTGTCGCGGGTGCTGGGCTCGGCGCAGCTGGTGCCCGACGCGGCGGGCGGCCGCGGCCTGGTCTACGCGGTCGTCGACAACTCCGAATGGGTCAATTCGCGCCCGGAGGAAGTCGAGAGCATCGTCGACATCGTGCGCACAACGCAGCAGGCCGAGGTGGCCGCCGTGTTCAAGGAGGTCGACCCGCAGCACTGGTCGGTGTCCATGCGGGCCAAGTCCGACGTGGATCTGGCGGCGGTCGCGTCGGTGTTCGGCGGCGGTGGTCACAAGCTGGCCGCCGGCTATTCGATCAACGGGTCGATCGACGACGCCGTCGCGTCACTGCGCGCCGCGCTCGGCTAGCGCACCTGGGAGCGTCCGCGTTGCAGCACGGCCTCGCGGTTGGCGGCGATGTCGGCACCGCTGGTCCGGAATTGGCGGGCCGCCATGGCCTCCAGCCAAAGCCCCTCGCTGGTTTGCGACTCGTCGATCCGGTGGTAGGACGCCAGCAACGCCCGCACCGCGTCCTGGTTGTTGCCGACGATGCTGGCCGCCACCCCGCGGGCGGCGGCCGGCAACTTCTCGTGCGGCACCACCTCGGTCACCAGCCCGGCCCGCAGCGCGTCGGCGGCCGACAGGTAGTCGCCGGTCAGGCTCATCCGCCGGGCCAGGCCGACGCCCACCTTCTGCGGTAATCGCACGCTCAACCCCCAGGTGGGCAGCAGCCCCACCCGGGCGTGGGTGTCGGCGAAACGCGCCCGCTCCGAGGCGATCACGATGTCGCAGTACAGGACCAGCTCCAGGCCGCCGGTGACCGCGGCGCCGTTGACGGCGCCGATGACCGGCTTGGTCATCGGCGGCCAGCGCGGCGAGATGTCCGGCAGCGCCGACTCGCTGCCCAGCTCCTTGAGATCCAGCCCGGCGCAGAACACCGGGTCGGCGCCGGTGAGGATGACGACGTCGACGTCGTCGTCGGCCTCCGCGTCGGCCAGGGCGCCGAAGAACCGGTCCCGCAACGCCGAGGACAGCGCGTTGCGGGATTGCGGCCGGTTCAGCGTCAGGGTTCGCACCCGCTCGTCGGTGCCGATCAGCAGGATGTCGTCGGTCATGACAACACCGTAGAGGCCCGCGGCCCGCGGTTATCGTTGAGGGCATGTGCCGGAACATCACCGAATTGCGGGGCTTGCAGCCCGCGGCCACGGCCGAGGAGATCGCCGCCGCCGCGCGCCAGTACGTGCGCAAGGTCAGCGGCATCACCCGCCCGTCCGCAGCCAACGCCGAGGCGTTCGAGGCCGCGGTGGCCGAGGTCACCGAGACGACGACGCGGTTGCTGCGCGCCCTGCCGCCGCGGCGCCAGCCGCCCAAGACCGTCCCGCCGCTGCGCCGGCCCGAGGTGGTGGCCCGGCTGGCCGCGGCGAAATGACCGGCGAAATGGCGGCGAATTGACCTTGACGGCAACCGCACCCGCGCTCAAGGAGTGGAGCGCGGTCGTGCACGCGCTGCTGGACGGCCGCCAGCGGGTGCTGTTGCGCAAGGGCGGCATCCATGAGAAGCGGTTCGAGGTGGCGGCGCAGGAGTTCCTGCTGTTTCCGACGGTCGCGCACAGCCACGCGCAGCGCGTCCGGCCCGAGCATCGCGACCTGTTGCCACCGGCGGCCGCCGACAGCACCGACGAGCACCTGGTGATCCGGGCCGCCGCGAAAGTTGTTGCCGCACAAGAGGTCAACCGGCCCGACGGGCTGGCGGCGATCGAGGATCTGCACATCTGGACGCCCGAGTCGGTGCGGGCCGATCGGCTCGACTTCCGGCCCAAGCACAAACTGGCCGTGTTGGTGGTCTCCGTGATCCCGTTGGCCGAGCCGGTGCGAATCACCCGCACCCCCGAGTACGCGGGCTGCAAGAGCTGGGTGCAGCTGCCGGTGCGGCCGGACCTGGCGGCGCCCGTCCATGACCCCGTCTATAGCGAAGCCGCGCTAGCCGAGGTCGCCGTCCGGGTCCGCGACGCCGTCGGCTGACGGGTCGGGCGGGCCGACGGGAAGCAGCAGCCGGGAGCGCTCGTAGCGCACGGTGTGGGTGGCCGGCTTCGACTGCCGGCCCGTCAGAATCGGTTCGCCCGTGCCGAGATTGCGCGCGTAGCGGGGAAACCAGCTGCCGGCGATCAGCAGGCGGATGCGCGAGCCGGCCCGGAAACGGTGGGCGATCCCGTCGAGCTCGATGCGCACCGTCCCTCTAACCGCCTTGGTGGCGGCCCCCAGCCGGCGGTAGCCGTCGCTGACATTTCGGGAGCGGCCCTTGGCATCGACCTCGCTCACCCGGACGAACAGGTCGACATGCGGATTGTCCGCGGCATGCGCGAGCTCGACGACGGGGCTGCCGTACACGCACAGGTCGCGGGTGAGGGTCGCGCCGGTGAAGGCGAGCACGTCGTCGCGCAATGCGAGCCGGCTGTCGTCGCGGTAGCCACCGTTCAGGGAGAGCAGCGGGCCACCGGTTGTGGGCGTCGGGTCGGCGGGGTCGTAGCGAAACGTCGCCGGTGCCACGCCGGCCAGGCCGGTCGGCGCGACCTCGTCCAGATACCGCCCGGGCCGCAGGTACAGCGCGTGCTCGGTGGTCTTGGGCGGCCAGTCGTTCAGGTTGTGCCACCCGTGGCCGGTGACGCAGACGCGGACGCGGCTGGGGCGGCTCGGCGTGCCGTCACCCAGGTGGGCGTCCAGCCAGTCCAGCGATTCTCGCGCGCAGGCGGCCAATCCCTTGGTGAGCAGCTGGGTGTGCGTCCAGGGGCCGATCGTGAGGGCGGTGTCGACGCGCCGGCGGCGCAGATGCGTGTACTGCTGCAGGGTCTGCCGCAGGAAGATGTCCTGCCAGCCACCCAGCAGGAGCACCGGCACCTGCACGCGATCGAGCGCCTCGCCGAACCGCAGTGCCTCCCAGAACGATTCGTCGTGTTCGGGAGGGCGGGCCCACGATTCGAACCAGGGCGCACCGTCGCCGAGCAGGGCCCGGGCCGCGGCGCCCATCGGTATTCCGGCCGCCGCGTCGGCGACCTTGCGGGGACCCAGCAGTTGCGGGACTGCCGTCGAGATTCGCCTGGGACCCTCCTGCCGGGCCACCAGGTCGCTCCAGGCCAAAAAGTCGTTGACCGCGAACGAGCCGGTGCCCCACACGGAGGCCAGGAAATCGTGCGGGCCCGCGGTGATCACGGCCGCCGCCAGTTCCGGCGGCGGATCGGACGCCAGCAGCGCCCACTGCGTGAATCCAAGATACGAGATCCCGATCGTCGCGAACCGGCCGGTGAACCAGGGCTGCTCGCGCAGCCACCCGACGGTGTCGGCGCCGTCGGCGGACTCGTTGACCATCGGCTCGAACCGCCCGCCGGACCCGAACGTCCCGCGCACGCTCTGCAACACCACGTGGTAGCCGCGGGCGGCATACAGCCTGGCGAAGACCAGCGAGAAGGGAAATCCCCGCCCGTAGGGGCCGCGGACCAGCACGGTGCCGGCGGGTGCCGGGGTGGTCGGCGCGTAGTGGTCGGCCACCAGGTGGACCCCGTCGCGCATCGGGACCCCGACCCGATGCACGGTGTACTCGGTGGTCGCCCGCGGCAGACGCAACGCTCGGCCAAGGGCGTTGTCGCCGAGTCGCTTCAGGGATGTCTTCACGGGTGTTGCCGTCACGACCATCAGGCTAAAGGCCGACCGGCCACGGTTGCCCTTTGACGTGGACGATCGCCTAGAACTTGTAGTACGGCGCCAGGTCGTTGGCCCGCTGCAGGTTGGTTGACGGGCAGTCGACCTCGGGGTTGGAGTAGATCGTCGAGTAGTACAGCGCCTGCTGCAGCACCCCGTAGCTGGTCTTGAACGCGACCATGCAGGAGAAGTACCAGTAGCTGTTGTGATAGGTCGGCTTGAGGACCCAGTACGTGGCGGCGCGGTGCCCGGCGATCGTGGTCTCCAGGGCGTCCGGCGGCAGCGACTCCTCGTACTTGCGCCAGATGATGGGCTCGACGGCCACCTGGTAGTTGCCCGCGTCGAAGTGGCAGCGCAGCCCGTCCTCGTGTTCGGGCGGGGTGAACGCCAACCCGAGCCGCTGCACGACGTCGAACGGGATGTCCTCGCACGCGTCGAACGGGCGCGGGTCGGTGGTCGCCACGATCGGGCTCTTCATCGTGGTCTCCGGGGTCTCCAGCGGCGCGGCGGTCGATCGCAGCTCGACGGCCTTGCGCGCGGCCGGCGCGGGCGGGCCGCTTTGCCAGCCCACCGTGCCGCCCAGCGCCGCCGCGATCAGCGCAGCGACCGCCCCGATCAGACGCACCCTGGTGAACACGACACCCCCTGACGCCTCGGCGGGCCCTTGCCGGGAGTGTACAAGTCGGGTCAGCACCGTCACAGTGAAACGAGAACATGTTCTAATCCCCCCGGGCAAGGGCCCGGCCGAAACCGGCTCGTCGCGCCGGGTCGTTAGGCTGGTCTGTCGTGGCGAGTCAGCAGTCGAGCAACGGGGGACAACCAACCCTGTGGGCCGTCTCCGACCTGCACACCGGGCACATCGGCAACAAGCCGGTCACCGAGTCGCTGCACCCGTCGTCGCCGGACGATTGGCTGATCGTCGCCGGCGACGTCGCCGAACGCACCGACGACATCCGCTGGGCGCTCGACCTGCTGCGACGCCGGTTCGCCAAGGTGATCTGGGTGCCGGGCAACCACGAGCTGTGGACCACCAACCGGGATCCCGTGCAGGTCTTCGGGAAGGCCCGCTACGACTACCTGGTCAACATGTGCGACGAGATGGGCGTCGTCACGCCCGAGCATCCGTTCCCGGTGTGGACCGAGCGCGGCGGCCCGGCCACCATCGTGCCGATGTTCCTGCTCTACGACTACAGCTTCTTGCCGGAGGGGGCGATGAGCAAAGCCGAGGGGCTGGCCATCGCGCGGGAGCGCAACGTGGTGGCCACCGACGAGTTCCTGCTGTCGCCGGAGCCCTACCCCACCCGCGAGGCCTGGTGCCGGGAGCGGCTCGAGGTCACCCGCGACCGCCTCGAACAGCTGGACTGGATGACGCCGACCGTGCTGGTCAACCACTTCCCGCTGGTGCGCGAGCCCTGCGACGCGCTGTTCTACCCGGAGTTCTCGCTGTGGTGCGGCACCACCAAGACCGCCGACTGGCACACCCGCTACAACGCCGTCTGCTCGGTCTACGGCCACCTGCACATCCCGCGGACCACCTGGCACGACGAGGTGCGCTTCGAGGAGGTGTCGGTGGGATACCCGCGGGAGTGGCGGCGCCGCAAGCCCTACACGTGGCTGCGGCAGGTGCTGCCCGACCCGCAATACGCGCCGGGCTACCTCAACGACTTCGGCGGCCACTTCGTGATCACCCCCGAGATGCGCCGGCAGGCCGCACAGTTCCGGGAACGGTTGCGGCAGCGGCAGTCACGATGACGGCGCACACACTGGTGTCGTCGGTGCTGCCGGCGTCCGGGGACCTGGCGCATTCGGAGGTCTACACCGACCCGCCCGGCCTGTCCCCGCTGCCCGAGGAGGAGCCGCTGATCGCCCGCTCGGTTGCCAAGCGGCGCAACGAGTTCGTCACCGTGCGCCACTGCGCGCGGATGGCGCTGGATCAGCTCGGCGTGCCGCCGGCGCCGATCCTCAAGGGCGACAAGGGACAACCGTGCTGGCCCGACGGCGTGGTCGGCAGCCTCACGCACTGCACGGGCTACCGCGGCGCGGTGGTGGGGCGCAGCGGCCCGGTGCGTTCGGTGGGCATCGACGCCGAACCGCACGACGTGCTGCCCGACGGCGTGCTGGACGCGATCACCCTCGAAGAGGAGCGCCACGAGATCGCCGCCCTGCCCGAGGGCCTGCACTGGGACCGAATCCTGTTCTGCGCCAAGGAGGCAACCTATAAGGCGTGGTTTCCGCTGACCGAGCGTTGGCTGGGCTTCGAGGACGCGCACGTGGTGTTCGACGTCGATCCCGCGGCCGGGGGAGCCGCCGGGGTGTTCGTCTCCAAGATCCTGATCGACGGCGCCGCCCTGTCGGGCCCGCCGCTGACCGCGCTGCGGGGGCGCTGGTCGGTCGATCGCGGGCTGGTGCTGACCGCGATCGTGCTATGAGCGCGGGCATTGTCGTCGTCGACAAGCCCGCCGGAATGACCAGTCACGACGTCGTGGGGCGGTGCCGCCGGATCTTCTCCACCCGCCGGGTGGGACACGCGGGGACGCTGGACCCGATGGCCACCGGCGTGCTGGTGATCGGGGTCGAGCGCGCCACCAAGATCCTCGGCCTGCTGACGGCGGCGTCGAAGTCGTATGCGGCGACCGTCCGCCTCGGCCAGACCACCACCACCGATGACGCGGAAGGCGAAGTGCTGCAATCTGTTTCGGCCGAGCGCGTGACGCGGGAGGCGATCGAGGCCGCGGTCGCGGGGCTGCGCGGCGAGATCCGGCAGGTGCCGTCGACCGTCAGCGCGATCAAGGTCGGCGGGCGTCGCGCCTACCGGTTGGCGCGTGAGGGCCGCGACGTGCAACTCGAGGCCCGACCGGTGCGCATCGACCGGTTCGAGGTGTGCGACGTCCGGTCCCACGACCGGGTCGTCGACGTCGACGTCGAGGTCGACTGCTCGTCGGGGACCTACATCCGCGCGCTGGCCCGCGACCTGGGCGCGGCGCTGGGCGTCGGCGGGCACCTGACGTCGTTGCGGCGCACCCGGGTCGGCCGGTTCGCGGTGGGACAGGCGCGCTCGCTCGACGACCTGGCCGAGCGGCCCCGGCTGAGCTTCACGCTGGACGAGGCGTGCCTGCTGATGTTTCCGCGCCGCGAGCTGACCGCCGCGGAGGCCGAGGCCACCGGCCACGGCCGGTCGCTGACGCCGGCCGGCATCGATGGCGTCTACGCGGCCACCGACCCGGACGGCCGGGTGATGGCGCTGCTGCGCGACGAGGGCTCGCGGACCAAACCGGTGGTCGTCATCCGGCCCGCGACGCTGTAGACACCCGCCGTACGCTAGGGCAATGACAAACAAGGTTTACGTCGTCGGCGTCGGCATGACGAAGTTCGAGAAGCCGGGCCGCCGCGAGGGCTGGGACTACCCGGACATGGCGCGGGAGTCGGGGACCAACGCGCTGGCCGACGCCGGCATCGACTACGGCGAGGTGCAGCAGGGCTACGTCGGCTACGTCGCCGGCGACTCGACGTCGGGGCAGCGGGCGCTGTACGAGCTGGGCATGACCGGCATCCCGATCGTCAACGTCAACAACAATTGCTCGACGGGCTCGACGGCGCTTTTCCTGGCGGCGCAGGCCGTCCGCGGCGGCCTGGTCGACTGCGCGATCGCGCTGGGCTTCGAGAAGATGCAGCCGGGCGCGCTGAGCGGCGGCGCGCAGGACCGCGAGTCGCCGATGGGCAAGCACGTCAAGGCGATGGCCGAGATCGACGAGTTCGCGATGCCCGTCGCGCCGTGGATGTTCGGCGCCGCCGGCCGCGAGCACATGCGGCAGCACGGCACCACCGCCGAGCACTTCGCCAAGATCGGCTACAAGAACCACAAGCACTCGGTGAACAATCCCTTCGCGCAGTTCCAGGAGTCCTACACCCTCGATGACATCCTGGCGGCCCGGATGATCTCCGACCCGCTGACCAAGCTGCAGTGCTCGCCCACGTCGGACGGCTCGGGCGCGGCCATCGTGGCCTCCGAGCGCTTCGTCGACAGCCACGGGCTGGCCGGACAGTCGGTGGAGATCGTCGGGCAGGCGATGACGACGGACTTCGCCTCGACGTTCGACGGCAGCGCCAAGAACCTCATCGGCTACGACATGAATGTCCAAGCGGCGCAACAGGTTTATGACCAGTGCGGGCTCGGGCCCGCCGACTTCCAGGTGATCGAGCTGCACGACTGCTTCTCGGCCAACGAGCTGCTGCTCTACGAGGCCCTCGGCCTGTGCGGCCCGGGTGAGGCGCCCAAGCTGATCGACAACGGCGACACCACCTACGGCGGACGCTGGGTGGTCAACCCGTCCGGCGGCCTGATCTCCAAGGGGCACCCGCTGGGCGCGACGGGTCTGGCGCAGTGCGCCGAGCTGACCTGGCAGCTGCGCGGCACCGCGGACAAGCGTCAGGTCGACAACGTCAGCGCCGCTTTGCAGCACAACATCGGGCTGGGCGGCGCCGCCGTCGTCACCGCCTACCAGCGCGCCGAACGCTAAGGGCGCCATGATCGAGTGGTCCGACACCGACCTGATGGTGCGGGACGCCGTCCGCCAGTTCATCGACAAGGAGATCCGCCCGCACCTCGACGAGCTGGAGACGGGCGCGCTGTCGCCCTATCCGATCGCCCGCAAGCTGTTCAGCCAGTTCGGCCTCGACGTCATGGCCGCCGAGGCCGTCCAGAAGATGCTGGACTCCGAGCGTGCGGGGAACCGCGAAAGCGGTGGCGGCTCAGGCGGTTTCGGCGGCGGCGCGCAGGCGTCGATGATGGCGGTGCTGGTCTCCGAGATCGCCGGCGTCAGCATCGGGCTGCTGAGCACCGCGTCGGTCAGCATCGGCCTGGGCGCGGCGACCATCGCCAGCCGCGGCACGCTGGCCCAGAAGGAACGCTGGCTGCCCGACCTGATGACGCTGAAAAAGATCGCGGCGTGGGCCATCACCGAGCCGGACTCCGGCTCGGACGCGTTCGGCGGCATGAAGACTAACGTCAAGCGCGACGGCGAGGACTACATCCTCAACGGGCAGAAGACCTTCATCACCAACGGGCCCTACGCCGACGTCCTGGTGGTCTACGCCAAGCTCGACGAGGGCGACGCCTCCTTGAGCAAGGAAGACAAGCGGAACCGGCCGGTGGTCGTCTTCGTGCTCGACGCGGGCATGCCGGGCCTGACGCAGGGCAAGCCGTTCAAGAAGATGGGC
Source organism: Mycobacterium sp. NGS26 (assembly GCF_059813025.1). NCBI lineage: Bacteria > Bacillati > Actinomycetota > Actinomycetes > Mycobacteriales > Mycobacteriaceae > Mycobacterium > Mycobacterium sp. NGS26. Next base: position 268,181 of record NZ_JCALDU010000002.1, read on the forward strand.
ATGATGTCCTCGCCGACGGGCGAGCTGTTCTTCGACAACGTGCGGCTGAGCCCCGACCGGCTGCTCGGCGAGAGCGAACAGCACGGCGACGGCCGCGACAGCGCCCGCGCCAACTTCGCCGCCGAGCGGATCGGGATCGCGATGATGGCTTTGGGCATCATCAACGAATGCCACCGGCTGTGCGTGGATTACGCCAAGAGCCGCACGCTGTGGGGCCGCAACATCGGGCAGTTCCAGCTGATCCAGCTCAAGCTGGCCAAGATGGAGATCGCCCGAATGAACGTGCAGAACATGGTGTTTCAGGTGATCGAGCGGCAGCGGGCCGGCAAGCCGCTGACGCTGGCCGAGGCGTCGGCGATCAAGCTGTACTCGTCGGAGGCCGCCACCGACGTCGCGATGGAGGCCGTGCAGCTGTTCGGCGGCAACGGCTACATGGCCGAGTACCGGGTGGAGCAGCTGGCCCGCGACGCGAAGTCGCTGATGATCTACGCCGGCAGCAACGAGGTCCAGGTCACCCACATCGCCAAGGGCCTGCTGGGCACCTAGCCCCGCATCGCCGAGAGTGAAGCTGTTGCGAATCCGCCGCCGAAATCTCGCAGCAGTTTCACGCTCGGCGAAGGACCGTCAGGCCGTCACCCAGATCGCGCGGGCCGCCGGGCTGCCCAGGTCGACGGTGGCCTCGGCGCCGTCGGCGCATTCGATCGCCACCGAGATCATGCCGGCGAATTCGCGGCGGGTCAGCACCCGCACCCGGGAGTCGAGGCTGATCCCGACGCTGTCGAAGTAGCGCAGCATCTCCGGATCGGAGTCGGAGATGCGGGCCACCGTCCCGGTGTCGCCGTCGCCGCACGCCCACAGCTGCCGGGCGGGGGGCGTCGGGACCTGCCCGTCGGAGGCGGGGATCGGGTCGCCGTGCGGGTCGCGCCGCGGGAATCCCAGCTTGGCGTCGATGCGGGCCACCAGCCGGTCCGACACCGCGTGCTCGAGCACCTCCGCCTCGTCGTGCACCTCGTCCCAGCCGTAGCCGAGCTCGTTGACCAGGAAGGTCTCCAGCAGCCGGTGGCGGCGCACCATCTCCAGCGCGGCCCGCCGGCCCGCCTCGGTCAGGGTCACCGCCCCGTACTTCTCGTGATCCACCAGGCCCTGCTCGGCCAGCTTGCGGATCGACTCCGACGCGGTGCTGGCGGACACGCCGATCTTCTCGGCCAGCATCTTGGTGCTGACCCGCTGCGGCGCCCCCGCGGGCGACCACTCCTGGGCATTCCAGATGACCTTCAGATAGTCCTGGCCAACCGCGGTGAGACCGCCAGGCTCGTCGTCAGCCCTCACAAGCAGAAAGTTTAGGCGCGAACCTGCGACGCCGTAGGCTTGCGGTCGTGCAGCGGTGGCGGGGCCAGGACGAGATCCCCACGGACTGGGGCAGATGCGTGGTCACCATCGGGGTCTTCGATGGTGTGCACCGCGGCCATGCCGAGCTCATCGCGCACGCCGTGAAGGCCGCCCGCACCCGCAACGTTCCTTCCGTGTTGATGACGTTCGACCCGCACCCGATGGAAGTGGTCTATCCCGGCAGCCACCCCGCGCAGCTGACCACGCTGACCCGCCGCGCCGAGCTCGTCGAGGAGCTGGGCATCGACGTCTTCCTGGTGATGCCGTTCACGACCGACTTCATGAAGCTCACCCCGGAGCGCTACGTCCACGAGCTGCTGGTGGAACACCTGCACGTGGTGGAGGTCGTGGTGGGCGAGAACTTCACCTTCGGCAAGAAGGCCACGGGCAACGTCGACACCCTGCGCAAGGCCGGCGCGCGGTTCGGATTCGCGGTCGAGTCGATGTCGCTGCTGTCCGAGCACCACAGCAACGAAACCGTCACGGTCTCCTCCACCTATGTCCGGTCCTGCGTGGACGCCGGCGACATGGTCGCGGCCACCGAGGCGCTGGGCCGCCCGCACCGCGTCGAGGGCGTGGTGGTCCGCGGCCACGGCCGCGGCGCGGAGCTGGGCTTTCCCACCGCGAACGTGGCGCCGCCGATGTATTCGGCCATCCCCGCCGACGGCGTGTACGCCGCCTGGTTCACCGTCCTCGGGCACGGTCAGGGGGCGGGGGCCCCCGGGGCGATGGTCCCCGGCGAGCGCTACGAGGCCGCCGTCTCCGTCGGCACCAATCCGACCTTCTCCGGACGCACCCGCACGGTCGAGGCGTTCGTCCTCGACACCACCGCCGACCTGTACGGGCAGCACGTGGCCCTGGACTTCGTCGCGCGCATCCGCGGGCAGCGCAAGTTCGACTCGGTGGGCGACCTCATCGCCGCGATGGACAACGACACCGAGCGGGCGCGCGCGCTGCTCTCGGCGGGCTGACCGGCCGGGCTGCTAAACTGCCGGACGACATCGGCGCGCGCTGCGGTTCGCGGTGGCCGCGCCTTGATACCTCGATGATCGCGGACCAATTGATGGAGTAGCTTCGTGGCGCTTACAGCCGAGCAGAAAAAAGAAATCCTCAGCCAGTACGGCCTGCACGACACCGACACCGGGTCCCCGGAGGCGCAGATCGCGCTTCTGACCAGGCGGATCGCGGACCTGACCGAGCACCTCAAGGTGCACAAGCACGACCACCACTCGCGGCGGGGATTGCTGCTGCTGGTCGGGCGCCGGCGGCGGCTGATCAAGTACATCTCCCAGATCGACGTCGAGCGGTACCGCTCGCTGATCGAGCGGCTGGGTCTGCGGCGCTGACCCGGGCGAATCCGCCCGTGTAGAGTGAGAGCGTTCTGGGCCCACCCGGCCCGGGCAAACGGTGCGGTTCGCGCAGATCCGCGCGTGCCGTTCCAGCGTGTCACTGTGCACGTCCAAGGGAGCTGCCCGGTCTGCATCGGGCGGTCTTCGGTAGTGGCTGCCGGGCTCTCCGGATCTGGGGCAGGTCGGCCGCTTCGATCGATGGCCGTAGCCGCATTCAGACTTCTTCCTCTCAGGGAAATTTGGGAAGCTCTCGGGGTAGTTGCGCGCGACGACGCGAAAAAGCTGAATAACCCAGAGAGGCCGTACGGACACCCATGTCTGTAGCTGAAATAGAAAAAGGCGTGTTCGAGGCAACCGCCACCATCGACAACGGGAGCTACGGCACCCGCACCGTCCGATTCGAGACCGGCAGGCTGGCCCAGCAGGCCGCCGGCGCCGTGGTCGCTTACCTGGACGAGGAGAACATGCTGCTGTCGGCGACCACCGCCAGCAAGTCCCCCAAGGAGCACTTCGACTTCTTCCCGCTGACCGTCGACGTCGAGGAGCGGATGTACGCCGCGGGCCGCATCCCCGGTTCGTTCTTCCGCCGCGAGGGCAGGCCGTCCACCGACGCGATCCTGACCTGTCGGCTCATCGACCGTCCGCTGCGCCCGTCGTTCGTGGACGGCCTGCGCAACGAGATCCAGATCGTGGTGACGATCCTGAGCCTGGACCCCAACGACCTCTACGACGTGCTGGCCATCAACGCCGCGTCGGCCTCCACCCAGCTGGGCGGCCTGCCGTTCTCCGGCCCCATCGGGGGTGTGCGGGTGGCGCTGATCGACGGCACCTGGGTCGCGTTCCCCACCGTCGAGCAGATCGAACGGGCGGTGTTCGACATGGTGGTGGCCGGCCGGATCGTCGGCCAACACGAAGGCAAGCCCGACGTGGCGATCATGATGGTCGAGGCCGAGGCCACCGAGAACGTCATCGAGCTCGTCGAGCGCGGCGCCCAGGCCCCGACGGAAAGCGTTGTGGCGCAGGGCCTGGAGGCGGCCAAGCCGTTCATCGCCGTGCTGTGCGCGGCCCAGCAGGAGCTCGCCGACGCCGCCGCGAGGCCGACCAACGAGTACCCGGTGTTCCCCGACTACGCCGACGACGTGTACTACTCGGTGTCCTCGGTGGCCACCGACGAGCTGGCCGCCGCGCTGACCATCCCCGGCAAGGCCGAACGCAACGAGCGCACCGAGGAGATCAGGGCACAGGTTCTGGAGCGGTTCACCGGAGACTCCGGCACCTACGCGGGCCGCGAGAAGGAGGTCAGCGCCGCGTTCCGGTCGCTGACCAAGAAGCTGGTGCGCCAGCGCATCCTCACCGACCACTTCCGCATCGACGGCCGGGGCATCACCGACATCCGCGCGTTGTCGGCCGAGGTCGCCGTCGTGCCGCGCGCGCACGGCAGCGCGCTGTTCGAGCGCGGCGAGACGCAGATCCTGGGCGTGACGACGCTGGACATGGTCAAGATGGCCCAGCAGATCGACTCGCTGGGGCCCGAGACGTCCAAGCGCTACATGCATCACTACAACTTCCCGCCGTTCTCCACCGGCGAGACCGGCCGGGTCGGCTCGCCCAAGCGGCGCGAGATCGGGCACGGCGCCCTGGCCGAGCGCGCCCTGATCCCGGTGCTGCCCAGCGTCGAGGAGTTCCCGTACGCGATCCGGCAGGTGTCGGAGGCGCTGGGCTCCAACGGCTCGACGTCGATGGGCTCGGTGTGCGCCTCCACGCTGGCGCTGCTCAACGCCGGGGTGCCGCTGAAGGCGCCGGTGGCGGGCATCGCGATGGGCCTGGTCTCCGACGACGTCGAGACCGACGGTCGCACCGAGCGCCGCTTCGTGACGCTGACCGACATCCTGGGCGCCGAGGACGCGTTCGGCGACATGGACTTCAAGTGCGCCGGCACCAAGGACTTCGTCACCGCGCTGCAGCTGGACACCAAGCTCGACGGGATCCCGTCGCAGGTGCTGGCGGGCGCGCTCGAGCAGGCCCGCGATGCCCGGCTGACCATCCTGGAGGTCATGGCCGAGGCCATCGACTCGCCCGACGAGATGAGCCCGTACGCGCCGCGGGTGACCACCATCAAGGTCCCGGTCGACAAGATCGGCGAGGTCATCGGCCCCAAGGGCAAGGTCATCAACGCCATCACCGAGGAGACCGGCGCGCAGATCTCCATCGAGGACGACGGCACCGTGTTCGTCGGCGCCACCGACGGGCCGTCGGCGCAGGCCGCGATCGACAAGATCAACGCCATCGCCAACCCGCAGCTGCCGACGGTGGGGGAGCGATTCCTCGGAACCGTGGTCAAAACAACGGATTTCGGCGCCTTCGTGTCGCTGCTGCCGGGGCGCGACGGGCTGGTGCACATCTCCAAACTCGGCAAGGGCAAGCGGATCGCGAAGGTCGAGGACGTGGTGAACGTCGGCGACAAGCTGCGGGTCGAGATCGCCGACATCGACAAGCGCGGCAAGATCTCGCTGGTCCTGCTGGGCGAAGAGGACAGCACGGCCCCCGACGCCCCGGCGGCCGCGCCAGCCGATGCCGCCAGTTCCGTTTAGAAGGCCAGCAGCCGCCGAAGCCGCGCCCGAACATCGCCTGCGCCGCACCACCCTGCCGGGCGGGTTGCGGGTGGTCACCGAGTACCTGCCGGCGGTGCGATCCGCGTCGGTCGGCGTCTGGGTCGGCGTCGGGTCGCGGGACGAGGGCGCCAGCGTGGCCGGGGCGGCGCACTTCCTGGAGCACCTGCTGTTCAAGTCGACCCCGACCCGCAACGCCGTGGACATCGCGCAGGCGATGGACGCGGTCGGCGGGGAGCTGAACGCGTTCACCGCCAAGGAGCACACCTGCTACTACGCGCACGTGCTCGACAGCGACCTGGAGCTGGCCGTCGACCTGGTCGCCGACGTGGTCCTCAACGGCCGCTGCGCCTCCGACGACGTCGAGCTCGAACGCGACGTGGTGCTCGAGGAGATCGCGATGCGCGACGACGACCCCGAGGACGCGCTGGGCGACATGTTCCTGGCGTCGCTGTTCGGCGATCACCCGGTGGGCCGGCCGGTGATCGGCACCGCGCGGTCGGTGTCGGCGATGACGCGGTCCCAGCTGCACTCGTTCCACGTGCGGCGCTACACGCCGGAGCGGATGGTGGTCGCGGTCGCCGGCAACGTCGACCACGACGAGGTGGTCGCGCTGGTGCGCGAGCACTTCGGGCCGCGACTGGTCCGCGGGCGCCACCCCGTCGCGCCGCGCAAGGGCTCCGGCCGGTTGAACGGCGGCGGCGGATTGCTGCTCGGACGCCGGGACGCCGAGCAGACCCACGTGTCCCTGGGCGTGCGCACGCCGGGGCGGCGGTGGGAGCACCGCTGGGCGCTGTCGGTGCTGCACACCGCGCTGGGCGGCGGGCTGAGTTCGCGGCTGTTCCAACAGGTTCGCGAGTTGCGCGGCCTGGCCTACTCGGTCTACTCGGCGCTGGACATCTTCGCCGACAGCGGCGCGCTGTCGGTGTACGCCGCCTGCCTGCCCGAGCGTTTCGCCGACGTGATGCGGGTGACCAGCGAGGTGCTGGAAGCGGTGGCGCGCGACGGCATCACCGAATCCGAATGCCGCATCGCGAAGGGCTCGTTGCGCGGCGGGCTCGTGCTGGGCCTGGAGGATTCCAGCTCCCGGATGAGCCGCATCGGCCGCAGCGAACTGAACTACGGCAGGCACCGCAGCATCGAGCACACCCTGCGGCAGATCGACGCGGTCACCGTCGACGAGGTCAACGCGGTGGCGCGACGGCTGCTGCGCAAGCGCTACGGCGCCGCGGTTTTGGGTCCGTACGCCTCGAAACGATCGCTGCCCCAACAACTTCGGGCGATGGTAAATTAGCGCAGATGGTGCTCGTTGACCAGAGGGTACTGGGCTTTTGGGACATCATGGTGCCCATCGTGGGCGCGCCGATGGCCGGGGGCCCGGGCACCCCGGCGCTGGCCGCCGCGGTGACCAACGCGGGCGGGCTCGGTTTCATCGCCGGCGGGTACCGCACCGCCGAGCAGTTCGCCGACGACATCGCCGCGGCGCGCGCGGCCACCACCGGCCCGCTCGGCGTCAACCTGTTTGTGCCCCAACCCAGTGTCGCCGACTGGGTGGCGCTGGAGTACTACGCGGAGGAGCTCGAGGACATTGCCGAGCATTACCAGGTCGAGGTCGGCCGGCCCGAGTACGGGGACAACGACGACTGGGAGCGCAAGCTGGAGGTCGTGGCCGACGTGCGCCCGGAGCTGGTGTCGTTCACCTTCGGCGTGCCGTCGCCGGACGTCATTCGCCGGCTGGGCGCGCTGGGGCTGTTGGTCATGATCACGGTGACGTCGGCCTACGAGGCCGGGGTCGCCATCGCCGCCGGCGCGGACAGCCTGGTGGTCCAGGGCCCGGGCGCGGGCGGGCACCGCGGCACGTTCGCGCCCGACATGGACCCCGGCACCGAGTCGCTGCACCAGCTGATCGACCGGATCCGCAGGGCGCACGACGTGCCGATCGTCGCGGCCGGCGGACTGGGCACCGCCGAGGACGTCGCGGCCGTGCTGCGCAGGGGGGCGGTGGCCGCGCAGGTGGGCACGGCGCTGCTGCTGTCCGACGAGGCGGGCACCAACCCGGCGCACCGCACCGCGATGGTGAACCCGCTGTTCGGCAGGACCATCGTCACGCGCGCGTTCTCGGGGCGGTACGCGCGCGGCCTGGAGAACGAGTTCATCCGCATCTTCGATCGCGTTGCGCCGCTGGGGTATCCGGAGGTGAACCAGATGACGGCGCCGATACGGGCGGCGGCGGCCCAGCTGGAGGACCCCGACGGGATGAACCTTTGGGCCGGAACGGGATTCAAGGATGCCCGGCCCGGGCCGGCGGCCGACATCGTGGCCGGCCTCGCCGCAACCGACTGAAGCCCGGCGTCAGGCCAGCAGGCTCGCCGGGTCGGTGAACTCCAGATCGAGGTCGGCGGCCACCCGATCGGACAGCAGCGCACCCTCGTGCGTCGAAAGCCCGTGTGCCAGCGCCGGATCCGACCGGCACGCCGCCCGCCAGCCGCGGTCGGCGAGCGTGAGCACGTAGGGCATCGTCGCGTTGGTCAGCGCGTACGTCGACGTCTTGGGCACCGCGCTGGGCATGTTGGTCACGCAGTAGAACAGCGTGTCGTGCACGGCGAAGGTGGGGCGATCGTGGGTGGTCGGCCGCGAATCCTCGAAGCAGCCGCCCTGGTCGATGGCGACGTCCACCAACACCGCACCCGGTTTCATCTGTGCCACAAGCGAATTCGAGACCAACTTGGGCGCCCTTCCGCCCGGCACCAGGACGGCGCCGATCACCAGGTCGGCCGCCTTGACGGCGGTTTCGAGCTCGTAGGCCGACGAGTGGCGGGTGCGGACCGCGCCCCCGAACGTGGCGTCGAGGCGTCGCAGCTTGTCGAGTTTGACGTCGAGGACGGTGACGGCCGCGCCCATGCCGCCGGCCACCCGGGCGGCGTTGTATCCCGCTGTGCCGCCGCCGATCACGACGACGTCGGCCGGTTCGACGCCGGGCACCCCGCCCATCAGCACGCCGCGCCCGCCGTGGGTGCGCATCAGGTGATACGCCCCGACCTGAGCGGAAAGCCGGCCCGCGACCTCGCTCATCGGCGCGAGCAGCGGCAGCGTGCCGTCGGCGGATTGGACGGTCTCATACGCGATCGAGGTCGTGCCCGACGACAACAACGCGTCGGTGCAGGCGCGCGACGCGGCCAAATGCAGGAACGTGAACAACACCTGGCCGGGCCGCAGGAAGCCGTACTCGTCGAGCGTCGGTTCCTTGACCTTGAGCAGCAGGTCGGCGTCCGACCACACCTGCCCGGCGGCACCGATCAACTGGGCGCCCGCCGCCTTGAAGTCCGCGTCGGCGATCGCCGACCCTTCCCCGGCGCCGGACTGGATGAGAACCTCGTGGCCGCGGCGGGTCAGTTCGACGACGCCCGACGGGGTGACGGCCACCCTGAACTCGTTGTTCTTGGTCTCGGTCACGACGCCGACGCGCATGACTCAAGTGTGAAGAAAGTTCGAAGGACCTTCAAACATGCTGACGATAATTCTATAGTGTGCGGGTATGCCCGATAAGTCGACGCCAGCTGCGGGTCCGCCGGGTGGCCCGCCGAAGGATGTTCGGCCCGCCGACCGGCCCGCCGACCTGGATGACGTGGACCGCCGGATCCTGGGTGTGCTGCACGCCGACGCGCGCATCGCCAACAACGCGCTCGCCGAGGCGGTCGGGATCGCGCCGTCGACCTGTCACGGCCGGGTGCGGCGGTTGCTGGAGCTCGGCGTCATCCGGGGTTTCTACACCGACGTCGACCCGGTCGCGGTGGGCATGCCGCTGCAGGCGATGATCTCCGTCAGCCTGCAGTCCAACGCGCGCGGCAAGATCCGCAGCTTCATCCGGCAGATCCGCCGCCGCCGGCAGGTGATGGACGTCTATTTCCTCGCCGGCGCCGACGATTTCCTGCTGCACGTCGCCGCCCGCGACACCGAGGACCTGCGCTCGTTCGTGGTCGAGAACCTCAACGCCGACGCCGACGTCGCCGGCACCCAGACCTCGCTGATCTTCGAGCACCTGCGCGGGGCGGCACCGATCTGAGTCGCGGTTATGATCCTCGAATGAGCGACCCGAGCGTGTCGGCCACCGTTGCGATCGACGCCCACCCCGACGTCGTCTATGGGCTCATCACCGACCTGCCGACGCTGGCGTCGCTTGCCGAGGAGGCGTACGCCATGGAGTGGCGCAAGGGCGATTCCGCGCGCCGGGGCGCGGTGTTCGCGGGCCACAACCGAAATGGCGGGAAGCGGTGGACCACCAAGTGCACCGTCACCGACGCCGAACCGGGCCGGCTGTTCGCGTTCGAGGTGCGACACACCGTCTTGCCCATCGCACGCTGGCAATACGACATCGTCTCGGCCGACGGCGGCTGCCGCGTCACCGAGAGCACCTGGGACCGCCGGCCGGGCTGGTTCCGCAAGATCGCCGGCAGGGCCACCGGCGTCGGCGATCGGGTGGCCGCCAACACCGAGCACATCCGGCTCACCCTGCAACGCCTCAAGCAGCGCGCCGAAAACCCCGGGGGATAAAAAACCCGGTACCGGCGGTTTCGCATATGTTGGGCGGTGTCACTATACTTGCCAAACGCGTGTAACCGCAGGTAGGGGGTCATGATGTTCACCGTCGACGACCAGGCAGCCGGTCCACACTATGGTCGGTCCGGGGCATCGCTGGACCACGAACGCCTCGTCCTCGAGGCGCGCGACGTCGAGTTCGACTGGGCGAAGCTGCCGTTGCACTACGTGCCCGGCGAACCTTTTGCCACCCACGTCCTGGACGTGCTGCACCTGCTGCTGCCCGCGGGCGAGGAGTTCTTCGTCGAGGTCTTCAAGAAGGCGTTGCCCCTGATCAAGGACGACCAGCTGCGGCTCGACGTGCAGGGATTCATCGGCCAGGAGGCGGTGCACTCCCAGGCGCACGCCGGAGTGCTGGACCACTTTGCCGCCCGGGGCATCGACGTGACGCCCTACACCGACCAGATCAAGTGGCTGTTCGAGAAGTTGCTGGGCGAGCGGCCGCGGTGGAGCGCGCGCCGACAGCACAGCTGGCTGCTGGAGCAGATCTCCTTCGTGTCGGCGATCGAGCACTACACCGCGATCCTGGGCGAGTGGATCCTTGACTCCCCGGCCCACGACGAGATCGGCACCGACAAAACGATGCTGGACATGCTGCGCTGGCACGGCGCCGAGGAGGTCGAGCACAAGGCGGTGGCCTTCGACACCATGAAGCACCTGCGGGCCGGGTATTTGCGGCAGGTGCGCACCCAGCTGGTGGTCAGCCCGGCGATGCTGTGGCTGTGGATCCGCGGGGTGCGGTTCATGTACTCGGTGGACCCGCAGCTGCCGCCCGGGACCAAGCCGCGCTGGCGCGACTACTTCCGCGCGGCGCGCCGCGGCCTGGTGCCGGGGCCGCGGCGGTTCATCCGGGTGGTGGGGAGCTACTACCGGCCGGGGTTCCACCCGTCACAGCTGGGCGGGCTGGGCCTGGCGGTCGACTACCTGGCCGTCTCGCCGGCCGCCCGCGCCTCGCACTGACCCATGACCGGAACCTCCGGCATCACGTCGCACGTCACCGGGTCCGCCGGCGTCGACCTGGCGGTGCACTCCTACACCGACATCGACCCGGCACGCCCGACCATCCTGGCCATTCACGGCTATCCCGACAACCACCACGTGTGGGACGCGGTCGCCGAGGAGTTCGCCGAGCGCTACCGGGACCGGTACAACGTCGTCGCCTACGACGTGCGCGGGGCCGGCGAATCGTCGCGTCCCGCAACACGATCCGGGTACGCGTTCGGGCAGCTGGTGTCCGACCTCGTCGCCGTGATCGACAGCCTGGGCGTCGAGCGGGTGCACCTGCTGGCCCACGACTGGGGCTCGATCCAGGCCTGGGCGGCGGTCACGGCTGATTCGGTGATGGGCGATTCCGTGATGGGCAGGATCGCCTCGTTCACCTCGATCTCGGGCCCGCACCTGCGGTACGCGGGCGCCTTCCTGCGATCCGGGCGCACGCCCCGGACGTTGGCCCGGGTTGCCAGGCAGCTGGTGGCGTCCGGATACATCGGCTTCTTCCTGTGCCCGGTGGTGCCCGAGCTGGCGTTTCGCTCGCGCATGGGCGTGAAAGTCGTTGAGGCCCTGGAACGCATCGGCCGGTCCAGCAGCCGCAGCCGGCACCGCAAGCCGGCGCGGTCGGTCGCCGACTACGTCAACGGGCTCAACCTGTACCGGGAGAACATGCCCGCGCCATTCCTGGCGCCGGGGCCGCTGCCGAAGACCACGGTCGCGGTGCAGGTGCTGGCGCCGCGCCGCGACATCTTCGTGACACCCGCCCTGCAGCGGTTCACCGGCTCGATTCCCGCCGGGGGCCGGGTGATTTCGATCGAGGGCGGGCACTGGGTGGTGACCTCGCGCCCCGAGGTCATCGCGCGGCTGACCGCCGAATGGGTCGATCGCAACACGGGCGCCTCGGCCGCCGACGACGGCGCGCCGGTCGCGCGCGGCGGCCCGCGCGAGGTGCGCGGCAAACTCGCGCTCGTCACCGGGGCGGGCGCCGGCATCGGCAGGGCCACCGCGGTGGAACTGGCCCGGCACGGCGCCCACAAGGTGGTGATCGTCGACCGCGATCTGGCGGCGGCCAACGAGACGGCGGACGCCGTCCGGGCGGCCTGCGCCGAGGCCGCGGTCTACCGGGCCGACGTCAGCGACGAGTCCGCGATGAACGACCTTGCCGCACAGGTCCTCACCGAGCACGGCGTGGTCGACATCCTGGTGAACAACGCCGGCATCGGGATGGCGGGCCGGTTCCTGGAGACCACCCCGGCGAATTGGGACGACATCATCGGGGTCAACCTGCGCGGCGTCATCTCCGGCAGCAGGGCGTTCGGCGCGCAGATGGTCGAGCGCGGCGAGGGCGGAACGATCATCAACGTGGCGTCGGCGGCGGCGTTCCTGCCGTCGAAGTCCATGGTCGCCTACGGCACCACCAAGGCGGCGGTGCTGGCGTTCAGCGAGTCGCTGCGGGCCGACCTCGCCGACGAGGGCATCACCGTGACGGCGGTGTGCCCGGGATTCGTCAACACCAACATCGCCAATAGCACCATCTACGCGGGCATGCCGGACGAACAGCAGGCCCGCGCCCGCGAGAAGGCGGACGCGGCCTACCGGCGGCGCAACTACACACCCGAGGCCACCGCCAGGGCCATCGTCAAGGCCGTCAGGACCGGCCCGGCCGTGCTGCCCATCGCCGCCGAGTCCAGGATCGGCTACGCGATGCGCCGCATCAGCCCGTCGGCGATCCGGCTCTTCGCGCGTTTCGATATCCGGCAGACGTAGGGGTTTGACTGTGCCGGAAAGCATTTGGACGTCCAGGCCCGCCGACCTCTACGGCCGGCGCGACCACGATCGGCTGGCCACGATGCTGTGGGGGATACGCACGCTGTTCGGCGGGCTCGCCTCGGTCTCGCGCTGGGAGCCGTCGCGGGTCAGGCCGGTGCGGCGCACGCAGACCGCGGTGGTCACCAAACGCGAACTCGTCGCCCCGGACGTCGTCGCATTGACGCTCGCCGATCCCGACGGCGGGCTGCTGCCCTCCTGGACGCCCGGCGGGCACATCGACGTCCAGCTGCCGTCGGGCCGGCGCCGGCAATACTCGCTGTGCGGCCCGCCCGGGCGGCGCACCGACTACCGCATCGCCGTGCGCCGGATCGCCGACGGCGGCGGCGGGTCGATCGAGATGCACGACGCGTACGGCGTGGGCGACGCGCTGGTGTTCGAGGGCCCCCGCAACGCGTTCTATCTCGGCACCGCCGAGCGTGACGTGCTGTTCGTGATCGGCGGCATCGGGGTGACGCCCATCCTGCCCATGCTGCACGCGGCCCAGCGGCGCGGAATCGACTGGCGCGCCGTCTATGCCGGCAGCAGCCGCGCCTACATGCCGTTCCTGGACGAGGTGGTGTCGGTGGCCCCGGAGCGCGTCACGGTGTGGGCCGACGACGAGCACGGCCGGGTCGCCGGCGTGGACGAACTACTTTCCGGCGCCGGGCCGACGACGGCGGTGTACGTGTGCGGGCCCACCGGCATGCTGGAGGCGGTGCGCGTGGCCCGCGACCAACACGCCGACGCGCCACTGCATTACGAGCGGTTCAGCCCCCCGCCGGTGGTCGACGGCGCTCCGTTCGAGCTCGAGCTCGCGCGTTCCCGCCGGGTGCTGCGCGTGCCGGCGAATCGGTCCGCGCTGGACGTGATGCTCGACCACGACCCGACCACCCCGTACTCCTGTCGGCAGGGCTTCTGCGGGACCTGCAAGGTCAAAGTGCTTGCCGGACAAGTCGATCACCGCGGCCGCACCGCGGTCGGCGGAGACGAGATGGTGGTGTGCGTGTCGCGGGCGAAGGGCGATCGCCTGGTCATCGACGCCTGAGGCGCGCCGACCGGGGGAGCCGGTAGCCCACGTGCGGCACGGGCACGCCGGGCAGCGGCTTCCACACGAAGGTGCGGCCGTCCAGACGGAAGTTCCTGTGCTCGTAGAACTCTCGCGCCTTGAGGTTGTTCTCCGCGCACCACAGGATCACGTCGCCCGGCGGGTCGGCGCGCACCGCCTCGTCGAGCAGGCGGCCGCCGATGCCGAGGCGCTGGCTTGCCTCCGCCGTGTACAGCGCGTCGATCTGCACGTCGTCGGGATTGAGGGCGTCGGGCCCGAAGATGGTCATGCCGAGCGGGTCGCCGTCGCGCTCGGCAATCCACATGGACCAGCCGGGGCGGCTGAGGTCGTGCGGGTAGGTCTCGGTGGCCCAGCGCTTCGGCGAACCGAGCACGTCGAGCAGATCCTCGGCCAGCATCCCCGACCAGGACCGTCGCCACACCGGATAGTGCATCCGCGCGACGTTCGCGAAATCGGCGGGCTTGGCCTCGCGGATCGTGATCATCGCGCCCGGGAGCCTTCCAGGTAGGCGGCCAGCGCGTTGGTCAGGCCCCGCCGCGCCACGTCGAGATCGGCGTACGAACCCAGCTGGCGCTCGGAGACCAGGCCGCGCATCGCGCCGGGGATCAGGGCGGCGACCTCGCGCACCCGCTTCGGGTCGACGTCGAGCCCGGCGAACGCGCTCTGGCAGGTCTGCAGCCAGCTCTTGCCCCAGGAGAACAGCTCGGTGGCGGTCCGCGGGTAGAGCCGCTCGAGCTCGACGGGGTCCCGGGGCAGCGCGGCCCGCAGGTTCTCGATCGCGCGCGAATCCGCCGATGCCAGGCCGTGATAGAGCGTTTCGACGATGGCGCCGACGCGCTCGCGCAGGGGAGCGTCCGGCTGGACCGGCGCGGACAGCGTGGAAAACGTCGCGGCGCGCCGCTCGGCGGTGCGGTGCAGGACCGCGGCCCAGAAGCCGTCGGTGTCGCCGAATTGGTACTGCACCGCGCCCCAGGTGGCGCCGATGTCCTTGGCGATGCGGTTGGCCGACACCGAGCCCGGCTCGCCCGAGGCCAGCGACCGCAGCGCCGCCTCGAGCATGCTCTCGCGGGTCGCGTTGCCGCGCCGGTTGGGGCGGCGGCCGGCGACCTTGGATTCGGTCACCCGTCTAGCCTAACATTTTCATAGAGGGTACTGTGATTCGTCGAGGAGGGATGCTCGCATGGCAGGGTTCGATGGCAGGGTCTGATGGCTAGGCCGCCGTTGTCGATGAAGCCGACCGGGTGGTTCCAGGTCGCCTGGTCCGACGAGATCGGCGCCGGCGACGTGCACAGGATGAAGTACTTCGACCAGGACATGGTCGCCTGGCGGGCCGACTCCGGCGAGCTCACCGTGATGAACGCCTACTGCGAACACCTCGGCGCGCACCTGGGATACGGCGGCAAGGTCGTCGGCGACGTGCTGCAGTGCCCGTTCCACGGGTGGCAGTGGAGCGCCGAGGGGCGCAACGTGTGCATCCCGTACCAGGACCGCCCCAACCGCGGCCGGCGCATCCGCACCTATCCCGTCGTGGAGCGCAACGAGTCGGTCTACATCTGGCACGACGTGCAGCGCCGCGAGCCCTACTTCGACGCGCCCGACGTGTTCGCCGCGTTCGGCGACGGCAGCAGCGCCGCCGGCTACTACCCGCAGCAGCGGCTGTACCGGCAAAGCCTCGAGCTGCACCCGCAATACGTGCTGGAAAACGGTGTCGACTTTGCGCACTTCAAGTTCGTGCACAACACGCCGATCGTGCCGGTGTTCACCCGGCACGACTTCGGCGAGCCGGTCTCCTTCGTCGACTTCACCATCACCTTCGAGGGCGACGACGGCCAGCGGATCGAGGACGTCAACAGCGGGGTGCAGGCCATCAACGGCGGGCTGGGAATCGCGGTGACCAAGAGCTGGGGCATGGTCGACAACCGCACCATCTCTGCGATCACGCCCGTCGACGAGTCCACCTCCGATGTGCGGTTCATGGTCTACATCGGTCGGCCTGAAATCGACGCGGGCAAGGACCCGGCCCGGGCCGAGCGCAAGGCCGCCGAATTCGGGCGGGAAGTCATCCGGCAGTTCGAGCAGGACATCGAAATCTGGTGCCACCAGCGCTATTCCGACCCGCCCGCGCTGGCCGCCGACGAGTACGAGGGCTTTACCGCGATCCGCAACTGGGCCAGGCAGTTCTACGAGGAAGGCTTGACGGCATGAACGCACCCGCCGCACCCATTCGCGTCTTCCAGGTCGGAAGCGGAAACGTCGGCTCGGAGATGATCAGGCGGATCGCCACCCAGCCCGACCTCGAACTCGTTGGCGTGCACTGCTATTCGCCGGAAAAGGTCGGCAGGGACACCGGGGAGTTCGCCGGCCTGGCGCCCAACGGGGTGAAGTTCACCGGGACTGTCGAGGAGATCGTCGCGGCCAGCCCGGACGTGCTGACGTTTCATGGCGTGTTCCCCGACGAGGACCTCTACGTCAAGGTGCTCGAGGCGGGCATCAACATCGTCACCACCGCCGACTGGATCACCGGGTGGCACCGCGACAGGAACCACCCGCACCCGTCGGGCAAGCCGGTGACCCGGCTGCTGGCCGAGGCCGCCGAGAAGGGCGGCGCGACCTTCTACGGCACCGGGATGAACCCGGGGCTGAACCAGATCCTGGGCGTGGTGTGCTCGGCCGACGTCGCCGACATCGAGAACATCACCACCATCGAATCCGTGGACGTGTCGTGCCACCACTCCAAGGACACCTGGATCGAGGTCGGCTACGGCCAGCCCGTCGACGACCCGGAAATCCCGTCGAAGCTGGAGAAGTACACCCGCGTGTTCGCCGACAGCGTGCTCATGATGGCGGACTGCTTCGACCTACCCCTCGACGAGGTGAGGTTCAGCTACGAGCTGGGCGCCTGCACCAAGGACGTCGACCTGGGCTGGTACACGCTGCCCAAGGGCTCGCTGGGCGGCAACTACATCAAATACCAGGGCATCGTCGACGGGGTGCCGCGCGTCGAGACGCACCTGGAATGGCAGATGACCCCGCACACCGACCCGAGCTGGAACATCAAGGGCTGCTACATCACCCAGGTCAAGGGCGACCCGTGCGTCTACAACAAGCACATGATCTTCCCCAAACCCGGTGTGGACCTGTCCAACCCGGACAATTTCGCGTCGATCGGCATGACCGTGACCGGCATGCCCGCGCTGTACTCGATCAAGTCGGTGGTGGCGGCGCCGCCCGGGCTGATCACCAGCGCCGACCTCCCGCTGCGCGGGTTCGCCGGACGCTTCAAGAAGTAGGCTGCGCCGAGTCTCCTTGTGCTCTAAGCTCTTTCGCTAGCCGTGCCACGGGCACAGGTCGCGGATGGTGATCCGGACGACCTGCGCCGCGCCGTCGGGGCCCAGGTCCGGATTGGCCGCCGCGAACTGGCTCGCCATGCTCTGCGGGGGGAGGCCGGCGTCCATCAGGCCACACATGGCCAGGCCCTGGTCCAGGGCCGCCGAGCCGCCGTAGCTGTTACCGAGGCCGGCCGCGGCGATGTCTTGCAGGAAGGCGTGCCGGCCGCACCCCGGGCCCGCCCCCGGTGCCTGCCCCTGGGGGCACACCGGTGCCGGGGCGGCGTTCGCCTGAGGCCCGGGGCCCAGGGTCATGGCCGCCAGGACCGCCAGGCCGGCCGTTCCCGCCGTGCCGACTGCGCGGGACAGAGTTGACATTTGCCACCTCACTCGGTGGCAACGGTCCATCGGCACTGGACCCGGCCCTGGCCTGGCCCGTCAGGCCGGAAGCCCGGGCGGAGGCACGATAGATCGTTGCCTCGACGTTTTCGTGACTGTCTCGCTGCGCATATTTTTGCTCAGCGTGATTCCAATGTGGTTCCGCAAGGTCACACGCGGCTGGATTTTGGCTGTGAGTTTCCTGGCCGTTTGCATTCGCGTCACCAACCGGACACCTTGGCGGCCCGGGCTAGGGTGAAGACCATGCGGGTAGGCGTGCTGGGGGCCAAGGGCAAGGTCGGGTCGACGATGGTGGGCGCCGTGCAGGCCGCCGAGGATTTGACCCTGTCCGCCGAGGTGGACGCCGGCGACCCGATGAGCCTGCTGACCGACGCCGACACCGAGGTGGTCATCGACTTCACCCACCCCGACGTGGTGATGGACAACCTGAAGTTCCTCATCGACAACGGAATTCACGCCGTCGTCGGCACCACCGGGTTCACCGCGGAGCGCCTCGAGCGGGTGGAGTCGTGGCTGTCCGGGCGGCCGAACACCGGCGTGCTGATCGCGCCGAACTTCGCCATCGGGGCGGTGCTGTCGATGCACTTCGCCCGGCAGGCCGCGCCGTTCTTCGACTCGGCGGAGGTCGTCGAGCTGCATCACCCGCACAAGGCCGACGCCCCCTCGGGCACCGCGGCCCGGACCGCCAAGCTGATCGCCGAGGCGCGAAAAGGGCTGCCGCCCAACCCCGATGCCACCAGCACCGGCCTGCCCGGCGCCCGCGGCGCCGACGTCGACGGCATCCCGGTGCATTCGGTGCGGCTGGCCGGGCTGGTCGCCCACCAGGAGGTGTTGTTCGGAACCGAAGGGGAGACGCTGACCATCCGCCACGACAGCCTGGACCGCACGTCCTTCGTGCCGGGCGTGCTGCTGGCCGTGCGCCGCATCGCCGAACGCCCGGGCCTCACGGTGGGCCTCGAGCCGCTGCTCAATCTGCAATGACGCGCACCCAGCTGCTCATCGCCTTGCTGTGCGCGGCAATGCTGGTGTACATCGGCCTGCTCGGCCGGCTGGCCGTCGCGCTGATCGCCTCGGGTCGGGCCGCCGCCGTCGGCCTGGGGCTGGCGCTGCTGCTGATGCCCGTGATCGGGCTGTGGGCGATGATCGCCACGCTGCGGGCCGGGTTCGCGCACCAGCGGCTGGCCCGCCTGATCGCCGAGGACGGAATGGAACTCGACACCAGCGCGCTGCCGCGGCGGCCGTCGGGGCGCATCGAGCGGGATGCGGCCGACGCGCTGTTCGCCACCGTGCGCACCGAGGTCGAGGGCGATCCCGACGATTGGCGGCGCTGGTACCGGCTGGCCCGGGCCTACGACTACGCGGGGGATCGCCGCCGCGCGAGGGAAACGATGAAGACCGCAGTCGAGCTGCAGGGCCGCCGATGAGCAACACATGAGCAAGACGCTGCTGATCGTCCACCACACGCCGTCCCCGTTCACCCAGGCCATGTTCGAGGCGGTGCTGTCCGGCGCCACCGACCCCGAGATCGAGGGCGTCGAGGTGGTGCGCCGGCCCGCCCTGACCGTCGCGCCGGCCGACATGCTCGCGGCCGACGGCTATCTCCTCGGCAGCCCGGCCAACCTGGGCTACATGAGCGGCGCGCTCAAGCACGCGTTCGACGTCTGCTACTACCCATGCCTCGACGCGACGCGCGGGCGCCCCTTCGGCCTGTACCTGCACGGCAACGAGGGCACCGAGGGTGCCGAGCGCGCCGTGGAGGCGATCACCACCGGGCTCGGCTGGGTGAAAGCCGCTGAGCACGTGGTGGTCTCGAGCAAGCCGAGCAAGGAAGACCTCGAGGCGTGCTGGAACCTGGGCGCGACGGTCGCCGCTCAGCTGATGGGGTGACCCCGCAGGTCAGTCGTCGGCGATGCCCGGCGCGCTCAGCGCCGCGACGGTGTCCTCGCGATGTGCCAGGGATCGCGCGGCGGCGGCGAACATCTCCAGCTTGTCGATGACGGTCTGCCCTTCGGGCTTGTGCCCCCAGATGCTGATGCCCTGATGAGTGGTGGGTTTCCAGGTGGACTCGTCGACGACGATCGGGTTCCACCCGACCTCCCACTCGAACCCGGACGGGGTCATCGCGTAGTACGACAGTTCCTTGTCGTTGGTGTGCTGCCCGACCGACAGGGCCATGTGGAAGCCCAGCTCCTTGACGCGCTGATATGAGGTCACCATGTCGTCGAGCGTGCCGACCTGCACGTTCACATGCTGGACGCGCGTGCGAATCGGGTTGACGGGCAACGCATTCGCCGCCGCGATCGCCACCGAGTGATGGCGCTGGTTGACCCGCAGGAAGCGGATCTTCAGCTTCATGCCGTTGATCGTCTCGTCGATGTAGTCCGACAGGCGCGCGTCGAACACGTGGCTGTAATACCCGCGCAGCCGATGCGGCCTTTTCGTGGTGATGGCGACATGGCCGAGTCCGCCTGCGCCGGTGACGAATCCGCTGCCCGGTATGTCCAGCGGCAGCGCGGCGGTGCGGGCGGTGGTGTAGACCTCCTGCGTCAAGCCGTTCGGCCCGGGAAACCGCAGGAAGCGCTCGACGCCGCGCAGCTTGGCGTCGTCGTCGGAGCCCTCGACCGCCGGCACGCCGTGGTCGGTGACCCGGCTGTGGATCTCGTCGAACGTGTCGTGGCCGTCGAGGTGCCAGCCCAGCGCGACGACGTCCTCGGCCGGTCCCCGCCGCAACAGGAAGCGGCATTCGTTGGCGTCCAAGCGAAATCGGACCACGTCGGGCATCATCTCGTCGAGGTGCATGCCGATCGCGTCGCGGCCGAAGCGTTTCCAGTCGTCGAACCTGTTCGTTTCGATCACGGCGTAGCCCAGGTGGACATTGCCGAACAGATCAGCGGTCATGCGAATCTCCTGCCAAAAATGCGGCGGTGACCGCGTTGAAGAAGTCGGCGCGTTCCCACTGCACCCAGTGGCCGGTGTTGGCGCTGATGAGCACGTCGGCGTTGGGCAGCCGCTTGCCGAGCATCGCTGCGCCGCTTGGCTTGTTGACCTTGTCGTCGCGGCCCCAGATGACCAGGGTCGGGGTCGCCAGGCTGCTGAGCCTGCTGTCGCGCGTTGGGTCCATCCGCCACAGCGTCCGCAACCCGTTCGGGCGTTGCAGGGGCGGGTTGGCGACGACCTCCGGGTCGATCGACGACGCATAGCGGGACTCGATCAGCGACTCCGGTACGGCGCCGCCGTCGTACACCAGATAGTCGCGGATGAACGTGCGCATCTTGTCCAGGCTGGGCCCGTCGCCGCCGTAGTACGACAACAGTGCCTTGAGGCCCGCGGTCGGCAGTTCGCGGCTGAGGCCGACGCCGCCCGGGCCCATCAGCACGAGCCTGCCGACCCGGTGGGGCGTGTCCAGCGCCAGGCGCAACGCGCAGGCGCCGCCGGCGGAGTTGCCCACCAGGTGCGCCCGCTGGATGCCGAGCTGGTCGAGCATCCCGCGGATGTGGTCGGCGAAATATCCGAAGGGGTCGCTTTGGTCGACGCCCTTGGACGATTGGCCGTAGCCGGGCATGTCGGGAACGATCACAAGGAAGTTCTCCGCCAGGGCGTCGATGTTGCGCGAATAGTTCGACACGCCAGAGGCTCCGGGGCCACCGCCGTGCAGCAGGACCACCGGCTCGCCGGCGCCCTTCTCGGCGACGAAGATGTCCCGGCCGTTGATGCGCACGGTCCGCTCGGTCATGGTGAGGCTTGTCATGAGGGTTTCCCTTTATGTCTTGAATTACGCCTTGAATTACGCCTTGAATCACCCCTGAATCCGGCCGGAGGGGGCGGCAGCGGCCGGCCTTCGGCGGCGCCGGCATAGGTGAACCCGTCGGGTCGCACGACAACCGCGGAAGCGCCCTTCCTGTCGAGCCAGCGCGTCAGCACGCCGTCGGCGTCGACGACGCTGTCAGGACTCGGCTTGCTTCCCGGCACAAGGACTTTCACGATGGGCACGCCGGCCGCGCGCCAGTCGTCCAGCGCGGGTGCGGGGCCGAGGTGCAGGACTACCCATTGGCCGCCGACGACGTCGTCGAGGCGGACGGCGTCGCCCTTTTCGTCGACGACCCACGGCTGCGGGATCAGGCAACCGACCGAGGCGTTACCGTTGGGCGCCAGCAGACCCTTGTGATGGCGCGCATCCGGCAGCCACCGATGTTGGCGCAGCCACGCGGTGAATCCGGGCACCTTGCTGATCGTTCGGTACACGTGATTGCGCACCGCCGCGCGGCGGGGGTCTCGCTGGGTGATGACCTGCCCGACCTTCACCGCGCGGCTGGTCACCTCCTTGACGTGCGGCACCCGCTCGGCCTGGTAGGTGTCGAGTACCCATTCGGGCAGGGACCCGCGCAGCACCGCGTCCAGCTTCCAGCACAGGTTCGCGACGTCGCGAACTCCGGCGCACATGCCCTGACCGATCCACGGCGGCATCGCGTGCGCGGCGTCGCCGGCCAAGAAGATCCGCCCGACCCGCCACCGGTCGGCGAAGCGCACGTGGTGGCTGTAGCAGGCGAACCCGAGGATCTTCACGTCTTCCGGCGAAATGCCCTGGCCGCCTAGGACTTTCCAGATCGCTTCCTCGTTGAGGAGGTCCTTTTCGTCCTCCTCGTCGCGCACCGGGAACTCCCAGCGGTGATGCCCCAGCGGGGTGGGGCAGTCGACGGTGGGCCGGGCCGGGTTGCAGTGGAACCGAAGCCGGTCGTGGCCGGGCCATTCCTTGAGCACCTTGGTGTCGATGACGATCCACCGCTCGGCGTAGGTGCGGCCCGAGAAGCCGATGCCCAGCTGCCCGCGGATCGGGCTGGACCCCCCGTCGGCCGCGATCACATAGGAGGCCCGAATCCGCCGCAGCTCATCGGCTTTGAGATCGGCAAGCATCAACTCGACGTCCCCGTCGCCCTGGATCACCCGCAGGCACTCGTGCTCGAGGAGGACCGAGACGTTGGGGAAGCGGTCGACGCCCTCCCGCAGCACCTTCTCCAGCGCGGGCTGGTAGATGAACTGCTGGGGCGGGTGGCCGTTGCCGCGCGAAACCGGCAGCAGCCGCACGAACGGCACGCCGTCGGCGTCGACGAAGGTCGCCCCGTTGCCGGGCTGCATGTCGGCGTTGAGGCGGTCGGCCAGGCCGACCTGTTGCCAGATGCGCACGACCTCCTCGTCGGTGGAGATGGCCCGGGCGCGGGCGTAGATGTTCGGGTCGCGCTCGACGACGACGACCTTGAGCCCCGCCTGGCCCAGCATGTTGGCGGCCGTGACGCCCACGGGTCCGTACCCGACGATCGCCACGTCGTACGTCGATTGGTCTGTCATGGGCCGGCCCTTCGGGGAGTTGCTGGGGGAGTTGTTAATGTAGCGTTCCATACAGTAAGCTGTCGGCAGCGTGATCGTCAACACCCGGAAGGGGCCAGCGTGGCAGCGAAGAGTCCATCCGCCGGTACGCGGCGCACTCGCGCCAACGGCGAGCAATCCCGCGAGCGCATCCTGGACGCGGCGACCGAGGTGGCCACCGAGCGCGGCTACGACGGCGCCACGATCTCGCTGGTCAGCAAGAAGAGCGGTCTGCCGCCGACGTCGATCTATTGGCACTTCGCCGACAAGGACGACCTGATCGCCGCGGTGATCGAGCGGAGTTTCCAGCGATGGCTGGCCGAGCTGGACCTGCCCGACGTCGGGTCGGACCGCGAGTGGGCGACGGAGCTCGGCGCGCGGGTCGCCAAGGCGCTCCTGGACGCGCCCGATTTCCTCCGGCTGGGGCTGATGCTGTCGCTGGAGCGTCGCCCCGTTGAACCGCGGGCCAGGGCGATGTTCCTCGAGGTCCGCGATCGGGCGTTTCACCGGTTCGAGGCGATCGTGCGGGAGGTTGCACCGAGGCTTGACGACGAAGGCGTGCGCACGCTCACCACTTACGCGATCGCGGGCGCCGACGGCTTGTTCATCGCCAAGGAAGTCGGCGGGGACTCCGTGGACCTGGTCAAGTTGTTGGGTCTGCACGCGCGGGTCGTCTTCGAGGCGGCCGCCAAAGTTCTCGAGTCCGAGTAGTCGGCAGGAGCAGATCCATGAATACCGAACAATTCCCGGTCGCGATCATCGGGTCGGGGAACATCGGCACCGACCTGATGATCAAGATCCTGCGCGGCGACGGCCCGTTGCGGGTGGCCGCGATGGTCGGGGTGGACCCGGAATCCGACGGGCTGGCCCGGGCGAAACGGCTTGGCGTTCCCACGTCTTCGGACGGGATCGACGGCCTGGTGGCGATGCCGCACTTCGGCGACATCCGGCTGGTGTTCGACGCCACCTCGGCCGGCGCCCACGCCAGGCACTGGAACGTGCTGCGCGACAAGGATGTACGTGTCCTCGACCTGACACCCGCGGCGATCGGGCCGTTCTGTGTGCCGGTGGTCAATCTCGACGACCACATCGACGCGCCGAACCTCAACATGGTCACGTGCGGGGGACAGGCCACCGTGCCGATCGTCACCGCGGTCAGCCGGTCGGCGCTCGTGTCGTACGCCGAGATCGTGTCGTCGATCTCGGCGAAGTCGGCCGGTCCGGGCACCCGGGCCAGCATCGACGAGTTCACCGAGACGACCGCCACGGCGCTGAAAGTCGTTGGGGGAGCGCAACGAAGCAAGGCGGTGATCATCCTGAACCCGGCCGATCCGCCGATCCTGATGCGCAACACCGTGTACTGCCTGGTCGAGGGGGACTGCGACCACGCGGCCGTCGACGCGTCGATCACGGCGATGGTTGCCGAGGTGCAACGCTACGTGCCGGGCTACCAGCTCAAGCAGCCCGTGCAGTTCGAGACGTTCGACGCCGACAATCCGCTGCACATTCCGGAGACCGGGAAATTCATCGGCACCAAGGTGACCGCGATGCTGCAGGTGACCGGTGCCGCACACTACCTGCCGGCCTACGCCGGCAACCTCGACATCATGACCTCGGCCGCGCTCGCGACCGCGGAACGGATCGCCGCGCACTCGATGACTCACTCGATGACTGGAGTATCGAAATGACCGAGCGGCTCTACATCAGTGACGTCACGCTGCGCGACGGGATGCACGCCGTGCGGCACCAGTACAGCCTGGGACAGGCCACCGAGATCGCGGCGGCGCTCGACGCGGCGGGGGTCGACTCGATCGAGGTGGCGCACGGCGACGGGCTGTCCGGATCCAGCTGCGTCTACGGGTTCGGTGCTCACACCGACCTCGAGTGGATCGAGGCGGTGGCCGGCGTCGTCCACAGGGCCGCGATCGCGACGCTGGTGCTGCCGGGCATCGGCACCGTGCGCGAGCTGGCCGCCGCGCACCGGGCCGGAGCCAGCGTGGTGCGGGTGGCCACGCACTGCACCGAGGCCGACATCTCGGCGCACCACATCGCCGCCGCGCGCGAACTCGACATGGACACCGTCGGCTTCCTGATGATGAGCCACATGGCCGGCCCGCAGCAGCTGGCCGAGCAGGCGAAGCTGATGGAGGCTTACGGCGCCGGGTGCGTGTACGTCGTCGACTCGGGCGGCGCGATGACCATGCGCGATGTCGCCGAGCGCGTCGATGCCGTGCGCCAAACCCTGGACGGCGCAACGGAAATCGGTATCCACGCGCACCACAACCTGTCGCTCGGCATGGCGAATTCGATCGTCGCCGTCGAGCATGGCTGCCGCCGGGTCGACGCGTCGTTGGCGGGCATGGGCGCGGGCGCGGGCAATGCGCCGCTCGAGGTCTTCGTCGCGGCGGCCACCCGCATGGGCTGGCGACACGGCTGCGACCTCGACGCCCTCGAGGACGCCGCCGACGACCTGGTCCGGCCGCTGCAGCAACGACCCGTGCGCGTCGACCGCGAGACGCTGACCCTGGGCTACGCGGGCGTGTACTCGAGCTTCCTGCGTCACGCCGAGGAGGTCGGCGAACGGTTCGACGTCGACGCGCGTGCGCTGCTCGTCGAGGCCGGACGCCGCGGCCTGGTCGGCGGGCAGGAAGACATGCTCGTCGACATCGCCCTCGACCTGTCCGGCGAACGGGCTTCGGTGCTGCCTTCCAGGCTGCCGGGCTGATGGATCTCAGGAACGACGACGCGCGGCCAGCTGGCCGTCGTCGCCCCACCGGGCCATGATGTCCTCGGCCCGGGATGCGCGGCCGGCCAGCTCGAATGCGATGATCCCGGGCCCGCCGCTGCGGCGCATGCGCTGTTCCAGCACGAGCATCACCGTCGTGTAGCCGAGGAAGCCCAGGGCGGCCGTCGCGAGGCGACGGTGCGTTATGCGCGTGATCGCACTCATGTGTAGGACGGCCGGAAGGCCTCGGCCGGCTGCGCCAAGGCCAGCGCCGAGCTGGTGCCGATCGGCCCGTGCCGATCGAACAGGGTCGCGGCGCCGGTGGCCACACCGGCGGTGCCGTAGTGGCTCTGGGCGGCAAGGCCCAGGAATTCGCCGTCGGGCAATCGGCTCGCGGTGACGGTGTAGTCGGCGTTGATGTAGCGCAATCCTCCTGTGCCCCAATGGGTCAGCGAGCTGGTGATGTCGCCGACGAACGCCAGGCGGGTGAACGGGGTGAGGGGGTGTCCCTCCACCATGGGGCGGAACACCCGCGCCCAGGCGAACTTCTGCGAGTGGGACTGCTCCCACTCGCCCGCCGCGATGCCGGGGCTGCCCTCGAGCGTGGCGCCGTACCCCCAGATGAGAAACGGCATGTCCGCCGGGAAGCCGGCGGAGTCCGCCGGCAGCGGCGGCATCTGGACCGGGGAGGACCAGACCCGGCCGTCGGGATGCTCGCCCCGCCTCAGGAACAGCGCGCTGGCCCGCGCGACGGTCGTCCCGTTCTGCACCAGCGCCCCGTCCACCAGCTTGATGCGCCGGCCCTCGCGCTGCACCGAGGTGCGGATCTGCACCGGCTCGAGCAGCACCGGGCGCAACAGGTCGACCGTGAAGCGGGCGGGCTGAAACTCGGGGTCGATGCCGGATCGCTCTATCCCCCAACCCAACAGGCCGCCGACGTTCTGGCCGCCCATGGCCGCACCCCAGGGGCCGCGCGTCAGCGGGCCCGGCAAATAGGAGTCGCCATCGACAGTGAAGAACGCCTCGGGCATGATGGCGGAATCCTCGATCGTCACCAGCATCACGATAGGACACCGGATCGTAAGGGCAGGATCGTAAGGGCATGTCTGCAGTGATCGAAATCCCCAGTGACCGCAACCCCTTCCCGGCGACAGGTGTCTCGCGCGATCCCGACGGCGTCCCGCACTACGAACGTCTGCCCGCGACGCTGCTGGACATGCTCGCCGAGCAGGTCGACAACCGCCCGAACGGCGAGGCCGTGGTCGAGCTCGGCGGAGGCCGCCTGACCTACCGCGAACTGTGGAACCGCGCGGCGCGGGTGGCCGGCGGGCTGCGGGCCGACGGGCTGGGCCCGGGCGATCGCGTCGCGGTGCGCTACCCGGCCGGCATCGACTGGGTGCTCGCGTTCTGGGGCACCGTGATGGCCGGTGGCGTTGCGGTGCCGGTCAATACGCGCTCCGCGCAGCCCGAGATCGAGTTCATCCTGTCCGACGCGGGCGCCCGGATGGATCTGGCGCCCGGCACCCCGCTGCCCGACGGCGAACCGCACGTGACCCACGGGCTCGGCCACGCCGACACGGCCGCGCTGTTCTACACGTCGGGAACCACCGGCCATCCCAAGGGCGTTCCGACCACGCACGAGGCGTTCCTGACCAACACCGAGAACATGCTGCGCTGCCTCGGGGAGTCGGCCGATCTCGGCGACCGGCTGCGCACCCTCATCTCGGTGCCCCTGTTCCACGTGACCGGTTGCAACTCACAGCTGTTGATCGCCGCCCGGGTCGGGGGAGCGGCGGTGATCATGCCCGCGCTGAACCTCGACGAGTTGATCGCGACGCTGCCCGCCGAGCGGATCTCGTTCATGGTCACCGTGCCCGCGGTGTACTCGCTGTTGTTGCGGCACAAGGACTTTGCCGCGGCCGACGTTTCAGGCGTGCGCTGGGTGGGATACGGCGGCGCACCGATCGCCCCGACGCTGGTGCGGTCGGTGAAGGAGGCGTTCGGCCGGGCCACGGTGTTCAACGGGTACGGCATGACCGAGAGCGCCTCGCTGATGACGGTGCTGCCCGACCGCGACGCCGTCGAGCACGCCGACTCCGTCGGGTACGCCGTGCCCTCGGTGGATCTCGGTGTGATCCCGTTCGGCGAGGACGCCGGCGAGCTGACGGGCGAGCTGGTGGTGCGCGGCGCCAACGTGACCCGTGGCTACTGGAACCGGCCCGAGGCCACCGCGGCCACCATCGTGGACGGCTGGTTGCACACCGGCGACGTGGTCCGGGTCGACGACGCGGGCCGGGTGTACATCGTCGACCGGCTCAAGGACATCATCAACCGCGGCGGCGAGAACGTGTCCAGCGTCGAGGTGGAGGCCGTGCTGCTGGCGGCGCCCACCGTCGCGGACGCCTGCGTGCTGGCGGTGCCCGACGAGGTGATGGGGGAGAAGGTCGGCGCGGTGCTGTTCGGCGGCCAGGACCGGGTCGACGTGCCGGCCGTGCTCGAGCACTGCCGCGCCGAGCTCGCCGACTTCAAGGTGCCGCAGTACGTCACGGTGGTCGACAGCCCGTTGCCGCGCAACCCCGGCGGCAAGCTGCTCAAGGGCAAGCTCCGCGAGCAGGTCCGGTGGGGCGACCCGCTGCGATGAGCCTGCTGATCGCCAACCGCGGCGAGATCGCGCTCCGAATCGTCCGCACCGCAACGGAACTGGGCCTGCAAACGGTCGCGGTGTACGCCGAGGACGACGCCGACAGCCCGCATGTGCACGCGGCCGACGAGGCGATCGGCCTGCCCGGCGCCGGCCCGCAGTCCTACCTGGACCACGCCCAGATACTGGCTGCCGCCAAGAAGTCCGGCGCCGGGCTGATCCACCCGGGCTACGGATTTCTGTCCGAGAACGCCGAGTTCGCCCGCGCCTGCCGGGCCGCCGGATACACGTTCGTGGGACCGCACCCCGACGTGCTCGAGCTGGCCGGCAACAAGTCGGCGGCCCGCGGTGCCGCGATCGCCGCCGGCCTGCCGGTGCTGCCCGCGACCGAGGGCCCCAGCACCGTCGACGATATCCGGGCGTTCTTCGCCGCCCGCGACGGCGGCATCATGATCAAGGCGCTGGCCGGCGGCGGCGGGCGGGGAATGCGCAAGGTGCGCAGCGCCGATCGGATCGACGACGCCTACCGCCAGTGCGCCGCGGAGGCGCGGCTCGGTTTCGGCGACCCGGCGCTGTTCGCCGAGGCGCTGCTGGACGCGGCACGGCACATCGAGGTGCAGGTGGTGGGCGCGCCGGCCGGGCACCAGACCCACGCGCTGGCCCTGGGCGACCGCGACTGCAGCATCCAGCGCCGCTACCAAAAGCTGGTCGAAATCGCGCCCGCGCAAGGCCTTTCGGACACCCTGCGCCGCGAATTGCACCAGGCCGCCGCCCGGCTGTGCGCCAGGGTCGGCCTGCACGGGCTGGCCACGGTCGAGTTCCTGGTCACCGGCGAACAGTACGTTTTCCTCGAAATCAACCCGCGAATCCAGGTGGAACACACCGTCACCGAGGAGACCACCGGGGTGGACCTGGTGGCCGTGCAGCTGGCCATCGCCGGCGGCGCGTCCTACTACGGGCTGGGCAACCAGCTGGGCCTGCCGGCCGGGATCGCCTCCGACGGCACCGAAGTCATCGGCGAACCGGCCGCGCGACGCGGCATCGCGATCCAGGCCCGGGTCAACATGGAGACCTTCGCCGCCGACGGGTCCGTCGTCCCGGCGGCGGGCACGCTGACGGTGTTCTCGCCGCCGACCGGGCCGGGGGTGCGCGTCGACAGCTACGGCCGTCCCGGCCTGGCCACCAGCCCGCGCTACGACTCGCTGTTGGCCAAGGTCGTCACGCACGTGCGGGGGTCGTCGTTCGCCGCGGCGGTGCGCAAGGCCCGCACGGCGCTGGACGAGTTCGCCATCGAGGGCGTCGGCACCAACGTCGGACTGCTGCGGGAGCTGTTGTCGGACAGCCAGATCCAATCGGGTGTGGTGACGACGGGCTTCCTCGACGAGAGGCTGCCCGAACTTGCGGCCGCGGCGCTTTCCCACCAGCACGACACCCGGGTGGCCGCCGTCGAGCTCTACCCGGGTGAGGAAGTGCTGCGCGCGCAGCTGGCCGGCACGGTGGTCGAGGTGGCCCCCGAGGGCGCGGAGTACGGCCCCGGCGCCCAGCTGGTCGTGCTCGAGGCGATGAAGATGCAGCACGCGCTGGCGGCACCGGACGCGCTGCGGACCGCGCGCAGCCTGGTGACGCCCGGCCAGGTCGTCGGCACCGGGGACCCGTTGCTGGTCTTCACCCGGACCGGGGCCGGTGGCACCGGCGAATCTGCCGCGGCCACAACGGATCTCGATCGCCCCCGCGCCGACCTCGACGAGGTCCGCGAGCGCCACCTGCTCACGCTCGACGAGGGCCGGCCGGCCGCGGTCGCCAAGCGGCACCAGCAGGGCCGGCGCACCGCGCGGGAGAACATCGCCGACCTGGTCGACCCGGGCAGCCTCGTCGAATACGGCGCCCTGGCCATCGCCGCGCAGCGCAGCCGGCGTTCGGAGGAGGACCTGATCGCCAACACCCCGGCCGACGGCCTGGTCGCCGGTTTGGCGACCATCGGGGGCGCCGAGACGATAGTCGTGTCCTACGACTACACCGTGCTGGCCGGGACGCAGGGCATGCGCAACCACGCCAAGACCGACCGGGTCTTCGAGCTGGCCGCCCGAAAACGCTTGCCGGTGGTGCTGTTTGCCGAGGGGGGCGGTGGGCGGCCGGGCGACACCGACGTCGGCGGGCAGGCCGGGCTGGACGTGCCGACGTTCCGGATGCTGGCCGGCCTGAGCGGCCGGGTGCCGCTGGTGTCGATCGTCTCCGGCCGCTGCTTCGCCGGCAACGCCGCGCTGGCGGGGGTGTGCGACGTGATCATCGCGACCCCGGACGCCAACATCGGGATGGGCGGCCCCGCCATGATCGAGGGCGGCGGGCTCGGGGTGTACCCGCCCGAGGCGATCGGCCCGATCGACGTGCAGCGCCACAACGGCGTGGTGAGCCTGGTCGCCCGCGACGAGGCGCACGCGGTGGCGCTGGCCAAGCAGTACCTGTCGTACTTCCAGGGCGGCGTCGGCGATTGGGCAGCGCCGGATCCGCGGCTGGCCCGACAGGTGGTGCCGCAGAACAGGTTACGCGCCTACGACGTGCACCGGGCGATCGAGTCGATCGTCGACATCGGCTCCGTGCTCGAGCTGCGACCCGACTACGGCGTCGGGATCGTCACCGCGCTGGTCCGCGTCGAGGGCGTGCCATATGGCTTGATTGCCAACAGCAGTCACCATCTCGGCGGCGCGATCGACGCCGAGGCGGCCGACAAGGCCGGCGACTTCCTGGCGCTGTGCGAGTCGTTTCGGTTGCCGGTGATCTCGCTGTGCGACACCCCGGGGTTCATGGTCGGGCCGGACGCGGAAAAGGAGGCGGCGGTCCGGCGGTTCGGCCGGATGTTCGTGCTGGGCGCCAGGCTGACGGTGCCGCTCGGAATGATCATCCTGCGCAAGGGTTATGGGCTGGGCGCGATGGCGATGGCCGGCGGCTCCTTCCGCGCGCCGCAATTCACCGTCGCGTGGCCGACGGGGGAGATCGGCGGCATGGGCCTGGAGGGGGCCGTGCGGCTGGGCTTCAGCAAGGAGCTCGCCGCGGCGGCCGATCCCGAGGAACGCCGACAGCTGTTCGACAAGCTGGTGGCGGCGGCCTACGAGCACGGCAAGGCGCTGCGGGCGGCCACCACCTTCGAACTCGACGACGTCATCGACCCCGCAGACTCCCGGGCCTGGATCACCAGGCTGCCGGGAGGCTGAGGATCGAACCGGATCTAGCTGTTATGCGTGGCCGGAGCCGCAGCCGACGCCCGGCAGGCAACCCTGGCCGCCCGGCACGCCGCCGGGACCCGCGAACTGGCCGCCCGAGCCGCAGCCGACGCCCGGGACGCAGCCCTGCCCGCCCGGACCGCCGCCGGGGCCCTGGTTCTGGCCGCCGGAGCCGCAGTTGCCGTTGGCGTCACAGCCGCCGCCGCCCGGGTCGTCCTTGAACACGACGTGGGTGGGCGCGGGCCCCGTCGCCGCTGGTCCCACCACAAAAACGTCGGCGGCCGCCGTCGGCGCGGCGGCAATCGCCGCGGCAACCGCACCGGCCACCACCATTGGTTTCATGAGGGTCAATTTCGCTAACATGCGTGTCGCATACCACGCCAACACGTGTACAAAACATCTACAGGACACCGTGACCCTCCGACCGCGGCGCCCGGCCACCACACAGTCACCAACGAGACAGAAGGCACACCGATGACCTCACTGGATCTGACCGGCCGCACCGCGATCATCACCGGCGCCTCGCGCGGAATCGGGCTGGCCACGGCGCAACAGCTGGCGGCCGCCGGCGCCGACGTGGTCCTCACCGCCCGCAAGCAGGAGGCGGCCGAGGCGGCCGCGGCGCAGGTGGGCGAGAAGGCGCTGGGCGTCGGCGCCCACGCGGTCGACGAGGACGCGGCCCGGCGCTGTGTGGAGCTCACGCTGGAGCGCTTCGGCAGCGTCGACATCCTGGTCAACAACGCGGGGACCAACCCCGCCTACGGTCCCCTGATCGATCAGGACCACGCCCGCTTCACCAAGATCTTCGACGTCAACCTGTGGGCGCCGCTGCTGTGGACCTCGCTCGTGGTCAAGTCGTGGATGGGCGAGCACGGCGGGTCGGTGGTCAACACCGCATCCATCGGCGGCTTGCACCAATCGCCGGCGATGGGCATGTACAACGCCACCAAGGCCGCCCTGATCCACGTCACCAAGCAGCTGGCGCTGGAGCTGTCGCCGCGCATCCGGGTCAACGCGATCTGCCCCGGGGTGGTTCGCACCCGGCTCGCCGAGGCGCTGTGGAAGGACCACGAGGATCCGCTGGCCTCGTCGATCGCCCTCGGGCGCATCGGCGAGCCGACCGACGTGGCCGGGGCGGTCGCCTTCCTGGTTTCCGACGCCGCAAGCTGGATCACCGGCGAGACGATGGTGATCGACGGCGGCCTGCTGCTCGGCCCGGTGTTCGGGTTCCGGCAATGAGTTCCCAGGACTCCACCCAGGACTACGCCGCCGACCTGGACGCGCGGGTGCAGGCCCTGTTGGACGAACACGACCCCGCGACCAGCGACCCGCGCGAGTTCCTCGGCGCGCAATACGACGCGGGCCTGGCGTGGGTGTACCTGCCGCGGGGTTTCGGCGGGCTGGATCTGCCGCGGAAGGCCCAGGAGCGCGTCGACGCGAAGCTGGCCGCCGCCGGCGCGCCGATCGGCGGCACCGTGAAGAACTACATCGGCATGGGCATGGCGGCGCCGACGATCGCGGCGTTCGGCACCGACGAACAGAAGCGAAAGTTCCTGCGCCCCTTGTTCACCGGCGACCAGATCTACTGCCAGCTGTTCAGCGAGCCCGGTGCCGGATCCGATCTGGCCGGGGTCGCAACGCGCGCGGTCCGCGACGGTGATGACTGGATCGTCAACGGGCAGAAGGTGTGGACGTCGCAGGCGCAGCACGCGCAGATGGCGATCCTCGTCGCCCGCACGGACCCGACGGTGCCCAAACACTTTGGCCTGACCTACTTCCTGTGCGACATGACCCAACCCGGCGTCGAGGTGCGCCCGCTGCGCCAGATCACCGGCGAGGCGGAGTTCAACGAAGTGTTTCTCACCGACGTGCGGGTGCCGGATGCGAATCGGCTCGGGCCGGAGGGCGGGGGCTGGCGCGTTGCCACCACCACGCTCAACAACGAGCGGGTCGCGATCGGCACTCGCGCCGGAACGCCGCGGGAGGGCGGCCACATCGGCAAGGTCACCCGGGCCTGGCGAGACGAGCCCGCACTGCGCAATCCCGCCATGCACGACGAGCTGATGCGGCTGTGGGTCGACGCCGAAGTCCTGCGCCTGGCCGGCGAGCGGCTGCGGCAACAGGCGGTCGCCGGCCAGCCCGGACCGGAAGGCGCCGGCATGAAGGTGGCCTTCGCCAAACTGGCGCAGGCGATTTCGGGGTTCGAGATCGAGTTGCACGGCGAAGCGGGGCTGCGCTACGACGACTGGACCATGCGCAGGCCGGAAACGGTCGACCTGATCGGTCGCGAGCCCGGCTACCGCTACCTGCGAGCCCGCGGCAACTCTATCGAGGGCGGCACCTCGGAGATCCTGCGCAACACCATCTCCGAGCGGATCCTGGGCCTGCCGGGCGAACACCGCGTCGACAAGGACGTCGCGTGGAAGGACCTGGATCGATGAGCACCGGCGACCTGCTGTACTCCGACACCGAGGAGGCGCTGCGCGACAGCGTGCGCCACCTGTTCGCCGACCGCTGCCCAGCCGAAGCCGTGGTCAGCGCGTATGACCCGGTGCCGCAAGACTTTTCACCCGTGTGGCGGACGCTGTCCGCCGACCTGGGGGTGGCGGGTCTGCTGGTGCCCGAGTCCCTCGGCGGCGCCGGCGCGGGTGCGCGCGAGGCCGCCGTCGTCATGGAGGAGATCGGCCGGGCCGTGGCGCCGGTGCCGTTCCTGTCCAGCGCGGTGCTTGCGACTGTCGCGCTGTTGCGCGCCGGCGACACCGAGACCGTGCCCCGGCTGGCCCAGGGGTCGGCGACCGCCGCGCTGGTGGTGCCGCTGTCCACGGCCCCGGGAGATCCGATCGCGGGCGTCGGCGTCGCCGGCGATGGGCTCACCGGCTCGGTCACCAGCGTGGCCGGTGCCGCCGAGGCCGACGTGCTGGTGGTGCCGATCGCGGGCCCGGACGGGCTCGAACTCCACACCGTCCCCTCCGGCGCGCCCGGGGTCGAGGTGTCGCCGCTGCTGGCGTTGGACATGACGAGACCCCTTGCGAATGTGCGGTTCTCGGCGGCGGCGTCGTCGTCGATCGGGGCGCGGGTCGGGGCGGCCGAGGCGGCCGTGACCGCGGCGCTGCAGACCGGGGCGACGCTGCTCGCCTCCGAGCAACTCGGCGTGGCGCAGTGGTGTTTCGACACCACACTCGCTTATGCCAAGCAGCGCAAGCAGTTTGGCCGCACCATCGGCTCCTATCAGGCGATCAAGCACCGGCTGGCCGACCTGTGGTTCGAGGTCGGGTCGGCGACGGCGGTGGCCCGCTACGCCGCCGACACCCGCGCCCGCGGGGACGAAGACGCGAACACCGCCGCGGCCATCGCGCAGGCCTACTGCAGCGGCGTGGCCGTGCACGCCGCGGAGGAGTGCGTGCAGCTGCACGGCGGCATCGGGATGACCTGGGAGTATCCGGCGCACCTGTATCTCAAGCGGGCCAAGAGCGACCAGCTGGCGTTCGGGTCCGCCTATCGTCACCGGGCCCGGCTGGCGGAATTGGTGGGCCTGCCTCCGAGCTAGACGAATCCCTGCGTCAATGGGGTTCGTCGTCGTCTTGGCCGCGCAGGAATCGTTCGGGGTGGTGGAAGCTGTTTGTTCTGGGCTGGCCGCGATCGAGATGCGGCGGTGGGATCCATTCGGTTTCGCCTCTTGTGTTGGTGCGGGTGGTCCAGCCCTTCTCGACGAGTCTGTTATCCGGGCCGCAGGCCAGGCCGAGGTCGGTGATGTCGGTGCGCCGCGTGTTCGTCCATCCTGTTACGTGGTGGACCTGGCTGTGATAGGCCGGGGCGTCGCAGCCCGGCCTGGTGCACCCGCGATCCTTGGCGTACAGCATGATGCGTTGTGCGGGGGAGGCCAGCCGCCTGGTGTGATACAGCGCCAGCGGCTTGGCGCCATCGAAGACCGCCAGGTAATGGTGGGCGTGGCCGGCCCAGCGGATCACATCCGACATGGGCACCAGGGTGCCGCCGGCGGTCAGCGCCTTGCCCGCGGCGGCCTCCAACTCCCGCAGCGTGGCCATCGCGATGATTGACACCGGCAACCCGTTGTGCCGCCCCAACTTTCCGGAGGCGAACAAGCCACGCAGTGCGGCCAAAAACGCGTCGTGGTTGCGCTGGGCTGCGGTGCGGTGATCGCGGCGCACCGCCTCCTCATCGGGGGCCGCATCCACGATCGGGGTTTGGTCGTCGGGGTTGCAGGCGCCGGGGGCGGCCAGCTTGGCCAGCATGGCCTCGATCGCGGCCCGCAGCTCGGGGGTGATCATGCCGCTGAGGCGCGACATGCCGTCGTATTCCTGGGCGCCCAAACTGATGCCGCGCTTGCGGGCCCGTTCGGTGTCGCTGAAGTCGCCGTCGGGGTGCAGCCAGTCCATGATCCGCTGGGCGTAGCGGGCCAGCTCGTCGGGGCGGTAGTGGGCGGCGTGCTTGGCCAAATCGGCGTCGGCGGCCTCCCGGATAGACAAATCCACCTCGGCGGGCAGGTGGGCAAAGAAACCCCGGATCACGCGCACGTGCCCGTCGCCGATGAGGCCCGCCCGTTGGGCGGTGGCGGTCGCGGCCAACCGCGGCGCCAACAACTCCCCGGTCAGCGCGCGCCGCTCACCGAGGTCCTCGGCGTCGTCGATGCGCCGGGCGGCCTCGGCCCGGGTGATGTGCAACCGGTCGGCCAGCGCGCTGCGCAGGCTGCCGCCCAGCTCTTCGGCGCAGGCGTGGGCGCCGATCTGGTTGATCAGGGTGTGCTGCGGGGCGCGCAGCCGCCGCGCCGCGCATTCGAGCAGCTCGAGGGTTCGCAGTCGTTCCGGGGTGGTCAACACCTCAAAGGACAACTCGCCCAGCCGGTCCAGGGCGGTGTCGAGCGCGCCGAAGGCCTCGACGATCTCCTCACGACTGCTCGCACCCATGCCCCCCAATCTATCGAACACCTGTGCGAATCAACATCGCCAATCGCGCAAACTGTGGATAAAGCCGCAACTGTGGATTAAATCGCGCCGCCGCCGCGGGTCACTCCCCGCGACGTCCGGGCCAGTGCCTCCTGCGGTAGTTCGAGGGCTTTGCGGCACAGCCAGAGCTCTTCGGTGAGGTCGTGGAAGCCGACCAGCGCGACGGTGTCATCGCGGCGCCGCATGGCCGACTTGCTCATGTTGGCCCACACCGTGTGGCCGTCCCGGTGCCGCAGCTCCACCAACCGCGGGCCGTCGGTTCCCACCAGCGCGACCCAGTGGTCGTCGGCCGGCAGGCGGTGGAAGACGTCGTCGAAGTTCGTCGGTAGCCGCTCGTCAGACGAATAGCCGACCATCTCGCGGAACGCCCCGTTGGCGAAAAGGATGGTTCCGGCGCGGTCGACCGCCAGGGCCGGCGTGGGCAGCCGCTCCAGCACGACCAGCGCGGGCATGTCCCGCAGTGTTTCCATGGGCAGCTGACCCGGTGGCTTCGGCCGTCGTCGTTCGATGCGTTCGCCGTCCACAGTGGTGGGACCGTTGGTAGCCACGGCTCACTCCGTCATCGCGCCGACCATTCCGCTGGCAGCAAATGCTAGATTACGGCGCGTGCGAAAGTCCATAGTCCGATAGTCGAATTTGCTATTCGGCACGTGCGCAATTGTTTGCGGTGGCGGATAACGATATTGCGCGGGTCTTCTGGCGTATTTCGTTAGCTGACACAAGCGAAATTCGGTTGCTGCCGCTCTGCCACAGCAAACACGCTAGCGCGGTAGCGCCGAGGCGAAGAGGTCCGTCATCGCCGCCCAGTGCCGCTCGTCGGCCGCGGGGTCGTAGGGCGGGTTGTCCGGGACCGCGAACCCGTGCGCCGCCGGGTACCACTCGATGGTGTGGGCAACCCCGGCGGCGGTCAGCGCCTTGCCGAGTTGCTCGGCGTCATCGGCCGTGAACGATGCGTCGTTCTCGGCGCCGCCGACGTACACCGTGGCGCTCATCCGGTCGGCCAGCAGGTGCGGGCTGTCGGCCGTGTCGGTCACCAGGCCGCCGCCGTGGAAGGACGCCGCGGCCGCGACACGGTCGGCGACCCGGCCGGCAACCACCAGCGACGTCCGCCCGCCCATGCAGTAGCCGCACACACCGAATCGCTCCCCGGACACCTCGGGGCGAGCGGCCAGGTAGTCGAAGAAGGCGGCGGCGTCGGCGGCCATCTTGTCCGGCGTGATGCTGCCGATCATGGCAAACAGCCGCCGGCGTTCGCGCTCGTCGCCGAACACGGTGGCCATGTCGAACGGGGCCCAGTCGCCGCTGCGGTAGTACACGTCCGGCAGCAGCACCGCGTAGCCGAATCCGGCCAGCTTGGCCGCCATCTGGTGGAAGGTGTCGCGCACGCCGCCGGCATCCGGGAACATCACCACGCCGGGCCAGGGGCCCGAACCGTCGGGAGTGAACAGGTGGACGGTGCAGGTGCCGTCGTCGGTGGTGACGGCGTCTTCGATGTTCGGCATGGCACCCGTTCTACTCCTGCCGATCGCCGCTAAGCTGGCCGCGTGCCGGTTCCCACGCCCTACGAGGACCTGCTGCGCCTGGTGCTCGAGCGCGGCGCGGCCAAGCCGGACCGCACCGGCACCGGCACCCGAAGCCTGTTCGGCCAGCAGCTGCGCTACGACCTGTCGGCCGGCTTCCCGCTGCTGACCACCAAGAGGGTGCATTTCAAATCGGTTGTCTACGAGTTGTTGTGGTTCCTGCGCGGCGACTCCAACGTCGGCTGGCTGCGCGAGCATGGAGTCACCATCTGGGACGAATGGGCCGACGCCACAGGCGATCTCGGGCCGATCTACGGCGTGCAGTGGCGATCCTGGCCCACCCCGACGGGTGAGCACATCGACCAGATCAGCGCCGCGCTGCAGTTGCTGCGCACCGACCCGGACTCGCGGCGCATCATCGTGTCGGCGTGGAACGTCGGCGAAATCCCGCGGATGGCGCTGCCGCCGTGTCACGCGTTCTTCCAGTTCTACGTCGCCGACGGGCGGCTGAGCTGCCAGCTCTACCAGCGCAGCGCCGACCTGTTTCTGGGGGTGCCGTTCAACATCGCCAGCTACGCGCTGCTGACCCACATGATGGCCGCCCAGGCGGGGCTTTCCGTCGGCGAGTTCGTCTGGACGGGCGGTGACTGCCACATCTACGACAACCACGTCGACCAGGTGCGGCTGCAGCTGAGCCGCGAGCCGCGGCCATACCCGGAACTCTTTCTGCGCCAACGGGATTCGATCTTCGACTACACCTACGACGACGTCGGCGTGAAGAACTACGACCCGCATCCCGCGATCAAAGCCCCCGTCGCTGTATGAGCACCCTGGGCCTGGTGTGGGCTCAGTCGACGTCCGGTGTGATCGGGCGCGGCGGTGACATCCCGTGGCGGGTGCCCGAAGACCTGGCCCGCTTCAAGCAGGTGACCATGGGCCACACGGTGGTGATGGGCCGGCGAACCTGGGATTCCCTGCCGGCGAGGGTCCGGCCGTTGCCGGGCCGCCGCAACGTCGTCCTGTCCCGCCAAACCGGGTTCGCGGTCGACGGGGCCGAGGTGTTCGGTTCGCTGGAGGCGGCCCTGGCCGCTCTCCAGACCGAGCCCGAGACGTGGGTGATCGGCGGCGCGCAGATCTACTCGCTCGCGCTGCCGCACGCCAGCCGGTGCGAGGTGACCGAGGTCGAGATCGACCTGCCGCGCGACGACGACGACGCGCTGGCCCCGGTGCTCGACGCCACGTGGCGGGCCGAGACCGGCGAGTGGCTGCTCAGCCGCTCGGGGCTGCGGTACCGGTTTCACAGCTACTCTCGGCGGTGAGTGCTCGTGTCCGCGCCCATGGCCTGACCTGACATACTCGACGTCGGGGTCGGTCTACCGGGTTTACCAGGAGCTTCCAGGAGGGGAATTTGGCAGTGATCACCGAACCCACAAAGACGTTCACCCGCATGTTCCGGGGCTACGACCCGGCCGCGGTCGACGCCCACATCGAGGTGTTGACCACCAAGCAGAAGCTGCTGCTCGACGACGTGGAGAGTTTGCGGGCCCGGCTGAAGGAATCGGGCGATGAGGCGGCCGCGCTGCGCAAGGAGGTTGCCGTCCTCACCGACACCTCACCGTCGCCGCACGCGATGCAGAAGCGGATGGCGAAGATGCTGCGGCGCGCGGTCGACGAGGTGTCCGAGATGCAGGCCGAGGCGCAGGCCGAGGCGGAGGCACTGATCGCGGCGGCCGAGGCCGAGGCCGAGGCCACCCGGCAAAAGCGCGACGAGATGTTGGCCGACATGGCCGCCCAGCAAAAGGCCCTCGAGGCCGAGTACCAGGAAACCAAGGCGAAGCTCGAGGCCGAGTTGGCCAGCCTGCGCGACGACGCCGAGCAGGCCCGCGAGCGGCTCCTGGCCGAGGCGCGACAGCGGGCCGACCGGGATCGTGAGGAGGCCCGCCGCGCGGTGAACGCGGCGAGCCAGCAGCGGATCAAGATCCTGGAGCAACTGATGGGCGTGTACCGCGACCTGGAAGCGGTCCCGGGCGCCCTCGAGGCGGCGTACCAGGAACGCGACGACCTGCCCGACGGCAGCGCCGTGGTGCCGCTGGACGAGAAAGTCAGCGCCGGCTGAGCGCGCGGCTGACCGCCGCGCAGGCCCGGCGGATAGCCGTTGCGGCCCAAGGATTTAACGAACCGCGGCCCACGGGCTCGGTGACGCGTGCGCACCTGAAACGGCTCATTTCGAGAATCCAAGTGCTGCAACTGGATTCGGTGTCGGTGGCGGTGCGCGCACACTACGCGCCGGTGTTCAGCCGGCTCGGCCCGTACGACCGCGACGTGCTGGACCGCGCGGCGTGGGGCCCGCGCCGGGCGCGGTTGCTGGCCGAGTACTGGGCGCACGAGGCCGCGCTGGTGGCCGTCGACGACTGGCCGCTGCTGCGCTGGCGGATGCGGCAATACCCGCACGGCCGCTGGGGCACCCATATCGTCAAGGCCAACCCGCGGCTGGCCGACGAAATCGTCGCCGCCGTGGCGGAACTCGGGCCCAGCACCGCCGGGCAGATCGAGGCGCACCTGGCCGGCGGCCCGCGCGGCCCCAGGGGAAGCTGGTGGGGCAGCCGCAGCGACACCAAGTGGGTGGCCGAGGCGCTGTTTTCCTCCGGGGTGCTCACCACGGCCACCCGGGTCGGCTTCGCCCGCCACTACGACCTGGTGGAGCGGGTGCTGCCGGCCGACGTGCTGGCCCGCCGGGTGGACGACGACGAGGCCATCCGCGAGCTCACGCTGCGGGCCGCCACCGCGCTGGGCGTGGGCACCGAGGCCGACATTCGCGACTACTTCCGGCTGCCCGCGCCGCGGGTCAAGCCGGCGATCGGCGACCTGCTGGCGGCCGGGGAGATCGAGCGGGTCAGCGTCGACGGCTGGTCCGCGCCGGCGTACCTGCGGGCCGGGCGGACGGTGCCGCGCGCGGACCGCGGCACCGCGCTGCTTTGCCCGTTCGACCCGTTGATCTTCTTCCGGCCCCGGGTGGAGCGGCTGTTCGAATTCGCTTATCGCATCGAGATCTACACCCCGGCAGTCAAGCGCAAGTACGGCTATTACGTGTGGCCGTTCCTGCTGGACGGCCGGCTGGTCGCGCGCGTGGACCTCAAGGCCGACCGCGGCGCCGACTCGCTTCGCGTGGTGGGCGCTTTCG
This sequence comes from Mycobacterium sp. NGS26, assembly GCF_059813025.1. NCBI lineage: Bacteria > Bacillati > Actinomycetota > Actinomycetes > Mycobacteriales > Mycobacteriaceae > Mycobacterium > Mycobacterium sp. NGS26. The sequence continues at coordinate 309,324 of NZ_JCALDU010000002.1, forward strand.
GCGAGCCCGACATCTCGCGGCCCCGGGTCGCCGCGGCGCTGGCCGGCGAGCTGGAGTCCATGGCGTGGTGGCTGGGCCTGGGCGGGCTCAGCGTTTCCGGGCGGGGCGATCTGGCCCCGGCGCTGCGCGCGGCCGCGCGGCACGCCTTAAGGTGAGCGCCGTGGCCGAGCTGGCGCCGATGCGCGTGCAACTGATCGCCAAGACCGAGTTCCTGGCACCCCCCGACGTGCCGTGGAGCACCGACGCCGACGGCGGTCCCGCGCTGGTCGAGTTCGCCGGCCGGGCCTGCTACCAGAGCTGGTCGAAGCCCAACCCCAAGACCGCGACCAACGCCGGCTACATCCGGCACATCATCGACGTCGGCCACTTCTCGGTGCTCGAGCACGCGAGCGTGTCGTTCTACATCACCGGTCTGTCCCGGTCCTGCACGCACGAGCTGATCCGGCACCGGCACTTCTCCTACTCGCAGCTCTCGCAGCGCTATGTCCCGGAACGGGACTCGCGGGTCGTCGTGCCGCCGGGCATGGAGGACGACCCCGAGCTGCAGGCGATCCTGGCGGCCGCCGCCGACGCCAGCCGCGCGACCTACGCCGACCTGCTGGCCAGGCTGGAGGCCAAGTTCGCCGATCAGCCCAACGCGATCCTGCGCCGCAAGCAGGCCCGCCAGGCCGCGCGCGCGGTGCTGCCCAACGCGACGGAAACCCGCATCGTGGTGACCGGCAATTACCGGGCGTGGCGGCACTTCATCGCGATGCGGGCCAGCGAGCACGCCGACGTGGAGATCCGGCGGCTGGCCATCGAGTGCCTGCGGCAGCTCGCGGGGGTCGCGCCCGCGGTGTTCGCCGACTTCGAGATCTCCACCCTGGCCGACGGCACCGAGGTCGCCACCAGCCCGTTGGCTACCGAAGCCTGAGGCCGCTCACCGGGACACGGCCGGGGCGGCGGGTACCAAATGGCTTGCCGCCGCCAGGTAGCCTGAACACCGTGAGTACCGTCGGATTCGACGCCCCGGCGCGCCTGGGAACTCTGCTGACCGCGATGGTGACGCCGTTCGGCGCCGACGGGACGGTCGACCTCACTACTGCCGCCCGGCTGGCGAACCACCTGGTGGAAGCCGGCTGCGATGGCCTGGTGATCTCCGGAACCACCGGCGAGTCGCCGACCACCACCGACGACGAGAAGCGCGACCTGTTGCGCGCCGTGCTCGAGGCGGTGGGGGACCGCGCCCGGGTGATCGCCGGCGCCGGCACCTACGACACCGCGCACAGCATCCGGCTGGCCAAGGCCGCCGCGGCCGAGGGCGCCCACGGCCTGCTGGTGGTCACCCCGTACTATTCGAAGCCGCCGCAGAGCGGGCTGATCGCGCATTTCACCGCCGTCGCCGACGCGACCGAGCTGCCGGTGCTGCTCTACGACATTCCGCCGCGCTCGGTGATACCGATCCAGACCGAGACCATCCACGGGCTGGCCGCGCACCCGAACATCGTCGGAATCAAGGACGCCAAGGGCGATCTGCACGCCGGCGGCCAGATCATGGCCGAGACCGGGCTGGCCTACTACTCCGGCGACGACGCGCTGAACCTGCCGTGGCTGGCGATGGGCGCCACCGGCTTCATCAGCGTGATCTCGCACCTGGCGGCCGGTCAGCTGCGAGAGTTGTTGTCCGCCTTCGGTTCCGGCGACATCGCCACCGCCCGCAAGATCAACGTCGGCCTCGCCCCGCTGTGCGATGCGATGGCCCGGCTGGGCGGGGTGACGATGTCCAAGGCGGGCCTGCGCCTGCAGGGCTTCGACGTCGGCGACCCGCGGCTGCCGCAGATGGCGGCGACGCCGGAGCAGAGCGACGCGCTGGCCGCCGACATGCGCGCGGCCTCGGTGCTCAGGTGAGCAAGTGGATGTAGACCTCACCCCACCGGGTCCGCTGACCGCGGGTGGGTTGCGGGTCACCGCGCTGGGCGGCATCAGCGAAATCGGCCGCAACATGACGGTTTTCGAGCACCTGGGCCGGCTGCTGATCATCGACTGCGGGGTGATGTTTCCCACCCATGACGAGCCCGGGGTCGACCTGATCCTGCCCGACCTGCGCCACATCGAGGACCGGCTCGACGACGTCGAGGCGCTGGTGCTGACCCACGCGCACGAGGACCACATCGGGGCGATCCCGTTTTTGCTCAAGCTGCGGCCCGACATCCCCGTCGTCGGCTCGAAGTTCACCCTGGCGCTGGTCGCCGCGAAATGCCGCGAGCACCGCATCAAGCCGGTGTTCGTCGAGGTCAAGGAGGGGCAAAGCACCCGCCACGGCGTGTTCGAGTGCGAATACTTCGCCGTCAACCATTCCATCCCGGACGCGCTGGCGATCGCCGTATACACCGGCGCGGGAACGGTTTTGCACACCGGCGACATCAAGCTGGACCAGCTGCCCCTCGACGGCCGCCCCACCGACCTGCCCGGCATGTCCCGGCTCGGCGACGCCGGCGTGGACCTGTTCCTGTGCGACTCAACAAATTCCGAGCTCCCCGGCGTCGGGCCGTCGGAAAGCGAGGTGGGCCCGACGCTGCACCGGCTGATCCGGGGCGCGGACGGGCGCGTCATCGTTGCGTGCTTCGCCTCCAACGTGGACCGAGTGCAGCAGATCATCGACGCCGCGGTGGCGTTGGGCCGGCGGGTGTCGTTCGTCGGGCGATCCATGGTGCGCAACATGGGGATCGCCCGCGAACTGGGTTTTCTGCGGGTGGCCGATTCCGACGTGATCGACATCGCGGCCGCCGAGATGATGCCGCCCGACCGGGTCGTGCTGATCACCACCGGCACCCAGGGCGAGCCGATGTCGGCGTTGTCGCGCATGTCGCGCGGCGAGCATCGCAGCATCACGCTGACGTCGGGCGACCTCATCGTGTTGTCGTCGTCGCTGATCCCCGGCAACGAGGAGGCGGTCTACGGCGTGATCGATGCGCTGTCCAAGATCGGCGCCCGGGTGGTCACCAATGCCCAAGCGCGGGTGCATGTTTCGGGTCACGCCTACTCCGGCGAGCTGCTGTTCCTCTACAACGGGGTGCGCCCGCGCAACGTGATGCCCGTGCACGGCACCTGGCGGATGCTGCGGGCCAACGCCAAGCTGGCGGCCAGCACCGGGGTGCCGCCGGAGTCGATCCTGTTGGCCGAGAACGGCGTCAGCGTCGACCTGGTCGCCGGCAAGGCCTCCATCGCCGGGGCGGTGCCGGTCGGCCAGATGTTCGTCGACGGGCTGATCACCGGCGACGTCGGCGACATCACCCTGGGCGAAAGACTCATCCTGTCTTCGGGTTTCGTCGCGGTCACCGTGGTGGTCAAGCGTGGCACCGGGCGCCCGGTCGCCGCGCCGCACCTGCATTCGCGCGGATTCTCCGAGGACCCCAAAGCGCTCGAGCCCGCCGCCCGCAAGGTCGAGGCGGAGCTGGAATCCCTGGCCGCCGCCGACGTGACCGACCCCAACCGCATCGCGCAGGCGGTGCGACGGACCGTCGGCAAGTGGGTGGGCGAGACCTACCGCCGGCAGCCGATGATCGTGCCCACCGTCATCGAGGTCTAAAGGGTCTTGGTTCGCGAAACTGTAACTGCCGACACGTTTCCCGAGAGGGAACGTCGGCAGTTACAGTCTCGCGGAGCGTTAGGTCGTTTCCGTCAGATCTTCTCCGCGTAGGCCGACCATTCCAGCTGCGACGCGGTGAGCTTGCGGCCCGCGGGCTCGACGTAGCGGCTAAGAAACTCGTCGGGCCCGGCCTGCTCCACCAGCCGCCAGCCGTAATCGCCGATGAATCCGGCGACCTCGTCGGGCTGCAAGCCGAAGCGCCACAGTTGTTGGCGCTCACGGACATTGCGATACAGGGTCCGGGTGCCGTAGCGATTCGTCCCGTCGATGAAGTCGCGGCGGACGTAGGTGAACACCAATCGGCTGCCCGGCGCGGCCGCGCGCAGCCCCTCCAGGGTCCGCCGGACGCCGTCCTCGGTGAGGTATTGGGTGACGCCCTCGCAGATGAAGAACGCGCGGTAATCGGGGCGATAGCCGTGCTCGGCCAGGGCGGTGAGCAGGTCGTCGCGTTCGAAGTCCAGTGCCACCAACCGAACTGACAGCGGCGGGGCGCCGAGCGCCCGCCGGACGGCCTTGATCTTCCTGGCGATGTTGACCGGCAGGTCCACCTCGAACACCGGGATGCGGACCCGTCGGGTCAGCCGGTAGGGGCGGGTGTCGAACCCGGCGCCCAGGATCACGACCGCGTCGATGGCGTCGCCGTCGCCGAGCGCTTCGGCGAGCTTGTCTTCGATGAAGCGCTTGCGGCAGGCCATGTTGACCCACAACCCGGGGCCGGTGAACTCCGAGCCGCGAATCATCAGGCGGCGCACCGGCGCCACCCGGGTCGCGGCGACCAGCCAGCGCAGCGGGGCCGGCAGGAACAGGTCGGCCAGGTCGTCGTCGACCAGGCGGCGTCCGGGCGGCTCGTTCTGTTCGACGGCCGCCAACACCATGGGGCCGAAGGCCGTCTGCGCCACGGGGTTTCGCGCCATGGCTACTTCTTGTTCAGGAAGCCCGCATCGACCGGCAGCGTGACGCCGGTGATGTAGCGGGCCTGGTCGGACACCAGCCATGCCACCGCGTTGGCGATGTCGTCGGATTGCATCACCTGCACCGGCAGCGCGTTGCCCATGTCGGGCGGCGAATCGGAGTCGGCGACCAGCTGGGCCAGCCACTGCCGGGTGAACTCGTTGTTGATCATCGGGGTGTCGACGCCGGACGGGTGTATCGAGTTGACCCGGATGTCGTGCCGGGCAAGCAGATTCGCGTACACGCGCATTAGCCCGACCACGCCGTGCTTGGCCGCGGTGTAGCCGACGGAGCCGGCATCGGCGCTGCCGATGCCGGCCAGCCCGGCGGCCGAACTGATCAGCACGATCGAACCGCCGGTGCCCTGGGAGGTCATCGTCGGTATCGCGGCCTCGACGGTGTGGTACACGCCGGTGAGGTTGACGTCGATGACGTCGCGCCAGCCGTCGGCCGATTGCATCGGGGCGATGCCGGCGTTGGCCACCACGATGTCGAGCCGGCCGAACTCGTCGAGGCCGGCCGCCAAAGCGGCCGACAGCGATTCGGGATCGCGGACGTCGCCCTGCCTGGCGACGATGCGGGCGCCGGTGTCCTCGACGAGCTTGACCGTGGCCGCCAGGTCGTCCGCGGTGGCCAGGGGGTAGGGGACGCTGGCGATCTGCTCGCACAGGTCGACGGCGATGATGCTCGCCCCGTCGGCGGCCAGCCGAACGGCGTGCGCGCGGCCCTGACCCCGCGCGGCGCCGGTGATGAACGCGACCTTCCCGTCGAGTGGCCGGCCCATCAGGCGCGCAGCTGCCCCTTGCCGGGGTCGCCCGCGGGCACCGGCTGCAGCATCTTGATGTCCGGCGCCCCGGCCAGGTGCTCCCCGGCCGCCGCGAACATCTTGCCGATCGCGGGCGCGGTGCTGTGCGCCTTGAGCGCCTCGGGGTCGGCCCATTGCTCGACGAACACGAACGTCTCGCCCGTCTCGTGCAGCGAGTAAAGCTGGCAGCCGGGCTCGTCGTGCACTTCCTCGACCGCGCGGATGAGGATGTCGCGGACGGTGTCGACCGATTCGGGTTTGACGGTCATGGTGGCGACGACGACGACGGGCATGCTAGGGCCTCCTGGTCGGGGTGGGTGCTGGCGTGGCTGGCGGCATGACTTTGATCACCGTCCGTCACCCTACCCGGCGTTACCAGTGTGGCGGGTGGTGCAGATGATGTGTTTACGACTACCCTTGCCCCCATGGCTAGTAAGACCGCCGCCCGCTCTCGAACCCGAACGAGCAGGTCAAAGGCCACTTCGCGGGGCAGGTCCCGGGGTGCGAAACCAGCAGCACCCCGCCGCAGGGTGGGCAGGCCCGCCAAACGACGCAACCGGTCGCTGCTGGTGGCCGCGGGACTGACCTGCGGCCGGGCCGCCCGCGCGACCTGGCTGATGGCGGCGCGCGGCACCGGCGGCGCGGCGCGATCGATCGGACGGGCCCGCGACATCGACCCCGGGCATCGCCGCGACGGCGTCGCGCTGGTGCTGCTCGGCCTCGCCGTCGTGGTCGCGGCCAGCTCCTGGTTCGACGCCGCCCGGCCGATCGGCGCCTGGGTCGACGTCGTGTTCCGGACGTTCATCGGGTCGGCCGTCCTGGCGCTGCCGGTGGTCCTGGCCGGCGTGGCGGTGGTGCTGATGCGGACTCAGCCCAACCCCGAGGCGCGGCCCCGGCTGATTCTCGGCGCGAGCCTGATCGCCCTGTCGGTGCTCGGCCTGCGCCACCTGTGGTCGGGATCCCCGGCCGATCCCGAATTGCGGCGTCGCGCAGCGGGATTCATCGGCTTTGCCATCGGGGGTCCGCTGTCCGACGGGCTGACGGCCTGGATCGCCGCGCCGCTGCTGTTCATCGGGTTCATGTTCGGCCTGCTGCTGCTGACCGGGACCACCATCCGGGAGGTGCCCGACGTGGTGCGCGCCATGATCGGCACCCGCCTGGTCGGCGAAGCCGATTACGACGCCGACTACGACGAACCCGCATACGACTACGCCGGCGAGTTCGACGACGAGGAGGAGGCGCCTTTCGACCCGGAGCCGCAGGCGTGGGCGTCGGAGGGCGCCGGGGACGACACGTACGACGAGACCCCCACCGTGCCCGAACCCGCCTTCCGGCAGGCCGTCACGCGCGGCCGGCGCGGCTCCCGCAAGCAGACCCAGGCCACCGACCGCGTCGTCGAGGGCCCCTACACGCTGCCGTCGCTGGACCTGCTGATCGCCGGCGACCCGCCCAAGAAGCGCAGCGCGGCCAACAACCACATGGCCACCGCCATCGGCGAGGTGCTCACCCAGTTCAAGGTCGACGCGGCCGTCACCGGCTGCACCCGCGGGCCCACCGTCACCCGCTACGAGGTCGAGCTGGGACCCGGCGTCAAGGTGGAGAAGATCACGGCCCTGCAGAAGAACATCGCCTACGCGGTGGCCACCGAGAGCGTCCGCATGCTGGCCCCCATCCCCGGCAAGTCGGCCGTCGGCATCGAGGTTCCCAACACCGACCGCGAGATGGTGCGCCTGGCCGACGTGCTCACCGCGCCCTCGACCCGCCGCGACCACCACCCGCTGGTGATCGGGCTGGGCAAGGACATCGAGGGCGATTTCATCTCGGCCAACCTGGCCAAGATGCCGCACCTGCTGGTGGCCGGCTCCACGGGTTCGGGCAAGTCGAGCTTCGTCAACTCCATGCTGGTGTCGCTGCTGACCCGGGCCACCCCGGAGGAGGTCAGGATGATCCTGATCGACCCGAAGATGGTGGAACTGACGCCGTACGAGGGCATTCCGCATCTGATCACCCCGATCATCACCCAGCCGAAGAAGGCGGCGGCCGCGCTGGCGTGGCTGGTCGAGGAGATGGAGCAGCGCTACCAGGACATGCAGGCGTCGCGGGTGCGTCACATCGACGACTTCAACGCCAAGGTGCGATCCGGCGAGATCACCACGCCGCTGGGCAGCCAGCGCGAGTACCGGCCGTACCCGTACGTGGTGGCGATCGTCGACGAGCTGGCCGACCTGATGATGACCTCGCCGCGCGACGTCGAGGACGCCATCGTGCGGATCACCCAGAAGGCCCGCGCCGCGGGCATCCACCTGGTGCTGGCCACCCAGCGCCCGTCGGTGGACGTGGTCACCGGGCTGATCAAGACCAACGTGCCGGCCCGGCTGTCGTTCGCGACGTCGTCGCTCACCGATTCCCGGGTGATCCTGGACCAGGCCGGCGCGGAGAAGCTGATCGGGATGGGCGACGGGCTGTTCCTGCCGATGGGCGCGAGCAAGCCGCTGCGGTTGCAGGGCGCCTACATCACCGACGAGGAGATCCACGCCGTCGTCAACGCCTGCAAGGACCAGGCCGAGCCCGAATACACCGAGGGCGTGACCACCGCCAAGCCCACCAGCGAGCGCACCGACGTCGACCCCGACATCGGCGACGACATGGACGTGTTCCTGCAGGCCGTCGAGCTGGTGGTGTCCAGCCAGTTCGGCTCGACGTCGATGCTGCAGCGCAAGCTGCGGGTGGGCTTCGCCAAGGCGGGCCGGCTGATGGACCTGATGGAGACCCGCGGCATCGTCGGGCCGTCCGAGGGATCCAAGGCGCGCGACGTGCTGGTCAAGCCCGACGAGCTGGCCGCCACGCTGGCCGCGATCCGGGGCTCGGATGGCGGCTCCGACCCCGGCCCCCAGTAGCGCCGAACGTGAAGCTGTTGCGAAAAGTCGCGCCCGATTTCGCAACAGTTTCACTCTCGGCGACTACAAAACCAGCAGCATCCGGGAGTTGCCCAGGATGTTGGGCTTGACGTAGCTCAGGTCCAGGAATTCGGCGACCCCGATGTCGTAGGACCGGCACATCTCCTCGAACACCTCGGCGGTGACGGGCGTGCCCTCGATCTCGGTGAACCCGTGCCTGCCGAAGAACTCGGTTTCGAAGGTCAGCACGAACAGCCGCTGCAGCTGCAGCTCGCGGGCGACCTCGAGCAGCCGGTCGACGATCGCGTGGCCGATGCCGCGGCCGGTCACGGCCGGGTCGACCGCGACGGTGCGGATCTCGCCGAGATCCGACCACAGCACGTGCAAAGCGCCGCAACCGACCACTTTTCCTGCGAGTTCGGCCACCCAGAATTCCTGGACGGCCTCATAGAGGGTGACCAGGTTCTTCTCCAGCAGGATCTTTCCGGCATAGGTGTCGACGAGCTGTTTGATCGCCGGGACATCGGAGGTTCGCGCGCGCCGGACCACCGGCCGGTGATCCTGTTGGCTTTCGGTCACGGGTCAACAGTATTGACATCGGGGACGGCCGCGCTGGTCAACCGTTATTCTGTTGCGGTGTCGGGGCAGCCGCAAACACCTCCGATGGTCCGACGCGCCCGAATAGCCAACCTCGCGAACATCCTCACGCTGCTGCGGCTGGTGCTGGTCCCGATCTTCCTGCTCGCGCTGTTCGCCGGCGACGGCCACGAAATCGCCGGGCGCATAGTCGCTTTCGTGATCTTCACGGTTGCCATCATCACCGATCGGCTGGACGGCCTGCTGGCCCGCAACTTCGGCATGGCGACCGAGTTCGGCGCGTTCGCCGACCCCGTCGCCGACAAGACGCTGATCGGGGCGGCGCTGATCGGGTTGTCGATGCTGGGCGACCTGCCGTGGTGGGTCACCGTGCTGATCCTGACCCGCGAGCTCGGGGTGACCCTGTTGCGGTTGGCGGTGATTCGGCGCGGGGTCATTCCGGCCAGTTGGGGCGGCAAGCTCAAGACCGTGGTCCAGGCGCTGGCGATCGGGTTGTTCGTGCTGCCGCTGTCGGGACCGTTCCTGGTGGCGGCGTCGGTGGTGATGGCCGTGGCGATCGTGCTCACGGTGGTGACCGGCATCGACTACGTCGCCTCGACCGTCCGGGAAGTCCGTCAGACGACCTGACCGGGAACCAGGGCACCGCCGCCGGCGTTCACCTAATGAGGCCCATGATGATTCGGGCCCATTTCGTGTCGAGCAGGGCCGATTGACGAAGGAGAGCGGGGATGCCGCCATTGGTTCGCGAGGTCATCGGCGACGTGTTGCGCCTGGCCCGGACGACGCAGGGACGGACGTTGCGCGAGGTGTCGGATTCGGCCCGGGTGAGCCTCGGGTACCTGTCCGAGGTGGAGCGCGGCCGCAAGGAGCCGTCCAGCGAGCTGCTCAACGCGATCTGCGACGCGCTGGACGTCCCGCTGTCGACGGTGCTCACCGACGCGGGTGAGCGGATGGCGAGCGAGGAGCGCGCCGCCCACCGCAAGCCGGACGCCGTGGCAAGCGGTTCCACCGTCGAGGCAGCCACCGTCGACGCAGCCACCAAAATCGACCCCGCCACCAAGGTCGTCATTCCGCCGGTGGCGTCGCTGGCGGTCGTCTGAGCGCCCCACTAAATTGAGCGGCAGGGTTCCCACGAGCCCATCCGGGGCCCACCCGGCCCACGAGTAGCGGAGGCGGAGCTGACAGATGGCTAACCCGTTCGTCAAAGCGTGGAAGTACGTCATGGCGTTGTTCAACGCGAAAATTGACGAGCACGCCGACCCCAAAGTCCAGATCCAGCAGGCCATCGAGGAAGCCCAGCGCACCCACCAGGCGCTGACCCAGCAGGCGGCGCAGGTGATCGGCAACCAGCGCCAGCTCGAGATGCGGCTCAACCGGCAATTGGCGGACATCGAGAAACTGCAGGTCAATGTGCGCCAGGCGCTGACCCTGGCCGACCAGGCCACCGCGTCCGGCGACACCGCCAAGGCCACCGAGTACAACAACGCCGCCGAGGCGTTCGCGGCCCAGCTGGTGACCGCCGAGCAGAGCGTCGAGGACCTCAAGACGCTGCACGACCAGGCGCTGTCCGCCGCGGCCCAGGCCAAGAAGGCCGTCGAGCAGAACGCGATGGTGCTGCAGCAGAAGATCGCCGAGCGCACCAAGCTGCTCAGCCAGCTCGAGCAGGCGAAGATGCAGGAACAGGTCAGCGCGTCGCTGCGGTCGATGAGCGAGATCGCCGCCCCGGGCAACGTCCCGAGCCTCGACGAGGTGCGCGACAAGATCGAACGCCGGTACGCCAACGCGATCGGCGCGGCCGAGCTCGCGCAGGGTTCGGTGCAGGGGCGGATGCTCGAGGTCGAGCAGGCCGGCGTGCAGATGGCCGGTCACTCGCGGCTGGAGCAGATCCGCGCGTCGATGCGCGGCGAGGCCCTGCCGGCCGGCGGCACCGCCGCCGCGCCCGGAGCCACCCAGGCCACCCCGGCGCCCGCCGAGACCAGCGGGCAGGCCGCCGAGAAGCCCTTCGGCCAGTCCTGAGCCGCGACGGTCCGGAAATGGCGGTGAACGCGACCCAGCGCGGGTCCCTGCGCGCGCTGTTGCAGCGGGCTCTGGACACCGCCGCCGACCTTTCCGACCTGGTGGCCCGCAAGATCAGCGCCGCCGCGGACCCGCGCGCGCGGCTGCTGCGCCGCCGCCGCCGCGCGCTGCGGTGGGGCCTGATATTCGCCGCCGGGTGCGTGTTCTGGGCGGTGCTGACGGCGGTGCTGGCCGCGTGGGGCTGGTTCGCGCTGCTGCTCGAGATCACCGGCGCCGTCGCGGTGCTGCTCGCGATTCCGGCGACGCTGTTGCTGCTGCGCTACCGGTGGCTGCGGTCGGAGCCGCTGCCGGCGAGCCGGCCCGCCGGCCCCCGCCGGCTGCCGCCGCCCGGTTCGGCCGCCCGGCCGGCGATGTACGCGCTGGGCGCCTCGGAACGCGGCTTCTTCTCGCTGCTGGGTGTGCTGGAGCGCGGCGCGATGCTGCCGGCCGACGAGATCCGCGACCTGACCGCGGCGGCCAACAAGACCTCGGCGGCCATGGCGGCCACCGCGGCCGAGGTGGTGTCCATGGAGCGCGCGGTGCAGTACTCGGAGTCGTCGCGGTCTTACCTGGTGCCCACCATCAACGCGTTCACCGCGCAGTTGAGTGCGGGCGTCCGTCAGTACAACGAAATGGTCACCGCCGCAGCGCAATTGGTGTCGTCGGCCAACGGCGGCGCGGGGTTGGCCGCTTCGCAGCAGCGCTACCGCGCCGAGCTGGCGGAGGCCACCGACCGCCTGACCGGCTGGGCCCAGGCGTTCGACGAACTCGGCGGGCTGGCCGGGCGCTGAGCCGGGCTAGTCGTCCGGTCGCGGGCCGTAGCGTTCGATGTAGGACCGATGGATGTGGGCGTCGCGCTCGCGGGCGCGTTCGTCGACCAGCTCGGGATCGAGGCCGTGCACGGCCAGCATGTGCCGGCGCCACACCTTGTTCAGCGCGTGCGAAAAGTACACGAACGGAATGAGAATCGGCAGCGTCATGCTCAGGTGGACGTCCAGCGTCGTCGGGATGAACCAGAACGGAATGAGCACCAGCACCGCCGGCACCGCCACACGCAACATCATCCGGGCGACGGCGCCCTTGCCCGCCAGGTCATTTCGCACCCAATCCCGCATCGAGTCGGGCAGCCGCCGCCCGCAGCAGTAGCGGATGTATTGCCACGCGTTGGGCTTGGTGCGCGCCGTGTCTTTGGTCATGCCCGTTAGAACGATGCCTTCAGTGACGGCAGCACCAGCGCCGCCAGCCCACGAACCGTCGCCTTGAGCATGTCGTAGACGTCGACGTAGTCGCGCCACAGGGTGATCCGCCCGTTGTGGACCTCGAAGATCCCGCACGCCCAGAACTGAATTCGCAGCGGGCCGAAGATCAGCGCGTCGGTGCGCTCGGTGAGCACCGCGCCACCGTCGGCCGCGATGCGGTGGATCTTCACCTCGAATCCGACGCGGCCCTGCATCCTGCTCAGCAGCTTCGCCGTTCGTCGCCCGCCGCGGATCCTCGAAAGTCCGACGTTCTCGTAGACGAGGTCGTCGTCGAACAACGATTCAATGGTCTCGAAGTCCTCCTCCTGCAAGGCGTTCAGGAAAGCCTCGACCGTGCGGGTGTTCTCGGCGGTTGTCTGTGTCACCTCGGTCATGGTGGCCAGCGTATTCGAGCGTGGCTGTGGCAGGGTAGGGCGGATGCGTGTCGCCGTGGTCGCCGGGCCGGATCCCGGGCACTCCTTTCCGGCGATCGCGCTGTGCCTGCGCTTCCGCGACGCCGGCGACGAGCCCACCCTGTTCACCGGCGGGCAATGGGTCGAGGCGGCCCGCGCCGCCGGCCTGGACGCGGTCGCGCTGGAGGGGCTCGCGGCGCTGGACGACGACGTCGACGCCGGGGCCAGGATCCACCGGCGCGCGGCGCGGATGGCGGTGCTCAACGTGCCCGCGCTGCGCGACCTGGCGCCCGACCTGGTGGTGTCCGACGTCATCACGGCGGGCGGGGGGATGGCCGCCGAGCTGCTGGGCATTCCGTGGATCGAGCTCAACCCGCATCCGCTGTATCTGCCGTCCAAGGGGTTGCCGCCGATCGGCAGCGGCCTCGCGCCCGGCGCCGGCGTCCGCGGCCGGCTGCGCGATGCCACGATGCGCGCGCTGACCGCGCGATCCTGGCGCGCCGGCATCAAGCAGCGTGCCGCCGTGCGGCTGCAGATCGGGTTGCCCGCCGTCGATCCCGGCCCGCTGCGCCGGCTGATCGCCACGCTGCCCGCACTCGAGGTGCCGCGCCCGGACTGGCCCGACGAGGCCGTCGTCGTCGGCCCGTTGCACTTCGAGCCGACCGAGCGGGTGCTCGAGGTTCCCGCGGGCCCCGGCCCGGTGGTGGTGGTCGCGCCGTCGACCGCGCTGACCGGGACCGCCGGCCTGGCCGAAGTCGCACTGGACTGCCTGACGCCGGGCGACACGCTGCCGGCGGGGTCGCGCCTGGTGGTGTCGCGGCTGGGCGGATCGGACCTGACCGTGCCGCCGTGGGCTGTGGTGGGGCTGGGGCGCCAGGACGAGCTGATGGCGCATGCCGACGTGGTGATCTGCGGCGGCGGTCACGGGACGGTGGCCAAGGCGCTGCTGGCCGGGGTGCCGTTGGTGGTGGTGCCCGGCGGGGGCGACCAGTGGGAGATCGCCAACCGGGTGGTCCGGCAGGGGAGCGCGCGGCTGGTTCGCCCGTTGACCGCCGGCGCGCTGGCCGCCGCGACGAACGACGTGCTGTCCTCGCCCGGCTACCGCGAGGCCGCCCGGGAAGCCGCCGCCGGCATCGCCGGCGTCGCCGACCCGGTGCGGGTGTGCCACGACGCGCTGGCCCTTGCGGGCTGAGCGACTGGGTATGTTGACTGGCGTGCGGCTGACGGAGTTCAACGACAGGGTGGTGTTGCGGTTCGGCGCCACCTACGGGGCATCGGTTCTGGTGGATCACGTGCTGACCGGTCTCGACGGCCGGACCGCCGCCCAGGCCATCGAGGACGGCGTGGACCCGCGCGACGTGTGGCGGGCGTTGTGCGTCGACTTCGACGTGCCCCGCGATCAGTGGTGACTCAGCGGCGGGTGGATCGCCGTGCCCGCCGCGGTGTCCGCCGAAAGACGCAATCGTGGCAGACCGCCCGGCCGGGGACGCGGTAGAACAGGCAGCAGCTGCGCCGCCGGAAGCCCAGATGCGGGCCGGTGACGACGCCGGCTCCGGCCAGCATGCCGGTGTCCAGCAGTGAGTTGGTGACCTCGACGATGGGGCGGCGCAGGTCCGGCCGGGCCGAAAGCAGGGCCCGGGACGCCCCGACGAGCGCGGACGCGATGTTGCCCGCGAGCAGGGCGGGCGCCAGCTTGACCCGCAGGCCGGCGGCGAACGGCTTCATGTGCTGTTTCACCACGATCCGGTACAGCAAATTCGCCGACGGCGAGTCGATGGCTTGCCCGACGGGCTCGGGCATTCGCAGTTGCGCCCCGTCGTCGGCGCGTTGCAGGTCCTTGAGATCGGGAACGACGCCGTGGGCCAGCGCGCACGCGAGCACCGGTGACCACAGCCGGGTGGCGTGGCCGAGATGCACCAGGGAGGCGCCGATCCGCAAGTCCGTCGTGCGGTAGCGCCGGGCGGTGGCCTCGACCAAATCGGCGCAGCCGTCGGCGTAGGACTGCCTCACCGGATGCCATCCCGCCGCGTCACCGCCCACGGTCAGCGCGAAAAAGCCCTTGTAGGAAGATATTTCGGCCAGCTCGGCAGAGATGTCCATGCTCACCCTCTCTGGGGAGATCCGCCCCAGTTGTGTCGAGGAGGCGCCAACGGTGAGTATCTGGCTCTCGGGTTGGGACATGCCCAGCCCGATCACAGTGGCGGGACCGCACCGGATTCGCACCGGTTTCCTCAGGCCTTGTCGGATTTCCTGAAGGCCCCGTCGGCGCCTTTCGGTAGCCGATGTTGCCACACCCGGTTCGCTGCGGCGTGTCGAACTTGAATCGAACAGGTGTTCGGCTACTGTGGTGAGCGTTCGGAGATGTGGACTTGTCGGTGGCCATCTCTAGTGTCACGGCCAACCGACCGATACCGGTCACCGAAACACCGACCAAGGAGAGGCACCATGACGCAAGCCCCCGACCGCGAGAAGGCTCTCGAGCTGGCGATGGCCCAGATCGAAAAGAGCTACGGGAAAGGCTCGGTGATGCGTCTCGGCGACGAGATGCGTCAGCCGATATCGGTCATCCCGACCGGATCCATCGCACTGGACGTGGCCCTGGGCATCGGCGGCCTGCCGCGCGGCAGGGTCGTGGAGATCTACGGTCCGGAGTCCTCGGGTAAGACCACCGTCGCGCTGCACGCGGTGGCCAACGCCCAGGCCGCCGGCGGCGTCGCGGCGTTCATCGACGCCGAGCACGCCCTGGACCCCGACTACGCCAAGAAGCTCGGAGTCGACACCGATTCGCTGCTGGTCAGCCAGCCCGACACCGGTGAGCAGGCGCTGGAGATCGCCGACATGCTGATCCGCTCCGGCGCGCTGGACATCCTGGTCATCGACTCGGTGGCGGCGCTGGTGCCGCGCGCGGAGCTCGAGGGCGAGATGGGCGACAGCCACGTCGGCCTGCAGGCCCGGCTGATGAGCCAGGCGCTGCGGAAAATGACCGGCGCGCTGAACAATTCGGGAACCACGGCGATCTTCATCAACCAGCTCCGCGAAAAAATCGGGGTGATGTTCGGCAGTCCAGAAACGACGACGGGCGGAAAGGCTTTGAAGTTCTACGCGTCGGTGCGCATGGACGTGCGCCGGATCGAGACGCTCAAGGACGGCACCAACGCGGTCGGCAACCGCACCCGGGTCAAGCTCGTCAAGAACAAGTGCCTCGCCGAGGGCACCCGGATCTTCGATCCGGTCACCGGTACGACCCACCGCATCGAGGACGTCGTCGATGGGCGCAAGCGGATCCATGTCGTGGCTGCGGCCAAGGACGGAACACTGCATGCGCGGCCCGTGGTGTCCTGGTTCGATCAGGGAACGCAGGATGTGATCGGGTTGCGGATCGCCGGAGGCACAACCGTGTGGGTCACGCCCGATCACAAGGTGCTGACAGAATACGGCTGGCGTCAGGCCGGGGAACTCCGCAAGGGAGACCGGGTGGCGCAACCGCGGCGCTTCGAGGGATTTGGTGACCGGGCGCCGATCTCGGCGGATCATGCACGGCTGCTTGGCTATCTGATCGGGGATGGCTACGTGGGGGGTAAGACCCCGGTCAACTTCATCAATATTCAGCCGGCACTCATTGATGACGTGACCCGAATCGCTGCCGAACTCGGTTGTGCCGCGCACCCGCAGGGGCGCATGTCACTGGCGATCGCTCATCGACCTGGTGAGCGCAACGGTGTCCTCGACCTTTGCCGGCGGGCCGGTATCCACGGCAAGCTTGCATGGGAGAAGACGATTCCGAACTGGTTCTTCGAGCCGGATATCGCCGCCGACGTAGCCGGGAATCTGCTCTTCGGCCTGTTCGAGAGCGACGGCTGGGTGAGCAGGGAACAGACCGGGGCGCTTCGCGTCGGTTACACGACGACCTCCGAACAGCTTGCGCACCAAATCCATTGGCTGCTATTGCGATTCGGTGTCGTGAGCACCGTTCGAAATTACGATCCCACCCAGAAGCGGCCGAGCATCGTCAACGGCCGACGGGTCCAGAGCAAGCGCCAGGTGTTCGAGGTCCGGGTTTCCGGTATGGAAAACGTCACGGCGTTCGCCGACGCAGTCCCCATGTGGGGGCCGCGCGGTATGGCTCTTACGAAGGCCATCCCAGAAGCCATGCAGGGCCGCCGACGGGGGTCGCAGGCGTCATATCTGTCGTCGGAGATTGCCGATGCCGTGCTCAACTATCTTGACGAGCGTGGCGTGACCGCGCAGGAGGCCGCGGCAATGATCGGTGCCGGCGCCGGCGATCCTCGAGGCGGCATGAAGCAGGTCTTGGGTAGCAGCCGTCTCCGCCGGGACCGTGTGCAGGCGCTGGCGGATGCCTTGGATGACAAGTTTCTGCACGATGTGCTGGCGGAAGAGCTCCGGTACTCGGTGATCCGGGAAGTGCTGCCAACGCGGCGGGTACGGACGTTCGACCTCGAGGTCGAGGAACTGCACAACCTCGTCGCGGAAGGCGTTGTCGTGCACAACTGCGCCCCGCCCTTCAAACAGGCCGAGTTTGACATCCTCTACGGCCGGGGCATCAGCCGGGAGGGCTCGCTGATCGACATGGGCGTGGATCAGGGCTTCATCCGCAAGTCCGGTTCCTGGTTCACCTACGAGGGCGAGCAGCTCGGCCAGGGCAAGGAGAACGTCCGCACCTTCCTGATGGAAAACGCCGACGTGGCCAACGAGATCGAGAAGAAGATCAAGGAAAAGCTCGGCATTGGCGCGGTCGTGACGGATGATCCCTCCGGCGATGTCCTCCCCGCTCCCGTCGACTTCTGAGCCATCGCGCGAGGAGCAGGCGCGGGCGTTGTGCCTGCGCCTGCTCACCGCGAGGTCGCGCACCCGCGCCGAGTTGTCCAGTCAGCTGGCCAAACGCGGTTACCCCGACGACGTCAGCGCCCGGGTGCTGGACCGGCTGGCCGCCGCCGGCCTGGTGGATGACGCCGACTTTGCCCAGCACTGGGTGCACTCCCGGCGGGCCAACGTGGGGAAAAGCAAGCGCACGCTGGCCGCGGAGCTGCGCACCAAGGGCGTCGACGACGACGTGATCACCACGGCGCTGGCCGGGATCGACACCGGCGCCGAGCGAGACCGGGCCGAGCAGCTGGTGCGGGCCAGGCTGCGACGGGAGACGCTGAGCCAGGTCGACGCGAGGGTGAGCCGCAGGCTGGTCGGCATGCTGGTGCGGCGTGGCTACGACCAGAACCTGGCGTGTGAGGTCGTCCTTGCCGAGTTGGCCGCCGAACGGGAGCGCCGACGCGTCTGAGGAGGAGCGTGTTGGCGATATATGCTGAATTCATACATCACCAACAATTCATACATCACCAACGTTGGAGGCTGTCGTGTCGGTGACGCAAATCGACCTCGACGACGACGCGCTGGCCGAAGTCATGCGAATCGCCGGAGTGCATACCAAAAAGGAAGCAGTGAACCTCGCGATGCGGGACTACGTCGAGCGATTTCGGCGCATCGAGGCGCTGGCCCGGTCTCGCGAGCACGCAAAGGGTTGGGATTATGAAGGCTGGCTCGCGGCACGCGCCGACGAGAAGGCCATTGGGTCTTGATCTCCTTTCTTGCGGATTCGTCTGCGGTTTGGCGCCTCCAACGACAGCCTGAACTCAGCGAGGAATGGAGTTTTTCGCTTCTCAGTGGGGCTGTCGGATCGTGCCAACCGCAACGGGCCGAGTTTTGTCGGTCGGCGCGGAATGCAGAAGAGTTCGACCAGATGAGTCAGATGTTTGGTGACGTCTATCCCGATGTGCCCGTGCCGAAATCCGTATGGCGGTGGATAGATTCGGCGCAGCGCCGGCTCGCAGAAGTGGGTGCTGTGCGGGCCTTGTCAGTCGTCGATCTGCTGATCTGCGGCACCGCGGCGGCTAAAGGTCTAGTGGTCCTCCACGATGACGCCGATTACGAACTCGCAGGGCGCCACCTGCCCGACGTCAGAGCGCAACGCGTGGTTCGCGCGGAACTATAGCCGCGGCTCGGACGGTCGGCACGGCGCCGCTGCGACGTGGAGGCTACCTCGCTTCGACACCAGCGTGCTTCCGTCGTTCGGGCTACCGCGATCGCTCCCGGGCCGCTAGTCAGCTTCCCGACCGCCGTACCATGGGCCCGTGACCAACCCGGTGACTTCGCTGGCGGCTCCGGCCCGCACCTACCAGGTGCGCACCTACGGCTGCCAGATGAACGTCCACGATTCCGAGCGGCTGGCGGGGCTGCTGGAAGCGGCCGGCTACCGGCGGGCCGCCGACGGCTCCGACGCCGACGTGGTGGTGTTCAACACCTGCGCCGTGCGGGAGAACGCCGACAACAAGCTGTACGGCAACCTCAGCCACCTGGCCCCGCGCAAGCGCGGCAACCCCGAGATGCAGATCGCGGTCGGCGGCTGCCTGGCGCAAAAGGATCGAGACGCGTTGCTGCGCAAGGCGCCGTGGGTCGACGTCGTCTTCGGCACGCACAACATCGGATCGCTGCCCACGCTGCTCGACCGGGCCCGGCACAACAGGGTCGCCCAGGTGGAAATCGCCGAGGCGCTGCAACAGTTCCCGTCATCGCTGCCGAGCGCCCGCGAATCCGCCTACGCCGCATGGGTTTCCATCTCCGTCGGCTGCAACAACAGCTGCACCTTCTGCATCGTCCCGGCGCTGCGCGGCAAGGAGGTCGACCGCAGTCCGGCCGACATCCTCGCCGAGGTGCAATCGCTGGTCGACGACGGCGTGCTCGAGGTCACGCTGCTGGGCCAGAACGTCAACGCCTACGGGGTCTCCTTCGCCGACCCCGAGCTAACGCGGAATCGCGGCGCGTTCGCCGAGCTGCTGCGGGCCTGCGGGGGAATCGACGGGCTGGAGCGGGTGCGGTTCACCTCGCCGCACCCGGCCGAGTTCACCGACGACGTCATCGAGGCGATGGCGCAGACGCCGAATGTCTGCCCCGCCCTGCACATGCCGCTGCAGTCGGGATCCGACCGGGTGCTGCGCGCGATGCGGCGGTCGTACCGCGCCGAGCGCTACCTCGGCATCATCGACCGGGTCCGGGCGGCCATGCCGCACGCCGCGATCACCACCGACCTGATCGTCGGGTTTCCCGGCGAGACCGAGGAGGACTTCGCGGCCACGCTCGACGTGGTGCGGCAGGCTCGGTTCGCGGCCGCGTTCACCTTCCAGTATTCGAAGCGGCCCGGCACCCCGGCCGCCGAACTCGGCGGACAGATTCCGAAACCCGTTGTGCAGGAACGCTACGAGCGGCTGGTCGAGCTGCAGGAGCAGATCTCGCTGGAGGGCAACCGGGCGCTGATCGGACGGACCGTCGAGCTGCTCGTCGCCACCGGCGAAGGACGCAAGGACGCCCGCACTTCGCGCATGACCGGTCGCGCCCGCGACGGCCGGCTGGTGCACTTCGCCGTCGACGCGCCCGGGGACGTCAGGCCCGGTGACATCGTCACCACGGTGGTCACCGACGCCGCGCCGCACCACCTGATCGCCGACGCCGGGGTGGCGACCCACCGCCGCACCCGCGCCGGCGACGCCCACGCCGCCGGGCGGCGCCCGCGCGGTGTCGTCCTCGGCATGCCCGGTGTCGGGCCCTCGGTCGCGGGACCGGTTGAGCCGCTCGGGTGCGCCCGATGAAGAAACAACAGAAGAAAGAGCACGTCGACATCGACGCCCTGCGTTCCGAGATCGAGGCCGCCGAACGCCGCGTCGCACGCGAGATCGACCCCGGCCCAAGGGGATTCGTCGTCGCCATCCTGGTGTTCGTGCTGCTGGGCTCGTTCATCCTGCCGCACACCGGCGCCGTGCGCGGCTGGGATGTGCTGTTCAGCAGCCACGGCGCCGGCGCGGCCGCGCTGGGCCTGCCGTTGCGGGTGTTCGAGTGGCTGGCGCTGGTGTTCGGCGTGGGATTCTCAATGGTGGCGTTGCTGACGCGGCGATGGGCGCTGGCCTGGGTCGCGCTGGCGGGCTCGGCGATCGCCAGCGCCGCCGGCCTGCTGGCGGTGTGGTCGCGCCAGACCGTGGCCGCCGGTCATCCGGGCCCCGGTGTGGGGCTGATCGTCGCGTGGATCACCGTGATCGCGTTGAGCTTTCACTGGGCCCGCGTGGTGTGGGCGCGCACCGTCGTGCAGCTCGCAGCCGAGGAGCAGCGGCGCCAGGCCGCGGCACGCCAGCAGTCCAAGACACTGCTGGACAGCCTGCAAGCCGACGACACGCCCGACGAACCGGCCGACAAACCGGACGAGCCCGAAAACCCCGAAAACTAGGACCTGCGGGTCAGCGCCTCGGCGGCCGCGTCGGCCCACTGCCGCCACTGCTCGGCGTTGGCCTTGGCTTCCTCGGCTTCCTTGGTGCGGCCGGCCGCCTCGGCCTTGCGGGCCTGCTGCTCGTACTGCTCGGCACGGGTCGCGAACTGCTCGGCGCGCGCCTGCGCCTGGGGGTCGGACCAATCCGCGTCGCCGGCGTCGCGCACCCTTTTCTCGACCGCGCGCAGCCGCCGCTCCAACTCGGCGGACCGTTCCCGGGGCACCCGGCCGATCGCGTCCCACCTCTCGACGATCGACCGCAGCGCCGCCCGGGCCGCGTCGTGATTGCCGGTGTCCAGCTTCTCCGCCTCGGCCAACAGCGCCTCCTTGGCGGCGGCGTTGGCCCGCAACTCCGCGTCCTTTTCCGCCGTCGCGGCGTTGCGCGCGGTGAAGAACGTGTCCTGCGCGGCCTTGAAGCGGCGCCACAGCGCGTCGTCGACGTCCCTGGAGGCGCGTCCCGCGGCCTTCCATTCGCTGAGCAGCTTGCGGAATTCCGCGCTCGTCGCGGTCCAGTCCGTCGAGCCGGACAGCTGCTCGGCCCGTTCGCAGAGCCGTTCCTTGGACTCCCGAATCCCCGATCGCTCGCGGTCCAGCTCGGCGAAGTGGGCCCCTCGCCGCCGGTTGAACGCTTCCCGCGCCGCGGAATAGCGCTTCCACAGCGCGTCGTCGACCTTGCGGTCCAGGCCGCTGATCGTCTTCCACTCGTCCAGGATTGCCCGCAGCCGGTCGCCGGCGGCCTTCCATTGCGTCGAGTTGGCGGCCAGGTCCTCGGCCTCGGCAGCCAGCGCCTCCTTGCGGGCGGTCTGGGCGGCGCGATGCTCCTCGCGCCGGGACTTGTCCGCGGCGACCGTCGCCTCGGCGTGCTCGAGAACCGTCGTCAGCCGGCGCGCGAGCGCGTCGATGTCACCGAGCACGCACGCCGTCGGCAACGATTCGGCAAGCTCGGCCGCGTGGGCCTTGATCTTGCGGGCATCGCCGGTGCCCGACGCCAGCCGCTCCTCCATGAGCGTGATCTCGGTGCTCAGGTCCTCGAAGCGCCGACCGAAGTGGGCGAATGCGGCCTCGGCGTCGCCGGCCTGCCAGGACCCGACGACGCGTTCGCCGGCCCCGCTGATCAGCCACACCGTGCCGTCGTCGTCGACGCGCCCGAACCGATGCGGATCGCTGGACAGGGGCGCGGGCACCGGGTGGGGGACGGGCCGGGCCCCCGAGCTGACAGGCCGGGGACCGGGACGCGGTCCGGGACGCGGCGACGGCTTGGGTGAATCCTTGGGTGAATCTTGGCCCCGGGGTTCGTCAGCCGTCATCGCTCGTCACCTGCCCTGCCGCGCGTAGCGGCGCCCATACAGCTATTTCCTAACCGTTTCCAACAGTATTCAAGCAGCTTGCCGGGCGGCGCGCCGCCACCTTGGTCGGTGCCCACCCGTGGCCGCATGCGAGCCCCCGCTATGGTGGTTGCCGGCGTTGCGCAAAGCCGGCCGGTGCACGGGTTCGAGGCGTAACTGGCGTAACAATCGACAAAATTGGCGTAACGATTGATGGGTCGCCGCCTTCCGGCCGGGGTCGACGGGGCCGCTGTCGAACTACAGTGGGCGTGAACTCGTAGAAAACGGCACGTGTACGCAAAGCTTTTCGGGGAGCGCTGGTGAGGGGGTGCCCATGTCCAAAGTGGACATCGCGGCTTTGATCGCGTTGTGCGCCGCGCTGTCCTCCGCCGTCGGCGATGTGATCCGGCAGCGCTCCGCACAGGAAATCACCGACAAAAAGGTAGGACACCTCGAGCTGTTCCGCATGTCACTTCGTGACAAGCGGTGGTGGTTGGGTGGTGCGGCGGCGATCGTCAACTACAGCCTGCAGGCCGGCGCTCTGGCGTGGGGTTCGGTGGTGCTGGTGACGGCGCTGCAGGTGACGGCGCTGCTATTCGCCCTGCCCATCTACTCGCGGCTGACCCGGCACCGGGTGACCCGCTGGGAATGGGTGTGGGCGATCGTGCTGGCCGGCGCGTTGGCGGTGGTCATCATCGTCGGCGACCCGAAGTCCGGCCTGCAGCGAGCCCCGGTGTCCACCTGGATCATCGTGGGCTCGGTCATGGGCCCGGCGTTGGTGCTGTGCGTGCTGGGGGCCCGGGTCTGGTCGGGCCGTCCCGTCGCCGCGGTGCTGCTGGCCCTGGTGGCCGGGTCGTCGTTGGCGCTGTTCGCGGTGCTGACGAAGGGGCTCGTCGAGGTGCTCGAAGACGGCCTCGGGGCCGCGCTGACTTCGCCGGAGTTCATACCGTGGCTGGTGATGATGCTGGCGGGGATGATCTTCCAGCAGTCGGCGTTCCGCGCCGGCGCGCTGACCGCATCGCTGCCGACGATGACCGTGGCCAAGCCGGTCGTGGCCGGCGTGCTCGGAGGGATCCTCCTCGGCGAGACGTTCGACGTCGCAGGGCCCGAGGTGATCGTCCTGATCGGGGCGGTGGCTCTGGTGATCATTGCCACGGTTGGGCTGGCTCGCGGGGAGGCCGCGACGATGGCGGCGGGGACGGGGCAAGACGTCCCACGCGACGAGCAGCACGAACCGGCCGCAGTGTCCCCGGCCGAGCCCGAGGAAACCCCGACCGTCACGTAGTGCGGTTGGCCCGCGTTAGTTTGGTGGCGTGCTGAGCGCCATCGCGATCATTCCCTCGGCGCCGGTGCTGGTCCCCGAGCTCGCCGGCGCGGCCGCCGCCGAGCTGGCCGACTTGTCCGCGGCGGTGCTGGCCGCGGCCGCCGTGCTGCCGCCGCGCTGGATCGTCGTCGGGACGGGCCGCGCTGACGACGTGCTGGGCCCCGACGCGACGGGCACCTTCGCGGGCTTCGGGGCGGACGTGCCGGTCCGGCTCTCGCCCCGGCCCGGGGACGGCCCGCCGGTCGAGATGCCGCCCTGCGCGCTGATCGCCGCCTGGGTCCGTGGCCGGCTCATGCCCGAGGCCGATGCGCGCGTCCACGTCTACCGCGGCGACCATGACGCCGGCGCCGCGCTGGCCGAGGGCAGGCGACTGCGCGCCGAGATCGACCGCGCGCCCGATCCGGTCGGCGTGCTGATCGTCGCCGACGGCGCCAACACCCTGACGGCGAGCGCGCCCGGCGGGTACCACCCCGGCGACGCCGACGCCCAGCTGGCCCTCGACGACGCGCTGGCCAACGGCGACGCCGCCGCGCTGAGCGCGCTGCCCCCGCAGATCCTGGGGCGGGTCGCGTTCGGTGTGCTGGCCGGCCTGGCCGAGCCCGGGCCGCGGTCGGCCAAGGAGCTCTACCGGGGCGCGCCCTACGGGGTGGGCTACTTCGCCGGCGCCTGGCAGCTCTAGGCAGCGATGAGACCGCTCGCGATCATCGGCCCCACCGGCACCGGCAAGTCGCAGCTGGCGCTGGACCTCGCCGAACGGGTCGAGCGGCTCGGCATCCGGGCCGAGATCGTCAACGCCGACGCGATGCAGCTCTACCGCGGGATGGACATCGGGACCGCCAAGCTGCCCGTCGAGGCGCGCCGCGGCATCCCGCACCACCAGCTCGACGTGCTCGACGTCACCGAGACCGCGACCGTCGCCCGCTATCAGCGCTCCGCCGCCGCCGACATCGAGGCGATCGCGGCCCGCGGCGCGCTGCCGGTGATCGTGGGCGGTTCGATGCTCTACATCCAGTCGCTGCTCGACGACTGGGCGTTTCCCGCCACCGATCCCGCGGTGCGCGCGCGCTGGGAGCGGCGGCTCGCCGAGGTCGGGGCGGGGCCGCTGCACGCCGAGCTGGCCCGGCGCGACCCCGCGGCCGCCGCGGCGATCCTGCCCACCGACGGCCGGCGCACGGTGCGCGCGCTCGAGGTGGTCGAGCTCACCGGCCGGCCCTTCGCCGCGTCCGCGCCGCGCATCGGCGCCCCGCGCTGGGACACGGTCATCGTCGGATTGGACTGCGACACAACGCTTCTCGACGAGAGGCTGGCGCGCCGCACCGACACGATGTTCGACCGGGGCCTGGTCGACGAGGTGCGCGCGCTCCTGCAGCGTGGTCTGCGCGAGGGGGTCACCGCGTCGCGCGCCCTGGGCTACGCCCAGGTGATCGCCGACCTCGACGCGGGCGGAAACGGCGAGGCGCGTGAGCAGACCTTCGTGGGCACCCGTCGCTACGTGCGCCGGCAGCGCTCCTGGTTTCGCCGGGACCACCGGGTGCACTGGCTGGACGCCGCCGATCCGGCCGGCCTCGTCGATGGCGTTACCCGAGCGTGGCGGCCCGTATCCTGAGCAGGTGATCCGCGCCGACGACGAAGATGCCGGTGCAGCCGGGATCGAGGAGTGGCGCACATGATCTTCGCCAAGGGCCACGGCACCCAGAACGATTTCGTACTGCTGTCCGACGTCGGCGCCGAACTGTCCCTCACCCCGGCGCGGGTGGCCGCGCTGTGCGACCGGCGCCGCGGACTGGGCGCCGACGGTGTGTTGCGGATCACCACCGCGGACGCCGCGGTGAGCGCCGGTGTGCTCGCCCGCCTGCCCGACGGCGTCGAACCGAACGACTGGTACATGGACTACCGCAACGCCGACGGGTCGACCGCCCAGATGTGCGGCAACGGCGCGCGGGTGTTCGCGCATTACCTGCGCGCCAGCGGTTTGGAGTCCCGCGGCCAGTTCGTGGTCGGGTCGCTGGCCGGACCCCGGCCGGTAACCCTGCACCGCGCCGATGCCACCGGCGCCGACGTCACCGTCGACATGGGCAAGGCCAACCGGCTGGGCAGCGGCGGGCCGGCCTTCGAGGTCGTGGTCGGCGGGCGGCGGTTCACCGGGCTGGCGGTCGACGTGGGCAACCCGCACCTGGCGTGCGTGGCCGCCGACCTGAGCGTCGACGACCTCGCGGCCCTGGACGTGGGCGCGCCCGTGCAATACGACCGTGCGCAGTTCCCCGACGGGGTCAACGTCGAGATCCTCACGCGGGCGGACGGCGGGCTGGTGCGGATGCGGGTGCACGAGCGCGGCGTGGGCGAAACCCGCTCGTGCGGCACGGGAACGGTCGCGGCCGCGGTCGCCGCGCTGGCCGACGCCGGCGCCGACACCGGCACGCTCACGGTCCGGGTGCCGGGCGGCGACGTCGTCGTCACCGTCACCGACGCCACCAGCTACCTGCGCGGGCCGTCGGTGCTGGTGGCCCGCGGCGAGATCAGCGAGGAATGGTGGTGCGCGCAGGAGCGTTAAATCAAGTGCGCTGCACCGATTTGGCGTGCACCATTGCTAATTGCCTATGACTCATCCCGAAACTCCCTTTCACGATCACCCGGATCCAGAGCCCAGTGCGGGCGAGCTCGCCCTCGAGGACCGATCGGCGCTGCGCCGGGTCGCCGGGCTGTCGACCGAGCTGGCCGACATCTCCGAGGTCGAGTACCGCCAGCTGCGGCTGGAGCGCGTGGTGCTGGTCGGGGTGTGGACCGAGGGCAGCGCGGCGGACAACCAGGCCAGCCTGGCCGAGCTCGCCGCGCTGGCCGAGACCGCCGGCTCCCTGGTGCTCGAGGGACTCATCCAGCGCCGCGACCGCCCCGACCCGTCCACCTACATCGGGTCGGGCAAGGCCGCCGAGTTGCGCGAGGTGGTCCTGGCGACCGGCGCCGACACCGTCATCTGCGACGGCGAGCTGTCCCCGGCGCAGCTGACCGCGCTGGAGAAGGCGGTGAAGGTCAAGGTCATCGACCGCACCGCGCTGATCCTCGACATCTTCGCCCAGCACGCCACCAGCCGGGAGGGCAAGGCGCAGGTCTCGCTGGCCCAGATGGAGTACATGCTGCCGAGGCTGCGCGGCTGGGGCGAGTCCATGTCGCGGCAGGCCGGCGGCCGGGCCGGCGGCAGCGGCGGCGGGGTGGGACTGCGCGGTCCGGGTGAGACGAAGATCGAGACCGACCGGCGGCGCATCCGGGAGCGGATGGCCAAGCTGCGCCGCGACATCAAGGCCATGAAGCAGGCGCGCGACACCCAGCGCAGCCGTCGGCTCGGCAGCGACATCCCGTCGATCGCCATCGTCGGCTACACCAACGCCGGCAAGTCCAGCCTGCTCAACGCGCTGACCGGGGCCGGGGTGCTGGTGGAGGACGCGCTGTTCGCCACGCTGGACCCCACCACCCGGCGCGCCGAGTTCGACGACGGCAGGCCGTATGTTCTCACCGACACCGTCGGCTTCGTGCGGCACCTGCCCACCCAGCTGGTCGAGGCGTTCCGCTCCACGCTGGAGGAGGTGGTCGACGCCGACCTGCTGGTGCACGTCGTCGACGGCTCCGACGTCAACCCGCCGGCCCAGATCGACGCGGTGCGGCAGGTGATCTCCGAGGTCGTCTCCGACTATGGGGCCGAGCACGATGGCGACCCGCCGCCCGAGCTGTTGGTGGTGAACAAGGTGGATGCCGCGAGCGATCTGATGCTGGCCAAGCTTCGGCACGGGCTGCCCGGCGCGGTGTTCGTCTCCGCCCGCACCGGCGAGGGGATCGACGCCCTGCGCCGCCGGATGGCCGAGCTCACGACGCCCGCCGACACCGCCGTCGACGTGGTGATCCCCTACGACCGCGGCGACCTGGTGGCCCGGGTGCACGCCGACGGGCGGGTGCAGCAGACCGAGCACAACCCGGAGGGGACCCGCCTGCGGGCCCGGGTCCCGGTGGCGCTGGCCGCCAGCCTGCGCGAGTTCGCCGCCAACGGCGACCCGGCGCAATAGCCGACGTGCCCAGCCGCCGACCAACCGTCTGGTTGGTATATGTTGGGCGGCAGAGTTCCCGTTCGCCCGGAGGTCAGCCATGAGCAGTGCCGTCAAGTACCAGCGCACTCTTTTCGAGCCCGAGCACGAATTGTTCCGCGAGTCCTACCGGACCTTTCTCGAGCGCCACGTCGCGCCGTATCACGAGGAATGGGAGAAGGCCAAGATCGTCGACCGCGGCGTGTGGCTCGAGGCGGGCAAACAGGGCTTTCTCGGCATGGCGGTGCCCGAGGAGTACGGCGGCGGCGGCAACCCCGACTTCCGGTACAACACGATCGTCACCGAGGAGACCACCGCCGGGCGCTACAGCGGGATCGGGTTCGGGCTGCAGAACGACGTGGTCGCCCCGTACCTGCTGCGGCTGGCCACCGAGGAGCAGAAGCAGCGCTGGTTGCCCAAGTTCTGCAGCGGGGAGCTGATCACCGCCATCGCGATGACCGAGCCGGGCACCGGCAGCGACCTACAGGGCATCAAGACCCGCGCCGTCAAGCAGGGTGATCACTACGTGCTCAACGGCTCAAAGACGTTCATCACCAACGGGATCAACTCGGACTTGGTGATCGTGGTGGCGCAGACCGACCCGGACCAGGGGGCACACGGCTTTTCGCTGCTCGTCGTCGAACGCGGCATGAAGGGCTTCGAACGCGGACGGCACCTGGACAAGATCGGGCTGGACGCCCAGGACACCGCCGAATTGTCGTTCACCGACGTGCACGTTCCCGTCGAAAACCTGCTCGGCGAGGAGGGCAAGGGCTTCATCTACCTGGTGCAGAACCTGCCGCAGGAACGGATCTCGATCGCCATCATGGCGGCCGCCGCGATGGAGGCCGTGCTGGAGGACACGCTGCGATACACCAAGGAGCGCAAGGCCTTTGGCAAACCCATCGGCAGCTTCCAGAACAGCCGCTTCGTGCTGGCCGAGCTGGCCACCGAGGCCACCGTGGTGCGCGTCATGGTCGACGAGTTCATCCGGCTGCACCTCGAGGAGAAGCTGACCGCCGAACAGGCCGCGATGGCCAAGTGGTACTCCACCGAGAAGCAGGTCCACCTGATCGACCGCTGCCTGCAGCTGCACGGCGGGTACGGCTACATGCGCGAATACCCGGTCGCGCGTGCCTATCTCGACGCCCGGGTGCAGACGATCTACGGTGGCACGACCGAGATCATGAAGGAGATCATCGGGCGCAGCCTCGGGGTCTAGCCTCCGCGGCGGCCCCGTCGGCGCGCCGTTGGCGAACGCAATCGTGTTGACAGGCAACGACTCCGTCGTCGCGTCGTTTGGTCCGCGGCACATTCGCGGGCAAATTCAACCGTGCGCCGATCGGTGTTTTGGCCGGGTATATCCCGCTTCGATCGACGGCCTCGCGTACCGTCGGCGCATGCGTTTTGCTGCCCGCACTCCGGTGATGACGCGCGACCTGCGGACCGAATGGTCGCGACATGGCTGTGGCCCCGCATCATTTCGACATCGGAGTGATATCCGTTTTCGTAAAATTCGTGATTTGGCTTCGAATTCTCCGGTCGCTGGAGCAAAGTTATGCGAGCCCGGCGATAACGCGTACCGATGCGGGTTGCCAACTCGCGGTGGGGGTATCACCCGCTCGCAGGGTCTGCAGGGTGCGGGCATGGCCGCAACAAGGGGCATATCCGTCGGCTGGGAGGCTTGGTGAAACCGCAGAGAGGTCCACTGCGCAGGCTGTTCGGGCGCGCGCTGGTGAGCATGGCGGCCGCGGTGGTGGCCGCGGCGTTCCTGGCGCCCACGGCCTCGGCGTCCCCGATCGGCGACGCCGAGGCGGCCATCATGGCGGCGTGGGAGAAGGCCGGCGGCGACAGTTCACCCCTGGGCCCCAGGAAGGGCGACGTCTACCCGGTCGGCGACGGGTTCGCGCTGGACTTCGACGGCGGCAAGATGTTCTACACCACCGACACCGGCGCCAAATTCGTCTACGGGCCGATCCTCGACAAATACGAGGCGCTCGGCGGCCCGGCCAACAGCGACCTGGGATTTCCGACCATCAACGAGGTCCCCGGCCTCGCCGGGCCGGACAGCCGGGTGGCCACGTTCTCCGCCAGCGACAAGCCGGTGATCTTCTGGACGTCCGAGCACGGCGCCTTCGTGGTGCGCGGCGCGATGAACGCCGCGTGGGACAAGCTCGGCAGCTCGGGCGGCGTGCTCGGCGCCCCGGTCGGCGACGAGACCTACGACGGCGAGGTCACCTCGCAGAAGTTCACCGGCGGCCAGATCTCCTGGAACCGGAAGACCAAGGACTTCAGCACCACCCCGCCGGCGCTGGCCGACCAGCTCAAGGGCCTTCAGGTGGCGACCGATCCCACCGCGGCGATCAACATGGCGTGGCGCGCCGCGGGCGGCGCCTCGGGTCCGCTGGGCGCCAAGCAGGGCGGCCAATATCCCATCGGCGGCGACGGGATCGCCCAGAACTTCGCCGGCGGCAAGGTGTTCTTCAGCCAGGCCACCGGCGCGAACGCCATCGAGAGCGACGTGCTGGCCAAGTACGAGTCGCTGGGCGGGCCGGTCGGCAGCGACCTGGGCTTCCCGATCGCCAACGAGTCCGACGGCGGCGTCCCCGGCAGCCGGGTCTCCGCGTTCGCCGCGGCCGACAAGCCGGTGATCTTCTGGACGTCCCAGCACGGCGCGTTCGTCGTGCGCGGCGCCATGAAGGCGGCCTGGGACAAGCTTCGCGGCCCCGGCGGCAAACTGGGCGTGCCGGTCGCCGATCAGGCGGTGGACGGCGACGTGATCTCCCAGAAGTTCGCCGGCGGCAAGATCTCGTGGAACCGCGCGAAGAACACGTTCGCCACCGAGCCGTCCAACCTGGCGCCGCTGCTGTCCGGCCTGCAGGTGTCGGGCCAGAACCAGCCCAGCGGCGCGGCGATGCCTCCCCACGCCAAGAAGTTCGCCTGGAACTGGTGGTACCTGCTGGCGCTAATTCCGATCGCGGCATTGTTCGCGGTGTTGGGGTATGTGGTGGTCGGGGCGCGCCGCCGTCGCACGGCCCGGGAGCTCGCCGCCTACGAGTTCGACCGCGACGTGGACGTCGGTGGCTACGACGCCGACGACAGGTGGGGCCACGAGGAAGCCGATGTCGCCGCCGAGCACTATGGCTTCGGCGAGCCGCGGCCCTCCGAGGAGGAGCCGGTGGGCGCCGGGTCGGCGCGGGTCAGCTGGTCGCGGGGCGACGAGGCCGGGGACGAATACGGCGGCGAATGGCCGTCCGGGTCCAGGGAGGATGAGCAGGAGGACCCCGACGCGGTCGACACCGATTCCATACCCGTTGTCGCGGAAGGTGTTGTGGCGCAGGGTGTTCGGGCCGAGCCCGAGCATCCCGAAGCCGCCCCCGAAGACGTCCTGGAAGCCGCCTACCCCGATGAGGAGTACCCGGAGGCCGCCGACATCGAGGCCGCCTACCCGGACGTGGCCGTTCCGCATGCCCCCGCGGATGCCGCCCATCCGGACGAGGCCTACCCCCCGGCGGCGCCCGAGGCGGTCGATTCGGGCGCCGGGTACCCGGACGTCGCGGTTCCGCACACGGCGCCGGATGTCGCAGCGCCGGGCGCCGTCACGCCCGCCGCCGCCCCGCGGTCCGGGCGGCACGCGGCCGTCGACACCGAGGAGGAACCGGCCGGCGCGGGACTGGGCTCACCCGGGCGCCCGACCATCCACCTGCCCCTGGACGACCCGTATCAGGCGCCCGAGGGATATCCCATCAAGGTCAACGCCAGCTTCGGCCTGTACTACACCCCCGACAGCGGGCTCTACCAGGACACGCTGGCCGAGCTCTGGATGTCCAGCGAGGAAGTCGCCCAGGTCAACGGCTTCACCAGGGCGGACTGACCCGCGAACGTCTCAATCTCGTTGCCGCACAATAAGATTCCGCGTCAGATCTTGCGAATCACCGTGACGACCTTGCCGAGCACGGTCGCGTCGTTGCCCGGGATCGGATCGAACGCCGGGTTGTGCGGCATCAGCCACACCTGACCGCCCGCGCGCTTGAACGTCTTGACGGTGGCCTCGCCGTCGATCATGGCGGCGACGATGTCGCCGTTGTCGGCGACATTCTGCTGCCGCACCACAACCCAGTCGCCGTCACAGATCGCGGCCTCGACCATCGAGTCGCCGACGACCTTGAGCAGGAACAGCGCGCCCTCGCCGACCAGCTCACGGGGCAGCGGGAAGACGTCTTCGACCGCCTCCTCGGCCAGGATCGGCCCACCGGCCGCGATGCGCCCGAGCACGGGCACGAAGGTGGGTTCCGGCAGGGCGTCCGAGCCGGCGACGTCGGTGACGGGCACCGCGACGGCCGGGGTGTCCTCGACACCGCGGACGTCGACGGCCCGGGGACGGTTCGGGTCGCGGCGCAGGTACCCCTTGCGCTCCAGGGTGCGCAGCTGGTGGGCCACCGAGGACGTCGACGTCAGGCCGACGGCGTCACCGATCTCCCGGATGCTGGGCGGATAGCCGCGGCTGGTCACCGACTGCCGGATGACGTTGAGGATGGTGCGCTGCCGCTCGGTAAGCGATGGATCCACGGAATGCAACCGGCCGGCCGCGCCGGCGGCTGAAGTGTCGTTGCTGTCGCTCATGGCACTGAATGTAGCCGCCCGGCGGCCGATAATCAAACATGTGTTCGAGTCGCGTGTCGCCCGGGCCGACACCGGGCCGGAACAAGGCCTAAAGACCCTAGGGATGGTGCGTCAAGACCCTACGGCGGGTGAATTACACGTGTGTAACTTTTGCGGGTATCGGGTATTTGTGCTGCATGTCAGGAGGAGGCACCGACGCGGTTTGTCGGTGGTGTGGTTTAGCGTTTGGCTCGTCCGACACGCTTCGCTCAAATGTTCGGGTTTCGAACGGGTGAGCGAATATAGTCGAACACACGAGCGAGGACCAGTTGACCGGAGGAACGCACATGACAGTCATCCACACACTCTCGCCGCGCACCAGCGGCATCCGGCGCCCGGCCGGGGCGCCGGCCGACGGGCCTCGCCACCAGGGGGAGCGCCCGGTCCGGCCCCGCCGTCCGGGCAGCTCACGGCCCGCCGGGGCGCCGCTGCGCTACCACGGCACCGGCGTCGCGATGTCGGTCGCGCCGCATCGCAGGCGGCCCGTCACGATGCTGACCACGGTCGGGCTGGCGCTGCTCGCCGGCGCGATCACGCTGTGGCTCGGCCTGGTCGCGAACCTCGGCCAGCTGGCCAACGGCGACTCCGGCGGTTCGGCCGCCCCGGTGCCCGACAAGCTGGCCGTCGTGCGCGTCGAGGCCGGGGAGTCCCTGCAGGACGTCGCGCACCGGGTGGCGCCGGACGCGCCCGCTCGCCAGGTTGCCGACCGGATCCGCGAACTCAACGACCTGAACTCGCCGGCGCTGGCCGCCGGGCAGACGCTGATCGCCCCGGTCGGCTGACGGCGCCCCGGTGCACTGCGAAAGCCGCAGCGGGCCAAGGCCGCTCGGTCCTCGCGGCGACGGGCGCGCGCGCACCGCGGTTGCGTTGGCCTCCCGGGGCGGCGCACGGGTACGCTCGGACTGTTCCGCGAGGTGTCAGCACGGCGAAGGAGCGGCCATGCACTGCCCGTTCTGCCGGCATCCCGACTCCAGGGTGATCGACTCGCGGGAAACCGATGAGGGCCAGGCCATTCGGCGCCGCCGGTCCTGCCCCGAATGCGGCCGCCGGTTCACCACCGTGGAAACCGCGGTCCTGGCCGTGGTCAAGCGCAGCGGGGTGACCGAGCCGTTCAGCCGGGAGAAGGTCATCAAGGGGGTCCGCCGCGCCTGCCAGGGCCGCCAGGTGGACGAGGACGCACTCAACCTGCTGGCCCAGCAGGTCGAGGACACCGTGCGGGCCGCCGGTTCGCCGGAGGTCCCCAGCCACGAGGTCGGCCTGGCCATCCTCGGGCCGTTGCGCGACCTGGACGAGGTGGCCTACCTGCGATTCGCGTCGGTGTATCGGTCGTTCTCGTCGGCCGACGATTTCGAGCGCGAGATCGAGGCGCTGCGCGCGCACCGCAAGGTGTCCACGCCGAGCTGACCCACCGGCGTCCCGGGGGCCAGTGCCCGCCGGACTACGCTGTTTTTCATGCCTGCCGACTTGCATCCCGATCTCGAGGCCCTGGCGCCACTGCTCGGCACCTGGGCCGGTCGAGGCGCCGGCGAATACCCCACGATCCAGCCCTTCGAGTACCTCGAGGAGGTCGTGTTCTCCCATGTGGGCAAGCCGTTTCTGGCCTACGCGCAGAAGACCAAGGCGGTGGCCGACGGCAAACCCCTGCACGCCGAGACCGGCTATCTGCGGGTGCCGCAGCCGGGTCAGGTCGAGCTGGTGCTGGCCCACCCCAGCGGCATCACCGAGATCGAGGTGGGCACCTATTCGGTGACCGGCGGCGTCATCGAGGTCGAGTTGTCCACCACCGACGTCGGATTGACCCCGACCGCCAAAGAGGTGTCCGCGCTCGGACGCTCCCTGCGGATCGACGGCGACGAGCTGTCGTACTCGGTGCGGATGGGCGCCGTGGGGCAACCCATGCAGCATCACCTCTCCGCGACGTTGCACCGCAAGGCCTAAACCGCGCGCGCTCAATTCACCTGTGTCACACCGTCGTTGACGACGCGCCCGGCCACCCGCACCCAGCCCTCGGGACTCCAGATGGTCTCGATCCTCGACCCGTTGCCCTGCGTGATGTGCAGGTCGCGGCTGAGGTGGTCGGTGATGCGGATCGCCGCGGAGCCCGTCGCCTCGTCTTCCGGCACACCGAGATTCGCGGCGAACATGCGGGCGCGCAGTGACCCGGCGGATTCGTCGGTCCACGCCCACAGGTAGTGGGCGGTGTCGTCGGGATAATCGGCGGGGTCGGCGGCCAGCAGCTCGTCAACCGAATCGAGTTCGTGGACGAACAATTCGGGGGCCCACTCCGAGCGCGCGCTGATGACCGTGAGGTCGCCCTCGTAGCCGACCTGCACCACGCCGGCCGGCACCCGCAGCGTGTTGATCGGCGTGCCCCGGTCGCGCAGCCACCAGGAAACGCCGACGGTCGGATGTCCCGCGAACGGGATCTCGGTTCGCGGCGTGTAGATCGTGGCGTGCGCGGTGGTGGAGCCGGCGGCGGGCAGATCGACGAATATCGTTTCGCTGTAGCCCAATTGGGTGGCCAGCCGCTGCCGGTCGCGGGGTTCGACCTGGGCCGCGTCCACCACGCCGAGCGGATTGCCGAAGTTGCGGTCCGGATCGGTGAACACGCGCAGCACCGTCACGTCGATACCCATGGACCGACTGTACGACCCAGGGGCAAGCGATGATCAGGTGGCGCTGCGTTCGTCGGAGCCCATGGCGTTGAGGACCGCGACGCGGGTGCCGGCGGGACCGGTGACGGTCCGCTCGCCGCTGCCGGTGCGGAGCAACTCGCGCAGCGCGGCCGGGTCGTATTCGGCGGGCTCGGTGGTGTCGACGAAGCGCTGCACGACGTCGATGAAACGGGCCGGGTCGTCGTGGAAGGGGAAGTGGCCGGAGCGCTGGAAGATCTCCAGCCGGGAGCCGGGCATCGCGGCGTGCGCCATGTGGGCGTGCCGGACGGGGACGACGACGTCGCGGCTGCCCCAGATGATCTGCACCGGGATGGCTTCGGTCAAATAACATCGGTCCAGCATGGTGACGATCTGTCCCCGCCAATCCACCACGGCCCGCAGGGTGCGGCTGAACGCCGCCGAGGCCGTCGGCTCGGGCAGGTCGTCCAGTATCCGCAGCACGTTGGGCAGGTCACGCCCCAGGTCGGTGGATCCGATCGCCAGGCCCGCCAGCCGCCCCGCCAGCTGAACCGCCGGCAGCACCAGGGGCAGCCGCAGCAGGGCCAGGGCCTCGCTGCCCATCGGCAACGAGGCCAGCCGGAAGACGACGTTGACGTCCTTGGTAACCCCGCCGGCGGCGACCAGGATCAGCCGGTCGACCAGATGCGGGAACTGGTAGGCGAATTGCATCGCCACGCCGCCGCCCAGCGAATGACCCACGATGGTCACCCGCTCGATGTCCAGCACGGACAGCAGGTCGCGCATCCCGTTGGCGTAGGCGGCAACCGAGTAGTCGGCGCGGGGCTTGTCGGACTGCCCGTGCCCGAGCAGGTCGGGGGCGATCACCGTGAACCGCTGGGCGAGCTTGGCCTGCACGGTGTTCCAGGTGGTCGAGTTGTCGCCGATGCCGTGGATCAGCAGCAGCGCCGGCCCGGACCCGGCGACCCGGAACGCCCGCTTGTAACCGTGGATGGTGCGGAACTGCAGGGTCGGCGCGGTCACTTCCCGCACCGGGCGAAGATTGCTCTTGCGCTTCCGCTCCGTCATCCCCGCCCACCTAGTCGTCAGCCGGTTGCGAGCGGTCAGCCCGAGTCGTCGTCCTCGGACCTCTTCTCGGCCTGCTGGGCCAGGAACCGCTCGAACTCTGCGCCAATCTCGTCGCCGCTAGGCAGGTCCTCGTCGCGAGTCAGTAACGACCTGTTCGCCTGAGCGTCGATGAAGGCATCGTACTGGCGCTCGAGGGCGGCCACCACTTGGGCCACTTCCGCGCTGGCCTCGACCTGCTCGTCGATCTTGGCCCGGATCTCCGCCGCCGCCTCGGTCAGCGCCGACAGCGGGAGTTCCAGCGACCCGGTCTTGGCCACCTGCTCGAGCAGCGCCTGCGCCGCGGCGGGGTAGTCGGTCTGCGTCAGGTAGTGCGGCACGTGCACGGTGAACCCGACGACCTCGTGACCGTGCTGGGCCATTCGGTATTCGAGCAGGTTCGACGCGCTGCCGGGGACCTGGATCTCGGAGATCCACGGCTGGAAATCGGCGATCAACTCCCTGCGGTTGGAGTGCGCCGTCAGGGTGATCGGCCGGGTGTGGGGGACCGCCATCGGGACGGTGCCCAGGCCGATGGTCTGCCGCACGCCGAGGCGCTCGGCCAGCAGGCGCACCGCGGTGACGAAACGCTCCCACTTGAGGTCGGGCTCCATGCCGGCCAGCAACAGAAACGGGGTGCCGACGCTGTCGCGCAGGGCGTACAGGCTCAGCTCCGGATCGTCGTAGTCGGTGAAGTGATCGGTCTTGAACGTCATCAGCGGCCGCCGCGAGCGGTAGTCCAGCAATTCGTCGATCGCAAACGACGCGACCAGCTCGGTGTCCAGCGCCGCCTTCAAATGGGTGGCGGCCAGCCGTATCGCGTGTCCGGCGTCGGAGAACCCTTCCAGGGCATGGACCAGCACCGGGCCGCGGCCGTCGGACGTCGACAACTGCGGTGCCGGGAACTCGAGCTCGTACATGCCGGGCTGCCCTGGCTGGTACAGCCCGTCGTCCCGGCTTTGATCGTGGGCCATCGGGTTGCCTCCTTTCGGGGGTTTCTCCAGGGTGCCCCTACCAGTGTCCCCCAAATCGATAGGCACCAATAAACGAAACGCAGTGGCGCCGGAACGTAATCTCGGCGGCACGCCCGCGCCCCGCGCGGAGTTTGCCAGCAAATCTACCAACACCCGGCGTCGCGTCGAATTGTGCTTGCCAGTGCGCCGTCAGGCATGATTGCAGTCAAATGCGCGTGCCGATTGTGTTGCTGTGTCCGGTGATCGGGGTGGCGGCGTTGCTGACGTCGTGCAGCCGTCCCGCCGACCCCGCGGCGAAACCGACCGTGTCCGTGCCCGTGGCCACCGGGCCGTTGGTGCAGCGGCTCAGCCAGCCCCAACAGAAGTCCGTCGCGGGCCAGGTGGACCCGGACCGCCGGGTGGGGGCCATCTTCATCGACAAGGGGCCGCTGCACGTGTGCACCGGGTCGGTCGTGCACTCGGCGACCGGGAACCTGATGATCACCGCGGCGCACTGCCTGGCCGGGGCCGCCCAGCTGTCCTTCGCGCCCGGCCTGATGGGCGATCCCGCGCCCGCGAACGTGTGGAAGGCCGACGCCGTCTACCTGGATCCGCGCTGGCTGGCCAGCAAGGACCCGCACGCGGACTACGCGATCGCGCGGGTCAGCAACGACGCCGGTGTCTCGGTCGAGTCCCACGTGGGCCTGGCGCTGACGCTGGGCACCGCGCCGCCGCCCGGCAGCCACGTCACGGTGATGGGCTATCCGGCCGGCGTGGGCGGCTCGCCCATCGGCTGCCAGGCCACCACGTCGATCAACGACGCCGGGTTCCCCTCGCTGGTGTGCGAGGGGATGGTCGACGGCACCAGCGGCGCGCCGTGGGTCAGCGGCACCACGCTCACCGGGCTGATCGGTGGTTTCGAGCGCGGTGGCTGCGCGGCGAACGTGTCATACTCGGCGCCGTTCGACGCGCAGACCGCGCAACTGCTGGCCCGCGCCGAGGCGGGCGGGCCCGGTGACCCGGTGCCCAACGACCTCGACGACAGCTGCTGATCAGCGGCGGAACTGGGACAGCTCCCGCATCTTGTTGGTCACGTCGAGCGCGGCGACCTTGTAGGCCTCCGAGAACGTCGGATAGTTGAACACCGCGTCGACGAGGTAGTCGACCGTCCCGCCGCAGCCCATCACGGCCTGCCCGATGTGCACCATCTCGGTGGCGCTGGTGCCGAAGATGTGCACCCCCAACAGTTTTCGGTCGTCGGTGGACACCAGCAGCTTGAGCATGCCGTAGGAGTCCCCGGCGATCTGGCCGCGGGCCAGCTCCCGGTACCGGGCCACCCCGACCTCGTAGGGGATCGCGTCCTTGGTCAGCTCCACCTCGGTGGCCCCGACGTAGGAGATCTCGGGAATCGAGTAGATGCCGATCGGCTGCAGCTCGGTGATGCCGTCGCACGCCTCGCCGAACGCGTGGTAGGCGGCCAGCCGCCCCTGTTCCATCGACGTCGCGGCCAGCGCCGGGAAGCCGATCACGTCGCCGACGGCGTAGATGTGCTCCACCTTGGTCTTGAACCTGTCGTCGACCCAGATCCGGCCGCGCCCTTCGACTTCCAGGCCGGCGTTGTGCAGGTCGAGGTGGTCGGTCTGGCCCTGGCGCCCCGCGGAGTACATGACCGTCTCGGCGGGAATCTGCTTGCCGCTGGCCAGGGTGGTGACGGTGCCGGCGGAGCCGACGTCGACCGCGGTCACCTCCTCGCCGAACCGGAACGTCACCGCCAGGTCGCGCAGGTGGAACTTCAGCGCCTCCACCACCTCGGGGTCACAGAAGTCGAGCATGTTGTCCCGCTTTTCCACGACGGTGACCTTGGTGCCCAGCGCGGCGAACATCGATGCGTACTCGATGCCGATCACACCCGCGCCGACGACCACCATCGAGGCCGGCAGCGACTTGAGGTCGAGGATCCCGTCGGAGTCCAGCACCCGCTCCTCGTCGAACTCGACCCCGGACGGCCGGGCCGGCCGGGTGCCGGTGGCGATGACGATGAATTCGCCTGTGACGGTGGTCATTTCGCGGCGGCCCGGGTCTTCGATGACGATGGTGTGCGGGTCGACGAATCGGCCGTGCCCGAGCAGCAGGTCGATTCGGTTGCGCATCAACTGGTTGCGCACCACGTCGACCTCCTTGCCGATCACGTGCTGGGTGCGGGCCAGCAGGTCGGCCGGGGTGATCCGGTCCTTCACCCGGTAGCTCGCCCCGTAGAGCTCGCGCTGGTTCATCCCGGTGAGGTAAAGCACCGCCTCGCGCAACGTCTTCGACGGGATCGTGCCGGTGTTGACGCAGACGCCGCCGAGCATGCGGCCGCGTTCGATGATCGCCACGGATTTGCCCAGCTTGGCCGAGGCGATGGCGGCCTTCTGGCCGCCGGGTCCCGACCCGATGACGACGATGTCGTACTCCTGCATCGAACCCATGGATAGACGATAAGGCTCACAGTCGAGACTTTCTCCACAGACGGCCGGCTCGGTCACCTCCGGCGCGCACGGCCCGACGGTGGTGGCCGCCAGCGTTGGGCCCATGACGACGCATGGACGAGATTTCGACCTGAACCTGAACCACCCCGGCGCGCTGATCGCCGCGCTGCCGGCCGTTCTCGGCTTCGTCCCGGAGAATTCGTTGGTCCTGGTGTCGGTGAGCGACGGCGAGCTGGGGTCGGTGCTGCGGGTCGACCTGTCCGAGAAGCTCGCCGACCGGATCGCGCACCTCGCCGAGGTCGCCGCCGCGGCCGCGCCCGAGGCCGCGATCGCGGTCATCGTCGACGCCGAAGGCGCGCACTGCCCGCAGTGCAACGAGGACTATCGGCAGCTGAGCACGGTGCTCACCGAGGAGCTGTCGCGGCACGACATCGTCGTGTGGGCGGTGCACGTGGTGGACCGGGTGGCCGCGGGCGGGCGCTGGCACTGCGTGGACGGCTGCGGTTCGGCCGGCGCGGTGGACGACCCGACGGCCTCCCCGCTGGCGGCCGCGGCGGTGCTCGACGGCCGGCGGCTGTATCCGCGCCGCGCCGACCTGCAGGCCGTCGTCGCGGCCGACGAGCGGGCGCAGCGCCCCGAGCTGGCGGCCTCGGTCGCCGAACGGGCGACCGCGCGCCGGGCCGCTCACGACGCCGATCCCGCGGGGCGCACCCGTTGCGACGTGGAGAACGCAATGGCCGCGGCCGCCCGGGTGGCCGGTGGTCAGCCGCTCCCCGACGCCGACCTGGCCGAGCTGGGCTGCGCGCTGAGCGACCCGGAGGTGCGCGACATCCTGTACGCCCTCGCGGTCGGCGAGAACGCCGGGGCGGCCGAGTCGCTGTGGGCGGCGCTGGCGCGCGCCCTGCCGCTGCCGTGGCGCGTCGAGGCGCTGGTGTTGCTGGCGTTCAGCGCCTACGCGCGTGGCGACGGGCCGCTGGCCGGGGTGTCGCTGGACGCCGCGCTGCGCTGCGCGCCGGACCACCGGATGGCGGGCATGCTGGACATGGCGTTGCAGTCCGGGTTGCGGCCCGAGCAGATCCGTGAGCTCGCGGTCACCGGGTACCGGCTGGCGAAGCGGCTCGGCGTGCGGCTGCCGCCGCGGCGGGGCTTCGGCCGGCGCGCGGGATAGCCGCTGTGCGTGAACCGGTGCGCGTCAGACCTTCTCGACCTTGACCGCGTGCGCCATCTCGTGCGGCAGGGTGACGTTTTCGTGGCCCGGGATCAGGATGGTCACGCCGGCGGGGCCGGTCTCGACGGTCACCCGGGCGTTGGGCACCACGCCGGCGTCCTTGAGCCGGGTGATCAGGTCGATGTCGCCCTGGACGTGCTCGGTGAGCTGGCGCACGACCACCGCGACCGGCGACCCGGCGGGCAACTCGGTCAACCGGACCAGGTCGGCGTCCTCGGCGCCCGAGTCCGGGCCCACGCCCAGGTCCAGCAGCCCGGGGATCGGGTTGCCGAACGGGGAGGTGGTGGGGTGGTTGAGCACCTTCACCAGCCGGCGCTCGACGTCCTCGCTCATGACGTGTTCCCACCGGCACGCCTCGGCGTGCACCTCTTCCCACGGCAACCCGATGACGTCGACGAGCAGTCGCTCGGCGAGGCGGTGCTTGCGCATCACGGCGACGGCCAGGGCCCTGCCCTTGTCGGTGAGCTCCAGGTGGCGGTCGCCGGCGACGTGGAGCAATCCGTCCCGCTCCATGCGGGACACGGTCTGGCTGACGGTCGGCCCGCTCTGGTCGAGCCGTTCGGCGATCCGGGCGCGCAGCGGCGTGACGCCCTCTTCCTCGAGGTCGTAGATCGTCCGCAGATACATCTCGGTGGTATCAACCAGCTCGTTCATCCAGCACCCTCCGTTGACGCTGAGTCTACTTGGCCAGCTGCGCGAATGGGTCCAACGCGTCCCAGGCAAGCAGTATGCCCGCCGCTGCTGCGACGGGCATACTGTCTGCTACCTGGCTCTGGGTTGGCGGGGTCAGCTCGCGTACGACCGTAGCCGATCGGCGCGTTCCCCGTTGCGCAGTTTGGCCATCACGTCCCGCTCGATCTGACGCACCCGCTCGCGCGACAGACCGAACAGCTTGCCGATCTGGTCCAGGGTGCGCGGCTGGCCGTCGTCCAGACCGAAACGCAACCGGATCACCTGATGCTCACGCTCGTCGAGGGTGGCCAGCACGCTGCGGATGTCGGTGTGCAGCAGCTCGGCGATCACCGCGTTCTCGGCGGACATCGCCTCGGCGTCCTCGATGAAGTCGCCCAGCGGGGCCTCCTCCTCGGAGCCGACCGGCATGTCCAGGCTCACCGGGTCGCGGCTGTGCTCGAGCAGATCGTTGATCTTCTCGACCGGAATGCCGGATTCGGCGGCCAGTTCCTCGTCGGTGGCCTCGCGCCCGAGGTTCTGGTGCATCTCCCGCTTGATCCGCGCCAGCTTGTTGACCTGCTCGACGAGGTGGACCGGCAGCCGGATGGTGCGGCTCTGGTCGGCCATGCCGCGGGTGATGGCCTGACGGATCCACCACGTGGCGTACGTCGAGAACTTGAATCCCTTTGTGTAGTCGAACTTTTCCATCGCGCGGATCAGGCCCAGGTTGCCCTCCTGAATGAGGTCCAGCAGCGGCATGCCCCGGCCCGTGTAACGCTTGGCCAGCGAAACCACCAGGCGCAGATTCGCTTCCAGCAGGTGACGGCGCGCGGCCTCGCCGTCGCGCACGACGGCCGCGAGATCGCGTTTGCGGTTCTCGCCGAGGCGCTTACGGGTTTGCAGCAGGTGCTCGGCGTAGAGCCCGGCCTCGATGCGCTTGGCGAGTTCTACCTCGCCCGCGGCGTTGAGCAACGCGGTCTTACCGATGCCGTTCAGGTAAACGCGCACGAGGTCCGCCGCGGGGCTTTGAGCATCCAGATCGCCGTCAATCCTGCTAGTGGTGGCCCGTGTTTCGGCCATAGCGACCTCCCGATTGGCTTGTACTGTCATGTCCTTTAACGACAGGTCCGCCCTTGGAGTTCCCGCGGATTCGGCATCTCACACGACTTGACGTGCACAAATGTGCCGCCGACCTGAGAATGTCCTGAGAAGTCCGGTCCGGCGCCCGGTCAGCCGGAACCCATGCCGGAACCCGCGTCGTAGTCCGCGTCGCCGTCCGGGCCCGCGTGCGGCAGCGGATGCCGGCGAGCCTCGAGCGCGGGCCGCTCGGCGGTGGGGAACAGCGGGGTGCGGCGGCGCGCGCTGTCGAACCGCCGGGGCTCGTCGGCGCGGCGCGGCGGCCGGTCGTTGGCGATCAGCACGGCCATCCACGGCAGCGGCACCGACGCCGCCACGATCAGCAGTGAGATCAGGCCGTTGTGCCAGGCGCCGTAGGCCAGCGCGGCGAAGACGAGCGCCGGAACCCGGAACGCCATCAGGGTGAGGTATTTGCGGACCCGCGCGCGGTGCTGCTCTTCGTACGACGGTGCGGCGGCGGTGATCAGCACCGGCCGGGCCTTGTTGCGGTCGAAGTCGTCGAACCTGTCGAAGTTTCCGGACCCCGAACCGGAGCCGCGCGTCATTCCTCCACTGTCCCACACGCGCTCGACTCCGGCTCGGCCGGTTTGGCGACCGGCGGCGCGCGGTGTTGCACAATGTGAGGTATGCAGACCCAGACGATCGAACGCACCGAGACCGACGAACGCGTCGACGACGGGACCGGCAGCGATACCCCCAAATACTTCCACTACGTCAAGAAGGACAAGATCGCCGAGAGCGCGGTCATGGGCAGCCACGTGGTGGCGTTGTGCGGCGAGGTGTTTCCCGTCACGCGGGCGGCCAAGCCGGGCTCACCGGTGTGCCCGGAGTGCAAGCAGATCTACGACCGGCTCAAGAAGGGCTGATCAGCCCGGCGGCTGCGCCGCGCCCGCGCGGGCCAGCAACCAGTTGCGCAGCCGGTGCGCGTGCGTGGCCGGCGCCGGGAACTCCTCCTGGATGGCGGCGTTGAGCTCGGCGCCCAGCATGATGGCGAAGCCGCCGAAGAACGCGAACAGCAGGAACGCGATCGGGGTGGACAGCGCGCCGTAGGTGTAGCCGGTGCTGGTGATCCACCTCAGGTAGACCCGCAGGCCCAGCGTCGCGGTCACGAAGAACGCCGTCGCCAGCACGGCGCCGAACGCCAGCCGGTGGGTGGGCAGCGGCACCGGCAGCGACACCCGGTACAGCAGCACGATCCCGAGCATCAGGCCGAGGATCAGCGCGGGGTAATAGCCGTAGCGCAGGATGTTGGCCAGGCTGTACGGGATGTGCTCGCTCACCTTGCGCGGGCCCACCACCATCACCGGCGCGGCACACACCACGAACACCAGCATCACCACGTAGAGAAACAGCGCGAAGAACCGCTGCCGCACCGGGTGCCGCAGGGGAGTCTGGTCGTGGGCCGCCACCACGGCGTCGACGTATGCCGAGATCGCCGACGACCCCGCCCACAGCGAGATCACGAAACCCAGCGACACCACCTCGCCCCGGGCGTTGGCGGTGACGTCGCGGATGGTGGGCTCGATGATCTCGTTGACCACGCTCGGCGAGAAGAAGCTGTGCGCGGTGGACAGGATGCTTTTCTCGATCGACGGCAGCGTGTCCCGGCCGAACAGCGGCGCCACATAGGCCAGG
The DNA here is from genome assembly GCF_059813025.1 of Mycobacterium sp. NGS26. Classification (NCBI taxonomy): domain Bacteria; kingdom Bacillati; phylum Actinomycetota; class Actinomycetes; order Mycobacteriales; family Mycobacteriaceae; genus Mycobacterium; species Mycobacterium sp. NGS26. Next base: position 353,442 of record NZ_JCALDU010000002.1, read on the forward strand.
CTGCCCAGCATCCCCAGCAGCAGCGGCGGCAGCGACAGCGCCGACCAGAAGCCGGCCTGCGCCGACTCGGAAAAGATCGAGTCGTCCCAGCTCTTGGAGAGGGTCCTGCGGCTGATTCGCCAGATGTGATGGCGGGACGGCCTCGCGGCGACCTGATCGCTCATAGGGGTCCAGCATTACCGATGACGGCGCCGGCGCCCCACATTGCAGATGGGTGAGTTCGCGGACCTAGTTGCCGCTGACCTCCAGCACCGCGGAAAGCTCGGTCAGCTTCGCCTCGTGCTCGTTGGCGTGGTGCTGGCAGAAGAGAAGCTCGGCCCCCGAAGGCAGCTTGGCACGGACGCGAGCCGCGGCACCGCAGCGGTCGCAGCGGTCCGCTCTGGTCAGCTCGGGACTGGTCAAAGTTGCGTTCATGGCTTCTCCCATTTTTTCGTACATTCACTGTCTCAGACGTATCCGGTTTTCGCGTTGTTCCCCGACCGTTATCGGGTGTGTCGTTTCTCACGGATGCGTCATCTGCTGCAGGCACCCGCCTTAAGCTGGCCCGACGTGACGTCCGCTCCCGGCATCCTGGTGCACCTGTGCGGCGCCGAAGAGTGGGCCGCCGCGCGCGCCCGCGGCGAGATCCGGCCGTGCGCCGGGGACCGGTTCATCCATCTGTCGACGCCCGAGCAGGTGCATCTGCCGGCCAACCGGCTCTACCGCGGCCGCGACGACCTGGTCCTGCTGCGCGTCGATCCGGCCCTGCTGGACTCGCCCGTGCGCTGGGAGCCGGGCGTGGCAACCGATCCCGAGCCGATGGTGTTCCCGCATCTGTACGGCCCGCTCCCGGTGCGCGCTGTGACGAGGGTCACGGACTATCCGCCGGGGGCGGACGGTGCCTTCCCGCCCATCGCGGGACCTCAGGAGGCGGGGGAGTCGACGTAGGCGTCGGCCTCGACCTCGACCAGCAGGCCGGGAGCGATCAGCGCGGCGACCTCCACCATGGTGGCGACGGGACGCACGTCGCCGAAGACTTCCGCGTGCACCGCGGCGACCTCGCGCCAGCGGGCGATGTCGGTGACGTAGATGCGGGTCCGGATCACGTCGGTGAGCGCGGCGCCGGCCTGCCGGAGCGCAATCTCGATGCGGCGCAAGGCATCTCGGGTCTGCGCGGCGATGTCGCCCGCCGGTCCGGCGCCGGTCGTCCCCGCCACCGCCACGTGCGGGCCGGCGCGTACCGCGCGCGAGTAGCCGACCACCGATTCGAATTCGGATTCGGACGAGACAAGTTTGCGGTCGGCCGGCATGCGGTCACAGTAGCCGACCAAACACGTTGGACGACACCGAATTAAGCTCGGCGGCAACCGGGACCGCCCGGCGGAGGGAGCGAGCGATGGCCAATCCCGGCATCTCCGAGGACGCGCTGCTCGCGCAGGAGGCGCGCTTCGCGCGGGCGTTCGCCGCCGGCGACCCCGAGACCGCGCGAGAGCTCTATTCGCCCGACGTGGTGTACGTCAGCCCGACGGTGCGGCTCTTCGACTGGCCCGACCGGATCGACGGCGTCGACCGCACGCTCGAGTTCATCGCGCTCACCATCCGCGGCTGCGCCGACATCCGCTACGAGGTGACCGAGCACGCCATCGCGCCGGGCGGGGACGTCGCGTTCGTGCGCGTGCAGTTCGACTGGACGTCGGGTGCGCACCGCCTGCGCTCGACGTACGTGGTGGTCTACCGCTACCGCGACGGGCTGATAGCCCGCCAGGAGCTCTATTACGACCCGAGCGGGGCGCTGCAGCGAGTCGGTTGAGCGCCAACGCACTGCCGGTCATTGGATTTGATGCGGCCCGAACCATACGCCCTCCGGGGAGCCGATCGCGCCGGCCCGCTCGCGCGCGGTCGCCAATTCTTTGGAAGCGGCGAATCTACGGGCCTTGGCAAGGTCGTGCATATCCATCACGACGATGACGGTGTTCGCGTCCTCGGCGTCGACGTAGGTCCCGGTCACCACCAAACCGTGCTCACGGCGCACCGCATCCAATTCAGGGTCGCGGAAAACGGCGTTCCACTGCTCGGTACTGCCGACTTTTTGTTTGACGAGCATGACTCCTGCCACGATGAATCCTCCTTAGCGCGTTCGGTTTTCAGGCCGGCGTCTGGTGGCGGCGACCAGCCAGCCGCGGCCGGCCGCATCGTTGTGGGGGTCGAAGGCGGGCGGGGCAGGACGGCCGTATTCGGCGGCAAGCTGTGCAATGTCGCGCACCTCGGCGTGCCAGCCGCGCCGTTGCAGCCAGGTCCCCAGATCGTCGCCCGGACCGCCCCGCCACAATGCGACGAGTTCGGGTGAGATCGCGGTGAGCGCGGCGCGAAGCAGTGGCGAATCCTCGTTGTGGTCGAAGGCCAGGGTGCTTCCCGGCGCCGAGCACGCGCTGATGCGATCGAGAAACACGTCGGCGGCATCGGGTTCGAGAGCGTATAGGATCCCTTCGGCCAGCCAGGCCGTGCGCTTGTGCGGATCGAACCCGGCCTCGAACAGCCTTGCGGGCCAGTCGGTTCCCAAATCCACTTGCACTGCGACCCGATGACACCGCGGCTGCGCGTGCAGCTCGTCCAACACGGCCGACTTGAACCGTAAGACCTCGGGCTGGTCGGCTTCATAGATCGCGGTGCCGGCCGGCCAGGCGAGGCGAAACGCGCGGCTGTCCATGCCGCAGGCCAGCAGGACGACCTGGGTGATGCCCGTGCCGGCGGCATCGGCCAGTGCTTGGTCGAGAAAGCGGGTACGCACCGCGACCTGCCCGGCCATCAGCTCAAGGAATTTCGGGCCGGCACCGGTGCCGGCCCACGGCGAGCCGTCGGGATGGGCGCGGTCGACAAACGCTTGCGCGTACGGATCGTCGAACAGCCGGTCGGTGCGGCGGCTTTCCCGCGCGCGCAGCAGTGCGACACCGAGGGAGGTGGCGCCGATGCCGGTCGGCGCCGGCGTGTGTGGCTGATCAGCCATGTGGGTCACCCACTTTCGAGCCCGTGCGTGAACCGAACGGTATGTCTACAGCTGTAGACATACAAAATGTTAGTCCCGTATGGGAATGATGTCTACAGTTGTAGATAAACTCGCGTGGATAAGACTCGATGGAGGCGGCATGTCGCGCACGGTCAATCGGGCAGGCCCGGAAGCGAGCGCCCCGCCGCGTCGCAGCGCCGCCGCCACCCGGGCACGCCTTCTGCAGGCCGCTCGCGAGCAGTTCTTGCGCCAGGGTTATCGGGCTACCTCACTGCGCGCCATCGCCGCACAAGCCGGCGTCGACGTGATGCTGATCAGGCGCTACTTCGGGTCCAAGCGAGAGCTCTTCACCGAGGCCACCGATATCTCGGGCAATGTTCCCGCCGCCCGGGCCGCCGCGGATCACGCGGTGGGGCAGCTGCTGATCGACCGAGTCCTGCAAGCCCGTCGCGATATCGACGCCCCGCTGTTCGCGCTGCTGCGCTCGAGCGGGGATCCCGAGGTCGTCGCACGGCTCAACCAGCAGATCGAAATCGGTATCACCCGCAACCTGTCCGACCGCATCATCGCCGACCAACCGCGACTTCGCGCCGACATGGTCACCGCACTGCTCCTGGGCATCGGCGTGCTGCGCGTGCTGCTCAACAAGGAGCCCATCGCCACCGCCGACGATCGCGACATCGCCGCCATCTTCAGCGCGGCATTCCACAGCCTCACCAAACTGCCCGGCGCCGACGAGTCGGCAGCGTCGTAGGTTTCGCGGTCGTTCGGCGCCGCGATCGCTCGCGTACGCCTACGCCCAAATCTCAGTCCAGGTAGTCGCGCAGCACCTGAGAACGGCTGGGGTGGCGCAACTTTGACATCGTCTTGGACTCGATCTGGCGGATGCGCTCGCGGGTGACGCCGTACACCTGCCCGATCTCGTCCAGGGTGCGGGGCTGGCCGTCGGTGAGGCCGAAACGCAGCCGTACTACACCGGCTTCGCGCTCGGACAGCGTCTCGAGCACCGATTGCAGCTGGTCTTGCAGCAGCGTGAACGACACCGCGTCGACGGCCACCACCGCCTCGCTGTCCTCGATGAAGTCGCCCAGCTGGCTGTCGCCCTCGTCGCCGATGGTCTGGTCCAGCGAGATCGGCTCGCGCGCGTATTGCTGGATCTCGAGCACCTTTTCGGGCGTGATGTCCATTTCCTTGGCCAGCTCCTCGGGCGTGGGCTCGCGGCCCAGGTCCTGCAGCAGCTCGCGCTGGATGCGGCCCAGCTTGTTGATCACCTCGACCATGTGCACCGGGATGCGGATGGTGCGGGCCTGGTCGGCCATGGCGCGGGTGATGGCCTGGCGGATCCACCACGTCGCGTAGGTGGAGAACTTGTAACCCTTGGTGTAGTCGAACTTCTCGACCGCGCGGATCAGGCCCAGGTTCCCCTCCTGGATCAGGTCGAGGAACGCCATGCCGCGGCCCGTGTAGCGCTTGGCCAGCGACACCACCAGCCGCAGGTTGGCTTCCAGCAGATGGTTTTTCGCGCGGTCGCCGTCGCGGCAGATCCACATCATGTCCCGGCGCTGGGCGGCGGGCAGCTTGTCGCCGCGCTCGGCGTGCTCGGTCATCAGCTGGGTGGCGTACAGGCCGGCCTCGATCCGCTTGGCCAGCTCGACCTCTTCCTCCGCGTTGAGCAGCGCCACCTTGCCGATCTGTTTCAGGTAAGCGCGAACCGAGTCCGCCGACGCGGTGAGCTCGGCGTCCTTGCGGGCCTGACGCAACGCCTCGGATTCGTCCTCGTCCCAGACGAAATCGCCTGAGGCCTTGTCCTTTTCGCTGGGCTCGGCGAGCTCCTCCTCGTCATCGGCCGCCGCCTCGACCGCCGCGACCGGGACCGCCTCGGCGTCGCCCGGCACGATGTCGGTGTCGTCGGCCGCGACTTCTTCCTCCAGGTCGTCGAGGTTGAGGTCGGCGGCGTCGATTTCGATGTCTGGCTCGCTGAGGTCGGGTTCGGCGTCGAAGTCTTCGGCCGCGTCGACGTCGACGGCCTCGACTTCGGGATCCGCCGGGGCGGCCTTCTTGGTGGACTTGGCGGACTTGGCCGACGCTTTCGTCCCGCGGCCCGACGGCGCCTTCGCCGGCGCGCCCTTCGCCGGTGCGCTCTTGGCCGGTGCGCTCTTGGCCGATGCGCGGGTCTTCTTCGCGGCGCCGGCGGCCTCGCCCGTGGTGGGCTTGGCCCGCGTCGCCGGCTTCGTGGCCGTCGTCGGCTTGGTGGCGGTCGCGGACTTGGCGGCGCGCGGCGCCGACTTGGTGGCCCGCTTCGCCGGCGCGGAGCCGTTGGCCTTTGCCGCCGGCCGCTTAGCGGGGGACTTCGTGGCGGTGCGTTTCGCCGGCGCTTCGGTTGCCGTGCTGGCCTTGCTCGCTGCCACTTACACCCCTTCGGTTGGACTCACTTCCGGTGGGTCTGGGCATGGTGAACCGAAAGTGTCTGCTATGTCGAATGTCGGCGTTGATCTCAGCGCGAGTACTCGCACGCTATCGGTCGGGCGTTCGCCGAGGACCATTGTAACGACAGTGCGTGCTCATACCGTCCCACCGGGCAAAATTCAGTGCGTCACGTCCGAGGTGGAGGCCATCGCCGCGCCGACGATGCCGGCCGTGTTGAGCAGGGCCGCGGCCACCACCGGCGTGCGGTTACCGAGCAGCGGCAGCCATTTGTCGGCCTTGCGGCTGATGCCGCCGCCCGCGATGAACAGGTCGGGCCACGTCGCGTTCTCGATGGCGACCAGCACCCTGGTCACCTGCTTGGCCCACTTCTCGTAGCTCCAGCCCTTGCGCTCCTTGACCGACGACGCCGCGCGTTGCTCGGCCTCCTTGCCGCCGACCTCGAGGTGCCCGAACTCGGTGTTGGGTATCAGCGTGCCGTTGTGGATCACCGCCGACCCGATCCCGGTCCCGAACGTCAGCAGCACCACCAGGCCGGAGTGGCCTTTGCCCGCCCCGTACCGTTCCTCGGCCAGGCCGGCCGCGTCGGCGTCGTTGAGAACCGTAACCTCCTGGCCGTTCAGCTCGGCGCCGATGATGTCGCGCGCGTTGGTCCCGATCCACGACTTGTCCACGTTGGCCGCCGTGTGGACGATGCCGTGGGTGACGACGCCGGGGTAGGTCACCCCGAGCGGGCCGGTCCAGCCGAACTCGTTGACGACCGCCGCGATGGTCTTGGCGACGGCCTGGGGGGTGGCCGGTTGCGGGGTCAACAGCTTGACGCGGTCGCCGATCAACTGCCCGGTGTCCATGTCGACGATCCCGCCCTTGATTCCGCTGCCGCCGACGTCGATGCCGAAGCCACGACGTTGCGGCGCGCCGGCGGCCGGGCCGGTGCCGGGCGTGTCCGTGCTCGAGTCGGTGCTGGTCATCGGATCTCCTCGGCGAGACTTGGGCTGTGACTCACCATAGCCCGGGGGCCGCGCAGGTTGGCGCGTCCGCGCGGCCGTGGCGGCTGTGATGCGATAGACGCGTGACGGCCTATGACGACGACCCCGCGCCGCTGCGTTCGGTCGCCGAGACCCTGGCCGTCGAGGCCGCCGGTTTCGTGCGTGCGCGCCGCGCCGAGGTGTTCGGCGCCGCGGCGGGCGACACCGGCAACGGAGCGGTGCGGTCGAAGAGCACCCCGACCGATCCGGTGACGGTGGTCGACACGGAGACCGAACGGCTGCTGCGCGACCGATTGGCCCAATTGCGGCCCGGGGAGCCGATTCTCGGCGAGGAGGGCGGCGGGCGCCCCGACCCCGCGGCCACCCCCGACGGCACCATCACCTGGGTGCTCGACCCCATCGACGGGACGGTGAATTTCGTCTACGGCATCCCGGCCTACGCGGTGTCGGTCGCGGCGCAGGTGGACGGCGTGTCGGTGGCGGGCGCGGTCGCCGACGTCGTCGCCGGCCACGTGTATTCGGCGGCGAGCGGCCTGGGCGCCCATGTCACCGACGAGGCCGGGACGCGCGCACTGCGCTGCAGCGCCGTCGACGATCTGTCGATGGCGTTGCTGGGCACCGGATTCGGGTATTCGAGGCGGCGCCGCACCGTCCAGGCGGCGCTGCTGGCGCGGCTGCTGCCGGTGGTCCGCGACGTGCGCCGGATCGGTTCCGCGGCACTGGATTTGTGCATGGTCGCCGCGGGCCGGCTGGACGCGTTCTACGAGCACGGGCTGCAGGTTTGGGACTCCGCCGCGGCGGCGCTGATCGCGGCCGAGGCGGGCGCCCGGGTGCTGCTGCCGCCGCCGAGCGGGCCGGTCGGCGGCGCGGGACTGGTGGTGGCCGCCGCCCCCGGAATCGCCGACGAGCTGCTGGCGACCCTCGAGCGATTCGACGGCCTGCAGCCCATCCCCGGCTGACCCGGCGGGTCAGCAGCTGCTGGCGTGGATCTTTTGCAGCAGCGCGGGATCCGACGGCTCCGAGGCGCCGGGGCGCAGGCCGGCGAGCACGGCGTCGATGTCGTCGTTGTGGGCCAGGCCGGAGAAGTCGGTGCCGACGGCGAGGTCGACGCTGTCGTCGGCGCGGTTGTCGTTGAACAGTTCGGTGCACGGCGCCACCAGCCACACCGCCGCGGCGGCGGCCTGCCCGGCCGTCCCGAACCGGATCTGGCCCGGGCAGTTCAGCCGGGCGCCCGCGTACAACGGGTCGTTGGCGGCGGTCGGCGCGGCGAAGCCCAGGTCCTTCATCGCCCCGGCCACGTCGGCGGCCTGGCCGCCCCGGCCGCTGGCGTTGAGCACGCGCACCTTGGTGTCGGCGAGCTTGGCGGGCGCGACGTCGGCCATCGCGGATCGCGACATCTGCTCACCGAGCTGCGGCGCCGCCGCCCCCTCCTTCTGGGGAGGCGGATTGCACACCGCGACCTCATGGACCCTGGCCGGCCGGGTCAGCGCGATGGTCCACGCCACGCCCGTCACCAAAACCAGGAGGACCAGCACCACGATCGCGGGCCGGGGATTGCGTCGCCGAAAGGGCCGGCCGTGCTTGTCAAACGCGGTACCCTCGGTGATTTGTGCGACCACAGGTGGCACTCTAGCGGCACGCAAACGCACTGTTTGAAGCCGAACATAAGGGTCAATCCGGGGGTGTGACGTAAATCACAACTTAATGGACTACGATCCGGGCACGAATCATTTGGTGGATGCGTTCGACGCTGGTACAAAGCGTTCCTTGAAGTAACGCGGGGAACGCGGGCATAGAGGGGATAGGACGATGCCTACCGACTATGACGCTCCACGGCGCACCGAGACGGACGACGTCTCGGAGGACTCGCTGGAGGAGCTCAAGGCGCGACGGAACGAAGCGGCTTCGGCCGTCGTCGACGTGGACGAATCCGAATCCGCCGAGTCCTTCGAACTGCCCGGCGCGGACCTGTCCGGTGAAGAGCTGTCGGTCCGCGTCATCCCGAAGCAGGCCGACGAGTTCACCTGCTCGAGCTGTTTTCTGGTGCAACACCGCAGCCGGCTCGCCAGCGAGAAGAACGGCGTGATGATCTGTACCGACTGCGCGGCCTGAGCCGGGTCAACTGCGCAATGCCGACAGCACCCGCTCCGGGTGACGGCAGCTCACCAGCCAGTACGGCGTGGGGTCGTCTGGATCGTCGAGGACCAGGAGAATCATCGGGCCGACCCACGCCCGGTGCAGCACATAGGCCGCCGGGTCGAGCTGCCTGCCCAGCGCCGCCGATTTTGCCGAGCGCGCCACCTCCGCGGAGCGGGCGATCACGGTGACCGGTAGGTGCGCCTGGCCCGCCCACAGCTCGACCCCGGCCTCCGGGCCGGCGGTGACCTTGATCTCGATGCGGCCCAACCACAACAGCGCCGCGGCCGCCACCGCGAACAGCGCGACGAACGGCAGCCACGGGGGTAAGGAGCGAACGCCGAGGTTGACTTCGTATGCGACGAGGCCGGCCAGCCCCAGGCCCAGCGGCCACCACCACCACGGAACCCACAGTCGTTCGCGATATCGCACACTGTGCGGCGCGACGCGCGTACCGGACACGCGGTCAAGGGTAATCTGTGGCCCCGTGTCGACCAGTCTGGCTGTTGTCCGTCTCGATCCCGAACTCCCGCTGCCCAGTCGCGCGCACGACGGCGACGCGGGGGTCGACCTGTACAGCGCGGAAGACGTGAAGCTGGAACCCGGGCAGCGCGCCCTGGTGCGCACGGGCGTGGCGGTCGCCGTCCCGCACGGGATGGTCGGCCTGGTGCACCCGCGCTCGGGATTGGCTGCGCGCGTGGGCCTTTCGATCGTCAACAGCCCGGGCACCATCGACGCGGGCTATCGCGGCGAGATCAAGGTCGCGCTGATCAACCTCGACCCGGGTGAGCCCATCGTGGTGCATCGCGGCGACCGCATCGCCCAGCTGCTGGTGCAGCGGGTCGAGCTGGTGGAGTTGGTGGAGGTCTCGTCGTTCGATGAGGCCGGGCTGGCCGAGACGACCCGTGGCCACGGCGGCCACGGTTCCTCCGGCGGACATGCGAGTTTGTGATGGCAGCGTTGGGTAAAGGTTCAGGCAAGGACGACGAGGCCCCGGTCGAGCGCAACGACGACGAGCTGGAGGAGCTCGAGGGGCCGTTCGACATCGACGACTTCGACGACCCGTCCGTGGCGGAGCTGGCCCGGCTCGACCTGGGCTCGGTGCTCATCCCGATGCCCGAAGGCGGGCAGCTGCAGGTCGAGTTGACCGAGACCGGTGTCCCCAGCGCGGTGTGGGTCGTCACGCCCAACGGCCGTTTCACCATCGCCGCCTACGCGGCGCCCAAGACGGGCGGGCTGTGGCGCGAGGTGGCCGGCGAGCTCGCCGACTCGCTGCGCAAGGACTCGGCCAAGGTCAGCATCAAGGACGGCCCGTGGGGCCGGGAAGTGGTCGGCGTCGCCTCCGGCGTGGTGCGCTTCATCGGGGTCGACGGCTACCGCTGGATGATCCGCTGCGTCGTCAACGGGCCGCACGAGACCATCGAGGCGCTGGAGCAGGAGGCGCGGGAGGCGTTGGCGGACACCGTGGTTCGCCGCGGCGACACCCCGCTGCCGGTGCGGACGCCGCTGCCGGTGCAGCTGCCCGAGCCGATGGTCGAGCAGCTGCGGGCCGCGGCCGCGCAGCAGGCCCAGCAACAGGAGGGGGCCCAACCGCCGCCCGGCGAGCCCGCCGCGCGGCGCAGCGCCGAGGGCTCGGCGATGCAGCAGCTGCGCACCACGACCGGGGGATAGGTCCCGCAACGGGCTACGCGTCGGCGAGCGCGGCCAGGCAGGCCGCCCCCAGCGCGGCGGCGTCGTCGCCGATCTGGTCGAGCGTCACCGTCCGCAGGGCCGCGCGCGGCGCGGCGCCCACCCAGTCGATGCCGACCTGCAGCGGGTGGATCGGGTCGTCGACGGCGGCGACCACCCCCAGCGGCACGGCCAGGCGGGCCAGCTCGGCGCGGCTGGGCGCGACGTAGGCCGCGGCCTCTTCCATCGCGTCGGGCAGTCGCGGCCACTGGGCCTGCCACGAGCGGGCCAACTCCTCGGCCAGCCAGCGTGGGCTGGAGGCCCGCATCTGTGCGGTCGTCGCCGCCAAACCGTGCGTTCGCAGCTGGCATGCGGAATGCCGCGCGGCCAGCGCCGCCGGGGCCGTACCCGGGGCGCCGGCCCAGGCCGGCAGGGCGGCCAGGACGGCGACCACGCGGTCGGGATGCGCGAGCGCCCACGCCGTCGCCACCGCGGCACCGATCGACACGCCGCCCACGGCGATCGGGCCGTCGCGCCCGGCGTCGTCCAGCGCGGAGAGGTAGCCGTCGATCAGCCGGTCCGGCCGCGGCGCCGGGGCCACCAGCGACGCGCCGGCCTCCCGCAACGGTCCGGAAAACGCCCGGTAGACGTAGTCGTCGTCGGATCCGGTGCCGGGCAACAGCGCGGTGGTGACACCGCGCAGATCGACAACCACCCCTCGATAGTGCCCGCCGCCGGAGGGTCGCCAAAATCACGGTTTGTTGGGGTTGGCGCCGGGGAACCAACAGGTCTACGGTGTCCGTTGGCATAAGACGGAAGCGCCGTAGCTTTAGCAGTCAGGAGCGGCCAATGGGGGCCCAAGGATATCTGCGTCGGCTCACCCGTCGATTGACGGAGGACCCGGAACAACTCGACTCCGAGGAGCTGTCCGACGAGGTCGCAAGCACCGGCGCGCAGCGCGTGATCGATTGCGAGCGCGGCCAGGAAGTCACCATGGTGGGCACGCTGCGCAGCGTGGAATGTAACGGCAAGGCCTGCGCGGGCGGGGTCCGCGCCGAACTGTTCGACGGCACCGACACCGTCACCCTGGTGTGGCTGGGGCAACGCCGCATCCCCGGCATCGACTCGGGCCGCACCCTGCGGGTGCGCGGCCGGCTGGGAAAGCTGGAGAACGGGGCCAAGGCCATCTACAACCCGCACTACGAAATTCAGCGGTGAGCGTTCCCGGCCAAACCAGCAATCGCACCACGCTGGAACGCCTGCTGGAGCAGGCGGGCGGGGTGAGCGGGGTCGTCTACTCGTCGCTGCCGGTGGTGACCTTCGTCACGGCTTCCTCCCTCTTCGGCCTGCTGCCCGCGGTCGGGTCGGCGCTGGCCGTGGCCACGCTGGTCCTGCTGTGGCGGCTGATCCGGCGCGATTCCCCGAAGCCGGCGTTTTCCGGGTTCTTCGGCGTCGCCTTCTGCGCGGCCATCGCCTACGCGATGGGGGAGTCGAAAGGCTACTTCCTGCTTGGCATTTGGGGGTCGTTGTTCTGGGCGGTGGTGTTCGCGCTGTCGATCCTGGCCCGCCGCCCCGCGGTCGGCTACGTGTGGACCTGGGCCAGCGGGCGCGATCACGGTTGGCGCGCCGTGCCCCGGGCGGTGTACGCGTTCGATTTCGCCACGCTCGGCTGGATGTTGGTGTTCGGCGCCCGGTACGTGGTTCAGCAGCAGCTCTACGACGCCGGCCGGACCGGTTGGCTGGGCGTGGCGCGGATCGGGATGGGCTGGCCGCTGACCCTGCTGGCCGCCGCCGCGACCTACGCGGCGATCAAGGCCGCCCAGCGCGCCATGTCCACGGCCGCCGGTGCCACTGTCGCGGTCGAGGCCGACCACCCGGTCGACTAGGGCGCGGGCGGGGCGGCCGGCAGCAGCAGCTTGCGCAGGTCCTCCTCCACCTCGGTGACGGCGACGAACAGCAGCTCGTCGCCGCCCTCCAGCGGCTCGTCGGCCTCCGGCACGATCACCCGCGTCCCGCGCAGGATCGTCACCAGCGCCGCGTCGCGGGGCAGCTGCAACCTGCGCACCGGCTTGCCGCCCCACGGCGTGTCGTCGGGCAGGGTGATCTCGACCAGGTTGGCCTGACCCTTGCGGAACTCCATCAGCCGCACCAGGTCGCCGACGGCGACGGCCTCCTCGATCAGCGAGGCCAGCATCCGCGGGGTGGACACCGCCACGTCGACGCCCCAGGCGTCGGTGAACAGCCATTCGTTGCGGGGGTCGTTGACCCGCGCCACCACCCGGGGCACCGCGAACTCGGTCTTGGCCAGCAGGCTGAGCACCACGTTGACCTTGTCGTCGCCGGTCGCGGCCACCACCACGTCGAAATCCTCCAGATGCGCCGACTCCAGCAGGCTCAGCTCGCAGGCATCGCCCAGCCGCCAGTGCGCGGCCGGGATCGCGTCGACGTCGACGTGTTCGGGGTTGCGCTCGATCAGCGTCACGTCGTGCCCGTTGCCGATCAGCTCGCGGGTGACCGAGCGGCCCACCGCGCCGGCCCCGGCGACAACTACCTTCATGGCTTCACCGGCCCCCTCCCGACTCGAGGTCCTCGCCGGGCGGCAGTGCGGCGATGGCCACCGCCTCGGCGGCGCGGCCGGATATCGCGGCGATGTAGACCTGGTCGCCGGCCTGGATGATGGTCTTGGGCTCCGGCAGCACACCGGTCCCGAACCGGATCAGGAACGCCACCCGAGCGCCCGTGGCCTGCTCCAGGTCGGTGGCCCGGTGCCCCACCCAGTCCTCGTGCAACACCACCTCGGAGACGGTGACGGTGCCGGTCGGATCGCGCCACTTGGCGGTCTCGCTCTCCCGGGTCAGCGCGTTGAGCAGCCGGTCGGTGGTCCAGGGCACGGTGGCGATCGTGGGGATGCCGAGGCGCTCGTAGACCTCGGCACGCTTGGCGTCGTAGATCCGGGCGACCACGCGCTTGACGCCGAACGTCTCCCGGGCCAGTCGGGCCGAGATGATGTTGGAGTTGTCCCCGGACGACACGGCGGCGAAGGCGTCGGCCTCCTCGATGCCCGCGCTCAGCAGCACATCCCGGTCGAATCCCTGGCCCAGCACGCGCTCACCGGCGAACTCCGGGCTCAGCCGGTTGAACGCGGCGCTGTCGCGGTCGATGACGGCGACGTCATGCCCGATCCGGGACAGCCCGTCGGCCAGGGAGGAGCCCACCCGGCCGCACCCCATCACAACCACCCGCACTTGAGGCCTCCCGGCTGGGTTCTGCGTGTTCCTGCAATCGGCAACGCTACCGGCAAACCGGGGTGGGCTTACCCTTGGCTCTCGTGTCCAAACTTTCGACCGCCGCGCGCCGGTTGCTCATCGGCCGGCCGTTTCGCAGCGACCGGCTGAGTCACACGCTACTGCCCAAGCGGATCGCCCTGCCGGTGTTCGCCTCCGATGCCCTGTCCTCGGTGGCGTACGCACCGGAGGAGGTCTTCCTGATGCTCTCGGTGGCCGGCGTGACCGCGTACGCGCTGACGCCGTGGATCGGCCTCGCGGTGGCCGCGGTCATGTTGGTCGTGGTGGCCAGCTACCGGCAGAACGTGCACGCCTACCCGTCGGGCGGGGGTGACTTCGAGGTGGTCACCACCAACCTCGGCGATACCGCCGGCCTCGTCGTCGCCAGCGCCCTGATGGTGGATTACGTTCTGACCGTTGCCGTTTCGACGGCGTCGGCGATGTCGAACATCGGCTCGGCGATCCCGGTCGTGGCTCAGCACAAGGTGTTCTTCTGCGTGGCCGCCATCCTGCTGGTGATGTCGTTGAACCTGCGCGGGGTTCGCGAGTCGGGGGTGGCGTTCGCGATCCCGACATACGCGTTCATCGTCGGGGTGCTCGTCATGATCGGCTGGGGCCTGTTCCGGATCTTCGTGCTCGGCGACCCGCTGCGGGCCGAGTCCGCGAGTTTCCAGATGCACGCCGAGCACGGCCAGATCGTCGGTTTCGCGCTGGCGTTTCTGGTGGCGCGGTCGTTCTCCTCGGGATGCGCGGCGCTGACCGGTGTCGAGGCGATCAGCAACGGGGTGCCGGCGTTTCAGAAACCCAAGTCGCGCAACGCCGCGACGACGCTGCTGATGCTGGGCGGCATCGCGGTGACCCTGCTGATGGGCATCATCGTGCTGGCCGAGAAGATCGGGGTGCAGCTCGTCGAGGATCCGGCACGCCAACTGAGCGGTGCCCCGCCGAACTACTACCAGAAGACGCTGGTCGCGCAGCTGGCCGAGACCGTGTTCGGCAGCTTTCACCTCGGCTTTCTGCTCATCGCCACGGTGACCGCGCTCATCCTGGTGCTGGCCGCCAACACCGCGTTCAACGGGTTCCCGGTGCTGGGATCGGTGCTGGCGCAACACAGTTACCTGCCCCGCCAGCTGCACACCCGCGGGGACCGGTTGGCGTTCTCCAACGGGATCCTGTTCCTGTCGGGGGCGGCGCTGCTGGCGATCATCGCGTTCCGCGCCGAGGTGACCGCGCTTATCCAGCTGTACATCGTCGGCGTGTTCATCTCGTTCACGCTGAGCCAGATCGGCATGGTCCGGCACTGGACACGGTTGCTGCGCACCGAGACCGATCCGCGGACGCGGCGCAAGATGATGCGCTCGCGGATCGTCAACACGATCGGGTTGCTGTCCACCGGCGCGGTGCTGCTGGTCGTGCTGATCACCAAGTTCGTCGCCGGCGCGTGGATCGCGTTGTTCGCGATGGGCCTGCTGTTCGGGCTCATGAAGCTGATCCACCGCCATTACCACACCGTCAGCAGGGAATTGGAGGAACAGGCGGCCGCCCAGCACGACGTCGTGCTGCCCAGCCGCAACCACGCCCTGGTGCTGGTGTCGAAGTTGCACCTGCCGACGCTGCGCGCGCTGGCGTATGCGCGCGCCACCCGGCCCGACGTGCTCGAGGCCCTCACCGTCAGCGTCGACGACGCCGAAACGCACGAACTGAAGCACAAGTGGGAGGAGAGCGACATCAGCGTGCCGCTGAAGGTCATCGCCTCGCCGTACCGTGAAATCACCCGTCCGGTGCTCGATTACGTCAAGCGGGTCAGCAAGGAGTCGCCGCGGACCGTGGTGACGGTGTTCATCCCCGAGTACGTGGTGGGGCATTGGTGGGAGCAGGTGCTGCACAACCAGAGCGCGCTGCGGCTCAAGGGCCGGTTGCTGTTCATGCCCAACGTGATGGTCACTTCCGTGCCCTGGCAACTGAGTTCGTCGGAGCGGCTCGAGGCGTTCCACCCGCACGCGGCGCCCGGCGACGCCCGTCGGGGAATCTTCGATTGAACACCGACCTCACGCTCGTCACCGGCGCCCCCGCCAACGGCGGCAGCTGCGTGGCCCACCACGAGGGCCGGGTGGTGTTCGTCCGCTACGCGCTGCCCGGCGAACGGGTTCGGGTGCGCGTCACCGCGGATCGCGGCTCTTATTGGCACGCAGAGGTTTTCGAGGTGATCGAGCCGTCGGCCGACCGGATCCCGCCGCTGTGCCCGATCGCCGGGGTGGACGGCGCCGGCTGTTGCGATCTGGCGTTCGCCGCCCCGGAGGCGGTGCGGGCGCTCAAGGCGCACGTGGTGGCCAACCAGCTGGAGCGGCTGGGCGGACACCGCTGGAGCGGGGAGGCCGAGCCGCTCTCCGACGGCGGTCCCACCGGTTGGCGCACCCGGGTCCGGCTCGACGTGGGCCCCGACCGTCGCCCCGGTTTTCACCGCTACCACAGCGATGAGCTGGTGACCGACCTGCGGTGCGCGCAGTTGCCGGACGGGATGCTGGACGGGCTGACGCGGGCGTGCTCGGAGGCGGACCTGACGCCGGCCGCGCAGCTGCACGTGGCCGTCGACGACGACGGCGAGCGCCATGTGGTGCGGACCCTGCGGCAGGGCGGACGGACCGCGACCAAGGTGGTCGAGGGCGGCTACGAGGCGATGCAGCGGGTGGGCTCGCGCAGCTGGCGGGTGCCGGTCACGGCGTTCTGGCAGGCGCACCGGGGCGCGGCGGACGTCTACAGCCGCCTGGTCGCCGACTGGGCACAGCCCGGCACCGGCGCGACGGTGTGGGATCTCTACGGCGGTGCGGGCGTGTTCGCCGCGGCGCTGGCCGACGCGGTGGGGGAGTCCGGGCGGGTGCTGACCGTGGACACCTCGCGCGCGGCGACCCGGGCCGCGCGCGCCGCGCTGGCCGATCTGCCGCAGGTCGACGTCGTCACCGACTCGGTGCGCCGGGCGCTGAAGGGGCAACGGGCCGGCGCCTCAGTGGCGGTGCTGGACCCACCGCGCTCGGGCGCCGGGCGTGACGTCATCGACCTGCTGGCCGCAGCCGATGTCCCCCGGGTGGTGCACATCGGCTGTGAGGCAGCGTCTTTCGCGCGCGATATCGGGCTGTACCTGGGCCACGGTTACCGGGTCGAGAAGATCACCGTGTTCGATGCGTTTCCCCTGACCCATCACACCGAATGCGTTGCGCTGCTGACACGCTAGGGCTTCGAGCCCGCGTCGCGATCCCGCCCGGCCGTTAACTATGCTGGCGACGGCGCTCCGGGAAGTCTGGTCGGAATCGGAATCTGTACCGCTTACCGGGAGGCATTGCGCGCATCATGCGGAACCTCGAGCCAGCAACACAAACCGCCGATGCCGGGACCGAGGTGATCGCGGTCCGGGGGCTCACCTTCACCTATCCGAAGGCGTCGACGCCGGCCGTGCGGGGCATGGACTTCAACGTCGGCCGCGGCGAGATCTTCGGGTTCCTGGGGCCCAGCGGCGCAGGAAAGTCGACCACACAGAAGCTGCTGATCGGCCTGCTCCGTGGATCTGGCGGCCAGGCGGCGGTATGGGGCCGCAGCCCGTGGGACTGGGGACCCGATTACTACGAGCGCATCGGCGTGTCCTTCGAGCTGCCCAACCATTACCAAAAACTCACGGGTATGGAGAACCTGCGCTTCTTCGCATCGCTCTATCGGGGCGCGACGGCCGACCCGATGCAGCTGCTGACTGCCCTCGGCCTGGCTGACGACGCTCACATCCGAGTCGGGAAGTACTCCAAGGGCATGCAGATGCGGCTGACGTTCGCCCGCGCCCTCATCAACAACCCCGAGCTGCTGTTCCTCGACGAGCCCACGTCGGGACTGGACCCCGTAAATGCCCGCACGGTCAAGAACATGATCCTGGATCTGAAGGCGTGCGGGCGCACAGTGTTTCTCACCACACACGACATGGCGACCGCAGACGAGCTGTGCGATCGAGTCGCTTTTGTCGTCGACGGAACGATCGTCGCACTCGACACCCCGGCCGAACTTAAGATCGCTCGGAGCAAGCGGGTTGTCCGCGTCGAATATCGCGGCGAGCGCGGTGGTCTCGAGGCGGCCGATTTCGCCATGGACTGCCTGGCCGACGACCCGGCTTTCCACGTGTTATTGAGGAACCGGCACGTTGAGACGATCCATAGCAGGGAAGCCAGCCTCGACGACGTCTTCGTCGAGGTCACAGGCAGGCGCTTGACATGACTCGGCTGACCAGTGCCGTGCGGCTAGAGCTGATCCTTCAAGTCCGGCAACGCTTCTTGCACGCGGCGTTTTTCTCCGGCCTGATCTGGCTGGCGGTGCTGCTGCCAATGCCAGCTGGTCTGCGCCGGGCCGCCGAGCCTTACATCTTGTCGGGCGACACCGCCATCATCGGGTTCTTCTTCATCGCCGGGACAGTGTTCTTCGAAAAGCAAGAACGCACGCTGGGCGCCGTCATTTCCACTCCGCTGCGGTTCACCGAATACTTGATAGCCAAACTGGCTATACTGCTTGGTGTTTCGCTGTCGGTAGCGGTGGTGGTCGTATCGATCGCGCACCGATCCGCCTACCAAGTCGCACCCATGCTTTTCGGTGTTGCGCTGGGAACGCTGCTGATGCTGCTGGTGGGATTCACCACCTCGCTGCCGTTCGCCTCGATCAGTGATTGGTTTCTGGCCGCCACGATTCCACTGGCCGTGATGAATCTGCCGATCCTGGATCTGTCGGGCGTGTGGCCGAATCCGGTGCTGTACCTTATCCCCACCCAGGGACCGCTGTTACTGCTCGGCAACGCCTTCGACCAGATCCATCTCGCGGCGTGGCAAGCAGCGTATGCCGTCGCTTATCCGGTGCTATGCATGGCCGGATTGTGCTGGGTGGCGAAGGTGTCGTTTTTCCGTTATGTCGTCGCAAAGTCCGGCGGCGTGTGATGGTAACGGCACGGGCGTTGGCCGCGTTCGGGCGCAACGACATTCGCGGCACCTATCGGGATCCCCTACTGGTCATGGTCGTCGTCGCCCCCGTCATCTGGACCATCGGCGTCGCCGTGCTGACTCCGCGCGTGACCGCGCTGCTCGCGCGCCGCAACGGGTTTGACCTGGTGCCGTACTACCCGTTGGTCCTGACCGCGTTTCTGTTGCTAACCAGCATTATCATCGTCGGGGCGCTGGCCGCCTTCCTGGTGCTGGACGAGGTCGATGCCGGCACCTTGACCGCGCTGCGGGTCACCCCGGTCCCGGTGTCGACATTCTTCGCCTATCGGGCTGCCACGGTCCTCGTGTTGACCACCGTTTATGTTGTCGCGACAATGTCGTTCAGTGGGCTGCTGAAACCCGGCCTGCTCCCGGCGCTGATCCCGATCGGCCTGCTTGCCGGGCTGTCGTCGGTGGTGAGCCTGCTGCTGATCATCGCCGTGGCGAACAACAAGATTCAAGGTTTGGCGATGGTCCGCGCCCTCGGCATGCTGATCGCCGGTCTACCCTGCCTGCCTTGGTTCATTCATTCTGGGTGGAACCTCGCATTCGGCGTTCTCCCGCCCTACTGGGCCGCCAAGGCGTTCTGGGTGGCCAGCGATCGCGGCACGTGGTGGCCGTATCTCGTTGTGGGACTGGTGTATAACTTGGCCATTGCGTGGGCGCTGTTCGGCCGGTTCCGCGCCAAACAGACCGGCGCTCAGCCCAGCACGAAATACCGCAGCCACAGGTAGATCGCCGCAAGACCGAGCGAGATGACGGTGACCACAATGCCTTTGCGCGTGAATTCCCAGAAGGAAATGGGTTCGCCGACACGCCGGGCGATTCCCAGCATCACGACATTGGCACTGGCTCCGACGGCTGTCAGGTTTCCGCCGAAGTCGGCGCCCAGCGCCAGCGCCCACCACAGGGAGTCGGGGTTGACGTGACCTGGCATGGCCGCGGTGAGTTCGGTGACGATCGGCGCCATCGTCGCAACGTAGGGAATGTTGTCGATAATGCCCGACACCGGTGCGGAGATGCCCAGTATCAGGAACACGGCGAGTGTTTCATTGCCGCCGGTGAATTCCGTGGCCGCGTGTGCCACCTTATCGATCACGCCGGTCTTCACCAGGGCGCCGACCATGATGAACAGACCGGCGAAGAACAGCAGGGTCTCCCACTCCACGCTGGACAGGTAATCGGACCGTTCCAGCCCAGAGATCACGATGAGGACGCCGGCGCCGAGCAGCGCCACGATCGACGGCTGCAAATGCAGTACGGGATGGGCGATGAAGGACGCGAATACCAGCAGCAGGACAACCCCACACTTGGCGAGCAGGCGGCGATTGCGAAGGGCCTCGCCCTCGTCCAGCGACATGACCTCGGCGACGCGTTCGGAATCGACCGCGAACGAGCCCCGGAATAGCAGGGGCAACAGGGCGACGAAGACGGCCATCACAAGCAGCACGATCGGGGCGAGATGCACCAGAAAATCGTTGAACGTCAACCCCGCCCGGCTGGCGATGATGATGTTCGGGGGATCACCCACTAGCGTGGCCGCGCCGCCGATGTTGGCAGCGAACACCTCGGCCATCAGAAACGGCGCCGCCTTGAGCGCCAACCTCTCGCACACCAGCAGCGTGACTGGCGCAATGAGCAACACTGTGGTGACGTTGTCCAGCAGCGCCGAACCGAGCGCCATCACTAATACCAACAGGATCATCACGCGCAACGGGGAGCCGCGGGCGCGTTTGGCAGACCAGATCGCCACATATTCGAAGACGCCGGTTTGGCGTAGCACGCTGACGATGATCATCATGCCGAGAAGCAAAAAGATGACGTCCCAATCGATTCCGGTCTTGTGGGAATAGAAGACGTCGTCGGAATTGATTGCCGGCAGGGCGACCATGATCGCCGCGCCGGCCAGCGCAGCCAGGGTCTTGCTGATGCGATCGCTGGCGATAAGCGCATAGATGACAACAAACACCGTGATCGCGATGGCGCTCATCGATTACCCTCCATTGATCCAGACACGGGACTACCCATCGCGTCAGCTGAAAAGGAGGTAGCGGAGCCACAGGTAGATGGCCGAGAGCGCAAGGGAGATCGCGGTGACCACGGCACCCTTGCGGGTGAAGTCCCAGAAAGAAATCGGACTCTCGGAACGAGCGGCGATTCCCAAGACAACCACGTTGGCGCTGGCGCCGACCGCGGTGAGATTGCCGCCGAAATCGGTGCCGAGCGCAAGGGCCCACCACAGGACATCCGGGTTGGCCTGGCCTACCAGGGCCGGGGCCAAATCCCCGACGATAGGTGCCATTGTCGCGGCGTAAGGAACATTGTTGACGAACCCGCTGATCACCAGCGACGCCGCCAGGATCACCATGGTCGCTACCAAAGCGTTGCCGCCGGTGACGGTGATCGCCAGGCGCGCGAGCTGTTTGACAATGCCCGTCTTGACCAGAGCGCCCACCATGATGAACAGCCCGGCGAAGAACAGCAGCGTTTCCCACTCGACATTGGACAAGTAGTCGGAATGCTCCAGCTTGGACACCAGGATCAGGACGCCGGCGCCTAACATCGCCACGATGGACGGCTCCATGTGCAGCGCCGAATGCGCGATGAACCCCGCGAAGACCGCGACCAACACGACACCGCAGGCGATGAGCAGCCTGTGGTCGCGAATCGCCTCCTTCTCTTCCAGTGACATGACGTCGGCAACGCGCTCGGGTTCGACGGTGAAGGCACCCCGAAAAAGCCGCGGCAACAACGCGATCAGGACGGCCGTCACGATAATCACGATCGGCGCCAGGTGGATCAGGAAGTCGTTGAAGGTCAGGCCGGCCTTGCTGGCGATGATGATGTTGGGCGGGTCGCCAACCAACGTCGCCGTGCCTCCGATATTCGATGCGAAAGCCTCGGCGATCAGAAACGGCGCAGGGTTGATTGCCAGACGTTCGCACACCAGCAGGGTGACCGGAGCGATCAACAACACTGTGGTGACGTTGTCCAGCAGAGCCGATGCGATCGCGGTGACCAGTACCAACAGAATCATGACGCGCAGCGGGGACCCGTGGGCGCGTTTGGCGGACCAGATCGCGACGTACTCAAAGACGCCGGTTTGGCGTAGCACGCTGACGATGATCATCATGCCGAGAAGCAAAAAGATTACGTCCCAGTCGATTCCGGTCTCGTGGGAATAGAAGACGTCGCCGGAATTTATGATCGGCAAGAGCACCACGATCGCGGCGCCCGTCAGCGCTACCAGCGTTTTGCTGACACGGTCACTGGCGATCAGCGCATACGCGACCACGAACACGACGACCGCGACAACGCTCATCGATTGTCCTGTGTGCTCAATGCTTTGGGGGTATCAGTGTTTCAGCGCCGCAGCCAAGAGACGTGAAGCCGTAATGACGCCGACCAGTGTCTTGTCCTTGACCACCGCGATCAGCGGGCTTCTCAGCCGCGCCATGAGCGCCGCCACCTCGATGATGGTGTCGTCGGCATCGGCCGGAGGTATGTCGACCAAATGGTCCGGCAACACGTCGCGCACTTTCTTACCGCTCAGTTTTTCCCCGCAGCGGTCGGCCATCGATTCGTTGAGCACTCCGGCCAGCGAGGGATCGTCTTGCACGTAACGGGGCACGATGAACCTAACAACCTGAGAGGCAGGTAGTACCGCGTAGGGGCTACCCGAGGTGTCGGTGACCAGGAGCCCGGGCAGGCTGTGCTCCGCGAGCATCCGGGCAGCGTCCAACGCGTTCGCTTCGATGTTGACGGCCGGAAATTCCTCGGCGATGTCCTCGGCGCGCATAAGGCGACGATACGTCTGCAAGGTCACGGCGGTGTGCTCGATGCCAATGCTCACGGCGTACTCCGGGCTCGCTGGACAATCCCGCCGACCAGGCTTCCCGGCACACCGTGCACTGACGCTACCAAAGGTGCCGCGGCCGCTGCGTAGACTGACGGGATGCTGGAACAGATCCGCGGGCCCGCTGATCTGCAGCACCTTTCCCAACAGCAGCTCCGCGATCTGGCCGTTGAGATTCGCGAGTTTCTGATCCACAAGGTCGCTGCCACCGGGGGGCATTTGGGACCCAATCTGGGCGTCGTCGAGTTGACCCTGGCGCTGCACCGGGTGTTCGACTCACCTCACGACCCGATCATCTTCGACACCGGGCACCAGGCCTACGTGCACAAGATGCTGACGGGACGCTGCCACGACTTCGAGTCCCTGCGCAAGAAGGGCGGGCTGTCGGGGTATCCGTCGCGCGCCGAGAGCGAACACGACTGGGTGGAGTCCAGCCACGCCAGCGCCGCGCTGTCCTATGCCGACGGCCTGGCCAAGGCGTTCGAGCTGACCGGGCACCGCAACCGGCACGTGGTCGCGGTGGTCGGCGACGGCGCCCTGACCGGCGGCATGTGCTGGGAGGCGCTGAACAACATCGCCGCCTCGCGCCGCCCGGTGATCATCGTCGTCAACGACAACGGCCGCAGCTACGCGCCCACCATCGGCGGCGTGGCCGACCACCTGGCCACGCTGCGCCTGCAGCCCGCCTACGAGCAGGCGCTGGAGAAGGGCCGCGACGTGGTGCGCTCGATGCCGCTCATCGGTGAGATCGCCTACCACTTCATGCACAGCGTCAAGGCGGGCATCAAGGACTCCCTGTCGCCGCAGCTGCTGTTCACCGACCTCGGCCTGAAGTACGTCGGCCCGGTCGACGGCCACGACGAGCGCGCGGTGGAGGTCGCGCTGCGCCGGGCCCGCGGCTTCGGCCGCCCGGTGATCGTGCACGTCGTCACCCGCAAGGGCATGGGGTACGCCCCGGCCGAGGACGACGAGGCCGAACAGATGCATTCCTGCGGCGTGATCGACCCGGCCACCGGCAAGGCCACCAAGATCGCCGGCCCGGGCTGGACGAAGGTCTTCGCCGAAACGCTGATCGAGTACGCCAAGGTGCGGCGCGACATCGTGGCGATCACCGCGGCGATGCCCGGCC
Organism: Mycobacterium sp. NGS26; assembly: GCF_059813025.1. Lineage (NCBI taxonomy): Bacteria > Bacillati > Actinomycetota > Actinomycetes > Mycobacteriales > Mycobacteriaceae > Mycobacterium > Mycobacterium sp. NGS26. Next base: position 376,911 of record NZ_JCALDU010000002.1, read on the forward strand.
CCACCGGGCTGGCGGCATTCGGGCAACGGTTCCCGGATCGGCTGTTCGACGTCGGCATCGCCGAGCAGCACGCGATGACGTCGGCGGCCGGGCTGGCGATGGGCGGCATGCACCCGGTGGTGGCCATCTACTCGACGTTCCTCAACCGGGCGTTCGACCAGATGATGATGGACGTGGCGCTGCACCGGCTGCCCGTCACCATGGTGCTCGACCGGGCGGGGGTCACCGGTTCGGACGGGCCCAGCCACAACGGCATGTGGGACCTGTCGATCCTGGGCATCGTCCCGGGGATGCGGGTGGCCGCGCCCCGCGACGCCACCCGCTTGCGGGAGGAGCTGGGTGAGGCGCTCGACGTCGAGGATGGCCCGACGGCTCTCAGATTTCCCAAAGGCGATGTGGGCGAGGACATTCCGGCCCTGGAGCGGCGCGGGTCGGGCGTCTCGGGCGTCGACGTGCTCGCGGCGCCGGCCCCCGGGTTGAACCACGACGTGCTGCTGGTCGGTGTCGGCGCGTTCGCGTCGATGGCGTTGGGGGTGGCCAAGCGGCTGCACAACCAGGGGATCGGTGTGACGGTGATCGACCCGCGTTGGGTGCTGCCGGTGTCCGACGCCGTCCTGGAGCTGGCGGCGGCGCACAAGTTGGTCGTCACGCTCGAGGACAACGGCGTCAACGGCGGGGTGGGCTCGGCGGTGTCGGCCGCGCTGCGGCGTGCCGAGATCGACGTGCCGTGCCGCGACGTCGGGCTGCCGCAGGAGTTCTACGAGCACGCCTCGCGCGGCGAGCTGCTGGCCGACCTGGGCCTGACCGACCAGGACGTGGCCCGCCGCATCACCGGCTGGGTCGCGGCGCTGGGCGCCAGCGTTGCCGAGGCGGAGATCCGCGAGCCCCTCGACTGACGGATTAATCCTCGTCCGGCGGCTGCAACGCCCGCGCCAATGCGGGGTCGACGAGTTCCCGCTGCCACGCCCGCGCCTGCCCGGCGCGCAGGAACTCGTCGACGGCCGTCGGGGCGTCGGGCGCCGGCTCCCACTCCCAGCACAGCCGTCGCACCAGCTCGGGCGAGACCAGGTTCTCCGTCGGGACCCCCACCCGCTCCGACACCTCCCACAGCGCGGCCCGGGCTGCCTCCAGCCGGGCGGCGGCCTCCGGCTTGCGCCTGCTCCAGCGCGCCGGCGGGGGCGGCCCGTTGGGCGCCTCCACCTCGTCCGGCCGATCCCGGCTTTCCCGGGCCGCTTCCAGCGCCGCCAGCCACATTGCGGCGCTGCGACGCTGGTTGCGCCCGCCGAACACGGGCAGCGCCACGAGGTCGTCGACCGTCTTCGGATCCGCGAGGGCGGCGTCGATGATGGCCGAGTCGGGCAGAATGCGCCGGGGCGCGATGTCGCGGCGCGCCGCGATTCGGTCCCGCGCGGTCCACAACTCGCGGACCGCGGCCAGGCCGCGCGAATCGCGCACCCGGTGGATCCCCGACGTTCGCCGCCAGCGCTCGCGCCGCGTCGCGGGCCCCGCCTCCCTGGGCTCCGCCGCCCGCAGGTAGTCGAATTCCTGTGCGGCCCAATCGGTTTTACCCTGCTCGGCCAGGATTCCCGAGATCGCCTCGCGCAGTTCGATGAGCAGCTCCACGTCGAGGGCGGCGTAGTTGAGCCATTCGGCGGGCAGCGGGCGCTTGGACCAGTCGGCGGCGCCGTGGCCCTTGGCCAGGCCGAGACCCAGCAGCCGCTGCACCATGGTCGCCAGGTTCACCCGTTCGAACCCGGCCAGCCGTCCCGCCAGCTCGGTGTCGTACAGCGCCGGCGGCCGCATGCCGACCTCGGCCAGGCAGGGCAGGTCCTGATCGGCGGCGTGCAGGATCCATTCGTCGGAGCCGAGCACCTCGGCGACGGGCCGCAGCGCGGTCAGCGGGTCGGCGCCGTGGCTGACCGGGTCGATGAGCACGGTGCCGGCCCCGGTCCGGCGAATCTGGATCAGGTAGGCCCGGTTGGAGTAGCGGAAACCCGATGCGCGCTCGGCGTCGACGGCAAACGGCCCGCGCCCGGAGTCCAGCAGTCGCGCGGCCGCCTCGATCTCGCCGACGGTGACGGAGAGGCGCGGTATGCCCTCGGCGGGGTGCAGCAGCGGCGTGGGGCTGGGCTCGGTGCCGTCGGGCCCGTCGGGCCTGTCGGCCGCCGGTTCGCCCATGTCAGGCGCGTGACCGCGAGCCCAAATCGGTGACCCCGGCCGGTGGTAGGCCCGCGGCGTGCTCCAGCACGTCGCAGAACGCCTTGACATGGACTCCGACCTCGGGGTTCGTCGCCGTCCACGATGCCCGCAGCTCGAGCTGGTGGGCGCGGGGCGGTCCGGAGATGTCGCCGTAGCGCACCGAGGTGGTGGCGGTGACGGTGCCGCCGAGAGCGGTGACGTTGTTGGTGTGCGACTCCAGCGCATCGACCAGCCAGCTCCACGCCACCTCCGGCAGCAGGGGGTCGACGGCCTCGCTGGGGTCCAGGTCGGCCTGGATGTAGGCGACCAGGCGGATGTTGCCGTCCCAGGCGTCGGCGCCGTCCGGGTCGTACAGCAGGATCAGCCGGCCGAAGGCGTCGCCCTCGGAGCGCTCGGGGACGACCTCGAGGTCGGGGTGCTTGACCTCGGCCCCGAGCGCGTAGCTGTAGGGCGCCAGGCGCTGCGGCGGCCGGATGGGGCCCAGCTCGATCTCCGGCCGTGCGGTGACGGCGTTCATCGCCGCGACCGCCTCGCGGAATGGGGCCGGTTCAGTCGAGGTCAACGGCGCCGCTCCTCCTCGTCGCTCCCGCTCTGCATCGTCGCAGGCGCGGGTCACAGCGTTTGACGGTAGACCCATGGGTCGACACGCCGAAACAGGCGCGCCGATTCCCGCGCCCGTCGCGACCAACCCGTTACCCACGCTCATCGAGCCTGCTCAGCCGCCACTTCCGTCGGAAAATCGGGCCGGGCGCTTCTCGCGATGCGCGGCCAGGCCTTCCTGCACGTCGGGCCCGCTGAAGCTGAGGAACTCCAGGCCGAGCGACGTCTCGAAGGTGGGGCCGAACATGCGGTACCAGTGGTTCAGGCTGTGCTTGGTCCAGCGGATCGCGTTCTGGGCGCCCTGCGCCAGGTTCTCGGCGAGCCGGGTCGCGGTGGGCAGGACGTCGTCGTCGTCGACGCAGGTGGAGACCAGGCCGATGCGCTCGGCCTCCTCGCCCAGCAGCGTCTCGCAGGTGAGCAGGTAGTACTTGGCCTTGGCCATGCCGACCAGCAGCGGCCAGCAGATCGCGGCGTGGTCGCCCGCCGCCACCCCGAGCTTGGTGTGCCCGTCGATGAGCTTCGCGGTCCGGCCCGCCACCGAGATGTCGGCGAGCAGCGCGACCACCAGGCCGGCGCCGACGGCCGGGCCGCGGATCGCCGAGACCACCGGCTTGTCGAAGTTGACCATGTTGAGCACCAGATCGCGGGCCTCGCGCATGATGCGGATCCGGCCGTCATAGTCGCCGATGGTCTCCGCGATCAGGTCGAAGCTGCCGCCGGAGGAGAACGACTTGCCCTCGCCGCGCACCAGCACCACCCGCACGGCGGGGTCGCGATCGAGCACCGGCCAGACGTCGGCGAGGTCGCGGTGCATCTGCGGCCCGACCGAATTCAGCCCGGGCGCGTCGAGAACCAGCGTCAGCACGCCGTTGTCGCCGGGTTCGAAGCGGAGGCTGGGGAATCCGTCGTAACTGATCGGCTGGGTCATTTTCGAGTCGTTCCTAAGCGGTCGTTGCTAAGCGTCATGGCAGCATTGAGCTCGATGAGTTCTCGCCGTGACCTTACCGAGTCGCCGTACCTGGCCGCCGTCACCGGCCGCAAGCCCAGCCGGGTGCCGGTGTGGTTCATGCGGCAGGCCGGCCGCTCGCTGCCCGAGTACCGGGCGCTGCGCGAACGGCACAGCATGCTGGCGGCGTGCTTCGAGCCCGAGGTGGCCTGCGAGATCACCCTGCAGCCGATCCGCCGCCACGGCGTGGACGCGGCGATCCTGTTCTCCGACATCGTGGTGCCGCTGCGCGCCGCGGGCGTCGAGCTGGACATCGTCGCCGACGTGGGCCCGGTGATCGCGCACCCGGTGCGCGCCGGCGCCGACATCGACGCCATGAAACCCCTTGACCCGCAGGCGATTCAACCGATCTGCGAGGCGGTTTCGCTGCTGGTCGGCGCGCTTGGCGAGGTGCCGCTGATCGGTTTCGCCGGCGCCCCCTTCACGCTGGCGTCCTACCTGGTCGAGGGCGGCCCCAGCCGCAACCACGCCCGCACCAAGGCGATGATGCTGGCCGAACCGGCGAGCTGGCACGCGCTGATGTCGAAGCTGACCGATCTCACGATCGCGTTCCTGCGCGGCCAGATCGGCGCCGGGGTGGACGCCATCCAGGTGTTCGACTCGTGGGCCGGGACGCTGTCGCTGGCCGACTACCGCCAATACGTGCTGCCGCACAGCTCGCGGGTGTTCGCCGCGCTGGCCGAGCACGGCGTGCCGATGACGCACTTCGGGGTCGGCACCGCCGAGCTGCTGGGCGCGATGTCGGCGGCCCTCAAGCCGGCCACGGCGACGGTGGTCGGGGTGGACTGGCGAACCTCGTTGAGCGACGCCGCCGCCCGCGTCGAGCCCGGGACCGCGTTGCAGGGCAACCTCGACCCGGTGGTGCTGCTGGCCGGGTGGCCGGTGACGGAACGCGCCGCGCGGGCCGTCGTCGACGACGGGCGCCGTGCCGTCGACGCCGGCGCCGCGGGTCACGTCTTCAACCTCGGCCACGGGGTGTTGCCGGAGACCGATCCCGGCGTGCTGACCGACCTGGTAGCACTGGTCCACTCGCTATGAGCCCACGCTCGTATTGCGTTGTGGGCGGCGGAATCTCGGGCTTGACGGCGGCCTACCGGCTGCGCGCGGCGGCCGGTGACGACGCGGCCATCACGCTGTTCGATCCCGCCGACCGGCTCGGCGGGGTGCTGCGCACCGAGCCGGTCGCCGGGCGGCCGATGGACCTGGGCGCCGAGGCGTTCGTGCGGCGCCGGCCCGAGGTGCCGGCGCTGCTGGCCGAGCTGGGCCTGTCGGGGCGCCAACTGGCCACCACCGGCGCCCGGCCGCTGATCTACAGCCGGCGGGAGTTGCATCCGCTGCCGGCGGACACCGTCGCCGGGATTCCGTCGTCGGCGTCGTCGCTGGCCGGATTGGTCGACGACGCGACGCTCGCGCGGATCGACACCGAACCCTCCCGCACGTTCGCTTGGCGCCCGGGCGGCGACCCCGCGGTGGCCGACCTGGTGGGCGACCGGTTCGGCGAGCAGACCGTGGCCCGGTCGGTGGACCCGCTGCTGGGCGGGGTGTACGCGGGCTCGGCGGCGACCATCGGGCTGCGCGCGGCCGCGCCCAGCGTGGCGGCGGCGCTGGACCGCGGCGCCCCCAGCCTGACCGACGCGGTCCGGCGGGGGTTGCCCCCGGCGACCGGCGCGCCCGTGTTCGGGGCGATCGACGGCGGCTACCGGGTGCTGGTCGACGAGCTCGTCGGGCGCGGCCGGCCGCGTTGGATCCGGGCCGCGGCGGAGCGGATCGAGCGGGCCGGCCGCGGCTGGGCCCTGCTCGACGACAGCGGCGCCTCTTGGGACGCCGACGCGGTGATCCTCGCGGTTCCCGCGCCGCGGGCGGCGCGCCTGGTGGCCGAGGTCGCCCCGCGCAGCTCCGCCGCCGCCGGCCGGATCGGCAGCGCGTCGTCGGTGGTGGTGGCGCTGGCCGTGCCCGCCGACACCCCGTTCCCGGAGTGCTCCGGCGTGCTGGTGGCCAGCCGAGAGCCGTTGCACGCCAAGGCGATCACGCTGTCATCCAAAAAATGGGGGCGCAAGTGGGGTATAGCCGGGGACGTCCAATTCCTGCGGCTCTCCTTCGGGCGGTTCGGCGACGACGTGGCGGCCAGCGCTTCCGATGAGGAGCTGCTGGCCTGGGCGGTGAGCGACCTGGCCGACGTGTTCGGCCTGACCGTCGACCCCGTCGACGCCCGCGTCCGGCGCTGGATCGACGCCATGCCCCAGTACGGGCCCGGCCACGCCGAGCTGGTCGCCGAGGTCCGCGCCGGCCTGCCGCCGGGGCTCGCCGTGGCCGGCAGCTACCTGGACGGCATCGGTGTGCCGGCTTGTATCGGCGCGGCCGGGCGCGCGGTCGAGGCGCTCGATGCGGAAGTGGCACGATAGGTTTCATGGCCAAACTCGCGAAACTCGACTACGACGCCCTGAACTCGCAACTTCGCTATCTCATGTTCTCGGTGTTCGCGGTGCGGCCCGGCGTCCTCGGTGAACAACGCGACCCCGTGACCGACGAGGCAGCCCGGTTTTTGAAGCAACAGGAGGAGCGCGGGGTCGTGGTGCGCGGCCTCTACGACGTGGCGGGCCTGCGGGCCGACGCCGACTTCATGATCTGGACGCACGCCGAGCGGGTCGAGGCGCTGCAGGCCACCTACGCCGACTTCCGGCGCACCACCACGCTGGGCCGCGCCTGCTCGCCGGTGTGGAGCGCCGTGGCGCTGCACCGGCCGGCCGAGTTCAACAAGAGCCACATCCCGGCGTTCCTGGCCGGCGAGGAGCCCGGCGCCTACATCTGCGTGTATCCGTTCGTGCGGTCCTACGAGTGGTACCTGCTGCCCGACGAGGAGCGCCGCCGCATGCTGGCCGAGCACGGCATGGCCGCCCGCGGGTACAAGGACGTCCGGGCCAACACGGTGCCGGCGTTCGCGCTCGGCGACTACGAATGGATCCTGGCCTTCGAGGCGCCCGAGCTGGACCGCATCGTCGACCTGATGCGCGAGCTGCGGGCCACCGACGCCCGGCGCCACACCCGCGCGGAGACACCGTTTTTCACCGGTCCGCGGATGCCGGTCGAGCAACTGGTGAACGCGCTGCCATGACGGCCCAATTCGACCCGACCGATCCCGAGCGGTTCGAGCAGATGTACCGCGACGACCGGCGCTCGCACGGCCTGCCCACCGCCACGCCGTGGGACATCGGCGGCCCGCAGCCGGTGGTCCAGCAGCTGGTCGCCGTGGGCGCGGTCAAGGGCGAGGTGCTCGACCCGGGCACCGGTCCGGGTCACCACGCGATCTACTACGCGTCCAAGGGCTACTCGGCAACCGGGATCGACGGGTCGGCGGCCGCGCTGGAGCGGGCCCGGGAGAACGCGCGGAAGGCCGGGGTGTCGGTGAACTTCCAGCAGGCCGACGCGACCAAGCTGGACGGGCTGGACAACCGGTTCGACACCGTCATCGACTGCGCCTTCTACCACACCTTCAGCACGGACCAGGAACTGCAGAAGTCGTATGTGCAGGCGCTGCGCCGGGCCACCAGGCCGGGAGCGCGGCTCTACATGTTCGAGTTCGGCGAGCACGACGTCAACGGCTTCAAGATGATGCGGTCGTTGTCCGAGGACGATTTCCGCGACGTGCTGCCGGTCGGCGGCTGGGAGATCACCTACCTGGGCACCACCACCTACCAGGTCAACATGAGCGTCGAGACCATCGAGCTGATGGCGCAGCGCAATCCCGACATGGCCGAGCAGGCGCAGAACCTGCTGGACCGGTTCCGGGCGATGGAGCCGTGGCTGGAGGGCGGCCGGGTGCACGCCCCGTTCTGGGAAGTGCACGCCACGCGGGTCTGACCCCATTCGCCGCGAGACTGTAACTGGCGACGCGTTTCGCGAGTAGCGCCGTCGTGGAATACAGTTTCGCGGCGCTATTGGGCCGGGACTAACCTCAGCGAGATCGAGTTGATGCAATACCGCTGATCGGTCGGCGTCGGATAACCCTCGCCGGTGAACACGTGACCCAGGTGGCTGTGGCAGTTGGCGCACAGCACCTCGGTGCGCGTCGTCCCCATCGAATGGTCGGGACGCAGGACCACCGCGTCGGAGTTCGCCGGGTCGAAGAACGACGGCCAGCCGCAGTGCGACTCGAATTTCTCTGTGCTGCGGAACAATTCGGCACCGCAGGCCCGGCACTGGTAGACGCCTTCGGTTTTCGTGTCGGTGTACTCACCGGTGAACGGCCGCTCGGTTCCCGCGCGACGGAGCACCTGAAACTCCTCGGGCGTGAGCTTCTGACGCCACTCGTCGTCGCTCAGTTGCAGCTTCGGCCCTGTCAATTTGCGCCACTCCTCCTCATCGCTTCGCTCTGCATCGTCGCTGGCGCCGATACGTCCACGCTAGCGCGCTGCCGCTCGGCCGTCAGCCACGCCGGATCGATGCCGCCGTCCAGCCGGTCCTCGGCCTTGGCGTCGGAATAGCGGAAGTACAGGACGGTGAACACCACGATCAGCAGCAGCGACCAGCCGTAGGTGATCTTCAGGTATTCCAGGGCGCGGCCGTATCTCATCCAGTTGAACAGCAGCCAGCGGTCCAGCGTCATGAAGCCGTAGATCCCCAGCCACGCCGGCCAGCTGCGGATCAGCGAATTCGGCAGCACCACCGTCATCAGGAACGGGAACAGCATCATCGAGTAGTAGCCCTGCGCCAGCGGCAGCGCCAGCCAGGACCACAGCAGTAGCACCCCCGCCGAGTTGGTGAACCAGAACCGCGGGTCGCGGGTGCGGTAGTAGCGATACAGCAGCCACAGGGCGCCGATCGCGATCAGCGTGAACAGGATTCGCATGAACACGATCAGCCACGTGGGCAGGCCGAAATAGACCCCGTTGCCGCCGATGGAGCTGTTGAAGTAGTCGCGGGTGCTGCGGATGTACGGCACGGTGCGGGTGACGAAGTCCATCGGGTCGCTGACCAACGGCCACGCGGCCACGTTGAACACCACCGGAACGACGACGGCGGCCACCACCGCCCGCCACTGCCGGTTGAGCAGCGGCAGCAACAGCAGCGGCAACAGCAGGGGTTTGACCACCAGCGTCAGCCCGATCGCCGCGCCGGCCCACCATTGATGACCGGTCCGCCCGTCTAGCAGCCACCGCAGGAACAGCATCTCGGCCAGCAGCACGCAGCCGTTGACGTTGGTGAACACCAGCGAATTGGTCACGGTCTCGGTGCAGAACATGGCCAGCAGCAGGGCGGGGGCGGCCACCGAGGACAGCGTGTAGTTGAACAGCCGCAGCAACAGGTACCAGGCGATCAGGATGGCCACGGTGTTGATCAGGATGAACAGGTAGCGCGACGGCGCGAACGGCAGGTATCCGAACGGCGCCATCAGCAGCGTGCCGCCCGGCGGATACAGGTAGTGCGGGTCGACGTAGTCGAAGTGCTCGTTGTAGATATCCCAGCCGTGCCGGAAGTTCAGCACCGCGCGGTAGACCGGCTTGAAGTCGTCGGTGATGTTGCCGTTGGTGGTGACCACGATGCTGCGGTGCAGCACCGACAGGATGGCCACCGGCCACAGCGCCGACCGCAATATCGTCGCGGTGCTCGGTGCGCCGGTGCGGGGGCGGAAAGCGTCGCGGAATGCGTCCAGGAGCGCGGTCACCAGCGCACCGTACACCGGCCGGACGGGCCCAACTATCAGGCGGGGCAGTAGGTGTCGGTTCCGGGCAGCTTGCCGCTGTTGAGATAGCCGATCAGCGGCGGGACCGCACACGGCGAGTAGATGCTGGCGCCGTGGCCGATGCCCTGCCACATCACCCGCTTGCTGGCGGCGTTGGCGTTGATGATGGTGGCCGCGGTCGCGGCGATCCCCTCGCTGCCCACGATCGGGTCGTTCTGCACGCCCGCCAGCAGGACGTCGAGCTTGAGCTTCTTCGGCGGTGCCGGCGGCGAACCTGTCGGCCAGTGCACGCATTTGACCAAGTTGAGCGCGGCGACCGTGCCGAACTGCGGGTAGAGCTTCCCCCACGCCACGACCAGTTCGCGAACCCGGTCCGGGGTGGGGCGGTTGATCGCGTCGCTGCAGGAGTTGACGAACTGGCCGTCGGAGTCCTGGGTGGCGTCGGCGTGGTTGATCAGGCTGTTCAGCTGGTTGGCGTCGCCCGAGCGGGCCGCCGCCAGCGCGTTGGCCAGGCTGGTGGTGGCGCCGACGCGGCCGCCGGAGGGGAAGCCCAGCGCGACGGTGATGGCGTTGGCGACCTGGGCCACCGACGCGCCGCCGGGCCCCCTGCCCGCCCGGGCGTCGGCCAACAGCGCGCCGACGGCGCCCTTGGGGTCGGGGCCCAGCGCGCAGTTCACCGCCAGGCACTGCGCGGCGAACGCGTCCAGCGCGGCCTGCTGGCCCTTGACCTGTTGCTCGGCGGCCGCCTCGGCGTTGACCCCCAAGGCAATTGGCGAGTCGAGGATCAATCGGGCGACCTTGTCGGGCCGCGACGCGGCGTAGGCCAGCGCCACCTGGGCGCCGTTGCCGACGCCGACCAGCGCGACGGCGGGCACGTCCCACAGGCTGCGCAGCCGCTCGATGTCGGAGGCGGCGTGCGCGTTGTCGTAGGCCGCGTCGCCGGGCCCGATGGCGTCGGTGCAGTTCGTGGTCGCGGTGTTGGAGATGTCGGAGAGGTTGGCGACGGGATCGTCGCCGGTCTGGAATTGCGCCTGGTCGCGCATCGCCTGCCGGGCGAAGTGATCCCGGCAGTCGATCGGGTTCGACATGCCCATGCCGCGACGGTCGACGGCGACGATGGGACGCGTCTGCAGCACGTCACCGCCCGCCTGGGACAGCCACACCGGCAGCTGCGCCGAGGACGGCAGGTCGGACCCGGTGGTGAAAACCAGCGGGCCGGCGTCCTTGGGGGTCTGATCCGACCGGGCGCGGACCACGCCGATGGTCACGGTCCCCGAGCCGCCGTTGACCGGGTCGAGGTCGGCGTCGTAGTTGGCGCAGTCCAGCCGGATCCCCGGCGCGGGGCGCAGCGCCGCGTCGTTGAAGAGCTGCGACGTGCAGTCGTGCCAGGACAGGTCGTTCTTGGGCGCCGCGATCGGCGGCGGGCCAGCCGGCGCCGGCTTGCTGGTGGCCGCGCCCTGCGGGCGGGCGCCGGAGTTGGTGGCAAACCGCGGGTCCGCACCCAGGCCCGGGACGCAGCCGGCCACCACGACGCTCACCGCGACCAGGATCGGGGCGGACGCGCTGAGCCGGCTCATGCCGACCACAGTAGCTTCGGCTTTTTCAGGCCTTCACGTAGCGGGTGTACAGGTAGCCGGAGTCGTCGGTGAGGATGTGCGCGCAGCGCATCCGGGTCATCAATTGGCCCGGGCCGGTCGCGATGCGCCGGGCCAGGCCGCCGACCAGGTAGGGCGCGATGGTCAGGCACAGCTCGTCGAGCAGGTCGCGCTGGACGAACGTGCCGAGCAGCATCGGGCCGCCCTCGGTCAGGACGCGGCGCATGCCGCGCGCCCCGAGGTGCGCCAGCAGTGCGGCCTCGTCGACCTTGCCCGGATCGCTGCCCGAGCAGTCGATCACCTCGGCGAGACCGGACAGCATGCGGCGCGTCTCGTCGGCGGCCGCCGTGCAGGTCAACACCAGCGGGGGCACCTCGGTGCGGGTGAACACCCCCATGTCGCGGTCGAGGCGACCGGACTTGGTCACGATCGCCAGCTGCGGGAGCTCGCTCTGCCCGCGGGCCTGCCGGCCCTGGCGCTGGGCGGCGCCCAGCTGCGCGCCCGAATACCCCTCGACGCGCACCGTGCCCGCGCCGACCACGATGACGTCGGCGAGCTCGCGCAGCAGGTTGAAGACGAACCGGTCGCCGGGCCCCGCCATCGTGCCGGTCTTGCCGTCGGCGGTGGCGCCGCCGTCCACGCTGGCGATGAAGTTCGCCCGCACCCAGGTTTGGTCGGGATAGGCGTACAGCTGGAGGAGTTCGCTCTCGTCGAGATCGCGTGTCGACCCGAGAAGCGTCAGCGGGGGCATGGGCTTGATTGCAGCACGCCGCTACAGTTCCCGCATGCACGGGTCCGCGTCCGGCCGGATGGCCCGCCTCGTGGACCGCACCCGGCGGGCCATGACGAAGTCGTCTTCGCGGCCGGCGCCCACCCGAAACACCCTGGTGCCGTTGATCTCGAAGCCACTCTTGGCGTAGAAGCGTTGTGCGCGTTGATTTTTCTGGTTGACGCCCAGCCAGATGCGGCGCACGCCCCAGTCGGCGGCGACGGCCAGCGCGCGTTCCATCAACGCCGTCGCGACCCCGGCGCCGTGAAAGTCGGGCAGCACATACATCTTCGACAGCTCGGCGGTGGCGCCCTCGTCGTCGTCGCGAATCAGCATGGCGTAACCGATAATTCGGCCGTCGCGGTGCGCGGTGAGCACCGCACGCCGCGGGTCGGCCAGGTACTCCGCGAAGCGCCCCGCCGACAGGTGGTCGTCGATGAACGACGCGATGTCCTCCGGCGCCATCGAGGGCGGACACGCCAACGGGAAGGTGCGCGCGGCCACCGCGGCCAGCTCGTCGACGGAATCCGTTGTGGCGCAGTCGATCTGCAGCGTCAGAGGTTCCACTGCGCGAGATGCTGGCCCGTCTTCTTGTCCAGCAGCACGACATTGGAGACCGGGTCGCGGTAGGCGTCCCAGTACACGCCGCCGCGGACGATCGCGCCGTTGGGCGCGTTCACGAGCACGTTGTCCAGCGCATCGGGCGCATCCGTTGCCCGCGGCTTGTACGCGTCGGCGAACGGCGTCACCCCGTCGAAGCTGAAGGTGGTGGCCATGATGTACGGGTTGGGCACCCGGATGGCGCGGACCGTCACGTCGGCGCGGTTGGGGGTGCTGCCGGGGAAGCTCTTGATCGGAACGCCGCTGCGGGTGTAGCCGAATCCGGGCGGCGGGTCGCAGGGGGTCACGCTGCTGACGGTGACGTCGGCGACATAGGTGTCGGTGCTCACCCGCAGGGTGTCGCCGACGTGGCCGATCGGTGCGTCGCCGGCCCACGCGCGCGGTGCGGACAGGCTCGCGGCGGCGACGAGGAGGGTGGACAGGGCGACCAGCCAGCGGTGCATCTTCGCATGATTGCACACGCGCTATGGCGAAGGGGAGGCCTTCTTGCCGCTGCTCAGCGATTCGAGCGCGGCGACCAGGTCGACGTGGACGCGTTCCTTGTCGACGCCGGCTCGGTGCAGCGGCCCTTCAACGGAAGAGCCGCCCTCGAGTTCGAGCAGGGCCAGCAGCAGATGCTCGGTGCCGATGTAGTTGTGGCCGAGCCGAAGCGCCTCGCGGAAAGTCAGTTCGAGGACCTTGCGCGCCGGGCCGCTGAACGGGACGAGCCCGGGCGGCTCGGCGGTGGCCGGGGGCAGCGTTATGGAGGCACGAACCGCGTCGACGTCAACCTGCTGCCTTTGCAGCAGCAGCGTGGCCAGCGCGCCCGGATCGCCGAGCACGCCGAGCAGCAGGTGGTCCGGGGTGATCTCGTCGTTGGCCGCCTCGTGCGCGGCGTTTTGGGCCGCGACGACGGCGCTGCGGGCCCGGGGGGTGAAGCGCCCGAAGCCCTGCTCGAAGTCGAGGGTGGTGGCCTCGGCCTTCGGGACGAACCGCTTCTGCGCGGCCTGCTTGGTGACGCCCATGCTCTTGCCGATGTCGGTCCAGGAGGCCCCCGAGCGGCGCGCCTGGTCGACGAAGTGCCCGATCAGATGGTCGGCGATCTCACCCAGATGCTCGGCCGCAAGCACCGCGTCGGCCAGTTGGTCCAGCGCGTCGGTGTGCACCCGCTTGATGGCGTCGATCATCTCGTCGAGGCGGACCGGATAGGAGATGGGCGTGGGATCGGGCATGCCGTCAACGGTAGGTTGACGACGCCGGGGTTGTCAACCGGGGGTTGACGTTGCCGGTTTGCCGCACTTTGCCGCACGAGATGCGGGCCGGAACCCGCTCTGGGAGAATCTGTGAGCCATGAAGCTACTCCTGACCCTGGCCAGCTGTGCCGCGATGATCGGCATGGCCGCGCCCGCGTACGCCGACAGCACCGACGACTCGTTCATCGCCTCGCTCAAGGCGGCGGGCATCAGCTATTCCGACCCGGATGCGGCCGTCGGCGCGGGTAAATGGGTGTGCGACAAGGTAAACGGCGGCACGGACATGTCGACCGTCGTCAAGACGCTCACGACCAAGAACGCATCACTGAACCCGGACAAGGCCAGCAAGTTCGCGGCGATCGCCGCCAACGCGTACTGCCCGGACGCGGTCTCGGCCACCAGCTCGGCCAGCCCCGACACCCCGTCCTAACGGCCGGGCGCCCGGCCCAGCTCCAGCGGCCCCAGGCCGGGAACGGTGCGCGGAGGCGTCGTGACGGATCGCCGCTTGCGCCAGTGGCCGGCCCGCGAGAGCCGCCGATCGGCGGCCCACTTCCACTCGTAGACGTCCGGCGTGCCCAAATTCCACGCGAGCGCCGCCATTCGCATGGCGCCGCGGGCCTCCATCCAGCTGGCTATCAACCAGACTCGGTCCAGGTCCTCCTCGGCAACCTCGAAACCCCACGACATTTCCTCGTCGTCGCAGCCCATCGACGGGCGTATCGCGGGTTTGGGCGTCGACACGTCGAACCGGTTGCCGTCGGCCTCGAGGTCCAGCCCCACCTCGTAGCGCACGACCGGTCCCGCCATCCGCAGCCGCACCTCGAGCCGGGCGAGGTTCTTGCGGCGCGGCGCGAGCCGATCGATGACCATCACGACGCCGTCGGCGTGCGGTTTGTTGTGCTGTGCCCGTGGCCGATTCGCGAGCGCGACCAACCCGAGCACGGCGATGATGCCGACGAAGACGTCGAGGACGATGATGGCAGCCACGTCGCTCTAGATAACACGATCCGGACTCGCGTCGCCCGCCCGGGCTCTGCGAGAATCGGGGAGCTATGAGACGTCTGCCGACCCTGTTGAGCGTCGCCGCCCTGATCGCCACGGCCGCGCCGGCGCGCGCCGACGACACCGACGCCGGCAACGACCAATCCTTTCTGGTCGCGCTCCAACAGGCCGGGCTGACTTATCAGGACCCCGAGCGCGCGGTGGCGGCCGGCAAGAAGGTGTGCGATCTGGTCAACGGGGGAATGGCCGGCGTGGACGTCGTCAAGAACCTGGAGCAGGCCAACCCGGGATTCGCGGGCAACGGTGCGGCAAAGTTCACGGCGATCGCGGCGGAGGCGTACTGCCCCAACGAGCTCGCCCG
The DNA here is from genome assembly GCF_059813025.1 of Mycobacterium sp. NGS26. Lineage (NCBI taxonomy): Bacteria > Bacillati > Actinomycetota > Actinomycetes > Mycobacteriales > Mycobacteriaceae > Mycobacterium > Mycobacterium sp. NGS26. The sequence goes on from NZ_JCALDU010000002.1 coordinate 391,976, forward strand.
CTTCGGCCAAGACACCGCCCTGGGGCGCTGACCATCCGGGGCCGTTGGCGCCGCCGGGAGCGACGGCGCCGGCCCGTCTGGGAGCGATTTCGCGGAAGGTAATGCGTGTCAGGTGGACGTGACGTACTGCGGGCAGTAGGCGGCAGCGGCGTCGATCGCGAACGTCTTGGCGCCCTTGCCGCTCAGGCCCGTCGACTGGGCCACCGCGCTGATGACCTCCTGGCTTGAGTGGCCGTTGTCGAGTGCCTTGCAGACGGCGTGTCCATCGCTGATGGCGCGCGCCGCGCTGGGCGGCGTGATTCCGTCGGCCTGCAGCTGGGCAAGGAATGCGTCGTCGAGCGAGCTGGCGCCCGCGGTGCCGGCGAAGCCGAGCGCGGCCAGGCCGAGGGCGGCGGCGGTGAGGGTGGTCGAGGCCACGGAGGTTGCGAAGCGGCCAGTGAACATTGGGGTACTCCTTGTGCTGATGTGTTGTGTTGGGCGCTGTTTGCGTCTGCCACAGAATCGGCACCGGACCTTTATGGTTTCTCAATAAATTCTTGACGGCCTGTGGCGCCGTCCCCAGATTTGACCGTGAGTCCACGGCGTTGCCTGTGAATCCACGGCGGAGAAATCGCGCCCTGGGCTCACTTTGAAAGCCCTGGGCTCACACTGAAAACCCTGAGCTCACACCTGGCCGGCCCCGGCATCGCGCTCGCGACGTGAGTCACTTGTTCCCCAATAGTGACTATTGTTTCAAAAGTCACATTTGTATCGTTGGTAACATGGACGGCTGGCGTCGTCGGCTCAGGCCATGCCGGCGACCCAAGTATTGGGGGCAAAGGGTCTTTACTGCGTCCGGATAAAACGGGAGAAAAGTGGATAGCACTACGGAATTGATCGCGCTCGCGGACGCGGTTGTCAGGGGAGATAGCGTCGACCCCCGCCAATTGTGCAGGGCCGCCATCGCGGCGGCCGACAACCCGCCGGAGGATCGGGAGTTGGCCCGTTTCGCCGACCTATTGATCGATGCCTCGTTTGGCTGGGCTCGATTCAACGGGTCGCGGCTGAGATTGGCGACCGCCGTCCGTGCTTATGCGCTCGCTGCGTCCCTCATGGTCGCCGACTGAAAATAGCGATTTGCGTTTTACCGCCAGCCGGCCGGCAGGTCGGTTATGTGATTGGGGCAGAAGTCCTGGGCGGCCTCGGACATGACAACCCGCGCCTTCTCGGCGGACATCTTGGCGCGCAGCAGCATGAAGGCGTATTCGGCTGGCGCGTAACCCAATTGGGGGCCGGTTGGGTCGTCCATCAGCTGGCACGCCTCCTTCTCCTGGTCGCTGTCGGCCGTGGCCACGCCCGGGCCGACGAGAAAGGTCGAGGCGGCCAGCCCGACGGCGGCGACTTTCGTAACGATCCTCAGCCGTGTCACCTTCTACTCAGGCGCCTCCCGCCGGTGCGCGCACGATATTGGGCGCACCCAGAGTACCGCCGCTAAAGTGCTCCAACGTTATTCCGCTTACCGGGCAATCGCGGTAGCATCAATCGTTGGTGTTGCACTCGTGTACAACGTGAAAGGCATTTGCGATGAACGCTAAGGGCAGCAAGCGGCGGATGGTCAAAGCTGGCGCGGCGGCGGTGACGCTTGTCGCGGTTTTGCTGGGATCGACGGGATGCACCCTAAGTGGTTGCAGCGGTGCGATACCCGGGACGGTGACCTGCGCGTAAATCGGTCACTGACAATCCACAACGACGCTGACTGCATGGCGTCGTAAATCAATACGTAGCGCGGAACCGGGTAACCGTTTTCGTCGACACGGTGTGGCGGCCTAATTGGGGTGGGTCGCGCAGTCGGACTCCTTCACCTCGTGCAATTTCGGGGTCGGGGCAGGCAACCCAAAACCGCCGACACGTGCGCCGTCGATTTGCTGTTCGCACGCCGGTTGGGACAAGCCGTCGGTAGGCTGCGTCGTCAGCGACTACGCGATGCCGGCGACCACGCGACGCCCAACACGGGCGACAGGAGACCTATGCAGGAGCGGTGTTTAAAAGTCGACGTCAACGTCTCCTGGCATTTGGTCTGGCTACTCGCCCTCTTGGAAGGGATCACAGTTCCGCTGGTGCCTTTGTTTCTGCAAAGCGGACCCCACGCAAAACCAACCGCTCACGCTGCGACGGCCACCGCGAAGGTCGTCTCGTTTGGGCATAGATTGATGATCAATGGTGTATTTGGGTTAGCCATAGGGTTTATCGGGGCATCGATTGTTTGTCTACTGCTCAACCATATCGTCTTTCGCAGGCTGCAAGTTCGGCTCAATAATGCGGCGGTTCTGCGGGTGTCCCGCCCATTGGTTGCCGCGCTGTGGGGCGGCCTGCTGTTGGCGGTTATCTTCTGGATACAGCAATGCATCGGCCGCCTGTTGGTATTTTCCATGACGGTGAATTTGGTGCTGTTTGGATTTGTCTCTGCCGCGGGGAGCATCGTGGTCATCGGCTTCGTTTACCTGCTAACTGCAAGCATGGTGCCGTTCCTGGGAATCCAACTAACCACCACAGAACAACGATTGTTGTTGGCCAAGTTTCCAATTGTGTCTTTTGCTGTTCTGGTAGGACTCTACGAGGGATTGGCCGCGCCGATTTTCCAACGATGGGACTTTGCGCCTCAACATAAGGTGTTGATCGCATTGCTGGTGGGGCTTTCCGGTGGCGCACTCAGCGCTTCGATAGTCGTGGGGTTAGCTCACATGCACGCGATCAAGAAGCACCTGTGGCTGAAATTTGCCGTCCTGGGCGAATAAACCAATCCTGGTGCGCGGTACTGGGATTGAACCAGCGACCTCTTCCGTGTCAGGGAAGCGCTCTCCCGCTGAGCTAACCGCGCCCGGTCAAAAGAATTGGAGGTGGAGACGGGAATCGAACCCGTGTGCACGGCTTTGCAGGCCGTTGCCTCACCACTCGGCCACTCCACCGCTGGGGTTGATGCCACTTGCACCTTCGAGCGGATGACGGGATTCGAACCCGCGACCCTCACCTTGGCAAGGTGATGCGCTACCAACTGCGCTACATCCGCGCGCAACGGACGAGATCGTCGCCCGGTGCGAAGCACGACGATAGTCCACGTAAGCGGGCCCACACAAATCTCTCGGCGCGCGCCGTGTCCAGGCTATCGCCCGGCCCCGGCACCGGCATCTAGCGGTTGGCGACGCCCCACGCGTGCTACCCTTCGACGTCGTTCGCCTCTCGGCGCCGGTCCCGTGGCTCAGTGGGAGAGCGTCCGCTTCACACGCGGAAGGTCGCTGGTTCGATCCCAGCCGGGACCACCACTATCACTGCAGGCAGTGACGTTTCAGCAGCCGGTGGCTGCTCGAAGTGTCCGACACACCTGGTGCACCCGCGCCGCAGGCAAACGAACGATCCGGCGTCGAAACGCCGTGCGCGGCAACGTATGAATGTTGTCGAAATTGACGACGCAATCGCTTGGCACGCCGTCGTCGGCGGCGGTCAGTGCCAACTCGGACACTAGCCCCCTGCGGGTGCGGGTCAACGCGGCTACGACTACCGCGCCGATCCGATCGGCAACCGGATCTCTGGTGAGAATGAGCACGGGCCGATCGCCGCCGGGCGTCGCGGCGAACCACAATTCACCGCGCCGCATCGGCCCAGTCAGCCCAGTCCTCGGCCGGCCCCCAATCGGCGATCTCGGCGAGCGCCTTCTCATCATCAGTCACGGGCTGCTCGACGTACGCGTGCACTTCGTGGTCTGCCGTGAGCTCGGCCAGGTGGCGTCGTAGTGCCTCGCGAAGAAGCTCCGATCGGTGGACATGCAATCGATGGGCCCACTGCTCGACCGCGGCCGCGTCCTCGTCATCGACGCGAAAGCTCAACATCGTCATACAATAATTCTAGACTGTATGACGGGTACTGACGCTCTGAGGGTTCCCAGCCGGGGCCACTCACGTTCATACAGGAGTTTCATCAGTTTTTCGGTGAGCCAAAACCTCTCGCAGCGTTGGCAGCACTCGTTGATCCTTGGGACGGTTCGCTGCCTGCTTGGACCGGATCACATCACGAAGTGACGCGATCTCGACTGTGACATCGTAGATTTCGGCTGAGGTGGCGTCGCGGTGCAGATCCCGGTAGCCATGCGTTCCCGCCGGCTGAAACGTGATGTCGAGGTCGCCGGCGTCGGTGACCAGGTTCCACGTTTCCGCCGCCGCCAGTCCCTGCTCATCGCAAGCGAATGGCAGGCCCTCGGGGGCGGATTCAGTCCTCACCCGGGCATTGAGCTCCGTGAGTGCGGCGCCCAGGCGGACGAGGTTGCGGCGGCTGGGCTCCGGGGTGATGTCGGCATCTTCGGTGGGAAATGGTGAGCCGTGGTAGACCGCGGCAAGCCCGCCGATCAGAACATAGGTCACGCGGTGACGGTGCAACACCTCGAACAGGGTGGGCAGGTCGAGTTCCACATCAGCCCTGACTGTGTTGGCGCAATTCGCTGAGCTGGCGTGTCAGGCGATCATGGCGCGCCAGGCGCTGCTGGCCCGACAACGACGCAAGACGGGCGGCCTGAGCGAGATCGCTGTCATCGCGCGGCACCAGGTGCAGTTCCAAGTCGAATCCGCAGAGCCGCACCAGACGCATCACGTCATCGAGGCTCACCGCGGTGCCCCCTGATTCCCATCGGGCAATGGCCGGTTGGGCGGTGCCGGCGCGGGCGGCAAGTTCTGCCTGCGAGAGTCCCGCGCGCCGGCGGGCTTCGTGGATGAGATCCGCCCCATAGCCCGCCATGGCAAAAGTATAACAGAACTGTTATAGAGATACCGCGGGCTTGCCGCCGCTGCTCTCGGGCGACAATGGGCGGGCGCGACGCACCAGACCCAAGGACGGTGGACGATGGCAGGCAACCAAGAGGGCATCGGCATCCTGAAACTCGAATGCCCGCAAATGCACGCCGTGGGCAGGATTCTCAAGGAGGCCCCGCATCAGCAGATCGTCTACGACCCGGGAGCCCAGGTTGGGCCGCGGCGGTTCTGGCCGGACGAAGGCGACCAGCCTCAGTTCAAAGTGCACTGCCGGTTTTGCGACAAACCCGTGGGCGAGGCGACGACGACACTTCAGGACAAACTTCGCAACCTGATCGACAACGCTTCCGAGACCACCGAGGCGGCCACGCTGCCGTACCTGTAGCCGGGCGAGCCCACCGCATACTGTAAGCGCTACAGTAGCGAGCCGACGGCGGGCGCGGCCAACGGCGCCGCCGCGAGAGGAGTCCCGTGACGCAGAACCCGCAGACCAGCCCGCGCCCGCCGGAAGGCGATTGGCTGGGCACCCCGTATCTTTCGTTCGATCGCCAGGGGCCGATCGCGCTGTGCACGATCGACCGCCCGGACGCCCGTAACGCCATGACGCCGGCGATGTACTTCGGAATCCGTTATGCCGTAGGACGTCTCAACGAGGACCCGGATCTGGCCGGCCTGCTGATCACCGGAACCGGGGACGTCTTCGCCCCGGGCGGCGACATGGGCGGCGGGGGAGGCGCCGACGACTGGATCACCTTCGGGTCGGCGCTGGGCATGGACGTCACGCCGTTCGACGCGGTCCGCACCTCGGCCAAGCCCATCGTGTCCGCGGTCAACGGGCTGTGCCAGGGCGGCGGCATGCAGATCGCGTTGTGCAGCGACCTGTCGGTGGTCAGCGAGCGGGCCACCTTCCGGGTGCCCGAGCTGTTCCGCGGCTACGCCGACACCTACTACAGCCAGATGCTCGCGCGACTCATCGGGCCGGTGCGCACCCGCGACCTCATGTTCACCGGGCGGGTCCTCACCGCCGCCGAGGCCCTCGACTGGGGTCTGGTGACCAGGGTCGTGCCCCACGACGACCTGCTCGCCGCGGCGAAGGATCTGCTGGCGCAGGCCTGCCGGACCGCGCCGCGCGCCCGCGGCGTCATCAAGTCCAGCATCGATAACTACCTCGGCCTCTACGACCGCATCGGCATGACCGCCAGCCTGTCCGACGCCGAGGCGAGGGAGGGCTTCCGCGCGTTCAAGGAGCGCCGCTCGCCCGACTGGGTGCATCCGGAACTGCGGGTCGAGGGACGGCTATGAAGGCACTCACACCTTCCGCGCGCGACCTTCCCAATACGGTTCGCGCAGCTGGGTTTTGAGGATCTTTCCGCTCGGGTTGCGGGGCAGCTCCGGGACGAAATCGACGGTCCGCGGGCACTTGTAGGCGGCCAGGCGCCGACGGCAGAACTCGATGATCTCGCCGGCGTCGACCTCGTTCGCGGCCACCACGATCGCCTTCACGGATTCGCCCCAGAAGTCGTCGGGCACACCGATGATCGCGGCGTCGGCGACGGCGGGATGCGTGACGAGCACGCTTTCCACCTCGGGGCCGTACACGTTCTCCCCGCCGGTGATGATCATGTCCTTCAGCCGGTCCTCGATGTAGACGTAGCCCTCGGCGTCGAGGCGGCCGATGTCGCCGGTGCGCACCCAGTCGTCGGCGGTGATCGTGTCGGCGGTGGCCTCCGGGCGGTTCAGGTAGCCGGTCATGTTCTGGTTGCTTCGCACCCAGATCTCGCCCGGCTCCCCGGCGGGCAGCGTGTCGCCCGTGTCGGGATCGACGACCCGAATCTCGGTGCCCAGCACCGCCTTTCCGGCCGACAGCTGCAAGCCGGGCCGGGCCGCGTCGCGGTGGTCGGCGTCGGTCAGGGCGGTGACCGCGCCGCACAGTTCGGTCTGCCCGTACACCTGCACGAAATTCGTGTCCGGCCACGTCGCGAGCGCCCGATGCAGCAACGGCAGCGGCATGGGCGCGGCCCCGTACACCAGGTGGCTCAGGCCCGACAGCGCCGCGCTCGCGGCCTCACCGGCGTCCAGGAACCGGGCGATCACCGGGGGCACCAGGAACGCGTGCGTTGCGCCGGCGCGCACCGCATCGATCAGGGCCGCGGCGTCGGGCTCGCGCGTCATGATGGTCGGCACCCCCGCCCGGATGCCGAAAAGCGCGTATCCGATTCCGCCGACGTGGAACAACGGCATCGCCACCAGGTTTGCGTCCCCGTCGCCGAACGGAAACGCCGGGGCGAGGTTCGCCGAGTGGTTGACCAGCGCGCGCTGGCTCAGCAGGACGCCCTTCGGCCGTCCCGTGGTGCCCGAGCTGTAGATCACCAACGCGGTCTCGTCCCCGGCGACGTCGGCGGCGGTCGGCGCGGGTGACGCTGCGGCGAGCAGGGATTCGTACTCGTCGCCGTCGCCGCCCACCACCACGACGCGCTCCAGGCCCGCGACCCGGGCGGCGACGGGCTCGACGGCGGGCCACAGTTCGGCCCCGACGAACAGCAACCGGGCGCCGCAGTCGTCGAGGACGTGGACCAGCTCGTCCCCGATCACGCGCCAGTTGACGACCGTGGTCACCGCGCCGATCGACGCGGCGGCGAAGAGCACCTCCAGGCAGGCCGGGTGATTCTTGTCCAGGAACGCCACGCCCTTTCCGCGCCGAACGCCGGCGTCGCGCAGCGCCCCGGCCGCGCGGCGAATCCGCGACGCCCAGTCGTCCCACGACCACCTCTGGTCCCCGTAGCGAATCGCGATGCCGTCGGGCCTGCGCTGCGCGTGTCGCTCGACGAATCCGGCGAGCGTCTCCGCGGTGTCGGTGGCGGTCTCCATAGCCCCCACGCTACGGCGCGCCCGAGGGCGCCCGGCAATCAGAGCGCGATCAGAGCATGGAATCGATCATCGCCGCGCCGTCGCCGGCGGCCTGGGCCGTCGCGTTGCCGCCCTGCCTGAAGTCGACGAAGGCCGACTGCCCGTTCGAGGTGTTGAGCAGCTCGCTGAACGTGCCGATGACGGGGATGGCGCCCTGCTGCGTCAACACGTCGGCGGTGTAATCGGTGAAGGCCTCCTGCTGGAACTTCCCGCCCTGCAGCGCCTTGGTGCCGGGCGCGCCCAGGGTCTGCACGTTGCCCAGGATGGCCGATGCCGAGTTGGTGAACTGATCGATGTCGGACTGCAGCACCGCGGCGGCGTCCGTTCCCGGGGCCGGTTTGACCGTGACCCGCAGCTGCGCGCTGGTGTCGGCGTTGTTGAGCGCCACCCAATTCGGGCCCCGGTTTCCGAGCGTCCAGCCGGGCGCGGGGGTGATCCAGACGCCCTGGGCGATAGCGATCGCGTCGGCCGAGGTGGGCACGATCCGCGCCGTTGCGGGTGTGGCGGCGACGAGGATGGCCGCCGCGACGACGGCGGCGACGGGGATTGGCCGCCGCCGCTCGCCACGCTCTCGTAACCCGTTGTGCACCACAGTGATTGGTTCTCCGCATGCGTGGTCGGCGCCCTTGGTGGTGGGCGTTCGCTGACTCGAGCCTATGCGGTGTGTCAACATTGCTGCGGCACAACCTACGACGAAGGATCCGACATGGCGAGTAGTGACCGCACGTTCGTGGTGACCGGCGCGGCGTCGGGCATCGGCCTGGCCAGCGCGAGGCGCCTGCTCGCCGAGGGCGGCACCGTCGTCGGCGCCGACCTGGCGCCCCCGCCGGACCTACCCGAGCTCAACCGTCCCGGGTTCAGGTTCGTGACGGCCGACGTGACCGACGAGGCCGCGATCGCCGCCGTGTTCGACGCGGTGCCCGACCGCCTGGACGGGGTCTTCCACGCCGCCGGCGTCGCCGGGGGCGGCCCCGTTCACCTGCTCGACCGCGCCGAGTGGGACCGGGTGATCGGAATCAACCTGACCGGCACGTTCCTGGTGGCCAAGGCCGCGCTGGCCCGGATGATCGGGCAGGAACGCGTCGACGGCGAGCGGGGGTCGATCGTGACCGTCGCCAGCATCGAGGGTTTGGAGGGCACGGCGGGCGGCAGCTCGTACAACGCGGCCAAGGGCGGCGTCGTGTTGCTCACCAAGAACATCGCGCTCGACTACGGGCCCAGCGGCATCCGGGCCAACGCGATCTGTCCCGGCTTCATCGAAACACCAATGGCCCAAAGCGTTTTCGGCCTGCCGGGGATGGGGGGCCCGCTGGCCTCGATCACCGCGGAGCATGCCCTGCAACGCCTCGGCCGGCCGGAGGAGGTCGCGGCCATGGCGGCCTTCCTGCTGTCGCCCGACGCCTCCTTCGTGACCGGCCAGGCGATCGCCGTCGACGGCGGCTACACCGCGGGCCGCGATCACGGGGTCGTCAAACTCTTCGGTTTGCCCCAGTGAGCCTTTAGGATTCGGCAATGGGCGATCCGGTCTCTCCCGACGACGCGATCGAGGCGATCCGGGGCGCCGGGGGAGCGCAGCCGGGCTGTCGGGCGTTGCACGCGAAGGGCACGCTGTACCGCGGCACCTTCACCGCGACCCCCGAGGCGGCGTTGCTTTCCCGCGCAAAGCATCTGGACGGCTCGACGGTCCCGGCCCTGATCCGCTTCTCCAACGGATCGGGAAACCCGGCGCAGCCGGACAACTCGCCCGGCGTGCGCGGGATGGCGGTGAAGTTCACCCTGCCCGACGGCTCCAGCACCGACGTCTCGGCCCAGACCGCCCGGCTGTTCCTGTCGGCCACGCCGGACGGCTTCGTCGACCTGCTCAAGGCGATGCGGCCGGGCCCGGCCGCGCCGCTGCGCATGGCACGCCACGTCCTCACCCACCCGCGGCTGCTCGGCGCGCTGCCGCTGCTGCGCGACGCCGGCCGGATCCCGGCGAGCTACGGCACCGTCGAATACCACGGGCTGCACGCCTTCCGCTGGACGGCCGCCGACGGCAGCACCAGATTCGTTCGCTACCACCTGGTCCCGGCCGCCGGGGAGGAATACCTGGCGGCATCGGCCGCCCGCCGCAAGGGCCCCGACTTTCTCGCGGACGAGCTGAACGCCCGCCTCGCGGGCGGGCCGGTGCGGTTCGACTTCCGCGTCCAGGTCGCCGGGCCCAGGGACTCGACGGTGGACCCCTCGGCGCGCTGGCAGAGCACCGAGACCGTCACCGTCGGCACCCTCGACATCACCGGCCCGGACACCGAGCGCGAGCGCGGCGACGACATCGTCGTGTTCGACCCGATGCGCGTCACCGACGGCATCGAGCCCTCCGAGGACCCGGTGCTGCGGTTCCGCACTCGCGCGTACTCGGCGTCGGTCAAGCTGCGCAGCGGCGTGGATCGCGGACCCGGGGCGCCGCGCAGCTGACGCCGACTAGGCTCCCCGGGAGTGCTGCTCTCCCACCTGCTGTTGATCGGCCTGGCCGGGTTTGCCGCCGGCGCGATCAACGCGCTCGTCGGGTCGGGCACGCTGATCACCTTCCCGACGCTGGTGGCCCTCGGCTATCCCCCGGTGACGTCGACCATGTCGAACGCGGTCGGCCTGGTGGCGGGAAGCGTGTCGGGCACCTGGGGCTATCGCGCCGAGCTGCGCGGCCAGTGGGATCGGTTGCGCTGGCAGATCCCGGCGTCGCTGGCCGGCGCGGGGCTGGGGGCCTTCCTGCTGCTGCATCTGCCCCCCAGGGTGTTCGCCCGGGTGGTGCCGGCGCTGCTGGTGCTGGCCCTGGTGATGGTGGTGCTCGGGCCGCGGATCCAGTCGTGGGCGCGCCGGCGCGCCGAGGAGGCGGGCCGCCCGCCCGAGCACATCACGCCGGCGCGCAAGGCCGTGCTGGTGCTCGCCACGTTCGGCATCGGTGTCTACGGCGGCTATTTCACCGCGGCGCAGGGCATCCTGCTGGTCGGCGTGATGGGCGCGCTGCTGCCGGAATCGGTGCAGCGCATGAACGCGGCCAAGAACCTGCTGACGCTGGTGGTGAATGTCGTTGCGGCGCTGAGCTATACGCTGGTGGCCTTCGACCGGATCAGCTGGACGGTGGCCGGGATCATCGCGGCGGGCTCGCTGGCGGGCGGGTGGCTGGGCGCGCGCTACGGTCGCCGCCTGTCACCAAATGCGTTGCGCTCCACCATCGTCGTGGTGGGCCTCGTCGGGCTGTACCGCCTGCTCACCGTGTGACCCGCGGCGTCAGCTCACCAGCGGCTGCCCGTCCGCGAGCGCGGAGTCCGCGGTCGGGTAGATGGGCAGCAGGGCGCCGAGCCCGCACGCGTCCACGATCCGGGCGACGACGGGCTGGCGGCTGACCAGCCGCAGTTCGAAGCCGCGGCGATGGCACTGCTGCGCCTGCTCGGCCAGCACCGCGAACGCGCAGCAGCCCATGAAGTCCAGGCCGGTGACGTCGACGACGAGGTGCCCGGGCGGGGTCACCACGGCGCCGGCCTCGGTGACCAGGCGGCGCCAGGTGCGCTCGTTGCAGGCGTCGATCTCGCCGCCCGCGTTGATGAGCACCGCGGCGCCGCACCGATCGGTGGTGGCCCGCAGCGTGCTATGCGGGTCGCCCAGCTCGTAGACGAGCCGCGCGCTGAGCATCAGGTGGGGGGACAGGGGTTCTGCGATGACCGGACTCATGGTGGACTCCTAATCGACCGGCGCCGGGGCGCTGGGATGGATGCCCGTCCTGCAGTCTGAAGACAGACTTTCGCGAGGTGCGAATCTCATTTGTATAACGAGACAGAGCTGTCTGTCTACTGGTTGCGGCCTATGAGTATCGTAAGTCGGGTCATGACAACACCCGATGTCGGGACACCCGCCGCGCCGGCCCGTGAACGCATCTTGAGTGCTGCATACGAGCTGTTCAGCAGGCGTGGGATCCGCGCGGTCGGCACCGAAGAGGTGATCGAGCGGGCCGGCGTCGCCAGGGCGACGCTCTACCGCCATTTCCCGACCAAGAACGACCTCGTGCTGGCCGTGCTGCAGCGCCGCGAAGAGATCTGGACCCACGGCCTGATCGAGGCGCAGTCACGCGAGCGGGGCACCACGCCCGAGGAACAGCTGCTGGCGATCTTCGACGTCATGCACGACTGGTTTCAGCTGCGCGACGGCTACGAGGGCTGCTCGTTCATCAACGTGCTGCTCGAGCTGGGGGCGGATCACCCGGCCGGCCGGGCCAGCGTCGCCCACATCGACAACGTCCGCGACATCGTCCGCCAGCGCGCCATCGCGGCGGGCCTGTCCGACATCGAGGACTTCGCGTGGTCCTGGCACATCTTGATGAAGGGCGCCATCATCCTCGCCGCCGTGGGCGATCCCGAGGCCGCCCGGCGTGCCCAGAAGATGGCGCGCACCCTCATCGAGGAGCATCGGCCGGTGCTGGACACCGGCGAGGCGGTCGGCTAGTCCGCGGAGGGTTCACGCGGCGTCGGCGGCGGTCTCCCGTGCCTTGCGCTCGTGCTCGGCCTCGAGTTCGGCGATCGCGCGGGATGTGCGCTCGCGCAACAGGATTGCCGCGGCGAGGCCGACGACGACGGCGACGACGAGCGCGATCCAGGAGAACCGCTCCAGCCATCGTTCGGCGGCCATCCCGGCGAAGTAGACCAGCGCGGTGGTGCCGCCGGCCCAGCAGATGGCGCCGGACACGTTGGCCGCCAGGAAGCGCTGATAGTGCATCTTCAGCGCGCCGGCCAGCGGCCCGGCGAATATCCGCAGCAGCGCGATGAAACGACCGAAGAACACCGCCCGAACGCCCCAGCGGTTGAACAGCTTTTCGGCGAGCGCGACGTGCCCGGGGCCGAAGTGTTTCGGGAAACGCCGGCCGAGCTTGTCGAACAGCGGCAGGCCGAACCGGCGCCCGATGCTGTAGCCGATCGAGTCGCCGACGACGGCGCCGATGACGGCGGCGGCGCCGACGCCGACCGGGTTGACGGCCAGGTCGTGCTGCGAGGACATCAGGGCCGCGCTGACCAGGACGATCTCGCCGGGCAGGGGAACGCCCAGGCTCTCGATCCCGACCACGCCGCCGACGACGAGGTAGACCGCGAGCGGCGGGACCGCGTGCAGCAAGGCCTGAACGTCCATTGGTCAAGGATGCCCGACGACAGGCCGATGCGCGCAGTAATGCGCTGTAGCGTGGCCCTGGCACGCGCCGCACCGACCGGCCGGCGGCAGGAGACCCCGTGGAATTCAATCTCGCCCAGGTGTTCTCGGCGGTGGCCGAGGCCAACCCCGACCGGGACTGCATCGTGTTCGGGGACCGGCGCTTCACCTTCGCCCAGACCCACGAGCGTGCCCGCCGGTTCGCCCGCGCGCTGCATTCGTGGGGGCTGGGCGTGCGCCGGGAACGCGCCGAGCTGGCGGCCCACGAATCCGGCCAGAGCCACCTGGGCCTGTACATGGCCAACTGCAACGAGTTCCTCGAGGCCATGCTCGGCGCCTACCTGGCGCGGGTCGCGCCGTTCAACGTCAACTACCGCTACGTCGCCGACGAGCTGGTGTACCTGCTCGACAACGCCTCCGCCGACGCCGTCATGTACCACGCGCGGTTCGCCCCGACGCTGGCCGCGGTGCTGGGCACGGGCCGGCTGGCGCCGATGCGGCTGATCCACGTCGACGACGGGTCCGGAAACGCCCCACTCCCCGGGGCGGTGCGCTACGAGGAGCTGCTGGCGTCGACGCCCGACGAGCCGCTCGACATCGCGGTGTCGCCCGACGACCTGTACGTGCTCTACACCGGCGGCACCACCGGGATGCCCAAGGCGGTGCTGTGGCGCCAGCACGACATCTACATGAACGCCATGGGCGGCCGGACCTACGGCACCGGCGAAATGGTGACCAGCCTGGACGAGATCGTCGAGCGGTCTCGTCCCGACGGGCCGGGATCGATGACGGCCGCACCGCTCATGCACGGCGCGGCGCAGTGGGCGGCGTTCATCAACCTGTGCGCCGGACGGCCGTTCGTGATGGCGCCGACGACCACCCACTTCGACCCGGCCGAGGTGTGGGCGCTGGCCAGCCGGGAACGCGTCGTGTCGTTGTCGATCGTCGGCGACGCGTTCGGGCGGCCGCTGGTCGACGAACTCGAGTCCGGCGACTACGACCTGTCCGGGCTGCTGGTGCTGGTCACCGGCGGCGCGGCGCTGAGCGCGCCGCTCAAGCAGCGATTCGTCGAGCTGCTGCCGAACCTGACCATCCTGGACGCGGGCGGGTCGTCGGAGTCCGGCTCCCAGATGGGGCAGGTCTCCAGCCGCGCGCAGGGCGTGACCGGGCGGTTCGCGCCGAACCCGGGCGCCGTGGTGGTCAGCGAGGATCTCACCCGGATCCTGTCGCCGGGCGACGACGAAATCGGTTGGCTGGCCCAGCAGGGCCTGATACCGCTGGGCTACCTGGGTGATCCGGACAAGACGGCGCGCACCTTCCCGGTCATCGAAGGCATTCGGCACTCGGTGCCGGGCGATCGGGCGCGCTGGCACGCCGACGGCCAGATCGAGCTGCTGGGCCGGGATTCGGTGACCATCAACTCCGGTGGCGAGAAGATCTTCGCCGAGGAGGTCGAGGCCGCGATCGCGGAGCACCCCGACGTCTACGACGTCGTGGTGACGGGCCGCCCCAGCGCGCGGTGGGGAAGCGAGGTGGTCGCGATCGTGCAGCTGGCCGACGGGTCGCCGCCCGACGCCGACGGCATCCTCGCCGAGGCCGGCCGCCACATCGCCCGCTACAAGCTGCCGAAGGAGATCGTGTTCTGCGACCGGGTGCAGCGCTCGCCGTCCGGCAAGGCCGACCACCGGTGGGCCAAAGCCCAAGTGTCGCAGGGTGGTGCGACGCGGCACCGGCTACCGTGAATCCATGCAGAAGAAGGGTCGGCCGGACCCCGGGGACGCCGGATCGGACGCCGACGCGGGCGCCGGATCGGGCGCCGATTCGCTTGCGCCGCAATATCCGATCGAATCCGTCGACAACGCGCTGAAGCTGCTGCTGCTGCTGGGCGAGCAGCCGCAGATCCGGCTGAGCGAGGCCACCCGCTACCTGGGTGTGGCGTCGTCGACCGCGCACCGGCTGCTGGCGATGCTGGCCTATCGGGGGTTCGTCCGCCAGGACCCGGTGTCCAAGGCGTATCTGCCCGGCCCGTCGCTGACCGGGGTGGCGTTCGCGATCTTCGGCCGCATCGACATTCAGCGATCCGCCACGCCGATCATGCGCGCCCTCAGCGAGCAACTGCGGGAAACGATTCATGTCGGCATGCTCGACGGCGCGGGCGTCCGTTTCGTCGCCGCGGTCGAGGGCCCGGCCGCCGTGCGGGTGGCGTCCCGGCTGGGCCGCACCCTGCCGGCCCACTGCACCTCGACGGGCAAGGTGATGCTGGCCCAGCTGCCCGAGCCGGAATTGCGTCAACTGCTGCCCGACGAGCGGTTGCAGCGCATCACCTCTCGCTCGATCGGCAGCCGCACCGAGCTGGAGGCGGAGCTGTCGCGCATCCGCGAACGGGGATATGCGGTCAACCGCGAGGAGAGCGAGGAGGGCGTCGCTTCGGTGGCGGTCCCCATACCGACGCGGGCGCCCGGGCTGCGCATCGCGCTCAACGCCGCCGCCCCGCAGAATCGCCTCGGCACCGCGCGCTACGCCTCGGTGGCCGCCGCACTTACCAAGGCGGCCAAGGAAATCGGCGATCAGCTGGGCTGAGCGCCCGAACCGCCGCCGCTCCAGTTCACCCACGCTGGAACGCTTAGCTCGCCGCGGCCGCGGCCTCGGCACATCCGCCGGGTGTCGGAAAGCGGATACGAACTTGTGACTTGGCCGCTACGCCTCGTCGCCCAGGCGGGCCACCTCGTGGCGCCAGGCCGCCTCGGCGGTGAACGCCGGCCCCAGGTCCGGCAGGTCGTCCCAATCGGAGTCGGCGATGCCGGTCAGGGTGCCGCCTGCCGAGCGCACCCGCAACGCCATCCGCGCCAGCGCGTCCAGGCTGATCGCCTGCAGCACCGCCTGCGGCACCGTCGCTGCGGCGCTGGTGATCCCGTGGCCGCGGCAGATCACCACCGGCCGCCCGCGCATGGCCGCGACCATCTCCTTGCCCAGCGCCGAGTTCCGGATCAGCACCGCGCGCTCGTAGACCGGCACGCCGCCGCGCGCCAGCCGGGCGCCGGGAATGTCGTAGGCCCCGTAGATCGGCCTCAGGGTGATGCCGGCCAGGTCGGCGGCGACGACGGCCGGCGGGTGCAGATGCGCGACGGCCCGGTGCCGCGGATCGGCGCGCATGGTCTCGACGTGGATCGGCAGCTCGTTGGGAACGCGGTAACCGTCGAGTTCGCCTGCGGCGCCGGGGGTTCCGTCGAGGGTGATCAGCCGAATGTCGGTCGGCCGGGTGAACGCCACCCCGGCGTCGGTGTCGCTGCGGCAGCGGATCAGCAGGCGCTCGTCGTCGACCCGCAGGCCGAGATGACCGAGGATGCCGTCGACCAGGCCGCGGGCCGCGGCCACCCGGCAGCCCTGGGCCACCAGCGCGCGTTGCTCGTCGAGGCTTGTCATCGCGGCGCGCCCAGCCCGAATCCGCCGTCGGGACGGATGGTTTCGCCGGTGATCCCGCGGGACCGGTCGGAGGCCAGGAACACGTAGCTCCAGGCGTGGTCGCGGCCGTCCAGCGCGACGTGCAGCGGATTGCGCGCGGCCACATCGCCGGCCCGGTCGGGGGTGTCGTCGAGGCGCACGCCGTCCAGGCCCAGGCTGGCCAGGCCGCGCAGGTCGGTGCCCAGCGTGCCGCCCGGCGCCACGCCGTTGACGCGGATCTCGGGCGCCAGCTCGTGCGCCAATGCCGTCACCAGGCCGCGGACGGCGAACTTCGACGACACGTACAGCACGCCGCCGCGCCCGGGGTAGAACGACGACGCGGATTCGGTCAGCACGATCGAGGACCCGTTTCCGGCCCGCAACGCCGGAACCGCCGCCTTGACCGACTGCAGATGGCTCAGCACGTTGGTGCGGAACATCTCGTCGAACGCCCCCGCGAGGCCGTCGGCGTCGAGATCGGTTATCCCCCTGTAGAAGTCGAAGACCCCGACGCAGTTGACCAGGACGTCGAGCCCGCCGAGGCCGTCCACGGCGGCGGTGACGGCCTGCTGGTTGGCCTCGCCGGTGACGGCGTCGCCCTCGACCACCGGCACCCCGGGCAACTCCCGCCGCAACTTCTCGCACTTGCCGGAATCACGTTCCAGCACAGCGACTTTCGCGCCCTCGGCGTCGAACGCGTCGACCACGGCCCGGCCTATCCCCGAACCGGCGCCGACGACCAATGCGCGCTTGCCTTCAAGCCAGCCCGTCATCGTCCTCCTCGGCCTCGTCGGGCAGCAGTGGGGCGTTGGGGTTGCCGACCATCGCCGCGAGCGTGCGGGGGTTCTGCCACGTCAGCGCCTCCACCTCCAGCGCGTCCAGGCTGATCGACCGCCCGGTGCGGGGCGCGCTGATCAGCAGCCGCGACCCGTTGCGGGTGTCGACGCGCTGGACGACCACCTCGGTGAATTCGTTTGCGACGGTGATGGGCTCGCCATTCACAGGAACACCGCCAGGTTTTGCATCCGCAGCACCGACTCGTCGGCAATGATGGTGCGCCGGGCCAGTTTCAGTGTCTTTTCGGGTCCGTCGCACCACCGCAAGACGTCCTGGCGCCCGCAGGACACCAGCGCGCTCTCGTTGACGTCCCCGCGGCTGCGGAACAGCAGTTCGGCCGACTCCACGAGCAGATGCTTGTCGTCCTCGCCCTCGAAGCTACGCACGTTGGTGATGAAGTGCCGCAGCCGCGACGGCGGATCCTCGGTCCAGGCGTGCTCGGTGGCAAAGCGCGCGACCCGCTGGGTCAGGGAGTACTTGTCCTCGTCGAAATGCGCCATCTCTGGTTGCGTGTCGAATCCGGCGCCGCGCGCGGTGGTCACGCGGACCGGCATGACGTAGCGGACGTCGTCGGTCAGCGTGTCCAGCCACGCCTCGTAGCTCTGGGCGTCCAACAGGTAGGCCTCGTCCACCAGGAATTGGTGGGCCCGCAGGTGCCGAACGTCATCAAAGGGCAGTGAAGACAGAGCCGTTGTCATGAGAGGTAGTCCGCCCACAGGTTCAGCAGCGCGCGCTGGTTGTGCTCGTTGTAGCCGACCTGCGCGCGGCCCGGCCCGTGGAACGACTCGGCGGTCAGCGGCTCGACGACCGGGCGGTCGTCGGGCAGCAGGCCCATGCGGCTGTTCAGCAGCAGCCGCCGCGCCATCGAACCGCCGGCGGTGGTGGTCAGCGACACCCAGTTCTCCACGTCGTCCTGTTCGAACATGCCGGTCGAGCCGAAGCACATCAAATATGCCTTGTACGAGTCTTGTTTGTACTGCGGGGGAGCGGCGGAGTCCACCGCGAACCACGAGCAGACCTCGGTCTCGTTGGCGCTGATCGGCTGCCAGAGCCGGATCGAGATGAAGGGCAGGACTTCTGTTTTCCGGTCGCCGTTGCGGATCTTGGGCCAGTTGTGCACGAAGCTCAGGTTCGGAAAGCAGGTGGCCGCCGAGATCATGAACCCGTCGTCGCCGACCACCCGCTGCTGGCGCGGCGTCCAGACCTCCTTGATCCGGCCGATCATCTCGTCGGGGTAGCCGACGTAGCGCATCCGCTCCTCGAAGCCGCCGGGCGGCAGCTTGTAGGTGGTGCCGCCGCCGCGGTGCGCCCAGTAGGTGGCGCCGTCCTTGCGCTTCTGGGCCTTCGGCTCGCGGAACAGGCCGAGCTCGACGATCGACGCGTGGGTGTGCGGCGTGTGGTACATGTCGCCGGCGAAGTTCTCGGCGCCGATCTTCCAGTTGGCCCTGATCCGCCACCGTTGCGGCCCGCGCAGCTCGACGCCGCCGGCGCTCTGCTTGGTGTAGTAGTCCAGGTAGAACTTGAAGTCGCCGAGGAAGTCCTCGAGCGGCTCGGCGTTCGGGTCCATGCTGACGAACAGCAGGCCGTTGTAGCTCGCGAAATTCGGTGCGGGCAAAAGGGTTTGGTTCTTGGCGAACCCGTCGTCGCCCCCGTAGGCCTCCCGGTGGAAGGGCAGGCCGGTGAGCCGGCCGTCGTTGCGGTAGGTCCAGCCGTGATACGGGCAGCGGAAGTTGGAGGCGTTGCCCATCTCGGCGCGACAGACCTGCATTCCGCGATGCAGGCACATGTTGAAAAGGGCGCGCACCTTGCCATCCGATCCGCGGGCGATGATGAAGGAGTCGTCGAGGACCCGGCGCACCACGTAGTCGCCCTCCTGCGGGATCTCCGACTCGTGCGCCACGAACGTCCATGCCCGGCTGAACAGCCGCTCGCGCTCCAGCGCGAACAACTCCCCGTCGTTGTAGATGTGGGCGGGGATCATCCCCCGGCGGACGTTCTCCAGAACTCCGGCCAAATCGCTGCGCTGAACTGCCATCGCTCACTCTGCTCTACAGAAATAACTTCCGCTAAGTAGAATCCCGCAGCCCGGCCCGCCGGTCAAACCGCGGCCCCCAGCCGATTCACAGGCGCCCCACAATTGACGATCCGCCGGGTGCCGCTACGGTGGTTCCGGCACCAAATCGCCGTGTTTGCGTCTTTATCGCACGCATAGATCTGTATCTGAGGAAGGACGGGTGGTCATGGCTGGTCGGTCGCGGGATGGCCGATTGCGGAACGTCGGACCGCGGGTGTTGTCCGCCATCGGGCGTCAGGCGTGGCTGGATCGGCCGAGCTATCGGCTGGAGCACCTGCTCAGCTTCGCCTACAACGGGCTCGGCCGGGCCCGCAACACGGTCACCAACGCGCTGCACGGCGTGTGGCTCGGGCACCCGGTTCATCCGCCGCTGGCGTCGCTGACGAGCGGGGCGCTCGGCACCACGGTGGCGCTGGACGCGCTCAGCCTGCTGCCGGGCCAGCCGGCCACCGAGGTCCTGGACGCGGCGCGGTTCGCCTCGCGGGCGCTCGGGGTCGGAATCCTGGCGGGCATCGGCTCGGCCGTCACCGGCGCCACCGACTGGCAGCACACCCACGAGGAGGACCGCCGGGTGGGGCTGGTGCACGGCGCGGTGAACCTGGTGGCCACCGCGCTGTACGCGCAGTCCTGGTGGGACCGCCGCCGCGGGCGTCACGGCCGCGGGATCGTGCTGACCGCGCTGGGCTACGGCCTCACGCTCGGCGGCAGCTACCTGGGCGGCGCCCTGGTGTTCGACTCCGGCATCGGCATCGACCAGTCGGGACAGCGGCTGCGCACCACCGAGTGGACGCCCGTGTTGCCGGCGAGCTCGCTGAACGGCAGGCCGGTGCGGGTCGAGGTCGACGGGGTGGGGCTGGTGGTCTGCCAGACCAGGCCCGGTGAGGTGTCGGCGTTCGGCGAGTTCTGCCCGCACCTGGCGGCCCCGATGGCCGACGGCTGGGTCGATCGCGGGCGAGTTGTGTGTCCCTGGCACGGCTCGTGGTTCGAGGCCGAGTCGGGGGAGGTGTTGCGCGGCCCGGCCGCGGCGCCGCTGCCGTGCTACGAGGCCCGGTTGGTCGACGGAATGGTCGAGGTACGTGCCGAGGAGGTAGGCAAGTGAACGCATACGACGTGTTGAAGGACCACCACGTGGTGATCAAGGGGCTCGGTCGCAAGATCAGCGAGGCCCCGCCGAACAGCGAAGAGCGGCATGCCCTTTTCGACGAGCTGCTGATCGAACTCGACATCCACTTCCGCATCGAGGACGACCTGTACTACCCGGCGCTGGGCGCGGCCAGCAAGCTGATCGCGATCGCCCACGCCGAGCACCGGCAGGTGATCGACCAGCTTTCGGTGCTGCTGAAGACCCCGCAGACCGCGCCGGGCTACGAGGACGAGTGGAACTCCTTCAAGACCGTGCTGGAGGCGCACGCCGACGAGGAGGAGCGCGACATGATCCCCGCCCCGCCGGAGGTCAAGATCACCGACGCCGAGCTCGAGGAGTTGGGCGACAAGATGGCCGCCCGGATCGACCAATACCGCGGCTCGGCGCTGCACAAGCTGCGCACGAGGGGGCGCGCCGCGCTGGTGCGCGCTCTGTAGCTGAGGGCCGAACCGCGGGTAGCCTCACGGCTCATGAACGCCGAGCGCGCCGCGTCGCAGGCCGACATCACGGCCGAGATCGCCCGCATCGCGCGCGCGGGCGGGGGACGCGGCTGCCAGCCGCGCCTGGACTACCCGCCCTACCGCAGCAGCGCGCTGCGCCACCCGAAACAGCCTCCGCTGGTTGTCGATCCCGACGAGGTCGAACGGTGGGCGCCGTGCTTCGGCGACCAAGACGTCGACCCCCACGACGCGGACCTGACGGCCGGCCATCCCGGCGAGCCGATCGGCGAGCGCGTCATCGTGGCCGGGCGGGTCCTCGACGACACCGGCGCGCCGGTGGCCGGGCAGCTGATCGAGATCTGGCAGGCCAACGCCGCCGGCCGCTACCGGCACCGGCTCGACCAGCACCCCGCGCCGCTCGACCCGAACTTCACCGGCTGCGGCCGCTGCCTGACCGGGCCCGACGGGTCATACCGCTTCCTGACCGTCAAGCCCGGGCCGTATCCGTGGCGCAATCACCACAACGCGTGGCGCCCGGCGCACATCCACTTCTCGGTCTTCGGCACCGCGTTCACCCAGCGTCTGGTCACCCAGATGTACTTCCCGGGCGACCCGATGTTCGACCTGGACCCGATCTTCCACTCGATCCTGGACCCCGCCGCGCGCCGGCGGTTGATCGCCGCCTACGACCACGACCTCACCCAGCCGGAGTTCGCGACCGGATACCGGTGGGACATCGTGGTCTGCGGGAGCCGCCGAACCTGGACCGAAGACCGTGCCTGAATCCAGGGCTGAATTGGCTTGCACCCCAGGGCAAACCGTGGGCCCCTTCTTCGGCATGGCGTTGCCGTACCCCGGTGGCAGCGAGCTGGTGGACGCCGCGGATCCGCACGCGGTGCGGTTGCACGGCACGGTGTACGACGGCGCGGGCGCCGGGGTCCCGGACGCGCTGGTCGAGCTCTGGCAGCCCGACGGCGCGGGGCGCGTCCCGCGAGAGGCGGGCTCGCTGCGTCGGGAGGTGAACCGGTTCACCGGATGGGGGCGCGCCGCGACCGACGACGCCGGGCGCTACGCGTTCACCACGCTGCCCCCCGGGCCGAGCGGCGCGCGGCCGCCGTTCTTCGCCCTCGTCGTGTTCGCCCGGGGGTTGCTGCACCGGTTGTTCACCCGCGCCTACCTGCCCGGCGCGGACCTGCGTGCCGATCCGCTGTTGAGCGCGCTCGATGCCGGCCGGCGCGCCACCCTGCTGTGTGCGACCGAAAGCGATTGCGGCCGAACAAGTTACCGCTTCGACATCCACCTGCAGGGCCCGAGCGAGACGGTGTTCCTGGCGTACCGGGACGGGGGGCCATGACGAACCTGCTGTGGCCCGGCGACCACCGGGCCGGCGAGCACATGACGGACGAGGCGCTGCTGCGCTCGATGGTGGCGATGGAGTCCGCCTGGCTGGGCGCGCTGGCCGCGTCCGGCCTGGCGCCCGCCGGGTGCGCCGACGCGGACCTGTCGCGGCTGGTCGGCGCCGACGACCGCGAGGCGCTCGCCCTTACGGCCGAGGACGGCGGCAACCCGGTCGTCGGGCTGGTCGAGCTGCTGCGCCGGCGCTCCGCCCCGACCGTCGCGCCGTGGATCCACCGCGGGCTCACCAGCCAGGACGTGCTGGACACCGCCCTGATGCTGGGCGTGCGCACCGCCGCGGACACCGTCACGGCGCAACTGGCGCAACAGGTTTCGGCGCTGTCCGAACTGGCCCGGGCGCACCGCGATACCCCGATGGTGGCCCGCACCCTCACCCAGCCCGCCGCCCCCACCACGTTCGGCGCCAAGGCGGCCGGCTGGCTGAACGGCGTGCTCGACGCGTGCGAGCGGCTGGGCGCGCTGGCCACCCCGATCCAGCTCGGCGGCGCCGTCGGGACGCGGTCCGCTGCAATCGAATTGGCGACGCTCACCGGCGCGACCGATCCGGTGGCCGTCTCGGATCGGCTGGTGCTGGACACGGCGACCGCGTTGGGCCTCGACGCGCGGCCGCCCTGGCACACGACGCGCACGCCGGTCACCGCGGCCGCCGACGCGCTGGTCGGCTGCACCGACTGCTGGGGCCGCATCGCCTCGGACGTGGTCACCCTCGGCCGTCCGGAGGTCGGCGAGCTCAGCGAGCCGGCCACCGGCAGGCGCGGCGGGTCCTCGTCGATGCCGCACAAGCGAAATCCGGTGCTGTCCATCCTGATCCGGCGGGCCGCCATCGCGGCGCCGCCATCGGCCGCGACCCTGCACACCGCCGCCGCGCTGGCCGACGACGAACGCCCGGACGGCTCGTGGCACGCCGAGTGGGACACGCTGCGGACGCTGGCGCGCCGGACGGTCGTCGCGGGCTCCCAGTGCGCCGAGCTGCTGGCGGGCCTGCAGGTGCATCCCGCGCGGATGGCCGAAAACCTCGGGGCGGCAGATGTTCTCGGCGAACAGCGCGCGATCGCCGAACTGGTGGGAAAGCCGGCGTCGCCGACCTACCTCGGCGCCGTCGGCCGGCTGATCGACGAGGCCGTGGCGCGCGCCGAGCGCGTGCTCGATCGCCGCTAGGCGCTCAGGGCAGCTCGACCTTGCTGGCCAGCCACCGGCCGTCCACCTTCTCCATGGTCATCTTGACCCGGCTGCGGTCCAGCTGTGGCACGGGTGCGGCCGCGTTGCTCACCGACTGATCGATGAAAAGCACAACCTCGACCCTGGCCGTCGTCGCGGACTTGACCGCGGCGTCGACGACGGTGCCGTGCGCGGCCGCCTTGTTGGTGATGAGCGCCTGCCGGAGTTGGGCGCTGGATTTGGTGTACATGTCCTTGAATTCACCCGTCGAGCCGTCGAGGACCGCGGCGAAGTTCTTGTCGACCGCGCCGGCGTCGACGCTTGTCAGCGCAAGGGTGTACCTCGTGGCCGCCTCGAGCGCTTGGGCGGCGGCGACTTCCGTTTGGTGGTGCCGAAACAGCAGCCATCCCTCGAAGCCCGCACCGGCCAGCACGGCGGCCAGTACGGCGGCGCCGACCCAGCGGACCAGCTTGCGGCGCCGGGCGGTGTCGGTGAGCATCAGTCGCACGCCCCTGAGTTCCGCAGCGAGTCGGCCCAGCCGGCCGCCGCGACGATATTTGCGTGGGTCACCCCCGACGGCTCCTTCCTCTTGATGCTCTCGCCGATACGGGACAGCTGAAACGTCAGCTTGGTGATGGCCTCACCGCCGTATATCGGCGAATACGGACCGAAGTTGTCCGGCTTGTTGGTGATGGTCAACGGCTTCGTCCGCGGCGCCAAAAAGGCCGTCGACTGGTCGATGTTGGCGACCACGGCATCGGCATGGCGCTGCAGACCGTTGGCCGAGTAGTCGTCGTGTTGATCTCCGAGGGCGCGGTCGAACTCCTGGATCTGGCCCATCAGGGCGTCGAACCGAGCCTTGAACCACTGACACGCGTCCGACATGCCGCGGGTCATCTCCGGTGTCACCTGATACGTGAACGTGTTGTACGGCCAAATCTGGTAGTTGGGCGACCAGTCCGTCGGCGTCGGGGTGAACGTCGGCAGCGGCGGGGGAGGCTGACCC
Organism: Mycobacterium sp. NGS26; assembly: GCF_059813025.1. Taxonomy (NCBI): domain Bacteria; kingdom Bacillati; phylum Actinomycetota; class Actinomycetes; order Mycobacteriales; family Mycobacteriaceae; genus Mycobacterium; species Mycobacterium sp. NGS26. The sequence goes on from NZ_JCALDU010000002.1 coordinate 416,346, forward strand.
GAATCGGCGTCGGAGTGACCGGACAGCGCCACCGCGATGGCGAGCACCGGCCCGGCGCAGGCCAAGCCGGCGCCCGCCCGCATCGCCCCCGCGACACCCATTTGCGTCCTTCCCCGGAGCCGGATGCCGGCATGGCGGTCACGACACGGAGAACGCCCTCCATGGTCGTGAAACTGCTATTAACATCACGGCGCTCCGGAAGGGATATTGCCGCGAATGAAACGACACGTCAAGGGATCAACTCGATCCATTTATTGGATTGGTCTTCCCACATGGCCCGAATCATGATTAACATAAGCCGCCGTGGGGAGCAGTGTCGGCGATCGCCCGGGGGGACGGCCCGCGGACACGGCGCGCGGTGCGGCGGTTATCCAGAACTGGAGCGCGGGCTACGTCGCCCGGCACCCCGTCGCCTCGCTGAACACGCTCGGTGAGCAGTACGTCCTGGCAATACGCACCATCCAGTACTGCGTCCTGGACCTGCTCACCGGGCGCTTCCAGTGGGCGGAGTTCGTGCGGCAGGGCGCATTCATGGCGGGGACGGCTGTTCTCCCAACCGTATTGGTGGCCCTACCCATCGGGGTCACGCTTTCCATCCAATTCGCGCTGCTGGCCAACCAGGTCGGTGCCACATCGCTGGCCGGGGCCGCGAGTGGGCTTGCCGTCATCCGTCAAGCCGCCTCGCTGGTGGCCGCGGTGCTGATGGCGTCGGCCGTCGGGTCCGCCATCACCGCCGACCTCGGCTCCCGCACCATGCGCGAGGAGACGGACGCCATGGAGGTGATGGGCGTTTCGGTGATCCGCCGCCTGGTCGTCCCGCGCTTCGCCGCCGCCGTGATGATCGGGGTTGGGCTGACCGGGATCACTTGTTTCGTCGGCTTTTTGGCCAGCTACCTCTTCAACGTCTATTTCCAGCGGGGGGCACCGGGCAGTTTCGTGGCGACGTTCTCGTCGTTCGCCACCACCGAGGACATGATCGTGGCGTTGCTGAAGGCCGTCGTGTACGGCGCGATCGTCGCGGTAATCGCCTGCCAGAAAGGCCTTTTCACCAAAGGCGGCCCGGCCGGGGTGGCCAACTCGGTGAATGCGGCGGTGGTGGAATCGATTTTGGTGCTGATGGTCGTCAACGTCGGGATCAGCCAGCTGTACAACATGCTGTTCCCCAGGACGGGGTTGTGACATGGCGGTCGCCACCTACGTCCCCACCCTCGCGCGGCCGGTGGTCGGCGTCTATCGAGCGGCGGCCGGGCCGACCATTCGCCTGGGGCACATGCTGGTCTTCTTCTTCCGCGCGCTGCTCGCCGTGCCGGTCGTATTGCGGCAATACCGCAAGGAATTCCAGCAGCTGCTGTCGAATATCGCATGGGGCAACGGCTCGATCGTCGTCGGTGGCGGCACCGCGGGCGTCGCCGTCGTGCTCGGCTTCACCGCCGGCGCCCTCGTCGCCGTCGAGGGCTACAACTTTCTGAATCTACTCGGGCTGGGCCCCGCGACCGGCGTCATTTCGTCGCTGGTCAACACCCGCGAGCTGGCACCGATCATGGCCTCGCTGGCCTTCGCGATGCAGGCCGGCTGCCGGTTCACCGCCCAGCTGGGCGCCATGCGGATCGCCGAGGAAGTCGACGCACTGGAGTCGCTGGCAATCCGCCCGATTCCCTTCCTCGTCACCACCCGGCTGATGGCCTCCGTCGTCGCCGTGATCCCGCTTTACGTGGCGTGCCTGGCGGTCACCTACCTCACCTGCCAGATTGTGGCCAGCGTCATCAGCGGCGGGTCCATCGGACCGTACCTGCACTACTTCACGATGATGTTGAGCGCCAAAGACATTGCCTACTCGGTGTTGAAGTGCGTGGTGTTCGTGTGGCTGTCGTCGACCGTGCAGTGCTACTACGGGTTCTACGCCTCGGGCGGCCCCGAGGGCGTGGGTGTGGCCGCCGGACATGCCATGCGGGCCAGCATCACCGTCGTCATCATGGTCAACATGCTGCTCACGATGGCGTTGTGGAGCATCGACGCCGGCGCGAGATTCGGTGGCTAGATGCCGAATTCGTTAGACCTCGACGGGCGCGGGCCCTCCGACCGACAGCTATTGGCATTGGGGGTGGCGGTGCTGGTGGCGGCCGCGCTGATCACCGGAACCCTGCTGTTGAAGTCCACCGGGCGGCTCAACGACTACGTCAAGGTGGTGGCCGAGTTGGCCAACGTCGGCGACGGACTGCCCGCGCGATCCGACGTCAAATACCACGGCCTGCTCGTCGGCGCCGTGGACGACGTCGTCCCGGCGGCCTACGGAAAGCCCAACTACGTCCACATCAATCTCAAACCCGAACACGCCAAGGACATTCCGGGCGCGGTGACCGCCCGCGTGGTCCCCAGCAACGTGTTCGCGGTGTCGTCGGTGCAACTCGTCGACCGCGGATCGAGCGCGAGCATCCGCAACGGTGCGCGCATTCCCGAAGACGGCCAACTGTCGACCGTCATCTTTCAGACCACCATCAGCAAGCTCCGCGACATCCTCGCCGCGACCGGCCGGGGCCGCGAGGACCACAGCGTCGGCATCCTGGCCGCCGTCGCGGCGGCCACGAACAACCGCCGCCCCGCGTTGCTTAACGCCGGCGCGCAGTTGACCCGGGTGCTCAACGAGCTCAACGCCATCGTGGCCACCGATCCCGGCCCGTCCACCGTCTCGGCGCTGCTGGACGCCACCCGCGGCCTGCAATCCACCGCGCCCGACCTCGTCGACACCCTGCACGAGGCGGTCAAGCCGATGCAGACCCTGGCCGAGAAGCGCGAGCAGTTCCGGTCGTTGATCACCGGCTCGCGACACACCTTCGGCGTCAACAGGCAAGCATTCGACAATCACACGGATCAGCTGATCGAGATGACGCAAAAACTTACCCCCGCCCTGGGGGTGTTCGCGCTGAACAGTGACAAGTTCGTGCCGATCTTCACCAGGCTGAACCGCCTGTCGGACAAGTTCTTCGACGAGGTGTGGGATCCCGAGCGCGACACCGGGAACATGCGCGTCAATCTGGCTTTGACACCGACCTACACCTACACGCGCGCCGACTGCCCCCGCTATGCCCAACTGCTGGGGCCGAGCTGCTTCACCGCGCCGACGATGGAGACGCGGCCGGACTTGCCCGACGTGTTGCTGCCGCAGAACTACCATCCCCCGACCGATCTGGCGCCGCCGCCGGGCACCGAGATCGGGCCCGACGGCAACCTGGTCGCGGTCGGGCCCCCGCTGGTCAATCCCAACCCCAGCCTGGAGGACCGCAACCCGCCGTTGCCGTTGCTCGTCCGTCCCGCTCCCCGGGTGCCGGGAACCGCCGACCCCGACGACGCGCCCCCGCCGCCGGGACCGCCCGCCGGGGCCGCGCCATCCTCGTACGGCGGCAACGTCGGGCCGGTCGGTAGCGGGCTCGAGCGCGACCAGCTCGGGCTGATCACCGGGCAGCGCGGTCCCGCGTCGGTGGCCACTCAGTTGCTGCTCGGCCCGGTCGCCCGCGGCACGGCCGTCTCACTGAAACCACTGGAAGTGCCCGCGGGCGGGCCGAAATGAAGGTGCGCGGGCCGGCGATCGGCCTATCGCTGTTCATGGCGGTTGCCGTCGCCGTGACGTGGCTGGTGTACGCCACCCTGCGGCGCGACGTCGCCGGACCGACCACGCCGTACGCGGCGATGTTCAGCGACGTGTACGGGTTGCGCGTCGGTGACGACGTCCGGATGGCCGGCGTGCGCGTCGGCCGCGTCGAAAACATCGAGCTGGCAGGCAAACTGGCCAAGGTCTCGTTCGTCGTGGAAAACGACCAGCGCCTGTACGGCAACACCGTCGCGTCGGTCACGTACCAGAACATCATCGGGCAGCGGTACCTGGGCCTGTCGCTCGGCGAGGTCGGCAACAGGAACCCGCTGCCGGCCCGAAGCGTGATCCCGGTGCAGCAGACCGATCCCTCCTTCGACGTCGGAAAGCTGCTCAACGGCTTCGAGCCGCTGTTCAGCCTGCTCAATCCCAAGGACGCCGACGACCTGACCAAGGGCGTCCTGCAGTCGTTGCAAGGTGATCAGGCATCCATCCCGCTGCTGGTTGAGCAGACGTCGACGATCAGCCGAACCCTGTCCGCACGCGACCAGGCGTTGGGTGATCTCATCACCAGCCTCGCCCGGGTCAGCGACACCGTCGCTGCCCAAGACGACGACCTGGACCGCGCGCTGAGCCAAACCCGGGACGCGGTAACGGAATTCGACGCCCGCCGCTCCTCGCTGCAGGACTCGGTGGGCTCGATCGCCCGCGTCACGCGCCGCCTGTCGGCGATCGCCGACGACGTCTACCCGTCGCTGAACGAACTCGTCACCCGCGAGCCGGGCTTCACCAAGCACCTGGCCGAGATCGAGCCCCAGCTCGCGTTCACCGGCGACAACCTGCCGCTGCTGCTCAAGGGTCTGGCCCGCATCGTCGGCGAAGGCTCCTACGGCAACGCGTACGCCTGCGACCTGAACGCCATCGGCTTCTTCCCCGGACTCAACGACATGACCACGTTCATCGTCAACGCGGCCACGCCCGGCAACGCCAACCCGATCACGCCGAAAAACCTGGGGTGGCACACCCCCCGATGCAGGAACATGGCCAATGGCTGACCCACAACGCATCCGGCGGTTACTGCGACACCCGCTGGAGTCCTACAACAAGGCCTGGCTCGGGCTGGCGGCGCTGGCGGCGGTGGCCCTACTCGTCGCGGCGTCGCTGGGCGTCAAGTTCCTCAACATCGGCTACACGCACTACACCGCCGAATTCCTGCAGGCCGCGTCGCTGCGGCCGGGCAACCCCATCACCATCGCCGGAATCGAGGTGGGGCATGTCACCAGCATGAAACTCGACGGCGATCACGTGGAAGCCGGTCTGACCGTGCGCGACAACGTCGCGCTCGGCAAGGACAGCCGCGCGGTGATCAAGGTGATGACCATCCTGGGATCCCGCTACCTGGAGCTGGTGCCCGCGGGCCCGGGATCGCCACCGGACAAGACGATCTCGTTGTCCCACACCGAGGTGCCCTACGACCTGCAGTCACTGCTGGAGGACGCCACCACCACCTTCGAGCAGGTGGACTCCGACCAATTCGCGCAGTCGCTGGCCGTGCTGGGCAAGCAACTCGGCGGGGTGCCGCCCCTGGTTCCGCAGGCCGTGGCGAACCTGCAAACGCTGTCCACGATCACCGCCGGACGGCGAGACCAGTTGGGCACGTTGCTGAAAAGCACCCAGCGGGTGGTCAGCACGCTGCGCCGCCAGCAGACCGGCCTCGGGCACATGATGGACGAGGGGCAGGATCTGCTCGGCCACCTGGTGGCGCGCCAGGCCACCTTCCACGCCATGCTGGCGGCGCTGACCCAACTCGTCGATCAGCTGGACAAGATCGTCGTCGACGACCGCCCCATGCTCGACGAGTTGTTCGCCAATCTGCACGATCTCACCAATATGATCGGCCAACACGACGACCTGGTGCGCAATCTCTTGCAAGTCGCCCCGGTGGCGCTGCGCGGGATGGCCAACGCCACCGGCTACGGCCCCGTCGTCGAGTTCAATCTGCCCAACGGGCTTGCGATCGACTCGTGGATGTGCGCAATCAGCGGGCGCGCCAAGCAATTCGGCATGATCCAGTACTTCAAGGACTGCAAGTGACGTCCAACAAGCGCAGGGCGATGGCACTGCTCGCCGCCGTCGTCGTAGCGACCGCGGTCGCCGTCGGGGTCGCCGGTCACTACATCAAGTCCCATCTCGACACCATCACGGTCACCGCCCAATTCGACAGTGCCGCGGGGCTTTACCAGGGCAATGCGGTGGCGGTGCTGGGCATGCCGGTGGGAAAGGTCACCAGGGTCACCGCGAAGGGCAGCTACGTCGAGGTCGAATTCACGGTCGACAAACACGTCAAGGTGCCCGCGGCGGTGCGCGCGGTGACCATCAGCACCTCGATCCTCACCGACCGCCAGATCGAGCTGACGCCGCCCTACCGCGACGGTCCGGTGCTGAAGAATCACGACACGATCGGGTTGGCCAGGACCAAGACGCCGGTCGCCTTCGACCGCGTGCTCGACATGCTCGACAAGGTTTCCAAGTCGCTCAAGGGCGACGGGGCCGGCGGCGGGCCCATCGCGGACCTGAGCAACTCGGCGGTCGCGATCACCGACGGCAACGGCAAGAACATCCTGGCCGCTCTCGACGAGCTGTCCAAGGCGCTGCGGCTGTCCTCCGAGCGGGGCGCGACCACGCGTGAGCAGTTGACCGCCATCATCACCGACCTGAGCTCGCTGGTGGAGGCGGAGGCCCGAAACGACGCCAAGGTGCGCCAATTCGGTTCGACGGTAAGGCAACTCAGCCAGATCCTGGCCGACGAACGGTTCGGCAGCGGTTCCACCGGCCGCACGATCAACAAGATCCTCGAGCAGGTCGCCACGCTGATCGACCGGAACCGGGAGAACCTCAAGCAGGCCATCCGCAACGGCGACACCGCCGCCAAGACCCTCGTCGACAACCAGCGCGGCCTCTCCGAGATGCTCGACGTGCTGCCGCTGACCCTGGAGAACCTGTACAACACCGTCGACCAGAACAACGGCGCCATCCGCGTCCACGGCCTGCTCGACAAGGCGCTCACGGACAGCCAGTCCGCCAAGGAACTCTGCAACCTGATGCATCTGCGTCAATTGGGTTGCAGCACGGGCACCTTGCAGGACTACGGGCCGGACTTCGGCCTGACCTACATCCTCGACGGCATGGCGGCGATGGGCCAATGAACCCGGCCAAGGGCAGAGCATTCGCCGTGGCGGCATTGGCGGCCACCCTGGCCTGCTCGGGCTGCGCCACCAACGGGCTGGCCAGCCTGCCGCTGCCGGCGCCGGAAATGGGCTCCGGCGGATACCTGCTGACCGCCGTGTTCTCCAACGCGCTCAACCTGCCCGCACACGCCAAGGTGAAACTGGCCGGTGCCGACGTGGGGCAACTCGAGGCGATGGTGGCGCGAAACTACACCGCGGTCACCACGTTGCGGATCATGGACGGTGTCCGGGTTCCGGTGGGCAGCACCGCCGAGCTGCGGTCGGCCACACCGCTGGGCGACGTGTTCGTCGCGATCAAACCACCCACCCCGGCGGCACCCGACGCGCCTCTGCTGAAGGGCGGCGACACGATCGGGTTGCCGGAAACCCGGGCCGCGGCCACGGTGGAGTCGGTGCTCAGCTCGGCCGCGCTGCTTGTCAACGGCGGTGCGGTCCGCAACTTCACCAACATCGTCAACGGCGCGGGCAAGGCGACCGGCGACCAGGGACGCGCGTTCGGTGATCTGATCAACCGGACGAATGCGCTGTTGGCGAAGCTCAACGCCCGGTCCGATCAGATCGACGCGGCGGTGACCGAAACCGCGGGCCTCGCCGACCGGCTGGACGGGAAAACCCAAGCCATCGACGAGATTCTGCGGGCCGTCGGCCCGGCGACGGACGTGTTGTCCGGCAACGCCGACGAGGTCGCCGATGTCGTCGAGCAACTCGGCGCGACGACGCGGCAGCTGGCCCGGTTTCCCTCTATAGCCGGTACCGACACGACCGGCCGCAGCGTCATCAAGGACGCCAACACCATCGCCGCCGCGTGGAATGACGTCGTGCTGAGCCCGGACACCAGCCTGGCCGGCCTCAACCGGCTGATTCCGCTGTTTGTCAAATCGACCGCCAGCCAAGCGATCTCAGTTCGCGGCAGCTTTGACCGGCTGGTCATCGGGTCGCGTCCGGACCCCGGATTCAAGGGTGATCCGGTCTTCCACGGCCCCATGCGCCCCGATTGGAACAAGTTCGTCGGGTCGATCAAGTACGTGCTGTGGCGCCTCCAAGAGCGCGTCGTCGGGCGCGGCCCCGACACCTCGATGGGCCAGAACCCGTGGACGCCGGCCGGCCCGCCGCTTCCGCCCGCCCCGGCCGGAGAGGCGCCGCCGGGTCCCCCCGAGCCGGAGCCACCACGGTGATCGACACCGTCAGTCGGCTCATCGTCGGGCTCGTGCTGGCCGGGCACCGGCGGCGCAGCTGGCTGTCCGGCATCGCGCTGGCGCTGACATTCGTCGTCGCGGTGGCCTACCTGATGGTGGGCGCGCTGCGGGTCAACCCGTTGGACTCGACCTATCGGGTCACGATCCGGCTGCCGGAATCCGGTGGGCTGCTGGCCAATCAGGACGTGTCCGTCCGCGGCATCCGGGTTGGCCGGATCCAATCGCTGCGGGCCACGCCCGCCGGGGTCGAGGTCACCGCCGACATCGACGCCAAGGCCAAGGTTCCGGCCTCCAGCGCGGTGCGGGTCTCCGGATTGTCGCCGGCCGGTGAGCAATACATCGACTTCGAGCCGGCATCGAACGACGGGCCCTTCCTCTCCAACGGCAGCGTGGTCGGCCCGCAGGGCGCCACCACACCGGTGCCGCTGTCACAGGTTCTCGCCGACGCCGATGGGCTGCTGGCGCAAACCGATCCGAAGAAGCTCGAGATCGTCAAGAAGGAACTCAGCCTGAGCGGCCAGGGACCCCAGAAACTCACCGACATCATCGACGGCGCAACGTTTTTGCTCGCCACCATGGACCCGGTGCTGCCGCAGACCGTCAGCGTGCTGAAAACGAGCCGACTGGTGCTGACGACTTTCGCCGGCGTGAACGCGGGCCTGGCGGCGACCTCACGCAATGTCGGTGCCGTCATGACCGGCGTCGACAAGATGGACGGCGGATTTCGCAAACTCGTCGATCGGACACCGGGCGTGATGACGTCGGTGGACAAGCTCTTCGACGACAACTCCGACACCATGGTCGGCCTGCTGGCCAACCTGGTGACCACCGCGCGCATCGTCTACGTGCGCATCCCGGCGTTGAACGCGGTCTTTCCCGACTATCGCGGCTCGACCCTGGAAGCCTTGTTGACCACCATGCACGAGCACGGGCTCTGGGCCACCGCCGACATCTACCCGCGCTACACCTGCGATTACGGCACCCCGCGCCGGCCGTCGTCGTCGGCCGACTATCCCGAGCCGTTCCTCTACACGTACTGCCGAGACGACGACCCGGGGGTGCTGATCCGCGGCGCCAAGAACGCTCCACGACCGGGCGGCGACGACACGGCGGGTCCGCCGCCGGGTGCCGACCTGGGCCGAACCGCCGACCCAACACCCAAGGGCCGCTTCACGATTCCCACCCCGTACGGCGGGCCGACGCTGCCGATCGAGCCACCCCACTAGAGGAGAGATCACCGTGACCACCACCGCCGACCAAGAACCCGCCACCACGCAGGACGTCGAAGACCCGCCCGACGGCGAGGCGCCACCCGCCGCTGCGCCCGACCCGGGCCATGCCCGCCGCGCCCGCCGGCCCTGGAAGCGTTATGCGCGCATCGCGGTGGTGATGGTCGTGTTCGCCGGCGCCTTCGGGACCGCCGCCGCGCTGGGCGCCAAGTTGTGGGACGAACACGCCGTAAGCCAGGCGGGGCGGGCCGCCCAGCAGACCGCGATCAACTACGCCCAGGTGTTGACGAGCATCGACTCCGGCCAGCTGGACCAGAACTTCGCCGCCGTACTAAGCGGCGCCACAGGCGAATTCAAGGACACGTACACCAAAGCCAGCGGGCAGCTTCGCCAGTTGCTGATCGACAACAAGGCCACGGCGCACGGCATTGTCGTGGATTCCGCGATCCAATCCGAAACCAGGGACCGGGTGGTCGTGTTGCTGATGGTCGACCAGACGGTCAGCAACACCGCGCGCCCGGACGGCCGCGTCGATCGGAGCCGGATGAAGATGACCATGGAAAGGGTCGACGGACGGTGGCTGGCAAGCAAAGTCGAGTTGCCCTAGTGCCGTGCCCGGCCCGGATCACGGCCATCATGGCGGTGCTTGCGGCCGCGGTGCTGAGGGCACCGGCCGCGTCCGCGTCGGCTCAGGCGTTCTGCGGCGAACTCGGGGGGGACTGGGACGGGCGGTATTGCCACACCGCGGTGCAATCCGAAAGGAAGGCGACCCGAGACATCAAGATGGCCGTGCCCGGCGACCTGGTGGACAACCCCACCACCGGCCCGGTGATTCGCGAATACCTGCGCGACCTGATGAACAACTGGCGAACCAAGGGCGCTTCGATGGTCCAGGACAGCTGGGGGGAGGAGAACTACCAGGTGTTTACGCACGGGCGCGCGCTGAGCGTGGCGTTCCACGAGGACTATCACGCCGACGGGCCGAATTTCAGCAACGCGTACCGCACCTTCACATTCGACATGGCCGGCGGCGAGCGGCTGCAACTCGCCGACATCACCAAGGCCGGCACCGACCCGCTGACGGCGATTCCGCCGCTGGCCGAACCATTCGTCAGGCAGGCGCTCGACCGCGCCGCGTGGCAGCACTCGCCCGGCACCTACCCGTTCACCGTCGATCGTTGGACCCCGGACAAGGTGTTCTCGGGCGGCTACAAGGCATGGGCGTTGACCCCCGACGAGCTGATCCTGTACATGCCGGATTATCCGGTCGGCCACGACTCTCCGGTTCAGTACGGTCAGATCGAGCAATGGTCGATGGACGGCGGCACCGTCGAACCGCACATCCCGCTATCCGCGCTCGGCACGGTCCTGCGCCCCGAGTTCGGCGGGACCTAGCGACGGGGCCACCGGGCGTGAGAAATTACCCCCCTACGGAGCGCCCGCACCCGCGTCCGGCTTGCGGGCCACGATCGCGACGGCGGTCAACCGCTCGGAATGCTTGCGGAACGTGCGACGCATCGTCAGCACCCGCTTGCGGGCGTCGCGGTTGGTGAGCACGTTCTTGGCGAAGCGCAGCGCCCCGAGCAGCCCCTCGTCGGCGATCACCCGCCGCGGCTGCAGCAGCGCCATCGGCGCGGTCGCGACGTGGTCGACCTCCAGCCCGTGGTCGGCCAGCAGCCGCGACCATTCCGCGATGGTCAGCGGGCGCGCGTTCACCTTGATCGCCCGGGCGAGCGCCCGCCGGATGTCGGTGCTGACCTCCTCGGAGACGGTGTCCGGCGTGAGCGCCAGCTCGTGGATCGCGTAGCGCCCGCGCGGCCTCAGCACCCGCGCCGCCTCGGCGACGATGGCGTGCTTGGCGGCGTCGCCCTGCATGGTCAGCATCGCCTCGCCGACGACGACGTCGGTGCTGGCGTCGGGCAATCCGGTGTCGGCCGCGTCGGTCACCCGGACGGACCCGTTGGCCGACCCGAGTTCGGACAGCACGCCGCGCACCACGTTGGCCGCGTCGGGATCGCCCTCGGCGCCGACGTACGACCGCGGGCCGCGGGCCAGGATCTCGGCGGCGGTGCGGCCCAGGCCCGGCGCCAGCTCGACCACGTCGGCGTCGGCCAGCTCCGCCCGGGACAGCAGCGTGCGGGTGAGCTCGACGCCGCCGGGGCGAAGCACCCGCTTGCCCAGCCGCGCCAGCAGCCAGTGGCCGGCGACGCTGTCGTCGGCGCGGGTCGATGCCGGCAGGGGCTGCGAGCCGGTGCGCTGTCCGGTCATCAGACCGCCTGCCGCGCAGGGCTTTCCAGGAACTGCAGGACCAACGCTTGACGTCGTTTGTGCACGGTGAGGTATCGCAATCCTTCGGGTCCGGCAGCGAACTGCCGGCGCGAGCGTCGTGGCAACCACAGCGGGGCGCCGGGGGAGAGGTCGATCGTATCCGTTTCGGTGGTCAGCCGTCCGCACTCTCTCGTCGATTTCTTGGTTTTCACAACTTGTCTTGTGTAAACTCTAGCGCATGACATACGTGATCGGGAAGCCGTGCATCGACGTGATGGACCGGGCCTGCGTGGACGAATGCCCGGTGGACTGCATCTACGAGGGCGGCCGCGCGCTGTACATCCATCCCGACGAATGCGTGGATTGCGGCGCGTGCGAGCCGGTATGCCCGGTCGATGCGATTTACTACGAGGACGACCTGCCCGAGGAGCTGAAACCGTACTTGGCCGACAACGAAGCGTTCTTCACCGAGACCCTGCCGGGCCGCGACGAACCGCTGGGATCCCCGGGCGGGGCCGCCAAGATAGGCCCGCTCGGCGTCGACACACCACTGGTCGCCGCGCAGCCGCCCGCCGACGACCCCGAAGGAGCGTGAGACGCCGGTGAGCTCGCAGGCCTTTGCCGGGGAATCGGTCGGCCGCCGCCGCGAGGTGCTGCGCGTGCTGCGGGCGTCCCCGCGCCCGATGAGCATCGTCGCGATCGCCGAGGAGCTGGGCGTGCACCCCAACACCGTCCGCTTCCACCTCGACAGCCTGGTCGGCGACGGTCAGGTGGAGCAGGTCGAGCCGGGGCGCAAGGGCCCGGGCCGCCCGCCGCTGATGTTCCAGGCGGTCCGGCAGATGGACCGCGGCGGGACGCGGCACTACCGATTGCTCGCCGAGATCCTGACCGCGGCGTTCGCCGCCGAGCGCGATCCGCGCGCCAAGGCGCTGGCCGCGGGGCGGGCGTGGGGACGGAAGCTGGAACCCCAGCCCACCGACGCCACCAGCGCCGAGCACGCCATCGACCACCTGGTCGACGTGCTCGACGATCTCGGCTTCGCCCCCGAGCGCCGCACCGCCGGCGGGGAGCAGCAGGTCGGCCTGCGGCACTGCCCGTTCCTGGAGGTCGCCGAAAACCGGACCGACGTCATCTGCCCCGTGCACCTCGGGCTGATGCAGGGAGCCATGGAAACCTGGGGAGCCCCGGTCGCTGTCGAGGCGCTCGACGAGTTCGTCGAACCGGATCTCTGCCTGGCCCACCTGAAGGTCGCCGCGAAGTGAGCACCGGACCGGCGATCGCCGTCGCCGTCACCTTCGTCTGGCTCGGCATGGTGCTGGCCATCTCGTTCCTGGAGGCGCCGCTGAAGTTCCGCGCGCCCAACGTCACGTTGCAGATCGGGCTCGGCATCGGGCGCCTGGTCTTCCGCGCGCTCAACACCGTCGAGGTCTGCTTCGCCCTCGTCCTGCTCGCGATCGTGGTGGCCGGCCCCACCCCCGCGCGCGTCGCGGTGGCGTTCTTCGTCGCCTTCGGGGCGCTGGCGATCCAGCTGGTCGCGGTGCGTCCCCGGCTCACCCGTCGTTCCGACCAGGTGCTGGCCGGATCGGAGGGGCGACGCTCGCGCGGTCACTACGCCTATGTCGGACTGGAGGTGGTCAAGGTGGCCGGCTTGGTGGCGGCGGGGATACTGCTACTGACCGCCTGACCCAGCCCGTTCGACGAACCTCGAAGGACCCGCCATGGAATCCCTCTCGCTGACCAGCCTGGCCGCCGAAAAGTTGTCCGAGGCCAAAAACTCGCACAGCGGCCGAGCCGCCCACACCATTCACGGCGGCCACACCCACGAGCTGCGGCAGACGGTGCTGGCCCTGCTCGCCGGACACGACCTGTCCGAGCACGACAGCCCCGGCGAGTCCACGCTGCAGGTGCTGCAGGGCCACGTGCGCCTGACGGCCGGCGCCGACGCGTGGGACGGCAAAACCGGCGACTACGTCGTGATACCGCCGGAGCGCCACGCCCTGCACGCCGTCGAGGATTCGGTGGTCATGCTGACGGTGCTGAAGAGCCAGCCCGGCGCCGCCCACTGACCATGCTGTCGACGCCGTGGTCGGAAAGCTTCGGCCTGCGGGTGCCGATCGTCAACGCCCCGATGGGCGGGGTCGCCGGCGGGCGGCTGGCCGCCGCGGTGACGGCGGCGGGTGGCCTGGGCATGGTCGGCATGGGCAGCGTCGCGACGCGGGAGTTGCTGCGGGCCCAGCTGGAGCACGTGCGCGGAACGTTCGGGATCGGCCTGGTGGACTGGGTGATGCGCAACGAGGCGGGGCTGTTCGAGGACGCCCTGGCCGCGCGGCCCGCCCTGCTGTCGGTCAGCTTCGGCACCGACTGGTCGTGGGTCGGCAAGGCCCGCGACGCCGGAATCGCCACCGCCACACAGGTTTACGACGACGTCGGGGCCCGCCGGGCCGCTGACGCGGGCGTCGACGTTCTGGTGGCGCGGGGCGCCGAGGGCGGCGGGCACGGCGACGTGAAGCTCGCGACGCTGCCGTTGCTCGACGCGGTGTTGGACGCGGTGTCGGTGCCGGTGCTGGCCGGCGGCGGGATCGCCTCGCCGCGCAGCCTGGCCGCCGTGCTGGCCGCGGGGGCCAGCGGCGCGTGGGTGGGCACCCGGCTGGCGGCGTGCCCGGAGGCGCTGACCGGCGACGGCAGCCGCCGGGCGCTGATCGCGGCGAGCGCCACCGACACCGCGGTCACCCGGGTCTTCGACGTCGCCCGCGGCCTGCCGTGGCCGGCCCGGTTCCCGTCGCGCGTGCTGGACAACGACTTCGTCGCGCGCTGGGCCGGCAAGGAGGAGGTGCTGGACAAGTCGGCCTGCGACGAGCTGGCCGCGGCGACCGCCGCCGACGATCGCCGGATCGCGCCGGTCGACGCCGGTCAGGGCGTGGGGATGATCCGCGACGACGCGTCGGTGGGCGAGGTCATCGAGCAGATGTGCGCGGGCGCCGAGCGTCTGCTCACCGGCTGGGGGCGGCGGGCCTGAGCACGACGCAGCACCGGTCGGGCCCCGGCTGCAACCGGACGTCGGGACCGTGCGGCGCCAGCGCCTCGGCCACGCCGGTGATCAGCGCGTGGTTCATGTGGCAGGCCAGCTCCGTCTGCTCCTGCGCCAGCACGTGGAAGGGGCAATTGGCGAGCTGCACCGCGCCGTCCTCGGCGCGGGGCTCGTAGCCGTACTCGTTCAGCAGCCCGACCGCGCGCGCCAGCGCCGCCGCGGCGTCGGCGGGCGGCCGTTCGGTGGCGGCGATCGTCCGGCCGTAGTCGTGGGCGACCCGGTTGAGCACCTCGGCGACCGGCTCCCCGCTGCCCGCGGACTCCGCGATGGCCTGGGCCATCAGCCGCCCGGCCAGCTCGTACTCCCGTTGCGGCAGGCTGACCGCGATGTCGCGGGGGACCCTGCGGTACACCTTCGAGGTCCGTCCCGCGCCGGGCCCGGACCGGCCGGTCAGGCGCGCGTAGTCGCTCTGCAGCAGCCCCTCGGCGGTCAGCCGGTCCAGATGGAATTTGGCCTGGTGATGCGGTATCCCGAGGGCGTCGGCCGCCTGCTCGCGGCTCACCGGTCCCGGCTGCGCGCACACGAACCGATACAGCCGAAGGCGCACCGGGTCCGCGAGCGCCCCGATGCCCGCGGCGTCACGCTCGAGCTCGTTCACTGCGACCGCCGTTTCTAACAGATAAAACTCTTGACGGTACAGTGTACAGCTTCTAACGTACAAATTACTATCCGTTAGAAATGAAGTTGGAATTGGAGGCAAAACCATGACTACGAAACAGGCCGGTGCGGCCCCCGCCCTCGCGGACCAGTTCAAGAATCCGGCGTACTCGGCGTACTTCGTCCTGCGCGCGGTGTTCACGATCGCGCCGATCGTGATGGGGCTGGACAAGTTCTTCAACCTGCTGACCCATCCGCATCACTGGAGCATGTATCTGGCCTCGTGGATCGACAATCTGGTGCCGGGCACGGCCGATCAGCTCATGTACGCGGTGGGCGTGATCGAGATCGTGGCCGGGGTGATCGTGGCGGTCGCGCCGCGGTTCGGCGCCTGGGTGGTCGCGGCCTGGCTGGCCGGCATCATCGTCGACCTGGTCACCGGGCCCGGCTTCTACGACGTGGCGTTGCGCGACTTCGGGTTGCTGGTCGGCGCCGTCGCGCTGGGCCTGCTGGCACAGGGCGTGCACAGCGGCAGCATCACTCGCCGCTGAGGCGACGGGCTCGGCGGGTCACACCCCGCGCAGGTAGCGCCGGGCGATGACCCGCTGGGCCACCGCCACCAGCGGCCCGGCGGCCCTGCTCCACCAGGTCGCGGGCCGGGAGAACGCCGACACCTCCGCGAACACCGCGGAGGTGCTCGGGTCGTAGCGCACCACGAAGCGTTCCTCGCCGGACTCCGGATGCCCGGGCAGGGTGCCGTAGGCGAAGCCGCGGATGTCCGGCTCGTCGACGACGTACACGACCCGGCACGGCGCGGGCAACAAACCCATTCGCACCACCACCACCGTGTCCACCTCGGCGACCTCCGAGCTGGCCCGCACCCGCAGGCCGGCCCCGCGCTGCATGCCCCAGCGCATGACCGCGTCGGCGGCCCGCTCGAAACGCTGCCGGCCCGTGCCGATCTGGCGCTCGGTGTGCAGGTGCCCGTATCCCGCGGGCGGCGGGCCGGCGGCGGTCGCGCCCACCTCCGAATACGTCAGCGGAAGTCCTTCCAGCGCTTCAAGGTCCACGCCCTCAGCGTACGGTCGTACTCGTGACTAGCCAGACTCCTGCCCAAGCATCCGGAACGTTCACCCTCGGCGGCGACCTGACCGTCAACCGCCTCGGTTTCGGCGCCATGCGCCTGACGGGCGACGGCGTGTGGGGCCCGCCCGCCGACCGCGACGAATGCGTGCGGGTGTTGCGGCGCGCGGTCGAACTCGGCGTGAACTTCATCGACACCGCGGACTCGTACGGGCCCTACATATCCGAGGACATCATCCGCGAGGCGCTGCACCCCTACGACGGCGTGGTGATCGCGACCAAGGCGGGGCTGCTGCGCACCGGCCCGGACATCTGGATCCCGCTGGGCAATCCGAGCTACCTGCGCCAGGAATGCGAGATGAGCCTGCGCCGCCTGGGCGTCGACACCATCGACCTGTTCCAGCTGCACCGCATCGACCGCAACTTCCCGCTGGCCGACCAGGTGGGCGAGCTGCTCGCGCTGAAGAACGAGGGCAAGATCCGCCACATCGGCCTGTCGGAGATCGACGTCGACCAACTCAAGGAAGCCCAGCAGATCACGCAGATCGTGTCGGTGCAGAACATGTACAACCTGACGTCGCGCGGCGCCGAGCCGCTGCTGGATTTCGCGGCCGGCCAGGGCATCGGCTTCATCCCGTGGTTCCCGCTGGCCGCCGGGCCGCTGGCCGCCCCGGACGGCCCGCTGCAACGCATCGCCGGCGAGCACGACGCGACGCCGTCGCAACTGGCGCTGGCCTGGCTGCTGAAACGGTCGCCGGTGATGTTGCCGATCCCGGGCACGTCGAAGGTGGCGCACCTGGAGGAAAACGTCGCCGCCGCCGAGATCACGCTGAGTGACGAGGAGTTCGAGAGCCTGTCGGCGGCCGGGGGTCAGCAGACGGTCTGAGGCCTGGATACGGTGTCCGGGTGACCAGCGAACAGGCCCGGCACCCCGGCGGTGGGTTCAATCCGCCGGAACCGACGACCAAGGGCGGGCCCGACTACGGCCGGTTCATCGACGCCGTGCGCCGGCTGCAGGATCACGCCCGCGCCGTCGACGCGCCCGACGAGGTGATCACCGAGGCCGCGGACCAGCTGGAGAAGGTGTCGGCGCTGCTGAGCCCGTTCGACAGCGACGAATGGCAGTCGCCGTCGGGCCGCCGGATGGACCTGCCGATGCGCGGCAACATCCTGACCATCCCGATGTCGGCGCGTAAGGGCGACGACGGCCGGATCCACGGCTGGGCCCGCTTCGCCCGATTTCACCTGGGCCGCAACGGCGCCGTGCACGGCGGGGCGCTCGGCTTGCTGTTCGACACGGTGCTCGGGCTGACGTCCGTGGTGGCCACCGGCGGCCGCCGTCAGCGCACCGCCTACCTCAAGATCGACTACCGCCACATCGTGCCGATCGAGAAGGAACTACAGATCGACGCCGGAGTGGATCGGGTCCAGGGCCGCAAGATCTTCGTGTCGGGGCGGCTGAGCGACGGCGACACCCTGCTGACCGAAGCCGACGCGCTGTTCGTGCGGCTCAAGCCTGGCCAGCCCTGAGGCGGCCTCCTGAGGCGGCCTGGCCCCGATAGCATGGCTTCGTTATCGGAAGGTCGATCACCTCACCAGACCCTGGAGACCCAACGCGATGAGCGCCCCCGCAAACCCCGCCCCGGCAGCCCCGATCCGGGTGCCCGCCGGGACGACCGCGGCCGCCGCGGTCGCGGACGCGGGGTTGCCGCGGCGCGGCACGCCCGACGCGATCGTGGTGGTGCGCGACGCCGAGGGAAAGCTGCGCGACCTGAGCTGGGTGCCCGACGCGGACGCCGAGGTGATCCCGGTGGCGGCCAACACCGACGAGGGTCGCAGCGTCATCCGGCATTCGACCGCGCACGTGCTGGCCCAGGCCGTGCAAGACATGTTCCCGCAGGCCAAGTTGGGCATCGGGCCGCCCATCACCGACGGCTTCTACTACGACTTCGACGTGGCCGAGCCGTTCACGCCCGAGGACCTGGCGGCGCTGGAGAAGCGGATGCGCCAGATCGTCAAGGAGGGACAGCTCTTCGACCGGCGGGTCTACGCGTCCAAGGAGCAGGCCCGCCAGGAGCTGGCCGACGAGCCCTACAAGCTCGAACTCGTCGACGACAAGTCGGGTGACCCGGACGTCATGGAGGTCGGCGGCGACGAGCTCACCGCCTATGACAACCTCAATCCCCGCACCCGGCAACGGGTTTGGGGCGACCTGTGCCGCGGCCCGCACATCCCCACCACCAAGCACATCCCCGCGTTCAAGCTGACCAGAAGCTCCGCGGCCTACTGGCGCGGCGACCAGCAGAACGCCAGCCTGCAGCGCATCTACGGCACCGCGTGGGAGTCGCAGGAGGCGCTCGACCGTCACCTGGAGCTGATCGAGGAGGCCCAGCGCCGCGATCACCGAAAGCTGGGCGCCGAGCTGGACCTGTTCAGCTTTCCCGACGAAATCGGTTCCGGCCTGGCGGTTTTCCACCCCCGCGGCGGCGTCGTGCGCCGGGAGCTGGAGGAGTACTCGCGGCGCAAGCACATCGAGGCCGGCTACGAGTTCGTCAGCACCCCGCACATCACCAAGGCGCAGCTGTTCCACACGTCGGGCCACCTGGACTGGTACGCCGACGGCATGTTCCCGCCGATGCACCTCGACGCCGAATACAACGACGACGGCAGCGTGCGCAAGCCGGGTCAGGACTACTACCTCAAGCCGATGAACTGCCCGATGCACACGCTGATCTTCGCGTCGCGCGGGCGTTCCTATCGCGAGCTTCCGTTGCGGCTCTTCGAGTTCGGCACGGTGTACCGCTACGAGAAGTCCGGCGTGGTGCACGGCCTGACCCGGGCGCGCGGGTTCACCATGGACGACGCGCACATCTTCTGCACCCGCGAACAGCTGCACGACGAGCTGGCGTCGCTGCTGCGGTTCGTGCTCGAGTTGCTCGGCGACTACGGGCTGGAGGACTTCTACCTGGAGCTGTCCACCCGGGACCCCGACAAATTCGTCGGCTCCGAACAAGTGTGGGAGGAGGCCACCGCCACCCTGGCCGACGTCGCCCGCGAGTCCGGCCTGGACCTGGTGCCCGACCCCGGCGGCGCCGCGTTCTACGGCCCGAAGATCTCGGTGCAGGCCCGCGACGCGCTGGGCCGCAGCTGGCAGATGTCCACCATCCAGGTGGATTTCAACTTCCCCGAGCGCTTCGAGCTGGAGTACACCGCCCCCGACGGGGCCCGCCGGCGCCCGGTGATGATTCACCGCGCGCTGTTCGGGTCGATCGAGCGGTTCTTCGGCATCCTCACCGAGCACTACGCGGGGGCGTTCCCGGCGTGGCTGGCGCCCGTCCAGGTGGTCGGCATCCCGGTCGCCGACGAGCACGTCGCCTACCTGGAAGGCGTTGCCGCCCAACTGAAGTCGCACGGGGTGCGGGTCGAGGTGGACGGCAGCGACGACCGGATGGCCAAGAAGATTGTGCACCACACCGGCCAGCGGGTGCCGTTCATGCTGCTGGCCGGCGACCGCGACGTGGCCGCCGAGGCGGTGAGCTTCCGCTTCGGCGACCGCACGCAGATCAACGGCGTGCCCCGCGACAGCGCGGTCGACGCCATCGTCAAGTGGATAGCCGACCGCGAGAACGCCGCTCCCACAGCCGAACTGGTGAAAGTGGTCGGCAATGAGTGACGAGAAGCGCGCCGAGCGCACCGACAACACCATCCTCGACAGGGGCGTCGGCCAAAGCGACCACCTGCAGCGGCTGTGGACGCCGTACCGGATGACCTACCTGGCCGAGTCGCCGATGAAGCGCGACGACTCCGGCGCCGAGCAGCCGTTCAGCGACATCCCCCGACTGCCCGACGAGGACGGGCTGGTGGTCGCCCGCGGCGAGCTCGTCTACGCCGTGCTGAACCTGTACCCGTACAACCCCGGGCATTTGATGGTGGTGCCGTATCGGCGCGTCTCCGAGCTCGAGGACCTGACCGAGGCGGAGAGCGCGGAGCTGATGGCGTTCACGCAGAAGGCGATTCGCGTCATCAAGAGCGTGTCGCGCCCGCACGGCTTCAACGTCGGGATGAACCTGGGCACCTCGGCGGGCGGGTCGCTGGCCGAGCACCTGCACGTCCACGTCGTCCCGCGATGGGGCGGCGACGCGAACTTCATCACCATCGTCGGTGGCGCCAAGGTGATCCCGCAGCTGCTGCGCGAGACCCGCCAGCTGCTGGCCACGGAGTGGGCCCGGCAAGACTCATGAGGCGCTGATGAGCAAGGTGCACTTCCTGTCCCGCGCGGCATTCACGCGGATCAGCACGCCGGTGGCCAGGGCGTGCCTGCGGATGGGCCTGACGCCGGACGCCGTCACCGTCCTGGGCACCCTCGTCGCGGTCGCCGGCGCGCTCACGCTTTTCCCGATGGGCAAGTTGTTCGCCGGCACGCTGGTGGTCTGGTTCTTCGTCCTGTTCGACATGCTCGACGGCGCGATGGCCCGCGAGCGGGGCGGCGGCACCCGGTTCGGCGCGGTGCTCGACGCGACGTGCGACCGCGTCAGCGACGGCGCGGTGTTCTGCGGGCTGCTGTGGTGGGTCGCGTTCGGCCTGCACGACAAGCTGCTGGCGGTCGCGACGTTGATCTGCCTGGTCACCTCGCAGGTGATCTCCTATCTCAAGGCCCGGGCCGAGGCCAGCGGGCTGCGCGGCGGCGGCGGCCTCATCGAACGGCCGGAACGGCTGATCATCGTGCTGGTCGGCGCCGGCCTGTCGGACCTGCCGGGGTACCCGTTGCCGTGGGCGCTGCCGGTCGCGATGTGGCTGCTGGCCGCGGCCAGCCTCGTCACCTGCGTGCAGCGGCTGCACACGGCGCGGACGTCGCCGGGGGCGATCGACCCCATGCCTGCCGGAACGAGCGAGCCGTGATCCCGGGCCTGAACGCGATCGGGGCGCACGCGACCGACTGGGCGTACGCGGCCGGCTGGATGGCGGTGCGCGCGATGCCGGAATTCGCGGCGCGCACCGCGTTCGACACCGGGGCGCGCTACGCGGCCCGCCACGGCGGGCCCCAGCAGCTGCGCAAGAACCTGGCCCGCGTCATCGGCGTGGCCCCGGCCGACGTGCCCGACGAGCTGATGCGCGCGTCGCTGGCCTCCTACGGCCGCTACTGGCGGGAGGCGTTCCGGCTGCCGTCGATGGACCACGGCGCGCTGGCGCGGCAGCTGGACGAGGCGTTCCGGGGGACCGAGAACCTGGAAAAGGCGCTGGCCGCGGGCCGCGGGGTGGTGCTGGCCCTGCCGCACAGCGGAAACTGGGATATGGCCGGAGTGTGGCTGGCCCAGACGCACGGCACCTTCACCACCGTCGCCGAGAGGCTCGAACCCGAGTCCCTCTACCGGCGTTTCATCGGATACCGCGAAGGCCTCGGCTTCGAGGTGCTGCCGCTGTCGGGCGGCGACCGGCCCCCGTTCGAGGTGCTGTGCGAGCGACTGCGGGACAACCGGGCGGTGTGCCTGATGGCCGAGCGCGACCTCACCCGCAGCGGTGTCGAGGTCGACTTCTTCGGCGAGGCCACCCGGATGCCGGCCGGGCCGGCCAAGCTCGCGATCGCGACCGGCGCCGCCCTGCTGCCGGTGCACTGCTGGTTCGAGGACCGGGGTTGGGGCTTCTCGATCCATCCGCCGCTGGATTGCGGCAGCGGCGACGTGCGCGTCATCACCCAGGCGCTGGCCGACAAGTTCGCCGAGGGCATCGCCGCCCACCCGGCGGACTGGCACATGCTGCAGCCGCAATGGCTGGCCGATCTGTCCGACGCCCGGCGGGCCCGGCTGAGGGACGCCTGATGCGGATCGGGATGGTCTGCCCCTACTCGTTCGACGTGCCGGGCGGGGTGCAGTCGCACGTCTTGCAGCTCGCCAAGGTGATGCGCTCCCGCGGGCACGAGGTCAGCGTGCTGGCGCCGGCCTCGCCGCACGTGTCGCTGCCCGACTACGTCGTCTCCGCCGGCCGGGCCATCCCGATCCCGTACAACGGGTCGGTGGCGCGGCTGCAGTTCAGCCCGGCGGTGCACGGCAGGGTCCGAAAGTGGCTCGCCCAGGGCGAATTCGACGTGCTGCACCTGCACGAGCCGAACGCGCCCAGCCTGTCGATGTGGGCGCTGCGGGTCGCCGAGGGGCCGATCGTGGCGACCTTTCACACCTCGACCACCAAGTCGCTGACGCTGTCGGTCTTTCAGGGCGTGCTGCGGCCCTGGCACGAGAAGATCGTCGGCCGGATCGCGGTGTCCGACCTGGCGCGGCGCTGGCAGATGGAGGCGCTGGGCTCCGACGCGGTGGAGATCCCCAACGGGGTCGACGTCGCCTCGCTCGCCTCGGCGGCGCCGCTGGACGGGTATCCGCGCCCGGGCAAGACGGTGCTGTTCCTGGGCCGCTACGACGAGCCGCGCAAGGGCATGTCGGTGCTGCTCGACGCGCTGCCCAGGGTGGTGGAGCGTTTCGGTGATGTGCAGCTGCTGATCGTCGGGCACGGCGACGAGGACGAATTGCGGGAGCGGGCGGGCGAATTGGCCGGGCACATCCGCCTGCTCGGGCTGGTGGACGACGCCGGCAAGGCCGCGGCCATGCGCAGCGCCGACGTCTACTGCGCGCCCAACACCGGCGGCGAGAGCTTCGGCATCGTGCTGGTGGAGGCGATGGCCGCCGGCACCCCGGTGGTGGCCAGCGACCTCGACGCGTTCCGCCGGGTGCTGCGCGACGGCGAGGTCGGCAGCCTGGTGCCGGTGGGCGAGCCCGGCGCGCTGGCCGACGCGCTGATCGAGGTCCTCGACAACGACGTGCTGCGGCAGCGCTACGTGGCGGCCGCCGCCGACGCGGTCCGCCGCTACGACTGGTCGGTGGTGGCCGGCCAGATCATGCGGGTCTACGAGACGGTCGCCGGGTCGGGGGCCAAGGTCCAGGTGGCCAGTTGATGATCTGGCTGGTCGCCGCCGTCATCGCGCTGGTCGTGGTGCTGGCGGTGTTCGGCGCCTGGGCGTATCAGACGGCCAACCGGCTGGACCGGTTGAACGTCCGCTACGACCTGTCCTGGCAGGCGCTCGACGGCGCGCTGGCGCGGCGCGCGGTGGTGGCGCGCGCCGTCGCGATCGACGCCTACGGCGGCGCGCCGGAGGGCAAGCGGTTGGCCGCCCTGGCCGACGCCGCCGAGCGCGCGCCGCGGCAGGCGCGCGAGAACGCCGAGAACGAGCTGTCGGCCGCGCTGGCGATGGTGGACCCGGCGGCGCTCCCGGCGGGCCTGATCGCCGAGCTGGCCGACGCCGAGGCCCGCCTGCTGCTGGCCCGCCGCTTCCACAACGACGCCGTGCGCGACACCCTCGCGCTGGCCGAGCGGCGCCTGGTGCGTGCCTTCCGGCTGGGCGGAACGGCCGCGCTGCCAAGCTATTTCGAGATCGTCGAACGCTCGCACGGGTTGGCCCACGGCGATCACGGCCCGCTCAACCACCGCACCTCGGCGCGGGTGGTGTTGCTCGACGAGACCGGCGCGGTGCTGCTGCTGTGCGGTTCGGATCCGGCCAACCCCGGATTTGGCGACGGCGTCGCGCCGAGGTGGTGGTTCACCGTGGGCGGCGAGGTGCGCCCCGGCGAGCGGCTGGCCGAGGCCGCCGCGCGGGAGCTGGCCGAGGAAACCGGCCTGCGGGTGGCGGCGTCCGACATGATCGGACCCGTGTGGCGGCGCGACGAGGTGTTCGAGTTCAACGGCACCCTGATCGACAGCGAGGAGTTCTACCTGGTGTGCCGCACGCGGCGGTTCGAGCCGTCGCTGGCCGGCCGCACCGAGCTGGAACGCCGCTACATCCACGGCGCCCGCTGGTGTGACGCCGGCGAGATCGCGCGGCTGACCGCGGCCGGCGAGCAGGTGTACCCGCTGCAACTGGGCGAACTGCTGCCCGCGGCCATCCGGCTCGCCGACGACGCCCACGCCCCCGGCGCGCTCGAGTCGATCCGCTGAACGGGGACGACGAGCGAAACTCGCTTGTCGCGCACCACTAGAGTGGAGGCGCAATGGACGAACAGAGCAAGCCAGTGGAGTCGAACCAGACCGGGACCGCGCGGGTCAAGCGCGGCATGGCGGAGATGCTCAAGGGCGGCGTCATCATGGACGTCGTCACCCCGGAGCAGGCCCGCATCGCCGAGGGCGCCGGCGCCGTCGCGGTGATGGCGCTGGAGCGCGTGCCCGCCGACATCCGCGCCCAGGGCGGGGTGTCGCGGATGAGCGACCCCGACATCATCGAGGCCATCATCTCCGCCGTCACCATCCCCGTGATGGCCAAGGCGCGCATCGGGCATTTCGTCGAGGCGCAGATCCTGCAGAGCCTCGGCGTCGACTACATCGACGAGTCGGAGGTGCTGACGCCCGCCGACTACACCCACCACATCGACAAGTGGAAGTTCACCGTGCCGTTCGTGTGCGGGGCGACCAACCTCGGCGAGGCCCTGCGGCGCATCAACGAGGGCGCGGCCATGATCCGGTCCAAGGGCGAAGCCGGCACCGGCGACGTCTCCAACGCCACCACGCACATGCGGGCCATCGGCGGCGAGATCCGCCGCCTGACGTCGCTGTCCGAGGACGAATTGTACGTTGCCGCAAAGGAATTGCAGGCCCCCTACGAACTCGTCGTCGAGGTGGCCCGGGCGGGCAAGCTGCCGGTGACGCTGTTCACCGCGGGCGGCATCGCCACCCCCGCCGACGCGGCGATGATGATGCAGCTCGGCGCCGAGGGCGTGTTCGTGGGCTCGGGCATCTTCAAGTCCGGCGCGCCCGAGCACCGCGCCGCCGCGATCGTCAAGGCCACCACGTTCTACGACGACCCCGACGTGCTGGCCAAGGTGTCGCGCGGGCTGGGCGAGCCGATGGTCGGCATCAACGTCGAGCACCTCCCGCAGCCGCACCGGCTGGCCGAACGCGGCTGGTAAAAACAGTCCGTGGCGATCGAAGAGATCCTTGATCTCGAGCAACTCGAGGTCAACATCTACCGCGGCAGCGTGTTCAGCCCGGAGTCGGGTTTCCTGCAGCGCACCTTCGGCGGCCACGTCGCCGGCCAGTCGCTGGTGTCGGCGGTGCGCACCGTCGACCCGCGCTACCAGGTGCACTCGCTGCACGGGTATTTCCTGCGGCCCGGGGACGCCATGGAGCGCACGGTGTTCATCGTGGAGCGCACCCGCGACGGCGGCTCGTTCGCGACCAGGCGCGTCAACGCCATCCAGCACGGCGAGATCATCTTCAGCATGGGGGCGTCCTTCCAGACCGACCAGGAGGGCATCCACCACCAGGACCCCATGCCGCCCGCGCCGCCACCCGACGGGCTGCCCGGCCTGAACTCGATCAAGGTGTTCGACGACGCCGGGTTCAAGCAGTTCGAGGAGTGGGACGTCTGCATCGTGCCGCGCGATCGCCTGCAACTGTCGCCGGGCAAGGCCTCCCAGCAGCAGGTGTGGTTTCGCCACCGCGACCCGCTGCCCGACGACCCGGTGCTGCACATCTGCGCGCTGGCCTACATGAGCGACCTGACGCTGCTGGGCTCGGCCCAGGTCACCCACCTCGACGTGCGCGAGCACCTGCAGGTGGCGTCGCTGGACCACGCGATGTGGTTCATGCGGGCGTTCCGGGCCGACGAGTGGCTGCTGTATGACCAGTCGTCGCCGTCGGCCAGCGGCGGTCGCTCGCTGTGCCAGGGCAAGATCTTCACCCAGACCGGCGAGATGGTCGCGGCGGTCATGCAGGAGGGGCTGACCCGCTACAAGCGCGGATACCGGCCCGCCGAACCGTGAGCCCCCCGAAGGTCGGCGTGCTGGCGCTGCAGGGCGACACCCGCGAGCACCTCGCCGCGCTGCGCGAAGCCGGCGCCGACTCGATGCCGGTGCGCCGCCGCGGCGAGCTCGACGCGGTCGACGCGCTGGTCATCCCCGGCGGGGAGTCCACCACCATGAGCCACCTGCTGCTCGACCTCGACCTGCTCGAGCCGCTGCGGGCGCGGCTGGCCGACGGCCTCCCGGCCTACGGCGCGTGCGCCGGCATGATCCTGCTGGCCAGCGAGATCCTGGACGCCGGCGCCGGTGGGCGCCGGGCGCTGCCGCTGCGCGCGATCGATATGACGGTGCGGCGCAACGCCTTTGGGCGGCAGGTCGACTCGTTCGAGGGCGACATCGAGTTCGCGGGCCTCGACGGCCCGGTGCGCGCGGTGTTCATCCGCGCCCCGTGGGTCGAGCGGGCCGGCGACGGGGTGCAGGTGCTGGCCCGGGCCGCGGGGCACATCGTCGCGGTGCGCCAGGGCCCGATGCTGGCGACGGCGTTTCACCCCGAGATGACCGGCGACCGGCGCATCCACCGGTTGTTCGTCGACATCGTCAACGGGGAGGTCTGACGGCCTCCGCCGACTGTGGGGGCTATGGACGAATCCAGGCGGATCACGTGCGTAGGGCCCACACTCGGCGCCCACGTAGACTCGTCTGGCGACTTTCCAGAGATAGAAGAGGTGCAGCACACCCATGAGCGGCCATTCCAAGTGGGCCACCACCAAGCACAAGAAGGCCGTCGTCGACGCCCGCCGCGGCAAGATGTTCGCCCGGTTGATCAAGAACATCGAGGTCGCCGCCCGCGTCGGCGGCGGCGACCCGGCGGGCAACCCCACGCTGTACGACGCCATCCAGAAGGCGAAGAAGAGCTCGGTGCCCAACGACAACATCGAGAAGGCCCGCAAGCGCGGCGCCGGCGAGGAAGCCGGCGGCGCGGACTGGCAGACCATCACCTACGAGGGGTATGCGCCCAACGGCGTGGCGGTGCTTGTCGAGTGCCTGACCGACAACCGCAACCGCGCGGCCAGCGAGGTGCGGGTGGCGATGACGCGCAACGGCGGAACCATGGCCGACCCGGGATCGGTGGCCTACCTTTTCACCCGCAAGGGCGTGGTCACCCTCGAGAAGGACGGCCTGACCGAAGACGACCTGCTGGCCGCGGTGCTCGACGCCGGCGCGGAGGACGTCAACGACCTGGGCGACAGCTTCGAGATCATCACCGAGCCCACGGACCTGGTCGCCGTGCGAACCGCCTTGCAGGAGGCCGGGATTGACTACGACTCCGCCGAGGCGGGGTTTTTGCCGTCGGTGACCGTTCCCCTCGACGCCGACGGCGCGCAGAAGGTCATGCGGCTCGTCGACGCCCTCGAGGACAGCGACGACGTGCAGGACGTCTACACCAACGCCGACATCCCCGACGAGATCCTGGCCCAGATCGAAGAGTGAGCGGCCCAGCCGGTTAGCGCCGTTAGTCGTAGCCGTGCCGCATGTCGTCGACGATGCGCGGGTTCTCCAGCGTCGACGGCTCGAGCGGGCGGGGCCCGACGTCCTCGGCGAACACCGTCGCGGCCTCCAGCACCCGCGGGTTGAGGAACCGAAGCGGGGGAGCGTCGGACGGCATGGCGGGTCGCGGCGGGATGTCGCCGCGGCGGGCCAGCGCGAAGCCCCAGTCGCCGAACGTCGGCACGTGCACGTGGTACGGCGTGACCGCGTAGCCGGCGGATCGGATCGTGGAGATGGTGCGCCAGAACGCCGTCCGCGTCGAGAACGGGCTGCCGGCCTGCACCACCACCAGGCCGTCGGGGGCAAGCGCATGCGCGGCGAGCGTGTAGAACTCGCTGGAATACAGCCGGCCCAGCACGGGCGTGTCCGGGTCGGGCAGGTCGACGATGATCGCGTCGAAGCCCCGCGGCGGGCGCAGCCCGGGGTGCGGCGCCCGCAGCCAGCGCATCGCGTCGTCGATCACGATGGTCACCCGCGGGTTGTCCAGCGCCCCGCGGTTGGCGTCGCGCAGCGTGGTGCGCGCCAACTCGATCACCGCGGGGTCGAGCTCGACCTGCACGATCTGGCCGATGCCGGGCTGGCGCAGCAGCTCGCGCGCCGCCAGGCCGTCGCCGCCGCCCAGCACCAGCACCGAGCGCGCGCCCCCGCCCAGCGCGGGGTAGACGAGGCTCTCGGTGTAGCGGTATTCGTCCCGGGTGGAGAACTGCAGGCCCCCGTCCAGGTACAGCCGGGTGTCGTCGCCGCGGCGGGTGATCACGATCTCCTGGTAGGCGGTGTGCCGGTAGGCGATGATCGGGTCGGCGTAGAGCCGTTGCCGGCTGGTGGTCTCGATGTCGTGGGACCGCACCAGCAGGGTGACCAGCACGGCGAGCGCGGCGGCGAGCGCGCACAGCGCCGTCGCCAGCTGCTTCGCGGAAACGACGCGCCGCAGCAGGAACATTGCCACGACCCCGGCCGCGACCAGGTTGATGATGCCGGTGGCCGCCGCCCCACGGATCATCCCCAGGTGCGGCAGCAGGATGAACGGCCACACCAGTCCGCCCACCAGCGCGCCCAGGTAGTCGGCCGCGTTGAGGTTGGCCAGCGTCCGGCCGGTGTCGGTGGCCGGGTCTTCGGCCGGGTCATTGAAGGCGGTCCGCCGCTGCTGCAGCAGCGTCATCAGCAGCGGCACCTCGGCGCCGACCAGGCCGCCGATCAGGGCGGTGCCGACCGCCAGCACCCACGTCGACTCGTCCGAGCCGTCCAGGAAGGCGAACACCGCGTAGAGCGCCGCCGCGGACAGGCCGCCGACGATGCCCAGCAGCGCCTCCACGGCGATGAAGGTGATGGCCGCGCGCGCCAGCAGCGGCTTGATCGCCAGGGCGCCCGCGCCCAGCGCGGCGATGTACCCCGCGACGATCAGCGAGGTGGCGACGATGCCGCCGCCGTTCAGGCTCGCCGACAGCGTCAGCAGCGCGAGTTCGTACACGATGCCGCACGCCGCGCACGCCGCGACGGCGGCCAGCAGCACCGAGCGCCACCGCCCCGGGGACGTCATGACACCGCGGCGGCGGTCACCCCTCCCACCGCCAGCAATATCAGGGCCACCGCGAACGCCCCCGGGTGCAGCGTGGGCTCGTCGACGTGCTCGTGGAAGTTGCCGGGGATCAGCAGGTGCATGGTCAGCAGCGCGATCCCCAGCAGGATCACGCCCATCAACCCGTACACGGCCACGCCGATCAGCCCCTGGCCCAGCTGGCTGTAGCTGTTGACGATCGCGGTGATGATGACGACGGTCAGCGCGATGTACATCGCGCCCGCGACGACGACGGCGTTGGGCCGCCGATCAACGAACACCAGTTGGCGCAGCCTGCCCGGGGTCAGCCAGTCGACCATGTAGAAGCCGACGATCAGCACGGCCATCCCGACGGCGAAGTACAGGATCGTCGCGACCGCGCCCTTCAGGACGGGATTGAGGTCGATCGTTCCGATCTCGACGGCGAGGTACATGGTTGTCTCCTTTGCTGTACTTCACTTGGTTCCGCCGGGGCCGCCGGGGGTGCCTCCGGTCCCGTGCGACGGGGACCCGGGGGTGAAACCGGGACCGAGGAAGATGAACGCGCCGTGGCTGTATCCGGCGCCCAGGCCCTCGACGCGGATGCTGCACGGGTAGTTGCCGTCGGGACCCACGATCACGATGCTGTCGCTGTAGCGCAGGTACTCGCTGTTGCCGCTGTCGGCGCGCGCCTCGGGCGCCTTGTAGTCGGCGAGCGTGTCGGCCACCTCCTCGGGCGATCCGCTGCACTGGTAGCGGGTGCCGTTGGCGTCCCGGGCGTACTCGTGATAGTGGCCGGCGATGTAGGACCCGATGTTCTTGTTCAGCAACACGATTCCGAACACCAGCGACGCCACGGCCGCGGCGGCCAGCCCGCCGGCGATCCAGAACAGCGCTTTGCGGCTCACGGGCGCCACCGGCTCGCCGTGTGCACCACCACGCCGCCGGAGCCCGACGGGCGGCGCGGGTACAGGTGCCAGGTCTGCCAGCGCCAGCCGGCGCCGTCGGGCTCGGCGGCCAGCGCGGTCAGCGCGGCGTCATCGCCGGGGAACGTGCCGCCGAGCCACCCGGGTTCGGTGAGGCAGCGGTGCCGAAGCTCGCGCGCGAGCTCGCGAAACGTCGCCTCGTCGCGGGTGTCGGTGCGCGACTCGATGCGGTAGCCGGGCGCGTCGGCGCGCTCGGGCAGGTTGCCGCCGTGCCTGCGCGCGGTGCAGGAGACCTGCTCGGAGAAGCTTCCGCCCGTGTGCTCGACGGTGACGACATGCGACGCGCCGAGGACCCCGAGCACCAGCGCGCCGCCGCCGGGATGCTCGAGCGGGTGGCTGGCCAGGGGCCGCGGCGCCGGGGCGTTGAGCGCCAGCCCGAGCCTCTTCCCGGAGACGTCCGCCGGCGTCACGGCGAGCTGATGGAGCGGCACCGGCGTGGCCTAGGGCGACGAGGGCGGCGGGGCCGGGTAGAGGGTGAGCTCGCCGGGTAGGACGGGCTTGCCCGTGGAAACCTCCCACGGCATGTCCGGGGCCCAGCGTTCGAAGGAGAGCAGCGCGCTCTCGTCGGCGTTGGTGCAGTCCACGAATTCCATCTCGCCGCCCGCCGGCAGGCCCGTCGTGCCCTCGGTCGTGTACGAGGCGCGGCCGCGCTCCGACTCGTGAAACATCACGCCGTCGACCACGTACGGGTCGCCGGGCCGCAGCGGAAGGTCCTTGCGGGTCACCCACATCGCCAGCTCGAGGCGCCCGTCGTCCTCCTCGACGCTGAACCAGATCGGCGCCTCGCCGCCCTCCAGCAGGTGCTCCCACCACACGAAGGGCCCCTCGCGGAAGGTCACCGACCCGCGGACCACGTAGTCGACCCCGCCGTAGCTGACGATGGCGCCCGGGCCCAGCTGCCGCGGCCCGAACTCCGGCATCGCGTTGAAGGACAGCGGGTCCTGGCGCCCGCGCGGCCGGGCCGGCTTCTTGGGCCGCCGCAACGCCACGAGGAGCACCACGATCGACGCGATGAACAGCACCGCCGCCAGGACGAGCAGGAGTGTTCCCACGCCAAACCTTCCGTTGCCACACTGCTGGAGCGAAACGTGGGCATAAAGCTAACAGCTTTTGGCGGGGCGGGCGCCGCAACGCGCGCCCGCGAAGCCGCCGGGCGGCCGCGTGTCCTACCGGATCCCGTCGGCCCCGCCCGCTAGGCTCTCGAACAGCTGTTCGTACTAAGGAGCGGTAATGCGCGTGATGGGCGTCGACCCGGGACTGACCCGATGCGGGCTGTCGGTGGTCGAAAACGGGCGCGGCCGGGAGGTCGTCGCGCTGGACGTCGACGTGGTGCGCACCCCGTCGGACGCGCCGCTGTCCAAGCGGCTGCTGGCCATCAGCGACGCCATCGACCACTGGCTGGACACCCATCGGCCGGACGTGGTGGCCATCGAGCGGGTCTTCTCGCAACAGAACGTGATGACGGTGATGGGCACCGCCCAGGCCGGCGGCGTCATCGCCCTGGCGGCCGCCAAACGCGGGATCGACGTGCACTTCCACACCCCCAGCGAGGTCAAGGCCGCGGTCACCGGCAGCGGCACCGCCGGCAAGGCGCAGGTCACCGCGATGGTCACCAAAATCCTTGGGCTGCAAGCCAAACCGACGCCGGCCGACGCCGCCGACGCGCTGGCGCTGGCGATCTGCCATTGCTGGCGGGCGCCGATGCTGGCCCGGATCGCCGCGGCCCAGGCGAAGGCCAAGGCCATGCTGAAGGCCGCGCGATGATCGCGTCGGTGCGCGGTGAGGTGCTCGAGGTGGCGCTCGACCATGTGGTGATCGAGGCCGCCGGGGTCGGCTATCGGATCAACGCGACGCCGTCGACGCTGGCGACGTTGCGCCAGGGCAGCGAGGCCCGGCTGATCACGGCGATGATCGTGCGCGAGGACTCGCAGACGCTGTACGGATTCGGCGACTCCGAGACCCGCGACCTGTTCCTGACGCTGCTGTCGGTGTCGGGGGTGGGGCCGCGGCTGGCGATGGCGACGCTGGCCGTGCACGACGCCGCGGCGCTGCGCCAGGCGCTGGCCGACGGCGACGTCGCCGCGCTGACCCGGGTGCCCGGCATCGGCAAGCGCGGCGCCGAGCGGATGGTGCTGGAATTGCGCGACAAGATCGGCGCGGTCGCCGGGTCGGCGCCCACGCCGGCGGTCAACGGCCACTCCGTGCGCGGCCCGGTGGTCGAGGCCCTGGTCGGCCTCGGTTTCGCGGCCAAGCAGGCGGAGGAGGCCACCGACAACGTGCTGGCCGGCGACCACGACGCGACGACGTCGTCGGCGCTGCGGGCGGCGCTGTCGTTGCTGGGCAAGGCGCGGTGAGCCGGTGAGCTCGGACGACGACGACTTCTTCGACCCGGAGGTCCGCGAGGTCTCGGCCGCGCTCGCGTCCGGCGAGGGCGACATCGACGTCAGCCTGCGGCCCCGCTCGCTGCGGGAGTTCATCGGCCAGGCCCGGGTGCGCGAGCAGCTGCAGCTGGTCATCGAGGGCGCCAAGAACCGCGGCGGCACACCGGATCACATCCTGCTGTCCGGCCCGCCGGGCCTGGGCAAGACGTCGCTGGCCATGATCATCGCCGCCGAGCTGGGGTCCTCGCTGCGGGTGACGTCGGGGCCCGCGCTGGAACGCGCCGGCGACCTGGCCGCGATGCTGTCCAATCTCGTCGAGCACGACGTGCTGTTCATCGACGAGATCCACCGCATCGCGCGGCCCGCCGAGGAGATGCTCTACCTGGCGATGGAGGACTTCCGGGTCGACGTGGTGGTCGGCAAGGGTCCCGGGGCGACGTCGATCCCGCTGGAGGTCGCGCCGTTCACCCTGGTCGGCGCGACCACCCGGTCCGGCGCGCTCACCGGCCCGCTGCGCGACCGGTTCGGCTTCACCGCGCACATGGACTTCTACGAGCCCGCCGAGCTGGAACGGGTGCTGGCCCGCTCCGCCGGGATCCTGGGCATCGAGCTGGGCGCCGACGCCGGCGCGGAGATCGCCCTGCGCTCGCGCGGCACGCCGCGGATCGCCAACCGGCTGCTGCGCCGGGTGCGCGACTTCGCCGAGGTGCGCGCCGACGGCGTGATCATTCGCGACGTCGCCAAGTCCGCGCTCGAGGTCTACGACGTCGACGAGCTCGGCCTGGACCGGCTGGACCGGGCGGTGCTGTCGGCGCTGACCCGCAGCTTCGGCGGCGGCCCGGTCGGGGTGTCGACGCTGGCGGTGGCCGTCGGCGAGGAGGCCGCCACCGTGGAAGAGGTGTGCGAGCCGTTCCTGGTCCGCGCCGGCATGGTCGCGCGCACCCCGCGCGGCCGGGTGGCCACCGCCCTGGCCTGGACCCACCTGGGCATGACCCCACCGGCCGGGGTCGGCGGGCTGGGTCAGCCGGGGCTGTTCGACCAGCTTTAGCGGCGGTTACGCCGTCGTCGCCGCGGGTACCCGAACCACCAGCAGAAATTACTGTTGGAGGTGATTCAGATGAGGCACCCGCCTCCTGACTACGAAGGCCCGCGCGCCGGGTACATGCCACGGACCCGCGGCGCGGTGACCGGATTGCTCCTGGTCCTGTTGGGCGCCTGGGGCGCGCTGGTCCCGTTCTTCGGACCCGACATCAACTGGGCCTACATGACCGACCCGGCCTGGACCTGGACGGCGGCCAAGGGCTGGCTGGAGGTGTTGCCCGGGGCCGTCACCGCCCTGGGCGGCCTGCTGCTGCTCGCCTCCGGCAACCGCCTGAGCGCCACGTTCGGCGGCTGGCTGGCGGTCGTGGGCGGCGCCTGGTTCGTGATCGGCCGGGCGTTCGCGGCGACGCTGCGAATCGGGGACGTGGGTCAGCCCGCGGCCGCGACGGACCTGAAGCGGGCCCTGCTCGAGGTCACCTACTTCACCGGCCTCGGCGCGCTGATCGTGTTCCTGGGCGGCGCCGCCCTGGCACGCGTCGCGGTCCGGCACGCGCGCGACGTCGTCGTGACGGAGCCCACGGTGGCGGACGCGGCGGCGGGGGAGCCGGTCGCGGCCGGCGCGGGGCAGCCACACCGGCACCTGTTCCACCGGCGCGCCGGTGAGGGCCTGTTCCGCCGCCACCACCACGCCGGCGTCTAAGGTCACACCCGGTAGTCGAAGACCGGCGGGGCACCTCGCCGTGACCAGCGAGGAGCAGCGATGATCGCCGCCGGATTGGTTTTCGCGGCGCTGGCCGCGCTGCTGCACGTCTACATCTTCACGATGGAGTCGCTAACCTGGACGTCGGCGCGCACCCGCGTCACCTTCGGCACCACGGCGGAGGAAGCCGAGACCACCAAGCTGCTCGCGTTCAACCAGGGCTTCTACAACCTGTTCCTGGCCGTCGTCGCCGGCATCGGCGTCGCCGCGGTTGCCATGGGGCACAAGGCCGTCGGGGCCGCGCTCGTCTTCGCCGGCGTCGGCTCCATGGCCGCGGCGGCGATCGTGCTGCTGCTCTCGTCACCGGACAAGGCCCGCGCCGCGCTGACGCAGGGCGCCTTTCCGGTGGTCGCGGTGGTGCTGCTCGCGCTCGGCCTCCGCGTGTAACACGGTTCTGTAACGGCCGCCGATTGTGCGGTTACTTCCGGTTGGGTCGGGGTACCCAGGCACCTGCTGAAGTAGCCCGGCGACAACTGAGGAGATCTGATGGGACACGCACTACACGGCCACCCTTTGTGGATGCCGCGCTCGCGCGGGGCAATCAGCGGGTTGCTGCTGGTCGTCTTGGGTGCTTGGGGTGCGTTGATACCGTTCGTCGGTCCACACTTCAACTTCGCCTACACGCCCAACCAGGACTGGGCATGGAGTTCGGCCCGCGGATGGCTCGAGGTGCTACCGGGAGGGGCCACCGTGCTCGGCGGCCTGCTGCTGGTCTTCTCCGGAAACCGCATCACCGCGATCGTCGGGGGCTGGCTGGCGGCGCTGGCCGGCGCATGGTTCGTGGTCGGCGGCCAGGTCGCCCCGCTGCTGGGGATCGGCTCCGCCGGTGACCCGATCGCCGCGACCGACCGCAAGCGGGCCGCGCTCGAGGTTTCCTACTTCTCCGGCCTCGGCGCGCTGATCGTGTTCATCAGCGGCGTCGCCCTGGCGCGCCTCGCCGTGCGACTGGCCAGCGACGTCGAGGCCTTCATGGAGCCCCCGGAGCCGGTGGAGCCGGCGGCGATCCCCGCCGGCGAACCGGTGTACATGTCCGGGCTGGAGGAGCCGTCGGCCGAGGTGTCGTCGGGCGCGCTCACCCAGCCGCGGGCCGCCGGGGACGGGCCGAAGCCCCGGGGCTGGCGCCGCGAGCGGACCGGCAAGCCCGGCCCGGGCGCCGCGTACCTGCGCTGGCCGCACCCCCAGAGCTGAGCTCTCAGAGCCTCAGAGCAGCCCCAGCAGCCGCAGGTCGCTGACGTACTTGGCGATGATCGGCGGCGAGACGTGCGGAATGTCCTTGTCCGGGCCGACTTTCGCGTCCTGGACCGCCGCGCGGAACCGATCCGTCGGCGCCATCGACCCGTTGATCGGCCGTTCGGGCTTCTGGTAGTTGTGCAGCAGCGGCAGCAGCGAGGCGTTGCGCCGCTTTTCGGGCAGGGCGCGCAGCGCGGTCTCGAACCGCTGCAGCCAGTCGCCGTAGTCGCCGACGCGCTGGACGGCGCACCCGTCCTCGATCAGCCAGTCGACGAACTCGTCGAACCCGATGCCGTCGTCGTAGGGGTTCATCACGTGGTAGGTCCGGAAGCCGTCGGAGCCGTCCCGGGCGCCCAGCGTCGCGATGGCCTCGGCGATGAACTCCACCGGTAGCCCGTCGTAGTGGGCACGCTGCCGGTTGCCGTCGGCGTCGAGTTCGTAGAACGACTTGGGCGCGATGCCGGTGGCCACCAGGCTCAGGATCATCCGGGTGAACATGTCCGGCACGTTGAGCTGGCCGGCGTAGCTGGTGTCGGCCAGGATCATGTCGCAGCGGAACACCGCGACGGGCAGGCCGCACAGGTCGTGCGCCTCGCGCAGCAACACCTCGCCGGCCCACTTGCTGTTGCCGTAGCCGTTGGCGTAGCTGTCGTTGATCGTCCGCGTTGCGCTGATGGCGCGGATGTCGGCGTCCTCGGTGAACTTGCCCGGCTCGATCTGGTCGCCGACGCCGATCGTCGACACGTAGGTGTACGGCTTCTGCCTGCCGGTCAACGCGATTCGGATCAGCTCGGCGGTGCCCAGCGCGTTCGGCCCGAACAGCTCGCTGTACGGCAGCACGTGGTTGACCAGGGCCGCGGGGTCGACGATGAGGTCGACGGTGTCGGCCAGCCGCTGCCAGGTCGCCGGGTCCAGGCCGAGGTTGGCCTCGCCCTTGTCGCCGGCGACGACCTCCAGGTGGTCGGCGGCCAGCTCCCGGTAGTGCGCCAGCAGCTTCGGGTCGGTGTCGAAGGTCTTGTCCAGCCGGACCCGCGCGTCCTCGTCGGAGCGGGCCCGCACCAGGGCGATCACCTTGCCGTCGACGAGGTCCATCCGCTCCAGCCATTCCAGCGCCAGGTAGCGGCCCAGGAAGCCGGTCGCGCCGGTGAGCAGGACGGTGCGCACCTCGGCGGCGGGCTTCGGCAGCGCCGGCGCGGCGGCCAGCGTCGCGGCGTCGATGAACTTGTCCAGCGTCAGGTCGGCGGCCCGCACCTCGACGGTGTCGCGTCCGTGCACCGTGGCGAAGCTGGGCCGCTTGCTGCCCTTGCGCTCACCCTCGATGTAGTCGGCGATGGCCTGCAGGTCGTTGGCCGGGCTGACGATGACGCCCACCGGCACGTCGACGTCGAAGATCTCGTGCAGCAGATTGCCGAATGTCAACGCGGACAACGAGTCTCCGCCCAGGTCGGTGAAGTGCGCGTCGGGCGCCAGCTCGGAGGCCGCGCTGCCCAGCAGCGCGCCCGCGGCCCGGCTGACCGTCTGCAGCACCGGCGCGTCGGCCCCGCTGCGGCGCAGCTCGCTCAGCTCGTTGGCCTGGCCCTCGGCCAGCTCGGCGTAGAGCCGTTCCAGTCGCTCGCCGTAGTGCTGCCTCAGCTTCGGCCACGCCAGCTTGCGGATGCCGGTGAGCAGACCGTTCTCGAGCGTGAAAGGCGTTGTCTCGATGAGGAAGTCGCGCGGCACCTCGTAGGACTGCAGGCCGGCCTCCTTCGCCACGTTCTGCAGCGAGTCGGCGATCGCTTGCTTCGACGTGTTCTCGTCGGTGGGCACGATGACGGCCAACAGATAGGGGTGCGCGCTGTTGCCGTAGACGTAGATCTGCCGGACCAGCGGGCTGTTGCCGAAAACCGCCTCCAGCTTCGCGACGGTGACGAACTCGCCCTGCGCCAGCTTGAGCACGTTGTTGCGGCGGTCGACGTACATCAGCCGGTCGGGCGCGACCTCGGCGACGACGTCCCCGGTCCGGTAGTAGCCGTCGGCGTCGAACACGTCGGCGGTCACCTGGGGCCGCTTGTAGTAGCCAGGGAACATGTTCTCGGTCTTGAGCAGCAGCTCGCCCCGCGGGTACGGCCGGTCGGTGGCGAAGTAGCCCAGGTCCGGAACGTCGACGAGCTTGTAGTCGACCACCGGCGGGCGCTGCACCTCGCCGTCGAACAGGACCATGCCGGCCTCGGTGGAGCCGTAGCCGTCCAGCAGATGCATCTCCAGCAGGTCCTCGACCCAGGCCCGCAGCTCCGGGGAGATGGGTGCCGAGCCCGTCATCGCGAAGATGTACCGCCCGCCCAGCAGTGACCGCCGCTGCTGCTCGAGCGCCTCGGCCTCGGGAACCCCGCGATCGACCTGGCGCAGGTATTCGCCGTAGAGGGTCTCCCAGATCCGCGGCACGAAGTTCAATTCGGTGGGCCGCACCAGGGCGAGGTCTTCCAGCAGCGTCGACAGGTCGCTCTTGGCCGCGAAGTAGGCGGTGCCGCCGTTGCCCAGCGTGCCGTAGAGGATGCCGCGGCCCATCACGTGGCTCATCGGCATGAAGTTGAGGGTGATCGACGCGGCGCTGGGCCCGAACCAGTTTCGGCTCGACCGGCAGAACATCTTGGCGACGTTGCTCTGCGGGTACATCGCGCCCTTGGGGGCGCCGGTGCTGCCGGAGGTGTAGATCAACAGGGCCAGCGGGTCCGGGTCGGGCGCGACGACCGGCTCGGCCGGCCCAGCGGCGTTGCCGCGCGCGACGACGTCGTCCAGCGTCTCCACCGGCACCCCGGTGTCGGCCAGCCTCGTGCGGGCCGCCGCCACGGCGTCGCGGTGGTCGTCGACCTCGGGGTGGAAGTCGAACACCACGAGCCTGGCGGGGGAGTGCCCGGCCGCGATCAAGTCGACGGCGTCGGGCAGCTGGTGCACGCTCGCCGCGATGACGCCGGGCTCGGTCTCGGCCACGATCGGCTGCAGCTGGCCGATCGCCGCGCTGGTCTGCAGCGGCACCGACACCGCGCCGATCTGGCCCAGCGCCATGTCGATGGTGGTGTAGTCGACGCCGGTGAAGCCCAGGATGCAAACTCGGTCGCCGGCCCGCACCGCGTCACCGGACAGGCCACGCGCAACCGCGCCGATCCGCTCGCCCAGCTCGCGGTAGGTGATCGTGTCGAAGTGGGTGAGCAGCTCCGCGCCGGTGCGCCCCGTCCGCGGGTCGGTGACGAACCGCACGGCGCGCTGCCCCAGCGCGGGCCGGTCCGCGTAACCCTGCAGCACGGTCTGAACGATCTGCGGCAGTCGCAGCCCGGGCCGCTCGAGCGCGGCGGCGACCGCCGGGCTCGGCTGGGCGGCGGCGAACTGTGGATCCGTGGCGGAAAGCTCCTCGACGCGGCGGGCGAGCCGCTCTTCACGACTGATAGTCGGCATGACAGTTCCCCTGTACTGACTGAAAGATGGTCTGAGGGCGCGACATTGCGCTGACCCTTAGAACGTTAGCTTAACTAAAGGTATTCCTCAACGACCGCTGCCCGGCGGACCGTGTGACATGCCCCACGAAGAGCTACAGGTCGCCCAGGACCCGGGCCAGGATGTCGAGCCCCTCGGTCAGCAGCTCATCGCTGATGTTCAGCGGCGGCAGCAGCCGGACGATGTTGCCGAACATGCCGCAGGTCAACACGATCACGCCGGCGGCGTGGACGGCGGTGGCCAATCGGTCGGTCAGCTCGGGGTCGGGTTCGGCGGTGCCGGACTTCACCAGCTCGATGGCGATCATGGCGCCGCGGCCGCGCACGTCGCCGATCCGGTCGTCGCCGGCCTGCAGGCGCAGCAGCGGCTCGGTCATCAGCCGTTCGATGTGCCGGGCCCGCTCGATCAGGCCGTCGCGCTCGATGGTCTCGATGGTGGCCAGCGCCGCCGCGCACGCGACCGGGTTGCCGCCGAACGTGCCGCCCAGGCCGCCGACGTGCGGGGCGTCCATGATGTCGGCCCGCCCGGTGACGGCCGACAGCGGAAACCCGTCGGCGATGGCCTTGGCGGTGACGATCAGGTCGGGCTCGATGCCCTCGTGCTCGCAGGCGAACATCGCCCCGGTCCGGGCGAAGCCGGTTTGCACCTCGTCGGCGATGAACACCACGTCGTTGGCGCGGCACCACTCGCGCAGCGCCGGCAGGAAACCCTCGGCCGGCACGATGAAACCGCCCTCGCCCTGGATCGGCTCGATCAGGACGGCGGCCAGGTTGTCCGCGCCCACCTGCTTGTCGATGACGTTGATGGCGCGCTCGGCCGCCAGCTCACCGTCGGCGGCCATTTCCTTGTCCAGCAGCCCGTCCCGGTACGGGTAGGACAGCGGCGCCCGGTAGATCTCGGGCGCGAACGGGCCGAACCCGCTCTTGTAGGGCATCGACTTGGCGGTCAGCGCCATCGCCATGTTGGTGCGCCCGTGGTAGGCGTGGTCGAACGCGACCACCGCGGGCTTGCGGGTATACGAGCGGGCGATCTTGATCGAGTTCTCGACGGCCTCGGCGCCCGAGTTGAACAGCACCGAGCGCTTCTCGCCGGATCCGGGGGTGATGCGGTTGAGCTGTTCGGCGACGGCGACGTACCGCTCGTAGGGCGTGACCATGAAGCAGGTGTGGGTGAACTCGGCGACCTGCGCGCGCACCGCGTCGACGACGCGCGGCGCCGAGTTGCCGACGGTGGTGACGGCGATGCCGGAACCCAGGTCGATGAGCCGGTTGCCGTCGACGTCCTCGACGATGCCGCCGGCGGCGCGGGCGACGAACACCGGCATGGTGACGCCGACGCCCCGCGGCACCGCCGCGGCCCGCCGCTTGGTCAGCTCCAGCGACGCCGGACCTGGGATTTCGGTGACCAGCTGGCGAGTCTGCTCGAGGCCGGCCACGACATCCTCCTCACCGCGGCGCGCCTGTCACGTCGCGAAACCAAAGCCTATCCGCTCGGCCGGGCGGCGGCCGACCGGCGACCTGGGAGACTGAACGGGCACACTGGACCCTTACGAGAGAAATACCGAGACGAAAGACAGGCGTCGATGGAGAGTTTGGTTTTGTTCTTGCCGTTCCTGCTCATCATGGGTGGGTTCATGTACTTCGCGTCGCGGCGGCAGCGACGCGCGATGCAGGCCACGATCGACCTGCACGAGTCGCTGCGCCCCGGCGACCGGGTGCACACCACGTCCGGGCTGGAGGCCACCGTCGTCTCCATCGCCGACGACACCGTCGAGCTCGAGATCGCGCCCGGCATCGTGACCACCTGGATGAAGCTGGCCGTGCGGGACCGCATCGAGCCGGAGGACCTGGAGGACTCCGACGACCTGGAAGACCCCGCCGACGAACCCCGGGTGACCAAGGACTCCTGACGTGAGGGCGGCACGTAGGCTCTCTCGGGGGTAAGCAACCGATTCTCAAGGAGATACAAGGAACGTGGCATCGTCTTCGGCGCCGGTGCACCCTGCCCGCTACCTGTCGGTCTTCTTGTTGTTGCTCGTCGGCGTCTATCTGCTGGTGTTTCTCACCGGGGACAAGCGGGCCGCCCCCAAGCTCGGCATCGACCTTCAGGGCGGCACCCGCGTCACCCTGACGGCGCGCACCCCGGACGGTTCGCGCCCGAGCAGGGAGGCGCTGTCGCAGGCGCAGCAGATCATCAGCGCCCGGGTCAACGGGCTGGGCGTCTCCGGTTCGGAGGTCGTCGTCGACGGCGACAACCTGGTCATCACGGTGCCCGGCAACGACGGGAACGAGGCCCGGAACCTGGGGCAGACGGCGCGGCTCTACATCCGCCCGGTGCTGAACTCGATGCCGGCCCAGGGCGCCGAACCCAAGCCCGCGCCGAACGGCCAGCCGGGCGGGGCCCCGCCGCCACCGGGCCAGCCGGGTGCGGTCCCGCCACCGGGCCAGCCGGGTGCAGTCCCGCCACCGGCCCAGTCGCCACCGGCCCCGCCGGCGCCGCCCGGGCAACCCGGAGCGCAGCCGCGGCCCTACCCGCAGGAGCCGCCGCCGAGCCCGACACCGAGCCCGGCGCCCGCCCCACCGCCACCACCTTCCGGGGCCCCGCCGCCCGCGGCCCCGGCGCCGCCGGACCCGCGCAAGGCTCTCGCCGACCGCATCCAGGAGATGAAGGAGTTCCGGCAGAGCGACAACCCCTACATCCAGATGGTCGCCATGCGCTACGAGGCCGCGCACTGCGACAAAGAGGACATCCTGGCCGGCAACGACGACCCGGAGCTGCCCCTGGTGACCTGCTCGACCGACCACAAGGTGGCGTACCTGCTGGCGCCGTCGATCATCAGCGGTGACCAGATCCAGAACGCCACAT
Organism: Mycobacterium sp. NGS26; assembly: GCF_059813025.1. Classification (NCBI taxonomy): domain Bacteria; kingdom Bacillati; phylum Actinomycetota; class Actinomycetes; order Mycobacteriales; family Mycobacteriaceae; genus Mycobacterium; species Mycobacterium sp. NGS26. The sequence continues at coordinate 458,230 of NZ_JCALDU010000002.1, forward strand.
CGGGCATGAACCAGCGCGGCGTCGGTTACGTCGTCGACCTGCAATTCAAGCAGGCCGCGGCGAACACCTGGGCCGACTTCACCGCCGCCCACATCGGCACCCAGACCGCGTTCACGCTGGACTCGCAGGTCGTCAGCGCCCCGATGATCCAGGAGGCCATCCCCGGCGGCCGCACCCAGATCACCGGCGGCGACCCGCCCTTCACCGCGGCGACCGCGCGCCAGCTGGCCAACGTGCTGAAGTACGGGTCGCTGCCGCTGTCGTTCGAATCGTCCGAGGCCCAAACCGTTTCCGCGACATTGGGTTTGACGTCGCTGCGCGCCGGGCTGATCGCGGGCGCGATCGGGTTGGTCCTGGTGCTGCTGTATTCGCTGCTGTACTACCGGGTGCTGGGGTTGCTCACGGCGCTGTCGCTAACCGCTTCCGGCGTAATGGTTTTCGCGATCCTGGTGCTCCTGGGCCGATATATCAACTACACCCTGGACCTGGCGGGCATCGCCGGTCTGATCATCGGTATCGGCACCACCGCCGACTCGTTCGTCGTGTTCTTCGAGCGCATCAAAGACGAGATCCGCGAAGGCCGTTCGTTCCGGTCGGCGGTGCCCCGAGGGTGGGTGCGGGCCCGCAAGACCATCGTGTCGGGCAACGCGGTGACCTTCCTGGCCGCCGCGGTGCTGTACTTCCTGGCGATCGGCCAGGTGAAGGGGTTCGCTTTCACCCTGGGGCTCACCACGATCCTCGACATCGTGGTGGTGTTCCTGGTGACCTGGCCGCTGGTATACCTGGCGTCCAAGTCTCCGACGCTGGCCAAGCCGGCGTACAACGGCCTGGGAGCGGTTCAGCGGGTCGCCCGCGAACGCCGGGCCTCGTCGCAGGTGAAGACGGGACAGGGATAGCGCGATGGCATCCAAGGCCTCCAAGGACGCGACCGAAACCGACGCGGTCGAGATCACCGGCGCCACCGACGGTGCCGTCGAGCTGACGTCCGCCGCTCAGCCGCCGCACCACAGCTTCATCTCGCGGCTCTACACCGGGACCGGCGCGTTCGAGGTGATCGGCCGGCGGCGGCTGTGGTACGGCATCAGCGGGGCGATCGTCGCCGTGGCGATCGTGAGCATCGTCCTGCGCGGCTTCACCTTCGGCATCGACTTCAAGGGCGGCACGACGGTGTCGTTCCCGCGCGGGACCGCGACCGCCAGCGCGGTGTCCGACGTCTTCCGCAAGACGCTGGGCAGCGACCCCGAGTCGGTTGTCATCGTCGGCAACGGCGCCTCGGCGACGGTGCAGATCCGCTCGGAGACGCTGACCAACGATCAGACCGCGAAGCTGCGCAACGCCCTGTTCGACGCGTTCCAGCCCAAGGGCACCGACGGCAAGCCCAGCCTGCAGGCCATCAGTGACTCGGCGGTGTCGTCGACCTGGGGCGAGCAGATCACCGACAAGGCGCTGATCGCGCTGGCGGTGTTCGTGGCGCTGGTCAGCCTGTACATCACCGTGCGCTACGAGCGCTACATGGCGATCTCCGCGCTCACGACCATGTGTTTCGACCTCGCCGTTACCGCCGGCGTGTACTCGCTGGTGGGTTTCGAGGTCACCCCGGCCACCGTCATCGGCTGGCTGACGATCCTCGGGTTCTCGCTCTACGACACCGTCATCGTGTTCGACAAGGTCGAGGAGAACACGCACGGCTTCCAGCACACCACCCGGCGCACCTTCGCCGAGCAGGCCAACCTGGCGATCAACCAGACCTTTATGCGCTCGATCAACACCAGCCTGATCGGGGTGCTGCCGGTGCTGGCCCTGATGGTGGTGGCGGTGTGGCTGCTGGGCGTCGGCACGCTGAAGGACCTGGCGCTGGTGCAGCTGGTCGGCATCATCGTCGGCACCTACTCGTCGATCTTCTTCGCCACCCCGCTGCTGGTCACGCTGCGCGAGCGCACCGAGCTGGTGCGCGGCCACACCCGCCGCGTCGCCAGGCGGCGCAAGCCCTCGCACGAGGACACCGCCGAGGAGCCGGCGGAGGAGAGCGCGGAGCCGGCCGAGGCGGCCGAGCCGGCTGAGTCTTCAGCGGCGCCCGCCAAACCCGCACCGAACAAGCCGGCGCCGGGCGCCCGGCCCGTGCGGCCCACCGGCACCCGGCGCCCGACCGGCAAGCGAAACGCCGGCAAGCGGTAATCATGTGGGCCGGCCGGTGGAGCCTGAGGGGGTCGGCTGCCGTCGGTTTGGCCGCGCTCCTGACGGCGGCGTTCACCCTGAGCGCCTGTTCCGGTAGCGCCGCCGCGCAAATCACCTACGTGGTCGACGGCGGCCTGCCCACCTACAACACCAACACCGTCGTCGGCGCCGCCTCGGCCGGCGCGCAGGCGTTCGCCCGCACGCTGACCGGCTTCGGCTATCACGGACCCGACGGGCAGGTGGTCGCCGACCACGACTTCGGCACCATCTCGGTGGTGGGCGGCTCGCCGCTGGTGCTCGACTACCAGATCGCCGACAACGCCGTCTATTCCGACGGCAAGCCGGTCACCTGCGACGACCTGGTGCTGGCGTGGGCGGCCCAGTCCGGGCGGTTCCCCGGGTTCGACGCCGCCACCCACGCCGGCTACGTCGACATCGCCAACATCGAGTGCACGCCCGGGCAGAAGAAGGCGCGCGTGTCGTTCGTCCCGGACCGCTCCGTGGTGGACTACACGCAGCTGTTCACGGCGACGTCGATGATGCCGTCGCACGTCATCGCCGACCAGCTGAACGGGGACGTGACCGCCGCGCTGCTGAACAACAACGCGGCCTTGGTCGCCCAGATCGCGAAGCTGTGGAACACCACCTGGGACCTCAGGCCGGGAACTGATCTCAAGCGTTTCCCGTCGTCGGGGCCGTACAAGATCCAGTCCATCCTGGACGGCGGCGCCGTCGTGCTCGTCGCCAACGACCGGTGGTGGGGCCCCAAGCCCGTCACCAAGCGGATCACGGTGTCGCCGCAGGCCCCCGACATCCAGGACCGGGTCAACAACCGCAGTGTCGACGTGGTCGACGTCGCGGCCGGCTCGCCGGGGACGCTGACCACCCCGGACAACTACGAGCGCTCCGATTCGCCGTCGGCCGGCATCGAGCAGCTGATCTTCGCCGCGCAGGGGCCGCTGGCCGACACGAAGGCCCGCCGGGCGCTGGCGCTGTGCACGCCGCGCGACACGATCGCGCGCGACGCCGGGGTACCCATCGCCAATTCGCGGCTGAACCCGGCGACCGAGGACGCCATCGCCGCCGCCGACGGCGCCGCCGAGGCCGCCCCGTTCGGCAAGGCGGATCCCGCCGCCGCCCGGGGTGCGCTGGCCGGCGCGCCGCTGTCGGTGCGCATCGGCTACCAGGGACCCAACGCGCGGCTGGCGGTCACGGTCGGCGAGATCACCAAGTCGTGCGCCGCGGCCGGCATCACCGTCGTCAACCCCACCCTGGACGCCCCAGGCCCCCAGGCGCTCAAGGACGGCAAGATCGACGCGCTGCTGGCCAGCACCGGCGGCGCCACCGGCAGCGGCTCGACGGGGTCGTCGGCGATGGACGCCTACGACCTGCACAGCGGCAACGGCAACAACCTGTCCGGCTACGCGAATCCCCAGATAGACGGCATCATCGGCGCGCTGGCGGTGTCCGCCGACCCCGGCGAGCGGATCCGGCTGCTGGCCGAGAGCGCCCCCATACTCTGGGGCGACATGCCGACGCTGCCGCTGTACCGGCAGCAGCGCACCCTGCTGAAGTCGAAGAAGATGTACGCCGTGAGCAGGAATCCGACCCGCTGGGGCGCGGGCTGGAACATGGACCGCTGGGCCCTGGTGCAGTGAGGGTGCAGTGAAGCTGGCCGACCTCATCGCGTCGCTGACCCGCACCGTCGCCGACTTTCCCAAGCCCGGGGTCCAGTTCAAGGACCTCACCCCGCTGTTCGCCGACCCGGACGGGCTGGCGGCGGTCACCGACGCGCTGGCGGACATCGCGGCCGGCGCCGACCTGGTGGCCGGCATCGACTCGCGCGGGTTCCTGGTGGCCGGGGCCGTCGCCGAACGGCTGGGCACCGGTGTGCTCGCCATCCGCAAGGGCGGAAAGCTGCCGCCGCCGGTGCACGCCGAGCGGTACGACCTGGAATACGGCAGCGCCGTCCTGGAAATCCCCGCCGACGGCATCGAGCTGCGCGGCCGCGACATCGTCATCGTCGACGACGTGCTGGCCACCGGGGGCACGCTGGCCGCCGCGGCGCGGTTGCTCACGCACGCCGGGGCCCACGTGACCAGGGCGGCGGTGGTCGCCGAACTCGCCGCGCTGGGCGGTCGCGAGGCCGTCGCGCCGTTGCCGGTGCACAGCCTGAGCCGGGTCTAGCCTCGTCGTTACGCGATATCCTCGAGGTCGGAGGTTCGGAGGTGACCAACGTGGCGGACGAGAAGAGCGCGGCGCAGGCTCTCGAGGCGCCCGTGGAATCGCCTGCTGTCCCCGCCGAGGCGCCGGAGCCGCCCGCCGAGACGTTGAAGACTTCCAGCAGCGCGTCCCGCCGGGTTCGCGCGCGGCTGGCCCGGCGGATGACCGCCCAGCGCAGCACGCTCAACCCCGTGCTCGAGCCGCTGGTGGCGGTGCACCGGGAGATCTACCCGAAGGCCAACGTGCAGCTGCTGCAGCGCGCCTTCGAGGTCGCCGACCAGCGCCACGCGACGCAGCTGCGGCACTCCGGCGACCCGTACATCACCCACCCGCTGGCGGTCGCCAACATCCTGGCCGAATTGGGCATGGACACCACGACTTTGGTGGCCGCGCTGCTGCACGACACCGTGGAGGACACGGGTTACACGCTCGAGGCGTTGAGCGAGGAGTTCGGCGAGGAGGTGGGCCACCTCGTCGACGGCGTCACCAAGCTGGACCGGGTGGTGCTGGGCACCGCCGCCGAGGGCGAGACCATCCGCAAGATGATCACCGCGATGGCCCGCGATCCGCGGGTGCTGGTGATCAAGGTCGCCGACCGGCTGCACAACATGCGCACCATGCGCTTCCTGCCGCCCGAGAAGCAGGCGCGCAAGGCCCGCGAGACGCTGGAAGTCATTGCGCCCCTTGCACATCGGCTGGGCATGGCCAGCGTCAAGTGGGAGCTGGAGGACCTGTCGTTCGCGATCCTGCACCCCAAGAAGTACGAGGAGATCGTCCGGCTCGTCGCGGGCCGCGCGCCGTCGCGGGACACCTACCTGGCCAAGGTGCGCACCGAGATCATCAACACGCTCAACGCGTCGAAGATCAAGGCGACGGTGGAGGGCCGGCCCAAGCACTACTGGTCGATCTATCAGAAGATGATCGTCAAGGGCCGCGACTTCGACGACATCCACGACCTGGTCGGCATCCGCATCCTGTGCGACGAGATCCGCGACTGCTATGCGGCCGTGGGCGTGGTGCATTCGCTGTGGCAGCCGATGGCGGGCCGGTTCAAGGACTACATCGCCCAGCCCCGGTACGGCGTGTACCAGTCGCTGCACACCACCGTCGTCGGGCCGGAGGGCAAGCCGCTGGAGGTGCAGATCCGCACCCGCGACATGCACCGCACCGCCGAATACGGGATCGCGGCGCACTGGCGGTACAAGGAGGCCAAGGGCCGCAACGGCGTTCCGCACCCGCACGCCGCCGCCGAGATCGACGACATGGCCTGGATGCGTCAGCTGCTCGACTGGCAACGCGAGGCCGCGGACCCGGGCGAGTTCCTGGAGTCGCTGCGCTACGACCTTGCGGTGCAAGAGATCTTCGTGTTCACCCCCAAGGGCGACGTCATCACGCTGCCGACCGGGTCGACGCCGATCGACTTCGCCTACGCGGTGCACACCGAGGTCGGCCACCGCTGCATCGGCGCCCGGGTGAATGGGCGGCTGGTGGCGCTGGAGCGCAAGCTCGAAAACGGGGAAGTCGTCGAGGTTTTCACGTCCAAGGCGCCCAACGCGGGGCCGTCGCGGGACTGGCAGCAGTTCGTGGTCTCGCCGCGCGCCAAGACGAAGATCCGGCAGTGGTTCGCCAAGGAGCGCCGCGAGGAGGCGCTGGAGGCCGGCAAGGAGGCGATGGCCCGCGAGGTGCGCCGGGGCGGACTTCCGTTGCAGCGCTTGGTGAATGGCGAGTCGATGGCCGCGGTGGCCCGCGAGCTGCACTACACCGACGTGTCCGCGCTCTACACCGCGATCGGTGAGGGCCACGTGTCGGCGAAGCACGTCGTGCAGCGGCTGCTCGCCGAGCTGGGCGGCATCGACCAGGCCGAGGAGGAGCTGGCCGAGCGGTCCACGCCGACGACCATGCTGCGGCGCCCGCGCAGCACCGACGACGTCGGGGTGTCGGTTCCCGGCGCCCCCGGCGTGCTGACCAAGCTCGCCAAGTGCTGCACGCCGGTGCCCGGCGACCAGATCATGGGCTTCGTCACCCGCGGCGGCGGGGTCAGCGTGCACCGCACCGACTGCACCAATGCCGCTTCGTTGCAACAACAGTCGGAGCGCATCATCGAGGTGCTCTGGGCGCCGTCGCCGTCGTCGGTGTTCCTGGTGGCCATCCAGGTCGAGGCGCTCGACCGGCACCGGCTGCTCTCCGACGTCACGCGGGTGCTGGCCGACGAGAAGGTGAACATCCTGTCCGCGTCGGTCACCACCTCCGGCGACCGGGTGGCCATCAGCCGCTTCACCTTCGAGATGGGCGACCCCAAGCATCTCGGGCACCTGCTCAACGTCGTGCGCAACGTCGAGGGCGTGTACGACGTCTACCGGGTGACGTCAGCCGCGTAGTCGGGTCTTAGTCGAGCAGCAGGGACTTGATGGTGACCTCGCTGTTGGGCGCGCCGTCCTCACCGCCGCCGGAGACGCCGGCCTTGGCGACCTTGTCCAGGACGGCCAGCCCGTCGGCCTGGATGGTGCCGAACACGGTGTACTGCGGCGGCAGCTGAGAGTCCTTGTAGACCATGAAGAACTGGCTGCCGTTGGTGCCGGGACCGGAGTTTGCCATGGCCAGCGTGCCGCGCGGATAGACGACCGGCTCCTGCAGCTTGGGATCGTTCGGCGGGTACTGGTCGGTGGGGTACTCGTTGGCGAATTGATAGCCGGGACCGCCGCTGCCGTCGCCCTTGGGGTCGCCGCACTGCAGGACACCCAACGTGGCCGAGGTGGTCAGCCGGTGGCACTTGGTGTTGTCGAAGTATTTCTGGCCGATCAGGCTCGCGAAACTGTTGACAGTGCAAGGCGATTCGTTGTTGGCCAGCATCAAGCCGATGTTGCCCTGGCTGGTCGACATGCTGGCGCTCACCTGGGCGGGGTCCGTCGGGATCTTGCCGGTCCGCGGCGGCTTGACCGGCTTGGCCGCCGGCTCCTGCGGCGTCGGCGGGTACTGGCAGTTGGCGCCGGTGTTGGCCGACGGCTTGAACGGCGGCAGGGCCACGGCGGGTGGCGTCGGTCCGGCCTGTGTCGTGGTCGCCGCGGAGCTGCTCGTGGCGGTGTTGCTCTTGTGCTCGTTTTTGCTGTTGACGAGCGAGATCACCACCGCGGCGACTGCGGCCACCGCCACGATCGATGCGGCGGCGATGAGCAGGATCCGGCGCTGTTTGGTTCGCTTCGCGCGGCGCTCCAGCTTCCGTTGGAGTTTGCGCTTGGCTGCGGCTTTTCGCTGTTCGTTGGTCGGCACGGCCGGTATGCCTCCATGGTCGGTCAGTCGGGGGCCGAGATGGCCAGCTCAGGCTAATGGGGGCGCGGTCACCCGTGTCAACCGGGCCCCGTGGGAAACTGGGAACCGTGTTGATTACCGGATTTCCCGCCGGCATGTTGGCGTGCAACTGCTACGTGCTGGCCGAGCGGCCCGGAACGGACTGCGTCATCGTGGATCCGGGGCAGCGCGCGATGGGCCCGCTGCGCAGCATCCTGGACAAGAACCGGCTGACACCGGCCGCCGTGTTGCTCACCCACGGGCACATCGACCACATGTGGTCCGCGCAGAAGGTTTCCGACACCTACGGTTGCCCGACCTACATCCATCCCGAGGACCGGTTCATGCTCAAGGACCCGATCTACGGCTACGGCCCGCGCGTGGCCCAGCTGGTCGCGGGTGCGTTCTTCCGCGAGCCCAAGCAGGTGGTCGAGCTGGACCGCGACGGCGACAAGCTCGACCTGGGCAGCGTCACCGTCAACGTCGACCACACGCCGGGGCACACCCGCGGGTCGGTGGTGTTTCGGGTGGCATCCGACACCGACGTGGTGTTCAGCGGGGACACGCTGTTCGAGCGCTCGATCGGCCGCACCGACCTGTTCGGCGGCAGCGGCCGCGACCTGCTGACCTCGATCGTCGACAAGCTCCTGGTGCTCGACGACAAGACCGTCGTGCTGCCCGGGCACGGCGACGCCACCACCATCGGCGCGGAACGGCGTTTCAACCCGTTCCTCGAGGGCCTGAGCCCGTGACGGAGTTCTCTGCGCCCAAGGGGGTGCCCGACTACGTCCCGCCGGAGTCGGCCCAGTTTGTCGCGGTGCGCGACGGGCTGCTGGCCGCCGCACGCCGGGCCGGTTACGGCGACATCGAGCTGCCCATCTTCGAGGACACGGCGCTGTTCGCCCGCGGCGTCGGCGAATCCACCGACGTGGTGTCCAAGGAGATGTACACGTTCGCCGACCGCGGCGACCGCTCGGTGACGCTGCGGCCGGAGGGCACCGCCGGGGTGGTGCGCGCGGTGATCGAACACGGCCTGGACCGCGGCGCGCTGCCGGTGAAGCTGTGTTACGCGGGCCCGTTCTTCCGCTACGAGCGCCCGCAGGCAGGCCGCTATCGCCAGCTGCAGCAGGTCGGCGTGGAGGCGATCGGCGTCGACGATCCGGCGCTGGACGCCGAGGTGATCGCCATCGCCGACGCCGGGTTCCGCTCTTTGGGCCTGGACGGGTTCCGGTTGGAGATCACCTCGCTGGGCGACGAGATCTGCCGCCCGCAATACCGAGAGTTGTTGCAGGACTTCCTGTTTGGGCTCTCACTTGATGAGGAGACGCGCCGGCGGGCCGAGATCAATCCGCTGCGGGTTCTCGACGACAAACGACCCGCGATGCGCGCGATGACGGCCGACGCCCCGGTGCTGCTCGACCACCTGTCCGACGTCGCCAAGCAGCACTTCGACACCGTGCTGGCGCACCTGGACGCGCTCGGCGTCCCGTACGTCATCAACCCGCGGATGGTGCGCGGGCTGGACTACTACACCAAGACCGCCTTCGAGTTCGTCCACGACGGCCTGGGCGCGCAATCCGGGATCGGCGGCGGCGGCCGCTACGACGGCCTGATGCGCCAACTCGGCGGACAAGACTTGTCGGGCATCGGATTTGGGCTCGGCGTCGACCGGACCCTGCTGGCGCTGCGGGCCGAGGGCAAGAGCGTGGGGGAGACGACGCGCTGCGACGTGTTCGGTGTGCCGCTGAGCGAGCCGGCCAAGCTGCGACTCGCGGTGCTGGCCGCGCAGCTGCGAGCGTCCGGGGTCCGCGTCGACCTGGCCTACGGCGACCGCGGCCTCAAGGGCGCGATGCGCGCGGCCGATCGTTCCGGCGCCCGCATCGCACTGGTGTTGGGCGATCGCGATATCGAGGGCGGGACGGTCGGGGTGAAGGACCTGGGCTCGGGCGAGCAGGTGTCGGTGCCGATGGATTCGGTTGTCGGTGAGGTGGTCGCGCGGCTGCGCGGCTAAGTGTCAGACCCTTCTGGCATACTCGAACGTATGTTCGATGATGAGGCGGCGCGGGCGGAGGTGATCGCCCGGTTTGACGAGCTGTTCGAGCGGCACTATCCGTCGACGACGCCGGAGTCGGCGACGCTGATCGAGCGGATTGGTGCGGCGGCGCGATTCGAGAACCGGGCAGCCGCCGCGCAGTTGGTGGCGATCGGCGAGCTGTTCGCGTATCGGTTGTCGCGCTGTTCGGAGACCGAGGACTGGGCTATCGACACGATGGAGGCGGTGGCCGCCGAGGTGGGGGCGGCGCTGCGGATCAGCCAGGGGCGGGCCGCCGATCGGGTGCGCTATGCGCGCGCGATGCGCGAGCGGCTGCCCCAGTGTGCGGTGGTCTTCGGCGCCGGGGACATCGATTATCAGATGTTTCAGATCTTGGTGTATCGCACCGATTTGATCACCGATCCCGAGGTGTTGGCCGCGGTGGACGCGACGCTGGCGGCCAATGTGGCCCGATGGCCGTCGCTGAGCCGGGGCCGGCTGGCGGCCCAGGTGGACAAGATCGTGGCGCGCGCCGATGCCGATGCGGTGCGTCGGCGCTCCAAGACGCAGCGGGATCGGGAGGTGTGGATCGGTCCGGATCACGACGGGACCGCCGAGATCGGGGGGCGTCTGCTCGGCCCGGATGCGCATGCGTTGGATCGGCGGTTGGATGCGTTGGCGGCCACGGTGTGTGAACACGATCCACGCACTCGCGAGCAGCGGCGTGCTGATGCGCTGGGCGCCTTGGCCGCGGGGGCGGATCGGTTGGGGTGTCGGTGCGGGCGCACCGACTGTGCGGCCGCAAAGCGCCGGCCCGCGTCGCCGGTGGTGATCCACATGATCGCCGAGCAGGCCACCATCGACGGCCGCGGCAACACGCCCGGCTCAGAGCTTGGTGCCGACGGGCTCATCCCACCCGAGGTGGTGGCGGAGCTGGCCAAGTCGGCCAAGCTGATGCCGCTGATCCACCCGGCCGATGCCCCGCCGGAAAACGGTTATGTGCCGTCGCGGGGCTTGGCTGATTTCGTGCGCTGTCGGGATCTGACGTGCCGCTGGCCCGGCTGTGACCAGCCGGCGATCAACTGCGACGTCGACCACACCGTCCCGTACGCCCAGGGCGGCGCCACCCATGCGAGCAACCTGAAGTGTTATTGCCGCCTGCATCATTTGATCAAGACCTTTTTCGGCTGGACCGAACAACAGCTGCCCGACGGCACCCTGATCCTCACCTCGCCGGCCGGCCAGACCTATGTGACCACCCCGGGCAGCGCGCTGCTATTTCCCAGCCTGTGTCGCGCGGTCGGCGGCATGCCGGCGCCCGAAGTTGAACCGCCACAGGACTACTGCGCGCCGCGCAGCGCGATGATGCCGCGCCGCCGGCGCACCCGCGCCCAACAGCGTGCTTATCGGGTGGCCGCCGAACGCAACCACAACCGCCGGGCCCGGATTGCCGCTCACGCCACGCCAGCCGGCCCCGCGCCACCGGTCGACGACGACGAGCCACCGCCATTTTGACTGTGGCGCAAGGGTCATGCCTGACCCTTGCGCGATTCTTGCGCAGCGTGCTGGTACGACCATGTCGTTCGGGCCGGCCCGCCGTACGCTGGGCGGGTGGAAGAGACAACCAAAGCCGACATCCTCGCTGCGTTGGATGATAGCGGGACGCGGTTCGTTTCGATGGTCCGAGGGCTGGATCCGGATCGTGCCGCGCGACCAGTTCCTGGGCTGGCCTGGACGGCCATAGAGACTGCGGCTCACGTTGTAACCGTGCTCGGCAGGCTGCTCGGCGATCGTCGACGCGCCGCCACAAACGAGGGGGTTGCCGAGTTGAACGCGACCTGCCTCTCGGAGTACACCGACCGAGGTATCGACGATATCGCCGACCGGCTCGAGGCAAATCTGCGTACGGTGATCGACCGCGTCTACGCCAAAGTCGACTTCGACCGTCTATATCCCTTCCACGGTGGATCAACGATCTCTGCTGGTGGTGGGGCTCGATGGATCTTGTGCGAGCTGCTCGTCCACGGCTACGACATCGCCGCCGCAACCGGAAATGAGTGGGGGATACCGGCCGAGGCCGCAGCCATCGCGATTCGTGGCCCTGCTGAGTCGATGAATCGGCTGGTTGAGACCAAGACCTCTACCCGACATCGGGTGTATCTGGGAAACGACGACACCGTCGAATTCGTCGCATCCTCGGGACACCTGCCTGCCGGTGACGAGCCGATCGACGCGGAACCCAACGAGCTGCTCCTGGCTTTCTTCGGAAGGATTGACGTGTCCGATCCGCGTTTGGCGGTGGTTCTGGCTGATCTGCCGCGCATGTAATTGGCTGTGGCTCAAGGGTTTACGCTGAGGTGACGGCGTACAGGCGCCACTCACCGGGCACGCCCTTGAGCTGGTGAGTTCCGCGATCCTCGAACTCGAGCCCCGACCCGATCACCAGGTCGCGCAAGCGCATAGCGCGTCTCGGAGAACATGGCGGAAATGTAAGCCGCGCGCCGCACTTGACTCGCCATCGAACTATTGTTCGAATAGGCGTATGCGGTGGACCAACCAGGCCGTCGCGGTCAACGGGCAACCCGTCGACGACGGGGCGCTGCCCGGGCTGCAACGGATCGGGCTCCTTCGCAGCGTGCGGACGCCGCAGTTCGAGGGGATCACGTTCCACGAGGTGCTCTGCAAGTCCGCGCTGAACAAGGTGCCGGACGCGGCGGCGCTGCCGTTCCGCTACACGGTCAACGGCTACCGCGGCTGCTCGCACGCCTGCCGCTACTGCTTCGCGCGGCCCAGCCACGAATACCTGGACTTCAACTGCGGCACCGACTTCGACACCCAGGTGGTGGTCAAGACCAACGTCGCCGACGTGCTGCGCCGCGAGCTGCACCGGCCGTCCTGGCGGCGCGAGACCGTCGCGCTGGGCACCAACACCGATCCCTACCAGCGGGCCGAGGGCCGCTACGCGCTGATGCCGGGCATCATCGGCGCCCTCGCCGACTCCGGCACGCCGCTGTCAATCCTGACCAAGGGCACGCTGCTGCGCCGCGACCTGCCGCTGATCACCGATGCGGCCCAACAGGTTCCGGTGTCGGTCGCGGTGTCGCTGGCGCTGGCCGATCCCGAGCTGCACCGCGACGTCGAGCCGGGCACCCCCACACCGCAGGCGCGCCTGGGTCTCATCACGGCGATCCGCGACGCGGGGCTGGACTGCCATGTCATGGTCGCGCCGGTGCTCCCGCATCTCACCGACTCCACGGAGCGGCTCGACGAGTTACTCGGCCAGATCGCGGCCGCCGGGGCCACCGGCGTGACGGTCTTCGGCCTGCACCTGCGCGGCCCGACCCGCGGCTGGTTCATGTCCTGGCTGGCCCGCTCGCATCCCGAGCTGGTCGGCCGCTATCGCGACCTGTACCGGCGGGGCGCCTACCTGCCGCCGGCCTACCGCGAGACGCTGCGCCGACGGGCCGCGCCGCTGATCGCGAAGCACGGGCTGGCCGGCGATCACCGCCCGGTCCCGCGGGCCGCCACGGCCGCGGTAGCCGGACCCGTTCAGCCGACGCTGTTTTAGGCAGGCTTGTCGCCGCGCGGCTTGGTCAGGGTGAACTGGTCGATCACCACGACCGCGCCGAACAGGCCCCGCAACGCGTAGTGCGTCGCCTTGATCGAGGTGCTGCCGCCGGGCCGGCCCGGATCGACGTCGAAAGCCACGAAGCCGTAAGGGTTTTCGCGGTCGCGAAACGCCGACCACGGCGCGTCCTCTATCACATAGATCGGCGCCTTGCGCCCAATCCCGGGGTCGAAAGCGCCGACCCCGGTCAGCACCCGGCACTGCGGCTGCGGGAAGAACATGCCGTTGGACGGCGCGGAGGTGCCGCCCCCGCCGATGACGAGGTGCACCGTTCCCCGGGTCGCGTCGATCAGATCCGCACGGGTGTCGACGGGCCGCGGTGTCCGGGTGTCGGTGCCCAGCGTTCCGCGCAGCGGATGTGAGCGTTCGTAGTGGTGTTCGTGGCCGCACAGCACCAGGTCGACCTGGTGCTGGTCGAACAACGGCAGCCACTCCTCGCGGATGCCGAGGTCGGCACCATTGGTCCGGTCGGCGGTGGAGATCGCCGTCTGGTGCATGCAGACGATCACCCAGTCGATGTCGGGGTCGCGCCGCGCCGCCGCGAGTTCGCCCGCGAGCCAGCGCCTTTGCTCCCCGCCCGAGTAGCCGTGCACATAGGAGTTGCCGCCGTCCTGGAAGGCGACGTCGTCGTTGTTGAGGCTGATCACGCGCACCGATCCGGCGGTGAACGAGTACCACAGCCCGCGAACCTCCGGGCTCGATCCCGAGTCGGGCACCTGGAAGTACGTCTGATACGCGCCGTAACCGATTGGCCCGTTGCCCAACTCGTTCTCGTGGTTGCCCGCCGCCGGCATCCACGGCCGGTAACGCGCCGACCGGGTGTTGTTCTCGAACCAGTCCGACCAGGTGCGGATCCGGTCCTGCGCTAGGTTCGCGTAGCACAGGTCGCCATTGACCAGGTTGAACAGCGGGCCGAGCCGCTCGATCGCCAGCGTGGTGTCGGCGGCCGCCGGCGAGCCGATGTGGTCGGTGCCGTAGTTGCCGTCGGGCAGCCGGTTCAGCGTGGGAGTCGACTGGTCGCCGAAGCTGGTGAAGCGCAGCGGCTTTCGCCCCACCGGGCCGGTCCGCACCGTTCCGATCTCCGGCTCGACGCCGTCGTGCACCGCGGCGTACACGTAGTCGGTGTCCGGGGTGAGGTTTGTCAGGCGGGCGTGGTTGACGCGAACCTCGATGTTGGACTTGCCATCCCGATAGGTCCGGGTTTCGGCCGCCACGGTGCGACCGAAACCCGCCCCCGGCGTGCCCAGCATCACGCGCGGATTGCGGACGGCGTCGGTGGTGTGCCACGAGACCACCACCTCGGTGCCGGCGTTCCTGCCGAATTGCAGGTGCAGGCCGACCACCGGCGGCGCGCCGTCGCGATCCGGCCGCCGCCACACCGCGGGGCCCCGCGGGTGCGACCACAGCAGCGCGGCCCCGCCCACCCCGACGCCGCCGAGGACCGCGGAGGCCGCGGTCGAGGTGAGCAACCGGCGGCGGCTGATGCCGGGCCCGGGGTCGTTGCTCATGGAAGCTTCATACCGGAGCCGGGCAACCCGAAGGTAACGGCCTTAGTGGCGGTGCAGTTCGAGCAGGCCGGCCTGGCCGGTGGACGGGGGGTGCGCGGCCAGCCACTCGCGGGTCGCCGCGTGCGAGCGCTCGATGAGTGTCGCCGCGTGGGAGAAGTCGGCTCCGGAGGTGGCGATCGGGCACAGCGGCCGGATGACGCGCAGGTCGACCGCCCGCTCGAAGCGCTCGACGTCGACGGCCAGGCGATGGTTGACGGCCAGCGTCATGGCGTGCAGCGCCATGTTCACCGCGGTTTTCGGTGCCGCGGGCAGATCGCACGAGTAGCCGGTCGGCAGCACCCAGACCCGATCGGCGCCCAGCGCGACGGCGTGAGAGATCGGGGTGTTGTTCACCACACCGCCGTCCATCAGGTCGCGCCCGTCGACCCGCACCGGCGGGAACACGCCCGGGATGGCGGCGCTGGCGGCGATCGCGTCCACCGCGTTCCCGGAGGACAGCAGGACGTCGGTGCCGGAGATCACGTCGGTCGCCACCACGTGCAGGGGGATCGGCGCGTCCTCGAGCTGGGTGAACTCCAGGTTGTCGGCCAGCATGCGTCGTAAACCGGTGTTGGGAACCAGGTGCGACCGGCGGCCGAGCATGCCCAGCGCCCCGGCGACCGGGTGGGCGGGGAATATGGCCCGCCGCGACAACGACATCCACAGGTCGGCCAGTCCCCTGATCCCGGGGACGTCGGGCCGCGACGCGATCCACCCGCCGTTGACAGCGCCGACCGACGTGCCGACGACCAGGTCTGGGCGTTCCCCCGCGTCGGCGAGCGCGAGCAGCATGCCCACATGGACCGCACCGAGGCTGGCGCCGCCGGACAACACGAATGCCGTGGGCACAGATGCATCGTAGGGACTTTCGCCGCGGATGCGCGCGTAACGAATCCGGTAGCGTTTTCGATATGACGAACGTGCGATATGTGACCGGCGTGGTCGCCGCGGCAGCGTTTGCGGCAGCAGCGGTGGCCGTCACGCCCGCGACCTCATTTGCGGATCCGCCCGGCCATCAAGTGACCTACACCGTGTCGAGCCCCAACAATCTGACCGCCACGGTCAACTACGTGAATGCCGATCCGCCCAGCCAGGCCGCCTACAACGCGGACCCGTCGAAGTTCATGACCAGCGTCCAGGCCCCGCTCAGCGGTGGAACGCCGGTCACCTACACCGTCACCTTGGCGAACCCGGCCAATGCGAGCGTCAGCGCCAGCGGCATGCTGCATTGGCCGGATTCGGGCAATGGCCCGGCCTCATTCCACTGCGAGGTCGCCGTGGACGGCCAGGTGGTCGCGCAGCAGGACGCGACCACCACCGTCACCTGCCGGCCGCCCGGGTAAGCGTCTAGCGCGGCTCGGTCTGGGCGACGACGACGACCTCCGCCCGTTCGTCTCCGACCGCCCGGATCTTGTGGCTGACCGACGCGTCGAAGTAGGCGCTGTCACCGGCGCCGAGCGCGATGGTCTCGTCGCCGTAGTCCAGTTCGACGCGCCCGGCGTGCACGAACACGAACTCCTGACCCGCATGCTCGGGATGCGGATCGTCGGCCCCGCGGCCGGTCGGCCGAACCACGAACGGCGACATGGACTTTCCGAGCAGTGCGGATGCCAGCACCCGGTAACGCTCGCCGTCGGCGCCGCCGGCCGCGCGGTCGACGGTGATCTTCTCCTCGGCCGCCTCGTAGGAGAACAGCCGGCCGACATCGACGTCGAGCGCTCGCGCGACCTTCAGGGCGACGGCGATCGACGGTGTGCTCTGCCGCCGTTCGACCTTGGACAGATAGCTTTTGGTCAGCCCGGTCTGTTCGGCGAGTTGCTCCAGGGTGAGGCCGCGCTGTCGGCGGACGGCGCGCAACAGTGCTGTCATTGACGGTGCCCCTCATGACACGAAGTTTCCTATGGTCTACTATTGTGTCATATGTCCAGCACATTCGCCGATTCGAAGTCCGAGTTGATGCGCCGCGCGCAGGAACGGCTGGCGGCCCTCCAAACCAGAGACGTCGCGGACTCGCAGTTGACCACCCGCCAGAAGCTGGCGCTGACGTGCCGCGCCCTGTTCGACGCGGGGCACGACTCCGGGCTGGCCGGGCAGATCACGGCCCGTGCCGAGCAGCCCGGGACCTACTACACGCAGCGGCTGGGCCTCGGGTTCGACGAGATCACCGACGCCAACCTGCTGCTGGTCGACGAGGACCTCAACGTGCTCGACGGCGACGGAATGGCGAACCCCGCCAACAGGTTTCACAGCTGGATCTACCGCGCCCGGCCCGACGTGCAGTGCATCGTGCACACCCACGCCTTCCACGTGGCGGCGCTGTCCATGCTGGAGGTTCCGCTGGTGGTCTCGCACATGGACACCACGCCCCTGTACGACGACTGCGCGTTCCTCGCCGAATGGCCGGGCGTGCCCGTCGGCAACGAGGAGGGGGAGATCATCACCGCGGCGCTCGGCGACAAGAAGGCGGTGCTGTTGGCGCATCACGGCCACGTGGTGGCCGGCGCCAGCATCGAGGAGGCGTGCTCGTTGGGCGTCCTGATCGAGCGCGCCGCGAAGCTGCAACTGGCCGCGATGGCCGCCGGCACGGTCAGGGAACTGCCCGAGCCGCTGGCCCGTGAGGCCCACGACTGGACGCTGCGGCCCGAGCGCAGCCGGGCCAACTTCGCCTACTACGCCCGCCGCGCCCTGGCGCGCCACCCCGACGCGCTGACGAGCTAAGACAAGGAGCACCGTGCCCGAGATCCACGGCGTCATCGCCTACCCGGTGACCCCGTTCGCCGACGACGGGATCGACACCAAACGGCTTGCCGCGCTGGTCGACAGGCTCGTGTCCGCCGGGGTGCACGCGATCGCCCCGCTGGGCAGCACCGGCGAGTTGGCCTACCTCGAGGAGCCCGAATTCGACACCGTCGTCGACACCACGATCGGCACGGTCGCCGGCCGGGTGCCCGTCGTCGTGGGCGTGTCGGACGTGACCACCGCCAAGACCATCCGGCGCGCCCGGTACGCGCAGCGGGCCGGCGCCGATGCGGTGATGATCCTGCCGGTGTCCTACTGGAAGCTCAGCGAGCGCGAGATCGCGCAGCACTACCGCAGCATCGGCGACGCCATCGAAATCCCGATCATGGCCTACAACAACCCGGCCACCAGCGGCGTGGACATGCGGCCCGAGCTGCTGGTCAGCATGTTCGAGACCATCGACAACGTGACCATGGTCAAGGAATCCACCGGCGACCTGACCCGGATGCAGCGCATCACCGAGCTGTCCGGCGGTCGGCTGCCCTTCTACAACGGCAGCAACCCGCTGGTGCTCGACGCGCTGAAGGCCGGGGCCTCCGGATGGTGCACGGCCGCACCGTGTTTGCGGCCGCAGCCGTGCATCGAGCTGTACGAGGCGGTGCGCGCGGGCGACCTCGACAAGGCGCAGGCCCTCTACGACGACCTCAAGCCGCTGCTGGAGTTCATCGTCGCGGGCGGGCTGGCCACTACGGTCAAGGCCGGCCTCGACCTGCTCGGTTTCCCGGTCGGCGACCCGCGTGCGCCGCTGCTGCCGCTCGACGACCAAGGGCGCGCCGAGCTGCAACGCCTGCTCGCCTAGCCCAAGTCGGCCGCGTGGAAGGTGTCGCACTGCTTCGGGTCACCGGTCTGGTACCCGACGGTGAACCAATGCTGCCGCTCCGCGGCCGATCCGTGCGTCCAGCTTTCGGGGTTGACCCGCCCGGTTGATTGCCTCTGGATGCGGTCGTCGCCGACCGAGGCGGCGGCCGACAGCGCGTCGGCAATGTCCTGATCGCTCAACGGATTCAGGAATGGAGTGCCGTCCTGCTGCTTGACGGTCGAGGCGTAGTGCGCCCAGATGCCCGCGTAGCAGTCGGCCTGTAACTCGGTGCGCACGCCGCCGCCGCCGGCGCCCTTGGCGCCCTGCTGGGCGCGGCCCAGCACCCCTTGGAGGTTCTGCACGTGATGGCCGTACTCGTGGGCGACGACGTATTCCTGCGCGAAAGCCCCGTTGCTGGAATGCAGTTGCCTGACGAGCACATCCTGGAAGAAGGTGGTGTCGAAGTACGCGGTCTGGTCCACCGGGCAGTAGAACGGCCCGACGTCGGTGGTCGCCATTCCGCAACCGGTGCTCACCTGGTCGCTGAACAGCCGCACCCGCGGGCGGGTGTAGCCCTGCAGCAGCTGATGCCACACCGCGTCGACCGAGTTCCCGGTGGCGACCACGCGGCACTGCACGTACTTGTTGGCGTCGGCGCCGGTCTTGCACTGGCTCAGGTCGAACCCGGGCGCCGAGTAGCCGCCCGTGTTCATCTGCTGGGAGTTGAGCACGCGGCCGGGATCGACGCCCAACAGCAAGGCGCCGATCAGGATCAGCAGCCCGACGCCGCCGCCCCCGATGGCCATCCCCATGCCGCCCCCGCCGGACGACGACGCGGTGCTGGTGTCGATCTGCATGCCCTCGTTGAAGGTCATCGCACGCTCCTAGTGTTGCCGGCCTAGTGTTGCCGGGTCGCGCCGAACCGGGCGTCGGTATAGCTACGCAGGTTACGCAGGAACCGGCGCAGGGCCAGATTCAGCAGCGGCCCGACGGCGAACATCGCCAGCCGCGCCGGGCCGGCGGGCTGCTGCGCCATGGTCCACGTCAGCCGGCAGCCGCCCGGGATGGCCTCGACCCGGTAATCCTCGGCGAACGCGGCGACCGACCGTGTCGAGCACTCGTTGAACCGGAATGCCATGTGGGTGAACGGTTCCCACGCGATGAACTCCTCGTCGCCGACGATCCCGCCGCGCATCTCGACGATGCGGGTGGTGCCCACGCCGCGCGGCTCGGGACTGGTCCAGGTCACCTTGGTGATCACCGGGGCCCAGCGCGGCCAGGACTCGGCGTCGGCGAGCACCTCGAAGAGCTGCTCGGGCGTGATCGCGAGGTCGACACTGTTGCGGAATCGGAATGGCGCGTTCTCGGCGAAACCCACGTCCACGCGCTCGCAGGTGTGCATGGCTCGAATCTAGCCCGGGCCGTCGCTCGCCGCGGCCAGTAGCGGCACCACGACGTCGCTGATCGGCGTCGGCAGGCCGTGGGCGCGGGCCTTGCGGATGATCACCCCGTTGCGGATGTCCCATTCCAGCCGCCGGTGATTCTCCCGGTCGGCCAGCATCGACGTGCCCATGTCCTCGGGGACGTGACGGAACATCTCGACGAACTCGTCGACCACGCCGTTGGGCAACCGGGCGCCCTCGGCCCGCGCGACGGCCAGGCATTCGGCGACATAACGGCGCGACAGCGCCGCGACGTCGTCGCGGCGGAACATCCCGGAGCGCCGCCCGGACAGCGCCATGAACCCGGCCAGCGCGTTGACGAGCAGCTTGCGCCAGGCCGCGGTGAGGAAGTCGGGGTCGCAGTCCACCCGGCAGCCCGCGCCGCGCAGCAGCTTTGCGACCGTCTCGGCCTCGGGCCCGCTGGGCAGCACCAGCGCGGCCTCCCCGCGCAGCCGCACCCAGCCGTCGGGCTGGGTTTCCGCCGAATACCACACGATGCCGGGGATCACGGGCGACGACGGGCAGTGCGGCTTGACCTGCTCGACCTGTTCGACGCCGTTCTGCAGCACGGCGACGACGGTGTGTTCGTCGCACAGCCGCGCCAGCCAGCCGGCCGCGTCGTCGTTCTGGGTGGCCTTGACCGCCAGGATGACCAGGTCGACGGGGCCCGAGACCTCGCCGGGATCGGTGCGCACCGGGCCGGGCACCACGATGGGATCCCCGCCGTCGGGCCGCAGCTCGATGGCGTCCCTTGGTGTGCGGCCGCACACCAGCACGGAATGCCCGGCCTTGTGCAGCAGGGCGGCGACCGTCGTGCCGACGGCGCCGGGACCGACGAGTGCGATGTTGATGGCGATGGGTCCGAAATTACTAGAGCGCGAGCGCCTGGCGCAGTACCGCGATCGTTTCGGCCTGCTCGCGCTTCGAGATCGCCGCGTCCCGGATCAGCATCGAGCCGTGGAAAGTGCCTGGGAACAAATGCAATTCGACGGTCACGCCCGCGGCGAGCATGGCCAGCGCGTAGGCGACGCCCTCGTCGCGCAGGGGGTCGAAGTGCATGACCGAAACGTAGGCGGGCGGCAGGCCCGCCAGGTCGGTGGCGCGGGCCGGCGCGGCATAGATCGACACGTCCTCACCGCCGGCGCGGCCGGGGCCCAGGTAGCAGTCCCAGCTGACGATCGCCCGGGGGCGACTCCACAGCGGGGTGTCGGTGAACGCGGTCATGCTCGCGGTGGCCAGGCGGTCGTCGAGTTCGGGCACGGAAAGGAACTGGAAGGCGATGTGCGGGCCGCCGCGGTCGCGGGCCAGCAGCGCCAGCGCGGCGCCCAGCCCGCCCCCGGCGCTGGTGCCCTGAATGGCGATGCGCTGCGGGTCGATGCCCAATTCGTCCGCGTGCGCCGCCGTCCAGACCAGCCCGGCGTAGACGTCTTCGAGCCCACCGGGGAATGGGGTTTCCGGTGCCAGCCGGTAGTCGACCGACACCACGACCGCGCCGAGTTCGCGTGCCAGCGTGACGTTGGAGGCGTGTTCGGTGTCGAGATCGCCGGCGATGAACCCGCCCCCGTGGACGTGGTATATGGCCGCCGGAGCGCTGCGCCGTTCGGGCCGGTAGATGCGGATCGGCACCGCGGGATCGCCTTCGCGGCCCGGGATTTGGCGGTCCTCGATATGCACCCCGGTGGTGTCCGGCGGCGGGAACTGGGCGATCATCTCCGCCAGCGCCGCCCGGATGGCCAACGGGTCGTTGCCCGGGAGATCGGGCAGGAGGGGAACCACCGCGGCGATTTCCGGGTCGAAGGCGTAAGTGGTCATGTGTGCACTCCTGATCCGTCGGCGGCGACGTCGCTCATGCACTCTAGACTGGGCAGTCGTTCAAATCCGGCAACAGGGGAGTACTTCGTGCTGCGCAGCCACGCCGCTGGTTCGCTACGGGCTCGCGACGCCGGCCAGCAGGTGACGTTGGCCGGGTGGGTGGCCCGCCGCCGCGATCACGGGGGCGTCATCTTCATCGACCTGCGGGACGCGTCCGGCGTCGCCCAGGTGGTGTTCCGCGCCGCCTTGCAGGAAGGGCAGGCGCTGGCCCAGGCGCACCGGCTGCGCGCCGAGTTCTGCATCGCGGTCACCGGGGTGGTCGAGATCCGGCCCGAGGGCAACGCCAACCCGGAGATCGCGACGGGCGAGATCGAGGTCAACGCGAGCTCGCTGACCGTGCTCGGCGAGAGCGCGCCGCTGCCGTTCCAGCTCGACGAGCCCGCCGGCGAGGAGCTGCGGCTGAAATACCGCTACCTCGACCTGCGCCGCGACGGCCCGGCCGCGGCGATTCGGTTGCGCTCCAAGGTGAATGCCGCCGCGCGCGACGTGCTGGCGCGGCACGACTTCGTCGAGATCGAGACCCCGACCATCACCCGGTCGACGCCGGAGGGGGCGCGCGACTTCCTGGTGCCGGCCCGGCTGCACCCGGGCTCGTTCTACGCGCTGCCGCAGAGCCCGCAGCTGTTCAAGCAGTTGCTGATGGTGGCCGGGATGGAGCGTTATTACCAGATCGCCCGCTGCTACCGCGACGAGGACTTCCGCGCCGACCGCCAGCCCGAGTTCACCCAGCTCGACATGGAGATGAGCTTCGTCGACGCCGAGGACATCATCGCGATCTCCGAGGAGATCCTGGCCGCGCTGTGGGAGCTGATCGGCTACCGGCTGCCCACCCCGATCCCGCGGATCACCTACGCCGACGCGATGCGCCGGTTCGGCACCGACAAGCCCGACATGCGGTTCGGCCTGGAGCTCGTCGAGTGCACGGAGTTCTTCTCCGACACCACCTTTCGCGTCTTCCAGGCGCCGTATGTGGGCGCGGTGGTGATGCCCGGCGGGGCGTCGCAGCCGCGCCGCACGCTGGACGGCTGGCAGGAGTGGGCCAAGCAGCGCGGGCACCGCGGGCTGGCCTACGTGCTGGTGGGTGACGAGGCTTCCGGGGGTGAGCTGGGCGGCCCGGTGGCCAAGAACCTCAGCGACGCCGAACGCGACGGCCTGGCCGCGCACGTCGGCGCCAGGCCGGGGGACTGCATCTTCTTCTCGGCGGGCCCCCCGAAATCGTCGCGGGCGCTGCTGGGCGCCGCCCGCGACGAGATCGCCGCCCGGCTCGGCATGATCGACCCAAACGCGTGGGCGTTCGTCTGGGTGGTCGACCCGCCGCTGTTCGAGCCCGCCGAGGAGGCGGCCGCCGCCGGCGAGGTCGCGGTCGGCGCCGGGGCGTGGACGGCGGTGCACCACGCGTTCACCGCGCCCAAGCCGGGGCAGGAGGACGCGGTGGACAGCGATCCCGGCAGCGTGCTCGCCGACGCCTACGACATCGTGTGCAACGGCAACGAGATCGGCGGCGGCTCAATCCGTATCCACCGCCGCGACATCCAGGAGCGGGTGTTCGCGGTGATGGGCCTGGACAAGGCCGAGGCCGAGGAGAAATTCGGATTCCTGTTGGAGGCGTTCATGTTTGGCGCGCCGCCGCACGGCGGCATCGCGTTCGGCTGGGACCGGATCAACGCGCTGCTCTCCGGGGTCGACTCCATCCGCGAGGTGATCGCCTTCCCGAAGACCGGCGGCGGGGTCGACCCGCTCACCGACGCTCCGGCCCCGATCACCGCCCAGCAGCGCAAGGAGTCCGGAATCGACGCCAAGCCGGGTCAGTGATCGGGTTCGGTGTGCTTGCGCGGCTTATGCTTTCCGGGTCAGCACCGGCGCTTGATTGGGCGGTGCGATCGGCCGGTGGGGGTTCGTGCGGGCCGGCGCGGGGGTGACAACCACTGTGCCGTTGGTGCACGTGACCAGCTTGCCGCCGACGATGACGCCCTGGCCCTCGTCGATCGGGATGTCGTAGCCGTCCGGGTCGGTGTAGTGGCACCCGCCGCTCGGGCCGGTGGGCCCGTTGGGCTCGGCGTACGCGGTGGCCGGGGCCAACGCGACAAAGGCCAGCGCGCCGAACAGCGTGGCGGCGTACCGAAAGCGAGCCCGGGTGGTGTTCTTCATGGTGATCTCCTCAGGTCGTCGCGGCCCGTGTTGGGCTGCGTTCATCGACTAGGAGCAACCGGGAGCACCAAAATGGACACTTTCCGGAATAGACGCCCAGCCCAAGGGGGTTGACCAGGCATGACCCAAGGGATCCCGGACACCGCCACCATCAACGCGTTCAACAACGGCATCGTCGACGAGTTCCGCGCCAACGACGGAAAGGTCGGCGGCCAATTCGCCGACGCCAACCTGCTGCTGCTCACCACGACGGGCGCCAAGTCCGGCCGGCCCCGAACGTCGCCGCTGGCGTACTTCCGCATCGACGGCAAGCTGATCGTCATCGGGTCGTTCGCGGGCGCCCCCGTCAACCCGGCGTGGGTGCACAACCTGCGGGCCAACCCGCGGGCGCACGTCGAGGTCGGCTCGGAAGCGGGGATAGCCGAGTACGACGTGACCGCGCGCGAGCTGCCGGCGGCCGAACGCGACGCGCTCTTCGACAAGGTCGCCGCCGCGGCGCCGGGCTTCGCGGAGTACCAGTCGAAGACCACCCGGGTGCTCCCGCTGTTCGAGCTGCAAAAGACCTAGCTCGGCGGGGCTAGGCCGAGCGACACCGCGCGCGGTCGGGTAAGTAAGCCTGATGAGCACCTCGCTGTTCGCGCGGCCGTCCGCTGTGTACACCGCCGCGCTGGCGGGCCTGAAACGAGTGCGCGGCGTGTGGTTCACGCTGCTGCAGACCTCGGTGGCCGCGGGCCTGGCCTGGTACATCACCCACGACCTGCTGTCGCATCCGCAGCCGTTCTTCGCGCCGATCGCCGCCGCGGTGTCGTTGTCGGTCAGCAACGTGCTGCGCGCCCAGCGCGCCATCCAGATGATGATCGGCGTCACCCTGGGCATCGGGGTGGGCACCGCGGTGCAGGGGCTGCTCGGGCCCGGGGCCGTCCCCATCGCGGTCGCAGCGCTGATCGCGCTGCTGGTCGCGGTGTTCATCGGGCAGGGCTACATCGGCCAGGGAATGATGTTCGCCAACCAGACCGTCGTGTCGGCGATCCTGGTGCTGGCCCTGTTCCGCAGCGGCGTCGGCTTCGAGCGCATCTACGACGCGCTGATCGGCGGGGGCCTGGCCATCGTCTTCGCCGTGCTGCTGTTCCCGGCCGACCCGTTGCAGGTGCTGCGCAGCGCGCGGGTCGGGGTGCTGGGGACGCTGCGCGGGGTGCTGTCCCGCACCGCCGACATCGCCGCCGGCCGCGAAGCGCCCGCCCCCGACTGGCCGCTGTCGGCTGTCGACCGGGTGCACGAGCGGCTGGGCGGCCTGGTCCAGGCCCGAACCACGGCCCGCCTCATCGTGCGGACGGCGCCGCGCCGGTGGGGGCTGCGCGACGCCGTGCGGGCCGCCGATCACCAGGGCGTGCACGTGGCCCTGCTCGCCGGCTCGGTGCTGCAGCTGGCGCGCGCCGTCGCGCCCGGCGTCGGTGAACCCTTGCCGCCGGCCGTGCCGGCCGTGCTGGTCGACCTCGCGTCGGCCACGGCGCTCGCCGACTCGGATCCCGCCGGGGCGTGCGCCTACGCGGCCGCCGCGCGCCGTCACGCGTCAACACTGCACACCGGCGCCCGCGAGCGGACCGAGGTGGTGCTCGCCGACGTCGTCCAGGCCTGCCTGGACGACCTGCAACGGGTCATCGACCTTCGGCAGTGAGGCTCAGAACGAGCCGGTCAAAAACTCCTGGACCAGCTTCTTGGGCGCCTGTGTCAGCCAGGCCTCGGTGATCAGCTCCTCGAGGCCGCGGACCTCGATCTCGGCCAACCGGACCAGCACCGCCGGATAGCCGTCGAAGTGCGGGGTGGTGAAGTAGATGCCCGGCTCGTCGGCGATCAGCGCGAACTTGACGCCCTCGTCGGAAACCCGGACGCCGAGGATGTCGCCCTCGGGTGGCTGCACGCCGCCGGCCTCCAGCGCTTCGCGGTCGGACGGGCGCAGCGGCCGCTCCCACGCCAGCAATTTCTTGCCGACCCGCCAGTCGTGCGGTGACTGCTCGGAGGTGAGTGGCAGCTCACCAACGATGCGGGCGACGTCGTCCCACGTGGCCACACCTCGATTGTGCTCCGGATATGGTGCGCTTTGTGTCGTATCGGCCGGAGACGTCAGGAGGTGGGCGGTTGTCGTCCGAAGTGCAGGCCCCGGTCACCCGCCGCCATCGGGTCACGCACCGCACCGAGTACCGCTACTCCGACGTGGTGACCAGCTCCTACGGCCGGGGTTTCCTCACGCCGCGGGACTCGCTGCGGCAGCGTTGCGTCGCGCACCGGCTGGACATCGATCCCGCGCCCGCCGACATCTCCACCAGCCCCGACGCCTACGGCAACATCAGCTCCTATTTCCACGTCACCGAGCCGCACCACACCCTGACCATCACCAGCGACTCCATCGTCGACGTGTATCCGCTGGCACCCGAGATCTACACCAGCGGCCCGGCGGTGCGCCCGTGGGAGGAGGCCCGGCCGGCCGGGCCGGGGGGCGCGCTCGCGACCGAGTTCACCCTGGACCTCGATCCGCCCGAGATCACCGGCGAGGTGCGCGAGTACGCGGCGCCCAGCTTCGTGCCGGGGCGTCCGCTGGTCGACGTGCTGCGCGACCTCGCGTCGCGCATCTTCACCGACTTCACCTACCGGTCGGGGTCGACGACGATTTCCACCGGGGTCAAGGAGGTTCTGGCGGCCCGGGAAGGGGTATGCCAAGACTTCGCGAGGCTGGCGATCGCCTGCCTGCGGGCCAATGGTCTGGCGGCGTGTTACGTGTCGGGCTATCTGGCCACCGACCCGCCGCCGGGAAAGGATCGGATGATCGGTATCGACGCCACCCACGCCTGGGCCTCGGTGTGGACGCCGCGGGAGCCCGGCGAGTTCGAATGGCTGGGGCTCGACCCCACCAACGACCAGATGGTCGACCAGCGCTACATCGTGGTGGGGCGGGGCCGCGACTACGCCGACGTGCCGCCGCTGCGCGGCATCATCTACACCAACGCGGAGACCAGCGTGATCGACGTCGCGGTCGACGTGGTGCCGTTCGAAGGCGATGAGCTGGATGCGTGACTTCCACTGCCCCAACTGCGGCCAGCGCCTGACGTTCGAGAACTCCACCTGCCTGGCGTGCGGCAGCGCGCTGGGGTTCTCGCTGGACAACATGGCGCTGCTGGTGATCACCACCGGCGAGGAAGGCGACAAGCCCGGCTTCGTCTGCGCCAGCGACTACGAGCTGTGCGCCAATCGTCATCTC
Source organism: Mycobacterium sp. NGS26 (assembly GCF_059813025.1). Lineage (NCBI taxonomy): Bacteria > Bacillati > Actinomycetota > Actinomycetes > Mycobacteriales > Mycobacteriaceae > Mycobacterium > Mycobacterium sp. NGS26. The sequence goes on from NZ_JCALDU010000002.1 coordinate 485,433, forward strand.
GCCGAATGCAATTGGCTGGTCCCGATCAACGGCCCCGGCGGCCTGTGCACGTCGTGCGCGCTGACCCTGGAACGGCCCAACGACAACGACGCCGACGGGCTGGCCGCGTTTGCGCGCGCGGAGGCGGCCAAGCGGCGGCTGGTTGCCGAGCTGCACGAGATGAAGCTGCCGATCGTGGGGCGCGACCGGGATTCCGACTACGGCCTGGGCTTTCGCCTGCTGTCCAGCGCGCACGAGAAGGTGCTGACCGGTCACGACAACGGCGTCATCACAATCGATTTGGCCGAGGGCGACGACGTGCACCGCGAACAGCTGCGGGTCGAGATGGAGGAGCCGTACCGCACCCTGCTCGGCCACTTCCGCCACGAGGTCGGGCACTACTACTTCTACCGGCTGATCACCCCGTCGAGCGACTACCTGGCGCGGTTCAACGAGCTGTTCGGCGATCCCGACGCCGACTATCAGGAGGCGCTGGACCGGCATTACAGCGAGGGCGCGCCGCAGGGTTGGCAGGAAAGCTTCGTGTCGTCGTATGCGACGATGCACGCCGCCGAGGACTGGGCCGAGACGTTCGCCCACTACCTGCACATCCGCGACACCCTGGACACCTGCGCCTGGTGCGGCCTGGCGCCGGCGTCGGCGACCTTCGACCGGCCGGCCTTGGGCCCCAGTGCATTTCGGAACATCATCGAGATGTGGCTACCGCTCTCGTGGTCGCTGAACATGGTGAACCGGTCGATGGGCCACGACGACCTGTATCCCTTCGTGTTGCCGGCGGCGGTGCTGGAGAAGATGCAGTTCATCCACACCGTGATCGACGAGGTGACCTCGGAGCTGCGCGGCGTTTCAGCGTGATCGAGTGTGAACCGTGGGCTTCGAGAGTGCGTCCAGGGCGGGAATTTTCGATGGATCCCGCCGTCAGCTCACTGTCAAAGCCCAGGGTTCACACTCGATCCCGGCGCGGCGGAGATAGTGCCGGTTAGGCCGGCATCACCCGGCGTTCGTCGCCGCCCCACAGCGGCTGGATGCCCTTCGGCAGGGCGAGCTGCGTCTCGGTGATCACCTCGGCCAGATCGCGCAGCGCGGCGTGGATCGCGGCGAGCAACTCGGCCAGCTCGGCGCGGCGGCCGTCGGCGATCTCCTCCAGCTCGGCGGGATGCGACCGGCGCAACAGCGTTCCGATCTCGTCGACCATCCGCTCCGGGCGCGACGACCCCGACGACCCGGGCAGGTCCTTGAGGTCGGCCCGCAGCCGCTCCAGCTGGTAGAGCAGCGAGCGCGGGTTCTGCGGGTCGAACAGCATCAGCTCGGTGACCGCGGCGACGCTGACCTTGCCGACCGTGCGGCGCCGGTAGATGACCGAGGATTCGCACGCGACCAGCGTGGACTCGATGATCGTCTGCTCGGCGGCGGCGCCGCGGACCGTGGTCAGCGTGGCCCCCAGCAGCGCCGTCAGCCACAGGCCGCGCTCGATGCGCTTGCCGATGTCCATCATCGTCCAGCCCACGTCGCGCACCATCGACTCGCCGGCGATGCCCGCCAGCGTCAGCATCCCGGCCAGCGTCTGCGAATGCGCCGACGCCAGCGCGGTGTCGGCGCGGGCCAACGACTGCGGCGGATCGGCCCGGTGCGCCAGCGCGCGCTCCACCCCGGCCAGCACCATCCAGGTGTCGTTGGACAACTGGTCGCGCACCGCCCTGGCGGCCAGCGCCAGCCCCTCCACCGACTGGACCAGGGAGCCCGACCGGTCGGCGTCCACGGTCAGCGACCACAGCGTCGAGGGGGCGATGGCGATCATCTCGGCGTGGTCGTTGTCGGCCCCGGTGTCGGTCCCGGTGATGCGGCCCAGCGCGGCCATCAGCACCGGCACGCATTCGCTTTCCTCGGTGTCCTGCTGGTGCCGGTAGACGTGGAAGCGGTCGCGGGCGACGATCAGCAGCCGGGCCATGTTCTCCGCCCGCTCGCCGTAGCGGCCCATCCAGAACAGGTCGGACAGCACCCGCGGCGAGCTCACCGCCCAGGTGCCCGCGGCGGTCTTCACCGGCGGCTCGACCACGGGCAGCGTGACTGCCTCGGCCCGGGCCCGCTCGGTCGGGCGCACCCAGACGTCTTTTGCCGCAACAGTTTTCAGCGTGTAGGCGGCGGGCCCGGGGGCCAGCACGTAGCCGACACCGCCGATCATCGGGGCGTAGCCGCTGCGCTGGGCGACGGTGAAAAGCCGCATCCCGATGCCCGCCGACGACAGCGCGCCGGCATGGTCGGTCGGGGCCGACGAGAACTGCGGCAGCTCCTGGCCGACCCACTGCCACGGCATGTCCTCGATCCGGGCCGCCAACTCGGTCAGCTGGGTCGACGAAAGCGTCGGCCCGACAAGGGTTTTCCCGCCGACCGTGGACTTGATCAACAGCGACGACAGGTTGGCCAGCAGATGCGAGCGTTCGGCGGCGATGCCGCCCCAGTAGACCGGCGCGGTGCGCAACAGCGGGGCCTCGCCGAGCAGTCGCTCGGCCAGCTCGGGCAGAAAGCGCAGCAGCCCAGGGCTTTCCAGGATGCCGCTGCCCAGGGTGTTGACCACGGTCACCGTCCCGCGGTGTTGCGCCTCCACCAACCCGACGACGCCCAGCCTGGAATCGGCGCGCAGGTCCAGCGGGTCGGTGTAGACCGCGTCGACCCGGCGCAGCACCACGTCGACCTGCTTGAGCGTGCCCAGCGAGCGCATCCACAGCTTGCCGTCGCGGACCACCAGATCCGCGCTTTCCACCAGCGGAAAGCCAAGCAGCGTGGCCAGATACGCCTGATCGAACGCGGTCTCCGAGTAGATGCCCGGGGACAGCACCACCACCACGGGGTCCTGGGCGACGTCGGGCGCCGCGTCGATCAGCGCCAGCCGCAGCGCCTGCGCGAACGGGGTGGTCGGCCGCGGCGCGATCCGCTCGTAGAGGTCGGGGATCGCGTGGGCGATGACGCGCCGGTCGGCCAGCGCGTAGCCGGCGCCCGACGGGGCCTGCGTCCAGTCGGCGTTGACCTGAAAGCTGCCGTCGCCCAGCCGGCTGACATCGGAGGCGTGCATGAAAAGCTGGTGGCGCCCGGGCACTTCGATGCCGGTGGCGGCGCGCACGTAGCCGGGATGGGCGAACACCAGCTCCGCCGGAAGCGCCCCGTCGGTGAGCAGGCTGCGGGGCCCGTAGAGATCGGCGAGCACGGCGTCCAGCAGGCGCGACCGCTGCACCAGCCCGGCCTCGAGCACCTCCCAATCCGCCGCCGAGAGCACGACGGGCAGCGTGTCCAGGCTCCAGGGCCTGGGCTCCAGGCCGTGCCCGTCGCGGCCGGGATCGACCTCGGTGTAGGTGATGCCGTCGTTGTCGATCAGGCTGCGCACCAGCGAGCGCAGCTGGTTGAGTCCGGCCCGGCCGCGCTCGGCGACGGTGTCGGCCAGCTCGGCCCAGGCCGGGCGCACGTTGCCGTCGTCGTCTACGAATTCGTCGTACCCGACCTGGGGGCCGATCCCCGGGCCGTGCCGCAGGTCGAACAGCGCCTCCTGCGCCCGCGCGGTCTGGTACCCGGCCAGCAGCCGGTCGGCGTCGTAGCGGGCCCCAGTTGTGGGGGTAACCGTCAGGAAATCCGGGGATGCCATTACTGCTGCACGGTACGCACGCGTCGCAGGTCGAGGATGCCCGGCGCGCCGATGTCGGTGGATATCCGGGCCTGCCTCTCCCGAAGGGCGGACAGGTCGAGCCGGCCCGGGGTGAAGCCGGTCGCCTCGAAGCGGCGGGCGCGCCGCGACTCGGCCTCGACGGCGTTGACGGGTGGCTCGTCGTAGGCACGCCCACCGGGATGGGCGACGTGGTAGGTGCACCCGCCGCGTGACGTCCCGGTGGCGAGGTCGACGAGCTCGAAGCGCAACGGGACGTCGGTGGCGATGGTCGGGTGCAGCGCGCTGGGCGGCTGCCAGGCCTTGAACCGCACCCCGCCGACGTGGATGTCGGGCTTGTCGGTGGCCAGCAGCGGCACCGGATAGCCGTTGCACGTCACCAGATAACGGTCGCGGTCGGCGCCGATGATGCGGATCTGGACGCGTTCCACTGACGAGTCGACGTAGCGGGCGGTGCCCGTCGCGGTGGCCTCCTCGCCGAGGGTGTTCCACGGCTCGATTGCCCCGCACAGCTCGATCTCCACGCCGTCGAAGACGGCGGTGCCGATGCGCGGGAAGCGGAACTCGGTGAACGGGTCCAGCCAGCTGGTCTCGAAGGCGATGCCGTGCGCGCGCAGGTCGCCGGCGACGTCGGCGATGTCGTGAATCAGGAAGTGCGGCAACAGGTATCGGCCGTGCAGGTTGGCGCCGTGGCGGATCAGCGGCGTGCGCAGCGGCTCGTCCCAGAACCACGCCACCAGTGAGCGCACCAGCAGCGACTGCACCATCGCCATGCGCAGGTGCGGCGGCATCTCGAAGCCGCGCAGCTCCAGCAGGCCGAGCCGGCCCCGCGGGCTGTCGGGGCTGTAGAGCTTGTCGATGCAGAACTCGGCGCGGTGCGTGTTCCCGGTGATGTCGGTCAGCAGGTGGCGCAGCGCGCGGTCGGTCACCCACGGTTTGGGCGCGCCGCCCGCCGAGAGACGCGCGATCTCCGCGAACGCGATCTCGAGCTCGTAGAGCGACTCGTCGCGGCCCTCGTCGACGCGGGGTGCCTGCGACGTGGTGCCGACGAAGCGCCCGGCGAACAGGTAGGACAGCGACGGGTGCCGCTGCCAGTAGGTCAGCAGCGAGACCAGCAGGTCGGGGCGGCGCAGCAGCGGCGAGTCCGCCGGCGTGACGCCGCCGAGCGTGATGTGGTTGCCCCCGCCGGTGCCGCCGTGGCTGCCGTCGACGTCGAACGACTCGGTGGCCAGCCGGGCCAGCCGGGCCTGCTCGTACAGGGTTTCCAGTTGCCGGTGCTGCTCGGCGAAACTGGCCGTCGGCGCGACGTTGACCTCGATGACCCCGGGGTCGGGCGCGATGGTCGTCGAGGCCAGCCGCGGATCCGGCGGCGGCCCGTAGCCCTCGATCACGACGGGGCAGTGGGCCTGCGCGGCCGCGGCCTCGACCCGCGCGATGAGGTCGACGAAGTGCTCCAGCGCCTCGGTGGGCGGCACGAAGACGCGCAGCAGCCCGTCGCGGACCTCGGCGACCATCGCCGTCGGCGGGGCGGAGTCGTCGGCGGTCACCACGGCGTCTGTCGACTCCGCCGACAGAACGCCGTCCACAGCGAGGGGATCGGCGTCGAACGTCGCGCGTGGCTCGCGCCAGCTGATCGAATCCAGCGGCAGCCGCAGGCCCGCCGGCGAGTCGCCCTCGAGCAGCACGATGCGCCCGCGGCGCAGCCGCCAGTCGGCGCTGGCCCAGCCCGAGCCGTCGTCGCGGCGGTGCAGCGGCAGCACGAAAGCGGCCGGGGCCGTGGCGGTTTCGTCGAGGCGCGCCAGCAGCGCGGCGCGGCCGGCGGCGGTGTCGGACGCAGGGTCGTCGCTCGCGGCCACCGGGTCGCCGTCGGGCAGGCGGACCTTGGCCGCCAGCCGGGCCAGCGGGTCCTCGTAGGCCGGCCGCACCTGGGACAGCGGCAGACCCAGGCCCTCGGCCACGCCGGCGAGCAGCTTGTAGGCCGCCTCGCCGTCGGCGGCCGCGGCTTTCGGATCGCCGGCCCACGGGTCGGCCAGCAGCGTGTCGTCGGCCCACAGCGGCCGCCCGTCGGTGCGCCAGTACAGCGCAATCTGCCAGCGCGGCAACGGCTCTCCCGGATACCACCTGCCCTGCCCACGCTGGATCAGCCCGCCGGGCGCCCACGCCGCCTTCAGCCGGGCGGCCAGCTCGGAGGCCCGCGCGCGCTTGTCCGGGCCGTCGGCGGCCGTCGTCCACTCCTCGTCGGATTTGTTGTCCACCGACACGAACGTGGGTTCGCCGCCGACGGTCAGCCGCACATCCCCGGCGGCCAGCCGCTCGTCGACGCGGCGGCCGACCGCGCAGATCGCCTGCCAGGCCTCCTCGGTGTAGGGCAGCGTGACGCGCGGGTCCTCGTGCACGCGGGTCACGGTGTTGGAGAACTCCAGCACCGATTCGCAGGGTTCGGTGCCGCCGCTGATGGGCGCCGCGGTGGCGGGATGCGGGGTGGCCGCCAGCGGGATGTGCCCCTCCCCGGCGAACAGGCCCGACGTCGGATCCAGCCCGATCCAGCCCGCGCCGGGGATGTACACCTCGGCCCACGCGTGCAGGTCGGTGAAGTCGGCGGCCGGCCCCGACGGCCCGTCGAGCGCCTCGACGTCGGAGGCCAGCTGCACCAGGTAGCCGGACACGAACCTCGCGGCCAGGCCGAACCGGCGCAGGATCGACACCAGCAGCCACGCCGAGTCGCGGCAGGAGCCGACGCCGCAGCGCAGCGTCGAATCCGGTGTCTGCACACCGGGTTCCATCCGCACGCTGTAGCCGACGTCGGCGTTGATCGCCCGGTTGAGCGCCACCAGGAAGTCGATGGTGCGGGTGCCGTCGGGAACCGAGAAGTTGTCCACCCAGGCCCGCACCAGCTCGCCCGGTCCCGCGCCGTCTTCGTCGACGGGCCGCAGGTACGGCTCGAGGTCCGCGGCCAGCGGTTTGGGGTAGGCCAACCCCCCGGCCGGCCACGTCTCGGCCCAGTCCTCGATGAAGAAGTCGAACGGGTTGATCACCTTCAGGTCGGCGATGAGGCCGACGGTGATGGTCAGCCGGCGCATGGGACTCGGAAACACAAGCCGGGCAAGGAAATTGCCCACCGCGTCCTGTTGCCAGTTGATGAAGTGGTCGGCCGGCTCGACGCGCAGCGAGTAGGCCTCGATGGGCGTGCGGGAGTGCGGCGCCGGGCGCAACCGCACCACGTGCGGATACACCTGCACCGGTCGATCAAAGGTGTAGCTGGTGCGGTGCTCCAGCGCCACTTTGATACCCATAACCGCTGATTGGACCACAAGAGCCGCGGCGGCGCAGCGCACGCGGCTGCGGCCCTAACCGCCCGGTTACGCGGGGGCTATTCGGGCCGCGGTTCCGGCTGCTGTTCGGGATGTGGTCCCGGCGGCGGGCCGGCGAACGGGCCCGGCTGGTAGGCCGGCGGATAGCTCGGCTGTTCCACCGCGGCGACCTGACCGCCGGAAAGCTTGCGGTAGGTGTAGATCTGGATCAGCACGGCGATCGGGATGGCGACGACAAGCCCGATCCAGAACAGCAATTCACCGGCCACCGCGACCGCGAATTGCACGAGCCACGACAGCAGGGCGCCCCCGACGTTCGACCGGGCGGTCGCGATGCTGCCCTTGATCGAGTCGACCGGCGAGGTGGACCGGTCGACAACGAACGGGATGGCGAACTGCGCGAGGAACGCGAAGATGAGCCCGGGGACGAAACAAAAGATCATTCCGATCGCGACGCCGATCCCGACCAGTATCACGGTCAGGAACACCCCGCCGAGATTGCGCGGCCTGAAGAACGTTGCGACGGTCACCGGCTTGCCGTCGGCGACGTCCAGGCAGCCGGACACCAGCGCGGCGCGCATGTAGATCCCCGTGACGAAGAGCAGAACGCAGCCGACGATCATCACGGCGTACGAGGTGGCGCTGAAGCTGACGAAGGCGGTGCTGCCGGTGTTGCCGTCGGCGTCGATGTAGGTGCCGTACGAGCGCTGGCCGAACAGCCAGGGCAGCAGGCCCGCGACAAGGCCGAACACCACCAACACCAACGCGTACGCCAGGACCGGAACGATGAACGCGACGGCGTTCTGGGCAAACTTGTTCCACGCCCAGCTCACCGCCTCGCCGACATTGAACTGCGGCCCGGGCGGGGCGTATCCGGGAGGGGGGCCGGGCGGCGGGGGAGGCGCGCCATAGCCGGGGGGCGGCGGCCCGGGCGGGGGGTAGCCGGGCGGCGGTCCCGCGGGCGGGCCGGGCGGCGGTCCATAGCCGGGCGGCGGTCCGTAGCCCCCGGGTGGCGGCGGGGGAGGAGCCCCCGGCGGCGGCCCGTAGCCCGGCGGCGGCGGGGGCGGGGGCGGGTAGCCCGGCGGATTGTCGGCGCCCTGCGGTTCGGGTGGGTTGGGTGGCTGCTCGGGGGGCTGGCTCATTGCCGTCCTAGCTGTCGGATTCGCTTCGTGGGCACGCGCACTGAACTTCGGGGAACTTAACAAATATGCGGCTACGGGGCGAGGGCTGTTTCGCCGCGCCTCGCCCCGCCGCCGGCGGGCGCGGTCGTCGGCTTCGCGTGGTATGCCTGAAGCCGTGTCCGACGGTCTGTTCGACCTGCCCGGCGCGGCGCAGGCGACCAACCACGAGCTGGGCGCGTCCGCCGGCGCGCCGCTGGCGGTGCGGATGCGCCCGGCGTCGCTGGACGAAGTCGTCGGGCAGGACCATTTGCTGGCCCCCGGGTCGCCGCTGCGCCGCCTGGTCGAGGGCTCGGGTGTGGCGTCGGCCATCCTGTACGGCCCGCCGGGCAGCGGGAAGACGACGCTGGCCGCGCTGATCTCGCAGGCGACCGGCCGCCGGTTCGAGGCCCTGTCGGCGCTGTCGGCCGGCGTCAAGGACGTGCGCGCCGTCATCGAAAAAGCCCGTTACGGCGTCCTTTCCGGCGAGCAGACGGTGCTGTTCATCGACGAGGTGCACCGCTTCTCCAAGACTCAGCAGGATGCCCTGCTGTCGGCGGTGGAGAACCGGATCGTGCTGCTGGTGGCCGCGACGACGGAGAACCCGTCGTTCTCGGTGGTGGCGCCGCTGCTGTCGCGGTCGCTGATCCTGCAGTTGCGGCCGCTCACGCCCGACGACATCCGCACGGTGGTGCAGCGGGCCGTCGACGACCCCCGCGGCCTGGGTGGGCGGGTGGTGGTGCGGCCGGACGCCGTCGACCTGCTGGTGCAGCTGGCCGCCGGCGACGCCCGGCGCGCCCTGACCGCGCTCGAGGTCGCCGCCGAGGCGGTGCAGGGCGAGCCGGTCACCGTCGAGGCCATCGAGCAGTCCCTGGACAAGGCCGCCGTGCGCTACGACCGCGACGGCGACCAGCACTACGACGTCATCAGCGCCTTCATCAAGTCGGTGCGCGGCTCCGACGTCGACGCCGCGCTGCACTACCTGGCGCGCATGCTGGTGGCCGGGGAGGATCCCCGGTTCGTCGCGCGCCGGCTGCTGATCCTGGCCAGCGAGGACATCGGCATGGCCGACCCCACCGCGCTGCAGACCGCGGTCGCCGCCGCCCAGACGGTGGCGCTGATCGGCATGCCCGAGGCGCAGCTGACGCTGGCGCACGCCACCATCCACCTGGCCACCGCGCCCAAGTCCAACGCGGTCACCACCGCGCTGGCCGCGGCGATGGACGACGTCACGTCCGGCAAGGCCGGCCTGGTGCCGGCCCATCTGCGCGACGGGCACTACTCCGGCGCGGCGGGGCTGGGCCATGCGCAGGGGTACAAATACTCGCACGATGACCCGGATGGCGTTGTGGCACAACAATATCCGCCCGACGAGCTGGTGGGCGTCGACTATTATCGGCCCACCGGCCGCGGCGGTGAGCGGGAGATGGCCGGACGACTGGAGCGGCTGCGAGCGATCATCCGCAAGCAAAGGAGGCGGCCATGAGGACGTTCACGGACGAGGAGATGGGCACGCTGCTGTCCGGCGCCAAGCCCTACAGCGTCGTAATCCTCAAGCGGGGACCCAACTACGCCGACGACGCGGCGGCGTCCATCGTCTGGGAGCACGGGCGGCGCAACTTCGCCCTGCGCGACGACGGCGTGCTCGCGGTGGTCCTGCGGGTCACCGACGAGTCCGACGTCTGCGGTGTCGGGGTGTTCGCGGCGACGGTCGAGGCCACCGCGGCGATCATGGACGGCGACCCGGGCGTGGCGGCCGGGACCTTCACCTACGAGGTGCACCCCTGCATCGGGTTCCCCGGGGATGCGCTGCCCTAGCGGGCATGTGAAACGTCAGACCAGCTCGGGCACCCGCAGACCGGCGATGGCGAGCTCGAACTCGGCGACGTCGATCACCTCGGCGCCCAGATCCCGCACCCGCCGGCTGCGCAGCTCGGTCGCGCGGTCGCGGTTGCGGGCCATCGCCTCCATGCTGTCGAACGTCGAGCACGACACCGCCCGCCGGCACGCCGGGTGGTCGACCATCAGGCTGGCGCTGCAGAAGCCGTCCAGTCGCTCCATCTCGGGAAGCACCGCCGTCCGGTAGAAGTCCAGCGACCGGTTGAGCTGGTCCGGCACCACCTTGAGCCAGGTGGCCCGCACGCACGCCCCGGCCTGGGAGCGGTGGTCGCGGTGCAGCAGCGCGATTTCCCATTCCTCGACGCGGGCGCTGCCGTCGAACATCAGCGCGGCGCGGTCCCGGATGGGCGCCACCCGCTCTGCGCTGGAGCGCATCGCCTCGATGGATTCCCACGCACTGGTGGCGATGCATTTGCCGGACTGGCGATCAACCAACAGCGACACCCCGACACACCCGGCCATCTCCTGCAGGGCGGGCATGACGACATCGCGAACGTGCGCAATTCCGATGTCGACCGACAGGGGTTGCGCCTGGATGGTGGTAGAGCGTGCGTACACGATCGACCCCTTCTGTGTCGGGGCGGCGCCCCGGCGGCGCCACCGGTCCCACCAGATACCTTCCTCCTACCGGTTATCGGCCGCAATGGGCACAACGCGCGCCCGGACCGGCGTTCGGCCGGCCCGTCTACCGCGGTGACATCAGGCCAGCTCGGGCACCCGCAGATGCGCCAGCGCCAGCTCGAACTCGCATTCGTCGAGTTCCTCGGCGCCCGCCTCGCGCATCGACTCGTTCTTCAGTTCGGTCGCCCGGCCCCTGTTCCGCTCCATCGCGTCGAGGCTGTCGAACGTCGCGGAAGACACCGCGCGCCCGGACGCGCGGTCGACCAGCAGGCTGGCACTGCAGAACCCGTCGAGGTCCTCGAGCCTGGGCAGCACGGACGACTTGTAGTACTCGATGCCCTGGTCCATCTGTTCCGGCGGCACCCTGACCCAGGTCGCCCGCACGCCCGCAGCGTCGGGCGCGCGGTGGTCACGGTGCAGCGCGGCGATTTCCCACTGCTCGACATCGGCCGTGCCACCGAACATTTCGGCGGCCCGATCACGTATCGGCGTCACGGTGTCGTAGCTGGCGCGCATGGCCTCGTCGCTTTCCCAGGCGCTGGTGGCGATGCACCGGCCGGAGCGACGGTCGACCATGAGGGATACGCCGACGCACCCCGGCATGCCTTGCAGCGCGGGCATGACCTCGTCGCGAACATGCGCAATTCCGGCGTCGATGGACGAGGGTTGCGCCTGGATTGTGGTAGAGCGTGCGTACACGATCCACCCCCTCTTTTTCGGGGCAGCGCCCCGGTGGCGCCACCGGTCCAAGCACCACCTTCCTCCTGCCGGTCGGCGCCCGCAATGGCGATGTCAATGGCGCTGCGAGCGGCGCCCACCAAACGATTGGCCGCCCCCAGCCGCCCCACCGTAGGCTTGACCGGGTGCATACGGATGTGCTGGATGTGAACACCGCGCGGCGCCGCATCGTGGATCTCACCGACGCGGTCCGCAGGTTCTGCTTCAGCTGCGGCGACGGCCTGTGCAACGTGTTCGTCCCGCACGCGACGGCGGGGGTGGCGATCATCGAGACCGGCGCGGGCTCCGACGACGACCTGGTCGACACGCTGGAGCGGCTGCTGCCGCGCGACGACCGCTACCGGCACGCGCACGGCTCCGAGGGCCACGGCGCCGACCACGTGTTGCCGGCGATCGTCGCGCCGTCGGTGACAGTGCCGGTCTCCGCCGGTGAGCCGTTGCTGGGAACCTGGCAAAGCGTCGTGCTGGTGGACCTCAACCGGGACAATCCGCGGCGGTCGGTGCGGCTGAGCTTCCTGGAGGGCTGACGACCAGGCGGACGGCCTTCCAATATCCGGGCGAATAGGCTGGGAGTCGACGGCAATCACAAAACGGGAAGAAGCGAACGCAAGTGCAGACACACGAGATCAGGAAGCGGTTCCTTGATCATTTCGTGAACGCGGGTCACACCGAGGTGCCCAGCGCATCGGTGATCCTCGACGACCCCAACCTGCTGTTCGTCAACGCCGGCATGGTCCAGTTCGTGCCGTTCTTCCTGGGGCAGCGCACCCCGCCGTACACCAGGGCCACCAGCATCCAGAAGTGCATCCGCACTCCGGATATCGACGAGGTGGGCGTCACCACCCGGCACAACACCTTCTTCCAGATGGCCGGCAACTTCTCGTTCGGCGACTACTTCAAGCGCGAGGCCATCGAGCTGGCCTGGTCCCTGCTGACCAAACCCGTCGTCGACGGGGGATACGGGCTGGACCCCGAAAGGTTCTGGGCCACAGTGTATTTCGACGACGACGAGGCCGCGCGGCTGTGGCAGGAGGTCGCCGGCCTGCCGGAGGAACGCGTCCAGCGCCGCGGCATGGCCGACAACTACTGGTCGATGGGCATCCCCGGACCGTGCGGCCCGTCGTCGGAGATCTACTACGACCGCGGGCCCGAGTTCGGGCCCGGCGGCGGCCCGATCGTCAACGAGGACCGCTATGTCGAGCTGTGGAACCTGGTGTTCATGCAGAGCGAGCGCGGCGAGGGCACCGGCAAGACGGACTTCGAGATCCTGGGACCGTTGCCCCGCAAGAACATCGACACCGGCATGGGCGTCGAGCGGGTCGCGTTCGTGCTGCAGGGCGTGCACAACGTCTACGAAACCGACCTGCTGCGGCCCGTCATCGACACCGTCGCGGCGCGCGCCCCGCGTGGATATGACGCCGGCAACCACGACGACGACGTGCGCTACCGCATCATCGCCGACCACAGCCGCACCGCGGCGATCCTGATCGGCGACGGGGTCAGCCCCGGCAACGACGGGCGCGGGTACGTGCTGCGCCGGCTGCTGCGCCGGGTGATCCGCTCGGCCAAGCTGCTGGACATCGACGGCCCGATCGTCGGCGACCTGATGGCCACCGTGCGCGACGCGATGGGCCCGTCGTACCCCGAGCTCGTCGCCGACTTCGACCGGATCAGGCGCATCGCCGTCGCCGAGGAGACCGCGTTCAACCGCACGCTGGCGTCGGGCTCGAAGCTGTTCGACGAGGTGGCCACCGCCATCAAAGCGGCGGGCGCCAAGGTGGTTTCCGGCTCGGACGCCTTCACCCTGCACGACACCTACGGCTTCCCGATCGAGCTCACCCTGGAGATGGCCGCCGAGGCCGGCCTGCGGGTCGACGAGATCGGCTTCCGCGAACTGATGGCCGAGCAGCGCCGCCGCGCCAAGGCCGACGCGGCGGCGCGCAAGCACGCGCACGCCGACCTGAGCGCCTACCGGGAGCTGGTCGACGCCGGCCCCACCGAGTTCACCGGGTTCGACGAGTTGACCTCGGAGGCAAGGATTCTGGGCATCTTCGTGGACGGCAAGCGGGTCCCGGTGGTCGCGCACGGCACCGACGGCGCCGATCGCGTCGAGCTGGTGCTGGACCGCACCCCGCTGTACGCCGAGTCGGGCGGCCAGATCGCCGACGAGGGCAGCATCGGCGGAACCGGCGCCAGCGAGGCCGCCCGCGCGGCCGTCACCGACGTGCAGAAGATCGCGAAAACCCTTTGGGTGCATCGGGTCAACGTCGAGTCCGGGGAATTCGTCGAGGGCGACACCGTGATCGCGGCGGTGGACCCGGGCTGGCGCCGCGGCGCCACCCAGGGGCACTCGGGCACCCACATGGTGCACGCGGCGCTGCGACAAGTGCTGGGGCCCAACGCCGTTCAGGCGGGCTCGCTGAACCGCCCGGGCTACCTGCGCTTCGACTTCAACTGGCAGGGGCCGCTCACCGAGGAGCAGCGCACCCAGATCGAAGAGGTCACCAACCAGGCCGTGCAGGCCGACTTCGAGGTGCACACCTTCACCGAGCAGCTCGACAAGGCCAAGGCGATGGGGGCCATCGCGCTGTTCGGCGAGAGCTACCCCGACGAGGTGCGGGTGGTGGAGATCGGCGGACCGTTCTCGCTGGAGCTGTGCGGCGGCACCCACGTGCACAACTCGGCGCAGATCGGCCCGGTGACGATCCTGGGCGAATCGTCGATCGGTTCCGGGGTCCGCCGGGTGGAGGCCTACGTCGGGCTGGACTCGTTCCGGCACCTGGCCAAGGAGCGGGCGCTGATGGCCGGGCTGGCGTCGTCGCTGAAGGTGCCGTCGGAGGAGGTGCCCGCCCGGGTGGCCAACCTCGTGGACCGGCTCAAGGCCGCGGAGAAGGAGCTCGAACGCGTCCGGCTGGCGGGCGCGCGGGCCGCCGCGACCAACGCCGCCGCCGGCGCGGAGCGCATCGGTAACGTTCGGGTGGTGGCGCAGCGCATGTCCGGCGGAATGACCGCCGCCGACCTGCGCTCCCTCGTCGGCGACATCCGCGGCAAGCTGGGCGGCGACCCCGCGGTGGTCGCGCTGATCACGGACAACTCGGCAGGCGAGAGCAAGAGCGTGCCGTACGCGGTGGCCGCCAATCCCGCCGCCCAGGACCTGGGGATCCGGGCCAACGACCTGGTCAAGCAGCTCGCCATGGCCGTCGACGGCCGCGGCGGCGGCAAGCCCGACCTGGCGCAGGGCTCGGGCAAGGATCCGGCCGGCATCGACGCGGCGCTGGACGCGGTCCGCTCCCAGATCGCCGCGATAGCGCGGGTCGGTTGAGTGGTCTCGACACAGCATCGCTTGCCCGACCGGCCCGGCGATCCCGAACGGGACAATCCGGGTCGGGGGACCCGACCCGGCAGAAGCCTCGGCGTCGACGTGGGCAGCGTGCGGATCGGTGTCGCCTGCAGCGATCCCGACGGCATCCTGGCCACCCCGGTCGAGACGGTGCGCCGCGACCGCTCCGGCCGGCACCTGCGCCGGCTGGCCGAGCTCGCCGCCGAACTGGGGGCCGTCGAGGTGATCGTCGGGCTGCCGCGGACGCTGGCCGACCGCACCGGCCCGTCGGCCCAGGACGCGATCGACCTCGCCGAGGCGCTGGCCCGGCGGGTCGCCCCCACGCCGGTGCGGCTCGCCGACGAGCGGCTGACCACCGTCAGCGCCCAGCGGTCGCTGCGGGCGGCGGGGATGCGGGCCAGGGAGCAGCGGGCGGTGATCGACCAGGCGGCGGCGGTGGCGATCCTGCAGAGCTGGCTCGACCAGCGCCGGGCCACCCGGGCCGAGCCCGCGGCGGGGGACGCCACCGATGGTTGACAGCGGGCGGCGGCGCGCCGAGCCCGAGGCCGTCGGGCCGCCCCGGCGCAGGATGAGCCGGGTGGAGCGGATCCGGGCCGAACAGGGCCGCAAGCGGCGGCGCTACGCGGGCCGGATCGCCGCCGGCGTGCTGGTCGTGATCGTGGTGGCCGCCGTCTTCCTGGGCTCCAAGCTGTGGCACGTGATGTTCGGGGCCGGCGACGACTACACCGGCGACGGCAAGCACGACATCGTGATCCAGATCCAGGACGGCGACTCGACCACCGCGGTCGGCGAGACGCTGCACAACCAGGGCGTCGTCGCCACCGTCCGGGCATTCGTCAACGCCGCGCACGGCAACAGCAAGATCAACTCCATCCAGCCCGGCTTCTACCGGATGCGCACCGAGATCCCGGCCGCCAACGCCGTCGCGCGGCTGGCCGACCCGAACAACCGGGTCGGGCGGCTGGTGATCCCGGAGGGACGCCAGCTCGACGACACCACCGACATGAAGACCAACGTGGTGAACCCGGGCATCCTCAGCCTGATCTCGCGTGCCACCTGCGTGGACCTCGACGGCACCAAGCGCTGCGTCTCGGTCGACGACCTGCGCGCGGCGGCCGGCAACAGCCCGCCCGGCGCGCTGTCGGTGCCGCCCTGGGCGGTCGAGCCGGTCACCGAGCTGGGCAGGGACCATCGCCGGCTCGAGGGCCTGATCGCACCGGGGACCTTCAACGTCGACCCCTCGGCGTCGGCCCAGACCATCCTGGCGGACCTCATCGGCGCCGGGGCCGCGGAATACACGAAATCCGGGTTGGTGGACACCGCCCAGTCCATGCACCTGTCGCCGTACGACATCCTGGTGGTGGCGTCGCTGGTGCAGCAGGAGGCGAACTCGCAGGACTTCCCGAAGGTCGCGCAGGTCATCTACAACCGGCTGCAGGCGCGCCACACGCTGGAGTTCGACTCGACGGTGAACTACCCGCTGGACCGCCGCGAGGTGGCCACCACCGACGCCGACCGTGCCCAGAAGACCCCGTGGAACACCTACGTGTCCCCGGGCCTGCCGGCCACCGCGATCTGTTCGCCCGGGGCCGACGGGCTGCACGCCGCCGAGCATCCCCAGCCGGGGGACTGGCTGTACTTCGTCACCATCGACGCCCAGGGGACGACGCTGTTCACCAGGGACTATCAGCAGCATCTGGCCAACATCGAGCTGGCTAAGCGCAACGGTGTCCTCGACAGCGCGCGCTAGCTCGGGGCCTCCGCGGCGGGCGGCCGTGCTCGGCTCGCCGGTCGCGCATTCGAAGTCCCCGCAGCTGCACCTGGCCGCCTACCGCGCGCTGGGCCTGCACGGCTGGACCTACGAGCGCATCGAGTGCGGCGCCGAGGAGCTGCCTTCTGTGGTCGGCGGCTTCGGGCCCGAGTGGGTCGGCGTGTCGGTGACCAGCCCGGGCAAGTTCGCCGCCCTGCGGTTCGCCGACGAGCGCACCGAACGCGCGGCGCTGGTCGGCTCGGCCAACACCCTGGTCCGCACGGCGCGCGGGTGGCGGGCGGACAACACCGACGTCGACGGGGTGAGCGGCGCGCTCGGGTCCGCCACTGGTCGGGCGCTGGTGTGTGGATCGGGCGGCACCGCGCCCGCGGCCGTCGTGGGGCTGGCCGGACTCGGCGTCCCCGGCATCACCGTCGTGGCCCGCGATCCGGGCAAGGCGGCCCGCCTGGTGGAGCTGGGAACTCGGGTCGGGGTGCCGACGCGGTTCTGCCGGCTGGGCGACGCCGCGCTGGCCGACGAGGTGGCGGCCGCGGAGGTGCTGGTCAGCACCATTCCGGCGGACGTGGCCGCGCGGTACGCGGACACGTTCGCCGCGATCCCGGTGCTGCTGGACGCCGTCTACGACCCCTGGCCCACACCCCTGGCCGCGGCGGTGGCCGCGGCGGGGGGCCGAGTGATCAGCGGCCTGCAGATGCTGCTGCACCAAGCGTTCGCGCAGGTCGAGCAGTTCACCGGGCTGCCGGCGCCGCGCGCGGCGATGACTTGCGCGTTGGAGGCACTGGATTAGCGTGCCGCGCATGCGGACGCTGACGGCTGCGCTGGTGCTGGCGTGGCTGACGGCCCTGAGCTGGTACGACGTCCGGGAGCGCCGGTTGCCGAACCTTTTGACGCTGCCCGGGGCGGGCGCGATCCTGCTGGCCGCCGCGCTCGCCGGTCGCGGGCCGCCCGCGCTGGCCGGGGCGGCGGCGCTGGCCGGGCTGTATCTGCTGGTGCACCTGGTGTCGCCGGCCGGGATGGGGGCCGGCGACGTGAAGCTGGCCATCGGCCTGGGCGCGTTGACGGGCTGCTTCGGGGTGGCGGTGTGGTTCTGCGCGGCGCTGGCCGCGCCGCTGCTCACCGCGCTGGCGGCGCTGGCGGTGCGGCCGCGCGGGGTGCTCGCCGTGCCGCACGGCCCGTCGATGTGTGCGGCCGCCGCCGGCGCGGTTGCGTTGGCGCTGCTTTGACGGCCACCCGGCGTTGACTCTGATTCCCGGCCGCCGGGCCCATGGGAAGATGGACGGGTGTTGCGCTGGATCACCGCCGGGGAATCCCATGGCCGCGCGCTGGTGGCCGTGCTCGAGGGCATGGTCGCGGGCGTGGAGGTCACCTCCACCGAGATCGCCGACCAGCTGGCCCGCCGCCGGCTCGGCTACGGCCGCGGCGCCCGGATGGCGTTCGAGCGCGACGCCGTGACCGTGCTCGCCGGGGTGCGCCACGGCCTGACCCTGGGCGGGCCCATCGCCATCGAGATCGGCAACACCGAATGGCCGAAGTGGGAAACGGTGATGGCCGCCGACCCCGTCGACCCCGCCGAGCTGGCGGACATCGCCCGCAACGCGCCGCTCACCCGGCCGCGGCCCGGCCACGCCGACTACGCCGGCATGCTCAAGTACGGCTTCGACGACGCCCGGCCGGTGCTGGAGCGGGCCAGCGCCCGCGAGACCGCGGCCCGCGTCGCGGCGGGCACGGTCGCCCGGGCGTTCCTGCGCCAGGCGCTGGGCGCCGAGGTGCTCTCCCACGTCATCGCGATCGGGCCGTCGGCGCCCTACGACGGCCCGCCGCCGCGGCCCGAAGACCTGCCCGCCATCGACGCCAGCCCGGTCCGCGCCTTCGACAAGGCGGCCGAGCAGGCCATGATCGCCGAGATCGAGGCCGCAAAGAAGGACGGCGACACCCTCGGCGGCGTGGTGGAGGTGGTGGCGCTGGGCCTGCCGGTCGGGCTGGGATCGTTCACCAGCGGAGAGAACCGGCTGGACAGCCAGCTCGCCGCCGCGGTCATGGGCATCCAGGCGATCAAGGGCGTCGAGATCGGCGACGGCTTCGAAACCGCCCGCCGCCGCGGCAGCCGCGCGCACGACGAGATGTACCCCGGGCCCGACGGCGTCGTCCGCTCGACCAACCGGGCCGGCGGGCTCGAAGGCGGCATGACCAACGGGCAGCCGCTGCGGGTGCGCGCCGCGATGAAGCCCATCTCCACCGTGCCGCGGGCGCTGGCGACCGTGGACATGGCCACCGGCGACGAGGCCGTCGCGATCCACCAGCGCTCGGATGTGTGCGCGGTGCCGGCCGCCGGCGTCGTCGTCGAGACCATGGTGGCGCTGGTCCTCGCCCGCGCGGTGCTGCAGAAGTTCGGCGGCGATTCGCTGGCCGAGACCCGCCGCAACATCGAGGCGTACCAGCGCGCGGTCGCCGACCGGGAGGCCCCGGCGACCCACGCGTCGGGGACGGCGTGATGCCCCCGAAGGCGGTGCTCGTCGGGTTGCCGGGCTCCGGCAAGTCCACGATCGGGCGGCGGCTGGCCAAGGCGCTCGGGGTCGGGCTGCTCGACACCGACGCGGCGATCGAGCAGCGCACCGGCCGCACCGTCGCCGACATCTTCGCCACCGACGGCGAACGGGAGTTCCGTCGCATCGAGGAGGAGGTGGTGCGCGGGGCGCTGGCCGAGCACGACGGCGTCCTGTCGCTGGGCGGCGGGGCCGTCACCAGCCCGGGGGTGTGCGAGGCGCTCGCCGGCCACACCGTCGTCTACCTGGAGATCAGCGCCCGGGAGGGGATTCGGCGCACCGGCGGCAACACGGTGCGCCCCCTGCTGGCCGGGGGAGACGAGGCCGAGAAGTACTCGAAATTCAAAGCGCTGATGGCCCAGCGGATTCCGCTGTACCGGCGCGTCGCGACCATCCGGGTCAACACCAACCGCCGCAATCCGGGCGCGGTGGTGCGCCAGATCCTGTCGCGGTTGCAGGTCCCCGAGAACAGCCCGGCGGCCGCCAAATGACCGATACGACCGAACCGGTCACCGTGCGGGTGGCCGTCGACCCGCCCTACCCGGTGGTGATCGGTGACGGGCTGCTCGACGAGCTCGAAAAGCTGCTCGGCGACCGGCACCGGGTCGCGATCCTGCACCAGCCGGTGCTGGCGCAGACCGCCGAGGCGATGCGAAGCCGCCTGGCGGACAAGGGTGTTGACGCGCACCGCATCGAAATCCCCGACGCCGAGGCCGGCAAGGACCTGCCCGTGGTGGGATTCATCTGGGAGGTGTTGGGCCGCATCGGGATCGGCCGCAAGGACGCGCTGGTCAGCCTCGGCGGCGGCGCGGCCACCGACGTCGCCGGCTTCGCGGCGGCCACCTGGCTGCGCGGCGTCGACATCGTGCACGTGCCCACCACGCTGCTCGGCATGGTCGACGCGGCGATCGGCGGCAAGACCGGGATCAACACCGACGCGGGCAAGAACCTGGTCGGCGCGTTTCACCAGCCGCTGGCGGTCCTCGTCGACCTGGCGACGCTGGAAACGTTGCCGCACAACGAGATCGCCGCCGGGATGGCCGAAGTGGTCAAGGCGGGATTCATCGCCGACCCGGTGATCCTCGACCTCATCGAGGCCGACCCGCGGGCGGCGCTGGACCCGGCCGGTGAGGTGCTGCCCGAGCTGATCCGGCGCGCCATCACCGTCAAGGCCGAGGTCGTCGCCGCCGACGAGAAGGAGTCGGAGCTGCGCGAAATCCTGAACTACGGGCACACTTTGGGGCATGCGATCGAGCGCCGCGAGCGCTACCGGTGGCGGCACGGCGCCGCGGTGTCGGTGGGCCTGGTGTTCGCCGCCGAGCTGTCCCGGCTCGCCGGCCGCCTGGACGACGCCACCGCGCAGCGCCACCGCGCCATCCTGACCTCGCTCGGCCTGCCGGTCAGCTACGACGCCGACGCGTTGCCGCAGCTGCTGGAATACATGGCGGGGGACAAGAAGTCGCGGGCCGGCGTGCTTCGGTTCGTGGTCCTCGACGGGCTGGCCAAGCCGGGCCGGTTGGTGGGGCCCGACTCGTCGCTGCTGGCCGCCGCGTACGCGGGACTGGAGGCCTGATGACCGTCACGGTGCATGTCCTCAACGGCCCGAACCTGGGCCGGCTGGGCCGGCGCGAGCCCGACGTCTACGGGGACACCACCCACGACCAGCTGGCCGCGCTGATCGAGCGCGAGGCCGCCGGGCTCGGGCTGAAAGCCGTTGTGCGCCAAAGCGATAGCGAGGGCGAGCTGCTGGACTGGATCCATCTGGCCGCCGACGCGGGCGAGCCGGTGATCCTCAACGCCGGCGGGCTGACCCACACCTCGGTCGCGTTGCGCGACGCCTGCGCGGAGCTGCGCGCACCCCTGATCGAGGTGCACATCTCCAATGTGCATGCGCGCGAAGAGTTCCGGCGCCACTCCTACATCAGCCCGGTCGCGACCGGGGTGATCGTCGGGCTGGGAGTCCAGGGCTACCTGCTGGCCCTGCGCTACCTGGCGTCGGTGAACGACTGACCGGCTGAGGGCTATTCCTTTTCTTCCCCGCGCGCGTGCCTGGCGTCGGTGTCGGTGCGGATCACCTCGGTCTTGTCGTCGTCGCGGGCCGTCGGGATCGTTTCGGTGGGTTCGTCGCGCTCGGCGGTGGCCACCGGCGCGGTCCGCTCCTCGGTCCGGGCCGCCGGGATCTTGCCGGTCGGGGTTTCGTCGCCGCGGACGGCGGTGAACACGTCGGTGTCGCCGTCGCGCCCCTTGGCGGCCAGGCCGTGGTGCCGCTCCGGCTCCTTCTCGTACTGCCGGTCCACCCGCCAGCGGCCGAAGGTCACCCCGACGATGCCGGACAGGAACACGACCAGCGCGGTGAACGCCGCGAACGTCGTCACCTCGTTGATCAGGCCCCCGGTGTAGAGCCCCTTGTAGGCCAGCGAGATGAGCCAGGCCACGGCCCCGCTGACGATCCCCGCGACCAGGCCGGCCAGCAGCCAGGTCATCGCCAGGTCCTGCCTACGATCCGGATCGCGGGTGGCCGTGGCGTCGGCCCGGCCGTCGATCGCCCCCCACACGGCCGCGCACGCGGCGAACAGGATCAGCAGCACCACGCTGATCCATGCCGCCCACTCTTGCCAAGCGTTGATCATCGCCCCCTGCAGCAAGCGAACGATCACCATTAGCGCGGCCAAGCCCAATCCGCGCAGCATCCAGTTGCTCATGGGGGGAAAGCGTAGCGAGTACCGTCAAGGGCTGTGACACATTCCCAGCGTCGAGGAAACCTGAAATCGCAAATCGTGGCCGGCGGGCTGGATGCGATGCTGGTCACAGACCTGATCAACGTGCGGTATCTGTCGGGATTCTCCGGGTCCAACGGCGCGTTGCTGGTTTTCGCCGACGATCGGGTGCCGATTTTGGCCACCGACGGCCGGTATCGCACCCAGGCCGCGGAGCAGGCGCCCGACCTCGAGATCGCCATCGAGCGGGCCGTCGGGCGCTACCTGGTCGGCCGGGCCGCCGACGGCGGGGTGCGCAAGCTGGGCTTCGAAAGCAACGTGGTCACCGTCGACGGCTTCGACGCGCTCACCGGTGAGCTGGACGAACGGGGCGGCCAGACCGAGCTGGTCCGGGCCGCCGGCACCGTCGAGAAGCTGCGCGAGGTCAAGGACGCCGGCGAGCTGGCGCTGCTGCGGCTGGCCTGCGAGGCGGCCGACGCCGCGCTCGACGACCTGGTGGCGCGGGGCGGCCTGCGGCCCGGGCGCACCGAGCGCGAGGTGAGCCGGGAGCTGGAGTCCCTGATGCTCGACCACGGCGCCGACGGGATCTCGTTCGAGACGATCGTGGCGGCGGGCCCCAATTCGGCGATCCCGCACCACCGGCCCACCGACGCCGTGCTCGCCGCGGGCGATTTCGTCAAGATCGACTTCGGCGCGCTGGTCGCCGGCTACCACTCCGACATGACGCGCACGTTCGTGCTGGGCAAGGCCGGCAAGGTCGCCGATTGGCAGCGCGAGATCTACCAGCTGGTCGCCGACGCGCAGCGGGCAGGTCGGGAGGCGTTGCGGCCCGGCGCCGGCCTGCGGGAGGTGGACGCCGCGGCGCGCCAGCTGATCGCCGACGCCGGCTACGGCGAGAATTTCGGCCACGGCCTGGGGCACGGCGTGGGCCTGCAGATCCACGAGGCACCGGGAATCGGGGCCACCTCCGCCGGCACCCTGCTCGCGGGCTCCGTGGTGACCGTGGAGCCCGGCGTCTACCTGCCCGGCCGCGGTGGCGTCCGCATCGAGGACACGCTGGTGGTGGCCGACGGAACGGCGAGGGGGTCGGAGGCCGCCGGACACGCCCCGGAGCTGCTGACCCGGTTCCCCAAAGAACTGGCGGTCCTGACATGAAGCACATGTGGGTTCGGCTGTGCGCCGGCGCGCTGGCGCTCGCCGCGTTCGGGTCGGCCGGCATCGCGGAGGCGGCCCCGGCCCCCACCAACCACTGGTGCCCCGGCCAGCAGTGGGACCCGGCCTGGGGCACCAACTACAACTGGGACTGGAACCAGTGCCACGACTGGCAGGGCCCCGCCCCGGCGGGCTGGGGGCCCTGGGGACCCCCGCCGCCGTGGGCGCCGCCGGCGCCGCCCCCACCGGCCTGGGCGCCGCAGGCCCACCTGATGTGGAACCCGACGTCGGGTCAGTGGGGATTCTTCAACAACGGCGTGTGGACCCCCGTCTAGCTGCCTGCTCACCGCCCGGGCCGCGCGGGGAAAGTTCGTGCGCCCGTAGGATGTTCCACAGCAACCCGGCCATCCCCGAGGAGATTCAGCGACCGTGCCGACCACCGCCGACTTCAAGAACGGACTCGTCCTGGTAATCGACGGGCAGCTGTGGACCATCACCGAGTTCCAGCACGTCAAACCCGGCAAGGGTCCGGCCTTCGTGCGCACCAAGCTGAAGAACGTGCTCTCCGGCAAGGTCGTCGACAAGACCTACAACGCCGGGGTGAAGGTGGAGACCGCGACCGTGGACCGGCGCGACACCACCTACCTCTACCGCGACGGTTCGGACTTCGTGTTCATGGACAGCGAGGACTACGAGCAGCATCACCTGCCGGAGTCGCTGGTGGGCGACGCCGCGCGGTTCCTGCTGGAGGGCATGCCGGTGCAGGTGGCGTTCCACGACGGGTCGCCGCTGTACATCGAGCTGCCGGTGTCGGTCGAGCTGGAGGTCACCCACACCGAGCCGGGCCTGCAGGGCGACCGCTCCAGCGCCGGCACCAAGCCGGCCACCCTGCAGACCGGCGCGCAGATCCAGGTGCCGCTGTTCATCAACGCCGGAGACAAGCTCAAGGTCGACTCGCGGGACGGCAGCTACCTGGGGCGCGTCAACGCGTGAGCAGGCCCGCCCGGCCCGCGCGCCCGGTCAAGGGACGCCATCAGGCCCGCAAGCGCGCCGTCGACCTGTTGTTCGAGGCCGAGGCCCGCGGCCTGAGCCCGGCCGAGGCCGTCGACCTCCGCGCCGCGCTGGCCGGGGCGAACCCGGACGTGGCGCCGCTGCCGGCCTACACCCGGACGGCGGTGCGCGGGGTCGGGGAGCAGCTCGCGCACATCGACGACCTGATCAGCTCCCATTTGCAGGGCTGGACGCTGGACCGGCTGCCCGCCGTGGACCGCGCCATCCTGCGGGTGTCGGTGTGGGAGCTGCTGTACGCCGAGGACGTGCCGGAGCCCGTCGCCGTCGACGAGGCCGTGCAGCTGGCCAAGGAGCTGTCCACCGACGACTCGCCGGGCTTCGTCAACGGCGTGCTGGGCCAGGTCATGCTCGTGACGCCGCAGATCCGGGCGGCCGCCCGGGCGCTGGGCGGGCCCGAGGCATGAGCCGGCTGGAGCTGCGCGCCCTCGTCGCGGCCCTCCTGGCCGCGACGGTGGTGCTGGGCGCCGTGGTGTGCGCCGCCTACGGCTGGACCATCGTCGCGTCGGTGCTCTCGATCTACGCGCTGGGCGTCGGCGCCTGGCTGTACCACTCGATCGAGCGCCTGGTCGTGGCCCGCCGGATCAGCACCGTGCGCACGGCGGCCAAGCCGCTGCAGCCGCTGTTGCCGGTGATGGCCGCCATCATGGGGCTGACGCAGGCGGTGGTGCGCTCGCTCAGCGACGTCACCGACCTGCCGGCGCGCCGCTGGGAGCTTCCGGGGCTGCGCTGGGTCGACAGCTCCCGCGCCAACCGGCGGGTGATCGACGCCGACGACGAGCTGGATGGCTGATCCGGCGCCGTCGAATCCTGGGCGAAACGATTCCGTGCGCGGCACCGGCGGGTGACAATACTTGCTGGATCCCGCGGAAGGTGACGACATGAATCGAGACAGTGCCCATCCGCGACGACTTCGCGTCTCCGCGCTGGCCGCCGTGGCCAACCCGTCGTACACCCGCGTGGACACCTGGAACCTGCTCGACGACGCCTGCCGCCACCTCGCCGAGGTCGACCTCGCCGGGCTGGACATCGCCCACGACATGGCCCGGGTGAAACGCCTGATGGACCGCATCGGCGCCTACGAGCGGTACTGGCTGTATCCCGGCGCGGAGAACCTGGCCACCTTCCGCGCCCACCTCGAGAGCAAGTCCACGGTGCGGCTGTCCGAGGAGGTGTCGCTGGCCGCGCGGCTGCTGTGTGAATACGGCGACCGCGCAGGGCTTTTCGACACCACCGCGCCGCTGGCCGATCAGGAGCTGGTGGCCCAGGCCAAACAGCAGCAGTTCTACACCGTGTTGCTCGCCGACGACGCGCCGATGACGGCGCCCGACAGCCTGGCGGAATGCCTGCGGGCGCTGCGCTCCCCGTCCGACGACGTGCAGTTCGAGCTCCTCGTCGTGCCCAGCGTCGAGGACGCCATCACCGCGGTCGCGCTGAACGGCGAGATCCAGGCCGCGATCATCCGCCACGACCTGCCGCTGCGGTCGCGCGACCGGGTGCCGCTGATGAACACGTTGCTCGGGCCGAACGACGCCGCGCCGGTGACCGATCGCGCCGACGACTGGCTCGAATGCGGCGAGTGGATCCGCGAGTTGCGGCCCCACATCGACCTTTATCTGCTCACCGACGAGTCGATCGCGGCGGGCAACGACGACGAGCAGGACGTCTACGACCGGACGTTCTACCGGCTCAACGACGTGACCGACCTGCACAGCACGGTGCTCGCGGGCCTGCGGAACCGGTTCGCCACACCGTTTTTCGACGCGCTGCGCGCCTACGCGGCGGCGCCGGTCGGTCAGTTCCACGCCCTTCCCGTCGCGCGCGGCGCCAGCATCTTCAACTCCAAGTCGCTGCAGGACATGGGAGAGTTCTACGGCCGCAACATCTTCATGGCCGAGACGTCGACCACCTCGGGTGGCCTGGACTCGCTGCTGGACCCGCACGGCAACATCAAGAAGGCGATGGACAAGGCCGCGAAGACGTGGAACGCCGAGCACACCTACTTCGTCACCAACGGAACGTCGACCGCCAACAAGATCGTCGTGCAGTCCCTGACCCGGCCGGGCGACATCGTCCTGATCGACCGCAACTGCCACAAGTCCCACCACTACGGCCTGGTGCTGGCCGGCGCGTATCCGCTGTACCTCGACGCGTATCCGTTGCCGCAGTTCGCCATTTACGGTGCGGTGGCGCTGGAGACGATCAAGAAGACGCTGCTGGACCTGGAGGCGGCCGGGCAGCTGCACCGGGTGCGCATGCTGTTGCTCACCAACTGCACCTTCGACGGCGTCGTCTACAACCCGCGCCGCGTCATGGAGGAGGTGCTGGCGATCAAGCCGGACATCTGCTTCCTGTGGGACGAGGCGTGGTACGCGTTCGCCACCGCCGTGCCGTGGGCCCGGCAGCGCACCGCCATGGTGTCCGCCGATCGTCTGTACCAGATGTTGTCGTCGCCGGAATACGTTGCGGAATACCGGAAGTGGGCGGCGTCGATGGAGGGCGTCGACCGGTCGGAGTGGGTGCACCGCCGGTTGCTGCCCGACCCCGGTTGCGCGCGGGTCCGGGTGTATGCGACGCACTCCACGCACAAGTCGTTGTCGGCGCTGCGGCAGGCGTCGATGATCCACGTGCGCGACCAGGATTTCAATGCGCGCACCCGCGACGCGTTCGGTGAGGCGTTCTTGACCCACACGTCGACCTCGCCCAATCAGCAACTGCTCGCGTCGCTGGATCTGGCGCGCCGACAGGTGGACATCGAGGGATTCCAGCTGGTTCGGCAGGTCTATAACATGGCGCTGACCTTCCGGGGCCGTGTTCGCAAGGACCGGTTGATCAGCAAGTGGTTCCGCATTCTCGACGAGTCCGACCTGGTGCCCGACGAATTCCGGGCCTCCCATGTCAGCTCCTACCGTCAGGTCGTGCAGGGCGCGCAGGCCGAGTGGAACGAGGCGTGGCGGTCCGACGAGTTCGTGCTGGATCCGACGCGGGTCACGCTGTTCGTCGGCAAGACCGGGATGAACGGGTACGACTTCCGGGAGAAGGTCCTGATGGACCGCTTCGGCATCCAGATCAACAAGACGTCGATCAACAGCGTGCTGCTGATCTTCACGATCGGGGTGACCTGGTCGAGCGTGCATTACCTGCTCGACGTGCTGCGCCGGGTGGCCACCGACCTCGACCGCCTGCAGAAGGCCGCCAGCGCCGCCGACTGGGCGCTGCACGACCGCCACGTCGAGGAGATCACCGAGGATCTGCCGCACCTGCCCGACTTCAGCGAGTTCGACATCGCGTTCCGTCCCGTCGACGCCTGCGCGTTCGGCGATACGCGGACGGCCTTCTACGCGGGCTACGAGGAGTCGGACCGCGAGTACGTGCTGATCGGCACCGCCGGCCGGCGACTGGCTGAGGGCAAGACGCTGGTGTCCACCACGTTCGTGGTGCCCTACCCGCCCGGCTTCCCGGTGCTGGTCCCGGGTCAGGTGGTCTCCAAGGAGATCATCTATTTCCTGGCCCAGCTCGACGTGAAGGAGATCCACGGGTACAACCCCGAACTCGGGTTGTCGGTGTTCACGCCGGAGGCGCTGGCCCGGATGGAGGCCCAGCGCAACGCGGCGACGGCCGCGGTGGGTTCCGCGTTCCCGGTCTTCGAGGTGTCGGCGGATGCCTCCGCCACGAACGGGTCGTCGAACGGCGACACCGTCGTGCAGGCGGCCGCCAAGGACGCGTGAGCCGGGCCTGCGGCGGCACACCGCGCAAAAGCCCGTTCGTGCTGGACGCCCCGGGTAGGGTGGGAAAAGTCGGCGATACCTCGCATCTGACCAACACGTCATGTCGTCGCCGATTCGAGTGATCCGGCCGGTTTTCCGGTCAAGACGGGAGCGTCGCAGGCGACATGGCGATACAGAACTGGCACGACGCACCGCAGATTCATCCGTCGGAGATCCGGGTCGGCGACGTCATCGGCTCGCTGGGTCCGGGCCCGCTGCGCTACCGGGTCAAGATGATCAGCGGGCCGCAGGCGACCCCGCGGCAGTGGACGTTTTTCGGTCGCGACGACGCGGGCCTGCAGCACACGAGCACGTTCGGGGAAAACGACCTGGTTCGCAGGTACGCCAAGGCGTCATGAGAAGTTCTGCTCACGCGGATCGCAACCGCGGCGCGTCGGCGGAAGTGGCGCAATAGCCCGACGGCGCGTGGTTTCCCGCTGGTCGTGGCGAAGCGCCGCCCGGCGCAAAGCGCGGACCGACTCTCAAAGCCCCGATTTGGCCGGCCTGTTCGCGCCCTGAGCTGCATTAGCGTGACGGCGTGGCCGACGCCATCCCGATCTCGCGTTCCGAGGGCTCCCGGGCCAATCGTGCCCGCCGGGCCGCCGACGTGTTGCGCCAGCAGATCCACGCCGGCGTCTACGCCGAGGGCCTGCCCGCCGAGAACGACCTGGCTTCCGAGTTCCTGGTGTCCCGCAACACCATTCGCGAGGCGCTGGGCATCCTGAAGAACGAGGGGCTGATCGACCGCGGACCCAAGGTCGGCACCCACGTCGCGCAGCGCAAGTACGACCATCGGCTGGATTCGCTGCTGGGACTCAAGGAGACCTTCAAGAACCTCGGCGAGGTCCGCAACGAGGTGCGGGCGGCCATGCCGGTGACGGCCCCGCCGTCGGTGGCTCGCCGGCTGCGGCTGCGGCACGGCGAGGAGGCGGTGTTCGTCGAGCGGCTGCGTTACCTCGGCGACCTGCCGCTGAGCCTCGACCTGACCTACCTCGCGCCGGATATCGGAAACCGAATCCTGGGTCACCCCTTGGAAACCCAAGACCTGTTCGCGCTCATCGAGCAGGTCAGCGGGCGGCGGCTGGGGTCGGCGTCGCTGGCGCTGGAGGCCATCCCCGCCGACGCGCACTCGGCGGCCACGCTGCAGGTGCCCGACGGGTCGGCGCTGCTCATGCTGGAGCGGCTCACCAGCCTCGACGACGGCACGCCCGTCGACCTGGAGTACATCCGGATGCGGGGCGACCGAATCACCATGCGCGGCAATTTATTACGAGCCGAGCCGATAAGGAGCAAACCATGACGCTGGTCAACCACCGCGCCGACGTTCCCGTGACCATCGACGAATCGCTGTGCATCGACGGCTGCACGCTCTGCGTGGAGATCTGCCCGCTGGACGCGCTGGCCATCGACCCCGACACCGCGAAGGCCTTCATGCACGTCGACGAATGCTGGTACTGCGGCCCGTGCGCGGCCCGCTGCCCCACCGGCGCCGTCACGGTGAACATGCCGTATCTGCTCCGCTGATGAAACACCAAGCCATGCGGCTGATCTCGATGGCGGCCGTCATCGTCGCCGCCGTCTCCGGATGCTCCCTGGAAGCGCTGTCGGCGTCCTCCGGCGTGGTCAACGTGGTGGTGGGCTATCAGTCCAAGACCATCAACACCGTGACCGCGGGCACGCTGCTGCGCGCCCAGGGCTACCTGGAGCGCCGGCTCGCCGACATCACCACCCGCACCGGCACCCGATACGCGGTGCGCTGGCAGGACTACGACACCGGCGCCCCGATCACCGCGCAGATGCTCGCCGAGAAGATCGACATCGGCTCGATGGGCGACTACCCGATGCTGATCAACGGCTCCAAGACGCAGGCCAACCCATTGGCCCGCACCGAGATGGTGTCGGTCACCGGCTACAACCCCAAGGGCGCCCTGAACATGGTTGTGGTGCCGCCCGATTCGCCGGCCGCGACACTGGCCGACCTGGCCGGCGCGAAGGTGTCGGCCAGCGTCGGCTCGGCGGGCCACGGCACCCTGGTGCGGGCGCTGGACGGCGCGCGGGTCGGCGGTGTGCAGGTGCTCAACCAGCAGCCGCAGATCGGAGCTTCGGCGCTGGAATCCGGCCAGGTGCAGGCGCTTTCGCAGTTCGTCGCCTGGCCGGGGCTGTTGGTCTACCAGGGCAAGGCGAGGCTGCTGTACGACGGGGCCGAGCTGAACCTGCCCACCCTGCACGGTGTGGTGGTGCGCCGCTCCTACGCGTCGGCCCACCCCGAGGTGCTGGCGGCCTTCCTGCAGGCGCAACTGGACGCCACCGACTTCCTCAACGAAAAGCCGCTGGAGGCCGCCCGCATCGTCGCCCAGGGCAGCGGCCTGCCACAGGAGGTGGTGTACCTCTACAACGGTCCCGGCGGCACGTCGTTCGACACCACGCTGAAGCCATCGCTGGTCGACGCGCTGAAAAGCGATGTGCCCTACCTGAAGTCGATCGGCGACTTCGCCGACCTCGACATCGCGGGCTTCGTCCAGGACGGGCCGCTGCGCGCGGTCTTCGCGGCCCGCGGCCTGAACTACGACGCGGCGCGGGCGCGCACCGCGAACCCGTCGACGCTCGGCGGCGACCCCGCCTCGGCCAGCGAGCTGTGGCTGGACGGGGCCGACAGGACCCAAACCACCGCCGATCCGACCGGCCTGCTGCAGGCCGCCCGGGATGCCGCGGCGCGCGGCGCCAAGGTCCGCGCGGCCTATGTTCCCGACGCGGAGCTGGGCACCCGGTGGTTCGCCGACAGGGCGGTCTGGGTGAAGGACGGCCAAAGATTCTTGCCCTTCGGCACGCAGGCCGGGGCGCGCCGGTATCTCGCCGCGCACCCGGGCGGTGTCGCCATGAGTTATCAACAGGCACTGGGGGTTTCGATATGACAGCGGAATTGATCGAACCGGTCGTCGGGGCGGTCTCGACACCGACGTTCGTGCGGCCGCGGCGCGTCGCCTCGCCGTGGCGGTCGCGGCTGCTGCGGGTGGCCTCGGTGGCCGCCGCCGTCGGGCTCTGGCAGCTGCTGACCGCCGGCAAGGTGCGGCTGCTGCTGCGGTTCGACACGTTGCCGACGGTCACCGAGATCGTGACCGCGCTGCACCGCCGGCTCGGCGCCTACGAGTACTGGCTTGACCTGGCGCAGTCGTTGATTCGCATCCTCACCGGCTTCGGGCTGGCCGCGGTGGTCGGCGTCGCGACGGGCGTGTGGCTGGGCCGCTCGCGGTTGTTCGCCGATCTGTTCGGCCCCCTGACCGAGCTGGCCCGGCCCATTCCCGCCATCGCGCTGGTGCCGGTCGCGATCTTGCTGTTTCCCACGGACGAGGCCGGCATCGTGTTCATCACCTTTCTCGCGGCCTACTTTCCGATCATGGTCAGCACCCGGCACGCGGTGCGGGCGCTGCCCACGCTGTGGGAGGACTCCGTGCGCACCCTCGGCGGCGGCCGCTGGCAGGTGCTGCGGCAGGTGGTGCTGCCGGGCATCCTGCCCGGCGTGTTCGGCGGGTTGTCGGTCGGCATGGGCGTGGCCTGGATCTGCGTGATCTCCGCGGAGATGATCTCCGGGCGCCTCGGGGTGGGCTACCGCACCTGGCAGGGCTACACCGTGCTGGCCTACCCCCAGGTGTTCGTCGGCATCATCACCATCGGGGTGCTGGGATTCGCGACGGCCGCGGCCGTCGAGCTGGTGGGCCGGCGCGTGACCCGCTGGCTGCCGCGCGCGCAGGAGCAGTCGCGGTGACCGTCGGGATGAGCCTCGAGCTGGACCGAGTTCGGTTGTCCTACACCGGGGATCCGGTCATCGACGGGCTGAGCCTGACGGTGCGGCCCGGGGAGATCCTGGTGCTCACCGGGCCGTCCGGCTCCGGCAAGTCGACGGTGCTGCGCGCCCTGGCGGGCCTGATGCGCCCCGACGACGGGCGGGTGCTGGCCGACGGCATGCCGGTCACCGGCACGTCGGGCGACCGGGGCATGGTGTTCCAGGACAACGCGCTGCTGCCGTGGCGCACCGTGCGATCCAACATCGAGCTGGCCCTGCGGCTGCGCGGCGAGCCCCGCGCCACCCGACGCCCGGCGGCCGAACGCTGGATCGAGGAGCTCGGGCTCACCGGCTTCGGCCACTACCTGCCCAAGAGCCTGTCCGGCGGAATGCGCCAGCGCGTCCAGCTGGCCCGCGGCCTGGCCGGCGCCCCGCGCGCGGTGATGATGGACGAGCCGTTCGGGGCGCTGGACACCCAGACACGCGCCGCCATGCAGCGACTGCTCATCGACACCTGGCGCACCCACCCCACCACGATCGTCTTCGTCACGCACGACGTCGACGAGGCGCTGACACTGGGCGACCGGATCGTCGTGCTGGGCAAGGCCGGCCGGCCCGCGCGGGCGGTGCTTGACGTGCCCGAGCCGCGAGACACCCGGCCCCGGGGCGAACTGCGCGCGGAAATCCTTGCCGCCCTGGATCATTCGGTGGCGGCCTGATGCGGGTTCCGGATTTGGCGCCGGTCCGCCTCGACTGCGACGTGCTGGTCATCGGCGGAGGCACCGCGGGCACCATGGCCGCCCTGTCCGCCGCGGAGGGCGGCGCGCGGGTGCTGCTGCTGGAGAAGGCCCACGTGCGGCACTCCGGCGCGCTGGCGATGGGCATGGACGGGGTCAACAACGCCGTCATTCCCGGCAAGGCCGAACCCGAGGATTACGTCGCCGAGATCACCCGCGCCAACGACGGAATCGTCAACCAGCGCACGCTGTATCAGACGGCCTCCCGCGGGTTCGCGATGGTGCAACGCCTGGAACGCTATGGGGTGAAGTTCGAGAAGGACGAGCACGGCGAGTACGCGGTGCGCCGGGTGCACCGGTCGGGCTCGTACGTGCTGCCCATGCCGGAGGGCAAGGACGTCAAGAAGGCGCTGTATCGGGTGCTGCGGCAACGGTCGATGCGGGAGCGGATCCGGATCGAGAACCGCCTGATGCCGGTGCGGGTGCTGACGTCTCACGGCCGTGCCGTCGGCGCCGCCGCCCTGAACACCCGAACCGGGGAATTCGTCGCCGTCGGCGCCAAGGCGGTGATACTCGCGACCGGGGCGTGTGGGCGGCTCGGCCTGCCCGCGTCGGGCTACCTGTACGGCACCTACGAGAACCCGACCAACGCCGGCGACGGGTACGCGATGGCCTACCACGCCGGCGCCGAGCTGTCCGGCATCGAGTGCTTCCAGGTCAATCCGCTGATCAAGGACTACAACGGCCCGGCCTGCGCCTACGTGGCCAATCCCTTCGGGGGTTACCAGGTCAACGCGCTGGGGGAGCGGTTCGTCGACTCCGACTACTGGTCGGGGCAGATGATGGCCGAGGTCAAGAGCGAGATCGACTCCGCCCGCGGGCCCATCTACCTGAAGGTGTCCCACCTGCCCGACGAGACGCTGACCGCGCTGGAGAACATCCTGCACACCACCGAACGGCCCACCCGCGGCACCTTCCACGCCAACCGCGGCCACGACTACCGCACCCACGATGTGGAGATGCACATCTCCGAGATCGGTTTGTGCAGCGGCCATTCCGCCTCCGGGGTCTGGGTCGACGAGCATGCCCGCACCACCGTTCCCGGGCTGTACGCCGCGGGGGACCTGGCCTGCGTGCCGCACAACTACATGATCGGGGCGTTCGTGTTCGGCGACCTGGCCGGCAGCCATGCCGCCGCCACGTGCGCCGAAGTTGCCGCGCCACAGGAGCTTCCGGGTGATCAACTGCGTGACGCGCACGAGCTGATCTACCGACCGCTGCGGCACCCGGACGGGCCGCCCCAGCCGCAGGTGGAATACAAGCTGCGCCGGTTCGTCAACGACTATGTGGCGCCGCCCAAGACGGCGGCCAAGCTGTCCATCGCGGTGCGCACCTTCGACCGGATGCGGGCCGAGATCGCCGAGATGGGCGCCCGCACTCCGCACGAGCTGATGCGCGCCGTCGAGGTGTCGTTCATCAGGGACTGCGCCGAGATGGCGGCGCGGTCCTCGCTCACCCGGACCGAATCCCGCTGGGGCCTCTACCACGACCGCGCCGACCTGCCCGGGCGCGACGACGGCCAATGGGGTTATCACCTCAACCTGCGCAGGGGGCCCGACGGCGCGATGGTGTTCCTCAAGCGCCCCGTGGCCCCCTATTTCGTCTCGGTGCCCGAGCTGGACGGCCTGCCGCCGCTGGATCAGACCGTGCACGAGGTGGAGCAGCCGCCGCTGGTCGGCGGTCAGGCCCCGGCCGTCAGCGCTTCGCGGATCGGCTCGGCCGCAACGGCATTCGAGCCGCCGTCGCCGCGCATCGCCGAGGTGCTCGCGCTGGAGGAGCCGACGATCGCCGACCTGGAGCCCTACCTGACCGACCCGGATCCCGGGGTGCGCAAGACCGCGGTGGCCACCCTCACCGAGCACATCCCCGACGGGTATGCCCCGGCGCTGTTCGCCGCGCTGGACGACGCCGACGCTGGGGTGCGCCGCGCCGGCGCCGAGGGAATCCGCGAGCTGGTGGAGGTGCTGCCCGACCCGGCCGCGGCCCGGGCGCGCCTGTCCTCCCGCGACGCGGTGGTGCGCGCGGCGTCGTTGTACCTGCTGGCCGCGCGCCGGGTCGGCGATGGCGACCAATACCGGCGCGCGCTAACGGATCCCGAGCACCGAGTGCGCATCGAGGCGGTGCGGGCGCTGGTGTCGGTCGACGACGTGGCCGGGGTTGTCGCGGCCACCGGCGACGACAACCGCGAGGTCCGCATAGCGGCGGCCGCCGGCCTGGCCACGCTGCGCGGCGGCGCGGATGCGGTGAGCGCGCTGGTCGCCGACGCCGATCCGCTGGTGCGCGCGGCGGCGCTGGCCGCGCTGGGCGAATTAGGTTGCGGCGAAGGCGATTTCGCTGCTATCGAAAAGGCGCTGCTGGCACCGGCCTGGCAGGTGCGGGAGGGCGCGGCGCGGGCGCTGGCGGGCGCGACGGCCGAATTCGCCGTTCCCCGGCTGTCCGAGGCGCTCGCCGACGCCCACCTCGACGTGCGCAAGGCGGCCGTGCTGAGCCTGACCCGGTGGGCCGGCGAGCCCGCCGCCCGCGACGCGCTGGGGATCGCGCTCAAGGACTCAGACGCCGACGTGCGGGCCTACGCGCGCCGGGCGCTGGCGGGCTTCAGCGGGTCGTGACCGATTTCAGTGGGTTCCACTGCCTGCCTTCGGTTTTCAGCGATGGCCCAGCGATGCGTTGGCGGCCGCGGCGGTCGCGATCAGGTGCTCGGCCACGCTCCTGGCCTGGTCGACGGGGATGGCGAAACCCACACCGATCCAGCTGGCCGGGCCGCCGGGATAGCCGGATCCCATTGTCGCGATTGCGGAGTTGAGCCCGATCATCGCGCCGGCCGCGTCGACCAACGCGCCTCCGGAGCTGCCGGGGCTCATCGTGGCGTCGGTTTGGATCGCGTCGAGCACGGCGTCGCCGCTGCCCGGGCCGACGATGCCCGACACCGGACGGTGCAGCGCGCTGATGACCCCGGTGGTGACCGTGCCGTCCAGTCCGAGCGGCGCGCCGATGGCGGCCACGCTCTGGCCCACCTGCAGGCCGGCCGAGGATCCCATCGTTATCGGCCGCAGGTCCGCGATGCCTTGAACGCGAACCACCGCGATGTCGGTGGCGGCGTCGGCGCCGACGATGGTGAACGGCGCGGTGCGTCCGTCGGCGAAAGTCGCGGTGGCCTTCACCGGCGGGCCGGCCTGGCCCGGGCCGGGCGTCGCCACGACGTGGTTGTTCGTCAGGATGAACCCGTCGGTGTCCAGCACCACGCCGGACCCCTCTTGGGTTTCCGGGCCGATGGCCGTCTCGAGTTTGACCACGCTGGGTATCGCCTTGGCCACCGCCTGCTCGAGGGTCGTGGGCGCCGGCGGGGCGGGCGCGGTCGGAGCCCTGGGGGCCGGTGCGGTGGAGTGCAGTGCGACGACGCCGACCGCGCCGACGGCGCCGGAGAACAACGCGAGCGCGGCCGCGCCGGCGACGACCCCCAGCCGGGAGCGCAACCAGAACGCGACGCTCGACACGGGGCCGCCGAAACGACGATGCCCGTGCCGGATTGCGCGCTTTTCGTGGCGGCCGCCAGGCATTTCGTGGCGGCCCGCGGTGTGCAGCGGCGCGGTACTAGCGTCGGTGGTCATCGATTAGGCCACCTCTTCCTGTGGCTACTCGCGCGGTGTCAGCGGCGGTGTACCCGTGAAAGGTCGAATTCCCATTTCGCGGCTTGGGAAACGTCGGATCGGCGTTGACCCCGGGGCTCCGCCGAAGGCCCTGATCTACCGCAGGGCCTTGGCGTACAGCAGGGCGTCCAGCGGCTCGGGGCCGATGGTGGGGTAGACGGCGTAGCGGGCCAGCCGGCCCTCCAGCTCGAACCCGGCCCGCAGCAGCACCCGGGACGACCGCTCGTTGTCGACGTGGCAGGTGGCCCAGACGCGGTAAACGCCCCGGTCGGCCTGCAGCGCGTCCATCAGCAGACCGAGGACCTCGGTCATGAAACCCTTGCCCCACCACCGTCGGCCGATGCAGTAGCCGATCTCGACCGAGTGCGGCACCGGGCGCCGGCAGCTGGCCAGCCCGATGACTTCGTCGCTGTGCCGCAGCGCGACGGCCCAGGTCCGCTCGTCGTCGCCGACATTGAGCTTTTCGGCGATCACCCGCCGCGTCGCAGCGACGTCTCGGTGCGGCGTCCACTTCAGATACTTGGTGACCTTCGGATCGCGGGCGACCCGTTGGAACAGCGCGCCGGCGTCGTCGAGCACGGGCGGGCGCAGCACCAGTCGCGGCCCGGCGATGCGGTCAGGCGGATAGTCGGCCATGGCGCTAGAGGCCGAGCGCTCGGTAGGTGCGGCGGACGAACTTCGGTTGTGCCGTACGCAGTTTCGCCAGCGACGTGTTGCCCGCCACGGCGGTGGCCGCGTCCACGCTGAAGTCGGGCATGTTCTGGATCAGGTACAGCAGGATCAGGTCGGCCGTCGGGTCCGCCTGCCACCAGGTCCCGTAGGCGCCGGGCCAGCTGAACGTTCCCAGCCCGCCCGGGCCGAACAGCGGGACGGACTTCACCGGATCGGTCACCACCGACAGGTTCAGCCCGAACCCGCGGCCGACCCAATAGGGCGCCCCGAGGAAGTTGTGTCGCTTGTGTTCGTCGGTGAGCCGGTCGGTGCGCATCAGGCGCACCGACTCAGCGGACAAGACCCGCACCCCGTCGACCGTCCCGTCGCCGAGCAGCATCCGCACGAATCGGAGGTAATCATCGGCCGTCGACCACAACCCGCCGCCGGCGTTGCAAAACGACGGGGGCGTGATGTGCGGCGGTCCCATCACGTCGTGGTGCAGCCGGTTGTCCTCGTCGAGCCGGTACATGGTGGCGGCGCGCGCCCGCGCTTGGGCCGAGACGAAGAACCCGGTGTCGGTCATGCCCGCCGGGCCCAGGACGCGTTCGTCGAGAACCCGATGGAACGGCTTGCCCTCGATGCGGGATGCGATGACGCCCAGCAGATCTATGGCATGGCTGTAGGTCACCCGTTCGCCGGGCTGGTGCACCAGCGGCAGCTCGGCCAGCTCGGTCAGCCAGGCGTCCGG
Organism: Mycobacterium sp. NGS26; assembly: GCF_059813025.1. NCBI lineage: Bacteria > Bacillati > Actinomycetota > Actinomycetes > Mycobacteriales > Mycobacteriaceae > Mycobacterium > Mycobacterium sp. NGS26. Next base: position 522,796 of record NZ_JCALDU010000002.1, read on the forward strand.
GCCCCGGCCGAACGGCAGTCGCACATAGGCCTTCGAGATCGGCCCGGACACCGAGAACCCGTAGGCGAGGCCGCTGGTGTGGGTGAGCAGGTCCTCGATCAGGATGGCGCGCCGCGCCGGGTGCGTCCGGTCCAGCGGGCCGCGCGGGTCGTCCAGCACCCGCACGCCGGCGAACTCCGGCGCCCAGCGGGTGATCGGGTCCGTCAGCGCGAGCTTGCCGTCGTCGACCAGGCTCATCACCGCCGCGACCGTGACGGGTTTGGTCATCGACGCGATGCGGAAGAGGGTGTCCCGTTGCATCGGCAGGCCCGCGTCGACGTCGCGGTACCCGATCTCGTTGAGCTGCAGCACTTCTCCGCGCTGCCACACCACCGTCACCGCCCCCGCGAGCAGGCCGGCGTCGCAGACCTCGCGGATGGAGGCCTGATTGCCGTCGAGGGCCAAACGGTTCACCCGGTCAGGGTAGCCCGCGGCCGGCCAGCGTCGTTGCACCGTCCAGTTCGCGGCACACCGTGCCGGCTGCAGTGACTCGATATCCCAGCCCGCGCCGCCGAGGACGTCGTGCAGCTTCTGCTCGGACACCGCGGCCCGGGGCCACCGACCCGTGCGTGCTCGCCATAAAATCAGCGGATGGCGACGAACGAACTCAAGGTGCCTGTTGAGCAGCTGCAGCAGGCCGCCGCACAGTGGCAGGGGTTGAGTGCCCGGTTCACGAACACGGCGCCGCCGTCGTCGGGGCAGCCGTTTCAGCCCTCAACGGCGCCGTCATTGACATCAAAAACGGTTGGTGGGTCGGGTCGACGGGAATCCCAACGCCACCAGTGATGACCCGTGGCAACTAGGCGCACCGTCGTCACCGCAGCCGCCGCTGCCGTGCTGGTCCTAGCTATAGCTGGGGTGTCAGTGTGGCTGTACCTCAGGCCTTCTCCGTCATCGGACTGCGCGATCGTCAACGACATGATCAAGTACTCCAAGTCCGAGAATGATCGGGTTCGTAATCTCATCCCGGCCGGCATCGATGACCCGCAGCAGCTGGTGGACGCGTACCAAACGCGCGAAACGCGCCTACGTCAGTACGCTGATCAGATCCATGACGCCGGTATACGCGAAAAGGCCTACGCTGTAGTCAATCTCGATCACAAGATGCTCGACGTGTGGCGCCAGACGATTCCGGGGCAGTCGCAGAACGGATCGGAGAACAGTTCAGCAAGTCAGGATTTCCGGCGCGCCTACACCGACTACGCAGCACAGAGCCAGCAAGCCGGTCAGGCACTGCAAGCGGCGTGCCCAGCATGATGACCGCGATTCTGGCACTAGCTGCGATGGTGGCTTTGATGGCTCTTTTCGCCATCTTCTTTTACGGGTATTGCCGCTGGATCCGCGACGGCCGAATCAACCTGTATACGGACCCAGAATGGACTTCGATCACCGGTCCCGCGTCGCCACACTCGTTGCGTGATCCCAACACCAGCCTTTGGAAACAGCCCGAATACGACGACGACCACGTCCTCTATCGACCGGAAGAGTGAATGCGCGAAGCCGCGCATGTCATTTTCGCCGGCCTAGCGCGGGATGCTACGCTGCCGGGCAGCCGACATCCTTTAACGATCCGTCCAGAGAGGCGGAGAAGGAGGTCAAGGAAAAACCATGTCTCGCATGGGTGCCGCGGGGGATGCCGCCACCGGCAGGGAATTGATGTCCGCGGCCGACGTGGGTCGCACCATTTCGCGCATCGCGCATCAGATCATCGAAAAGACCGCGCTGGACGCGCCCGACGCGCCGCGGGTGGTGCTGCTGGGCATCCCGACCCGCGGCGTGATCCTGGCCAAGCGCCTGGCCACCAACATCGGCGAATACAGCGGCGTCGAGGTCGGCCACGGCGCCCTGGACATCACGCTGTACCGCGACGACCTGATGCAAAAGCCGCCCCGGCCGCTGGAGGCCACGTCGATCCCGGCGGGCGGCATCGACGACGCGCTGGTGATCCTCGTCGACGACGTGCTGTACTCCGGGCGCTCGGTGCGCTCCGCGCTGGACGCGCTGCGCGACGTCGGGCGGCCGCGGGCGGTGCAGCTGGCGGTGCTCGTCGACCGCGGCCACCGCGAATTGCCGTTGCGCGCCGACTATGTCGGCAAGAACGTGCCCACCTCGCGCAGCGAAAGCGTGCTCGTGCACCTGTCCGAGCAGGACGGCCGCGACGGCGTGGTGATATCGCGATGACCCGCCACCTGCTGACCGCCGGCGACCTGAGCCGCGACGATGCCACCGCGATCCTCGACGACGCGGACCGGTTCGCGCAGGCCCTGGTGGGCCGCGAGATCAAGAAGCTGCCGACCCTGCGCGGCCGCACCGTGATCACGATGTTCTACGAGAACTCGACCCGCACCCGGGTGTCGTTCGAGGTGGCCGGGAAGTGGATGAGCGCCGACGTGATCAACGTGAGCGCGGCCGGATCGTCGGTGGGCAAGGGGGAGTCGCTGCGCGACACGGCGCTGACGCTGCGCGCGGCCGGCGCCGACGCGCTGATCATCCGGCACCCGGCATCCGGCGCCGCGCACCTGCTGGCCGACTGGACCGCGCCGCCCGACGGCGCCGAGGAGGCGGTCGGCCCGTCGGTCATCAACGCCGGCGACGGCACCCACGAGCACCCGACGCAGGCGCTGCTGGACGCGCTGACCATCCGGCAGCGGCTCGGCGGCATCGAGGGCCGGCGCATCGTGATCGTCGGCGACATCCTGCACAGCCGGGTCGCGCGCTCCAACGTGGTGCTGCTCGACACCCTGGGCGCCGAGGTGGTGCTGGTGGCGCCGCCGACGCTGCTGCCGGTCGGGGTCGACGGCTGGCCGGCCACCGTCTCCTACGACTTCGACGCCGAGCTGCCCGCCGCCGACGCGGTGCTGATGCTCCGCGTGCAGGCCGAGCGGATGAACGGTGGCTTCTTCCCGTCGGTGCGCGAGTACTCGGTTCGCTACGGGCTTTCCGATCGGCGTCAGGCGATGCTGCCCGGCCATGCCGTGGTGCTGCACCCCGGGCCGATGGTGCGCGGCATGGAGATCGCTTCCTCGGTGGCCGACTCGTCGCAATCGGCTGTGCTGCAGCAGGTCTCGAATGGGGTGCATGTGCGGATGGCCGTGTTGTTCCACGTGCTGGTGGGGACCGAGGAGATCGCGGCATGAGCGTACTGATCCGCGGCGTGCGTCTCTACGGTGAGGGCGACCGGGTCGACGTCCTGGTCGACGACGGGCAGATCACCGAAATCGGCGCGGGGCTCGCGGTTCCGGAACTCGCCGACGTCATCGACGCCACGGGCCAGGTGTTGCTGCCCGGGCTGGTCGACCTGCACACCCACCTGCGCGAGCCCGGCCGCGAATACGCCGAGGACATCGAAACCGGCTCGGCGGCAGCGGCTCTGGGCGGCTACACGGCGGTGTTCGCGATGGCCAACACCAATCCGGTCGCCGACAGCCCGGTGGTCACCGACCATGTCTGGCACCGGGGGCAGCAGGTCGGCCTGGTCGACGTGCATCCCGTCGGCGCGGTCACGGTCGGGCTGGCCGGGGCCGAGCTCACCGAGATGGGCATGATGGCCGACGGTGCCGCGCAGGTGCGCATGTTCTCCGACGACGGCGTCTGCGTGCACGACCCGCTGATCATGCGGCGCGCCCTGGAGTACGCCACCGGCCTGGGGGTGCTGATCGCCCAGCACGCCGAGGAGCCGCGGCTCACGGTCGGCGCCGTCGCGCACGAGGGGCCGATGGCCGCCAGGCTGGGACTCGCGGGATGGCCGCGGTCGGCCGAGGAGGCGATCGTGGCCCGCGACGCGCTGCTGGCCCGCGACGCCGGCGCCCGGGTGCACATCTGCCACGCCTCCACCGCGGGCACCGTCGAGATCCTGAAATGGGCCAAGGACCAAGGCATTTCGATCACCGCCGAGGTCACCCCGCATCACCTGTTGCTCGACGACGCCAGGCTGGCCAGCTACGACGGGGTGAACCGGGTCAACCCGCCGTTGCGCGAGGCCGCCGACGCCGTCGCGTTGCGCCGCGCACTGGCCGACGGGGTGATCGACTGCGTGGCCACCGACCACGCCCCGCACGCCGAGCACGAAAAGTGTGTCGAGTTCTCCGCCGCGCGCCCCGGCATGCTGGGGCTGCAGACGGCCCTGTCGGTGGTGGCGCAAACCATGGTGGAGCCCGGGCTGTTGACGTGGCGCGACGTCGCGCGGGTGATGAGCGAGAACCCGGCGCGCATCGTCGGGTTGCCCGACCACGGCCGGCCGCTCGAGGTGGGTGAGCCGGCCAACCTGACCGTCGTCGACCCGGACGCCACCTGGACGGTCGCCGGGCCGGACCTGGCCAGCCGGTCGGCCAACACGCCGTACGAGTCGATGACCTTGCCCGCCACCGTGACCGCGACGCTGCTGCGCGGGAAGATCACGGCCCGGGACGGGAAGAGTCCGGCATGAATTCCGGAACGCTGGTGGGGTCGCTGATCTTCGCGGCCGTGCTGGTGGTGGTGATCGCCGTGGTGATCCAGCTGATGATGCGATCCTGGCGGCGTCGCGCGCAGCGGCAGGAGGAGGTGATCGGCGAGTTGCCCGAGATGCCCGACCAGGTGGGCACCGCGAGCGTCACGACGCGCGGCCTCTACTGCGGCTGCACCACGGCGCCGGCCTGGAACGAGCGGGTACTGGCCGGCGACCTCGGCTATCGCAGCAAGGCGGTGCTCACCCGGTATCCCGAGGGGATATTGCTGGAACGGGTTCGGGCCAAACCGATTTGGATTCCCCGCGAGTCGATCCTCGCCATCCGCATGGAGCGCGGCATCGCGGGCAAGGTCGTGGCGCGCATCGGGATACTGGTGATCCGGTGGCGGCTGCCGTCCGGCGTCGAGATCGACACCGGGTTTCGGGCGAACCATCGCGACGAATACGCCGACTGGCTCGAGGAGGCCGCGTGACCAAGGCTCTGCTGGTCCTCGAGGACGGCCGCGTGTTCACCGGGACGCCGTTCGGCAAGATCGGCCAAACACTCGGGGAGGCCGTGTTTTCCACCGGCATGTCCGGCTATCAGGAAACGCTCACCGACCCCAGCTATCACCGGCAGATCGTGGTGGCCACCGCGCCCCAGATCGGCAACACCGGCTGGAACGATGAGGACGCCGAGAGCCGCGGCGACAAGATCTGGGTCGCCGGCTACGCGGTGCGCGACCCGTCGCCGCTGGCCTCCAACTGGCGCGCCACCGGGACGCTGGAGGACGAGCTGATCCGCCAGAACATCGTCGGGATCGCCGGCATCGACACCCGGGCGGTGGTGCGGCATCTGCGCAGCCGCGGGTCGATGAAGGCCGGGGTGTTCTCCGGTGATGCCCTCGCCGAGCCGGGCGAGTTGCTGGAGCGGGTGCGGGCCCAGCAGTCGATGCTGGGCGCCGATCTGGCCGGTGAGGTCAGCACCGGCGACACCTACATCGTCGAACCCGAAGGGCCGCAGCGATTTACGGTGGCCGCCCTGGACCTCGGCATCAAGACCAACACCCCGCGCAACTTCGCCCGCCGCGGCATCCGCAGCCATGTGCTGCCCGCGTCGGCGACCTTCGAGCAGATCGCCGACATCAAGCCGGACGGTGTGTTCCTGTCCAACGGGCCCGGCGACCCGGCCACCGCCGACCACGTCGTCGAGCTCACCCGTGAGGTGATCGGCGCCGGAATCCCGCTGTTCGGAATCTGTTTCGGCAACCAGATCCTCGGCCGGGCGCTGGGCCTGTCCACCTACAAGATGGTGTTCGGTCACCGCGGGATCAACATCCCCGTCATCGACCACGCCACCGGGCGGGTCGCGGTGACCGCGCAGAACCACGGCTTCGCGCTGGAGGGCGAGGCGGGCCAGACCTTCGACACGCCGTTCGGCACGGCGATCGTCAGTCACACCTGCGCCAACGACGGCGTGGTCGAGGGTGTCAAACTCGTTGACGGGAAGGCGTTCTCGGTGCAATACCACCCGGAGGCCGCGGCCGGCCCGCACGACGCGGAGTACCTCTTCGATGCTTTTGTCGAACTCATGGCAGGCCCCCGATGACCGCGAGAGTCCCCATTTGCACAGCGACACGCCGTAATAGCTGTACATTTGGGCGCGCTCGCGCAGGGAAAGGGGGGCGCTAGTGCCGCGGCGGCAAGACCTCAACCACGTGCTGGTGATCGGCTCGGGGCCGATCGTGATCGGGCAGGCCTGCGAGTTCGACTACTCCGGCACCCAGGCCTGCCGGGTGCTGCGCGCCGAGGGGCTGCAGGTCAGTCTGGTCAACTCCAACCCGGCGACCATCATGACCGACCCGGAGTTCGCCGACCACACCTATGTCGAGCCCATCACGCCCGCGTTCGTCGAGCGGGTGATCGCCCAGCAGGCCGAGCGGGGCAACAAGATCGACGCGCTGCTGGCCACCCTCGGCGGGCAGACCGCGCTCAACACCGCGGTCGCGCTGTACGAGAACGGCGCGCTGGAGCGCTACGGCGTCGAGCTCATCGGCGCGGACTTCGACGCGATCCAGCGTGGCGAGGACCGGCAGCGGTTCAAGGACATCGTCGCCAAGGTCGGCGGTGAATCCGCCCGCAGCCGAGTCTGTTTCACCATGGACGAGGTGCGCGAGACCGTCGAGGAGGTAGGCCTGCCGGTCGTGGTGCGGCCCAGCTTCACCATGGGCGGCCTGGGTTCGGGCATGGCGCATTCCGCCGACGAGGTCGACCGGATGGCCGGCGCCGGCCTGGCCGCGAGCCCGAGCGCCAACGTGCTGATCGAGGAATCGATCTACGGCTGGAAGGAATTCGAGCTCGAGCTGATGCGCGACGGCCACGACAACGTGGTGGTGGTGTGCTCCATCGAGAACGTCGACCCGATGGGCGTGCACACCGGCGACTCGGTCACCGTCGCGCCGGCCATGACCCTGACCGACCGGGAATACCAGCGGATGCGCGACCTGGGCATCGCGATCCTGCGCGAGGTCGGGGTGGACACCGGCGGCTGCAACATCCAGTTCGCGGTGAACCCCAAAGACGGCCGGCTGATCGTCGTCGAGATGAACCCGCGGGTGTCGCGGTCCAGCGCGCTGGCGTCCAAGGCCACCGGCTTCCCGATCGCCAAGATCGCCGCCAAGCTGGCCATCGGCTACACCCTCGACGAGATCGTCAACGACATCACCAAGGAGACGCCGGCCTGCTTCGAGCCCACGCTGGACTACGTCGTGGTCAAGGCGCCGCGGTTCGCCTTCGAGAAGTTCCCCGGCGCCGACCCCACCCTGACCACCACGATGAAATCCGTCGGGGAGGCAATGTCGCTGGGCCGCAACTTCATCGAGGCGCTCGGCAAGGTGATGCGGTCACTGGAAACCAGCCGCGCCGGCTTCTGGACGAAACCCGACCCCGACGGAACGGTCGACGACGTGCTGACCCGCCTGCAAACCCCCACCGAGGGCCGGCTCTACGACATCGAACTGGCGCTGCGGCTGGGCGCGCCGATCGAAAAGGTGTCCGAGGCCAGCGGCGTCGACCCGTGGTTCGTCGCGCAGATCGGCGAGCTGGGCAAGCTGCGCGCCGAGCTGGTCGCCGCCCCGGTGCTCGACACCGACCTGCTGCGGCGGGCCAAGCACAGCGGGCTGTCCGACCGCCAGATCGCGGCGCTGCGACCGGAATTGGCCGGCGAGAACGGGGTGCGGTCGCTGCGCGAGCGCCTGAACATCCACCCGGTGTACAAGACGGTGGACACCTGCGCGGCGGAGTTCGAGGCCAAGACGCCCTACCACTACAGCAGCTACGAACTCGACCCGGCCGCCGAGACGGAGGTTGCCCCGCAGACCGACAAGCCCAAGGTGCTGATCCTGGGCTCCGGGCCGAACCGGATCGGGCAGGGCATCGAATTCGACTACAGCTGCGTGCACGCGGCAACCACGTTGAGCCAGGCGGGTTTTGAAACCGTGATGGTCAACTGCAACCCGGAGACCGTGTCCACCGACTACGACACCGCCGACCGGCTGTACTTCGAGCCGCTGACCTTCGAGGACGTCCTCGAGGTGTTTCGGGCCGAGACCCAGTCCGCGGCCGGCGGCCCCGGCGTGGCGGGGGTCATCGTGCAACTCGGCGGCCAGACCCCGCTCGGGTTGGCGCAGCGCCTCGCCGACGCCGGGGTCCCCATCGTGGGCACCCCGCCGGAGGCGATCGACCTGGCCGAGGACCGCGGCGCCTTCGGGGACGTGCTGGCAACCGCCGGGCTGCCCGCGCCGAAGTACGGCATGGCAACGACTTTCGCGCAGGCCCGCCGCATCGCCGAGGAGATCGGCTACCCGGTGCTGGTGCGGCCCTCCTACGTGCTGGGCGGTCGCGGCATGGAGATCGTCTACGACGACGAGACGCTGCAGGGCTACATCACCCGCGCCACCGAGCTCTCGCCTGAGCACCCGGTGCTCGTCGACCGCTTCCTGGAGGACGCGGTGGAGATCGACGTCGACGCGCTGTGCGACGGCACCGAGGTGTATATCGGCGGCATCATGGAGCACATCGAGGAGGCCGGCATCCACTCCGGGGACTCGGCGTGCGCGTTGCCGCCGGTGACCCTGGGCCGCAGCGACATCGAGAAGGTCAGGCGCGCAACGGAAGCCATCGCGCACGGCATCGGCGTGGTGGGTCTGCTCAACGTGCAATACGCCCTCAAGGACGACGTGCTCTACGTCCTGGAGGCCAACCCGCGCGCCAGCCGCACCGTCCCGTTCGTGTCCAAGGCCACCGCGATCCCCCTGGCCAAGGCGTGCGCCCGGATCATGTTGGGCGCCACCATTTCTCAGCTTCGCGGGGAGGGCATGCTGGCAACCGACGGGGACGGCGCCCACGCCGCCCTGGACGCGCCGATCGCGGTCAAGGAGGCGGTGCTGCCGTTTCACCGGTTCCGCCGCGCCGACGGGGCGGCCATCGATTCGCTGCTCGGCCCGGAGATGAAGTCGACCGGCGAGGTGATGGGGATCGACCGCGACTTCGGCAGCGCCTTCGCCAAGAGCCAGACCGCCGCCTACGGGTCGCTGCCGGCCGAGGGCACCGTGTTCGTGTCGGTCGCCAACCGCGACAAGCGCTCGCTGGTGTTTCCCGTCAAGCGGCTGGCCGACCTGGGCTTCCGCGTGCTTGCCACCGAGGGCACCGCGGAGATGTTGCGCCGCAACGGGATTCCCTGCGACGAGGTTCGCAAACACTTCGAGCCGCCGGACCCCAAACGCCCCGCGGCGTCCGCGGTCGACGCCATCAAGGCCGGCGAGGTCGACATGGTGATCAACACCCCCTACGGCAACTCCGGCCCGCGCATCGACGGATACGAAATCCGCTCGGCCGCGGTGGCCGTCAACATCCCCTGCGTCACGACGGTGCAGGGCGCCTCGGCCGCCGTGCAGGGCATCGAGGCGGGGATCCGCGGCGACATCGGGGTGCGATCGCTGCAGGAGCTGCACAGCGTCATCGGCCCGGCCGGTAAAGCCCCGTGACCGGGTTCGGTGCCCGGCTGGCCGCGGCGAAGGCGAGCCGCGGGCCGCTGTGCCTGGGCATCGACCCGCACCCCGAGCTGCTGCGGGCCTGGGACCTGCCCACCACCGCCGACGGGCTGGCCGCGTTCTGCGATACCTGCGTCGAGGCGTACTCCGGGTTCGCCGTCGTCAAGCCGCAGGTGGCGTTCTTCGAGGCCTACGGCGCCGCCGGATTCGCGGTGCTGGAACGCACCATCGAGGCGCTGCGCTCGGCGGGGGTGCTGGTGCTGGCCGACGCCAAGCGCGGCGACATCGGGTCGACGATGGCGGCCTACGCCGCGGCGTGGGCGGGCGACTCGCCGCTGGCCGCCGACGCCGTGACCGCCTCGCCGTACCTGGGCTTCGGCTCGCTGCGGCCGCTGCTGGAGGCCGCCGCGGCCAACGACCGCGGCGTGTTCGTGCTGGCGGCGACCTCCAACCCGGAGGGCGGGACCGTGCAGCGGGCCACCTTCGACGGCCGGACCGTCGCGCAGCTGATCGTCGACCAGGCGGCGGTGGTCAACCGGTCCGCCACGCCGTCGGGGCCGGGCTACGTGGGCGTGGTCCTGGGCGCGACGGTCTTCGAGGCGCCCGACGTCAGCGAGCTGGGCGGCCCGGTGCTGGTGCCCGGCGTCGGGGTGCAGGGCGGGCGGCCCGAGGCGCTCGGCGGCCTGGGCGGGGCGGCGCCGGGCCAGCTGCTGCCCGCGGTGGCGCGCGAGGTGCTGCGGGCCGGACCGAGCGTGTCGGACCTGCGGGCGGCGGGCGAACGGATGCTGGACGCCGTCGCGTACCTGGCCGCGCCGTAGGCCGGCTTTTGCACCTGGGCGCCGAGCGTGGGCTCTACGTACGGGAACGGCGCAAATTTCGTCCATAGGGCCCACGCTCGACGCGCCGTAGGCGGAGTTCAGTCCGACGCCACCGCGGTGCTGGGCCGGGCGGTTTCGACGATGACGGTGGTGGCCTTGACGACGGCCACCGCGACGCTGCCGGGCCGCAGCTTCAACTCCTCCGCTGCGGCGGTGCTCATCAGCGACACGACGGTGAAGGGACCACACTGCATCTCGACCTGGGTCATCACCTTGTCGCTGGTGACCTTGGTGACCAGGCCGACGAACCGGTTGCGGGCGGAGCTGCCGATGCTGAGCGGGTCCGGCGGTGGGGCGGGCGAGTTGGCCTGGGCGAACTCGGCGAGGTCCTCGCTGGCGATTACCTTGCGGCCGGCCGCGTCCAGGCCCACCGCCAGCGTGCCGTGGTTGATCCATCGCCGGACCGTGTCGTCGCTGACTCCCAGTAGCTCAGCCGCCTGACGGATCCGCAGACTCGGCACGGCTCGATGGTAGCCGATGCACCGGCGGCGAAGCCGCCGAAACCGGCCACGAATTTGTTTGCTGGAGCCGTGCCCGCAAAGGACGGGACAAACGCGGTCGCAGCCCACAAACCCGGCGAAGAACCGCGGCGCCGACGCCGCCTCGCGCCCGGGATCGCGACCGCGCGCCCAGGCGGGTTCGGGCGCGCGCGGCGAGGCACGCGGCGGCGACGGCGACGGCCGGGCAGCGCGTGAAATCCCCGATGTCCACCCCGGGCGGGGCCCCCCGGCGGGCCGAAACGCCGCCGAAACCGCCGCCGCGGCGCTGCCGAACTGCCGCTGACGGCGGCGCGACACGCGCGACACGCCACGACAAAATTGCGTGATCCGCGGCACCGGGTCCGCCGGAAGTCCGCGGCGCCGACTGTCGGGCCGGTCGATGCGCGGTGCGGCGCCGCGGCGGCGGGGCAAAACCGCAGGTAGACGGGCTGTTCCGGGGTGACGCGGGGCGCGGGTCGGCCCCGGAAAAGCGCGCTGTCCAGCCGCTTTCGGGGACCCTCCGCGGAGCGCCGGCGGGGCCCACCCGGCGGGTCGACCTGGCCATTTATCGCCGTAACCAGGGGGGTCGGGTTAGATTTCGTCAGGAACCGTGAGTACGGTCGTCTCCGCTGGCTGAACTACCCGGCGAAGACACAAAAGATCGATAGCGATCGAATATTGATCAGATACGGAGGAATCGTGGCCCTTCCCCAGTTGACCGACGAGCAGCGCGCGGCCGCGTTGGAGAAGGCTGCTGCCGCACGTCGTGCCCGAGCAGAGCTCAAGGACCGGCTGAAGCGCGGTGGCACCACCCTTACCCAGGTGCTCAAGGACGCCGAGACCAACGAGGTTCTGGGCAAGATGAAGGTTTCCGCTCTGCTGGAGGCTTTGCCGAAGGTGGGCAAGGTCAAGGCGCAGGAAATCATGACCGAGCTGGAAATCGCGCCGACCCGACGGCTGCGCGGTCTCGGCGACCGTCAGCGCAAGGCCCTGCTGGAAAAGTTCGGCTCCTAACCCAGCCGGACGATGCAGGCCGCATGGCCTGTGCGGGCACCGACCCGGGAGCGCCGATGAGCGCGAGCGGGGGACCGGACGTCAAGCGCGGGGCACGTCCCGAGCCCACCGGCAACGGACGTGTGGTCGTGCTGTCCGGTCCCTCCGCGGTCGGTAAGTCGACGGTGGTCCGGTGCCTGCGGGAACGGATTCCGGACCTGCATTTCAGCGTCTCGGCCACGACGCGGGCGCCGCGGCCCGGCGAAATCGACGGCGTCGACTACCACTTCGTCAGCCCCGCCCGCTTCCAGGAACTCATCGATCAGGGCGCCCTGCTGGAGTGGGCCGAGATCCACGGCGGGCTGCACAGGTCGGGCACCCTGGCCGAGCCGGTGCGGGCGGCCGCCGCGGCCGGGCATCCGGTGCTCATCGAGGTCGACCTGGCCGGGGCCCGGGCGGTCAAGAAGGCGATGCCCGAGGCCGTCACCGTGTTCCTGGCGCCGCCCAGCTGGGAGGACCTGAAGGCCAGGCTCGTGGGCCGGGGCACCGAAACGCCCGAGGTGATACAGCGCCGCCTGGACACCGCCCGCGTCGAGCTGGCGGCCCAAGACGACTTCGACGAGGTCGTGGTCAACAGTCGATTGGAGTCTGCGTGCGCGGAATTGGTATCCTTGCTGGTGGCAACCGCGCCTGGTCCGGATTGACTCGCCTGGTCAGAGCGGACCCACACGAGCATCGAGTTTCCAGCCGTTTTCACCGCTCATCAACCACCGAGCCGCCAGGAGATTTTCTTAAGTGAGCACCTCGCAGTCCGACGCGTCGCTTGCCGCCGTCCCCGACCAGTTCGATCCGTCGTCGGGCGGACAGGGCGCCTACGACACCCCGCTGGGCATCACCAACCCGCCCATCGATGAACTGCTGGACCGCGTCTCGAGCAAGTACGCGCTGGTGATCTACGCCGCCAAGCGGGCCCGCCAGATCAACGACTACTACAACCAGCTCGGCGAGGGCATCCTCGAATACGTCGGGCCGCTGGTCGAGCCGGGCCTGCAGGAGAAGCCGCTGTCCATCGCCCTGCGCGAGATCCACGCCGACCTGCTCGAACACACCGAGGGCGAGTAACGGGCCGGGCGGGCGCGCTGTGGACAGCAAGCGGATCGTCGTCGGCGTCTCCGGCGGCATCGCCGCCTACAAGGCGTGCACCGTCGTTCGTCAGCTCGCCGAGGCCGGCCATGAGGTCCGCGTCATCCCCACCGAGTCCGCGTTGCGCTTCGTCGGGGCGGCCACGTTCGAGGCGCTTTCGGGCCGGCCGGTGCACACCGGCGTCTTCTCCGACGTTCCCGAGGTGCCGCACGTTCGGCTGGGTCAGCAGGCCGACCTGGTCGTCGTGGCGCCCGCCACCGCCGACCTGCTGGCCCGGGCCGTGCACGGGCGCGCCGACGACCTGCTGACCGCGACCCTGCTCACGGCCCGGTGTCCGGTGCTGTTCGCACCGGCGATGCACACCGAGATGTGGTTACACCCGGCCACCGTCGACAATGTGGCCACTTTGCGCCGCCGCGGGGCTGTCGTGCTGGAACCCGCCTCCGGGCGTCTCACCGGCACGGACAGCGGCGCCGGACGCCTGCCCGAGGCCGAGGAGATCACCACCCTCGCCCACCTGCTGCTGGAGCGCCACGACGCGCTGCCCTACGACCTGGCCGGCTGCAAGCTGCTGGTGACCGCCGGCGGCACCCGCGAGCCGATCGACCCGGTCCGCTTCGTCGGCAACCGCAGCTCCGGCAAGCAGGGCTACGCCGTCGCCCGCGTCGCCGCCCAGCGCGGCGCCGAGGTCACGCTGATCGCCGGGCACACCGCCGGGCTCATCGACCCCGCCGGGGTCGACGTCGTCCACGTCAGCTCGGCGCAGCAGCTGGGCGACGCAGTGTCCAAGCACGCCCCCGCCGCCGACGTGCTGGTGATGGCGGCGGCGGTGGCCGACTTCCGGCCCGCGCAGGTTGCCGCCGCCAAGATCAAAAAGGGGCCGGCCGACCCGCCCACGATCGAACTGGTGCGCAACGACGACGTGCTGGCCGGCGCGGTGCGGGCCCGCGCGCACGGGGAGCTGCCCAACATGCGGGCCATCGTGGGGTTCGCCGCCGAGACCGGCGACTCACAGGGCGACGTGCTATTCCACGCGCGGGAGAAGCTACAGCGCAAGGGCTGTGACCTGTTGGTGGTCAACGCCGTCGGGGAGGGCAGGGCCTTCGAGGTGGACAGCAACGACGGCTGGCTGCTGGCGTCCGACGGGACCGAGTCGGCGCTGCAGCACGGCTCCAAGACTTTGATGGCCAGCCGTATCGTTGATGCGATCGTCGCGTTCCTGCACCACACGGGGTAGCGATGCGGCCGTATGCGCCCGACCCGGCCGGGCCAGCCGGAAACGTTTAAAATAATTTGTCTAACTAACTGATGTGGACCGGAAGGATGACAGAGTGAGCGAGAAGGGTCGGCTGTTTACCAGTGAGTCGGTGACCGAGGGACATCCCGACAAGATCTGTGACGCCATCAGCGACTCGGTCCTCGACGCGCTCCTGGCGGAGGACCCCCGCTCACGTGTCGCGGTCGAGACGCTGGTGACCACCGGGCAGGTGCACGTCGTGGGCGAGGTGACGACGACGGCGAAGGAGGCGTTCGCGGATATCACCAACACCGTGCGGGCGCGCATCCTGGACATCGGCTACGACTCGTCGGACAAGGGCTTCGACGGCCTGACGTGCGGGGTGAACATCGGCATCGGCGCGCAGTCGCCCGACATCGCGCAGGGCGTCGACACCGCCTACGAGGCGCGCGTCGAGGGCGAGCAGGACCCGCTGGACACCCAGGGCGCCGGCGACCAGGGCCTGATGTTCGGCTACGCGATCGCCGACACCCCGGAGCTGATGCCGCTTCCCATCGCGCTGGCCCACCGGCTGTCGCGCAAGCTGAGCGAGGTCCGCAAGAACGGGACGCTGCCCTACCTGCGTCCCGACGGCAAGACCCAGGTCACCATCGAATACGAGGACGACGTTCCGGTGCGCCTGGACACCGTCGTCGTCTCCACCCAGCACGCGGCCGACATCGACCTGGAGAAGACGCTGGACCCCGACATCCGCCGGCACGTGCTCAAGACCGTGCTCGACGAGCTCGCCCACGAGACCCTGGACGCGTCGTCGACCCGGGTGCTGGTCAACCCGACCGGCAAGTTCGTCCTCGGCGGTCCGATGGGCGACGCGGGCCTGACCGGGCGCAAGATCATCGTCGACACCTACGGCGGCTGGGCCCGCCACGGCGGCGGCGCGTTCTCCGGCAAGGATCCGTCCAAGGTGGACCGCTCGGCGGCGTACGCGATGCGCTGGGTGGCCAAGAACATCGTCGCCGCGGGGCTGGCGGAGCGGGTCGAGGTGCAGGTGGCCTACGCGATCGGCAAGGCCGCCCCGGTCGGGCTGTTCATCGAGACGTTCGGCACCGCGATCGTCGACCCGGTCAAGATCGAGAAGATCGTGCCCGAGGTGTTCGATCTGCGGCCCGGGGCGATCATCCGCGACCTGGACCTGCTGCGCCCGATCTACGCGCAGACCGCGGCCTACGGGCACTTCGGCCGGACCGACATCGAGCTGCCGTGGGAGCAGCTCAACATGGTCGATGAGCTCAAGCGCGCGATTTAGGTTGCGCTCGCGCTAAGCGGTGAACCGGTAGTCGTCGAGGTCGAAAAACCTGCTGCGCCAATAGGTTTGCAGCGTGGTGGCCGGGCGCAGCGGCACGTCGCCGTTCTTGTCGAAGTAGTAGCTGTTGGCCAGCCGGCAGCTGTCCTGCCAGAAGATCTGCCGGTGCCGCTTGCGCATCATCTCGGCGAAGTAGCGGTCGTTGGCCTCCTCGGTGACCTCGACACGCGTCGCGCCCCGGCGCCGGGCTTGCCTCAGGCACCGCACGATGTGATGGGTCTGCGTCTCGATCAGCGCGAAATACGACGACCCGACGTAGCCGTAGGGCCCGAACACGGTGAACATGTTGGGGAAACCGGGAACGCTGACACCCTCGTAGGCCTGCAGGCGATGCTCGTCCCAGAAGCGGCTCAGCGACTCACCGCCGCTTCCGGTGACCGCGAAGGTCGGGACGTTGTCGGTGTCCATCACCTTGAAGCCGGTCGCCAGGATCAGCACATCGATCTCGTGGTTCTCGCCGTCGGTGGTGGCCACCGCGGACGGCGTGACCTTGTCGATGGGTTCGGTCACCAGCCGCACGTTGTCCCGGTTGAACGTGGCCAGATACGTGTTGTGGAAGCCCGGCCGCTTGCAGCCCACGGCGTAGCGCGGGGTGAGTTGCTCGCGCACCGTCGGGTCGTGCACCTGCTGACGCAGGTAGCGCAGCCCGGCCCGCTCCATCCTCTTGGCCACCGGAAACACGGTGAAGTATTGCACCGCGATCGGGAAGGTCACCTCGACGAAGGCCTGGGTGATCAGCCGCTGCACGAGCTTGCCGCCGGGGATGCGCATCGCCGCGCGCATCGGCGCCGGCAGCGGCACGTCCAGCTTCGGGAAGCACCAGATCGGGGTGCGCTGAAAGACGGTGAGCTGCTTGACAATCGGGGCGATCTCGGGGATCACCTGGACGGCCGACGCGCCGGTGCCGATGACGGCGACGCGCTTGCCGGCGAGGTCCTGGGTGTGGTCCCAGCGCGCGGTGTGCATGGTAATGCCGGCGAAGGAGTCCACGCCGTCGATGTCGGGCAGGTTCGGCACCGTCAGCACGCCGCTGGCGCTGATCAAGAACCGGGCGGTGAGTTCGCCGCCGGGGTCGGTCTGCACCCGCCACAGCGAGAGCTCGTCGTCGAACTCGGCGGAAAGCACCTTGGTGTCGAACCGGATCCGCGACCGGAGGCCGTACTTGTCGACGCAGTGTTCGGCGTAGGCCTTCAGCTCGCGGCCGGGCGCGTAGGTTCGCGACCAGCGCGGGCTCTGTTCGAAGGAGAACTGGTACGAGAAGGACGGAATGTCCACGGCGATACCGGGATAGGTGTTCCAGTGCCAGGTGCCGCCCACGCCGTCGCCCGCCTCGACGATGAGGTAGTTGGACAGTCCCGCCTTGTCGAGCTTGATCGCCGCGCCGATCCCGGAGAATCCGGCGCCGACGATCAGGGTGTCGTAGTCGGGGTTCATCTGCGCGGCTTTCCGATCACGTGCACCCCGTTCTTCGGCCGTAGGGTCAGCGTTGTCCCGAGGTCCACAGGATAGCGCGGCGCTTAGGGGTGCAGCGCCTTCTTCAGCGCCGCCAGCCCGCGGCTGGTGGCGTCGGCGGCCGCGGGGATCGCGAGGGCGAAGCTGGCGTAACCGTGCACCAGCGTCGGCTCGTTGCTCAGCTCGACGGGCACGCCCGCGGCGTTGAGCAGCTCGGCGTAGCGGGCGCCGTCGTCGCGCAGCGGATCGTGTTCGGCGGTCCCGATGTAGGCGGGCGGCAGCCCGGAGTGGTCCTCGGCGTTGGCGGGGGCCAGGGTGACCGGCAGCGCGGTGGGATCGGCGATGTCGATGTCGGGCAGGTACCAGCTCAGGAAGGCGTCGATGACGTCGCGGTCCAGGATCGGCGCGTCGGCGTTCTCGATGAACGACGGGAGCGACAGGTCGGCGGTGACCACCGGGTACCACAGCAGCTGGAACGCCAGCTCGGGCCCGGCGTTGTCGCGGGCCAGGTGCGTCACGACCGCGGCCAGGTTGCCGCCCGCCGAGTCGCCGGCGACCGCGATCCGGTCCGGGTCGCCGCCCAGCTCCTCGGCGTGCTCGGCGACCCATTGCAGCGCGGCCCAGGAGTCGTCGACGGCGGCGGGGAACGGGTGCTCCGGGGCGAGCCGGTAGTCGACGGACACCACGATGGCCCGGGCGCCGGCGGCGTGCGCGCGGGCGACCGGCTCGTGGGTGTCCAGGTCGCCCAGCGCGAAGCCGCCGCCGTGATAGAAGACGACGACGGGCGAGGGTGAATCGGCGTCGGGCGGCCAGTAGATGCGGACGGGGATGTCGGCGAGCTCGCCGTGACGGATCGTGCGCTGCTCGACCCGCATGTCCGGCAGCAGTTCCGGGGGCACCTGGAGCTGCTTGAGGCGCGCGCGGGCGACCTCGACGCCGTCGGCCGCGGTGAACGTCAACGGGAAGGTGTCGAGCAACGCCTTGAACGTCGGATCGATGCCTGGTCGGGCGAGGGTCGGGTCGATCATGGCTACACCGTACCCGCGGGCCTACCGGTGCAGCGCACGCCGCAGCGCCGCCAGCCCGCGGTCCAGCCCGGCCGTGGCCGCGGGCACCACACCCGCGTAGCCGAGGTAGCCGTGCACCAGCGTCTCGGCGTTGTGCACCTCGACGGGCACGCCGGCCGCGGCCAGCAGCTCGCCGTAGGCGATGCCGTCGTCGCGCAGCGGGTCGTGGCCGGCGACGCCGATGTAGGCCGGCGCCAGGCCGGTCAGGTTCTTCGCCCGCCCCGGCGCCAGCCCCGGCGGCGGGTCGGACGGGTCGAGTTCGCCCGCGTACCAACGGGAGAACGACGCGACGGCCCGCACGTCGAGGATCGGCGCCGCGGCGTTCTCGGCGAACGACGGCAGCGACGGGTCCCACATCGTGGACGGATACCACAGCAGCTGAAACACCAACGCCGGCCCCGCCGTATCGCGATCGTCGCGGGCGCGTTGGGCCGTCACCGCCGCGATCGTTCCCCCCGCCGAGTCGCCGGCCACGGCCATCCGGGCGGTGTCGGCGCCGAGCTCGGCGCCGTGGCCGGCGACCCAAAGCGTTGCGGCCCAAGCGTCTTCGACCGCGGCGGGGTAGGGGTGCTCGGGCGCCAGCCGGTAGTCCACCGACACCACGATCGCGTCGGCGCCCACCGCGTGCTGGCGGCACGACCCGTCGTGGGTGTCGAGGTCGCCGATGACAAAACCGCCGCCGTGGAAATACACGACGACGGGATGCGGGCCGCCTTCGGGATCGGTTGGTGGCCAATAGATCCGGATGCCGATGGGGCCCGCCGGTCCGTCGATGGTCCGGTCCTCGACGCGCAGTTCGGGGTGCACGGGCCGGCGCGGCAGGCGGCGGAAGCGCTGCCGCGCAGCGTGGACGCCGTCGTCGGCGGATAGCCGGAACGGAACCGCATCCAGTACCTTCGTCAGGATGGGGTCGATCGCAGGGGCTTTCCTGTCCAAGTTGGGCATGGAGGTACCGTACGCATCCCGCCTGGTGCTGGGGGCTTGGGTGGTGGCGGGCTGGGCGGGGCTGGCCTACGGCGTCTACCTGACGGTGATCGCGTTGCGCTCGCCGCCCGGGGCCGAGCTGACCGGGCATTGGGTCCTGCAGCCGCCGTTCAAGGCGTCGATGGCGTTGCTGCTGACCGCCGCCGCGGTCGCGCACGCGATAGTCCGCGAGCGCCGCTGGTTGATGCCGGCGCTGCTGTTGTCGGCCGTCGGCGACTGGCTGCTGGCAATCCCTTGGTGGGCGCAGTCATTCGTGCTCGGGCTGGGCGCGTTCCTGCTGGCGCACCTGTGCTTTCTGGGTGTGCTGCTCCCGCTGGCGACCCGGCACGCCCCGTCGCGCCCGCGCGCCGGCGCCGCCGTCGTGACGGTGCTGGCGACGGCGTCGCTGCTGGCCTGGTTCTGGCCGCACCTGGGCCACGACAAGATCGCGGTGACGGCCTACATCGTCGTGCTGACCGCGATGGTGTGCACGGCGCTGCTGGCGGAGCTGCCGACGATCTGGACCGCCGTCGGGGCGCTGTGTTTCGCGGCGTCGGACGCGATGATCGCGATCGGCCGGTTCATCCTGGGCAACGAGGCGCTGGCGGTGCCGATCTGGTGGTCGTATGCCGCGGCCCAGATCCTGATCACGGCCGGCTTCTTCTTCGGGCGGCCCGAACTCGCCGAAGCCCCCGAGGACATTGAAAGCCAAGGCTAGCAACATATTTCGCGAGGCACCGTGACCGGTAACCCGCGCACACCCGTCATAGAGCCCATCGCCAGGGTGCTGCCGATGCTGTCGGTGCCGCACCTGGATCGCGAATTCGACTACCTGGTGTCGGCCGAGCAGTCTGACGACGCCCAGCCCGGGGTGCGGGTGCGGGTGCGGTTCCACGGCCGGCTGGTCGACGGGTTTGTGCTGGAGCGCCGCAACGACACCGACCACACCGGCAAGCTGGGTTGGCTTGACCGGGTCGTGTCGCCCGAGCCGGTGCTCACCGCCGAGATCCGCCGGCTGGTCGACGCGGTGGCGGCGCGGTACGCCGGCACGCGGCCGGACGTGCTGCGCCTGGCGGTGCCGGCCAGGCACGCCAGGGTGGAGCGCGAAGAAGCGGCGGCGGCGCTGGACCCGGCGCCGCCGGGCCCCGTCGACCCGTCGGGCTGGGAGCTCTACGGCCGCGGCGGGCAGTTCCTGGCCGCCCTGACCGAGTCGCGCGCCGCGCGCGCGGTCTGGCAGGCGCTGCCCGGCGAGTCGTGGGCGGACCGGTTCGCCGAGGCCGCCGCCCAAACCATCCGCGCCGGGCGCAGCGTGCTGGCGATCGTGCCCGATCAGCGCGACCTGGACGCGCTGTGGCGGTCCGCGACGGCCCGGATCGACGAACGCGGGGTGGTCGCGCTGTCCGCGGGCCTGGGACCCGCCGCGCGCTACCGGCGCTGGCTCGCCGCGCTGCGCGGTCGCGCCCGGCTGGTGATCGGCACCCGCAGCGCGGTGTTCGCGCCGCTGCCCGACCTGGGCCTGGTCATGATCTGGGCCGACGCCGACGACAGCCTCGCCGAGCCGCGGGCCCCGTATCCGCACGCCCGGGAGGTGGCGATGCTGCGCGCGCATCAGGCGCGGTGCGCGGCGCTGATCGGCGGCTACGCCCGCACCGCCGAGGCGCAGGCGCTGGTGCGCGGCGGATGGGCGCACGACATCGTGGCGGCGCGGCCGGTGGTGCGCGCCCGCACCCCGCGGGTGGTGGCCCTGGACGACACCGGCTATGCCGACGAACGCGACCCGGCGGCGCGCACCGCGCGGATCCCCTCCATCGCGCTGCGCGCCGCCCGCGCGTCGCTGCAGGCCGGGGCGCCGGTGCTCGTTCAGGTGCCGCGGCGCGGATACGTGCCCTCGCTGGCCTGCGGACGCTGCCGCACCATCGCCCGGTGCCGGCACTGCACCGGTCCGCTGGCGCTGCAGGACGGCGCCGGCCAAGGGCCGGCAATGGCCGCCGTCTGCCGCTGGTGTGGCCGCGCCGAACCCGCGCTGCGCTGCGCGCGGTGCGGATCCGACACGGTGCGGGCCGTGGTGGTGGGCGCGCGGCGCACCGCCGAGGAGCTGGGCCGCGCGTTCGCCGGCACGCCGGTCATCACGTCGGCCGGCGACGCCGTCGTGGCGGAGGTCGCGGCGCGCCCCGCCCTGGTCGTTGCCACCCCGGGCGCCGAACCCGTCGCGCCGGGCGGGTACGGGGCGGCGCTGCTGCTGGACACCTGGGCGCTGCTGGGCCGGCAGGATCTGCGCGCGGCCGAGGACGCGCTGTGGCGCTGGATGAGCGCGGCCGCGCTGGTGCGCGGCCGCGGCGATGGCGGCGTGGTCACGGTGGTCGCCGAATCGTCAATTCCCACAGTGCAATCGCTGATCCGCTGGGATCCGGTGGGGCATGCGGACGCCGAGTTGACCGCGCGGACGGAGGTCGGCCTGCCGCCCAGCGTGCACATGGCGGCCATCGACGGAACGGCGGGCGCCACGGCGGCGTTGCTGGACGAGGTCGAGCTACCCGACGGGGCCGAGCTGCTGGGTCCGGTGGACCTGCCGCCGGGGGTGCGCCGTCCGGCCGGCAGTCCCGCCGGTGCGGCGGTGACCCGGATGCTGGTGCGGGTGCCCCGGGAGCAGGGCCTGGCGCTGGCGGCGAGCCTGCGGCGCGCCGTCGGGGTGCTCAGCGCGCGGCAAACCCACGAGCCGGTGCGGGTGCAGATGGACCCGCTGCACATCGGCTAATCCCGGGCGGTCTGGCGCTTGCCCCGCAACGCATCTCATGGGCGACCGATGGCGACAGTGTGCGTAGGCAATAATCCATGCTTACGATATTGGACGCTGTTACATTCTTGTCTTTGGCTTTTCTTTGGCCCGCACGGCCCGGAGCGAGGTCCGGGAGAAGGGGGCACGATGGCACCGGACGCGACGGCCGCCGACGAGTCGCTGGACGTGATCACCGATGCGTTGCTGACGGCTTCCCGGCTGCTGGTGGCCATCTCGGCCCGCTCCATCGGGCAGGTCGACGAGACCATCACCATTCCGCAGTTCCGGACGCTGGTCATCCTGTCCAATCGGGGTCCGGTCAACCTGGCCACGCTGGCCGGCCTGCTGGGGGTGCAGCCGTCGGCCACCGGGCGGATGGTGGATCGGCTCGTCGCCGCCGGGCTGATCGACCGCCTGCCACACCCCACGTCGCGGCGCGAGTTGCTCGCCGCGCTGACCAAGCGCGGCCGCGACGTCGTCAGCCGTGTCACCGCCTGCCGGCGCGCCGAAATCGCGACCATCGTGGAGAAGATGCCGCCGCCGGAGCGGCACGGACTGGTGCGGGCGCTGACGGCGTTCACCGCCGCCGGCGGCGAGCCCGACGTCCATCTGGACGTCGACATCTGAGCCGGGTGGGGCTCACCGCCTGTTCGTGACGAGCAGCAGGTACTCCCACTGCATGGTGCCGCCGTCGAGGTATTGTCTTGCGAGCTCGATCAATTGGGCGTCGAGCTCGGCGGTCAGCACCCGATTGTGGCCGATGTTCGCGTAGGCCTCGATGGTGGGGCCGTAGTGCTTCTTGAAGTAGTCGTGCACGGCCTCGGCGGTGTCGAACCGGTGCACCGGCAATGCGCCACGCCTGGTTTCGACGCGGCCGACCCGATCTCCCAGCAGCGCGGCGATGTAGCCCTCGCGCCCCCACAGCGCCGCCGGGGGTACGGCCGGCGACAGGGTGGGCCGATACGGCCTGATGGTGGCCAGCATCCGGCCGAAGAACCCTTCCGCGGTCCAGCTGATCAGCCCGATCGTCCCGCCCGGCCGGCAGACCCGGACCAGCTCGTCGGCCGCGCGCTGATGGTCGGCGGCGAACATCACGCCGATCGCGGAGACCACCGTGTCGAATTCCCCGTCGCCGAACGGCAGGGCCTGCGCGTTGGCCTCCCGGTAGTCCAGCGTCAATCCCTGGGCTTCCGCCCGCGCCCGGGACCGCTCCAGCAGCTCCGGCGTGAGGTCGGTGGAGACGACGTCGGCGCCCGCCCCGGCGGCGGGAAGCGAGATGTTGCCCGAGCCGGCCGCCACGTCCAGCACCCGGACGCCCGGCCCAATACCCGTGGCGGACACCAGGATTGGGCCGAGTGGTGCCATCACCTCCTCGGCCATCAGGGCGTAGTCGCCCAGCGCCCACGTGGTGCGGTGCGTGGCGGCCACGGTGTGGTCGCCTCCGATGGCGGTGTCCAGAGTCATCAGACCTCCTAGGGGTGCAGGGCCGCCCGAATGTGCCCATTGGAAATAGTATGCATGATCAATAGTGTGGGCGCCACTCGGCCGCGGGCGGCCTTCCTAGACTGGGCCGGTGCGTCTCGTCTTCGCCGGAACCCCCGAACCCGCGCTGCCCGCGCTGCGCCGGCTCATCGACTCGCCCCGGCACGACGTGGTCGCCGTGCTGACCCGGCCGGACGCCGCCTCCGGCCGGCGGGGCAAGCCGCAGCCGTCGCCGGTCGCCCGCGAGGCGCTGGACCGCGGGATCCCGCTGCTGCGGCCGGCGCGGCCGAACTCGCCGGAATTCGTCGCGGAACTGGCCGAGTTCGCGCCCGAGTGCTGCGCGGTGGTGGCCTACGGCGCGCTGCTGCGCGACGCCCTGCTCGCGGTGCCGCCGCACGGCTGGATCAACCTGCACTTCTCGCTGTTGCCCGCCTGGCGCGGCGCGGCACCGGTGCAGGCCGCGATCGCGGCGGGGGACAC
This sequence comes from Mycobacterium sp. NGS26, assembly GCF_059813025.1. Lineage (NCBI taxonomy): Bacteria > Bacillati > Actinomycetota > Actinomycetes > Mycobacteriales > Mycobacteriaceae > Mycobacterium > Mycobacterium sp. NGS26. Next base: position 546,625 of record NZ_JCALDU010000002.1, read on the forward strand.
GATCACCGGGGCGACGACGTTCCGGATCGAGCCGAGCCTGGACTCCGGACCGGTGTACGGCGTCGTCACCGAGGCGATCCGGCCGACCGATACCGCGGGGGATCTGCTTGAGCGGCTTGCCCTTTCGGGGGCGGCGCTGCTGTCGGCCACGCTGGACGGCATCGCCGACGGGACGCTGACGCCGCGCCCGCAGCCGGCCGAGGGGGTCAGTATCGCACCGAAGATCACCGTCGAGGAGGCCCGGGTGCGCTGGGATTTGCCCGCGCCGGTCGTCGAGCGTCGCATCCGCGCCGTCACGCCCCACCCGGGCGCGTGGACGCTCATCGGTGACCTGCGCGTCAAACTCGGACCGGTCCAGCTCGGCGACGCGCCAGAACCCTTGCCGCCCGGCGCAATTCACGTCGACCGCAAAAGCGTGTGGATCGGCACCGGCTCGGACCCGGTGCGGCTGGGCCAGATTCAGCCGCCCGGAAAGAAACCCATGGACGCGGCCGACTGGGCGCGGGGAGCCCGGCTCGACCCCGCCGCGCGGGCCTCATGAGCCCCCAGCCGAACCGCGGGCAGCCGAACCGCAGGCGGCGGCCGCTCGACCGGGCCCGCGCCGCCGCGTTCGACGTGTTGCGCGCCGTCAGCGAGCGCGACGCGTACGCGAACCTCGCGCTGCCCGCGCTGCTGCGCGAACGCGGGATCGGCGGCCGCGACGCCGCTTTCGCCACCGAGCTGGCCTACGGGACCTGCCGCACCCGCGGCCTGCTCGACGCGATCATCGGCGCGGCGGCCGGCAGGCCGCCGGAGGCGATCAACCCGGTGCTGCTCGACCTGCTGCGGCTCGGCGCCTACCAACTGCTGCGCACCCGGGTCGACGCGCACGCCGCGGTGTCCACCACCGTCGAACAGGCGGGAATCGAATTCGATTCGGCGCGAGCGGGTTTCGTCAACGGCGTGCTGCGCACCATCGCGGCCCGCGACGAGAAGTCCTGGGTGGACGAGCTGGCCCCGGATCGGTCGAAGGACCCGATCGGGCACGCCGCGTTCGTGCGCGCGCATCCGCGGTGGATCGCCCAGGCGTTCGCCGACGCGCTGGGCGCGGCGGCGAACGAGCTCGACGCGCTGCTGGCCAGCGACGACGAACGGCCGCAGGTGCATCTGGCGGCCCGCCCGGGGGCGCTGAGCGCCGCCGAGCTGGCCGACGCGGTGGGCGGCACCGTCGGCCGTTACTCGCCGTACGCGGTGTACCTGCCCGGGGGTGACCCCGGGCGACTGGCGCCGGTGCGCGACGGCGAAGCGCTGGTGCAGGACGAGGGCAGCCAGTTGGTGGCCCGCGCGCTGACGCTGGCGCCGGTCGACGACGACGCGGGGCGGTGGCTGGACCTGTGCGCCGGGCCGGGCGGCAAGACCGCGCTGCTGGCCGGGCTGGCCGCCGAGTCCGGCGCCCGGGTCACCGCGGTGGAGCCGTCGCCGCGCCGCGCGGACCTGGTGGAGCAGAACACCCGCGGGCTCGGCGTCGACGTGCTGCGGGTCGACGGGCGGGACACCGGCCTCGAGCCGGGTTTCGACCGGGTGCTCGTCGACGTGCCCTGCACCGGGCTGGGCGCGTTGCGGCGGCGGCCGGAGGCCCGGTGGCGGCGTCAGCCGAGCGACGTGCCGGGGCTGACGAAGCTGCAGCGCGAGCTGCTGGCCGCCGCGATCGCGCTGACCCGTCCCGGCGGCGTGGTGCTGTACGCGACGTGCTCGCCGCACCTGGCCGAAACCGTCGGCGTGGTCGCCGACGCGCTGCGCCGTCATCCGGTGTGCGCGCTGGACACCCGGCCGCTGCTGCAACCCGCGGACCTCGGCGAGGGGCCGTACGCGCAGCTGTGGCCGCACCGGCACGGCACCGACGCGATGTTCGCCGCCGCCCTGCGCCGCCTGGCGTGAGCTTCGCGGCACGGCTCAGTAGTGTTGCGCTCATGCCTGGCTTGACGGGACCCCTGATAGCGCCGTCGCTTCTGGCCGCCGACTTCGCCCGGCTCGCGGACGAAGCGGCCGCGGTGACCGGCGCCGACTGGTTGCATGTCGACGTGATGGACGGCCACTTCGTGCCGAACCTGACGATCGGGCTGCCGGTGGTGCAGAGCCTGCTGACCCACACCGACATCCCGATGGATTGCCATCTGATGATCGACAATCCGGACCGCTGGGCGCCCCCGTACGCCGAGGCGGGCGCCTACAACGTCACCTTCCACGCCGAGGCCACCGACAATCCGGTCGCGGTGGCCCGCGACATCCGCGCCGCCGGCGCCAAGGCCGGGCTCAGCGTCAAGCCGAAGACCCCGCTGGATCCCTACCTGGAGATCCTGCGCCACTTCGACACGTTCCTGGTGATGTCGGTGGAGCCCGGCTTCGGCGGCCAGGACTTCATTCCCGACGTGCTCGGCAAGGTCCGCACGGTGCGCAAGATGGTCGACGCCGGGGAGCTGACGATCCTGGTCGAAATCGACGGCGGCATCAACAAGGACACCATCGAGCAGGCCGCCGAGGCCGGCGTGGACTGCTTCGTCGCCGGGTCCGCGGTCTACGGGGCCGCCGACCCGGAGGCCGCGGTGGAGGCGTTGCGGCGACAGGCCGGCGCCGCGTCACCGCACCTGCGCCGATGAGCCGCCGATGAGCACGGAACGGGTCGACGGCGTCGAGTCGGCCATGCGCCTCGCCATCGAGCAGGCCAACCGGGTCAAGGGCAGCACCTATCCGAATCCGCCGGTCGGGGCCGTCATCCTGGACCCCGACGGGCGGGTGGTCGGCGTCGGGGGCACCGCGCCGGCCGGCGGCGATCACGCCGAGGTGGTGGCCCTGCGCCGGGCCGGCAGCCTGGCGGCCGGTGGCGTCGCCGTCGTCACCCTGGAGCCGTGCAATCACTACGGCAAGACCCCTCCGTGCGTGAACGCGCTGATCGACGCCGGGGTGGCGACGGTGGTGTACGCGGTCACCGACCCGAATGAGACCGCGGGCGGCGGTGCGGGCCGGCTCTCGGCGGCGGGCGTGCAGGTGCGGCCCGGCGTGCTGGCGGACCAGGTGGCCGGCGGGCCGCTGCGCGAGTGGCTGCACAAGCAACGCACCGGGCTGCCGCACCTGACGTGGAAGTACGCCAGCAGCATCGACGGGCGCAGCGCGGCGGCCGACGGCTCGAGTCGGTGGATCTCCAGTGAGGCCTCGCGCGCGGATCTGCATCGGCGCCGCGCCATGGCCGACGCGATCGTGGTGGGCACCGGCACCGTGCTGGCCGACGATCCGGCGCTGACCGCCCGGCTGCCCGACGGCTCGCTCGCCGACAAACAGCCGCTGCGCGTGGTGGTGGGGATGCGCGAAATACCCTCCGAGGCAAGGGTTCTCAACGACGATTCGCGCACCATGGTGATTCGCACCCACGATCCCCTGGAGGTCCTCAGGGCGCTGACCGACCGCACCGACGTGCTGCTGGAGGGCGGACCCACGCTCGCGGGTGCGTTCCTGCGGGCCGGGGTGGTCAACCGGATCCTGGCCTACGTCGCGCCGATCCTGCTCGGCGGACCCGTCGCCGCGGTGGATGACGTTGGGGTGTCCAGCATTTCGAAGGCGTTGCGCTGGCAGTTCGACGGCGTCGACCGGGTGGGACCGGACCTGGTGATCAGCCTGGTGCCGCAGACCGGCTAACGCTCACCGAGCGCGACGGCCTCCTCCGCGGGAACTTCCGGTCCCCCGGCGTGTTCCTTGCGACCGCCGATCAGGAGGCCCAGCAGCGCCCCCACCACACAGATCCATACGGTGATCATGAAGATGTCGCCGAACATCTCGGCGAATGCTTTCAGGAAGAGGGTTGCCTGGGCGGCTACCCTTTCCATCAGGGTGGCGTTGGGCGGGATCGAGGCCGTCAGGTGGGCCAGTTTGTGGTTGAACGAGTAGAAGCCGAACGCGCTCAGCGCGGCCATCCCGATCAGCATGCCGGTCATGCGGGCCACCACGACCGCCGCCGATGCGATCCCGTGCTGCGCGGACGGGACGACCCGCAGCGCGGCCGACGACAGCGGTCCGATCACCAGGCCGAGTCCGATACCGGCGACGAACAGGTCGGCGTGCATGGTGGGCAGGGTCACCAGCCCGAAGAAGTTGTGCTGGTGGCTTGCCACGTCCTCGCGCCAGAAGTGGATCAGCCAATAGCCGTAGGCCGCGATCAACAGGCCGACGAAGGTCATCGCACGGTCGCCGACCCGGGTGGCGATCCAGCCGCCCAGCACCGCCCCGAGCGGCAGCGCGATGAGGAACCACAGCAGCAACCCGGCCGCCTGCGTCTGGTCCATTCCCAGCACGCCCTGGCCGAACAGCTCCACGTCGACCAGGGTCACCATCAGCGCCGCTCCCGCCGTCACCGACGCGCCCAGCGCGGCCAGGAAGGGCCGGAAGTGCACCCCGGCCGGGTCGATCAGCCGGGTGCGCGCCAGGCGCTCCCAGATCACGAACACCACGGCGACGGCGATCGCGCCGATCACCAGGGGCGGCCCGTAGCTCGGCAGCAGCTGCTTGCCGTCGGGTTGAGGGTTGTACAACCCGATCACCGCGAGGCCCAGCGCGACGGCCAGCAGCAACCCGCCCACCAGGTCGATCCGCTCCGGCTTGTCGGCGCGGTCGTGCGACGGCAGGCTGAACTGGATCATCGCCATCGCGATCAGGGTCAGCGGCACGTTGATCCAGAACACGTAGCGCCAGTCGTGGAACAGCCACACGATGAAGATCCCGTACAGCGGGCCCAGCACGCTGCCGAGCTCCTGCGCGGCGCCGATGCCGCCCAGCACTCCGGCCCGATTGCGTTGCGCCCACAGGTCGGCGCCCAGCGCGAGCGTGACCGGCAACAGGGCGCCGCTGGCGATGCCCTGGATGGTGCGGCCGCCGACCAGCAGGTGGAAGTCGCCGAATTGGCCGGCGAGCGCGGTGACGATCGAGCCGATCATGAACAGCGCCAGGCTGACCTGCAGCAGCAGCTTGCGGCCGAACCGGTCGGACGCCCGGCCGAGCAGCGGCATGGCGGCGATGTAGCCCAGCAGGTACATCGTGACGATCCAGGTGATGCGCTGCAGCTGGTTCAGCGGGATGTGAACGTCCCGCATGATGTCGCGCATGATCGTGACCACGACATAGGTGTCCAGGGCGCCCAGCAGCACCGCCAGGCTGCCGGCGCTGATCGCGATCCGCCGACCCGTTGCCGAGCTCATCCGCTCACCGGGGGCTTGGTGACGGTGACCGGCTGGTTCCAGTTGGACAGCGTCATCTGGACCGAGTTGCCCTGGCTCTTCTGCAGGTTGGCCTGGACCAGCTGGTGATCGCCGGTCTCCTGGATCCACACGGTGCTCGGCATCGGCTGCGTCGCGTTCAGCGGCGGCGCGATCTTGTTCACCGCGTCGGCCGAGACGTTGCCGCTGATGCGAATCGTGTTCTGGCCGTTGATGGTTTCGCGGCCCTCGGCCTTGGGGTTGCTGAGGTTCGCCAGCACGTTGCCCAGGCCGTTGTCCGGGCTCAGGATCGCCGAGACGTCGTAGATGTCGGAGGCCTTGCCGAAGTCGCTCCACTTGTTGGGCGTGAGCGTGGCGTACAGCACCGAGTCGTAGACCACGAAGTTGGCGTCGATGTCCGAGCCCGCCAGGGTCAGCTGGACATTGCCCGACGCGGCGGTGCTGGGCGTGGTGGTGAGGTCGCCGTTGAGCACCTTGATCGGCAATCCCTTTACCGTGCCCTGCACCGACAGCACCAGGTGCACGCTCTTGACGGTCTTGGTGGTGTCCGAGGACTGCTTGACCAGTGTCGCGGCGTCGGGCAGCGGTGCGCCGCTCGGTTTGGAGCCCGACGAACAGCCGGCGATCAGGGCGGTGGCGAGGCTTAGGGAGGCGAGGACGGCCGTTAGGCGGCGGCGAGTCTGCATACCCTGCATCGTAGAGGGTGCCGCAGACCGGCCTTGAGAACGACGGGGGCCGCGGCCAATTAGCCTGGTGGGATGTTCACCGGAATTGTCGAGGAGCTCGGCGAGGTGACCAGCCGAGACGTCCTCGCCGACGCGGCCCGCCTGACCATTCGCGGGCCCGTCGTCACCGGCGATGCCGGCCCCGGCGATTCCATCGCCGTCAACGGCGTGTGCCTGACCGTCGCCGAGCTGCCGGGCGACGGCCAGTTCACCGCCGACGTGATGGCCGAGACCCTGGACCGGTCCAACCTGGGCGCGCTGCAGGTGGGCAGCCGGGTGAACCTGGAACGCGCCGCGGCCGTCAACAGCCGCCTCGGCGGCCATATCGTCCAGGGCCACGTGGACGGCACCGGCCGGGTGGTCTCCCGCTCGCCCTCGGAGCACTGGGAGGTGGTGCGGATCGAGGTCCCCGAATCGGTGGCTCGCTACGTCGTCGAGAAGGGATCGATCACCGTCGACGGGATTTCGCTGACGGTGTCCGGACTCGGCGCCGACCCGCGGGACTGGTTCGAGGTCTCGCTGATCCCGACCACCCGCGAGCTGACCACCCTGGGCCGCGCCCCGGTCGGGGCCCAGGTCAACCTCGAGGTTGACATCATCGCCAAGTACGTCGAGCGGCTGCTGGCAGCGAAATAAGTGCTGCTCTCGCCTATTAGGCACACACTGGATCGATGGCTACAAAGACCCAACGTTTCGTGGTGCGTGTGACTCCCGAGCAGCACGCGTTGATTCGCCGTGCCGCCGAGGTCGAGGGGACCGACCTGACCAACTTCACCGTCACAGCGACGCTGGCGCACGCCCGCGACGTGCTGGCCGACCGCCGGCTGTTCGCCCTCGACGATGCTGCGTGGACCGAGTTTCACGCGATCCTGGATCGGCCCGTCGTCCGCAAGCCGGCGCTCGAGAAGCTGTTCACCCAGCCGTCGGTTTTTGAGCCCTGACGGGCGTGAGCGGCTACAGCCTCCCCCGGCCGATCAGGGAGTCCGACGAGGTCGCCACCTTTGACAGTGGCGAGGCCAGCCTGGACAACTACCTGCGTCGGCGGGCACTGGCCAACCACGTCCAGGGTGCGTCGCGGTGCTTCGTGACGTGCCGGGAACGCCGCGTGGTGGGGCACTACGCGCTGGCAACTTCGGCGGTGGAACATGCAGACGCGCCGGGGAAAGTGCGCCGCAACATGCCCGACCCGGTCCCGGTGATCCTGCTGTCGCGGCTGGCGGTCGATCGTAAAGAGCAGGGCAACGGTTTGGGCAAAAACCTGCTGCGCGACGCGATCGAACGGTGCGTCGGGGTGGCAGAACAGGTCGGGGTCCGGGCGATGCTTGTGCACACTTTGCATGACGAGGCCCGCAGGTTCTACGCCCACTTCGGCTTTGAGCCTTCACCGACCGATCCACTGCACCTGCTGCTGACCATCAAAGATGCACGTGCTGTCATCGGCGCCTGATGTGCTGGGGTTTTGCCTGGTCACCCGGGCCCCGGTCGGCGCGGTCGTCGAACCGTCCCGCTCAATAAGCCGTGGCAATAACAGTGGCCTCGTGGTGGTTCATACTGAATGCAACGCCGGGCCCCTGATGACGGGCCCTTTGACAGCAAGGTAGCCAAGATGACGAGGTTGGACTCCGTCGAGAGGGCGGTTGCCGACATTGCGGCCGGTAAGGCCGTCATCGTCATCGACGACGAGGATCGCGAGAACGAGGGCGACCTGATCTTCGCCGCCGAGAAGGCGACGCCGGAGATGGTTGCCTTCATGGTCCGCTACACCTCCGGATATTTATGTGTCCCGCTGGACGGCGCGATCTGCGACCGGCTGGGCCTGCTGCCGATGTATGCGGTGAACCAGGACAAGCACGGCACCGCCTACACCGTCACCGTCGACGCGAGAAAAGACGTGGGCACCGGGATTTCGGCCTCGGATCGGGCCACCACGATGCGGCTGCTGGCCAATCCCACCAGCATCGCCGAGGATTTCACCCGACCCGGTCACGTGGTCCCGTTGCGCGCCAAGGACGGCGGGGTGCTGCGCCGTCCCGGCCACACCGAGGCCGCCGTCGACCTGGCCCGGATGGCGGGGCTGCAACCCGCCGGCGCCATCTGCGAAATCGTCAGCCAGAAGGACGAAGGCGCGATGGCCCAGACCGATGAATTGCGGGTCTTCGCCGACGAGCACGACCTCGCCCTGATCACCATCGCCGACCTGATCGAGTGGCGGCGCAAGCACGAGAAGCACATCGAGCGCATCGCCGAAGCGCGGATCCCGACGCGCCACGGCGAGTTTCGCGCGATCGGCTACGCCAGCATCTACGAGGACGTCGAGCACGTGGCGCTGGTCCGTGGCGACATCGCCGGGCCCAACGGCGAGGGCGACGACGTCCTGGTGCGCGTGCACTCCGAGTGCCTGACCGGTGACGTGTTCGGCTCACGGCGCTGCGACTGCGGGCCCCAGCTCGACGCGGCCATGGCCATGGTGGCGCGGGAGGGGCGCGGCGTCGTGCTCTACATGCGCGGCCACGAGGGCCGCGGCATCGGCCTGATGCACAAGCTGCAGGCCTATCAGCTGCAGGACGCCGGCGAAGACACCGTCGACGCCAACCTCAAGCTCGGATTGCCCGCCGACGCAAGGGATTACGGCATCGGCGCGCAGATCCTCGTCGACCTGGGGGTCCGCTCGATGCGGCTGCTGACCAACAACCCGGCCAAGCGGGTCGGCCTGGACGGCTACGGCCTGCACATCATCGAGCGCGTGGCGCTTCCGGTGCGGGCCAACGCGGAGAACATCCGCTACCTGATGACCAAACGCGACAAGATGGGCCACGACCTGGCCGGGCTGGACGACTTCCACGAATCCGTCCATCTGCCAGGGGAATTCGGGGGCGCTCTGTGAGTGGTGGCGCCGGAGTGCCGGAGATTCCGGCGCTTGACGCTTCCGGCGTGCGGGTGGCCGTCGTCGCGAGCACGTGGCACCGCGAGATCTGCGACGCGCTGCTGGCCGGCGCGCTGAAGGTGGCCGCCGATTCGGGCGTGGACAATCCGACGGTGGTCCGCGTGCTCGGCGCCATCGAGATCCCCGTCGTCGCCCAGGAACTCGCCCGCAGCCACGACGCGGTCGTCGCTCTCGGCGTCGTGATCCGCGGCCAGACACCGCATTTCGACTACGTCTGCGACGCGGTGACCCAGGGCCTGACCCGGGTCTCGCTGGACGCGTCGACGCCGGTCGCCAACGGGGTGCTGACCACCAACAACGAGGAACAGGCCCTGGATCGGGCCGGGCTTCCGTCGTCGTCGGAGGACAAGGGCGCCCAGGCGGCCGGGGCGGCCCTGTCGGCCGCGCTGACCCTGCGTGACCTGCGCGCCCGGTTGTGACCCCGGCAAACCGCGAGGCGTGGGACGTCGAGCTGCGCGCCCATCGGACCCCGCTATTCGCTTACGCCGCAGCGTTTCTGATCGCGGGGGTGCACATCGCGGTCGGCCTGCTGCTCAAGGTGAGGTCCAGCGGCGTGATCTTCCGGACCTCCGACCAGGTGGCGATGGCCGTGCTGGGTCTCATCCTCGCCGGCGCCGTGCTGCTGTTCACGCGGCCACGGCTGCGGGTGGGCCCGCCGGGAATCGCGGTGCGAAATCTGTTGGGCTACAAGCTGATTCCGTGGCCGGACGTGACCGGCGTGTCGTTCCCGGCCGGTCACCGCTGGGCGCGCGTCGACCTGCCCGACGACGAGTACATCCCGGTGCTGGCCATCCAGGCCGTCGACAAGGAGCGCGCGGTGGACGCCATGGACACCGTGCGGTCGCTGCTGGCCCGCTATCGGCCGGACCTGGGCGGCGGCTAGCCGGGGTCGGGTTCCTCGGCTTCGGGCGCCCAGCCGCTCGGCAGCATCGGCATGCGGGGGCCGTCGGTCAGCGCATCGCCGGCGAGCGTGGTCAACCCCGCCGGTTCGGCGCCGGCCGCATGCGCGGTGCCGGCGAACCCGATGGTCCCGGCGCCCCGGTCCGAGGCCGCAACGTCCGAATCGGGGTATTCGCGGCGGTACCCGCGGTCGATCAGGGCCGCCCGTCGGCGCCGGCGCCGTTGCTCGGCGTCTTCTGTGGCCGCCCTGGCCGCCGCGGCCGTATCGGGCTCGGGTGCCCGCCTCTTGGCGCCGGTGCGCGCGCTCATCTGGTCACCGAGTCCGGTGCCCGGCGGACCGACAAGGTAGGGAAAGCCGAAGCCCTGGACGGCGACGGGCGGCGGCGCGGCGGGTGCGGCCGCGGGTGCGGGCGCCGCGGCGGGCGTGGAAGCGGGGGCCGGGGTCGTCGGCGCCGCCGGAGCGGGCGCGGGGGCGGCGGCGCCCAGCGCGGCGGGGGCTCTGGTGTCGGATGGGGCCGGGGCGTGCGCCGCGGCGGGCATCGGGGGTGGGGCGGGTTGCGGCGCACCGCCCAGCCCGGCCAACCCGGTCAGCCCCGCCAGGCCTCCCGCGGCCACCGCGGGGAGGGCGGGGGCGATCAGGCCGTAGGAGACCTGCGTCAGCTGCGGCACTTGGGGAATGAACGTGTAGAGCGCTTCGCCCGCCCAGTGCGGAACTTTGGCGGCGAGCAGCGGGTCGCCCATCAGGGTGTTGAGGACCGTGGACGGGTTGGATCCGGACTGGCTCAGGTCCGCGTCGAGTTCGTGGGCGACTTCCTGCACGCGAGTCACCCACCAGCTCAGCTGATCTGCCCCGCCGCCCGCATCCTGGTTGGGCGGGTTGGCCAGCTGGATCGGCGGCGGCGGCGCGGTCGGCGGCGTCCACGTGAGCGCGGTCTGGGACACCGCTTCATAGATCGCCATCGTGGTGGCCGCCTGCAGCCACATCCGCAAGTAGTCCATCTCGTTGAGCGCGATCGGAATCGTGTTCACGCCAAGGAAATTCGTCGCCACCAATTCCGCGAAAACGGCGTGGTTGGTTTCCAGCTCTTCCAGCGTCGGCATGGCCGACAGCGCGGCGGTGTAGGCCGCGGCCACGGTCTCGGCCTCGCGGGCCGCCGCCGAGCTGTCGGCGCTGTTCTGCAGAAGCCACGCCAGATACGGCACGTGCGCGGCCACGTACGCCTCCGCGCTGGGGCCCTGCCACGTCCCGGCCTGCACCGCCGCCAGCAACTCGCTGAGTTGCTGCGCCGCCGTGTCGTATTCGGCGGCCAGCGCCTGCCACGCCGCCTCCGCCGCCAGCAGCGATCCGGGCCCGGGGCCGCTGGAGAGGGCCGCGGAATGCACCTCGGGCGGAAAGGCGGCCCAGATCGGCATGGTCATCGTCGGCGACCCTCACTTCAAAGGATGCGAACTCGCGGTCCCGGCCGAGGCGCCCCGTGGACCGAATGCAATGAAGCCTACGAATTCAACCGCACATACGGTTAAAATCTCGGATTTTCACCGGAAATGCGAAGCAAGCTCTCAGTCGTCGGACAGCCGGACGAGGAACCCGTTCAGGATCAGCGTCCGGGCCAGATCCGCCTGCTGCGCCGCGCCCAGCCCGGGCAGGTCGCCCACCCGGAAGGGTGCGCTGCTGCTCGACAGAAACAGCAGCGCGGCTTCGTGGTCGGGGCCGGCGCGCACCGACAACTGGGCGAACTGCAGGACGACGCCGTCGGCGATGCGGCGCACCCGCGAATACAGCGGTTGGTGCTTCGCCACCCGGGTTTGTCCGTCGATGCCGACGGTGTCCGAGACCGATCCGACCGGCGGGCATCGCCCCCGCCGGACCAGGACGTCCTCCATGGCGGCGAGGCCGTCCGCGACGACGCTCGGGTCCCCGACGGTGCGAAGCGTGTCGCGCACGAGGTCGCCCAGGCCCGCGCGCACGTTCGCGTCGTCGAGGTGCCGCGGCGGCAGCCGGTCATGGACGCGGGGATCCCGCAGGCTCAGCGCATAGAGCAAATGGGTTGTGAGCGTCAGCACGGTGGGCGCGTGGATCCCCACGGTCAGATGGACCGACGGCTCCGCATGCGTTTCGGCCGAATGCACTTGGCCGCGTGGCAGATACAGCACGTCGCCGGCTTCCAGGCGCACGTCGGTCGGCGGCGCGGACCCGGCCGGACCCACTCCCTTGCGGCGCTCCATCTCGTGCGGTGGCACGGTGGCGTCGTTGGACACATGCCACGTCTTGGATCCGTGGATCTGCAGGACCAGCACGTCGTGGGGATCGTAGTGCGGGACAAAGCCTGTCGATCCGGGTGGCGTGACGTAGCCGTTGACCCGGGTCGGGAAGTTCAGCTCGACCTCGATGGAATGCGACAGCGAGGCGATCGCGCGGACGTACCGCTCGAGGCCGTTCAGGACGATTGTGTAGCCGTCGGCGAGGCCGTCGGCAACGCGGGCGAGTGCGAGGCTGCCATCGGCGAGCCGGTAGGTGTCGGGATCCTTGTCCGCGCCGCTTCTCACCAGCCGCACCGCCGACGGTTCGGGCCGCACATGCTCCAACAGGTCGTCGACGGCCGAGGGGCCGGGCAGCAGGCGGTCGAAGTAGTCCGCGCGGGATCGCTTGATGTGGTAGGGCCGCGCCTCCCAAATGTCCTCCAGGAAGGCGTCCACGGTCAGGGGTTGCAGCAACCAGGACAGCGAGAACTCGACGGTAGGCCCTCCAGGTTTCGTCGTCACGAGTACGCATCACAGTAGACCGGCGGCTTTGGGTGTGAACTGACGGCTTTCGCGGTGAGCTGACGGCTTTCATTGTGAACTGACGGCTTTCATTGTGAGCCCAGGGCGCGGTTCGGGCGTTTTCTCCGCCGTGGACTCACAGTCAACGCCCTGGACTCACCCTCAACGCCGTGGACTCACGCCCGACGCCCTGAACTCACCCTCAACGCCCTGGGCCCACACCCCCGAACCGGCTACTAGCCTGGATACGTGCCAGATCCCGCCACGTATCGCCCCGCGCCCGGGTCCATCCCGGTCGAGCCCGGCGTCTACCGGTTCCGGGACCCGCACGGGCGCGTCATCTACGTCGGCAAGGCCAAGAGCCTGCGCAGCCGGCTGACGTCATACTTCGCCGACGTCGCCGGGCTGCACCCGCGCACCCGGCAGATGGTGACCACCGCGGCCAAGGTCGAGTGGACGGTGGTCAACACCGAAGTCGAGGCGCTGCAGCTGGAATACAACTGGATCAAGGAGTTCGATCCGCGCTTCAACGTCCGCTACCGCGACGACAAGTCCTACCCGGTGCTGGCCGTCACCCTCAACGAGGAGTTCCCCCGGCTGATGGTGTATCGCGGGCCGCGGCGCAAGGGCGTCCGCTATTTCGGGCCGTACTCGCACGCGTGGGCGATCCGGGAAACCCTCGACCTGCTCACCCGAGTCTTCCCGGCGCGCACCTGTTCGGCCGGAGTGTTCAAGCGGCACAACCAGATCGACCGCCCGTGCCTGCTCGGCTACATCGACAAATGCTCGGCGCCGTGCGTCGGCCGGGTCAGCGCCGAGCAGCATCGCCAGATCGTGCTGGACTTCTGCGACTTCCTGTCCGGCAAGACCGACCGGTTCGCCCGCGAACTGGAACAGCGGATGAACGCCGCCGCCGAGCAACTCGACTTCGAACGCGCCGCGCGGCTGCGCGACGACCTGTCCGCGCTGAAGCGGGCGATGGAGAAGCAGGCCGTGGTGCTCGGCGACGGCACCGACGCCGACGTGGTGGCCTTCGCCGACGACGACCTCGAGGCGGCGATGCAGGTGTTCCACGTGCGCGGCGGGCGGGTCCGCGGTCAGCGCGGCTGGATCGTCGAAAAGTCCGGGGACCCAGGCGATTCGGGACAAGAACAGTTGGTGGAGCAGTTCCTCACGCAGTTCTACGGCGAACAGGCGGAACTCGACGGGGCGGCCGACGAATCCACCAACCCGGTGCCCCGCGAGGTGCTGGTGCCGTGTTTGCCGTCGAACTCCGACGAACTGGCGAGTTGGCTGTCCGGCCTGCGCGGCTCGCGCGTCGCGATAAGGGTGCCGCGCCGCGGGGACAAACGCGCGCTGGCCGAAACCGTGCAGCGCAACGCGAAAGAGGCGCTGCAGCAACACAAGCTGAAGCGGGCGGGCGACTTCAACGCCAGATCCGCTGCGCTGCAAAACATTCAGGACGCCCTCGGCCTGGCCGACGCGCCGCTGCGGATCGAGTGCGTCGACATCAGCCACGTGCAGGGAACCGACGTGGTGGGCTCGTTGGTGGTGTTCGAGGACGGCCTGCCGCGCAAATCGGACTACCGCCACTTCGGCATCCGGGAAGCCGCCGGGCAAGGCCGCTCCGACGACGTCGCCTCCATCGCCGAGGTGACCCGGCGCCGGTTCGCGCGGCACCTCAGCGAGCAGAACGATCCGAATACGCTTTCGCCGGAAGGAAAATCGCGCCGATTCGCCTACCCGCCGAACCTGTACGTCGTCGACGGCGGTGCGCCGCAGGTCAATGCGGCCAGCGCCGTGCTCGACGAGCTCGGCATCACCGACGTCGCGGTGATCGGCCTGGCCAAGCGGCTGGAAGAGGTGTGGGTGCCGTCGGAGCCGGAGCCCATCATCATGCCGCGCAACAGCGAGGGGCTCTATTTGCTGCAGCGGGTGCGCGACGAGGCGCACCGGTTCGCCGTCGCCTACCATCGCAGCAAGCGGTCCAAGCGAATGACCGCGTCGGCGCTGGATTCGGTGCCGGGATTGGGAGAACATCGCCGCAAGGCGCTGGTAACGCATTTCGGCTCGTTAGCGCGCCTCAAGGAGGCCACCGTCGACCAGATCACCGCCGTTCCGGGCATCGGCGTGGCAACCGCCACGGCCGTCCTCGAGGCGCTGCGACCCGAGCGAGAGTCGGGATGACGAGCCAAGCCGCCGGCATCGACGTGGTCCTGGTGACCGGGCTGTCCGGGGCCGGGCGCGGCACGGCCGCCAAGGTGCTCGAGGACCTCGGCTGGTACGTCGCCGACAACCTGCCGCCCCAGTTGATCACCCGGATGGTGGATTTCGGGCTGGCGGCCGGGTCCCGGATCACCCAGCTCGCGGTGGTGATGGACGTCCGGTCGCGCGGCTTCACCGGCGATCTGGACTCGGTGCGCAACGAACTGGCCACCCGCAACATCACCCCGCGCGTGGTGTTCATGGAGGCGTCCGACGACATGCTGGTCCGCCGCTACGAGCAGAACCGTCGCAGCCACCCGTTGCAGGGCGAGCAGACGCTGGCCGAGGGCATCGCGGCCGAGCGCCGGATGCTGGCCCCGGTCCGCGCCACCGCCGACCTGATCATCGACACGTCGAAGCTGTCGGTGCGGGGCCTGCGGGAGAGCATCGAGCGGGCCTTCGGCGGCGACGGCACCGCGACCACCAGCGTCACCGTCGAGTCGTTCGGCTTCAAGTACGGCCTGCCTATGGACGCCGACATGGTCATGGACGTGCGGTTCCTGCCCAACCCGCACTGGGTCGACGAGTTGCGCCCGCTCACCGGGCAGCACGCGGCGGTGCGCGATTACGTGCTGGGCCAGCCCGGCGCGGCCGAGTTCCTGGACGCCTACCATCGATTGCTGACCCTGGTCGTCGACGGCTACCGCCGGGAGGGCAAGCGATACATGACGGTCGCCATCGGCTGCACCGGCGGTAAGCATCGCAGCGTCGCGATCGCCGAGGCGCTGATGCAGCTGCTGGGCGGCCAGCAGGACGAGGCGCAACTGTCGGTGCGGGTGCTGCACCGGGATCTGGGTCGCGAATGAGCGCACCCAACCGCGAGGGCATCGTCGCCCTGGGGGGCGGACACGGCCTTTATGCGACGCTGTCCGCGGCCCGCCGGCTGACCCCGTACGTCACCGCGGTGGTGACCGTCGCCGACGACGGCGGCTCGTCCGGCCGGCTGCGCAACGAACTGGACGTCATCCCACCCGGTGATCTGCGAATGGCGTTGGCGGCGTTGGCATCCGACAGCCCGTACGGTCAACTGTGGGCGACCATCCTGCAGCACCGGTTCGGCGGCAGCGGGGCGCTGGCCGGGCACCCTATCGGCAACCTGATGCTGGCCGGCCTCAACGAGGTGCTGGCCGATCCGGTCGCCGCCCTCGACGAGCTGGGCCGCATCCTGGGGGTCAAGGGCCGGGTGTTGCCGATGTGCCCTATCGCGCTGCAGATCGAGGCCGACGTCTCGGGCCTGGAGTCCGACCCGCGGATGTTCCGGCTGATCCGCGGCCAGGTGGCGATCGCGACCACGCCCGGCAAGGTGCGCCGGGTGCGGCTGCTTCCCCCCGACCCGCCGGCGACCCGGCAGGCGGTGGACGCCATCATGGCCGCCGACCTGGTGGTGCTGGGTCCCGGGTCGTGGTTCACCAGCGTGATCCCGCATGTGTTGGTGCCGGAGCTGGCCGCGGCGCTGAGGGCCACGAGCGCCCGCCGCGCCCTGGTGCTCAACCTGGTCGCCGAGCCGGGGGAGACGGCGGGATTCTCGGTGGAGCGCCACCTGCACGTGCTGGCCCAGCACGCCCCGGGCTTCACCGTGCACGACATCATCATCGACGCCGAACGGGTGCCGAGCGAGCGCGAACGCGACCAACTGCGCCGCACCGCGACGGTGCTGCAGGCCGAGGTCCACTTCGCCGACGTGGCCAGACCTGGTACACCTTTACATGACCCGGGCAAGCTCGCGGCGGCCCTGGACGGGGTCCGAGCGGGCCCCAAGGCCCCGGGGGTGCCTTCGGCCACGGCCACCGCGGAGATTCGGGTCGACGGCGAAAGTCCGCAACCCGGCGTGAATGGGCCGGCCGGCAGGCGACCGAGGGGTGACGACGCGTGGCGATGACGACCGAAGTCAAGGACGAGCTGAGCCGCCTGGTGGTGAAGTCGGTCAGCGCGCGCCGGGCGGAGGTCACGTCCCTGCTGAGGTTCGCCGGGGGGCTGCACATCGTGGGCGGCCGGGTGGTGGTCGAGGCCGAGGTGGACCTGGGCAACATCGCGCGGCGGCTGCGCAAGGACATCTTCGATCTCTACGGCTACAACGCCGTCGTGCATGTGTTGTCCGCCAGCGGAATTCGCAAGAGCACGCGGTACGTGCTGCGGGTGGCCAACGACGGCGAGGCGCTGGCACGCCAGACCGGCCTGCTCGACATGCGGGGGCGTCCGGTGCGGGGCCTGCCGGCGCAGGTGGTCGGCGGCAGCATCGCCGACGCCGAGGCGGCATGGCGCGGAGCCTTCCTGGCGCACGGGTCGCTGACCGAGCCGGGACGCTCGTCGGCGCTGGAGGTCAGCTGCCCCGGCCCGGAGGCCGCGCTGGCCCTGGTGGGTGCGGCCCGACGGCTCGGCGTCAGCGCGAAGGCCCGCGAGGTGCGCGGCGCCGACCGGGTGGTGGTGCGCGACGGTGAGGCCATCGGCGCGCTGCTGACCCGGATGGGGGCCCAGGACACCCGGCTGATCTGGGAGGAACGCCGGATGCGCCGCGAGGTGCGGGCCACGGCCAACCGGCTCGCCAACTTCGACGACGCCAACCTGCGCCGCTCGGCACGGGCCGCGGTCGCGGCGGCGGCCCGGGTGGAGCGTGCGCTGGAGATACTCGGCGACAGCGTCCCCGACCATCTGGCCTCGGCCGGCAAGCTGCGCGTCGAGCACCGGCAGGCCTCCCTCGAGGAACTCGGCCGGCTGGCCGATCCCCCGATGACGAAAGATGCTGTGGCGGGCCGCATTCGGCGGTTGCTGTCGATGGCCGACCGTAAGGCCAAGGTCGAGGGCATCCCCGACACCGAGTCGGCGGTCACGCCGGACCTTTTAGAGGACGCCTAATTCGCCGGCTGATTCCGGGCGCAAGGGGTGGGGGAGGGGCTACGGTCATCGCATGAAGCGGCTTTCGAGTGTTGATGCGGCGTTCTGGTCGGCCGAAACTTCGGGCTGGCACATGCATGTGGGCGCGCTGGCGATCTGCGATATCGGCGACGCGCCCGGCTACAGCTTTCAGCGGCTGCGCGAACTGGTCATCGAGCGGCTGCCCGAGATTCCGCAGCTGCGGTGGCGGGTCACCGGCGCGCCGCTCGGGCTGGACCGGCCGTGGTTCGTCGAGGACTCCGAACTCGACATCGACTTCCACGTCCGCCGCATCGGGGTGCCCGCGCCCGGCGGGCGCCGCGAGCTCGAGGAGCTGGTGGGCCGGCTGATGTCCTACAAGCTGGACCGCTCCCGGCCGCTGTGGGAACTGTGGGTGATCGAGGGCGTCGAGGGCGGCCGGATGGCCACGCTGACCAAGATGCACCACGCCATCGTCGACGGGGTCTCCGGCGCCGGGCTGGGCGAAATCCTGTTGGACGTCACCCCGGAACCCCGGCCCGCGCAAACCGAGACGGTCGGATCGCTGGTGGGATCCCAGCTACCCGGCCTGGAGCGGCGCGCGGTGGGCGCGCTGATCAACCTCGGCGTCAAGACGCCCTTCCGCATCGCCCGGCTGGTCGAGCAGACGGTGCGCCAGCAGGTCGCCGCGCTGGGCGTCGCCAGCAGGCCGCCGCGCTACTTCGACGCTCCCAAGACCCGGTTCAACGCGCCGGTGTCGCCGCACCGGCGGATCACCGGCTGCCGCGTCGAGCTGGCCCGGGCCAAGGCCGTCAAGGACGCGTTCGACGTCAAGCTCAACGACGTCGTGTTGGCCCTGGTGGCCGGCGCGGCCCGTGAATACCTGCAGAAACGCGGCGAACTGCCCACCAAGCCGCTCATCGCGCAGATCCCGGTCTCCACCCGAACCGACGCGAACAAGGACGAGATCGGCAACAAGATCAGCTCGATGACGGCGTCGCTTGCCACCGACATCGAGGATCCCGGCGAGCGGCTGCGGGCCATCCACGAAAGCACGCAGAGCGCCAAGGGAATGGCCAAGGCTTTGTCGGCGCACCAGATCATGGGCCTGACCGAGACCACCCCGCCGGGGCTGCTGCACCTGGCCGCGCGCGCCTACACCGCCACCGGCCTGTCGCGAAACCTGGCTCCGATCAACCTGGTTGTCTCCAATGTCCCCGGTCCGAAGTTCCCGCTGTACATGGCGGGGGCCAAGCTGGACTCGCTGGTGCCGCTGGGCCCGCCGGTGATGGACATCGCCTTGAACATCACCTGCTTCTCCTACCAGGACTACCTGGACTTCGGCTTCGTGACGACGCCCGAGGTGGCCAACGACATCGACGACATGGCCGATGCCATCGATCCGGCGCTGACCGAACTCGAGAAGGCCGCGGCCCTGGGCTGACGGGGCCCCGCGCCGAGCTGACTTCCACTGCACCGAACGTGAAACTGTTGCGAAAATCAGCGCTCATTGTCGCAACAGTTTCACGCTCGGCGACGGGGCCCTAGTCGCGGTTGAGATAGTTCGTCGCGTAGACCCACGACAGGAAGCGGGCCACCGCCTCCGCGGATTGATTCGCCCGCGGCGATCCGAAGATGTCGAAAGCATGCTGCGCGTAAGGCAATTCGGCGTAGACCACGGGGGACTTCGACACAGCCCGGAGTTGCTCGACGAACTCTCGCGCCTCGATGACAGGGATCAGGGAATCGTCGCTTCCGTGCAGGACGAAAAACGGTGGTGCGTCCGGCCGTATGTACTGGATCGGCGAGGCGTCGAGATAGATGTGCCGGTGCGTGCTGAGTTTGCGCTTGACCACCAGCTTTTCGAGCACCTCGACGAACTCGGCGCGCCCGTCGGCCTCGGTGGAGTACCAGTCGTAGCGTCCGTAGTACGGGACGGCCGCCGCCACCGACGTGTCGGCCTCTTCGAAGCCCGGCTGGAACTTGGGGTCGCCCGCGCTCAGGGCGGCCAACGCGGACAGATGACCGCCGGCCGAACCACCGCTGATCGCAACGAAATTCGGGTCCCCGCCGTAGTCCGCGATGTTCTCCTTGACCCACGTCAATGCCCGCTTGACGTCGACGATGTGGTCGGGCCAGGTGTGCCACGGAGAAACCCGGTAGTTCATCGACACGCACACCCAGCCGCGCGAAACCAGGTGGCTCATCAGCGGATACGCCTGCGGGCGGCGCCACCCGATCATCCACGCGCCGCCGGGCACCTGCAACAGGACCGGCGCCTTGCCGTCGCGCGGCAGGTCGCTGCGGCGCCAGATGTCGGCCAGGTTGGCGCGCCCGTGCGGGCCGTAGGACACGATGTTCTGCTTGTCGACGAAGCGCCGCCGGGCGACGGTGGTGCGCAACGGCGGATTGATCCGGCCCCTGCCCTTTCGGGGGGCCGGCTCGGTCGGCAGCTTGGCCAGTTCGTCGGTGTAATCGGGTCCGAGCTGCTCGGTCAGCCCGGTTTCCAGCACCGGGCCCGGCGTCGTCGCGGCGCGGTAGCGGATCATTCCCAGGATCGACCAGGACGCAGCCGTCAGGGCCAGCGCCAGCTTTCCCTTGCGCCCGGCGAAATCGCCCCGGCGGCCGCGGCGCACGGCGTCCAGAATGGAGGCGGTGGCGTAGAGGCCCGGCACCTCCGAGGTCGGCCAACCGAACCAGAACACCAGGACGGTGCGGTAGCCATTGCGGGCGAGCGGGTGTAATCCGTTGGCGGCGTTGATCAATTCGACCACGGCGCGCGTCAGCGGTCTGGGTTTTCTGATCCGCAGCCGCATCAGCCGTTGACCCGTGCTCGGAGTTCGTTGCGCAGGATCTTGCCGGTGCTGCCGCGCGGCAGCTCGTCGAGGACGGCGATCTCGCGGGGCACCTTGTAATTGGCCAGGTTCTCCCGCACGTGCTGCTTGAGCGCGTCGACGGTTGCCGCCGCGCCCGGCGTCAGCACCACGAACGCCGCCAGCCGCTGGCCGTACTGCTCGTCGTCGACGCCGATCACCGCCGCCTCGGCCACGTCGGGGTGCGCCGCCAGGGCCTTCTCCACCTCGATCGGGTAGACGTTCTCGCCGCCGGAGACGATCATCTCGTCGTCGCGGCCGACGACGAACAGCCGCCCCGCCTCGTCCAGGTAGCCGACGTCGCCCGACGACATGAACCCGGCGTGGAAGTCCTTCGTGGTGCCCGACGTGTAGCCCTCGAACTGGGTGTCGTTGCGGACGTAGATGCTTCCGACCTGGCCGGTGGGCAGCTCGTTGAATTCTTCGTCCAGGATGCGGATTTCGGTTCCGCCCGCGGGCCGGCCCGCGGTGTCCGGCGCGGCGCGCAGGTCCGCCGGCGTGGCGGTGGCGATCATGCCGGCCTCGGTCGCGTTGTAGTTGTTGTAGATCACGTCGCCGAACTGGTCCATGAACGCGGTGACGACGTCGGGCCGCATCCGCGATCCGGACGCCGCGGCGAACCGCAATGATTTGGAGCTGTACCGGTTTCGCACCTCGGCGGGCAGCTCCATGATGCGGTCGAACATCACCGGGACCACCGCCAGGCCCGTGGCCTGGTGCCGGTCGATGAGGTCCAGCGTGGCCTCCGGGTCGAACTTGCGCCGGGTGACCACCGTGCACGCCATCGACGCGGCGAATATCAACTGCGAGAAGCCCCAGGCGTGGAACATCGGCGCCACAATCACGATCGTCTCCTCCGCCCGCCACGGCGTGCGGTCCAGGATCGCCTTGAGCGTGCCCAGCCCGGCGCTGCCACCGATCTGGTTGGCGCCCTTGGGTGTTCCGGTGGTGCCGGAGGTCAACAGGATCATCCTGCCCTTGCGTCCGGTGCGCTCGAACGACCGGCCGGCATGGTCGGCGATGAGTTTTTCGACGGTCGACTCGTGGCCGTCGTCTGTCCAGGCCACGATGCGGGTGGCGTCCGGCTTGCCGGCCAGCGCGCGGTCCACCGTCGCGGTGAACTCCTCGTCGTAGACGACGGCGTCGACGCCTTCGCGGTCGACCACCTCGGCCAGCGCCGGCCCGGCGAACGATGTGTTGAGCAACACGACATCGGAGCCGATCCGGTTGGTGGCCACCACCGCCTCGACGAAGCCGCGGTGATTGCGGCACATGATCCCGACGACCCTGGGTGCGCCACCCGGTAGGGCCTGCAGCGCCGCGGCGAACGCGTTGATCCGCTCGTCGAGCTGCCGCCAGGTCAGCGTGCCGAGCTCGTCGACCAGGCCGGGACGGTCCGGGCAGCGCTGCGCCGCGCCGGCGAAGCCCACCGTCATGCCCATGCCCTCGCGGCGCATGGCGGCGGCGATCTTCAGGTAGCGGTCGGGCCGCATCGGCGCGATCATTCCGGCGCGCCGCAGCGTGGTGATGACGCCGAGGGCCTGACCGAGACGAGATGCCATGGCTCAGCCCAGGATCGGGAAACGGCGGCCGGCGGCGAGCTTGGTGAGGCCCTCCTGCATCACCGACCGGACGTACTCGTCGACCTCGTCGACGTCCGGGTCCTCGCCGAACTGCGCGGCGATGTCGATCGGTTCCAGCACCTGCGTCACGAGCTTGCTGGGCAGCGGCAGGTTGGGCGGGATGACGGCGGAGAACCCGAACGGAAAGCCGAACGAGACCGGCATGATGGCGCTGCGCAGCAGGCGCTTGATGCCCAGCCGCTCGGCCAGCCAGGTGCCGCGGGACAGATACAGCTGGGTTTCCTGCCCGCCGACGGACACCGCCGGCACGATGGGCACACCGGCTTCGATCGCCGTGCTGACGTAGCCCTTGCGGCCGTTGAAGTCGATGACGTTCTCCGACAGCGTGGGCCGGTAGGCGTCGTAGTCGCCGCCGGGGAAGACAACCACCACGCCGCCGGACCGCAGCGCCTTGGCCGCGTTCTCGCGGTTGGCCCGGATGTAGCCGGCACGCCGGAACAGCGGCGCCGTCGGGCCCATGAACAGGATGTCGTGGCTGAGCGTGTAGACGGGCCGGTCGTAGCCGAACCTCTCGTAGAAATCGACGCTGAACATCGGGACGTCCATCGGGAACATGCCGCCGGAGTGGTTCGCCACCACCAGCGCCCCGCCGGGCGGGAAGGACTCCAGGCCCCGCACCTCGGACCGGAAGTACGTCTTCAGGACCGGGCGCATCGCGCTCACCAACCGCTTGGTGGTGCCGGGGTCGAATTTGCCGATGTCGTCGCTGTCCGCGCTGTCGGTGTCGCTCACCTTTTCTCCTTGGGGCCTCGTTGCCGCGCCGAGGTGGCCACGCTGAAATAGCTCGAGGTAGCTAGATGGTAGCGAGCCGGTGGCCGGCGTATGGACCGCGTGGCGTTTCGCCCGGTATGGTGACTGCGCCCCACCGCGCCCCCCACCCCCAGCTGAGAGAACAGATGGACTTCACCGGTTTGTCTGACGCCCCCGGCACCCGCCCGGTTGCGGGCCGGCCCGCGCCGGCCGATCACCGGCAGGCCGACTACTTCGTGCAGATGCTCGCCCAGCGCCGCCGGCTGAGCGAGCATCGCATCGACCAATACCGCCGGGCGATCGCCGCCTCGGAGTCCAACGGCGACGCCGACGGCGCCGCACAGTTCCGGCGCATGGTGTGCAGCGAAGAGCAGGACCGGCAGACCCTCGACGGCCTGATCGAAGGGCTGCGCCGGCGGTTCGCGGCCGGCGCGGACACCGCGCCGGGCCATCTAGCTGAAATAGCGCGGTGAAATACCGCCTGCCGCAGCCGTTTTCGGCAACCAACATCGGGGCGGCAGTCGGCGCACAAAAAGTTCGGTCCATCCCGCCGCGATGCCGATAGATTGTATTGGCCACTGTTTCACATCCGACAGGAACGAGGCCGCCCATGGGATTCATGTCACCGGAACTACCGGACGTCGACCCCCAGACCTGGCCCACGCTGCCCCGGGCAACGCGGCTGCAGATCGTGACGCGACACTGGGCCGAGCACGGCTTCGGCACGCCGTATGCGGTGTACCTGCTGTACCTGATCAAGATCGCCCTGTACGTCGCCGCCCCGGCCGCCATCATCTCGCTGACCCCGGGCCTGGGCGGCCTGGGCCGCATCGGCGACTGGTGGACGCAGCCGATCGTGTACCAGAAGGTCATCGTCTTCACGCTGCTGTTCGAGGTCCTGGGCCTCGGCTGCGGATCCGGCCCGCTGACGGGGCGGTTCATGCCGCCGATCGGGGGATTCCTGTATTGGTTGCGGCCCAACACGATTCGGCTGCCCGCCTGGCCGGACAAGGTTCCGCTCACCAAGGGTGACACCCGCACCGTCGTCGACGTCGCGCTCTATGCCGTCGTATTGGCCGGCGGCGTGTGGGCGCTGCTGTCGCCCGGCCGGGGCGGGCCGGTCACCGCCGCCGGCGATGTCGGCCTCATCGACCCGGTCCTGGTGATCCCGACGATCGTCGCCCTGGCGGTGCTGGGCCTGCGGGACAAGACCATCTTCCTGGCGGCGCGCGGCGAACACTACTGGCTCAAGCTGTTCGTGTTCTTCTTCCCGTTCACCGAGCAGATCGCGGCCTACAAGATCATCATGCTGTGCCTCTGGTGGGGTGCGGCCACCTCCAAGCTCAACCACCACTTCCCGTACGTGGTGTCGGTGATGACGAGCAACAACGCGCTGCTGCGGCCCAGGCTGTTCAACCCGTTCAAGCACCTGCTCTACCGCGACCACGTCAACGACCTGCGGCCCACCTGGCTGCCGAAGGTCATGGCCCACGTCGGCGGCACCACGGCGGAATTCATCGTCCCGACGATCCTGGTCTTCGTCGCCGGCGATCAACCCTGGCGGTGGTTCCTGATCGGGTTCATGGTGATCTTCCACCTCAACATCCTGTCCAACCTCCCGATGGGAGTTCCGTTGGAGTGGAACGTGTTCTTCATCTTCTCGCTGTTCTACCTGTTCGGGCATTACGGCGCGATCCGCGCCACCGACCTTCGCTCACCGCTGCTGCTGGCCATGGTGGTCGTCGTGGTGGCCGTGGTGGTCGCGGGAAACATGTTCCCCGAAAAGATTTCGTTCCTGCCCGCCATGCGCTACTACGCCGGCAACTGGGCCACCAGCATCTGGTGTTTCCGCGACGGCGCGGAGGACAAGATAGAGGCCGACATCGTGAAAAGCTCTGCGCTGGTGGTCAATCAGCTGGCCAAGATGTACGACGCGGCGACGGCCGAGATCATGGCCGACAAGGTGGCCGCGTTCCGCGCGATGCACACCCACGGCCGCGCGCTCAACGGGCTGCTGCCCCGCGCGATCGACGACGAAGCCGACTACAAGGTGCGCGATGGCGAGATCGTCGCCGGCCCCCTTGTGGGGTGGAACTTCGGCGAGGGCCACCTGCACAACGAGCAGCTGCTGGAGGCGGTGCAGCGGCGCTGCCACTTCGACGAGGGCGACCTCCGCGTCATCGTGCTGGAGGGTCAGCCGATTCACATTCAAAAGCAGTGGTACCGCATCCTCGACGCCAAGACCGGCCTGATCGAGTCCGGTTACGTGAACGTCGAGGACATGCTGGCCCGCCAGCCGTGGCCCGAGCCCGGCGACGAGTTTCCGGTCCACCTCACCGCGCAACCGGTCGTGCACGGCGAGTCATGACCACCGCGGTGGTCGTCGGCGCCGGGCCCAACGGCCTGGCCGCCGCGATCCAGCTGGCCCGCCACGGCGTCGACGTGCAGGTGCTGGAGGCGCGCGACACGATCGGCGGGGGAGCGCGTTCGGGCGAGCTGACGGTGCCCGGGGTCATCCACGACCACTGCTCGGCGTTTCACCCGTTGGCCGTGGGCTCGCCGTTCTGGCAGGAGATCGACCTGCAGCGCTACGGGCTGGTGTGGAAGTGGCCGGAGATCGACTGCGCCCACCCGCTCGACGACGGCACCGCCGGGGTGCTGTACCGGTCGATCGAGGCGACGACGGCCGGCCTGGGACCCGACGGCACCCGGTGGCGCCGCGCCGTGGGCGACCTCGCGGCCGGGTTCGACGAGCTGGCCCGAGACTTGCTGCGCCCGGTGATCAACGTCCCGCGCCACCCGGTGCGCCTCGCGGCGTTCGGGCCCCGCGCGGTGCTGCCGGCCACGGTGATGGCGCGCTGGTTTCGCACCGAGCGGGCGCGGGCGCTGTTCGGCGGCGCGGCCGCGCACGTGTACACCCGGCTGGACCGGCCGCTGACCGCGTCGCTGGGGCTGATGATCCTGGCCAGCGGCCACCGCTACGGCTGGCCGGTCGCCGAGGGCGGATCGGGTTCCATCACCGCGGCCCTGGCCGCCGCCCTGGCCGCGCACGGCGGCAACGTGACCACCGGGGTGGCCGTGGCCAGCCGCAGGGACATCCCGGACGCCGACATCGTCATGCTGGACCTGAGCCCGGCGGCGGTGCTGTCGATCTACGGCGACGTGATGCCGGGCCGGATCAGGCGGGCGTACCGGCGGTTTCGGGAGGGGGCGTCGGCGTTCAAGGTCGACTTCGCCATCGAGGGCGACATCCCGTGGACGCACCCCGACTGCGGCCGCGCCGGCACCGTCCACCTCGGCGGCACGTTCGCCGAGATCGCGGACACGGAACGTCAACGCGCACAAGGCAAGATGGCGCAGCGGCCGTTCGTGCTCGTCGGGCAGCAGTACCTGGCCGACCCGTCGCGGTCGTCGGGCAACACCAACCCGATCTGGGCCTACGCGCACGTGCCGTTCGGCTACACCGGCGACGCCACCGGCGCGGTGATCGACCAGATCGAGCGGTTCGCCCCCGGATTCCGCGACCGCATCACAGCAACCGTCAGCAAGAGCGCCGCCGAGCTGCAGGCCTACAACCCGAACTTCATCGGCGGCGACATCATCGGCGGCGCCAACGACGGGCTGCAGGTCATCCTGCGCCCGCGTGTCGCCGTCAACCCGTACGCGACCGGCGTTGACGGGGTCTACCTGTGCTCGCAGTCCGCGCCGCCGGGGGCGGGCATCCACGGCCTGTGCGGCTACCACGCCGCGACCGCGGCGCTGCGGCGCCTGCACCGGTAGCGCCGGCTCACGGGCCCGTCTAGCGGGGTAAACACCCGCGACCGTCACCGGCCCAGCAACCGCCGCCGCTGCTGATCTAGGCTGACGGCGAGCGGTTTATCAGCGAGGAGACAGGGAGAGACAAGTGACGGTCCGAGTGGGCATCAACGGCTTCGGCCGAATCGGACGCAACTTCTATCGGGCCTTGCTGGCCCAGCGGGAGCAGGGCATCGCCGACGTGGAGGTGATCGCCGTCAACGACATCACCGACAACGCCACGCTGGCGCACCTGCTCAAATTCGACTCGATCCTCGGCCGGCTGCCCCACGACGTCAGCCTCGAGGGGGACGACACCATCGTCGTCGGCAACCACAAGATCAAGGCGCTCGAGGTCAGGGAGGGCCCGGCGGCGATGCCATGGGGCGACCTCGGCGTGGACGTCGTGGTGGAGTCCACCGGGCTGTTCACCAACGCGGCCAAGGCCAAGGGCCACCTGGACGCCGGCGCCAGGAAGGTGATCATCTCGGCGCCCGCCACCGACCCGGACATCACCATCGTGCTGGGTGTCAACGACGACAAGTACGACGGCAGCCAGAACATCATCTCGAACGCGTCGTGCACCACGAACTGCCTTGCGCCGCTTGCCAAAGTGCTGCACGACGAGTTCGGGATCGTCAGGGGCTTGATGACCACCATCCACGCCTACACCCAGGACCAGAACCTGCAGGACGGGCCGCACAAGGATCTGCGTCGCGCCCGCGCCGCCGCGCTGAACATCGTGCCCACCTCCACCGGCGCGGCCAAGGCCATCGGGCTGGTGATGCCGGAGCTGAAGGGCAAGCTCGACGGTTATGCGCTGCGGGTGCCGATTCCCACCGGCTCGGCCACCGACCTGACCGCGGAGTTGTCCAAGTCCGCAGGGGCGGAGGAGATCAACGCGGCGTTCAAGGCCGCCGCCGACGGCAGGCTCAAGGGCATCCTCAAGTACTACGACGCGCCGATCGTCTCCACCGACATCGTCACCGACCCGCACAGCTCGATCTTCGACTCCGGTCTGACCAAGGTGATCGACAACCAGGCCAAGGTGGTGTCCTGGTACGACAACGAGTGGGGCTACTCCAACCGGCTGATCGACCTGGTCGCGCTGGTCGGCAAGTCGCTGTAGACCGTGTCAGGTTCGCTCCCAACCCTGTCGGACCTTCTGGCGGAAGGTGTTTCGGGTCGTCACGTGCTGGTGCGCTCCGACCTGAACGTGCCGCTGGACGGGGGATCCATCACCGACCCGGGCCGCATCAGCGCGTCGGTCCCGACGCTGCAGGCGCTGGTCGAGGCCGGCGCCAAGGTGGTGGTCACCGCGCACCTGGGCCGCCCCAAGGGCGGGCCCGATCCCGCGCTGTCGCTGGCGCCGGTGGCCGCCGCGCTCGGCGAGCAACTGGGCCGGCACGTGCAATTGGCCGGCTTCGATGGTTCCCGAGTCGTCGGCGCCGACGCGCTGGCCCGCGCCGAGGGGTTGACCGACGGCGACGTCCTGCTGCTGGAGAACGTCCGCTTCGACGCGCGGGAGACCAGCAAGGACGACGGTGAGCGCCTCGCGTTGGCCAAGCAGCTGGCCGAATTGGTTTCGCCCGGAGGCGCTTTCGTCTCCGACGGCTTCGGGGTGGTGCACCGCAAGCAGGCCTCGGTGTACGACGTCGCCACATTGCTGCCGCACTATGCCGGCACGCTGGTGGCCGAGGAGATCCGGGTGCTCGAGCAGCTGACGGCCTCGACCAAGCGCCCGTACGCGGTGGTGCTCGGCGGGGCGAAGGTGTCCGACAAGCTCGGCGTCATCGAGTCGCTGGCCACCAAGGCGGACAGCATCGTGATCGGCGGCGGCATGTGCTTCACTTTCCTTGCCGCACAAGGCCTTTCGGTTGGCACGTCGCTGCTGGAGAACGAGATGGTCGACACCTGCCGCAGGTTGTGCGAGACCCACGCCGACGTGCTGCGCCTTCCGGTGGACATCGTGGTGGCGGAGCGCTTCGCCGCCGATTCGCCGCCGCAGACCGTGGCCGCGGACGCGATCCCGGACGCCAAGATGGGCCTGGACGTCGGACCGGAGTCGGTGCGGCGGTTCGCCACGCTGCTGTCCAACGCCGAGACCATCTTCTGGAACGGCCCGATGGGCGTCTTCGAGTTCCCCGCGTTCGCCGCCGGCACCAAGGGCGTCGCCGAGGCGATCGCCGCCGCGACCGCCAAGGGCGCGTTCAGCGTGGTCGGCGGCGGCGACTCCGCGGCGGCGGTGCGCGCGCTCGGCATCCCCGAGGGCGCCTTCTCGCACATCTCGACCGGCGGTGGCGCGTCGCTGGAATACCTGGAGGGCAAGACGCTGCCCGGCATCGAGGTACTGGAACGTCCGCAACCGACTGGAGGCGCCGCGTGAGCCGCAAGCCACTGATCGCCGGCAACTGGAAGATGAACCTCAATCACTTCGAGGCGATCGCGCTGGTGCAAAAGATCGCGTTCGCGCTGCCGGACAAGTACTACGACAAGGTCGACGTCACGGTGATCCCGCCGTTCACCGACCTGCGCAGCGTGCAAACCCTGGTCGACGGCGACAAGCTGCGGCTGACCTACGGGGCCCAGGACCTGTCGCCGCACGAGTCGGGCGCCTACACCGGCGACATCAGCGGCGCCTTCCTGGCCAAGCTGGGCTGCACGTTCGTCATCGTGGGCCACTCCGAGCGGCGCACCTATCACAACGAGGACGACGCGCTGGTGGCCGCCAAGGCGGCCGCGGCCCTGAAGAACGAGCTGACCCCGATCGTGTGCATCGGCGAGCACCTGGAGGTCCGGGAGGCGGGCGAACACGTCAGCCACTGCGAGAAGCAGCTGCGGGGCTCGCTGGCCGGGCTGTCGGCCGAACAGATCGGCAAGGTCGTCATCGCCTACGAGCCGGTCTGGGCGATTGGAACCGGGCGGGTGGCCAGCGCGTCCGATGCTCAGGAGGTGTGCGCGGCGATCCGGAACGAGTTGGGGTCCCTCGCCTCACCGGGGATCGCCGAGACCGTGCGGGTGCTCTACGGCGGCTCGGTCAATGCGAAGAACATCGGCGAGATCGTCGCCCAGAACGACGTCGACGGCGGCCTGGTCGGGGGCGCGTCGCTGGACGGCGAGCAGTTCGCGACGCTGGCGGCCATCGCCGCCGGCGGGCCCTTGCCGTGATGGCACCCCGCAACCGGTAGGCTGCGGGTCATGCAGTTGGCCTTGCAGATCACCCTGGTCGTCACCAGCATCCTGGTGGTGTTGCTGGTGCTGCTGCACCGCGCCAAGGGTGGCGGCCTGTCGACGCTGTTCGGCGGGGGCGTGCAGTCGAGCCTGTCCGGGTCGACCGTGGTGGAGAAGAACCTGGACCGGCTGACGATGTTCATCACCGGCATCTGGCTGGTGTGCATCATCGGCATGGCCCTGCTGATCAAGTACCGCTGACGTTTCTACGGCTCCCACGGGTCCAGGCATCGCACGCCGAGAGGCCGGAAGTGGCGGGTGTTTCGGGTCACGACCACCTTGCCGGTTGCGTCCGCGACCGCGGCGACGAGGGCGTCGGCGTACGTGGCGTGTTCGGGCACCCGATAGGTGGCCAGGATGCGCGCGGCGGCCAGATCGAAGGACAGCACGCGCCCATCGAAGGTGGGCAGCACGCGGTCCTCAAACCAGGCACGCAGGGCCTCGCCCTGCTGTGGGTCCGTTCGTTCCCTGGCGATGACACCACGCTCGATCTCAGCGATAGTGCTCGCCGCCACGAACAGCTCCGCCAGTCGGACCGACACCGCCCACGCCCGTACCTCAGGGTTGCGTTCCGGCTTCCGCAGAGCCGACACCACGTTGGTGTCCAGCAAATAACTCACAGCTCAGGTGTGCGGGCTGTCAGGGGGAGACGCTCCGGCTCGAAGTCGAAGTCGCTGTCGGGGCTGTCGTCGGCGAGCAGGTCGACGATCGTGACCTCTTCACCCGACACCCCAGCGGTGAGGATCGCACGGGCTTCGGCCTCGACCGAGTGGTGGTGCCGTTCCGCACGCGCCCGCAATGCAGCCTTGGTGCCCGCGGGCAGATTGCGGATCAGGATTTGTTCCATCGCGACCTCCGATATCACATCGATGATATCAGGTGCAGTGCAGTCGCCGTTCGCGCCGGCACCGGCCCGGTGATGGATTCCGCGCGAGCCGCAAACACACGACGCCTTGGTCCGTGCCAAAAGCGCGGCGGCCGAGCGGGCATCCGCAGGCGCCGCGGCATGTCCGATCCAGACCGCCCGCACACAGCAGACCCTACGGCCATAGGTCGTGGGTTACCGGCCACCACGACTTGGGAACCATAGGCGGGGTCTGACAGGTCGGATAACGGCGAGGTATGTTGCGCCACAATGCAACTCGTATCAGTGTAACTGGTAACTGTGCGTGTCGATGAGGTGCGAGTTCCCGCGGAGGGGAGCGGTGACGGTTTGGGCGAGCTGCGACAGGTCAGGGCATCGCCGGTGTCGGCCCGATATGTAGTCAGTGTAGCGGTCAATATGTATACTAAAGTCGTGAAGACGATCACGATCACGATCCCCGACGAGCTCGACGTGCTCGCTGCCGCGGAGGCGCGCCGTCGCGGCATTTCCAAGTCCGAGTTGATCCGCCTCGGACTCGGCACCGTTCTTACCCCGCCGCTCGGCGAGTCCGAAGATGACCTCTGGCGCTCCCTGGCCGGGTTCGGGTCGGGCGATGTCTCGGTGGAACCTGGCGAGGTCGACGACACCGTCTACGGCCAGTGAAGTTCGCCGACACCGGTTGGTGGGTGGCGTGGGCGTTGCCCGGGGATGCTCGGCACGACGACGCATTGGCCATGCTAGGCGCTCTTGGACGCACGGAGCAGATTCTCACGACCAACCTTGTTGCGGGCGAGACCTGGACCTTTCTGCGCCGCAAGGACAGCCACCGTACAGCGCTGGCCTTTCTCGACAGGCTCGAAACCCTTAGCCAAGCCGAGCGCCTCGTCGTACACCGCGTTACAGAAGACCAAGAAACCGCGGCTTGGGACTGGCTCCGCAAACACGATGAACGAGTGTATTCCTACGTGGACGCGACGAGCTTTCGTGTCATGCGAGACCGACGGCTGCGCGAAGCCCTAGCCTTCGACCAAGACTTCGCGGCGGCGGGGTTCGTAGAGGTCCACGCCAATCGGTAGGGAATGCCAAAGAAAGTGCTTGGGGCGCAACGGATTCCAATGCTAAATGTCACTATCACGAATTGACCGCCGGCAGGAATGCGGCCTTGTCGTCAACCGTAATGCGCGACTTTACAATTCAGATCCCGGCGCGGCTCACGCTGTCAGGTGCACAGGGAGGGGGCGTCGCACACATTGCCGGGGCAATAGACCGAGTGGGCGGCGTTGACCATGGTTCCGACGTCCAGCAACGTAACGCCCCTCTTGTCCAAGTGGGCGTGGATGTCGTCGGCAATCTGTTGCGGCGTCCAACCCCAGGTGAGTCGTCGCGGCGCCGAGCGTCAAATCCACGACGCGACACGCCGACGATGCGTCGTGCGCTTCACTTTCGGCCGCTATAGGTGACCTCTCGCCGGGCGGACCACGTCGTCGGCGTCGATACTGGGATGCATGGTTGGGGCCTCCGAGACCGCGCACGACGCCGCGCTGGCACCGATCGGTGCGGTCCAGCGGACGGCGATCGGGCGCGAGGCGACCGAGCCCATGCGCGCCGACATCAGGTTGCTCGGCGCCATCCTCGGCGACACCGTGCGCGAGCAAAACGGTGACGAGGTGTTCGACCTCGTGGAACGCGCCCGGGTGGAATCCTTCCGGGTGCGGCGCTCGGAGATCGATCGGGCCGAGATGGCGGCCATGTTCGCCGGCCTCGACATCCGCCTCGCGATCCCGGTCATCCGGGCGTTCAGCCATTTCGCGCTGCTGGCCAACGTCGCCGAAGACATCCACCGCGAACGCCGGCGCGCCATCCACGTCGACGCCGGCGAACCCCCGCAGGACAGCAGCCTGGCCGCAACCTACGCGAAACTCGATCGGGCAGAACTGGATTCGGCGACGGTGGCCGAGGCCCTGAGGGGTGCGCTGGTTTCCCCGGTCATCACCGCTCATCCCACAGAGACCCGGCGGCGCACCGTCTTCGTCACCCAGCACCGGATCACCGGTTTGATGCGGCTGCACGCGGAGGGCCACACCCAGACCGACGACGGCCGCGACATCGAACTGGAATTGCGCCGCCAGGTCCTCACGCTGTGGCAGACCGCGCTGATTCGGCTCTCCAGGCTGCAGATCACCGACGAGATCGACGTCGGCCTGCGCTACTACCCGGCCGCGTTGTTCGAGGTGATTCCGCAGGTGAACGCCGAGGTTCGCGACGCGCTGCGGGCCCGCTGGCCCGACGCCGAGCTGCTCTCCGCGCCGATTCTGCAACCCGGCTCCTGGATCGGCGGTGACCGCGACGGCAACCCGAACGTCACCGCCGACGTGGTCCGGCGGGCCACCGGCAGCGCCGCGTTCACCGCGCTGACGCACTACCTGGCCGAGCTCACCCACCTCGAGCAGGAGCTCTCCATGTCGGCGCGACTGGTCGGCGTCACCCCGGGCCTGGCCGAACTGGCCGCGGCCTGCCCGGAGGATGCCCGGGCCGACGAGCCGTACCGGCGCGCCGTGCGGTTGATCCGCGGTCGGCTCACCGCGACCGCCGCCGAAATCCTGGACCGGGCGCCGCAGCACGAGCTCGACCTGGGCCTGGCCCGGTACGCCACGGCGGCCGAATTGCGGGCCGATCTCGACACCGTCGACGCCTCGTTGCGCAGCCACGGCAGTGCGCTGCTCGCCGACGACCGGCTGGCCTTGCTGCGAGAAGCCGTGGGGGCCTTCGGGTTTCATCTGTGCGGCCTGGACATGCGGCAAAACTCCGACGTGCACGAGGAGGTGGTCGGCGAACTGCTGGCCTGGGCGGGCGTGCACCCGGACTACGGCACGCTGGGTGAACACGAACGCGTCGAGCTGCTGGCGGCCGAACTGGGCACCCGACGCCCGCTGGTCGGAGACCGCGCGCAGCTGTCCGACCTGGCGCGCACGGAGTTGGGCGTGCTGGGCGCCGCGGCCGACGCCGTCCGGCGCTACGGAACGGCCGCCGTGCCCAACTACGTCATCTCGATGTGCCGGTCGGTGTCGGACGTGCTGGAGGCCGCGATCCTGCTCAAGGAGGCCGGTCTGCTGGATGTGTCGGGGCCGGAACCGTATTGCCCGGTGGGCATTTCCCCGCTGTTCGAGACGATCGGCGATCTGCACAACGGCGCAGCGATCCTGCAGGCAATGCTGGAACTGCCGCTGTATCGCTCGCTGGTCGACGCGCGCGAAGGCTGCCAGGAGGTGATGCTCGGCTACTCCGACTCCAACAAGGACGGCGGGTATCTGGCCGCCAACTGGGCGGTCTACCGGGCCGAGCTCGACCTGGTGGACACCGCCCGCAAAACCGGAATTCGGTTGCGGCTCTTCCATGGTCGCGGTGGCACCGTCGGCCGCGGCGGCGGCCCCAGTTACCAGGCGATCCTGGCGCAGCCACCCGGAGCGGTGAACGGCTCGCTGCGCCTGACCGAGCAGGGCGAGGTGATCGCGGCCAAGTACGCCGAACCCCAGCTGGCGCGGCGCAACCTGGAGAGCCTGGTGGCCGCGACCCTGGAGTCGACGCTGCTGGACGTCGAGGGGCTGCGCGACACCGCGGAGCCGGCCTACGCCGTGCTTGACGAGGTGGCCTCCCTGGCGCAACGCGCCTACGCCGAGTTGGTGCACGACACACCGGGTTTCGTCGAATACTTCAAGGCCTCCACACCGGTCAGCGAGATCGGTTCGCTGAACATCGGCAGCCGGCCCCCCTCGCGCAAGCCCACCGAGTCGATCGCGGACCTGCGCGCCATCCCGTGGGTGCTGGCCTGGAGCCAGTCGCGGGTGATGCTGCCCGGTTGGTACGGCACCGGATCGGCGTTCGAGCGGTGGATCGCGGCGGGCCCGGACAGCGAAGCCGACCGGGTGGCGACGCTGCGCGACCTGTATGAGCGGTGGCCGTTCTTCGCCAGCGTGCTGTCGAACATGGCGCAGGTGCTGGCCAAGAGCGACCTGGGCCTGGCGGCCCGATACGCCGACCTGGTGCCCGATGAGTCCTTGCGGCGCAGGGTGTTCGACAAGATCGTCGACGAGCACCGGCGCACCATCGCCATGCACAAGCTCATCACCGGTCACGACGACCTGCTCGCCGACAACCCGGCGCTGGCGCGTTCGGTGTTCAACCGATTCCCGTACCTGGAGCCCCTGAACCACCTTCAGGTGGAACTGCTGCGCCGCTACCGCTCGGGCGACGATGACGAGTTGGTGCAGCGCGGCATCCTGCTGACCATGAACGGCCTGGCCAGCGCGCTACGCAACAGCGGCTAAGGCAGCGGCCCCGGCGTCGTCAATGTGCCGTCCGGTTGCGCAACCGGTCCAGCACGCCGCGCACCGCGTGCTCGGTGACAGACAACGGCGACATCACCGTTTCGCCGACCCCGACCATGTAGTCGATTCGCTGGACGATGGCCTCGACCGGCTCGACAAGGGTGATCAGCCGCTTGGCGAGATCATCCAGGTGATGCAGCGTGCCCTCCAGGTGGTCCAGGCCGCCCTCCAGGCGTTCCACCGTGGCATTCAGCGCCCCCAGCGAGCTGTTCAACTCGACCATGGTCTTACTCAGGCCGTCGAGGACGTCCTCGACCTGTTCCACGGTCTTGTCGGCGTTCAGGGCCGCCTGGGTGAGGGTCTTGATCCGGCTCCGCTCGGGCCCGCTGCGCACGGTTTTGTCTGCCATGCACGCAATTATGAACCCGACGGAACCGGGGCAGCCCACGGCATGTCTAACTGGGTGTGCGACGACGACACTGTGACGCCCGCTGGCGGGTCCCGGTGCGCCCGCGCGCCGACGGCGCCGACATCGCCCGGCGGGCCGGCGACTATGCGGCCGGATACGCGGACCGGCAGGCCGAGCGGGCTCGCGGTTAGCCCGGCCGCCCCTTATCGGGAAGCTTGGCCGCGGCCGCCTCGTCGAGCAGCCACAGCGTGGTCTCCTGCCCGACGGCCCCGGCGGCCGGCACCGAAACCGGTTGCGCGCCGCCGATGGCGGCGGCCGCCGCGTCGGCCTTGCCCGCCCCGGAGACCATCAGCCACACCTCCCGGGACCGCCGAATAGCGGGTAGTGTCAAGGTGATTCGCCGCGGCGGGGGTTTGGGGGAGTCCTCGACCCCGACGACCAGGCGGCTGGTCTCCAGGACGGCGGGGGTGTCCGGGAACAGGGAGTTGATGTGGCCCTCGGGCCCCATCCCGAGCAGGTGGACGTCGAAGTTCGGCAGCGGCGCGCCGGGTGCCGCGTTGGCGGCCAGCAGCTGCTCGTAGGCCAGCGCCGCGGCGGCCAGGTCGTCGCCGAATTCGCCGTCACTGGCGGGCATCGGATGCACCTGGCTCGGCGGGATGTCGATGTGATCGAGCAACGCCTCCCGGGCCTGCTTTTCGTTGCGCTCGTCGTCGTCCTCGGGGACGTAGCGCTCGTCGCCCCAGAACAGATGCACCTTCGACCAGTCGACGTGCTGCCCCTGGTCGCCCAGGTATCTCAGCAGGCCGATGCCGTTGCCGCCGCCGGTCAGCACGATCAGCGCCCGGCCGCGGGCCGCGACGGCGCCCTGGATGGTGGTGACCAGCCGGCTGCCGGCGGCCTGGACCACGGCCTCGCCGTCGGGGACGATGTCGATGACCGTGCTCATGCGTACTGCACCTTGTCGATGCCTTCGAGCGCGGCGAAGTAGATCTCGTCGGGATCCAGCCGGCGCATGTCCTCGGCGAGGCACTCACGGGTTTCCCTGCGCGCCAACGGCACCAGCGCGTCCGGCCGGCCGGTGCGGCTCAGGGTCGCGGTGGTGCCCTCCTGCGGCCGGCTCAGGGTGATGGTTTCGGTTCTGCGTTCCAGCTCGACCTTGAGGTCGCCGACCACCCGGCGCACCGGTCCGTCGATCCGGCTGGCCAGCCAGCCCGCCAGCACGTCGAGCGCGGGCTCGGTGCGCAAACCGGAAACCAGGGCCGACTCGATCTCCTCGTGGGGCTTCTGGTCGACGGCGGTGGTGAGCAACGCCCGCCAGTAGGTGATGCGGGCCCAGGACAGATCCGTGTCGCCGGCGGTGTACCCGGGCAGCCGGCTGCGGATCGCCGACAGGGGATCGTCGCTGTTGGTCGCGTCGGTGATGCGCCGAATCGCCAACTTGCCCAACGGGTCTTGGGCGGGAACGGCCGGGGCGATGTCGGGCCACCACGCCACCACCGGGATGTCGGGCAGCAGGAAAGGAATGACGACGCTCTCGGCGTGACCGGCCAGCGGCCCCGAAAGGGTCAGCACCACGACCTCCCCGGCGCCGGCGTCGCCGCCGACCCGAACCTGGGCATCCAACCGGGCCTCGGCGGCGTCGGCGTCGCCGGTCGTCACGACGAGGACCCGGCTGGGGTGCTCGTGGCTGGCGGCGTTGGCGGCCTCGATCGACTCCTCGAGCATGGTGTCGTTGTCCGACTTGATGATCAGCGTTCCCACCCGGCCCATCGTGACCACGCCGGCCTTCTCGCGCAGCTCGTCGAGCTTCTTGTTGACCGCGGTGGTGCTGGTGTCCAGCAGATCGATAATCACGGCCGCCGCCATTCCCGGCCGGTCCGGCGCAGCATCTCGAACGCCGACGCCGGGCCCCAGGTGCCCGCCTCATACGGCTCGGGCCTGCCGTGCGTCGCCCAATAGTCGAGAACGGGATCCAGTATCTCCCAAGCCAATTCGACCTCCTCGTTGACCGGGAACAGCGACGGCTCACCGAGCAGCACATCCAGGATCAGGCGTTCGTACGCCTCGGGGGAATCTTCCACGAACGCCGAGCCGTAGGAGAAATCCATGTTGACGTCGCGGACCTCCATCGCGCTGCCCGGCACCTTGGAACCGAACCGCAGGGTGATCCCCTCGTCGGGCTGCACCCGGATGACGATGGCGTTGGTGCCGAGCTCGTCGGTCATGGTGGCGTCGAACGGCAGGTGCGGGGCCCGCTTGAACACCAGGGCGATCTCGGTCACCCTGCGGCCCAACCGTTTTCCCGTTCGCAGGTAGAACGGCACGCCGGCCCAGCGGCGGGTGTCCACCTCGAGCGTGATGGCGGCGAAGGTCTCGGTGGTGGAGTCGGAGGCGAAGCCCTCCTCGTCGAGCAGGCCGACCACCTTCTCCCCGCCCTGCCAGCCGGCGGCGTATTGGCCGCGGCTGCTGGTCTCGTCGAGCGGCTGCGCGAGCTGGGTGGCCGACAAGACCTTGATCTTCTCGGCCTGCAACGCCGACGGTTTGAAGCTGACCGGCTCCTCCATCGCGGTCAGCGCCAGCAGCTGCATCAGGTGGTTCTGGATGACGTCGCGGGCGGCGCCGATGCCGTCGTAGTAGCCGGCCCGCCCGCCCAGCCCGATGTCCTCGGCCATGGTGATCTGCACGTGGTCGACGTAGTGCGCGTTCCAGATCGGGTCCCACAGCTGATTGGCGAACCGCAGCGCCAGGATGTTCTGGACGGTCTCCTTGCCCAGGTAGTGGTCGATGCGGAACACCGACTCCTCGGGGAAGACGGAGTTGACCACGTGGTTGAGTTCGCGCGCGCTCTGCAGATCGTGGCCGAACGGCTTCTCGATGACCACCCGGCTCCACCTGTCGTCCTGCGGACGGGCCAGCCCGGAGGAGTGCAGCTGCTCGCACACCACCGGGAACGCCTTGGGCGGGATCGCCAGGTAGAAGGCGTGATTGCCGCCGATGCCGCGCTCGGCGTCCAGCTTCTCCAGCGTCTCGGCCAGGCGCCCGAACGCGGCCTGGTCGTCGAAGTCGCCCCGCACGAACCGCAATCCGTCGGCCAGCCGCTCCCAGATCGCCTGGCGGAACGGGGTCCGGCAGTACTGCTTGACGTCGTCGTGGATCACCTGGGCGAAGGCGTCGTGATCCCAATCGCGGCGGCCGAAGCCCACCAGCGAGAAGGTGGGCGGCAGCAGGCCACGGTTGGCCAGGTCGTAGATCGCCGGCACCACCTTCTTGTGGGCCAGGTCGCCGGTGACGCCGAAAAGCACCATGGCGCATGGGCCCGCGATGCGGGGCAGTCGCTTGTCTTCCTTGTCCCGCAGCGGATTACGCCACTGCGCGGCGGCAGCGGCCCGGCTCATTTAGCGGCGGAACTGAGTTGTTTCTGTGTTTCCTCCGCCAGCTGGGTCCAGGAATCCACGAACTTCTCCACGCCCTCGTTCTCCAGGACCACGAACACGTCGGGCAAGTCGACTCCGACCGCCGCCAGCTTGTCGAACACCTGCTGGGCGGCCGCCGCGGTGCCGGTGACGGTGTCGCCCCGGATGACGCCATGGTCGGCGACCGCGTCAATCGTCTTCTCCGGCATGGTGTTCACCGTGTTCGGCGCGACCAGCTCGGTCACGTACAGCGTGTCGGAGTAGTCGGGGTTCTTGACCCCGGTGGACGCCCACAGCGGACGCTGCACGCGGGCGCCGTCGGCCTCGAGCGCCCGGTAGCGTTCGCCGCCCTCGAAGACTTCCTGGTAGGCGGCGTAGGCCAGCCGGGCATTGGCGACGCCGGCCTGGCCGCGCAACGCGAGCGCGTCGGGGGAGCCGATCTTTTCCAGCCGCTTGTCCACCTCGGTGTCCACCCGGGACACGAAAAACGATGCCACCGAATGGATCTTGGACAGGTCGTGACCGGCCTCGCGGGCCTTCTCCATCCCGGCCAGGTAGGCGTCCATCACCTCGCGGTGTCGTTCGACGGAGAAGATGAGGGTGACGTTGACCGAAATGCCTTCCGCCAGAACGGCAGTGATGGCGGGCAGGCCGGCCTTGGTGGCCGGGATCTTGATGAACAGGTTCGGCCGGTCGACGATCTTCCACAGCTCGACGGCCTGCGCGATGGTCTTGTCGGTGTCGTTGGCCAGCCGCGGGTCGACCTCGATGGACACCCGGCCGTCGACGCCGTCGGAGGCTTCCCACTCCCGCGTCAGCACGTCGCACCCGCTGCGCACGTCGTCGGTGGTGATGGTGCGGATGGTGGCGTCGACGTCGGCGCCGCGCTCGGCCAGCTCGGCGATCTGTTCGTCGTAGGCGTGGCCCTCGGCGAACGCCTTCTGGAAGATGGACGGGTTGGTCGTCACGCCGACGACGCACTTGGTGTCGATCAGCTCCTGCAGGTTGCCCGACTGCAGCCGCTCGCGCGACAAGTCGTCCAGCCAAACGGACACCCCCGCGGCGGACAGCGCCGCAAGGTTAGGGTTCTGACTGGTCATGTGAATCACCCTTCCTCAGTTGTCCACTACCTGTTCCGCTGCGGCCGCAACGGCTTCGGCGGTGAAGCCGTATTCACGGAACAATGTCTTGTAGTCCGCGGATTCCCCGTAGTGCTCGATCGACACGATCTTCCCGGTGTCGCCGACGAGCTTGTGCCAGGACTGCGCGACCCCGGCCTCGACGGCGACCCTGGCCGACACCGTGGGCGGCAGCACGCTGTCGCGGTAGTCCGACGGCTGCGACTCGAACCACTCCACGCACGGCATCGACACCACCCGCGCCACGATGTCCTTGTCCGCCAACAACTTCTGCGCCTCCACCGCGAGCTGGACCTCCGAGCCGGTGGCGATCAGCACGACGTCGGGCTCCTCCCCGTCCGCGGAGCCGTCGTCGCCCAGGACGTAGCCGCCGCGCTCGACGCCCTCGAAGTTGGTGCCCTCCAGCACCGGGACGCCCTGCCGGGTCAGGATCAGGCCGACCGGGCCGCTGCCGTTGCCGCGGGCCAGGATCGAGCGCCACGCGTAGGCCGTCTCGTT
The DNA here is from genome assembly GCF_059813025.1 of Mycobacterium sp. NGS26. Lineage (NCBI taxonomy): Bacteria > Bacillati > Actinomycetota > Actinomycetes > Mycobacteriales > Mycobacteriaceae > Mycobacterium > Mycobacterium sp. NGS26. The sequence continues at coordinate 587,253 of NZ_JCALDU010000002.1, forward strand.
GGCGTCGGCGGGACGCACCACCGACAGGTGCGGGATGGCCCGCAGCGCCGAAAGGTGTTCGATCGGCTGATGGGTCGGGCCGTCCTCGCCGAGCCCGATCGAATCGTGGGTCCACACGTAGATCGTGTCGATGTTCATCAGCGACGCGAGCCGCACCGCCGGGCGCATGTAGTCGGAGAACTGCAGGAAGGTGCCGCCGTAGGCCCGGGTCGGCCCGTGCAGCACGATGCCGGACAGGATGGCGCCCATCGCGTGTTCGCGAACACCGAAATGCAGCGTGCGCCCGTACCAGTGCGCGGTGTAGTCCTTGGTCGAAATCGACGGCGGGCCAAAGGAATCCACGCCCTTCATGGTGGTGTTGTTGCTGCCCGCCAGGTCGGCCGAACCGCCCCACAGCTCGGGCAGCTTCGGCCCCACCGCGCTCAGCACCTCGCCCGAGGCGGCGCGGGTCGCCAGCGCCTTTGACCCCGGTTCCCAGTGCGGGATGTCGGCGTCCCAGCCGTCGGGCAGCCGCTGCGCGGTCAGCCGGTCCAGCAGCGCCTTGCGTTCGGGTTCGCGCTGCGCCCACGCGTCGAACTCCGGCTGCCACTTCTCGTGCGCCTCCTTGCCCCGCTGCACCAGCTTGCGGGTGTGGGCGATGACGTCGTCGCGGACCTCGAACGTCTTGTCCGGGTCGAAGCCGAGGATCTTCTTGACGGCGGCGACCTCGTCGTCGCCGAGCGCGGCGCCGTGCGCCTTGCCGGTGTTCATCAGGTTGGGCGCCGGGTAGCCGATGATGGTGCGCAACGAGATGAACGACGGCCGGTCGGTGACGGCCTTCGCGTTGGCGATGGCCTCCTCGATGGCGACGACGTTCTCGCCGCCCTCCACCTCCTGCACGTGCCAGCCGTAGGCGCGGTAGCGGGCCGCGGTGTCCTCGCACAGCGCGATGTTGGTGTCGTCCTCGATCGAGATCTGGTTGTGGTCGTAGAACACGATGAGGTTGCCCAGCTGCTGCACACCGGCCAGCGACGACGCCTCCGAGGTCACGCCCTCTTCGATGTCGCCGTCGGAGGCGATCACGTAGATGTGGTGGTCGAACGGGCTGGTTCCGGGTTCGGCGTCCGGGTCGAACAGGCCGCGCTCGTAGCGCGACGCCATCGCCATCCCGACCGCCGAGGCCAGGCCCTGCCCGAGCGGGCCGGTGGTGATCTCGACGCCCCTGGTGTGCCGGAACTCCGGGTGCCCGGGCGTCTTGGATCCCCAGGTTCGCAGCGACTCGATGTCGGACAGCTCCAGGCCGAAGCCGCCGAGGTAGAGCTGCAGGTACAGGGTCAGGCTGCTGTGCCCGGCCGACAGCACGAACCGGTCCCGGCCCAGCCAGTGCGTGTCGCCGGGGTCGTGGCGCATGGTGCGCTGAAACAGCGTGTAGGCCAGCGGGGCCAGGCTCATCGCCGTCCCGGGGTGTCCGTTGCCGACCTTCTGGACCGCATCGGCGGCCAGCACCCGGATGGTGTCGACGGCGGCCGAGTCGATCTCGGTCCAGTCGTCGGGCAGGTGCTGTTCGGTCAGCGTGGAGATCTCTTCGAGTGTCGTCACAGACTCATCCTTGGGTCGACTGATCAATCCTCACCCTAGTGCGGGAGCGCCGGCGTTTGCAGCGCTGGATTGCGGGTACACGGGGCCGGCCGCTGTGAAAATTACGCGCAGGCCAATGGCGCTTTGCAAGCAGTCCCGCGATCGGGAAATCTGGGTGATTGGACCCTGCGGGCCGGGAGCTGTGGACGCGCGGTCTACCATCGTGCGTAGTAGATGCTGCGCGCTGGTGCGACCCGAGGAGTTATTGCGTGAGCGTTCGCGGGCGCGTCGCGCCGGGCCGGATACGCCCCATGGTGCTGGCCTACCTGGCGTTGACCAAGCCGCGGGTCATCGAGCTGCTGTTGGTCACCGCGATACCCGCGATGCTGCTGGCCGACCGCGGCCACGTGAACCCACTGCTGATCCTCGACACGCTGATCGGCGGGATGCTGGCCGCGGGCGGCGCCAACACGCTGAACTGCGTGGCCGACGCCGACATCGACAAGGTGATGAAGCGGACCGCGCGCCGGCCGCTGGCGCGCGCCGCCGTGCCGACGCGAAACGCGCTGGTGCTCGGGCTGGCGCTGAGCGCCGGGTCGTTCTTCTGGCTCTGGTGGACGACGAACCTGCTGTCGGGGCTGCTGGCCGTCGCCACCATCGCGTTCTATGTGTTCGTCTATACGCTGTTGCTCAAGCGCCGCACGTCGCAGAACGTCGTGTGGGGCGGCGCGGCCGGGTGCATGCCGGTGATGATCGGATGGTCGGCCGTCACCGGCACCATCGCCTGGCCGGCGCTGGTGATGTTCGCGATCATCTTCTTCTGGACGCCGCCGCACACCTGGGCGCTGGCGATGCGGTACAAGGACGACTACCGCGCGGCCGGGGTCCCGATGCTGCCGGCCGTGGCGACCGAGCGTCAGGTCACCAAGCAGATCCTGGTCTACACCTGGTTGACCGTCGCGGCGACGCTGGCGCTGGCGCCGGCCACCGGCTGGCTGTACGCGGCGGTCGCCCTGGTCGCCGGGGTGTGGTTCCTGGCGATGGCCCACCAGTTGTACGCCGGAGTGCGCGCCGGCGAGCCGATCAAGCCGCTGCGGCTGTTCCTGCAGTCGAACAACTACCTCGCGGTGGTGTTCTGCGCGCTGGCGCTCGACTCGGTGATCGCCCTGCCGACCCTGCTCTGAGGGGCCGGCGCGCAATCTCCTACGGCAGCAGCACAATCGAGCCGGTGGTCTTGCGGCCCTGCAGGTCCGCGTGGGCGCGGGCCGCGTCGGACAGCGGGTAGCGTCCGCCGACCTCGATCCTGATCGCCCCGCCGGCGACGGCGTCGAACAATTCCTCCGCGCGCCAGCTGAACTCCTGGGCGGTGCGCATGAAGTGGGGCAGCCCCGGCCTCGTCAGGAACACCGAGCCGGCGGCGTGCAGCCGCTGCGGATCCACCGGCGGAACGGGGCCGCTCGCGGCGCCGAACAGCGCCAGCGTGCCGCGGACGGCCAGGCTGGCCAGGCTGGCGTCGAAGGTAGTGGCGCCGACGCCGTCGTACACGGCCGCCACCCCGGCGCCGTCGGTGAGCGCGCGGATGCGCTCGCCGAACTGCGCCGGGTCGTCGGGGTAGGAGAGCACCTCGTCGGCGCCGGCCTCCCGGGACATCCGCTCCTTCTCCGGTGTCGACACGGTGGCGATGACCCGGGCGCCGAGCAGGCGTGCCCACTGGGTGAGGATGAGCCCGACGCCCCCGGCGCCGGCGTGCACCAGGATGGCGTCGCCGCTTTGCACCGGATACACCGACTTGAGCAGGTAGTGGGCGGTCAGGCCCTTCAGCAGTACCGACGCCGCCACGTCGGGGGTCACGCCATCGGGCACCGCCGCGGTCAAAAACGCTGGCGCAGTGGCGAATTCGGCGTAGGCGCCGACGGCCGCCGCGGTGACCACCCGCTGTCCGACGCTGAAGTCCGCTCCCTCGCCGAGGGCCTCGACGGTGCCGCACACCTCGGTGCCGAGGACAAACGGCAACTCGTGCGGGTACTGCCCCGAGCGGAAGTAGGTGTCGATGAAGTTGACGCCGATGGCCTCGGCCTTGATCAGCAGCTCGCCCGGGCCGGGTGTGGGCTGTGGCATGTCGACGTAGCGCAGGACTTCGGGACCGCCGATTCGGCTGACTTCGATTGCGTGCATCTGGCTATCATGCCCGGGCATGAAGCTCGCCCGGCCCGATGTCTTCCATCCCCGCATCGTGCTGGCCGGGTGCCCGCAGCACGTCGCCGGCGACGGGGACGACGCCGGGCTGGTCACCGCGCTGCGCCGCCGCGGGCTGCACGCCCGCTGGCTGCCCTGGGACGATCCCGACACCCGCCGCGCGCACCTGGTGATACTGCGCGCGACCCGCGACTACGCCGGGCGCCTCGACGAGTTCCTGGCCTGGACCACCGCCGTGCCCAACCTGCTGAACGCGCCCGCCGTCGTCGCCTGGAACGCCGATCGGCGCTATCTTTGCGACCTGGCGGCCCGCGGGGTGCCGACGGTGCCGGGGGAGGCGTACGCGCCGGGCGAGCGGATTCGGTTGCCGCGCCGCGGCGACGTGTTCGTCGGCCCGGTCGTCGGCACCGGCACCCGCCGGTTCGGTGACCGGGCCGCGGCCGCGGTGTATGCGGCCGAACTTCAGTGCGGCGCCTGGGTGCAGCCCGCCGACCCCGCTCCCGAGACCGTGCTGGTCTTCATCGGTGGGGAACCGTCGCACGCATTCCCGGCCGACCCGGACTTCGAGGCCTGGGACGTGGGCGCCGCGGCGCTGGCCGCCGCCGCGGACCGGGTCGGCATTCAGACAAGCGAATTGCTTTATGCGCGAGCACATTTGAGCGGTTCGAAGCTGCTGGAGCTGGCGTTGGTGGACCCGTCGCTGGGCTGGCTGCGGCTGGACGCCGAAACCCGCGACCTCGCCCAGCGCGAGTTCGCGCTGGCCGTGGAGTCAGCGTGCGAGCGCCTCGGGCTGGGCCCGCTCTCGCATCCGGGTTCGCATCGACGCCCATAGGGCGGCGGTGGCCGCCGCGCACGCCGCGGCACCGGCCACGTGGACGGCGACCAGCGCGGCGGGCACCCCGGTGAAGTATTGCGTGGTGCCGACGGCGGCCTGCGCGCACACCAGCGCCAGCAGGACGCCGAGGCGCAGCATGATGTCCCGGCCGGCGCGCACCGCCAGCAGCCCGAAGGCCAGCCCGACCAGCAGCGCGAGGTAGGCGACCAGCAACGACGAGTGCGCGTGCACCAGCGTCGGGATGTCCACCTTGAGCCGCGGCACCGTCCGGCTGGGGCTGCGGTCGCCCGCGTGCGGCCCGGCGGCGGTCACCAGCGTGCCGGTCACCAGCACCGCGGCCAGGTCCACCGCGGTCAGCGCCGTCAGCGCGCGCAGCGGCCCGGCCACCCGGTCGGCCACCACCCCGTCGTCGGGCTCGCCGACCTTGACGTAGAGCAGCACCGAAAGCCACACCATCGTCATCGACACGAGCAGGTGGACGGCCACCGTCCACCACAGCAGCCCGGTGCGCACGGTGATGCCGCCGATCACCGCCTGCACCAGCGTCGACACCGGCATCAGCCACGCGTAGGCGAGCACCTCGGCGCGCCGGCGCGCCCGGGTCACGGCCAGCACCGCCAGCGCCGCGGCGATGGCCACCGCGAAGGTGACCATCCGGTTGCCGAACTCGACCGCCTGGTGGACCCGCGGCACCTCCGCGACGGCCACCGGAACGAAGCTGCCCGGAAAGCACTGCGGCCAGGTGGGGCAGCCCAGCCCCGACGCGGTGACGCGCACGATGGCGCCGGTGACGGCGATGCCGCCCTGAGTGAGGATCACGGCGGCGGCGATGAGCCGCTGGACACGCAGGCTGGGGTCGGGGAGCAGGTCCACCAACCGCAACAGCGTTCGTCTCAGCACCGCCCGATCGTAAGGCAACAAAAACTACGGCCTGTAGTACGGGCCGGCCGCGCCGAGACTGAAACCTCGCACACCGTCGTCGGCGTGTCGTGTGCGTCGTTGCAGCGTCGCGCGACGGGGCGTCAAGCGGCGTGGCGTCAAGCGGCAGGCCGTCAGAGGCCCGGCCGTCAGGTGAAGCGGAACCAGCGCAGCGCGGCCAGCGCCGCCGCCGCGCCCCACGCCGCCAGGACGACGACGCCGAACCAGTCCACCGACAACGTCATCGCCTGCGACAGCGCCTCGGTGAGCGCGTCGGACGGTGTCAGCCGGGCGGCCCATGTGAATCCCGGCGGGATCATCTTGATTTCCAGGGTCAGCGCGGCGAACCCGGCGAAGACGAACGACATCAGGTTGGCCACCACGAGCACGATCTCGGCCCGCAGCGTGCCGCCGAGCAGCAGGCCGAAGGCCGCGAAGCAGGCGGTGCCCAGCGCGATGATCACCGCGCCCAGCGCCAGCGCCGCCACGGAGGGCCGCCAGCCGAGCGCGAACCCGATGGCGCCCAGGATGATCGCCTGGATGAACACCACGGCGATCGTCGCCAGCGTCTTGCCGGCGATGACTCCCCAGACCGGCAGCGCGGTGGCGCCCAGCCGTTTGAGTGCGTTGTAGCGGCGGTCGAACGCGAGCGCGATCGCCTGCCCGGTGAACACCGTGGAGATCACCGCGAGCGCCATGACGAAGGGGACGAACGTGGCGGCGCGGTTGTCGCCGAACGATCCGAGCGGCAGCACCGTCAGGCCGACCAGCAGCGTGATCGGGATGGCCAGCGTCAGCAGGAACTGCTCGCCGTTGCGCAGCAGCAGCTTCAACTCGAGCGCGAACTGGGCGGCGAGCATGCGCGACACGGCGCTCGGGCGCGGGTCGGGGGTGAACGTGCCCTCGGGAAAAAGCGGGCCGCTCGTCTGTGTCGTGCTCACGGGCGCACCTCCCTGCCGGTCAGGTCGATGAACACGTCCTCGAGGCTGCGTTGCTCGACCCGCATGTCGGTGGCCAGCACGTCGATCTGCGCGAACCACGCCGCGACGGTCGCGAGCACCTGGGGGTTGATCGGGCCCTCGACCAGGTACCCGCCCGGCGTCGTCTCGCTGGCCTTGTAGTCCTCCGGCAGGGCGGCGGTCAACAGGGACAGGTCGAGCCGCGGCGGCGCGGTGAAGCGCAGCTGGTCCTTGGCGCCGGCGCGCTTCAGCTCCGCCGGCGTGCCCGAGGCCACGGTCACGCCGTGGTCGATGATGACCAGCCGGTCGGCCAGCTCCTCGGCCTCCTTGAGCTGGTGGGTGGTCAGCACCACCGTCACGCCGTCGCGGCGCAGCGCCTCGATCAGCTCCCAGACCACGAGGCGGGCGTGGGCGTCCATGCCCGCGGTCGGCTCGTCGAGGAACACCAGCTCGGGGCGGCTGACCAGCGCGCAGGCCAGCGCCAGCCGCTGTTGCTGGCCGCCGGATAGCCGCCGGTAGGTGGTGCGGGCGGCGTCGGTGAGGCCCACGATGTCGAGCAGCCATGCGGGGTCCAGCGGGTCGGCGGAGTAGGCGGCCACGAGGTTGAGCATCTCGCCGGCACGCGCCGTGGGGTAGCCGCCCCCACCCTGCAGCATCACCCCGATGCGGGTGCGCAGCGCGGCGTTGTCGGCGATGGGGTCGAGCCCGAGCACCTCGATTTTGCCGGCGTCGGGGCGGATGAAGCCCTCGCACATCTCGACGGTCGTGGTCTTGCCGGCGCCGTTGGGGCCCAGCAGCGCCAGGACCTCGGCGGCGTGCACGTCGAGGTCGAGGTTGGACACGGCCTTGGTCGCGCCGTATTGCTTGCTGACCCCGCGCAGTCGCACGACCGTGTCGGGGGTGTGGGGGCGCGAGCTCACGTGGAATCAGCGTAGGCGTCGGGTGCGGCCTCGGAACTAGGGGTCGGTCTCGGGGCCTCGCCGTTCGGCCTCGTGGCGGGCACCGGCTCCGGGCCGCGGCCGCCGTTGGGCAGCGGCCGCCACGGCAACCGGGTGTACGTCAGGGCGATGAGCGCCACCACGATGACGGTGCTGGCCAGCGTGGCATCCACGATCTGGAACAGCGCGAACCGGTCGCCGTTGGCCGTCGGGCCGAAGATGCCGACGACGAGGGTGATGACGATCGCGGCCACCCGGAAACCGGTGCGGGTGGCCCAGGCGGCCAGCGGGATGATCGCCCACAGCAGATACCACGGCTGCACCACGGGGAACAGCAGCACCGTGATGCCCAGCGCGACGCCGAGCCCGCCGATCGGGTGCAGCCGGCCGCGGAAAACGGCCACCAGCAGCCACACCACCAGCACCATGATGATCAGCACGCCGATGCCACGCGTCAGGGCCAACACGGCGGTGGTGTGATCGCCCAGCCCCAGCAGGATGCCCACCTGCCCGGTGCCCAGGGCCAGCAGCGTGGGCGGCGACATCCAGCTCCGGACGACGTTCGCGGTGCCCAGCGTGTAGATCCAGCCGAACCCCAGCCCGCTGGCCCAGCCGACGAGGGCCATCACCGACAGGGACAGCGCCGCCATCCCGCCGCCGGCCAGCAGCAGCGCCCGCAGGTTGCCGCCGCAGCGATGCGCCAGCGCCATCGTGACGAACCCGAGCGCCAGCAGCGACGGCAGCTTCACCTGCGACGACAGGGTGATCAGGATCGCGCCTGCCAGCAGCATGCCCAGGGGCTCCCAGTCCGGGCCCAACCGCCACGACCGGGGCAGCACGCGCGGGGAGTCGATGCCACGCAGCGCGAATTCGGCGCCGGCCAGCATCAGCCCGAGCATCAGCGCCTCGTTGTGGATGCCGGCGACCAAATGCATGATCAGCAGCGGATTCGCCGCGCCCAGCCACAGCGCGCTGACCTCGGCGACGCCGCAGCGCCGGGCCAGCCGGGGCGTCGCCCACACGATCAGGCCCACCCCGAGCAGCACCACGAGCCGGTGACACAGCACCGCGGCGACGATGTTCTCGCCGGTCAGGGCCGAGATTCCGCGGCCGATCCACAGGAACAACGGGCCGTAGGGCGCCGGCGTCTCGCGCCACAGGCTGGGCACCGACAGCGTGAACACATGGGAGAGGCCGAGCCCGGACGCCGGGCCCACCCGGTAGGGATCGAGCCCCTCCAGCGAGATCTGGCTCTGCGCCAGGTAGGAGTAGACGTCCTTGCTGTACATCGGCGGGGCGATCAGCAGCGGCAGCGTCCAGACCAGCAGGGTGCGGTCCAGGTCGCCGCGCGACATCCGCCTGCTGCCCAGCGCGAACCGGCCGAGCATCAGCCAGGCCAGCGCCATCATGACCGCCCCGGTCGTCGTCATCGTCAGCGACACCGTCTGGATGCGCGACGGCAGGTTGAGCAGCCGGACCCCGAACGTCGGGTCCTGCACGACGGGCCGGGCGCCGGCGCCCAGGGCGCCGATCGCCATCAGGACGGTGCCGGTGGCGCCGAACAGCCGGGTGCGCCGCAGCGCGGTCAGCTCGGTATCGTTCAGCGGCGTGCCCACGGCCTGCTCGTCGCCGTGCAGGCTGGCGATCGAGGAGCTCAGCGTGTGGTGGCGGCCTGCCATCAGAGCAGCGTAGCCGGTGTGACCAGCGCAACCGTCCACGCAGGGCACCCTTGCTAGACCGATCCCCGGAATTGCGTCACACTGGTGTTGTGAAAATCCCCGCAGCGTCAGCGCAGAATGCTGGCCCGGTTGCCGATGGGCACACTCGCCGGGCCATCGTGCGCTTGCTGCTGGAATCCGGATCGATCACCGCCGGCGAGATCGGTGACCGGCTGGGCCTGGCGGCCGCCGGCGTGCGCCGGCACCTCGACGCGCTGATCGAGGCCGGCGACGCGGAGTCCACGGCCGCCGCGCCGTGGCAGCAGGTGGGGCGCGGCCGGCCGGCGAAGCGCTTTCGGCTGACCTCGGCGGGCCGGGCCAAGCTCGACCACGCCTACGACGACCTGGCGGCCGCGGCCATGCGGCAGCTGCGGGAAATCGGCGGTGAGGACGCGGTGCGGACGTTCGCCCGCCAGCGCATCGACGCCATCCTGGCCGATGTGCCGGCGGCCGACAGCGCCGAGGACGACGACGTCGAGGCGGCCGCCGAGCGGGTTGCCCGCGCGCTGACCAACGCCGGCTACGTCGCCACCACGACGCGGGTCGGCGGGCCGATCCACGGCGTGCAGATCTGCCAGCACCATTGCCCGGTATCCCACGTCGCCGAGGAATTCCCGGAGCTGTGCGAGGCCGAGCAGCAGGCGATGGCCGAGGTGCTGGGGACCCACGTGCAGCGGTTGGCGACCATCGTCAACGGCGACTGCGCCTGCACCACCCACGTACCTCTTACCCCGGCGCCCAGCCCGCGCCGCGACACCACGAGCATCAAAGGAGCGTCCGTATGACACTCACACCCGAGGCCAGCAAGACCGCGACTCCCGTCGCGCCGCTGACCCAGGAAGAGGCCATCGCCTCGCTGGGCCGGTACGGCTACGGCTGGGCGGACTCCGACATCGCGGGCGCCAGCGCGCAGCGCGGGCTGTCCGAAGCGGTGGTGCGCGACATCTCCGCCAAGAAGAACGAGCCCGAGTGGATGCTGCACAACCGCCTGAAGGCGCTGCGCATCTTCGAGCGCAAGCCGATGCCGACGTGGGGCTCGAATCTGAGCGGCATCGACTTCGACAACATCAAGTACTTCGTCCGCTCCACCGAGAAGCAGGCAGCCACTTGGGACGACCTGCCCGAGGACATCCGCAACACCTACGACCGGCTGGGCATCCCGGAGGCCGAGAAGCAGCGCCTGGTGGCCGGCGTAGCTGCCCAGTACGAGTGCCTCGCCGGTGACACCCTGGTCTGGACGGCAAATCGCGGCCAGATCCCCATCAAGGATGTCGAGTTCGGCGACCGCGTCTTCGCCTACGACGAAGGCGCCGAGCGATTTGTGGTCGCGCCGGTCAAGGCGTCGGCTCAGACCGACACCCGGCTCACCTACGCGGTCAAGACGATGCGTCGCAGCATCCGCGCGACCGACAATCACCCGATGCTGGTGCTGCGCGACGAGCGCAAGCCGGGTCGCCAGCGCAGCCGCTACGCGCGTCGGTGGGTGACTGTCGGCGAGATCAAGCCGGGCGATTTCATCGCCGTGCCACGGCGGGTGCCCGAATTCGGTGCGAGCGCTGACCTTCCGAGCGTTCCTGGCTTCAAGTCGCCGGCAACGAGTTCCGTCGACCTGATGTGGCTGTTGGGCCTGTACATCGGCGACGGCAATTTGCACCTCTCGACGAAGACGTACCGCGTTCAATTCGCCATCCCGGCAACCGATGTCGAGCTTCGCGCCGAGGTGGCGCGCGTCGTCGACGACTTGTTCGGGCTCCGTTGCATAGCGGCCGATGAATACCGCATCGTGGTGAACTCCAAGGCACTGACCGAGTTGATTCTGGAGCTCGGCTTCGGCGGACTGTCGCTGACGAAGCGGGTGCCAGACTGGGTTTACGGCTTGCCCGTCGATGAGCGCCTGGCCTTCCTCGGCGGCTGGGTCGACGCCGACGGCTACGTGGGCCCCGCTAAGAGCGGTTCGATCTTGTTGACCAGCGCCAACGAGCCGCTCATCGGGCAAGCCCGTGAGTTGGCACAGCTGTCCGGATTGCGGACTGGTGGGCCGTGGTCGTTCACTCAGCCGCATCGCCACGCGCCCGAGCGCACGCAGATCGCTTGGCGGCTCGGTATTTCCGGGGACTTCGAGCGCCTCGGCTGCCGGAACCTCAAGCGCACCGACCGCTTTGGTCGTCGTGGTTACTTCCATTCGTCGAATGGAGCGCACGGCACGACGATCCGGGTGCATTGCAACGATTGGCTCGGCTTCGAGCGGGTCAAGTCCATCGAGCCGTACGCTGTGGAGCCCGTCTACGACATCGAGGTCGACGGGCCGCACAACTTCGTCGCCGAAGGCCTGGTGGTGCACAACTCAGAGGTCGTTTACCACCAGATCCGGGAAGACCTTGAACAACAAGGGGTTATCTTCCTCGATACCGACACGGGTCTGCGGGAGCATCCCGAGATCTTCAAGCAGTACTTCGGCACCGTGATTCCGGCGGGGGACAACAAGTTCTCCGCGCTGAACACAGCCGTGTGGAGCGGCGGGTCGTTCATTTATGTCCCGCCGGGCGTGCACGTCGACATCCCGCTGCAGGCCTACTTCCGGATCAACACCGAGAACATGGGCCAGTTCGAGCGGACGCTGATCATCGTCGATGAGAACGCTTACGTTCACTACGTGGAAGGCTGTACAGCTCCCGTTTACAAGTCGGATTCGCTGCACTCCGCGGTGGTCGAAATCATCGTAAAGCCCGGTGGCCGTTGCCGTTACACAACGATTCAGAACTGGTCGGGCAACGTCTACAACCTGGTCACCAAGCGGGCCCGCGCCGAGGCCGGCGCCACCATGGAGTGGATCGACGGCAACATCGGGTCGAAGGTGACCATGAAGTACCCGGCGGTGTGGATGACCGGCGAGCACGCCAAGGGCGAGGTGCTGTCGGTGGCGTTCGCCGGCGAGGACCAGCACCAGGACACCGGCGCCAAGATGCTGCACCTGGCGCCGAACACGTCGAGCAACATCGTGTCCAAGTCGGTGGCGCGCGGCGGGGGCCGCACCTCCTACCGCGGACTGGTGCAGGTGAACAAGGGCGCACACGGATCGCGCTCCAGCGTGAAATGCGATGCGCTGCTGGTCGATACGATCAGCCGCAGCGACACCTACCCGTACGTCGACATCCGCGAGGACGACGTGACGATGGGCCACGAGGCCACCGTGTCGAAGGTCAGCGAGAACCAGTTGTTCTACCTGATGAGCCGCGGGCTGACCGAGGACGAGGCGATGGCCATGGTGGTGCGCGGCTTCGTCGAGCCGATCGCCAAGGAGCTTCCGATGGAGTACGCGCTGGAGCTCAACCGGCTGATCGAGCTGCAGATGGAAGGCGCGGTCGGGTAAGTGACGGAATTGACCGAAGCGGTTGAGGGTTCGTCGCTCGCCGCTGCCAACAAGGGCGAGCTCTTCTCGTCCTTCGACGTCGACGCGTTCGAGGTGCCGCACGGCCGCGACGAGATCTGGCGGTTCACCCCGCTGCGCCGGTTGCGCGGCCTGCACGACGGCTCGGCGCCGGCCACCGGTAGGGCGCAGATCGACGTCGCCGAACAACAGGGCGTGCACGTTGAGACCGTGCGCCGAGGCGACGAGCGGCTCGGTCGGGGCGGCGCGCCCACCGACCGCGTTGCGGCCCAGGCGTTTTCGTCGTTCAACAATGCGACGGTGGTCACCGTCGGGCGCGACACGCGGATCGCCGATCCGGTGAACATCACCGTCACCGGGCCCGGCGCGGGCGCGGTGGCCTACGGGCATCTGCAGATCCGCGTCGAAGAGCTCGGCGAGGCCGTCGTGGTCATCGATCACCGGGGCGGTGGGACCTACGCCGACAACGTCGAGTTCGTCGTCGACGACGCCGCGCGGCTCACCGTCGTGTGGATCGCCGACTGGGACGACGACATGGTCCACGTGAGCGCGCACCACGCGCGGCTGGGCAGGAACGCGGTGCTGCGGCACGTCGCGGTCACGCTGGGCGGCGAGGTGGTGCGGTTGTCGGCCGGCGTGCGGTACTCGGGGCCCGGCGGGGACGCGGAGCTGCTGGGGCTGTACTTCGCCGACGACGGTCAGCACCTCGAGTCGCGGCTGCTGGTCGACCACGCCCACCCCGACTGCAAGTCCAACGTGCTGTACAAGGGTGCGCTGCAAGGGGATCCGGAGTCCGCGCTGCCCGACGCGCACACCGTGTGGGTGGGCGACGTGCTGATCCGCGCCGAGGCCACCGGCACCGACACCTTCGAGGTCAACCGCAACCTGGTGCTCACCGACGGGGCGCGGGCGGACTCTGTCCCCAACCTGGAGATCGAGACCGGCGAGATCGTCGGCGCCGGGCACGCCAGTGCCACCGGGCGTTTCGACGACGAGCAACTGTTCTATCTACGCTCCCGCGGCATCCCGGAAGACCAGGCCCGCCGGCTGGTGATCCGCGGCTTCTTCGGCGAGATCATCTCCAAGATCGCCGTGCCCGAGGTGCGGGAACGCCTGACCGCGGCCATAGAAACCGAACTGGCCATCACAGAAAAGACGACAGCTTCATGACGACTCTCGAAATCAAGGACCTGCACGTCAGTGTCGAGAACCCGACCGCCGCCGACGGCGAACGGGAGATCCCGATCCTCAACGGCGTCAACCTGACCGTGAAATCCGGTGAGACGCATGCGTTGATGGGCCCCAACGGCTCCGGCAAGTCGACGCTGTCCTACGCGATCGCCGGCCACCCCAAGTACCGGGTCACCTCCGGCTCCATCACGCTGGACGGCGAGGACGTGCTGGCGATGAGCGTCGACGAGCGCGCCCGGGCCGGGATATTCCTGGCCATGCAGTATCCCGTCGAGGTGCCCGGCGTGTCGGTGTCGAACTTCCTGCGCTCGGCGGCCACCGCGGTCCGCGGCGAGGCCCCGAAGCTGCGGCACTGGGTCAAAGAGGTCAAGTCGGCGATGACGTCGCTGGAAATCGACCCGGCCTTCGCCGAGCGCAACCTCAACGAGGGCTTCTCCGGCGGCGAGAAGAAGCGCCACGAGATCCTGCAACTCGAACTGCTCAAACCCAAGATCGCCGTCCTGGACGAAACCGACTCGGGGCTGGACGTCGACGCGCTGCGGGTGGTCAGCGAGGGCGTCAACCGCTACGCCGAGACCGAGCACGGCGGGATCCTGCTGATCACGCACTACACCCGCATCCTGCGCTACATCCACCCGGAATACGTGCACGTCTTCGTCGGCGGCCGCATCGCCGAATCCGGCGGCCCGGAGCTGGCCGACGAGCTCGAGCAGAACGGCTACGAGCGCTTCTCCCAAGCGGCGGCCGCGGGGGCGTAACCATGGCGGCGGCACACCTGGACGTCGACGCGATCCGTGCGGACTTCCCCATCCTCAAGCGGGTGATGCGCGGCGGAAATCAGCTGGCGTACCTGGATTCCGGCGCCACGTCCCAGCGCCCGCTGCAGGTGCTCGACGCCGAGCGCGAGTTCCTGATCACCTCCAACGGCGCCGTTCACCGCGGCGCGCACCAGCTGATGGAGGAGGCGACCGACGCCTACGAGCAGGGCCGCGCCGACATCGCGGCGTTCGTCGGCGCCGATCCCGACGAGCTGGTCTTCACCAAGAACGCCACCGAGGCGCTCAATCTGGTGTCATACGTGCTGGGCGACAACAGGTTCGAGCGCGCGGTGTCGCAGGGCGACGTCACCGTCACCACCGAGCTCGAGCATCACGCCAACCTGGTGCCGTGGCAGGAACTGGCCCGGCGCACCGGGGCGACGCTGCGCTGGTATGGGGTCACGGAGGACGGGCGCATCGACCTGGACTCGCTTGAGCTCGACGAGCGCGTCAAAGTCGTTGCGTTCAGCCACCATTCGAACGTGACCGGCGCGCTGGCGCCGGTGGCCGAGCTGGTCGACCGGGCCCGGGCGGTGGGCGCGCTGACCGTGCTCGACGCCTGCCAGTCGGTGCCGCACGAGCCCGTCGATCTGCACGCACTCGGCGTCGATTTCGCCGCGTTCTCCGGACATAAGATGCTGGGCCCCAACGGGATCGGCGTGCTGTACGGTCGCCGTGAGCTGCTGTCGGCGATGCCCCCATTTCTCACCGGCGGTTCGATGATCGAGAACGTGGCCATGGAGGCCTCCACCTACGTGCCGCCGCCGCAGCGGTTCGAGGCGGGCACCCCGATGACCTCGCAGGTGGTCGGGCTGGCCGCGGCGGCCCGCTATCTGGACGCCATCGGCATGGAGGCCGTCGCCGCCCACGAACGCGAACTGGTCGCCGCCACCATCGACGGCCTGTCCGGCATCGACGCGGTGCGCATCGTCGGGCCGGCGTCGATGGAAAACCGCGCCTCCCCGGTGGCATTCGTCGTCGACGGGGTTCATGCGCACGACGTCGGCCAGGTGCTCGATGACGAGGGCGTCGCCGTGCGGGTCGGGCACCATTGCGCGCTGCCCCTGCACCGCAGGTTCGGCCTGGCGGCCACCGCGCGGGCGTCGTTCGCGGTGTACAACACCGCCGACGAGGTCGAGCGACTGGTGGCCGGGGTGCGGCGTGCCCTGGACTTCTTCGGGGGGGCCTGAACGTGCGCCTGGAGCAGATCTATCAGGACGTGATCCTCGATCATTACAAGCACCCGCAGCACCGGGGGTTGCGGGAGCCGTTCGGCGCGCAGGTCTTTCACGTCAACCCGGTCTGCGGTGACGAGGTCACCCTGCGCGTGACCCTGTCCGGCGACGGCGAGACCGTCGCGGACGTGTCCTACGACGGGCAGGGCTGCTCGATCAGCCAGGCTTCCACGTCGGTGCTCACCCAGCAGGTGATCGGGCAGAGCGTCGGCGAGGCGCTCAAGACCGTCACCGCGTTCACCGAGATGGTGTCCTCGCGGGGCACCGTCGAGGGTGACGAGGACGTCCTGGGCGACGGCATCGCCTTCGCTGGAGTGGCCAAGTACCCGGCGCGGGTGAAATGCGCGTTGCTGGGCTGGATGGCGTTCAAAGACGCACTGGCCCAGGCCAGCGCAAGCTTCGAGGAGGACCAAAAATGAGCGAAACGACCGCACCAGACGAATTGCTCGCCGACGTCGAGGAGGCGATGCGCGACGTCGTCGACCCCGAACTGGGGATCAACGTCGTCGATCTCGGACTGGTCTACGGACTGAGCGTCGAGGAGGGCGACGAGGGGACCGTCGCCCTGATCGACATGACGTTGACGTCGGCGGCCTGCCCGCTGACCGACGTCATCGAGGACCAGTCGCGCAGCGCCCTGGTCGGCGCCGGGCTGGTCGACGACCTGCGGATCAACTGGGTGTGGAACCCGCCGTGGGGCCCGGACAAGATCACCGACGACGGGCGCGAGCAGCTGCGCGCCCTCGGCTTCACGGTCTGAATTCGCCGCCCCGCTAAGCCACTAAAGGTGGAGGTGGGGCAGGTGCAGGTGGTGGTGCGGGTGCCCCATCGGCGGGCATCCTTCCAGGCTGATCGTCGTCGCGTGCAGCACGCCGCCGTCCTGCGTCCCCTGGGCGCCCATGCATTTTCCGTGCACGATCGCCTGAGCGCTGCTGGGTGTCTGCCTGTTGTAGGACGTCGTGTTGGCGACCGTCACGTCGGTGGGAGCGGCCGGGCCGCCGGGGCCGATGCCGGTGACGGCGATGGTGTTGCCCGACACCGAGGCGACCGTGCCGAAAAACCCGGCCGGCGGCGGGCATTTGCCGTCGACGGCGCCGGTGATCGTCACGGCCTGGGCGATGATCCCGCCACCGGTCGGAGCGCTCTGCGGCGTGCCCCGCACGTTGATGCAACTGCCGGGCGTGACGTCGCTCAGCCGCGCCGGGCTGACGTCGACGACCCGGGTCGACGGCGTGAAGTCCACGGTGGCGGACCCGGTGCGGGTCCTGAGCGCGATCGTTTCGCCCGACACCGACTCGACCAGGCCCTCGACGTAGTCCTTGCCCACCGGAGGCGGCGCCGGCGCCGGTGCGGGCGCCGCGCTGGGGGCTGAGCTCGGGGGAAGCGCCGTCACGGTCGGCTTTCCCGTGTTGCTGGTGCTGGACGTGCTGTCCGAGGGGCCGCACATGGCGACGCCCAACGCGATCGCGACGAGCACCCCGACGATCGCGAATTGCGCCAGCCGGGGTCTGCTCGTGATGGTAGGCATCGACGTTTCTCCGATCGCCCGTTCAGCCTGCGCAGTCGGGTACCCCCGAAACGGGGTTTCTCACAAGCGCGCCGACCTATGTGACAGCAATCACCCGCTGAGGTCGGGCTCTCAGAACGCGTCCTCGGGCAGCCGCATGATGTCGTCGTCGAGGGTTTCGATGATCTGGCGCAGCGAGGTCAGCCTCGGCAGCATGTTCTTGGCGAAGAACGCCGCGACCGCAACCTTGCCCCGATAGAACGCCTCGTCGTCCTTTGTGGCGCCATTCGCCGCCGCATCGGCCAGCGCGGTGTGCGCGATGCCGGCCTGCACCAGCAATCGCCAGCCGATGAGCAGGTCGCCGATGGCGAGCAGGTAGCGCACCGACGCCAGCCCCACCTTGTAGATGTCGGTGGGCTGCTGGGTGGCGGACATGAGAAATCCGGTCAGCGCGCCCGTCATCGCCGTGGCGTCGTCCAGCGCGGTTTGCAGCAGCCCGGCCAGCGGCTTGAGCGCCTCGTCACACGTGTCGATGGTCTGGCCGATCTGAGCCGTCACGAACTGCAGCGCCTCGCCGCGGTCGCGGACGATCTTGCGGAAGAAGAAGTCCAGCGCCTGGATCGCGGTGGTGCCCTCGTAGAGCGAATCGATCTTGGAGTCGCGGATGTACTGCTCCAGCGGATAGTCGACCAAAAAGCCCGAGCCGCCCAGCGTCTGCAGCGACTCCGTCAGGATCTCGTAGGCCCGTTCGGAGCTCACCCCCTTGACGATCGGCAGCAGCAGGTCGTCCACGCGGTGCGCCATGTCGTGATCTGCGCCCGAAACATGTTGCGCGACAGCATCATCCTGGTGCGCGGCGGCGTACAGATACAGCGCCCGCAGACCCTCGGCGTACGCCTTCTGGGTCATCAGGCTGCGGCGCACATCGGGATGGTGCATGATCGTGACCCGCGGCGCGGTCTTGTCGGCCATCTGGGTGAGGTCGGCGCCCTGCACCCGCTCCTTGGCGTACGCCAGCGCGTTCAGGTACCCGGTCGACAGGGTGCCGGCGGCTTTGACGCCGATCGTCATGCGGGCGTGCTCGATCACGGTGAACATCTGCGCGATCCCGTTGTGCACGCCGCCCACCAGGTAGCCGACGGCGGGCACATCGGTTGCCCCGAAGGTCATTTCGCACGTCGGGGAGGACTTGATCCCCATCTTGTGCTCGAGCCCCGTCGCGAAAACCCCGTTGCGGGGCCCGAGTTCGAACGTGTCGGGGTCGAAGAGGTAGTTGGGAACGTAGAACAGGCTCAACCCCTTGGTGCCCGGGCCGGCGCCCTCGGGCCGGGCCAGCACCAGGTGGAAGATGTTCTCGGCGGTGTTGCCCACGTCGCCACCGGAGATGAACCGCTTGACCCCCTCGATGTGCCAGGTGCCGTCGGGTTGCTCGACGGCCTTGGTGCGGCCGGCCCCGACGTCGGAGCCCGCGTCGGGCTCGGTGAGCACCATGGTGGACTCCCAGCCGCGCTCCACGCCGGCCGCGGCCCATCGCCGTTGTTCCTCGTTGCCCTCGATGTAGAGGGCCTGCGCCAGCACCGGGCCCAGGTGGTAGAAGTTCGCCGACGGATTGGCGCAGATGATCATCTCGTTGACCGCCCACGCCAGCGGCGCGGGAGCTGGCATGCCGCCGATCTCCTCGGCCATGCCCAGCCGCCACCAGCCCGCCTCCTTGATCGCCTGCACCGTCTTGGCCAACTCGGGCGCGACGCTGATGGTGTGGGCCACCGGGTCGAACACCGGCGGGTTGCGGTCGGCGAACGCGAAGGATTCGGCGACCGGCCCCTCGGCCAGGCGGGCGGCCTCGGCCAAGATCGTGTGGACGGTGTCGGCATCGAGGTCGCCGTAGGCCCCGGTGCCGAGGACGGCGCCGATGTCGAGGACCTCGAACAGGTTGAACTCCAGGTCGCGCACGTTGGCGATGTAGTGGCCCAAGTCAATTCCCTCGCTGGTTCGCTAGAGGAGGATCGTTCGCCGTAAGTGTGTCCGACGTGGGAAAACGTACGCAACCGTAACCTGCGGGAACATCGGGGCGGCCCGGCTCGTTGGGCGAACTGTGACAACACGCGATCTCACTGCCGAGCAGTTCAACGAGACCATCGAGGGCAACGACATCGTCCTGGTCGATTTCTGGGCCTCGTGGTGCGGACCGTGCCGCCAGTTCGCGCCGACCTTCCAGGCGTCGTCGGAGAAACACCCCGACATCGTGCACGCCAAGGTCGACACCGAGGCCGAACAACAGCTGGCGGCGGCGGCCCAGATCCGGTCGATACCCACCCTGATGGCCTTCAAGAAGGGCAAGCTGCTGTTCAACCAGGCCGGGGCCCTGCCGCCGGCGGCGCTGGAGGACCTGGTGCAGCAAATCAAGGCGTTCGACGTGGACGCCGCCCAGGCCGAGCAAGGCTGACACCGGGTTTTTCCCCGGTGCGCGCTACCGTGCACGGGTGAGTTTGGTACTCGTCGAACAGCCGCGGCCCGGCGTCGCCCTGATAACCCTCAACCGGCCCGAGCGGATGAACTCCATGGCGTTCGACGTCATGGTCCCGCTGAAGGAGGCCCTGGAGAAGGTCACCTACGACAACTCCGTGCGCGTGGTGGTGCTGACCGGGGCCGGCCGGGGGTTCTCGTCGGGCGCCGACCACAAATCCGCCGGCACCGTGCCGAACGTCGACGGCCTCACCCGGCCGACCTATGCGCTGCGCTCGATGGAGGTGCTCGACGACGTCATCCTGGGGCTGCGGCGGCTGCACCAACCGGTGATCGCGGCGGTCAACGGCCCGGCGATCGGCGGTGGGCTGTGCCTGGCGCTGGCCGCCGACATCCGGGTCGCCTCGACCAACGCCTACTTCCGCGCCGCGGGCATCAACAACGGCCTGACCGCCAGCGAACTCGGGCTGAGCTACCTGCTGCCCAGGGCCATCGGATCGTCGCGCGCGTTCGAGATCATGCTGACCGGCCGCGACGTGTCCGCCGAGGAGGCCGAGCGGATCGGGCTGGTGTCGTGCCAGGTTCCGGAGGCCCAGCTGCTGGACACCTGCTACGCGATCGCGGCCCGGATCGCCGCGTTCTCGCGGCCGGGAATCGAGTTGACCAAGCGCACACTGTGGGCTGGACTGGACGCCGGTAGCCTGGAAGGGCACATGCAAGCCGAGGGCTTGGGTCAGCTTTTCGTCCGTCTGCTCACCGCCAACTTCGAAGAAGCGGTTGCCGCGCGCGCGGAACGGCGCCCGCCGGTCTTCACCGACGACAAATAGTTTTATTTCAGGAGAGCGATCGTGATCACGGCCACGGACCTCGAGGTCCGCGCGGGTGCGCGCATCCTGCTCTCACCCGACGGCCCGGACCTGCGGGTGCAGCCCGGCGACCGCATCGGGCTGGTCGGGCGCAACGGCGCGGGCAAGACGACCACGCTGCGCATCCTGGCGGGGGAGAGCGAGCCGTACGCCGGCTCGGTCACCCGCACCGGCGAAATCGGTTACCTGCCACAGGATCCCAAGGAGGGCGATCTCGACGTGCTGGCCCGCGACCGGGTGCTGTCCGCGCGCGGCCTGGATGTGTTGCTCACCGACCTGGAAAAGCAGCAGGCGTTGATGGCCGAGGTCGCCGACGACGACGCCCGTGACCGCGCGATCCGTCGCTACGGCCAGCTGGAGGAGCGGTTCGTGGCGCTGGGCGGATACGGCGCCGAAAGCGAGGCCGGTCGCATCTGCGCGAGTCTCGGTCTGCCGGAACGGGTCTTGACGCAGCAGCTGCGCACGCTGTCCGGCGGGCAACGCCGCCGGGTCGAGCTGGCGCGCATCCTTTTCGCCGCGTCGGACAGCGGCGCCGGCTCGTCGACCACGCTGCTGCTGGATGAGCCCACCAACCACCTCGACGCGGATTCGCTTGGCTGGCTGCGCGATTTCCTGCGCGCACACACCGGCGGGCTGGTGGTCATCAGCCACAACGTCGAATTGATCGCCGACGTCGTCAACCGGGTGTGGTTCCTGGACGCCGTGCGCGGCGAGGTCGACATCTACAACATGGGCTGGCAGAAGTACCTCGATGCCCGCGCCACCGACGAGCAAAGACGCCGACGCGAACGCGCCAACGCCGAGCGCAAGGCGGCCGCCCTGCGCACGCAGGCCGCGAAGCTGGGCGCCAAGGCCACCAAAGCCGTTGCGGCCCAAAACATGTTGCGCCGCGCCGACCGGATGATGGCCGCGCTCGATGAGGAGCGCGTCGCCGACAAGGTGGCCCGCATCAAATTTCCCACCCCGGCCCCGTGCGGGCGCACGCCGCTGGTGGCCACCGGGCTGGGCAAGTCGTACGGGTCGCTGGAGGTGTTCACCGGCGTGGACCTGGCGATCGACCGCGGCTCGCGGGTGGTGGTGCTGGGGCTCAACGGCGCGGGCAAGACCACGCTACTGCGACTGCTGGCCGGCGTCGAGAGTCCCGACACCGGGGGGCTCGAGCCGGGACACGGTTTGCGAATCGGATATTTCGCGCAGGAGCACGACACCCTCGACGACGACGCCACGGTGTGGGAGAACGCCCGGCACGCCGCACCCGACTCCGGCGAGCAGGACCTGCGCGGCCTGCTCGGGGCCTTCATGTTCAGCGGCCCGCAGCTCGACCAGCCCGCCGGCACCCTGTCCGGTGGGGAGAAGACCCGCCTCGCGCTGGCCGGCCTGGTGGCGTCCACGGCGAACGTCCTGCTGCTCGACGAACCGACCAACAATCTGGACCCGGCGTCGCGCGAACAGGTTCTCGACGCGCTGCGCAGCTATCGCGGCGCGGTGGTGCTGGTGACGCACGACCCCGGGGCGGCCGAGGCGCTCGACCCGCAACGCGTCGTGCTGTTGCCCGACGGCACCGAGGACTATTGGTCCGACGAATACCGGGATCTGATCGAGCTGGCTTGATCTTGATGTCGCCGCAGCCGATTTCGCGAAATCGCCCACGCGGTTCACGGGGGTTCTTACTCTATGGGCTTGGGATCGTGTTCGAGCGTGGAGGGCCCCAGTGAGAAAGTCGAAGAAGACACGCGACCAGTTGCTGCACGAGCTACGCAACGCCTATGAAAGCGGGGCGAGCATCCGCAATCTGGTCGCCACCACCGGCAGGTCGTACGGGTCGATTCACAGCATGCTGCTCGAGTCGGGCACCACGATGCGCAGCCGCGGCGGGCCCAACCACATCTCCCGCCGCCGATAGGCCGCTCGCCCAAATCAGGTGCGCCGCACCGAGTTTTCCACCAGGTCGAGGACTGCGGCCAGCCGCCGCGGGTCTTCGCCGGACGCCAGCCGCGCGACCAGCCCGTCGAGAACCAGCTCCAGGTAGCAGCGCAACACGTCGCCGGACACGTCGTCGCGCACCCGGTGCGCCTCCTTTTGCCGGCGCAGCCGATCGGTCGTCGCCGCCGCCAGCTCCGCGGAGCGCTCCGCCCATCCGCGACTGAACGCCGGGTCGTTGCGCAGCTTGCGCGCGATCTCCAGCCGGGTGGCCAGCCAGTCGTACTGTTCGGGCGCGGCGAGCATGTCGCGCATCACCTGGATCAGGCCCTCGCGCGAGGCGACGTCGGCCATCCGCTCGGCATCCTCGTGTGCCA
Source organism: Mycobacterium sp. NGS26 (assembly GCF_059813025.1). Taxonomy (NCBI): domain Bacteria; kingdom Bacillati; phylum Actinomycetota; class Actinomycetes; order Mycobacteriales; family Mycobacteriaceae; genus Mycobacterium; species Mycobacterium sp. NGS26. Next base: position 610,142 of record NZ_JCALDU010000002.1, read on the forward strand.
GCGCGAAAAACAGCGCGTCCTTGTCGCGGAAGTGATGGAAGATCGCCCCGCGCGACATCCCGATCGCCTGTTCCAGGCGCCGCACCGTGGCCCTGTCATAGCCGTGTTCGGCGAAGCAGCGGCGGGCACCGTCGAGAATCTGACGACGGCGAGCCGCCAGATGGTCCTCGCTGACTTTGGGCACTGGCTCGCCCGGGGCTAGCCAGACTTGAGCATGTTGCGCAGCACGTACTGCAGGATGCCGCCGTTGCGGTAGTAGTCGGCCTCACCCGGGGTGTCGATGCGCACCACCGCGTCGAACTCGACCGGATCCCCGGAGTCCTTGCTCGCCTTGACGCGCACCGTCTTGGGCGTCTTGCCGTCGTTGAGCGCCTCGATGCCGGTGATGTCAAAGACCTCCGTGCCGTCCAGCCCAAGGTCTCCCGCCGTCTTGCCCTCGGGGAACTGCAGCGGGATGACGCCCATGCCGATCAGGTTGGAGCGGTGGATGCGCTCGAAAGACTCGGCGATCACCGCCCGCACGCCCAGCAGCAGCGTGCCCTTGGCCGCCCAGTCGCGCGACGAGCCGGATCCGTACTCCTTGCCGCCCAGCACCACCAGCGGAATGTCTTGTGCCGCATAGTTTTGCGCGGCGTCGTAGATGAACGCCTGCGGCCCGCCATCCTGGGTGAAGTCGCGGGTGTAGCCGCCGGCCACGTCGTCCAGCAGCAGGTTGCGCAGCCGGATGTTGGCGAAGGTGCCGCGGATCATCACCTCGTGGTTGCCGCGCCGGGAGCCGAAGGAGTTGTAGTCCTTGCGGTCCACGCCGTGCTCGTCGAGGTACTGCGCCGCCGGGGTGCCCGGCTTGATGCTGCCGGCGGGGGAGATGTGGTCGGTGGTCACCGAGTCGCCCAGCAGGGCGAGCACCCGCGCGCCGCTGATGTCGCTGACGGGCTCGGGGTCCGCGGACATGCCCTCGAAGTACGGGGGCTTGCGCACGTAGGTCGAGTCCTCGTTCCACTCGAAGGTGTTGCCGCTCGGGGTCGGCAGGTTGCGCCACCGCTCGTCGCCCTTGAACACGTCGGCGTAGTTCTTGGTGAACATCTCCTGATTGATCGCCGAGGCGATGGTGTCCGAGACGTCCTTCTGCGACGGCCAGATGTCTTTGAGGAAGACGTCGTTGCCGTCCTTGTCCTTGCCCAGCGGCTCGGATTCGAAGTCGAAGTCCATGGTCCCGGCCAGCGCGTAGGCGATCACCAGCGGCGGCGACGCGAGGTAGTTCATCTTCACGTCGGGGTTGATGCGGCCCTCGAAGTTCCGGTTGCCCGACAGCACGGCCGCCACCGAGAGGTCGTTGTCGTTGACCGCCTTCGAGATCTCGTCGGGCAGCGGCCCCGAGTTGCCGATGCAGGTGGTGCAGCCGTAGCCGACCAGATAGAAGCCGAGCTTCTCCAAATACGGCCACAGGCCGGCCTTTTCGTAGTAGTCGTGGACCACCTGTGAGCCCGGCGCCATCGTGGTCTTCACCCACGGCTTGGAGGCCAGCCCCTTTTCCACCGCGTTGCGGGCCAGCAGCGCAGCGCCCAGCATCACCTCGGGATTGGAGGTGTTGGTGCACGACGTGACCGCGGCGATCACCACCGCGCCGTGGTCGAGCACGAACTCGCCGAGCTCGTCGGATTTGACCGTCACCGGGTTGCTCACCCGGCCGTTGGCGTGCTTGGCGGCCGACTCCACCGGCTTGTGGTCGTCGGCGTGGCCGTTGGTCACCACCCCCGGGTCGCTGGCCGGGAACGTCTCGTCGACCACCTCGTCCAGCTTCGAGTAGTCCTTCTTGTCGGGGTCGTCGCCGACGTAGCCGGGAATCTGCTCGCGGAACGTGGATTTGGCTTCCGACAACGCGATTCGGTCCTGCGGACGCTTCGGCCCGGCGATCGACGGCACCACGTCGGACAGGTTGAGTTCGATGTATTCCGAGTACTTGGGCTCGTGCTCGGGGTCGTGCCACATGCCCTGCTCTTTGGCGTAGGCCTCGACCAGAGCCAGCTGCTCGGGCTTGCGCCCGGTGAACTTCAGGTAGTCGATGGTCTCCTGGTCGATCGGGAAAATCGCTGCGGTGGAACCGAATTCGGGACTCATGTTGCCCAGGGTGGCGCGGTTGGCCAGCGGCACCTCGGCCACGCCCTCGCCGTAGAACTCGACGAACTTGCCGACCACGCCGTGCTTGCGCAGCATCTGGGTGACGGTCAGCACCACGTCGGTGGCCGTCACGCCCGGCTGGATCTCACCGGTCAGCTTGAAGCCGACGACGCGGGGAATCAGCATCGACACCGGCTGGCCGAGCATCGCGGCCTCGGCCTCGATGCCGCCCACGCCCCAGCCGAGCACGCCGAGGCCGTTGACCATCGTGGTGTGCGAGTCGGTGCCCACGCACGTGTCGGGGTACGCCACCCCGTCGCGCTCCATCACGACGCTCGCCAGGTACTCGATGTTGACCTGGTGCACGATGCCGGTGCCCGGCGGCACCACCTTGAAGTCGTCGAAAGCGCCCTGGCCCCAGCGCAGGAACTGGTAGCGCTCGCCGTTGCGCTGGTACTCGATCTCGACGTTGCGCTCGAACGCGTCGGCGCGGCCGAACAGGTCGGCGATCACCGAGTGGTCGATCACCAGGTCGGCCGGCGCCAGGGGGTTGACCTTTTCCGGGTTGCCGCCGAGGTCGGCGATGGCCTCGCGCATGGTGGCCAGGTCGACGATGCACGGCACGCCGGTGAAGTCCTGCATCACCACCCGCGCCGGCGTGTACTGGATCTCAATGCTGGGTTCCGCGTTGGGATCCCAGTTCGCGATGGCCTGGATGTGATCCTTGGTGATGTTCTTGCCGTCCTCGTTGCGCAGCAGGTTCTCGGCGAGGACCTTGAGGCTGTAGGGGAGCTTCTCGGTGTTGGGGACGGCGTCGAGGCGATAGATCTGGTAACTCTTGTCGCCGACCTCTAGGGTGTTGCGGGCTCCGAACGAGTTCACAGAATCAGTCACTTCAACTCCCAAGGATTTAGTTCTTCGCCGACGGGCCGTGCCGGCGCGGTGCCAACTTTAACAGTACGCTTGTCCTGCATTGCGCCGGCACTCGTATATCCAGTCTTGTCTCGCGGGGCACGGGTTTAAACCCCTCGCGACGTCCCAATGCATGCCGACCCACCTCGTATGGGCGAGCCGAGACTTAACGCACTGCCACCGCCGTCGGCGTGTTGTGTGCGTGGTTTACGTGTCGCGTACGGTTCCTTTAGCACTGGGCTAGCACTGGGCAGAAAGTGGCAGGAGGGAAGTCAATGACCGGGCAACCTTCTTTCGATTCCCCGCTGCCTCAGACCATCCCGGCGCTGCCGCAGTACATCCCGCAGGACGTCGACATGACGGCGGTCAAGGCCCAGGTCGCGGCGACCGGGGTCAGCGCGCCGCCGGATGCCGCGCCGGCGCTGCTCGGCATCGTCAACCAGGCGCACGCCGAGGGCATCAACCTCAAGATCGTCCTGCTCGACCACAACCCCCCGAACGACACGCCCCTGCGCGACATCTCGACGGTGGTCGGCGCCGACTACCACGACGTCACCGTGCTGACGCTCAGCCCGAGCTACGTCGGCAGCTACAGCACGCACTTCCCGCGGGTGACGCTCGAGGCCGGCGAGGACATCGCCAAGACGGGCAATCCGACGGTCTCGGCGCAGCACTTTCTGAACGAGCTCAACGCCCCCGAATTTCCCTGGACGGGGTTGACGATCGCTTTGCTGATCGGGGTGCTCGCGGCGGCCGTCGGCACCCGGCTGCTGCAGTTGCGCGCCAAGCGATCAGCAACGCCGGCGGCCGCGGCCCAACCCCCACCCGAGGAGCCCGGTCAGGGCGCCTGACCAGCGTTTCGAGCCCGGCCGAAAATGCCGGGCGAACCCGTCGGGCCGCTGCGGCAAACACGCCAGGTCACTATTCGGTCACAGTAAACGCACTTCCAGAGTGCAGTTTGTTGCTCGCGTTTCCATAGCGTGCGGTGTGACGTACGGTGCAAATGATGCTCATGTTGTCTTTGGTGTTTGCCGAGAAATCTGTGATTTGCGCCGTCCTTCGCGCTGAGCCATAGGAGACCCGAGTCGAATGACACGTACCCCCCGTGGCTCCTCCGCGCGACCGATCGCCAGGCTGCTCCGGCCGGTCATCCCGTCGGTCCTGAGCGCGGCCCTGCTGGTGTGCACGCCGGGCCTGGCGCACGGCGACCCCAACGCCGACAGGCTGGCCGCGCTGATCGCGAACGTCGCCAAGGCCAACCAGCGCATGCAGGACCTGAGCGCCGAAATCCAGACCGCGCAGGAAAGCGTCAACAAGGCGCTGGTCGACGTGGAGATCGCCCGCGACAACGAGGCCGCTGCCGCCCGCGACCTGGAGGCCAGCCAGCAGGGGGTCAAGGACGCCAACGCCGCCATCGCCGCGGCCCAGCGCCGGTTCAACACCTTCGCGGCGGCGACGTACATGAACGGCCCGTCCGGCGCCTACCTGACCGCGACCAGCCCCGACGAGATGATCGCCACCGAAACCGCCGCCCGGACCCTGACCGCCAGTTCCCGGGCGGTGATGGACAACCTGCAGCGGGCCCGGACCGAGCAGGTGAACAAGGAATCGGCGGCGCGGCTGGCCAAGCAGAAGGCGGACAAGGCCGCCGCCGACGCGAAGGCCAGCCAGGACGCCGCGGTGGCCGCGCTCGTCGACTCGAGGCGCAAGTTCGACGAACAGCGTGCGGAGGCCGCGCGCCTGGCCGCCGAGCGCGAGGAGGCCCAGGCCAAACTCGAGACGGCCCGGCTCGAGGCCGCACGCCAATGGTCGGCCGGCAAAGGGCCCGCGGTGCCGCCGTCGGGCGACCGGTGGGATCCCGGATCACCGGGCGGCGCGCCGCCCGCCGGCGGCCGCCAATGGGATGGCCTCTGGGACCCGTCGCTGCCGATGATCCCCAGCGCCAACGTTCCCGGCGACCCGATCGCGGTGATCAACCAGGTGCTGGGCATCTCGGCGACCTCGACGCAGGTCACCGCCGGCATGGGACGCAGTTTCCTGCAGCAGCTGGGCATCCTCAAGCCCGACGACACCGGCATCACCAACGCCACCCCGAACGGCACCAGCCGGATCCCCCGCGTGTACGGGCGGCAGGCCACCGAGTACGTGATTCGCCGCGGCATGTCCCAGATCGGGGTGCCCTACTCCTGGGGTGGCGGCAACGCCGCCGGGCCCAGTAAGGGCATCGACTCCGGCGCAGGCACGGTCGGTTTCGACTGCTCGGGCCTGGTCCTGTATTCGTTCGCCGGGGTCGGCATCAAGCTGCCGCACTACTCGGGTGCGCAGTACAACCTGGGCCGCAAGATCCCGTCGTCGCAGATGCGCCGCGGCGACGTCATCTTCTACGGCCCGGGCGGCAGCCAGCACGTGACGATCTATCTCGGCGACGGCCAGATGCTCGAGGCCCCCGACGTCGGCCTCAAGGTGCGCGTCGCGCCCGTGCGCACCAGCGGCATGACCCCCTACGTCGTCCGCTACATCGAGTGGTGACCACCACGGTGAGCACCGAACGAGGAGCCATGCGGCGCAAGGGTTTTCGGCTGTCCCTGGCCTGGGCCGCCACGGTGGTGGTCGCGTTGACGTTGTCCGTCGCCGCTCCCGCCACCGCCGACCCGGGCCAGTGGGACCCCACCCTGCCCGCCACCATCAGCGCCGGCGCGCCGGGGGACCCGCTGGCCGTCGCCAATCAGTCGCTGCAAGCCACCGCGCAGGCCACCCAGACCACGCTGGATCTGGGCAAGCAGTTCCTCAGCGGGCTGGGGATCAACCTCGGCGGCGACCCGCCCGCCGCCGCGACCCCGACCAACCCCGGCGGGAAGATCCCGCGGGTCTACGGCCGGCAGGCGATCGAGTACGTGATCAAGCGGATGGGATCGCAGATGGGCGTGCCGTACTCGTGGGGCGGCGGCTCGCTGGACGGTCCCAGCAAGGGCGTCGGCGACGGCGCCAACATCACCGGGTTCGACTGCTCGGGCCTGATGCGCTACGGCTTCGCCGGCGTCGGCGTGCTGATCCCGCGGTTCTCCGGTGACCAGTACAACGCCGGCCGCCACATTCCTCCCAACGAGGCCAGGCGCGGCGACCTCATCTTTTACGGCCCGGGCGGCGGCCAGCACGTCACCATGTACCTGGGCAACGGTCAGATGCTGGAGGCATCCGGCAGTGCCGGCAAGGTCACGGTCAGCCCGGTCCGCAAGCCCGGGATGACGCCGTTCCTGACTAGGATCATCGAGTACTGAGCCGGGTGTGCGAACCGCGACGTCGACGGGAACCGGCGGGCCTGGAATAGTTGGACGAGGGCACGTCGCTGCCCGGCAGTCGTGTCCGAATGAGCGTGGAGGGTTCTTGATGACATCAGCAGGCGGGCCGCCCCCGGGCGCCAGTGGATATTCGGGCCCTGGCGGGCATTCCGCCCCGCCGGCCCACGAAGCGCCCCCGGGCGGCGGCAATGGGCTGGCCGCCGAGGTGCACACCCTCGAACGCGCCATCTTCGAGGTCAAGCGGATCATCGTCGGCCAGGACCAGCTGGTGGAGCGGATGCTGGTGGGCCTGCTGTCCAAGGGGCACGTGCTGCTCGAGGGTGTTCCCGGCGTGGCCAAGACGCTGGCCGTGGAGACCTTCGCGCGGGTGGTCGGCGGGACGTTCGCGCGCATCCAGTTCACCCCCGACCTGGTGCCCACCGACATCATCGGCACCCGCATCTACCGGCAGGGCAAGGAGGAGTTCGACACCGAGCTCGGCCCGGTGGTGGTGAACTTCCTGCTCGCCGACGAGATCAACCGCGCACCGGCGAAGGTGCAGTCCGCGCTGCTGGAGGTCATGCAGGAGCGCCACGTGTCGATCGGCGGCAAGACCTTCCCGCTGCCCAACCCGTTCCTGGTGATGGCCACGCAGAACCCGATCGAGCACGAGGGCGTCTACCCGTTGCCCGAGGCGCAGCGGGACCGCTTCCTGTTCAAGATCAACGTCGGCTACCCGTCGCCGGAGGAGGAGCGGGAGATCATCTACCGGATGGGGGTGACACCGCCGCAGCCCAAGCAGATCCTCAACACCGGCGACCTGGTGCGGCTGCAGGACATCGCCGCCAACGTCTTCGTTCACCACGCGCTGGTCGACTACGTGGTGCGCGTCGTCATGGCGACCCGTTACCCGGAGCAGCTCGGGATGAACGACGTCAAGACCTGGGTCTCGTTCGGCGCGTCCCCGCGCGCGTCGCTGGGCATCATCGCCGGCGCACGCTCCCTGGCGCTGGTGCGCGGCCGCGACTACGTGATCCCGCAGGATGTCGTCGAGGTCATTCCCGACGTGCTGCGGCACCGGCTGGTGCTGACCTACGATGCGCTCGCCGACGAGATCTCGCCGGAGATCGTGATCAACCGGGTCCTGCAGACCGTCGCGCTGCCGCAAGTGAATGCCGTTCCCCAGCAAGGCCATTCGGTGCCCCCGGTGATGCAGACCGTGGCGGCTAGCGGTCGGTGACCGATCCCGACAAGCGGGCGGTGCCGCATCCACCGTCGTTCCAGCGCGGGCAGATCGACGACCCGAAGCTGTCGGCGGCGCTGCGCACCCTCGAGCTGACCGTCCGGCGGAAGCTGGACGGTGTCCTGCACGGCGACCATCTCGGGCTGATCCCGGGTCCCGGCTCGGAGCCGGGGGAGTCGCGCCTGTATCAGCCGGGCGACGACGTCCGGCGGATGGACTGGGCGGTCACCGCGCGCACCACGCACCCGCACGTCCGCCAGATGATCGCCGACCGCGAACTGGAGACCTGGCTGGTGGTCGACATGTCGGCCAGCCTGGACTTCGGAACCACGGTGTGCGAGAAGCGCGACCTGGCGGTCGCGGCCGCGGCGGCCATCACGTTCCTCAACAGCGGCGGGGGCAACCGGCTCGGCGCGATCGTCGCCACCGGCGCGACCATCACCCGAGTGCCGGCGCGCTCTGGGCGCCAGCACGAGCAGACCCTGCTGCGGACGATCGCGACGACGCCCAAGGCGCCGGTCGGGGTCCGCGGGGACCTGGCGACCGCGATCGATGCGCTGCGCCGGCCGGAACGCCGTCGGGGAATGGCCGTGATCATCAGCGATTTCCTGGGCCCGATCAACTGGATGCGTCCGCTGCGGGCCATCGCGGCGCGCCACGAGGTGCTGGCCATCGAGGTGCTCGATCCCCGCGACGTCGAGCTGCCCGACGTCGGCGACGTCGTGCTGCAGGACGCCGAGACCGGGGTCACCCGCGAATTCACCATCGATGCCCAGCTGCGCGACGACTTCGCCAAGGCGGCCGCCGCGCATCGCGAGGAGGTGGCGCGCACGATTCGCGGTTGTGGGGCACCGGTATTGACGCTGCGCACCGACCGGGACTGGATCGGTGACATCGTCCGCTTCGTCGAGTCCCGCCGGCGCGGGGCGATGGCGGGCCGCCAGTGACGCTGCCACTGCTGGGGCCGATGTCGCTGTCCGGCTTCGCCCACTCGTGGTTCTTTCTTTTCCTTCTCGTCGTCGTCGGCTTGGCCGCGCTGTATGTCGTCATGCAGTTGGCGCGGCAGCGCCGGATGCTGCGGTTCGCCAACATGGAGCTGCTGGAAAGCGTCGCGCCGAAGCGGCCCGCCAAATGGCGGCATCTGCCGGCGATCCTGTTGGTGGCGTCGCTGGTGCTGTTCACCATCGCGATGGCGGGGCCGACGAACGATGTCCGGATCCCGCGCAACCGCGCGGTGGTGATGCTGGTGATCGACGTGTCGCAGTCGATGCGGGCCACCGACGTGCAGCCGAACCGGATGGCCGCCGCGCAGGAGGCCGCCAAGCAATTCGCCGACGAGCTGACGCCGGGCATCAACCTCGGGTTGATCGCCTACGCGGGAACCGCGACGGTGCTGGTGTCGCCGACGACCAACCGGGAGGCGACCAAGAACGCGCTGGACAAGCTGCAGTTCGCCGACCGGACCGCCACCGGCGAGGGGATCTTCACCGCGCTGCAGGCCATCGCGACGGTCGGGGCGGTGATCGGCGGCGGCGACACCCCGCCGCCGGCGCGCATCGTGTTGTTCTCCGACGGCAAGGAGACGATGCCGACCAACCCGGACAACCCGAAGGGCGCCTTCACCGCCGCGCGCACCGCCAAGGACCAGGGCGTGCCGATCTCGACGATCTCGTTCGGCACGCCCTACGGCTTCGTCGAGATCAACGACCAGCGCCAGCCGGTGCCGGTCGACGACTCCACCATGAAGAAGGTCGCCCAGCTCTCCGGGGGGAACTGGTACAACGCCGCCAGCCTGGAGGAGCTCAAGGCCGTGTACGCGTCGCTGCAGCAGCAGATCGGCTACGAGACGATCCGCGGCGACGCCAGCGTGGGCTGGCTGCGGCTGGGCGCGTTCGTGCTGGCGCTGGCGGGGCTGGCGGCGCTGCTGATCAACCGCCGGCTGCCCACGTAGGTTTTCTTTCCGCGAGCCGAACCTGGCTGCTATTTCGGGCGGCGGTTTTCGCAGTGTGGTTGGGTTCGCGAGGCCCGTGCCTCGCGGACCCGCTGGATGATGTCCGCGGGATGATCATTGGCGACGACACGGATCACGATCCACCCGTAGCGGTGTGTCACCTTCTCGTGCCTGCGGATGTCTTTCCGAACGTGGTACGGGTCAGTCAGGTGGTGACCGCCGTCGTACTCGGCCGCAACCTTTATCTCTTCCCAGCCCATATCCAAATATGCTTCTGCCCAACCCCATTCGTTGCAGACCGCGATCTGTGTCTGGGGGCGCGGGAAACCGGCGCGGATCAGCAATAGTCGCAGCCAGGTCTCTTTGGGCGACTGAGCGCCGCCGTCGACGAGGTCGAGAGCGGCGCGCGCGGACTTGATGCCACGGCGGCCCCGATAGCGCTCGACCAACAGCTCGACGTCAGCCATTTTCACATCGGTGGCCTGCACCAGGGCGTCGACCGCCGCAACCGCGGAGTCCAGCGGCAATCGACTGGCCAGGTCGAGGGCCGTCCGCTCACGCGTAGTGACGCGCATGCCGTCGATAACACAGATCTCGTCCTGCTCGATGCGGTCTTCCCAGGTTTGGACTCCCGGCTCGCGGCGACTGTTCGCATAGATGATCGCTGCGGGAAGGTCCGCGCCGATCCACTTGGCACCATGAAGAGCGGACGCCGAGTAGCCCGCCAGCACGCCGCGCTGCCGCGAGCGCAGCCACAGCGCTTTTGCCCGCAATTTCGCGGTGAGCTCGCAATCCCGCGACACATAGACGTCTTTGTGGACAGGGACATACCGACTGCGCAGTTGGTAGGGCGTCAACGTGCCCGCAGATAGGGCGTGACTGCCCATAAAGGGACCTGTCATGGCCGAAAGTGTGCTGCGTCATACCGACATCTCCTCGCGAGCCGAACCGCAGTGCGAAATCCGATACCGGAATTCGCAGCCTGGTTCGGCTCGCGGTAACGAGGGGGAGATTTCGGCCCCGCCGCGGCGAGACGATAGGTTGGCCGGGTGACTGACACGGCCACCGACCCCGCCGCCGACTACGGCAAACCCGCATTCGTATCCCGCTCGGTCCTGGTGACGGGCGGAAACCGGGGCATCGGTCTGGCGATCGCGAAGCGGCTGGCCGCCGACGGCCACAAGGTGGCCGTCACGCACCGCGGATCGGGGGCGCCCGAGGGGCTGTTCGGTGTCGAATGCGACGTCACCGACAACGACGCCGTCGACCGCGCCTTCAAGGAGGTCGAGCAGCATCAGGGTCCGGTCGAGGTGCTGGTGTCCAACGCCGGCGTCGCCGCCGACGCGTTCCTCATGCGGATGACCGAGGAGAAGTTCGAGAAGGTCATCGACGCCAACCTCACCGGGGCGTTCCGGGTGGCCCAGCGGGCATCGCGCAGCATGCAGCGCAACAAGTTCGGCCGAATGATCTTCATCGGTTCGGTCTCCGGCACCTGGGGCATCGGCAACCAGGCCAACTACGCGGCCTCCAAGGCCGGTGTGATCGGCATGGCCCGCTCGATCGCCCGGGAGATGTCGAAGGCGAACGTGACCGCGAACGTGGTGGCCCCGGGCTACATCGACACCGACATGACACGCGCGCTGGACGAGCGGATCCAGGAGGGGGCACTGCAATTCATCCCGGCGAAGCGGGTAGGCACCGCCGCCGAGGTCGCCGGGGTGGTCAGCTTCCTGGCGTCGGAGGATGCGAGTTACATCTCCGGTGCGGTCATCCCGGTCGACGGCGGCATGGGCATGGGCCACTGAGGAACGATAGGACGGACATGGCAGGACTGCTTGACGGCAAACGGATTCTGGTCAGCGGGATCATCACCGACGCGTCGATCGCGTTCCACATCGCGCGGGTGGCCCAGGAACAGGGCGCCCAGCTGGTGCTGACCGGCTTCGACCGGTTGCGTCTGATTCAGCGCATCGCCGACCGGCTCCCGGAGAAGGCCCCCCTCATCGAGCTCGACGTGCAGAACCAGGAGCACCTGGACACCCTCGCCGAGCGGGTGACCGAGGCGATCGGCGACCGGCTCGACGGCGTGGTGCATTCGATCGGCTTCATGCCGCAGTCCGGCATGGGCATCAACCCGTTTTTCGACGCGCCGTGGGAGGACGTCGCCAAGGGCATCCACATCTCCGCGTACTCGTACGCCTCGATGGCAAAGGCGTTGCTGCCCATCATGAATCCCGGCGGCTCCATCGTCGGCATGGACTTCGACCCGAGCCGCGCGATGCCGGCCTACAACTGGATGACCGTCGCCAAGAGCGCGCTGGAGTCGGTCAACCGGTTCGTCGCGCGCGAGGCCGGCCCATACGGTGTCCGCTCGAACCTCGTTGCGGCGGGGCCGATCCGGACCCTGGCGATGAGTGCGATCGTCGGGGGCGCACTCGGCGACGAGGCCGGGGCGCAGATCCAGCTGCTCGAGGAGGGCTGGGACCAGCGCGCCCCGGTCGGCTGGAACATGAAGGACCCCACGCCGGTCGCCAAGACGGTGTGCGCGCTGCTCTCCGAGTGGCTGCCGGCCACGACTGGGACCGTCATCTACGCCGACGGCGGCGCCAGCACCCAATTGCTTTAGACAGCAATGGAATTCGATGCGGTCCTGCTGCTGTCCTTCGGCGGGCCGGAAGGGCCGGAGCAGGTTCGGCCGTTCCTGGAGAACGTCACCCGCGGCCGCGACGTCCCGCCCGAGCGCCTCGACGACGTCGCCGAGCACTACCTGCACTTCGACGGGGTGTCGCCGATCAACGGCATCAACCGCGCGCTGATCGCCGAACTGGGGGCCGAGCTGGACCTGCCGGTCTACTTCGGCAACCGCAACTGGGAGCCCTACGTCGAAGAGTCCGTTGCGACGATGCGGGACAACGGCATTCGTCGCGCGGCGGTATTCGTCACCTCGGCGTGGAGCGGCTACTCCAGCTGCACGCAGTACGTCGAGGACATCGCCCGGGCGCGGCGGGTGACCGGGCCGGACGCGCCCGAGCTGGTGAAACTGCGGCCCTACTTCGACCATCCGCTTTTCGTCGAGATGTTCGCCGAAGCCATCGCGGCGGCGGCCGCCACCCTGCCCGCCGGGCTGCGCGGCGACGCGCGGCTGGTGTTCACCGCGCATTCGATCCCGGTGGCCGCCGATCAGCGCTGCGGCCCGCGGCTCTACAGCCGCCAAGTCGCCTACGCCGCAAGGCTGGTTGCGGCTGCGGCGGGCATCGCCGACTACGACCTGACGTGGCAGTCGCGCTCGGGGCCGCCGCAGGTCCCGTGGCTGGAACCCGACGTCGCGGACCACCTGACGGGGCTCGCGAAAGCGGGCACTGAGGCCGTCATCGTCTGCCCGGTCGGTTTCGTCGCCGACCACATCGAGGTGGTGTGGGACCTCGACCACGAGTTGCGGTCACAGGCCGAGGCGGCGGGGATGGCGTTCGCCCGGGCCGCCACGCCCAACGCGGATCGGCGCTTCGCCCGGCTGGCGGCGGGCTTGATCGACGAACTGCGGTTCGATCGCGCGCCCGCCCGGGTGACGGGCCCCGATCCGGTGCCCGGCTGCCTCGCCAGCGTCAACGGGGAGCCGTGCCGCCCGCCGCACTGCGCGGCGGCCGAACGCTAGTCGGCCCAGCCCTTCGCGAGCGTGAAACTGTTGCGAATCCGCCGCGGGTTTTTCGCAATGGCTTCACTTTCGGCGTGACGAGCGTGATGAGCGTGACGAGCGTGACGAGGATGACGAAGACGCTCAAACCTAGTCGGGCCAGGCCGACTGCAGGATCGCGTCGACCGCGGCCATCCGCGCCGAACGCACCACCGCGGTGAGCGGCCGCAGCGCGTCGCTGGTCGGTGTGCCGACTACGGGCGGGACCGAGTCGGGCAGTCGGCTGAGCCCGGCGCTGACGGCGATGATCGCGTCGACGTGCGCGGCGTTCTCCAGCACCCGCAGCGCGCGCGTCGGCGCATGGTCGGGAATCCGGTGTCGCCGGCTGGATTCCAGCAACTGCTCGACGAGGCCACGCGGATCGTCGACGTCGGCCGCGGCGGATCCCAGGCCGATGGCGCCCAGCGCGTCGGCGGCCGAGCGCACGGCCGACCGCAGCGCATACTCGGCGTCGCCCAGCTCGTGGTGGTCGAACGCGGGCGCGCCGGGCAGCGAGTACACCGTCCAGGACAGCGCGCACCGGCCGGGAAATGCCGGCTCCGCGTCGAGGGGATCGCCGGCCTCGTCGGGATCGTCGTCGTAGAACTCGGGGACCAGGCCGACGGCGGCGGAATCGCCGGGGCTGGTGATGATCACCGCTTCGCCCGCGGCCAGCGCGTCGTGCTCGAACTGCGTGCCCGCGGCCAGCCCCCGCACGTCGCCCGGCACCGGCAAGACCACGTTGATCGTCCCGCGCAACCGGCGCCGGCCGGCCGCGGCACGCAGCGTCTGCAACAACGAGACGGTTCCGGCGTCGTGCACATCGGGCCACGGCAGCCCGGTGTGGCCCGCGGCCACGGCATCATACGCGGTAACCGATTGCTTTGGTGCCCAAAGGGATAACGCGTCCAAAACGTCGTCGGGCGCGGCTCTGCCCGCGAGCCAGGCGTTGGCCCACAGGGACAGCGAGACACTGGGACACCACATGATCTCGGAGTGTAGTTGTTCGGTCCGGCAAAGGCGGATTACGCGTATTCTGACCGCATGCCCGCCGCGGTGATCTGGCTCATATTCGCGCTGGTGCTCGCCGGTGCCGAGGCGCTGACGGGTGATATGTCCCTGCTGATGCTTTCCGGGGGCGCGCTGGCCGCCGCGGGCAGCACCTGGCTGCTGGACTGGCCGGTGTGGGCCGACGCGGTGGTGTTCGTGGTCGTCTCGGTCCTGCTGCTGATCCTGGTGCGGCCCGTGCTGCGGCGCCGGCTTGCGCCGGCGAAGGGGCTGCCGACCGGCGTCCAGGCGCTGGAGGGCAAGAGCGCGCTGGTCCTCGACCGCGTCGCCCGCGACGAAGGCCAGGTGAAGCTGGACGGCCAGGTGTGGACAGCGCGCCCCCTCAACGACAACGACGTGTACGAACCCGGCGAGCGGGTGACCGTCATGCAGATCAACGGCGCCACCGCCGTGGTCTTCAAGGGCGTGTAATCGGTGGCGGAAAAATAGGAGGAACCCCGATGCCGGGTTATGTAGCAGGTTTGGTGTTTCTGGCCGTCGTGGTGATCTTCGGGATCATCGTGGTGGCGAAGTCCGTTGCGCTGATCCCGCAGGCCGAGGCCGCGGTGATCGAACGCCTGGGCCGATACAGCCGCACGGTCAGCGGGCAGCTGACGTTGCTGGTGCCGTTCATCGACCGCATTCGCGCGCGGGTCGACCTGCGCGAGCGAGTGGTGTCGTTCCCGCCGCAGCCGGTGATCACCGAGGACAACCTGACGCTGAACATCGACACGGTCGTCTACTTCCAGGTCACCGTCCCGCAGGCGGCGGTGTACGAGATCAGCAACTACATCGTCGGCGTCGAACAGCTCACCACCACCACGCTGCGCAACGTCGTCGGCGGCATGACGCTGGAGCAGACGCTGACGTCCCGCGACCAGATCAACGCCCAGCTGCGCGGTGTGCTCGACGAGGCGACCGGCCGCTGGGGCCTGCGGGTGGCCCGGGTGGAGCTGCGCAGCATCGACCCGCCGCCGTCGATTCAGGCCTCGATGGAAAAGCAGATGAAGGCCGACCGGGAAAAGCGCGCGATGATCCTGACCGCCGAGGGCATGCGCGAGTCGTCGATCAAGGAAGCCGAGGGCGCCAAGCAGTCGCAGATTCTGGCGGCCGAGGGCGCCAAGCAGGCCGCGATCCTGGCCGCCGAGGCCGACCGGCAGTCCCGGATGCTGCGCGCCCAGGGCGAGCGCGCCGCGGCCTATCTGCAGGCGCAGGGGCAGGCGAAGGCCATCGAGAAGACGTTCGCCGCGATCAAGGCCGGCCGGCCCACCCCGGAGATGCTGGCCTACCAGTACCTGCAGACGCTGCCGGAGATGGCCCGCGGCGACGCCAACAAGGTGTGGGTGGTGCCCAGCGACTTCAGCGCGGCGCTGCAGGGCTTCACCCGAATGTTGGGCAAGCCGGGCGAGGACGGGGTGTTCCGGTTCGAGCCGTCCCCGGTCGACGACACGCCCAAGCACGCCGCCGACGACGACGCCGACGTCGCCGACTGGTTCTCGACGGACACCGATCCGGCGATCGCTCAGGCCGTCGCCAAGGCCGAGGCGATAGCCCGCCAGCCGGTGGACGGCCAGCCGGGGACGGCGCCGCCGGAGCTGACCCAATAGGATTGCGCGATGGTTGCTTTGACATCACCGAAAACCTATGCGGCGCTTGGCGCGTTCCATGCCGTCGACGCGGTGGCGTGCGGCGTCCAGGTGGCTCCCATCAGGAAGACGCTGGATGATCTGGGCGTCCCGGAGGGCGTTCGGCCCGTGCTGCCGGTGGTCAAGACGGCCGCCGCGGTCGGCCTGCTGTCGGTCACCAGGTTCCCCGCCCTGGCCCGGCTCACGACGGCGATGTTGACGTTGTACTTCGCCTTGGCCGTGGCCGCGCACGTCCGGGTGCGGGACAAGCTCGTCAATATGCTCCCGGCCGCGACGTTGTTGGCCACGTTCGCGGCGATGACGGCGAAGGGCCCGGATCGCGGCTAGTCCAGGCGCAATTCGACCATCGGCAGCGGCGTGTGGGTGTCGGTGATCGTCGTGCCGAGCGTTCCCTCGAGCACCTGCTTGAACTGCTCCCAGGTCCGGGGGTTCCGGGCGCGGTAGGCGGCCAGCACGCGATCGGCCTCGGCTTGGTCGAGGATGCGCGCGACGGCCGGCGCCGGCCGGCGGCTCCCCGCGTACACCCGCACCCGCGGGTTGGCCTCGATATTGCGGAACCACTGGGCTTTTCGGCCGAAGCCGGAAGCGACGACGTAGCTGCCGGGCGCGGGGTGGTCGACCACCTCCAGCACCGCGTAGCGTCGCGCGCCGGACTTGCGGCCGAGATGTTCGAGCATCAGGATGCGCGAGCCGAACAGCGCGCCGGCGCGGGCCTTGTAGATCCAGATCGGCGCGCGCACCAGGGGGCGCGAGCGCAGCAGTCGTTCGCCGGCCCGGGCAAGGAACGACGAGAAATGTGGACTTGGCATGTCGCCATCGTTGTATATGCTGATGTTCGCCGGGGCGGTGGGCGCCGTGACCCTGTTCTTCGCGCCCGAAGTGGGTGGCAAGCCGCTGCTGGGCTCGGGACCCTCGGTGGAGAGCACCGAGGAGGCTCGCGAGCTGGTGGGAACTCAGCGTCCGGAGTAGCCGGACCAAGCGCGCCATTTGATGCGGTCGGTAATCGTCTGAGCAATGGTTCGCGCGGTCTGCTCCGATTGGGGAAGCCCCAGCGCTCCGACATTGATCAGGGCCGAGGACTTGACGCGATAGATCAGCTTCCATTGGTCGGAATTGAACGCCACCGTGGATGGATCAGTCTGGTCCACGGTGAAATCATAATTTGCAGCGTGCAGCCCTGAACACGCCGTCAGGGTCGAGACAAGGTGATCGAAGGCGGCGCGCGCCGCACCGTCATCCCGGTAGACGCCGACGGCCTGAATGACGTTGGCGACACCGCGAATCTTGACGTCGCCGACGCCGCCGTAGGTGTCACCGTTGAAAGTCACCGAACGAAACTGTGTCCAACCGTCGTCGAATGTGGCCCCCTGGTCGAAGACTGCCCGGCACGGACCCGGGGCATCTGAATTCGAGTGGCGTGGTTGCCGCACCTCGGACCTCGGGCCCGCCTGAAGCGCATCGACGCCCGAGATGCGACGCACGTCGTCAAGGCTCACGATCAACGAATCAGTGGTGATGCCTGCTGTGGCCGTGCTGCTGGCTTTGCCCGGCGACGACGAGTGGCCACACCCAGCTATTGCCATGACACAGCAGCTGATAATTGCAAACCTGGCCGCCGCAGTGCTCCGGAGCCAACGCGGCGGCCCCGAAAACCAGCAATTCACCGCTTCGAACATTCCCACCACTCCATCTGTGCCTTCGACCACTCGGTCCGCACGCACGCTATCGCTTAGTTCGGAAACGGACTCACCGAGGCGCGCCGGGCGTGGGCGCCGCGAGATTCCGGTATTCGTCAACGGCAGCACAACCGCTGGAGCTCAGTGGGCACCGGCCGGTGGGGTCGTCACCGCGGTGAGGCTCCACTTGTCGAGCCAGGGTTGGACCAGCTCGGCGATGGAAAACCTGGCCGGCGCCGAACACTTGGCGTCGGGCTTGCCGGGATTGAAGCCGCGGATGTCGATGCCCACCGCGGCGGCGGTGCCGTCGCGCTGCATCACATAGACCGGGCCGCCGGAATCGCCGCACTGGCCGGGCGCCGAAAACACGACCTTGCTGTCCGTGACATCGAGGACCTGTCCGCAGATGGCCTCGCTGGTGCTCATGCCGAACTTGCACAGCTGCTGGCCGATTTGCAGTTCGCTCGCGACGCCGGAGACCGGCAACGAGGCGGCGATGGCCGAACTCTGGGGGACGGCGTCGCCGTCGAGCACGATCAGGCCGATGTCGTGTTGTTCGCTGTGAGCCCCCTCGCTGACCGTCTGGCCGAACGCGCCGAACGGTGTGTACGGCAGGATGCCGGCGAGGTTCATCGTCACCCTGCTGCGTTGGCCGGGCCGGTTGCAGTGACCCGCGGTGAGAACGCCGGGCCGACCGGCGCTGCTACGCACCAAAAACCCTGCGGTGCAACCCATTCCGCCGGAGCCGTCGGCGTACTCGACATAGATGCCCGCACCGGGACCAATCGCGCTCGCCGCGGGCAGCGCAATGGGTGACAGGACGGGCGACGGTGTGGGCTCTGCCGAATCGACATCGTTGGGCCGCAGGCCGATCGCCGCAACCAGTGCGACGGCGCTGACCAAGGTTGCGAGCGTCAGCACCGAGGTACGCGTTCTCTGACGCCGGGCGCTAACCCTCACCATTTACCAGATCTTTCAGGCAACGGGCGGCGCGTTCAATAGCGCGGGCCGGTCAGCCGACGGTGGCGGGCTCCTCACCGCGCGCCGTGCCCTGCGGGGTGCGGTGGTGCCGGCGGTGGTGCCGGCGATGGTGGCGGATCTCGACGATCAGCCCGGTCAGCCCGAGGGCGCCGGTGCATACCGAAAACAGGTACAGCAGCGAGCTGGGGTGACCGGCGAGCGCGTCGCCGAGGATCACCACCGCGGCGGTGCCGGGCAGCAGGCCGCACAGCGTGGCCAACGTGTAGGGCAACGCCCGAACGGCCGACGCGCCGGCCGCGTAGTTGATCGCCGAAAACGGGACGGCCGGGATCAGCCGCAGCGACACGACGGCCAGCCAGCCCCGCTGCCGCAGGCGCTCGTCCACCGTGTCGATCGCGCGGTGGCGCACCAGGCGGTTCAGCCGCCACCCGGCCGCGCGCACCAGATAGAGCGCGATCACCGCGCTGCCGGTGCTGGCGAGCACCGCGATCGGCACGCCCAGCGCCGGCCCGAACAGCAGCCCGGCGGCCAGGGTGAAGGGCGTGCGGGGGACCGGCACGATCGTCGCCACGATATGCGCCAGCAGAAACGCCAGCGGGAACCACGGGCCCACCGATTCCGCCCAGTCGCGCATCTGCACCGGCGCGGGCAGCGGAACCCACGTCGCCGCCGCCACCAGCGCTGTGATACCGACCACTATGGCCACCACCCGCGGCCGGGACAGCAGGCGCGCCGCCGCGCCGATCGCGCCGCCGAGATCGCGCAGCGTATCGATGATTTTGCTGGTGGCGGGAGCCGTCACGCGTCCTAAGGTTACGGGGCCTAGGTGAATAACTCATTTCCCGCGGCTGGCGTTTCGCAGCGGGCCGTGGCCGGACGGCCCACGCCGCCGTTTTTTGCGGGGGGCGCGATCAATTAGCCTGCTTATTAAGTGGCTTTTCTTCTGCGAAAACAGGAGCAGTCGGTGTCCATTGACGTACCCGAGCTCGCCGACCTGGAACAGGTTCGCGGGCGCTGGCGCAGCGCCGTCGCCGGTGTGCTGTCCAAGAGCACCCGGCGTGACCCCGCGGAGTTGGGCGACGAGCCCGAGCACCTGCTGGACGCCCCGACCTATGACGGGTTCGCCATCCGGCCCCTCTACACCGTGTTCGACGAGCTGCCGGAGCCGCCGCTGCCGGGCGAGTGGCCCTACGTGCGCGGCGGCGACGGGTTGCGCGACGTGCAGTCCGGCTGGAAGGTTGCCGAGGTCGTCCCCGCCGCCGGGACGCCCGCCGACGACGCGAACGCGGCGGCGCTCGCCGCGCTGGGCGACGGCGTCAGCGCGCTGCTGGTCCGGGTGGGGGAGTCGGGCGTGCCGGCGGATCGGCTCGAGGGCCTGCTCGCGGGCGTGCACCTGAACCTGGCGCCGGTGATCCTCGATGCGGGTGCCGACTACCCGGCGGCCTGTGAGGTCATGCTGGCGCTGGTCGCCGCCGTGGAACCCGAGGATCGGGCCACCGTCTCGGTCGACCTGGGCGCCGACCCGCTGACCGCGGCGCTGAGCGACCGTCCGGCGCCCGCGATCGACGAGGTCGTTGCGGTCGCCTCGCGGGCGGCCCGCGATCACGGGGTGCGAGCGATCACCGTCGACGGACCTGCGTTCCACAATCTGGGCGCCAACGCGACGTGGGAGCTGGCCGGCGTGATCGCGGCCGGCGTGGCCTACCTGCGGGTGCTCGCCGAATCCGGCATGCCGGCCGACGAGGCGCTCGGGCAGATCAGCTTCCGGCTGGCCGCCGACGACGACCAGTTCATGACGCTCGCCAAGATGCGGGCCGCGCGGCAGCTGTGGGCACGGGTCGCCGAGGTCGTCGGCCACCCGGACCGCGGCGCCGCCGTGCTGCACGCCGAGACGTCGCTGCCGATGATGACCCAGCGCGACCCGTGGGTGAACATGCTGCGCTGCACGCTGGCGGCCTTCGGCGCGGGCGTCGGTGGCGCCGACACCGTATTGACCTTCCCGTTCGACGTCGCGATCCCCGGCGGCTTTCCGGGCACGGCGGCCGGGTTTGCGCGCCGCATCGCCCGCAACACCCAGCTGCTGCTGCTGGAGGAGTCGCACGTCGGACGGGTGCTGGACCCGGCCGGCGGTTCGTGGTACGTCGAGGACCTCACCGAGCGGCTGGCCCAGCAGGCGTGGGAGCGTTTCCAGGCCATCGAGGCCCGCGGCGGGTTCGCGGAAGCCCGCGGCTACGTCGCCGAGCAGATCGCCGAGGTCGCCGCACGACGCGCCGACGACATCGCGCATCGTCGCACCGCGATCACCGGGGTCAACGAATTCCCGAATCTCTCGGAACCGGCGCTGCCGCAAGGGGATTCGTCGGTCCCACCGCGCGCCGCGGGGAACCTGCAGCGTTACGCCGCCGCGTTCGAGGCGCTGCGCGACCGCTCGGACGTCTACCTGGCGCGCACCGGATCGCGGCCGCGGGCGCTGCTGCTGCCGCTGGGCCCGCTGGCCGAGCACAACACTCGGGCGACGTTCGCGGCGAACCTGCTGGCCTCGGGCGGGATCGAGGCCGTCAACCCGGGTCCGGTCGACGCCGCCGGGGTCGCGGCGGCGGTCGCCGATGCGGGGTCGCCCGTGGCCGTCATCTGCGGCACCGACAAGCGCTACCAGCAGGAGGCGGCCGGCGTTGTCGAGGCCGCCCGGGCCGCCGGCGTGGAGCGCGTCTACCTGGCCGGGCCAGAGCAAGATGCCGAGCACCGGCCCGACGAGTACCTGACCGCGAAAATCGATGCGGTCGAAGCCCTTTCGAACCTGCTCACCCGATTGGGAGCCTAGCCGCAATGACCACGAGCACCGCTGCGATCGGCAGCTTCTCCGACATCCCGCTGCACGGTGACCGCGCACCGCGGGGGCCCAGCGAAGCCCCGGCAGGGACCGCGTGGCACACGCCCGAAGGCATTGACGTCAAACCGGTGTACATAGCCGCGGACCGCGCCGCGGCGGCCGCCGAGGGCTACCCACTGAACAGCTTCCCGGGCGAGCCGCCGTTCGTGCGCGGCCCGTACCCGACGATGTATGTCAACCAGCCCTGGACGATCCGCCAATACGCCGGGTTCTCCACCGCCGCGGATTCCAACGCGTTTTACCGTCGCAACCTCGCCGCCGGCCAGAAGGGCCTGTCGGTGGCCTTCGACCTGGCCACCCACCGCGGTTACGACTCCGATCACCCCCGGGTCCAGGGCGACGTCGGAATGGCCGGTGTGGCAATCGATTCCATCCTCGACATGCGGCAGCTCTTCGACGGGATCGACCTGTCGGCGGTGAGCGTGTCGATGACGATGAACGGCGCCGTGCTGCCGATCCTGGCGCTGTACGTGGTGGCCGCCGAGGAGCAGGGGGTGCCGCCGGAGAAGCTGGCCGGCACCATCCAGAACGACATCCTCAAAGAGTTCATGGTCCGCAACACCTACATCTACCCGCCCAAGCCGTCGATGCGGATCATCTCCGACATCTTCGCCTACACCAGCGCCAAGATGCCGAAGTTCAACTCCATCTCGATCTCCGGCTACCACATCCAAGAGGCCGGGGCCACAGCGGATTTGGAGTTGGCCTACACCCTGGCCGACGGCGTCGACTACATCAAGGCGGGCCTGGACGCCGGGCTCGACATCGACAAGTTCGCGCCCCGGCTGTCCTTCTTCTGGGGCATCGGGATGAACTTCTTCATGGAGGTCGCCAAGCTGCGGGCCGGCCGGCTGCTGTGGAGCGAGCTGGTCGCCGGGTTCGGCGCGAAGAACTCCAAATCGCTGTCGCTGCGCACACATTCGCAGACCTCAGGCTGGTCGCTGACCGCGCAGGACCCGTTCAACAACGTCGCCCGCACGTGCATCGAGGCGATGGCCGCCACGCAGGGCCACACCCAGTCGCTGCACACCAACGCGCTCGACGAGGCACTCGCGCTGCCCACCGACTTCTCGGCCCGGATCGCGCGCAACACCCAGCTGGTCCTGGCGCAGGAGTCGGGCACCACCAGACCCATCGACCCGTGGGGCGGCTCCTATTACGTGGAGTGGCTGACCCATCGACTCGCGCAGCGGGCCCGCGCCCACATCGCCGAGATCGCCGAGCACGGCGGCATGGCGCAGGCGATCAGCGACGGCATCCCCAAGCTGCGCATCGAGGAGGCCGCCGCGCGCACCCAGGCCCGCATCGACTCGGGCCTCCAGCCGGTGATCGGGGTCAACAAGTACCAGGTCGACGAGGACCAGCAGATCGAGGTGCTCAAGGTCGAGAACAGCCGGGTCCGCGCCGAGCAGCTGGCCAAACTGAAGGAGCTGCGGGCGAGCCGGGATCAGTCGGCGGTCGACGCCGCCCTGGCGGAGCTGTCCCGGGCCGCCGCGGCTCACGGTCGCGCCGGCGACGACGGGCTGGGCAATAACCTGCTGGCGCTGGCCATCGACGCGGCCCGGGCCAAGGCCACCGTGGGCGAGATCTCCGACGCGCTGGAAAAGGTCTACGGGCGGCACCAGGCCGAGATCCGTACCATCGCCGGCGTCTACCGGGACGAGGCCGGCGGAGCCGGAGGAGGTGACAGCATCACCCCGCTTTCCAAGGCGAGCGCGCTCGTCGAGAAGTTCGCCGAGGCCGACGGGCGCCGGCCCCGAATTCTGGTGGCCAAGATGGGCCAGGACGGCCACGACCGCGGGCAAAAGGTGATCGCGACGGCGTTCGCCGACATCGGGTTCGACGTCGACGTCGGATCGCTGTTCTCCACCCCCGAGGAGGTGGCCCGCGAGGCCGCCGACAACGACGTGCACGTCATCGGGGTGTCCTCGCTGGCCGCCGGGCACCTGACGCTGGTGCCGGCGCTTCGCGATGCCTTGGCCGAGGTGGGCCGGCCCGACATCATGATCGTGGTGGGCGGCGTCATTCCGCCGGACGACTTCGACGAGCTGTACGCTGCCGGTGCCGCCGCCATCTTCCCGCCCGGCACGGTGATCGCCGACGCCGCCATCGGCCTGCTCAACAAGCTCGCCGAGCGGCTGGGGTATGACCTGAGCTAGATGGCACCCGATCCCGTCAACAACGACACCGTCGACGAGGTAGCCGCTGCCATCCGCAGCGGCGATCGCGCGGCGCTGCCGCGGGCCATCACGCTGCTGGAATCCACCCGCGCCGATCACCGCCAGCAGGCGCAGCAGCTGCTGCTGGCTCTGCAGCCGGACACCGGTGACGCGCACCGCGTGGGCATCACGGGGGTCCCCGGGGTGGGGAAGTCGACGACCATCGAGTCGTACGGCATGCATCTGATCGAACAGGGCCACCGGGTCGCCGTGTTGGCGGTGGACCCCTCGTCCACCCGCACCGGCGGGTCGATCCTCGGCGACAAGACGCGGATGGCCCGGCTGGCACAGCACCCCGACGCCTACGTCCGGCCATCGCCGACGTCGGGCACGCTGGGCGGGGTGGCAAAGGCCACCCGGGAGACCATCGTGCTGCTGGAAGCCGCCGGCTTCGACAAGATTTTGATCGAAACGGTCGGAGTCGGGCAGTCCGAGGTGGCGGTGGCGAACATGGTCGACACGTTCGTGTTGTTGACCCTGGCGCGCGCCGGCGATCAACTGCAGGGCATCAAGAAGGGCGTGCTGGAGCTGGCCGACATCGTCGTGGTGAACAAGGCCGACGGCGAGCACGTCGGCGACGCCCGGATAGCGGCGCGGGAGCTCTCGGCCACCATCAGAATGATTTACCCGCGTGAAACGCTTTGGCGGCCACCGGTTCTCACCATGAGCGCGGCGGAGGGGACGGGGCAGACGGAGCTGTGGGACACGATCGAGCGCCATCGTCAGGTGCTCGCGGACGCCGGAGAGTTGGAGGCCCGGCGCCGGGCCCAGCAGGTCGACTGGACCTGGCAGATGGTGCGCGACGCCGTGCTGGACCGGCTGCTGTCCAACCCCGCGGTGCGCAAGATCCGCGCCGAGGTGGAGCGCCAGGTGAAGGAGGGGGAGTTGACCCCCGCGCTGGCGGCTCAGCAAATACTGAAGGCCGCGTCCGGCTAACGGAAAGATAACTTAATTACTGTTTGCCCATGGGGCATGTGAAATCCAAGTAAATTTGACTTGTGACAATGGGGTCCCGAGTCGATCGCCGCGCGGTCCCTGTCCACGATGACCCTGACGCAGGTCATCGTGTGTCCGGCGCGGCGGACTCACAATTCGGTTGCGTCGTTCGCAGCTTCGCCAGCATGTTTCCCGCGCGCCGGTTCGGCGGCGGGGCCCTGGCGGTGTATCTCGATGGCCAGCCCGTGGTCGACGTGTGGACGGGCTGGTCCGACCGGGGAGGCCACCGGCCATGGTCGGCCGACACCGCCCCGATGGTGTTCTCGGCGACCAAGGGAATGGCCGCCACGGTCATCCACCGGCTTGCTGACCGAGGATTGATCGACTACGAGGCGCCGGTCGCCGAGTACTGGCCGGAGTTTGCAGCAAACGGCAAGGCCCATCTCACCGTGCGCCAGGTGATGCGACACCAGGCCGGCCTGTCGGGCCTGCGCGGGGCCACCAAGGAAGAGCTGCTGGACCACCTCGTCATGGAGGAGCGGCTGGCCGCGGCGGCGCCCGGGCGGCTGCTGGGTAAATCGGCATACCATGCGCTGACCTTCGGCTGGCTGATGTCCGGGCTGGGCCGGGCCGTCACCGGGAAGGGCATGCGGGCGCTGATCCGCGAGGAGCTCGCCGAGCCCTTGGGCACCGACGGCATGTACCTGGGGCGGCCGCCGGCGGGGGCGCCGACGCGGGTCGCCGAGATCATCGCGCCGCAGAACATCGTGAGCATTCCGGTCGTCAACTACGTGACGCGCAAGGTCGCGATGGAGCTGTCCGGCGGTTTCCGGTCCATGTACTTCCCGGGCATGATGGCCACGGTCAAGGGTGAGAATGCCATGCTCGACGGAGAGCTCCCGGCGGCCAACGGGGTGGTCACGGCCCGCGCGCTGGCACGAATGTACGGCGCCATCGCCAACGGCGGCGAGGTCGACGGCATACGCTTCCTGTCCCGTGAGCTGGTTGCCGGCCTCACGGGTCGAAAGAGCCTGCGGCTGGACCGAAACCTGTTCGTGCCGTTGGCTTTCCACCTCGGCTACCACAGCCTGCCCATTGGCAATGTGATGCCGGGCTTCGGCCATGTCGGGTTGGGCGGGTCGCTCGGCTGGACCGACCCCGCTAGTGGGGTGGCGTTCTCGTTGGTGCACAACCGGCTGCTGACACCGTTTGTGATGACCGATCATGCGGCGTTCGTGGGCATCTATGCGCTGATCCGTCAGGCTGCCGCAAAGGCTCGCAAACACGGTTTCCAGCCGGTGACCGAGTTCGGCGCGCCGTTCAGCGAGCCGGGGGCCGTCGCGGGCTGATTTGCGGTTCCCCTACCACCCTGGGGATTACGACCTCGGGATCGAAGGCCTCGGGATCGGGCTGGTGTCGGTGTCGTCGCCGCCGAACCTCTCCCCGAGCAGCGCCCGCACCACCGGGCGCGGTGGTAGGGACCGAAGCATTCGACTGGCCGGGCGTGGACGAACCAGCTGCGGCCACCAGAACCAACGTCCGAGCAGCGCGGCAATGGACGGCGTCATGAACGCACGCACGATCAAGGTGTCGAACAGCAGGCCCAGGCCGATCGTGCTTCCGACCTGACCGATGATTCGCAGGTCGCTGAACACCATGGAGGCCATCGTGAACGCGAACACCAGGCCCGCGTTCGTCACGACCTTGCCGGTGCCGCCCATCGCGCGGATGATCCCGGTCTTGATGCCGCCGGCCAGCTCCTCTTTCATCCGGGACACCAGCAGCAGGTTGTAGTCGGACCCGACCGCCAACAGGACGATCACGGACATCGGCAGCACCATCCAGTGCAATTTGATGCCGAGTATGTACTGCCAGATCAGCACCGAAAGCCCGAACGATGCGCCCAACGAAACTGCCACCGTACCCACAATCACCAAGGAGGCCACAAAACTTCGCGTGAGCACGAGCATGATGATGAAAATCAGGCAGAGCGCACCGATTACCGCGATGTACAGGTCGTATTTTGCCCCGTCGTGGAAATCCTTGTATGTCGACGCGGTGCCGGCGACATAGATCGGGGAGCCCTCGAGGGGCGTGTTCTTGAGCGCCTCCTGTGCCGCATTCTTTATGGGACCGATACGCGCCACGCCCTCGGGCGTCGCGGGATCGCCCACATGCGAAATGATGAATCGAGCCGCTTTCCCGTCGGGAGAGATGAAGGAGTTCATCGCCTCCTTGAAGTCCGGGTTCTCGAAGACCTCTGGGGGCAGGAAGAAGGAATCGTCGTTTTTGGCCGCGTCGAACGCTTCTCCCATGACGGTGGCGTTCTCGGTCGATTCGTCCACCGCGTGCATGGTCCCGGCCATGGTGCTATGCATGGTCAGGAGCATTGTCCGTGCGTGCTCCGCTATCGCGATCATTGTCGGGAACGACTCCAACAACTGCGGCAACAAAACGTCCATCTTGTTAAGGTCCTGCACGACCTCGGTCAATTTGTCGCTTATCGTGTCGACGCCGTCGAGCGTGTCAAAAATTGATCGCAAGGCCCAGCACAGCGGGATGTCGTAACAGTGCTTTTCCCAGTAGAAGTAACTTCGAACTGGTCTGTAGAAGTCTTCGAAATCCGCGAGGTGGTTTCTTAGCTCATATACGGCGTCGGCCGTTTCCTTCGTGGTGACGATTGTGTGGTGAGTAGTCTCGGTGATTTCTTTCTGCAATGCGTATAAGTGCTTCATTATCGCGATTTGCTGGCTCATCAGGTCGGCCTGTTTGAGCATGTCATCAGTTCGAAGCTTTATGTACTGCATGTTTTGTAGCATGCCCGCGTTCTGCAGGCTGAGCAGAAATGGTATCGAGGTATGCTCGATCGGTGTTCCCTCGGGCCGGGTTATGCCCTGCACCCGAGAAATGCCCGGAACACGGAATATCGCCTTGGCCAATTTATTCAGCGTGATGAAATCCGTCGGGTTGCGCAGGTCGTGGTTCGATTCGATCATCAGCATTTCGGGCATCATCCGGGACTGGGAAAAGTGACGGTCCGCGGCGGCGTACCCGGCATTGGCTGGAACGTCTTTGGGTATGTACAACCGGTCGTTGTAACTCGTTTTGTAGCCCGGCAGGGTCACCAGACCGATCAGCGCGATGGCTACCGTCCCGGCGAGAATGGGTGCGGGCCAGCGAACAATCGCCGTGCCGACGCGGCGCCATCGACCGAACCCGATCGTGCGCGTGGGGTCGAAGAGACCGAACCCACTTCCGACGGCAAGAACCGCCGGAACCAACGTCAGTGCGATCGCGACCGAAAGCAGCATTCCCAACGCGCACGGGACACCGATCGTCTGGAATATGGGCATCCGGGTGAAGCTCAAGCACAACATTGCCCCGGCGATCGTCAGACCGGAACCCAGGACGACGGGAGCCACCCCGCGGTAGGTGGTGTAGTAGGCGGTTTCTCTCTCCTCGCCGGCCTGGCGCGCCTCTTGATATCGGCCGAAGAAGAAGATCGCATAGTCCGTCCCGGCCGCCATCGCGAGGGCCACCAGCAGGTTGATGGCGAACGTGGACAGGGCGACGATATTGTTATTGCCGAGAAACGCGATAAATCCCCGGGCCGCAAATACTTCGAGGCCAACTGTGAGCACCAACGGGATCACGGTTATGACCGAGCGGTAGACAAAAAGCAATACCGCAAAAATAATCACGGCACCGATTACGGTCATCTTCAGAATGGATCTGTTACCGCTCTCCTGCATGTCCGAAATGAGCGCCGCCGGGCCGGTGACGTAGGCCCGGACGCCGGGCGGCGGCGACGACCGATCGATGATGTTCCGAACCGCGGCCACGGAGCTCTCCCCGAGGGCCGTACCTTGGTTGCCGGCGAGGTTCACGATGACATACGCGGCCTTGGCATCGGGGCTTTGGGCGCCCGCCTGCGTAAGTCGATCTCCCCATAGATCCTGCACATGCTCGACATGGCGCCGATCGGCGGTGAGCTTGTGAACCAGGTCGGTGTAGTAGGCGTGAGCATCGTCGCCGAGTGGCCGCTGTCCCTCGAGGACGATCATCGCCAAGCTGTCCGAATCGGATTCCTTGAAGTCCCGGCCGATGCGCTTCATGGCCTGCACCGATGGTGCGTCCTGAGGAGCCAACGGTACCGAATGCTCTCGCCCGACGTGCTCGAGCGACGGGACTCCAAATGTCACAAGCAACGTCAGGGCGGCCCACGCCAGGATGATCAAAATCGCAAGCTTGCGGATCGTCCGCGCGATGAATGGGGCCCGAGGTTGGTGTTCGGTGCTCATGGGGCGCTCAAGTTGATAGTCCGCCACTTACCGCGGCTGCTTCAGCAGCGCGCGTACCAGTGGACGGGGTCCTGTCGGTCGAAGTAACAGGCTGGCAGGGCGGGAGCGCACGTTCTTCGGCCACCAGAACCACCGTCCCAGCAGCGCGGCGACGGATGGCGTCATGAACGCCCGCACGATCAGCGTGTCGAACAGCAGGCCCAGGCCGATCGTGGTGCCGATCTGACCGATGATGATCAGGTCGCTGACGATCATGGATCCCATGGTGAACGCGAACACCAGGCCGGCGTTCGTCACAACCTTGCCGGTGCCGCCCATCGCCCGAATGATGCCGGTCTTTATGCCGGCGCCTACTTCTTCTTGCATCCGGGCGACCAGCAACAAGTTGTAGTCAGACCCCACCGCCAGCAGCACCAGCACGGCCATCACCAGCACGAGCCAGTGAATTTGGATGCCGAGCAGATTCTGCCAGACCAGCACGGACAGCCCGAAGGATGCGCCCAGCGAGAGCAATACCGTGCCGACGATGACCAGCGCTGCGACAAAACTTCGCGTCATGATCAGCATGATGATGAAAATGAGGCAGACCGCGGCGACGCCGGCGATCATGAGATCGTACTTCGAGCCGTCGACGAGGTCTTTCGTTAACGCGGCGGTGCCGGCGAGGTAGATCTTGGCGCCTTCCAGGGGAGTGCCCTTGAGCGCTTCCGCGGCCGCGTTCTTTATCGCGTCGACCCGTCCGACACCCTCGGGCGACGCGGGGTCAGCCTTTTGGGTGATGAGCAAACGGGCACTCTTTCCGTCCGGCGACAGGAAAAGTTTCATGACTCGCTTGAAGTCCGCATCCTTGAACGCGTCCGGGCCAATGAAGAAAGAATCGTCGTTCCTGGACTCGTCGAAAGCCTTCCCCATGGCTGTCGAATTTGCGCTGCTCTCGTCCATCGCGGTCATCGTTCCGGCCATGGTGCTATGCATGGTCAAGAGCGAGGTGTGCATGCTCTTCATGATCGCGATCATCGGGGGGAACTGCACGACGATTTGCGGCATGAGCTCGTCTACGTGATCGAGGTCGACGATCATATCCTTCAGTTTGTCGTTGAGCTCGTCGACGCCGTCGAGTGAATCGAATATGGATCGCAAGGAAAAGCAGAGGGGAATATCATAGCAATGCTTTTCCCAATAGAAATAACTTCGGATCGGCCTGAAGAAGTCCTCGAAATCCGAAAGGTGGTCGCGCAGCTCGCTGGTGATCTGCTGTATGTCATGGGTTTCCATGACCGTATGATGAGTCACGGCGACGAGCTGTTGCATCAGGTCATACATGTGCTCCATGATGTTGATCGTTTGCGCCAACTCGTTGGCCTGCTTGAGCAGATCATCCATGCGGGCCCGCTGGAATGGCATGATTTGTTGTCCCGCGGTGTTTTGCATGCTGAGCATAAACGGTATGGATGTGTGCTTGAGCGGGGTTCCCTCGGGGTGAGTCAAGCCTTGCACCCTGGCAATACCGGGAACCGCGAGGATGGCTTTTTCCAGTTTGTTCAGCACCAACGCATCTGCCGGATTGCGCAGATCGTGATCGGCCTCTACCAACAGAACTTCGGGCGATAACATTCGTGCAATGGCAAAATGCCGTTTTGCAGCATCGAGACCCACGGAAGCGGGGATGTTCTTGGGAATGTAGTTCATGTCGTTGTAGCTGGGTTTGTATCCCGGCAGCGTCAGCAGCCCGATAAGGGTGACCGCTAATGTGACGATCAGAATGGGAGCGGGCCACCGGACGATTGCCGTGCCAATTCGCCGCCACCCATGTAATCGGATTACCCGCTTGGGATCGAACAGCCCGAAACGGCTCCCCACATGGAGGACGGCCGGAACGAGGGTGAGCGCAACCGCGACCGCAACGAGCACGCCCACCGCGGAAGGAACGGCGAGAGATTGGAACTGGGGCAGCCGGGCAAACTTGAGGCAGAAAAGAGCCCCGGCGATAGTCACACCCGAGGCCAACACAATCTTCGCCACACCGTGATATGTGGTGTAGTAGGCCGCTTCCCGGCTCTCGCCGGCCTGCCGTGCCTCTTGATACCGCCCGACGAAGAATATCCCGTAGTCGGTTCCGGCCGCGATCACAAGTGCTACCAGCAGATTGATGGCGAAGGTACTGAGACCGACGAGGCCGTGATCGCCGAGCAACGCGACAAGCCCTCGGGCCACCTGCAATTCGACCCCGACCATCAGCAGCAACAGAATTACGGCGAGGATCGAACGGTAGACGAGAAGCAACATGGTGAAGATCACCGCGAGGCTGACCAGCGTGATCATCACGACCGTACGGTTGCCACTGCTGCCCATATCGGAAACGAACGCCCCGGGGCCGGTGACATACGCCCGGACCCCCGGCGGTGGCGGCGTGTGGTCCGTGATGTATCGGACGGCTTCGACCGATTCGTTCGCCAGGGCCGAGCCGGGGGCACCGTGCAGGGCTAGTTGGGCGTATGCGGCCTTACCATCGCCGCTTTGCGCAGCGCCCGTCAGGAGTGGATCGCTCCAGAAATCCTGGATGTATCCCACATGTTTCGGATCGTCTCGCAATTGGCGAATCAAGCGGTCGTAGTACTTGTGGGCGTCCTCGCCGAGGGGTTGTTGCCCCTCCAAGACGATCATCACCGTGCTCGTCGTCGTGGAACCGGTGCCGGAATCGCTTTCCTTGAAATCCTCGGCCATCCGCATCGACGCCTTCATCGCCGGCGCATCGTTGAGGTTCAGCGCTATCGAATGCGTTCGCTCGACCTGCTCCAACGAGGGGACGGCGATACCCAGGATTACGATGAAGGCCACCCACGCCAAAATGATCGGGATCGAAAACCGATGAATCATCCGGGCCGCGAACGACGGCGGGGTGTGCACGGTGTCGAGGTGTTGTTCGCTCATGCGGCCTTCAGCAGGCAGAAGGTGAATGCGCTCACTTCGTTCGATACCTTCTCGGTCTTGACCACGCCGTCCACCAAGATGCGGCAGCCAATGCTGTCGCTATCGCCTTGCGCGATGACGTTTCCGACCGCGGACGCCGCGGTGAGCTGGAACTCCAACGACCACGGCAAGGGCGCCGCCTTGATGCGCTGCGGTTCACCGTTGACGTCGAAATAGGCGATCTGCGCCACGGTTCCTGGCGGTCCGAAAACCTCGTACCTGAGGTGCTTGGCGTTGTAGGGCTTGGGGTTTTGGCCCCGGGTGTCGGAATACGAAAGTTGTTTCTCAGAGCCGAAGATGCCATGCAGCCGCGACACCGTGAAGCCTCCGGCAACAACCACGACGAGGATGACCAGCGGAACCCACAGCCGCTTGAGGACTCTGAAAATCGCCAACCCCCCATTTAGATGAGTGTTTCGGGCGCGTGCTCGCGGTTCGGGTGGAGGCTGGCGAACACGCCGCAAAAAATCCGTTCGACGGCCAGGTTCCGGGCTGACGTCGAGGGGACCGGTGTCGGCGGCGTCCGACCGGGCCTGCGCGAATTCTCGCACACCGCGTTCGACCACCGAAATCACCTTCCCACCAGTTTCGATACCCTGCATCACGTTAGCCGCCGGAACATGCACCCACATATCAGTCGGTGGTAACCCGCGTCGACGTTACATCGATTGTGGTGGGCGCCGCAGCCTGTTCGTGCGGCGGTCACCTCAACCGTGCCGCGCCTCGGGGAACACGAGCCGCCCTCGATGAGTAAATCACGTGGGCGACGTCCGTAGCGGCTCGTTGCCAACGTGATACCGGATCGTATTGCATACCGGCGCCGTGGCCGCAGGGCACCCGTCTTCCGTCCCCGTCAGCAAAGCGGGAAGCCGGCAAGGAGAACCGCTGAAAGCCGAAGAAGGGGACTGACAGCTAACGAAGATCGCGGCGCGGCCGCCGGTTGCGCTCCGCCGCGATCGAGGGGGCGGCGCCAGGAGTTTGGCGGAAGCCTGGACGGGCCCCGCCGGTCCGCACTACCGTTTGGGCGAAGCTTCACTCATCTCGACTGGGAGGGTATGGAGAATCGGTGAGCGTCAATCCGTTCGACGACGAGAATGGCAGTTTCTTCGTCTTGGTCAACGACGAGGAGCAACACAGCCTGTGGCCGACATTCGCAGATGTTCCAGCCGGCTGGCGGGTGGTTTACGGCGAAGCGGACCGCGCTGCGTG
Organism: Mycobacterium sp. NGS26; assembly: GCF_059813025.1. Classification (NCBI taxonomy): domain Bacteria; kingdom Bacillati; phylum Actinomycetota; class Actinomycetes; order Mycobacteriales; family Mycobacteriaceae; genus Mycobacterium; species Mycobacterium sp. NGS26. The sequence continues at coordinate 643,189 of NZ_JCALDU010000002.1, forward strand.
CCTTGAGTACATCGAACAGAACTGGCCCGACATAAGGCCGAAGAGTTTGCGCGACAGGCTGGAAAGGCTGGCAGCGGAGAAGGCTTCGGATACGTAACCGCGCGCCGCGTCAGTCGATCTCGCCGGTCAGCTTGAACTCGGCCAGCGTGCGCGCAACCAGCTCGCGCAACGCGGCCTTGGTGTTCTCCGCGCCCGGTTGATATGCCTCGACGGTGATGCCGACCGTGTCGCCTATGCGCCACGACTGGAGAGTCAATTGGCCGCCCGCTCGTTCGAGCCACCCTCGGGTGACGTTTTGCCCGATCACTCGAATCAGATGCAGGGGATGCAGGTTGGCGGTGATGGTGGCGTAGTCGTCGTCGTTACGGGCGAGGACGTACACCAGCGCGCCGAGGTCGCGGAGATTCGAACAGAACACCGGGCGATCCGGGTCGTCGAGCGCATTATCGGCCAGCCGTTTCATCGCCCGCTTGGGCGTGAACGGGGCCAGCCACAAGAGCTGCCGCTCATCGTCGTCCGGTGTCTCCCGAAGAGTTTTCAGCGCCTGCTTGATGGCGGCGCGGAGCTCGCGCAGATCCGTCGTCACCTCGGTCGGGTCGACACTGAGGCTTGCATAAGTCACCGCGATCGCGCGCGAATCGCCCTCGGTGCGGTCGCTCATGGGTAGCTGCAAGGTGACGGCGCCGTCACTGTCGCGCCGGCGCCCCAGGCGCTCCCCGAGCTTCGCGGCCAGTCCGGCGAGCAGCGTTTCGCTCGTTCCGCCAAGCGCCTTGGCGCAGGCGTCCCACGCATCCACGTCGATGTGGACCGTGATGACCGGCACGACGACCACCTCGTCGCCGTCGCCGTCGCTTCCGCTGGGCGCGACGGGTCGCGATGCGGGTTTTTCGGCGTTTTCGCGGCGCTGGCGACGGGCCAGCTTTGCCGCCGCCACCAGCGCTCGGGCGGCCTCGGGCACGTCTTGCGCCGTTTCGCGGGCGTCCTGGATCATCGCGCGAAGTCGAGTGCGTGATCGCGCGGGCGGGTAGCCGAGGTCGTTCGTGTACGGGCGTAGGACCGCGTCGGCGATCGCAAGTGTGAGCCCGAAGCCGTCCACCAGGTAATGGGAAACCACCAGGCTGATCGCGGTCGAGCCGTCCGTGAGCGGAAGGACGCCGATGTGCCAGCCGGGGCCGCGTTCGGGATCGGTGGGCTGCTGTGCCTGCTCGTCGGCCCAGTCGCTGAGTTCGGCGCGCGGACGCGCGGATCCGGCGATCTCGATATCCGCCGGCCCGCAGTCGGAGACCCAGCGGAACCGGGCGAACGGCATCCGTGAACGTTCGATGCGCCGTCCTAACAATCCGTACCGGAGATTGTGGTTGAAGGCCCGCAGCCCATCGAGGTCGATGGCATGCCCATAAACCCAGACGACCTGAACGACCACCTGTCGACCGATGGCCCGATGCTGCGCGAACAAGGCATGGTCCAAGATCGCGAGCCGATTGTCCGGCCGCCCACGACCTTTCGATGCCCGGCGCCGTCCCCGGCGTGTTAGCTCCGGCACCGCTCAGCCCTACCGCGCAGGCCGAACCAAATCATCACACGAGACTAACCGATCCGTTCGATCGCATGGACCAGTCGCATCGATGTCTCGAACCAAGCGGGACTATTGATTTCACCGGCCACGCACTGACACCCACGTGCAAAACCCCGTCCCATCGGCTGGTCCATGCTTACACTGTCTCGACGAAACCGACGTTCGGGATCGTCGACATCGACCAAAGCAGGGTGCGTGATGATCTTGTCCATGAGCGGCCCGGCTGCATCAGTTATGTTGCGGCACTTGGTGTTTGGGCCAGTCGACATCGAAAAGGCGTCGCCGCGGCCGACGACGTCATGCGCGTGTCCGTGAGTTGTGCGCGCCCCCGCTCGACACGGCGGCCGGTGCGGAAGGCGCGACCCGGCGCGACCGAAGCGCCGTGGCAGTGACCGAGGTCGGTGGTACCGCAGCCTCCACCGGGCCGATCGCGCGGGGCAGCTTCGCCCGGGTCGGCACCGCGACCGCGCTGACCGCCGTCTGCGGCTACGGGGTGATCTATCTGGCGGCCGGCGACCTGGCCCCCGCCGGCTTTTCGGTATTCGCGGTGTTCTGGGGGGCCTTCGGCGTGGGCACCGGCGCCACGGCCGGCCTGCTGCAAGAAACCACCCGCGAAGTCCGCTCGATACCCTACGTCGACGTCACGCCAGGCCACGGCACCCATCCGCTACGGGTGGCCGCGATGACCGGCGTTGTCGCGGCCGCGGCGATCGCATGCAGTTCGCCGCTGTGGAGCAGGCAGGTGTTCGCCGCGGAACGCTGGTTGTCTGTCGGCCTGCTCAGCGTCGGGTTGGCCGGATTTTGCCTGCACTCCGCCCTGCAGGGCATGTTGGCCGGGGGCAATCGCTGGACCCACTACGGGGCGCTGATGGTGGGCGACGCGATCATCCGGGTGGCGGTCGCGGTCGCTACGTTCGTGATCGGATGGGGCCTGGCCGGCTACTTGTGGGCCACCGTCGCGGGCGCCACGGCATGGCTGCTCATGCTGATCGCCTCGCCCACGGCGCGAGCCGCGGCGCGGGTGCTGACGCCCCGAAGCACGGCGAGATTCCTGCGCGGCGCGACGCATTCGATCACCGCAGCCGGTGCCAGCGCGATTTTGGTGATGGGGTTTCCGGTGCTGCTCAAGGCGACATCGAACGAGCTCGGCGCGGCGGGGGGCGTCATCATCCTGGCGGTCATCTTGACCCGCGCGCCGCTGCTGCTGCCGTTGTACGGAATACAAGGCAACCTGATCGCTCATTTCGTGGACGAACGCACCCACCGGCTTCGGGCGCTGATCGCGCCGGCGGCGATCGTCGGTGGGATCGGCGCGGTCGGCGTGCCGGCCGCCGCACTTATCGGGCCCTGGTTGCTGCGGGCCGGATTCGGTCCCGACTACCACGCCAGCGGGGCGTTACTGGCCTGGTTGACGGCGGCGGCGGTGAGCATCGCCATGCTGACGCTCACCGGCACCGCGGTGGTCGCGGCCGCGTTGCATCGGGCGTATTCGCTGGGCTGGGTCGGCGCGACGGCCGCATCGACTTTGTTGCTACTGCTGCCGCTGCCGTTGGAGACTCGCACCGTGATCGCGCTGTTGTGCGGTCCGGTGGTCGGAATCGCCATCCACTTGGCCGCGTTGGCGCGGCCACTCGGCTGATCCGGAAGCCCTTACCGTCAGGCGGCGTTGCGGGCCACCATCACCAGCCGGTCGGAGACCCCGCTCGACATCGGATAGTGGCGCACGGCCTCCCTGCCGAAGACGTCGTAGCCCATCTCGAGGTATTGCTCTGGTGGGCGGATGAAATCCCCTTCATCGAGCCGGACGACGAGGCGCCCGATCAAGTTCCACCGGTTCCGGGTCGGAACCGGCTCGCTCATCACCAGGACGCCGCTGTCCGGCGCGAGGACGCGGCGAGCCTGCTGTAGGAGGCTTCGCGCTGAAGCGTCGTCGAGGTGATGAATCACCCCCATGATCATCACCGCGTCGAAGGAGCCGTCCGCGAACGGCAGCGATCGACCGTCGACCACCTCGAATCGGTAGCCGCTCTTCGTGGCGCGGGCGCGCTCGATGTAGCGGGGACTGAGGTCCACCCCGACGTAGCTCTCGGGGCGGAAAGATTTCGCCATCGCGCCCGTACCGCAGCCCAGGTCGAGGACCGATGCGGCCTCAACGACTCCCTCCCTGCGCAGCACGTCCTTCTCGCCTCGATACCCCGCCTCCAAGATCCAACGGAGCAGATCGAACGTGCGGGGCGCAACAGCAAGTGAGTGAACACCGCGCCGCACCACACGAAGAGTCGTCACGCGATGGGAGCCTAGCACCAGGGCCAACCCGATCGGCGATTTCGAGCGCTTGCACCTCGAAAGGGCTGGCTGCACAGCTATTCTCGCGCGTTATCGCACGGAGTCACTCGGGGACGCGCCCCGCGAATACGGTTTCGGCCCCCGTGCCGTCGTCCGAGCCTGCGTAGATCTCGGGCTCGAAACCCGCCTCACGCACGTAATCGAGGATGTCGCGGCCGAATTCGGTGAACGTCAGCAGATCGGCCCCCACCGGGATGAACCGGTAGGCTCCGCTGCCCCTGCCGTGGTAGAGGGGCGGCATCAGGTGCACGATCTCGCCGTGGTCACCCATCCGGGCCCGTGCTTCGGTCGTCGCGCGCGTCCAGACGGCCGGCACCGTGAAGACGTGGCGGCCTCCCGGCCGCAGCACCCGCCGCGTCTCGGCCAGCGCGGCCCGGAAGTCGTGCACATGCTCCAGGGTGTCCGACGACAGGACCAGGTCGAACGCAGCATCGGGGTAGGTGAGGCGACAGATGTCTTCGTTACGGACGCCGTCGACGGCCTCGCCCAGGTGCTGCGGCCCCTTGTAATCGGAGAACGCGAGCCGCGGCAGCCGCCCCAACAGGGCGTGCATCGATCCGAGCGAGCCGATCGTGTTTATCTCGGCGACGTCGAGCGCACGGAACGCGGGATCCTCGATCAGTTCGGCGAGCGACCCGCATCCGGGAGGGCCGTAGAGTGCGACGAGGACCTCGGCGATCCGCCGCACTCTCAGGCTGCAGCAGCAGAACCGGCAAAACATGCTCTCACGGCGGATGAAGGCATGCGACACCTCGGGATCGGCCCAAAAGGCGTGCAAGTCGTCGGGGATGGTCCAGGAATTGAAGACGAAGGTGCTGTCGGCACCGCAGGCAGCACAGCGGCCCGCCTCGTCGGCGCGGCGATCGCGCGGCGGTCGCAGCTTGAGCAAAACGGGCCGCCCCGCGCGGGCTTTGACCGCGGCCGCCACGCTGACGGCGTTGAAGGTGCTCATGACTCGCTCTCCAGTCTTCGGGGTATTCCGGTGTACGTAATATGGTGGCCCACTACCTCGGATGTGCCGCGCGATAGGCGAGAAGCCCAGCGTCAACATAGGTTAGGAACTAAATTGCTGTCTATGACTTCGCTGCCGCGCCCGGCGCTGTCGGCGGTAGTCATCGTTGGCCCGGCCGAGCACCGGGAAGCCCTGTCCTGATGCCCCGGGTTTCGGTCGTCGTGCCGTCGTACAACAGCGTCGCGTTCATTGACGCCACCGTGCGATCGATTCTGGCGCAGACCTTCACCGATTTCGAGTTGGTGGTTTCCGATCACAGCTCCACCGACGGCACCTGGGAGGCGCTGCAGCGCTACACCGCCGACCCCCGGGTGCGTCTGAGCCGGCTGGCTTCCGGCGGTGGGGCGCCGGCGAACTGGAACGCCGTCACCGACCTCGCCACCGGCGAGTTCGTCAAGCTGGTCTGCGGCGATGACGTGCTCTATCCGGACAGCCTCGCGATGCAGGTGGCCGCGCTGTCGGCACATCCGTCGGCGGTGCTGGCGGCGAGCGGCTTGGACATCATCGACGCCGCGGGGACGCCGGTGGTGCATGGTCGCGGGTTGAAGGGACTGCGCGGTGAGGTCACCGGCACCGAGGCGATCCGGCGCACCGTGCTCGCCGGCACGAACATTTTCGGCGAGCCCGGGGCGGTTATGTTCCGTCGTGTCGCCCTGGCCGAAGCCGGCGGCTGGGATGGCCGCTTTCCGTACCTCATCGACGTGGCGACCTACTGCGCGGTGTTGCTCCGCGGAAATGTCGTCGTTGTCCCCGGCCCGCTGTCCGCGTTCCGGGTCAGCCAGGCGCAGTGGACCGTGCAGCTGATGCGCGCCCAAGCCGACCAGACCATCGGTTTTCAGCGCGACTTGGCCGCCGCGCACCCCGGGTTGCTCACCCGGCGCGACCTGCTCGTCGGCGCCGCGCGGGCCCGCGCGAACGCCGTTGGCCGGCGCGTGGTGTATGGCTGGCTTGGCCGGCAGAAGCGCCTTGGTGCCGCCGCGGCCGGCAGCCGGCACGACGCCGGCAAGATGCGATAGCCGCAAGGTAGCGCCTGTGTCCCGCAAACTACAGTGACCAGTCCGGGGTAAGGGGAGATCATTTGCGTAGCTTCATTCAAAGCCTGCCGCCGTCGATATCGAACGCAATCATGATGGTCCGGCGCTTGTCCGGCGGGTTCTGCGAGGATGGTCTATTTACCATAACCAACTCGGACTTCCGTAGGTCTGAGCATTTCAAGCGCGTCTATGCCGCGGCCAAGGCCACCGGCTCGTTTGGTAAGTGGGAGCTGCGCTGGCGCATTCACATTCTGTGTTGGGCTGCCAACCACGCCGCGGCGCTCGAAGGTGATTTCGTCGAGTGCGGAGTCGACCATGGTGGCACCGCAATGGCCGCCATCGTCCACACCGATTTCGGAAAGCTCGGGAAAAACTTTTGGCTTCTCGACACATTCAAGGGGCTGGACCGTTCCCAGCTGACCGCGACCGAGGTCTCGACGACCGGCTTCCTCGACTATCCGGACTGCTTCGAGCGCGTGCGGGCGAACTTCGCGGACATGGATTTCGTTCGGTTGGTCCGCGGCTCAGTCCCGGGCACGCTCGGCCAGGTCACCTGTGAACGTGTGGCCTATCTGCACCTGGACATGAATTGCACCGCGCCGGAAGTCGCGGCCCTCGAGCATTTCTGGCCGAAGCTATCTCCATTCGGAATCGTCGTCATGGACGACTACGGGTGGCCCCGCTGTCACGAACAGAAGGTCGGCTACGACCGTTTTGCCGAGGACAGGGGGCTGCAGATTCTGCAGGTTCCGACGGGGCAGGGCATCCTTGTCAAACCGCCGGCGTGACGGTGCGCTCAAGCCTTGGGCATCGCGTGTTGGCGCAGCACATCGTCGTACACGCGCTTGACCGCCACCGGAAACGGAGTGATCGCCACGCCCTGAAACTCCTGCGGGAAGAGGGTGCGAAGCCGCAGGTCTCGAACGTGATAGTGCGAGGACGGGCTGGTCCCGAGCGCGATGCGAACCGCGCGGTGGGCGACCTGTTGCACCGTCCGTAGCACGGCGCACACCGACACGGGCCGTTGCGAAGAGATGTTGCGCAGCACGGGCGTCGACGGCTGCTCGCGGACCGCGTTCTCGACCAGTGTGCGCACCATCGCGGCGGCATCATCGACGAACAGGTAGTCGCGCAGGGTTTCCATCGGCACGAAGACGTTCAACGATTGTCGGGTGACCGCGGCCCGGCACACCTGACTCACCAGACCTTGCTGTTTCACCAGGTTCTGACCGGGCCCCACAAGGTTCGAGAACCGTCCAATGACAAGGGGGACACGGCCTTCCAGCGTCGCCCGCAGGATCTCCTCCTGAGCGAGTTTCGTCTCGCCGTACGGACTCAGCGCACGCGGTGTCGTCGACTCACTGAACGGCGGATGAGCCGACCCGGCGTAGACGCCCCCCGCCGACGACGAGAGGAAGAACGCACCCGGACCGGCCGGCCGCGAGTCCCCCAACCTCGCCACGAAATGAGACATGATGCGCGTCTCCGCGGCGAGTTTGTCGGTTGTGGAACCGACGGTGGCGCTGCCGGCGGCCCAAATGACCGCCCAATCGTCGTTTCGGGCCTCTTGGATGAATTGCTCGAGGTCGGAGTCGAGAACCGCGGCCGCCGCGTCGTGATCCTGCCAGGGCACCGGGCGTCCGACGAACTTCGGGCCCACTGCGCGCGACACGGCGCTGCCGAGCAATCCGCCGCGGCCCACGACCCAGGTGAGCACCCGTCAGTCCGCCGGTTCGTCGAAGACCTCATTGGGATCGCGCACGATGACGTACACCGGTTTGCCCATCGCCATACTGGCTGCGGCCGCGATGTACTCGGCGATGATCCCCAGCGCGAACAAGACGGCTCCGCCGACGACCAGCACCGCCACGAACACCGACGTCCACCCTTGGACGGTGATGTCTCCGACGGCATTCCGGATCGCGCTGAAGATCGCCACGCCGAAACCGAAGAGCGCGAACAGAATTCCCATCGTGGAGACAAAACGTAGCGGCCGCGTGCCCGAAGAGATGACGAGCCGAAAGAAATGCGAGACCAGGCGGCGGTAATTGTAGGCGCTCGCGCGTCGTCCTTCTTGGCGCATCAACACCGGACAGGTCGAGGGGTTGCCGACCACCCAAGAAAGAGCGACATCGAGGTACACCCCCGCGCCGGCGTAGGCCGCCACGCTGCGTCCGACCTCGCCCAGGATCAGTCGATAGCTGTTGAAGGCTTTGGGTCCGTGAGCCGACATGAGGACGTGCACGAACAACCACTTCGTCAGCCGCGACGCCGTGTTGCGTAAGACACCGTGCGGTGGCCGGTTCGTCGGCGAGGCGTAGACGAGCTGTGTGCGATCCCGGTATGCCGTGTCGAGCAGCGCGCCGATGTATGCCGGATCGTGCTGGCCGTCCTCGTCCATCGTGACGATCCAGTCCCCGCCCGACGACGTCATCCCCGCAAGCGTCGCGGGATGCTGTCCGAAGTTGCGGGACAGCCATATTGGGCGGACCCATTCTTCGCGCGCCGCCAAATCACGCACGACCTCGTCGCTATTGCCGATGCCGCGGTCCCACACAAGGAACACCTCGTCGACGCGGAACCTACGACCGTCCGGGGTCTCCTGGGTCGAACGGAATTGCTCGAGCTCCTTCAGCACGGCGGGCAGGGTCACGGCCCCGCTGTAGACCGGGATCACGACGCTAACCGAGTCCACACGGGTCGATCGACGGTCGCTGGTCACGGGTTGCCTTCCGCACGTACGGGTCCAGTGGAGCAACTGTACCGATGCGTGACCGCGGCAGCGATGTCAATTGTGATTTCGTCGGCGAATCCTCGGTGCCGATTGCGGGGCTTCCGCGCCTGCGCAATGACTTTGAGCACCGACGACAACGCCGTGACCGTGCGGATGATCGGCGGTTTGGGGACGGGCTGGGACTGCGGGTGTCATCCCCGCGGCCGAAGTACGCAATTTTGGACCCGGAATCACAATCCCCAGGTAAGTTCTCAACCGAATCGACCCCGGTCAAAGCAAGCTTGTCCAGTCATCGACGGACATTCCCGATCAGTTCGTGGGGTCCGGGTGAGGTGTTGGTGGTGGACGCGGGGCGAGTTCGGCAGATTGAGCCTGGATCTGACGGCGCGGGTTCTGGTGAGGAGGATCCCCCGCTCAACCTGAAAATTCAGGCTCCGCCGGTCGAGCGGGCTGTGAGTGGCAGCCGCCGCTTGGACATCCAGGGCCTTCGGGCCGTCGCGGTCCTGTTGGTTGTGGCGTTTCATGCCGGACTGCCGGTGCCGGGCGGGTTTGTGGGTGTGGACGTCTTCTTCGTGATCTCCGGTTTCGTGATCACCGGCATGATTTACCGTGAGCGCGCATCAACCGGACGCTTCAGGCCCGGCCGGTTTTATCTCAGGCGGTTCAAGCGGCTGACCCCAGCCCTGGCGCTGATGGTTGCCGTGACGATGGTCCTGTCCTTCTGTCTGCTGTCCCCGTTCGGCGCGCAAGGGACGGCAGCGCTAACCGGCGTCGGCGCGATGCTGCTGGTTGCCAACTTCGTAATCTCCCTGATCCCCGGCGGCTACTTCGACCCATCGGCGGAATCGAACCCGCTCCTACACACCTGGTCGCTGTCGGTCGAAGAGCAGTTCTACCTGATGTTCCCTGCGATCCTCCTGCTCGGCTGGGCGCTCTCCCGGCGTGCGCGACGGGTTCCATGGGTACCGGTCCTCGTCGGCGCCGCTGCGCTGACATCACTCTGGCTCGCCGTGGCCGGAGCCGGCGTATTCGGGCCACTCGGCGCATCCCCCGCGACGTATCTGGTGGGTTTCTACGGCCCGTTTGCCCGGGCGTGGGAGTTCGCCGTGGGCGCGCTGCTTGCCCTTGCCATCGCGAGTCGCCCCCTTCGCTCCCGGAGATTCGCTCAGGCCCTTGCGTGGCTCGGCGTGGCGCTGATCGCCGCGTCGGCCTGGCTGATCGACAACGCCACGCCCTTCCCCGGTCCGTGGACGCTGCTTCCGGTGGGCGGAACCCTTCTGGTTATCGCAGCAGGCACGAGCCACGCCACCGGGGTGAACCGCGTCCTGTCGCTTCCGGCGATGGTCAAGATCGGCGACTGGTCCTACTCGATCTACCTGTGGCACTGGCCTCTCAAGGTGTTCGCCGTCCTGCTGTGGCCGGAGGCCCGTTTCGCGGCCGTCCTGGCGGCAGCCCTGTCGGTACTACCCGCCGTGGCCTCCTACCGATGGGTGGAGCAACCGTTGCGACGGCTTCCACCACTGACACGTAGACGAACTCTTGCTCTGGTCGGCGCTGTGGTTTGCCCGCCCATCGTCCTGGCTATGACCCTCGGCGCCGCCATTAACAATTATTGGATACCGCTATATAAGTCGGGCGCTGTCGCACATCAGGGCGATACCGATTGGGCAGACTTCTTCCTGTACGTGGACAGCACCTACTACCGGTGTCCGGACCAAGCCATCCGAGATAAAGCCCCCAAATGGAGAGGCATCCCTAGTTGCTGGCAATCCAAGCCCGGCTCACACATAGACGTGGCCGTTGTTGGAGATAGCCACGCGGAGACCCTCTTCCTCGGGTTGGCCGAGGCGCTGCCCGACAAGAATGTCGCCTATTACGGGGGAGACCTCAGCGCCGCATCGAATCCGGCCACCAAGACCGTGATCGTAAGTGAAGCTTGGGCTTTGCACGGCTTGGCGGAAGGATGGCTCGCTAACGTTCTCAAAGTCGTCAAGTCGGGAGACAAAGCCGTTTTCGTGACCGACGATCTTCCCAAGTTTCCGTTCGACGCGCTGGGCTGCAAGTATCGCAAGGCTCCGATTTTGCCTTCTCCCCAGTGCAGCGAAAATCGACAACTGTTTGACGCGCAACGCGCGAAGTACGACTCAGAGCTTCGAGCGACCGTCGAGAAGGTGCCGGGGGTTCAGCTCCTCAACACCGCAGAGTACTTCTGCGACAACAAGGTATGCAGCATGAACAAGGATGGCGCCCTCTTGTATCGCGACTCGAATCATCTGAACAACGTCGGCACCAGGTACCTTGCCAACCGCATGCTCAGCGACTTCCCGCAGTTGCGGGCCGCAATATCCCAATCCTGAATGGCTCTCGCCGGCGAATTCGAGCCGAGTGTCAGCCGGCAGGATCCGCCTTGCTGCCGTATGCCTCGAACTGCCCCTTGCTTCTGCTAACGTCTCGCGCGGAGCCGAGGAGGATGCGGATGAGTCCACCCCGTGGGGTGCTGCGCGGCGCGGCCAGCGCGATCCGCGAGCGGCGCTCGGCGCGTGCCCGCCGATCCGAGCGCACCCGCCTGCTGCGCACCATTCTTGTCGTGTCGGCGGTTTCGGCGGCGGTGGCCTTCGTCCTCACCCAGTACTACTCGGTCGACGTGCTGTCCTCTTTTTTGTGGATCCCCCAGGACTGCTGGCTCGATTTGGGTGTGCACATCGGTCGGCACTGCTTCAGCGACCACACATTGGTCGTGGACGTCGGGATGCGGCCGAACCCCTGGCAGCCCGGCCTGATAGTGCTGCCCCCGGATAACCACCCGTGGCTGAACGCGTATCCGGCGGCCGCGATGGTGCCGCACATGTTGTTCGGGCTTCCCGCGAACTGGCTGGGTGCGCCGCGACTGGGGCTGGTCGTCTACCTGCTCGCGCTGACGATTGCGGTTCTTTCTCCCGCGATCTGGGCGTCCCGGGGGACACGTGGCCTGGAGCGGGTGGTGGTCTTCGTCGCGTTGAGCGCCGCGGCCATCCCGGTGTGGGCGGTGATCGACCGGGGCAACTCGGTGGGATTCGTCGTGCCGATCGCACTGGTTTTCCTGGTGGCGCTATGCCGACAGCGGTGGGGCCTTGCCGCGATCATGGTGGTGCTGGCCGCACTGGTGAAACCACAGTTCGCCGTCCTGGCGGTGGCCTTGTTGGCGGCCCGCCAATGGCGGTGGGGCGGCCTCGCCGTCGGCGGCGTCGCGCTCACCAACTTCGCCGCGTATCTGCTGTGGCCGCGGGACTTTCCGCAGACGATCACACAGTCGATGCAGGTCCTCGCCAACTTCGGCAGCTCGTTCGCCTGGCTCACCGACCTGCGGAACATTTCTTTCAGCAGGGCGCTCCTGCTGTTCCCGGATGCGGTCAAGGGCGGCCAGACGGGCGGGAAGGTACCGGAGGGCTTCCTGTGGGGGCCGCGATTGCTTATCGGATATGCCGTTCTGGCCCTTGTGGTCGTCTGCGTGCTGGCGCTTGGGCGGCGCATCCCACCCGTCATGGTGGGCATGGTGCTGCTCGCCGTCGCCGCACTCTTCCCATCCGTGGTCGTCGGCTACTACCTGGTGTTTGTTTTGCCGATCGCGGCGCTCATCGTCCGAGATCCCGACGGGCCGTCAGGTGCCGGGATCTTCGACCGGCTTGCGGTCAATGGTGGCCGCCGTCGTGGGGTCGGCCGCTGCGTGAGTGTGGCCACTGCGCTCAGCATCGCCCAGGTCGCGGTCCCGATGCTCTTCCGGATGCCAAACCTGGGACAGCTGGGACTCAAGGGAGCCAGCAGCGACACGCTGTTCACCCTCACCACGGTGGTTCTGACGCCGTTCTTGTGGCTGGTCGCGTGCGCGGTGGTCGTCGTCTCCTACGCGCGGAGGCCGGCGCCCTCAGACGACGGTGACGGCGCGCTTGCTCGGGAGGGCTCTCCGGACACTGATGCCGGCGCCACCGCCCACACACCCGAGCCGACGACGGAGCCCTCACCCCAGGGAGTGCCCGGCCCCCCAGGGCCACATTGACATTCGCGGGCCGCGGCGATCATCGTAGCGGGGGAGCCACTTGGGGACGCGCACAAGCGAATACGGTCTCGGACCCTGTGCGGCGAATACTGCGGAATGGTCGACATCCGAGGAGAACACGGTGACGTCCGGCCACAAAAACCGCACCAGCCGATCGGAACTCCCGCTATCGTTTGGCGCAGAACTGAGGAGAAGGCGGATGAATCAACCCCTTGGGGTGCTGCGCGGTGCGACACCGGGATCGAGGAGCGGCTCTTGACGTTGTTCACCGGCAAGTCCGAGCGCACCATCATGCTCGGCACCATCCTGCTCGTGACGGCTTTTTCGGCGGCGACAGCCTTCGTCCTCACTCAGTACCACTCGCTCGACGTGCTGTCTTCCCTTCTGTTGCCCCCCGCTGACTGCTTTAACGGTTGGGACACGAAGATCGGTCACCTCGGTCGGCACTGCTTCGGTGACTACGCAATGGAGGTGGACGTCGGAACGCAGCCCGACCCCTGGGGGCCCTACGGTCATAACCCGCCGGACTACAAGCCGGTGGCGGTCGGGGGCCCGGCGGCTGGAATGCTGCCGCAGCTGCTGTTCGGGCTTCCGGCGAAGTGGCTGGGTGCGCCGGGACTGGGCCTGGCTGGTTATCTGCTCGTGCTGACGATTGCTGCCCTTTCCCCGGCGATCTGGGCGTCCCGGGGGACACGTGATCTGGAGCGGGCGGTGGTCTTCGTGGCGTTGGGCGCTGCGGCCATCCCGGTTTGGGCGGTGATCGATCGGGGCCACTCGGTGGGGTTCGTGGCGCCGATCGGGCTGGTTTTCTTGGTTGCGTTGTGCCGACGACAGTGGGGCCTCGCCACGATCATGGTGGTGCTGGCCGCGATGGTGAGACCACAGTTCGCCGTCCTGGCCCTGGCGCTGTTCGTGGCCCGCCAATGGCGCTGGGGCACGTTCGCGGTGGTGGGAGTGGGACTGTCCAACCTCGCCGCATATCTGCTGTGGCCGCGGAACTTTCCGCAGTCGATCGCGCAATCGATCCATAACACCTTCGATGTAGGTACCTCGTTCAGTGGGCTCACCGACGTGCGGAACGTGTCCTTTGGCAGGGCGCTCCTACTGATACCGGACATGGTCAACTCCGCCCAACGGCGCGGTGGTATGTCGCGCACCTTCCTGGCCGATTCGCGATGGATGCTCGGATTGGGCGTACTGGTTCTCGTCGTTGTGTGCTTGCTGGCTTTGGGGCGGCGCATTCCACCTGTGATGGCGGGCATTGTGTTACTGACCACCGCCACGCTGTCCCCCTCCGTCGCCAACTACTACCAACTGATATTCGTGTTGCCGGTCGCTGCGCTGGTTGTCCGAGACCCCACCGGGCCGCCCGGCTCGGGGATATTCGACGGTGTCCGCCGTCGTGCGGTGGGCATCTGGGTGAGTTTGGCCGCGGCGCTCAGCATCGCCCAGGTCGCCTTGCCAGTGCTGATGCCGCACATTCCGATCTACGGACCGAATGGACAAACCGGTACCACGACGCTGGTCGCCACCACGATCAGTCTGGTGCCGTTCTTGTGGCTGATCGCGTGCGCGGTGATCATCGTCTCCTATGCGCGGCGACCGGATCCGTCAACCGACAGTTACCAACCGACTCGTGAGGGCCACGCTGATGGACCCCCCGGCACATCCTCACCTACAACCGAGCTGATGACGGAGTCCTCACCGCATGGACCGGCGTAAGCGGCCGAAACTTGGTGCGATAGGAAGACTTTGGACTCAAAGCCCGCCCGGGAGGCGCCGTGCCGACTGTGAGTGTTGTCATACCCGTATATCGCGCAGCACTGACGTTGCGTGAGTTGTACGACCAGTTGAACGTTGCGATGCAGCAGATCGCTCCGACGTTCGAGATTATTTTCGTGGAGGATTGCGGCGGCGACGAGTCATGGTCCATCATCACCGAATTGGCCGCGGCGGACCAGCGCGTGCGCGGTATTCGCATGAGCCGCAACTACGGTCAGCACAACGCTGTGCTCTGCGGCATCCGCGCCGCGCGTTACGACGTGATAGTTACGATGGACGACGACCTGCAGCATCCGGTGAGTGAGATCGAGCCACTTCTCGCGGCGCTGGGGCCCGATGTCGATGTGGTGTATGGCGCACCGCAGAAGGAGCACCATGGGTTCCTGCGTGATGCCGCCTCCCGTCTGACGAAACTCGCGTTGGCCAGCGCCGTGGGCGCCGAGACGGCACGCAACGTGAGCGCCTTCCGCGCCTTTCGCACCCGCTTGCGAGACGGGTTCCATGACTATCGCAGCCCGGCCGTATTTGTCGATGTATTGCTCAGCTGGACGACGTCCCGATTCGCCGTGATCAAGGTGCAGCACGAGCCGCGTACGGTTGGCGTCAGTGGCTATTCGATCGGCCGCCTCGTTCGCCACGCGATCAACTTGATAGTTGGGTTTAGTACGCTGCCGCTACAGATCTCCAGCTTTATCGGGTTCGCCTTCGTGTTGTTCGGCTTCGCTGTCCTCGCTGTTGTGGGCGCTAACTACCTCATCAATGGCAGTGCCGTCCCAGGTTTCGCATTTCTGGCCTCGATCATCGCGATTTTCTCCGGGGCGCAGCTTTTCGCCCTTGGAATCATCGGCGAGTACCTCGCTCGAATGCACTTCCGCACGATGGACCGGCCGACCTATCTGGTGAGTGAACAGTGTGGCGTGCGATGGCACTGACGGCCAGTGCTGACGGCGTGAGGCAGGGGCATCAGTTGTACCGTTGCATCGCGTATCGGACATGATGGAACCGATCCTGGTGACCGGTGCTGCCGGCTTGGTCGGAAGGCATGTGACCGATCTGCTTCGGTCCCGTGGCGTACACGTTGTGGCGCATGCGAGGCGCCCCGGGCCGGGAATCGATTGGGCCGCCGACCTCTCAGATCCGCAGACCTTTCGCGATCCGACACAGCTCGACGTTGCGGCGGTGATCCACTGCGCGGCGGCAATTCCGGCGCGGTCGGACAAGTTCGGTCGCGACAACACCACGGCCAGCGCGATGTTGGCTGAGTCGCTGTCGAGAGCGAAGTCGCTGATGCGCATCGTCCACCTATCGAGCATTGCCGTCTACCAGCGGCCGGCTCGTGGCCGGTGGGTGATAGGTGAGGACGCCACGACCGTGGACGGCGATGGGACAGACGGCTCCTACGCCGCCAGCAAGCGGGCCTCCGAACTGCGTCTTGACGCGGTCCGACAGGACAGGCCGGGCGTCTCGATAACGCATCTGCGCGCCTCGTCGATCTATGGACCCGGAATGGTTCCAACGACGCTGCTTCCCGTGCTCGTCGCCCGGGCCCGGGGAAACGAGCCTTTGCTGCTGCGCGGGCCGCGACCCTACTTCCAGAACTTCGTCCATGTTGCCGATGTCGCGGAATTGGCGGTTGCACTGGTCCAGGGGGACAGCCTTCCCGCTGTCGTCAACGCTTTTTCGGACGATACCTATGAGCTTGTCGCGCTGGCGGAGCTCATTCGCACCAAGCTCGGCAGCTCCAGCCAGATTGTCGATGACAGCTATGCCGCGGACGGACCAGAGCCGGTGTTCTCAAATCGGGTCGCCAAGCAGCTGTGTCCGTCTTTCCGTAGTCTGGCGGATCATCTGGCCGACGCCTCATGACCCTGCGCGTGGCGATCACAGGCGTCAGTGGCGATGCTGGACGTGGCGCGGTCCGCGGCTTGCGCCGCAATCCACCAGGGGCCGAGCCGATCTGGATTCTTGGACTCGATGCCAGTGCATCTTCAGAACCGGGCCTGGACGCCTCCATGCAGCTTCCATTGATAAGCCAGCCCGGGTACCCGGATGCCTTGAAGGCTGCGCTGACCCGGCATGAGATAGAGGTCCTACTGCCGTGTATCGACGGGGAGATCGCCATCCTGTCGGCCGCTCGAGTTCTGCTCGCCCAGACCGGATGCAACGTGGTGTTAGCACCGCGCGAGTTGGTCGAAGCGGCCGAGGACAAGCTGCTGACCGCCCGGTATCTGTCCGCCCGTGGCATATGCGCACCCACCACATGCGAGGCGGCGGGGCCCGACGAGCTGGAGTTCCCGATCGTGGCCAAGCCGCGCAACGGTCACGGCAGCCAGGGCGTGAAGATCCTGTCGGATCGTGCTGCGTTGCGAGAGTTCATCGTTGTGGCGCCCCGGAATTACTGCTTTCAGCGATTTGTCTCGGGCCCAGAGTTCACCGTCGGTTTCCTGTATGACGCTCAGGGCGTCATGCAGGATGCCGTCGCAATGGAACGTACGCTCGAAGACGGCCGCACGGTCCGTGCCCGCGTCGTTGACGATCCTGACATGTGGCGATTTATCTCAACCTTCGGCGAGCGCGTTCCCGGCATCGGCGCCGTCAACGCGCAGCTTCGGTGGGACGGCGACGGGCCGTCGGTATTCGAGATCAACGCACGGCTATCCGGATCGACCGAAATGCGCGTCGCCGTGGGGTGCAACGATCCGCTTCGGCTGGCGCGGCATTTCGGCCGCGGCGACCCGATTGCACGCGCCCGCCCACGACTTGCCACCGTGTACCGGCACGATAGCGATTTGCGGGTCGAGCCATGCTGACCGTGGCAGACGCGATCGCCGGATGCCGTGCCGCCGTATTCGATTGTGCAGGAACGCTTCTGCGCCTTGATCCGCCGTCCGAGCAGATCTTTCGGGAAGCGGCGGCCGAATTGGGGCTGGACATCGCCTTGCCCGAAATAACCCGCGCCTACGAAATCGTAAATTTTGCCCGGCCGATCAAGAGCAGCGAACTGACGACCACCGCCCGGAAGGACGCCTTCTACGCCGACTTCAACAGGTCCCTGTGCTTGGTGCTGGGAATAGACCGGTCGTACGACCGGCTGCATCCTTTGCTGCTGTCGCGCTTCTCGGCACGGCGCCATTGGGTGGCCTTCGACGATGCCGCGGCCGCATTGACGGCGGTCGGATCACGCGTAGCGGTACACGCACTGGCCAACTGGGATCGGCACCTTGACGACGTGCTGGTGCGCGCCGGTCTGCGGCACCTGATCGGCGACGCCGCCAATTCGGAGCAGCTTGGCGCGGAGAAGCCGGCGCGGGCCTGTTATGACGCCTTCCTCGAGCGCAATGGCCTCGATCCCGCCGAGGTGGTGTACGTGGGCAACGAGTACGTCGCCGACGTGGTCGGCGCGCGGGAGGCCGGGCTGACGCCGATTCTGGTCGATCGCGCCAATCGCTTGCCGTACGCTGACTGCCTGCGCGTGCAAAGCTTGCTGGATCTCACGTCACCGCCTACGCACATCGAGCTGGGAGGATGAAGCCGATGATTCAAATGACACGCTTCCAGCGCGGCAAGCGGCTTGGTGTCGCCGATCTCGACGACGCGCGTGACATGTGCCCCGTATGCCACTCGTCCCAGCCTCGTCAGCCCGTCTTCCGCGTACAGCGCGATCCGGACATCGATATGCTCGAGTGCGCATCGTGTGGCGCGGCGTCTGCCTCGCACATGCCGAAACCCGATGTGCTGCGAACCTACTATGCCGACTATTACTCCGGCAGTTCCCTCCGGCATACGATGCACAAAACGGAACGCTTCGCGCGCCACGCGCTGCGTGCGATGCCGGACCTGAACGAATCGAAGCCGCTGCGCATTCTCGATTTTGGTGGGGGTGACGGTGCGCTCGCGGTGTCAACCGCGAAATTGCTGCAAGCCCAGGGATATTCGGAGCCGATCACGATCGACGTCGTCGACTACGCCGAGCCGCGTGATCCCAAAGACCCTCGAATCAGCATCAATGCGCATCGGGACCTGGGAACCGTGGAAGGCGGGTACAACCTGATCCTTGCCAGCGCGATCTTCGAACACATACCGGACGCTCATAGCGCTATTCGCCAGGTTCTCGGCTGCGCCGGCAGGCACGCCTATATGTACGCCCGCACTCCCTTTGTTCTGCCGTTGGCGCGAATCATCCCGTCGCTGGACATCACCTATCCAGGACACGTCCACGACATGGGCAGCGCCTTCTGGGGCGGGTTCATCGAGACCTTCGACGTGAAGGGCACGATGCTTTCGTCACGGCCGTCGTTGGTGGAGACGACTTTCGTACACGCGCCGGTGCATACGTTGCTCGCCCACGTGCTCAAGGCGCCGGCCCTACTGGAACAGGCAGTATTCGGTCGCAGTCGTCCACCTCGCTGGAGTCTCGTCGGCGGGTGGGAGGCGGTCATGCGGTTCGAATGACGCACATGGCCCGCGCGCATTCACACGCCCAGTCCTGGTCGGTCTCGCTCTCATGACGCAGACGAACTCGGTGGTCCCCGAGGCTGGTGAGACCGGGGGACGGATGGCGACAAGGTTCATGTGATGACTATCCGCATCCCGTTCAACAAGCCCTCTGTCGTGGGGTCGGAACTGACCTATGTCGGCCAGGCTGTCGCGGGTGAGCACGCAAGCGGCGACGGGCCTTTCACGAAGCGCGCGCAGGCCATGCTGGAAAAGATGTTCGACGCGAACCGGGTGTTGCTGACGACCTCCTGCACCGCCGCGCTCGAACTGGCCGCACTTCTCTGCGATCTGCAGCCGGGTGACGAGGTGATCGTCCCGTCTTACACCTTCGTCTCCACGGCCAACGCGTTCGTGCTCCGGGGCGCGAGGCCGGTGTTCGTGGATATCAGGCCCGATACGCTCAACATCGACGAGCGACTGATCGAGCGGGCGATAACTCCGCGCACCCGTGCCATATTCCCCATCCACTATGCCGGCGTCGCCTGTGAGATGGATGCGATCATGGACATTGCCGACCGCCAGGGCCTGTTGGTGGTGGAGGATGCGGCGCAAGGCGTGGGCGCGCGATACAAGGATCGGTGGCTGGGCACGATCGGTCACCTGGGCTGCTACAGCTTTCACGAAACGAAGAATATTTCCTGCGGCGAGGGCGGCGCGCTCGTCATCAACGAGCCGTCCATGGAGCAGCGCGCCGAAATCCTGCGCGAAAAGGGCACCAACCGTAGCCAGTTCATCCGCGGCCAGGCGGACAAATACACCTGGGTGGACGTGGGCTCCTCCTACGTCCTCTCCGATTTGCTCGCCGCGTTCCTGGTGGGCCAGATCGAGAACATCGAAAAGTTGACCAGGCGGCGCGGCGAGATATTCGACCGCTACGTCGAGGCTTTGGCCCCGCTGGTGGAGCGCGGACTGATTCGGCTCCCGGTCGTGCCACCGCACTGCTCGCCCAATTACCACATGTTCTATCTCTTGACAGGCGGCATCGAAGAGCGCACGGCGCTCATCGCGCATCTGCGCGCAGCCGGCATCCTCGCCGTGTTCCACTATGTGCCGCTGCATTCCTCGCCGTTTGCGCAATCGCTCGGTGTTCCGCAGGGACACTTGCCGAACACGGAAGAACTCAGCGCGCGACTGTTGCGGCTGCCCATGTACTTTGACCTCACCGATCAGGAGGTGGATGAGGTTGCCAGCGCCGTGCTGGATTTCTACCGCACGCGTCCTGCCCAGAAGATCGAGGGCGCATGACATTTGACCTTTCTTCGTTGGCTCCGAGCTTTGGCGAATTGGATGCCCATCGTGGATGTTCGGTTGAGGAAGAAGTTATGACATGGCGCAAGTGACATCGGGTGTTCGCGCGGTGCTTTCGCATCCTGTTGTGTACGAGGCGTTCCAGTGGATCATGGGCGCCAAACGCCGGCGGGAGTGGATCGTGCGCGACCTGATCCGCCCGTTCCCGGGTATGCGCATTCTCGACCTCGGCTGCGGCCCAGCGGAGATACTCGACTCCCTGCCAGAGGACGTGGCATACACGGGGTACGACATGAGTGCGGAATATATTGCGGCGGCGAAAGCGAAATTCGGTGCGCGCGGGACATTCCATTGCCGCCAGCTGGAACAGGCGGAAGTGGCGACACTGGATCCGTTCGACCTGGTCATGGGCATCGGCGTGCTGCACCACCTCGATGACACCACCGCCCGGCAATTCATGACCCTGGCGAAGGCTGGGTTGAAGCGTGGCGGGCGGGTGCTGACACTCGATGGGTGCTACGCGCCTAAGCAGAATCCCATCGCACGCTTCCTCATCAGCAAGGATCGCGGCCAGCATGTGCGCAATGAAGCGGGCTACCGCGCGTTGGCGGAGGGGATTTTCACGGATATCGCTGGCGCGGTGACACATTGGGCGTGGCTTCCCTTCACCTACTGGTCCATGGAGTGCAGTGGATGAAGGCCGCCGCTCATCGTCTCAGCGCAGTGAGCCTCGCTCGCTAGGCGTTTCGGATCGCCCCGACTGCTCGAGAGCGTAGGGAATCGCGTCGATGATGTGCTTGAGGGCCCTCTCGCCGAGCCGCGGGTAGACGGGAATGTACATGGCGTTGTTCTTCACGCGCTCGGCGTTGGGACACCTCTGTTCATATTCCGGGTAGATCCCCAAACCGCAGACGAGCGAGAGGTTCGTCGTACCCGTGTCGATCCCGCGGCTCGCAAGAGCCTTTCGGAAACGCTCCGCGTTGTGGGCGAACACCACGAACTGCCAGTACACGCTCCGCCCGTGCTTGACGGTTCGCGCGCAGGGTTCGCCCAATGCCATGAGAGGCCGGCGGAGCTCCGCGACATTGGAGATTCGCTTGTCGTCTTCTCTTTCGACCTTCTCCAGCATTGCCAACCCGGCTTCGGCTTGGGCCCAGGTGAATTGCTCGAAGTAGTCCTCCGGAAGCACGGTGTCGGGCTTGAGGTTCTGCCGCGCTCCCGTGAGCGCTTTCTCCTTGTCCGGATTGATCTTTCCGACCAGGGAGAGTATCGGGGCCACGGCTGCCGTGAAGACGGGACGGCGCGTAGCGACGTTCGTGATGAGGGTTTCCGTGATCTTAGCGCGAAGGCGCGCAGGCGGCGTCGGCCTCAGCGAGCCCTTTGCCTCTTCGAGACGCTTGGCGAGCACCGGATCGTTCGTGACCGCGAGTCCGCCGCCGTAGGCGTCGAGGGTCTTGGTCCTCGAGCACGAGTAAATGCCAACGTTTCCGAACGTTCCGAGCTTCTTGTCATTCCACGAGGCGTTCAGCGCGTGCGAGAAGTCCTCGACTACGAACAAGTCGCGCTCGCGGCACAGGGCCATGAGCGGCTCCATGTTGGGAGCGATTCCGAACAGATAGGTGACGAGGACCGCGCGAGTCTTGGGACTGATCGCCTTCTTCAGTTCGTCGAGATCGAAACAGAGCGTGTCGAGCTCGATGTCGGCGAAGACCGGCTTCAGCCCGAGGCTGATCACGATGTCCATCATGGGCTTGATCGTGATGGGCGGCATGATGATCTCCGAACCCGGTTCGAAGTTCTGCGCCTGCAAAGCAAAGAAGAGGGCCGATCGCGCGTACGGAAAGGCGTGCGCACTGCTCACGCCCATGTAGCGAGCAAAGGCGCGTTCGAACTCGGCGACCTTTTCGGCCGCTTGATCCGTGGAGATGCGGTCCGTACCGCGGAACGAAGCGAAGTAGTTCCGAATGTCGAACCACACGGGGTGGTAGACGATGGCGCGCGGAATAGTCAAGGGGGGCCTCAGTTTTCGAGTGGAGCCGATTGGGCGATTCGAGACGCGTTTGCCATCGCGAGCAAGGCAACCGTCGTTGCTGGCACGGAAGAAAAGACGCTGCTATCGACGACGTGGATTTGCTGCCATCCCTTCGGGCGGCCAAGTAGGTCGGTGTGCATCTCGTCGCTGGGAGCCTTCGTCATGGGCAGCGTACCGCCGAAGTGCCAGCCGAACGGTTTTAGCGGGTCGCCGTACATGAACGGGGTGACGGGAAAGACGCCAACCCTCGACAGGAGCCGCGTGAAGCGACGCGAACCCTTTTTCATGACCTTCGCGAACTGCGTCGAAGGCTGTGTAGTCACCGAAAGAACGCTTCGCTTGTCCGCGGCTCCCGGGCTCAGCCGCAGCAGATAGGAGCCGGTGAGGTCCGAGTGAAAATTACAGAGCGCGATGAGGAGGCGCCGGAGCGCGAGGTTGCGGGCGCTGTCGAAAAGTCCGTTATCGGCTTGGTAACCCAGCTTCGCCAGGATGAGCTCGTTGGCCGGGCTGATCTGCGAATGAATCCAGGTGTCTGAAATGGAAGGTTGTTTGAACTCGAAGAAGGCCCCCGAAAGGGTGTTGGCGTTTGGCCATTCGAACGGCGCGCCTCGAACGTTGACCATTGGGACGATGAAACCCTGCGTCGTCTTCAGTACCACCGGACGGTCATAGAGTCGTTTCGACTCGAGCACGAGGCGCGTCGAGTTGAGCGCCCCGGCGGCCACGAATAGTCGATTCACAACGACACGTTCCGGGCCTCCGCCGGTCTCGCAGAGGACTTCTACTTCGTTGCCGCGCTCCGAAAATTCGATCACCGTTCGGCCCGATCGGTAGTCGACCTCACCGGCTCGAATCATCTTCTGAAGGTCTTGTTCGGCCGAGTAGATCGATCCATAGACACACCCCGAGAGGCAACGCCCGCAATAGACGCACCCGGCACCGTCTGGACCGTCGGTGGCGCGCACAGCGAGACGCGCTTGCCCGTAGGCCACATCGGTGCGGCCTCGGAAGAACCGCGAGCGATCGAGTGTCCGCAGAAAAGATTCGACGATGGGGGACGGGGCGAGCGGCTGAGCGTCGTCTCGATACAGGGGAAACTCGCGGGCCAGCGCGTCCTTCGTCGCGGAAAACGGCAAGTCTCGCAGGACGAGCTCGTAGTACGGATCGAGTTCGCGCGCGGGGAAGGGCCAGGCCTGCAGATCGCACGATGCGGCGGGCAGCATCGCGGCGCCCCAAATCGTGCTGTAGCCACCGCGCGCCATCGAGGGGCTCGGGCCATCCTCGGCCACGTCGAGCGGCGCGTTCGCCCTCGTGCCGGCATACGGGTATTCCGACCCGAACGCGAGTCGCAGCACCTTCTTTTGCGAAACGGTGGGGTTGTGCGTGACCACGGCCAGATCCTCGGCGCTCCACTGGTTCTTCTGCTGCGCACTCATCCGCGTCACGATTGCTTGTCGATCGGCGTCGAGCGTTTCTCCCACGTCGAGGATGATGGGGCGAACGCCACGCCGCACGAGCACCTTCGCGACGGCGATAGCGGTGTGACCGGAACCGACGATGGCGACCGCCGTCATTGTCCGTCCTCGGGGAGAGCAGCGTCGAGGCGCTTGATATGCCGTGCGGGATTGCCCGCGACCATGGTGTCGGCCGGGACGTCCCGAGACACCACCGCTCCCGCCGCGACCACCGCGTTTTTGCCGACCGTGACTCCGGGCAGGATGATCGCGCCGGTGCAAATCCACGCCCCGTCTTCGATGACGACCGGCTTCGAGCTCAGCGGATAGGAGCGTTTCACGGGTGTGTCCGATGGGCTGCCCATGTGGGCGGTGATGATGCAGCGATGGGAGATCGTGACGTGATCGCCGATGCTCACGAGCTGCGGATAATTCGTCTCGAGCTCGATATCGAAACCCATGTAGACGTCAGCACCGATTCGAATGCCCATGAGGCGGTAAAGGAATATTCGCCCGGACGTAAACGGGCAGAGGCTCGCGAGCTTTAGGCAGAAGAAGCGCCTAAAGAGCAACTTGAACGCGAGCGATGGACTCATCGTCGCAGCCTCCAGGCGATGGGGAGATGGCGCAACATGGCGTATTCGGGTGACGTTCTCTGCACACCAAGCGCGTCGGCGTCTGAGTCCGAGGCGTCGCGAACCCACGTGCTGCACCAAAGTGGTCGCGCGAACGCGCTTCTGGAAATCGGGACGGGTTGGTGCATGGCGATGATGTTACGTACCGTCCACGTCGCTGGTGTTGCGGACGGACCGGGAAAGTGGGTATCAGGGCTCCATTTCCCCGGCGTCGAACGCTTTCTTGCGTTCCTGCGCCTGCGCCACTTGCTGCACGGTGTAGCCGATGAACAGCGCCGCCACACCGAAGGCGACGGCCACCCCGGCCAGCCACAGCATCCCGAAGTGGTAACCCTGGTCCAGCGCATGCAACTGGGCGGGGTTCATGGACTTCGCCGGCCCGTAGGTGCCGCCCAAGGCGTGCGTGCGCGAAATGATGACTACCTGAATGAAGCCTAGGATTATCGGCCCGCCCAAGCTCTGCAGCATCATGGCGATCGCGGTTGTCGGCCCGATCCGGTCGACACCGACGCTGGCGATCACCGACAGCGACAGCGGGACGTTGACCATGCCGATACCAACAGCGCCGATGATGAGCGGCACCACCAGATTCGGGAAGTACGGCATGCCGCGGTGCAGCGTCGTGCCGTACAGCACCGCGCACAGCACCGGCAGGCCGCCGGCGAGCACCAGCACCCGCGGGGCGAACCGCGTCGCCAGCCGCGCCGACACGACCGCCCCGACGGCCGCAGCAATGGCGAACGGGACGAAGGTGACCCCCACGCGCAGGCCGCTGTAGCCCATGACGTTTTGCACGTACAGGCTGACCACGACCGTCAGGGTGAACAGCACCCCGCCGGCCAGGAAGATGGCCGCGAACGTGGCCAGCCGGTTGCGGTCGAAGAACAAATCGAACGGCACGATGGGGTTCTCCGCCGTGCGCTCCACCACGACGAACGCCACGAAAGCTCCCAGCGCCACCACGATCGACCCGATCGTCGGGACCGACGCCCACCCGTTCTCCGGTGTCATCGAGAACCCGAAAACCGCGGCGGTACACATCAACGTGGCCAGCGCCGCGCCGGCGGCATCGAGCTTCATCCGCTCCTTCTGGGTCTCCCGCAGCGCGGTGACGGCCAGGCAGAACACCAGCACCCCGATCGGTACGTTCACCGCGAACACCAGCCGCCACGACACCTGGATGAGCGCCCCGCCCACCGCCAGGCCGGTCACCGCGCTGATGGCGCCCATCACGCCCAGCGCCGCCACCGCGGCGTTGCGCACCGGCCCCTTCGGGAACGTGGTCGCCACCAGCGCGAAACCGGTCGGCAAGGTGACCGCGGCGGCCGCGCCCTGCAGGAGCCGGGCAACAACGAGGCTGCCCGCGTCCCAGGCGATGCCGCACATCGCCGAGGCGATGGTGAACACCGCGACACCGAGGACGAAGGCACGCTTGCGCCCGATGGCGTCACCCAGTCGGCCTCCGAGCAGCATCAAGCCGCCATAGGTCAATATGTAGCCGGTGACCACCCAGCTCAGCGTGGCACTGGAAAAGCCCAGCTCGTTTTGGATCTTCGGAAGCGCAACGACGCCGATGGAACCATCCATCGCCCCCATCAGCCCCATGCCGCCAATTGCCAGAACCGAGGCGATAAACCGGGCGGACGTCGGCGAAATCGGGACGTCTTCGCTCATACGGCCTCGCGTGGTCGGTTTGACGGGCATACGGGTCGCTCATTCCGGTTGCGGTATCGGCTGGTGAGAGTTGTGCTAGGGCTCCAACGTCAGAGCCGGCACGGAAGGCCACGCTACAGCAACCTTAAGAAGTGTTAACCGGAAACGGACCAATCAGCTTCTCGGTCACCGGGGAAGGGGCGGGTCCCCTGGGGGGCCGTGGCGCGTCGCCCCGGGCAGCGACCGTGCGCTTCGGTTCGGCGGGCGGAACCGGCGGACTGCGAAGGGTTCGGGGAGAACGTCCCGCACGAGCGGGCCGCCCTGCTAGCATCTGAAGACGCTGATCAGCAAGCCGCTGCTGAAGTGGTATAAGTTCCATGTTCAATTCCAGCCGTGAGAAAAGATTGCGTCGACCTTGTCAAACGAAACCGCGGGAAACACGTACCGACTGCCAACCAAAACTACAATTCGCTTGCTGACCTTTTACGCCGCGTTCATGGTGCGGCTCGGGGCCGCTCATCCTTTTCTGCTATGGCATTATTTTATAGACAATTTGCGTTATCTTCTGGTCAAACATGGGGTTCCGTCCGGCGCGGCGAGGCACGTGGCTGAGGTTCGCGCGGAGTTTGAGGCACGTGCGGCCCATGGCCAGTTCAAAGACCTCTGGCTCGACATGAATATCGTTCCATGGTGTGCGACATTTTCGAAAATATTTAGTCGTAAGAAGCCCGTACGCATCCTTGAAATCGGATCGTGGGAGGGGCGCTCCAGCCTGTTTTTCCTCACTTACTTTACGCAAGGGCACCTAACCGCCGTTGACACCTGGGCCGGCGACACTGAGGGATACCAGTACGACGCGATATCGGAAGGGCGAGACCTGGAGGCCCGCTTCGATGCCAACATTGCTCCGTGCGCAACGCGGCTGACAAAGCTCAGGGGGTCCTCGCTGAACGTGTTGCCACAACTGCTGAGCGAGCAGCAGAAATTTGATGTGATTTATGTTGATGGATCGCACTTTGCCGATGACATTTTAATGGATGGGATCACCGCGTGGCGCCTGTTGAAGCAGGGCGGAGTGCTGATCTTCGACGACTTTGTCGGGCCTTTTTACCCACGCGCCCGAGCCAATCCCTGGTGGGCGATTAATTCGTTTTTGAAGTACCACAAACGGGAGTACAGCTTCCTGAGTGTTAATTATCAGCAAATCATTCTGAAGAAAAAAACGGCATTTATCGATTACCCGATATCCCTCCCGGGGCCAGGTCCCTTGCCGGATCGCTCCGAGGAGGCCCCGCGCACGACCGACTCGCACGCGGCCAGGGGAATCCACGGTTAACAGCCCTACAGCATCGCAAAAGTTAGCGGCCCCGAACTGGCCAGCGCTCTGGTAGGACGCAATGATACGGCTGAAGACACAGTGGTGATGGGAGCATGGTGAGGGAGAACATCTCGTTTCAGCAGCGCGCCGAGGCGCTGCGGTGGCTGATCTCGTTTCAGGCGCGCCGGCCGATCAACGGCGCCAAGGAGCGCGTCGAGTCGTTTCGTCGCAGCCGGAAGGGCCATTCGGGCGAGGGTGTCGGTCCCGATGACCGCGCGGCCCTCTGCACGACGAATCCCAAGCTGGAGGCTCTGCGCCAGCGCTATGCGGGAGTTCAGGACGTCATCCGCAGATCGCCGGTCTGGCGTGCCGGCTACGTCGCGGCGGACGATCTGCTCTATTTCCGGGGTGACAACGCCTACGTCTTCCAGTTCAGGGACAGGAATACGCCGGAAAAATATGTTCTGACCTACTTTTATTTGAAAACCATCGACACGCTTGGGCTGCTGGATGCGTTCACCGAAGACGGCGACTACGGAGTATTTACATTCCCGACCGGCGACACGGATAGGGACGGAAACAAGAGACTCGTCAGCCGGGACCTTCTGGATTCGGTCTCAGAGTTGCTCTTCCTGGAACGGACGCTGCAGATCTCGCAGCGGCCTGGATTGAAGGTGCTGGACATCGGCGCGGGATACGGCAGGCTTGCCTACCGCGCCGTTACCGGGCTGAGCAACATCGATACGTATTTCTGCACCGACGCCATCCCGGAGTCGACCTTTCTCTCCGAGTACTATCTGGCGAAAAAGGGTGCCACGCACACTCGTATCGTCCCGTTCGACGACCAGCAAGCCCTCGTTCCCGGAACGATCGACCTCGCGGTCAATGTGCATAGCTTCTCCGAAATCTCGGTGGACGCCGTCGACTACTGGGTCTCCCGATGCGCCGAGCTGAAGATCGAGCACCTTTTTATCGTTCCCAACATGAGCATAGAGGGCGAAAAGGCCGTACGGATGATCGACGGTACGGATTTCAGTCCGCTATTGGCCCAGCATGGTTACCGGCTGGCTCATACCGAGCCGAAATACGGGAACCCGGAGGTGCAAAAATACGGGGTTTCCCCCAAGTCGTATTACCTCTTCCGCGCCACGTAAGAAAATCAGCGCGGTACGCAGGTGCGGTGCGAAAACCTCACTTCTGCGCAAACGCCCACACCGAGACGGGAAAGTTGGGTTCGTTGTGCAGGGAATGCCAAAAGCGCCGATACCGAGCCCAGCGCCAAAAGTTCGCGCGCACGCAGGCGATGTTTCCCCAGGAGCCGGTCGTGATCCGGTCCAGATCGAACCCGCACTCGGCCAGGAAGTATCGGATGCCGGTTTCGGTCCAGCGCGAACAGTCAACCGGGACCCCGTGGATGCGGATCAGGAAGGGCGTGGTCATCAGGAAGTAGCCGCCGGGGCGGAGCATTTGATACACATGCTTTCCGGCGCGGTAGGGCCACAGCAGGTGCTCGAACACCTGCTCCGCGAAGATCAGGTCGAACTGCTCGTCCAGGGCGGACGCGCAAACGTCGAATTCGGGATAGTGAACCGAGCGGTAGGACTTGAACTGCTCGACGCGGCCCCAGTAATCCCCGGAAAGCTCCAGCGCATCTCGTTGGTGCGGCTCGACGCCCTGCACCAGTTTCCGCGTTTCACGGTCCATCACCCTGCGAACCCAGTAGACCGACGGGTCCGGCGTGAAGACGCGGCGAAACACGCGAGACAACAGCGCATCGCCAGGCTTTGACGTGCCCGACTCCGGTGTCGCCAAACGCTGGCCGGGGCCGGCACCGTGAACTTCGTCCTCGCTGAGGTCGCCCATGGTGCGATTTAACCTCGTCGCGGCAAGACCCGCCAAACATTGCCTCGATCTGTCGTTGCGCGCGACAGACGGCAATGTCACGAGGTTGGCCGCCGTCCCAAACCGCTGGCGCCGCATGGCCGAAACTCCTGGATCGCAGTACTGCCGGCTGTGGTGGGTTAAACTGCCGGGCGGCTGAGGGGACCGGGCTCCCGCACTCATTTCGCACAACGCGCACGGGAAGTCAGAGGCTAGAGATCCGCGATGAGGTTTGTGCTGGCAAGCTATGGAAGCCGTGGCGATGTCGAGCCGTGCGCTGCGGTCGGCCGTGAGCTGCTGCGCAGAGGGCACGACGTGCGCGTGGCCGTCGCGCCCGACCTCGTTGGATTCGCCGAATCGGCGGGGCTTCCGGCGGTCGCCTACGGGCTCGACACTTCGCTGTGGATCCGCGGGCAACGCGATTTCGAGACGTCTTTGTCCCGCCACTTCTGGAAGGTCAACGAGCTGATCAGGTCGGGCCGCGAGGCTTGGAGGCTGTTCGCCCAGTGCTGGCAGGAGGTCAGCACGACGCTGACGCCGCTGGCGGAGGGGGCCGACGTCCTCGTCACCGGCCTGGCTTTTGAGGGGCCCGCCGCCAACGTCGCCGAGCGCCACGACATTGCATTGGCCACATTGCACACCTTCCCCTCACGGGCCAACGGCCGGGGATTGCGCCGCTCGGCAGGAACGGCGGTCGAGTGGGTGGTTTGGCGCCTTTGGAAGAAGGTCGAGGACGCACAGCGCCGTCAACTGGGCCTGCCGAAGGCCACCGGTCCCTGGCCGTGGCGGATCATCGGGCGCGGATCGCTGGAAATCCAGGCCTATGAACAGGTTTGCTTTCCCGAGCTGGCGGCCGAATGGGCCGATTCGAATGGCCAGCGGCGCTTCGTCGGCGCGCTCACGATGGAGTTGCCCGCCGAGGCCGACGAGGAGGTGCTGTCGTGGATCGCGGCGGGAACACCGCCTATTTACTTCGGTTTTGGCAGCATGCCGGTCGAATCCGCTACCGACACGATCGCCATGGTGGCCGCCGCCTGTGCGGAGCTCGGCGTGCGCGCGTTGGTGTGCGCGGGCTGGACCGACTTCAGCGACGTCCCCAGTTTCGAGCACGTCAAGGTGGTGGGCGCGGTGAACCACTCGGCGATCTTTCCGGCCTGCCGCGCGGTCGTGCACCACGGTGGCGCGGGCACCACGGCGGCGGGCCTGCGCGCCGGAGTCCCCACGTTGATCCTATGGATGCTGGGCGATCAGCCGCGCTGGGCGGCCGTGGTCAAACGGCTGAAAGTTGGCTCCGGACGGCGCCTTTCGAGCACGACCACAGAATCGTTGGTCGCGGACCTGCGCACCATCCTCGCTCCGCAATATGTGACCCGGGCCCGCGAGCTCGCCACCCGGATGACCAAACCCGCCGAAAGCGTTGCGGCCGCAGCCGATCTCCTGGAAAACTTTGCCCGCTCGCGGCGTGTTGGCTGATCGGCACCACGGGTATTCACCGCAGCTTGTCAGTTGGTGAAATGCGCCTGATTCATGTGGGCGGCCACCCGCAAGGCGTTGGCCGCGATCGTCAAACTCGGATTCAAACCGGTGCTGGTGGGAAAGAACGAGCCGTCGACGACGTAGAGGTTCTCCACTTCGTGCGCCCGGTTGTTCGGGTCCAGCGCGCTGGTCTTGGGATCGTCACCGAAACGGCACGTGCCGCAGACGTGAGCCAGCGCCTCGTTGCTGGTGGCGCCGCGCAGGGTGATCCTGCGAAACGGCTTGAACGTCTCTTTGAACATCCGCATAAATACCTTGCGGCGCTCGATCTCACCGGGGTGAAGGTGGTACTGGAGCCGCAGCCGCTGGCGGCCGTCCGGGCTCGGCGAATCGGACGGCAGCACCCGGTTGTCCAGATAGGGCAGGTCTTCCAGCATCGCCGCCAGCACCAGGCCGCCGCTGAAGAACCGCTCGTAGATCGGGCGCGCCGCCGGGCTCATCAGGCGCAGCGCCTTGAACTGCCAGCCGGGGTGATTGGTCAGCGCCTGGATGGGCGGCATCGCGCCACCGGATTGCACGGTGCCGTACTTCTGCCCCTCCCAGAAATAGAAATCGTTCAGCCCGATCTGCTTGTTTTCGGCGGTGATCTTGGAGCCGCGATGCGGCCAGACCTCGATGAAATCGACCAGGTGACGCATCAGGTTGCGCCCCACCATGTCTGAGCCGTTGGCCAATCCGTTGGGCCAATCGCCGGAGCGGGAATTAAGCAGCAGCACCGGGGTGATCAGCGCCCCGGCGGCCAGCACCACCACCTTGGCCTTGAGTGCCAGCATCCCGGAGCGATGCGCGCAGATCACCTGCCGGACCGCAGAGGCATCCGCCTCCAGGCGCACCACCCGACATTCGGTGAGCAGCTTGGCGCCGTGCTCGGTGATGGCCGGCACCAGGCAATTTCGGGCGGAGTCGTTTTTGCACGACAGGTGGCACAGATAGCTCTGGCAGGTGGTACAGCCGTCGGTGTAGTCACAGGCCATCGGCAGGTGGTAGGGATGCAATCCGCGACCCGTCAGGTAGTCGACCATTGGCTGGTTGACTGCGGAAAACGGCGGTGGCGCGGGCAGGTCGACCTCGGCGGCCTCGGGTCGCAGCGGATCGGGCTGGCCGCGCACCCCCAGCAGCTTCTCGGCCGCGGCGTACCAGGGCCGCATCTGGTCGTAGGTGACGGGCCAGGCTTCCGGCACGGTGGAATCGCCGGGCTTACGGAAATTCTGCCGGGGAGTGAAATCGCGGACGAAAAACCGCTCGCAGACCATGCCATAAAGCGCCGACGACCCTCCGGTCCCGCTGCCGATCATCGGCAGATACCGCCGGGTGGAGCGCCCGCTGATGTCTTCGACCTCGTCGGTGCTGCGCCCGGCCCGGGCCAACACCTCGTAGTAGGTCTCCGCGGAAAGACACGCCTGCGGCTCGACCACCTCCGGTATCGCAGAGCGAATGGTTCCCGGCACCCCGGGCAGTGTCGAGCGTCCCTTTTCGACGAACAGCACGCTGCGGCCCGACTTGGCCAGTGAATAGCCCAGCATCCCGCCACCCATGCCGGTGCCCACCACGATCACGTCCCACATGACGCGTTCCGCCTCGCGCGGATCCAGCTCGCCGTCAACCAAAATCGAGTTCTCTCCCCGGATGATGACCCAAAGCTTCGCGCCCTCTGAGCGAATGCCGACGTTACCATCGGTTGCCACAGAAAGGTTGACGTTTTCCGCTCCCGCCGCCGGCAAATGATCGATCGTCGCAGGTGGGCGTTTTCGGCAATGGCGGATGGGATGAGCACGCGTGAAACGAGGTACGGCACCTATGGGCGGAAGTGAATCCATGTATGACGCCATCGTGGTGGGCTCGGGAGCCGCCGGTTCGTGGGCGGTCAAGGAGCTGACCGAAGGCGGGCTGAGGGTGGTGCTGCTCGAGGCCGGCCGCGACCTGGACATCGCCCGTGATTTTCCCGCCGACGCGAAGGTGGGCGCGATGGGGCCTGTGGGGCGGGTCAAATCGGCAATCGGGGGCCAGCAGGTTCAGGCGCGGTGCTCGTCGTTTTCCAAGACCACCAAGCAGTTTTACGTCAGTGACAAGGAGAATCCGTATACGACGACGCCGGGCGACAGGTTCTTGTGGATTCGGGGCCGCCAACTCGGCGGTCGCCTGCACACGTGGTGGAGACATGCACTGCGCATGTCGGATCACGAGCTCAAAGCCGCCAGCGTGCGGGGCGACGGCCTGGATTGGCCGTTGGCCTATGCCGACCTGGCGCCGTATTACGACGTCGTGGAGCAGACGCTGGGCGTCTACGGCGAGCCCGCGGGCATTGCCAACTGTCCGGACGGCCGGTTCCTCGGGCCGTCGAAAACGACCGGGATCGAAGAGGCGTTTCGGGCCAATGTCGAGAAGCGACGGCCCGACGTCCGGGTGACGTACAGCAGGAAGACCAAGTACGACCACGACAGGGTTCCGCTTCCGGTCAGGCTCGCGCTGGCGACCGGTCGCCTCGAGATCCGGACGGATGCCGTGGTGAGTCGGCTGCTGGTCGACGAGCGGTCGGGGAAGGCGACCGGTGTCGAGTACGTCGAGCGGTTGACGGGCACCGGGCGGGCCGTTCGGGGGCGGGTCGTGGTGTTGTGTGCGTCGGCGATCGAGAGCGTGCGGATCCTGTTGAACTCGCGATCGGCGCGGCATCCGTCGGGGGTGGGCGGATCGTCGGGTCAGCTGGGTCGCTATCTGTGCGACCACCTTTCCTACACGCTGACCGGCCCGGTGCCCAAGGCAGATGTCGAGCCCGCTTTCAACGAGGATGGGTTCGACTTCGCCGGAACGGGTCTTTACATTCCCAGCTTCTGCGAGCGGGAATCGCAGAACTTTCCGGGCGGCTACGGCATCCAGATCGCGATCGGCCGCGGCGCGCCGGTGTGGATCATGTGCACGTATGGCGAGATGCAGCCCCGATACGACAACCACGTGTCGCTCGACCCAAAAGTCAAGGACGCGTGGGGCATCCCGGTGGCCAGAATCGAGTGCCGTCATTCGCAAAGCGACGTCAACATGGTTGCGCACATGAGGCGGACGCTTCCCGAGATCGCGGCCGCCGGTGGCCTGCCGGCCGGCAAGGATGTCGAATTCGGTCGCTGGAACCTGCCCGCGCGATGGGTTCGATCGCTGTTCCTCACCGACTACGGCGCCTTGTGGCCGGGGGAAACCATTCACGAGACCGGCGGTGCGCGCATGGGTGACACGCCGCAGGATTCGGTGCTGAACTCCTATTGCCAGTGTTGGGATGCCGACAACGTGTTCGTGACCGAC
Organism: Mycobacterium sp. NGS26; assembly: GCF_059813025.1. Lineage (NCBI taxonomy): Bacteria > Bacillati > Actinomycetota > Actinomycetes > Mycobacteriales > Mycobacteriaceae > Mycobacterium > Mycobacterium sp. NGS26. The sequence continues at coordinate 677,251 of NZ_JCALDU010000002.1, forward strand.
GGCGCATGCTTTGTCTCGCCCGGATTCCAGAGTCCCGTGCTGACGATCATGGCCCTCACGGTCCGGGCGTGCCGGTTCATCGTCGACGACTATGGCAAGCGGGTGAACTGAACTATCGTGGTGTCCCGTGTCTGGACACGGGGCGCCGCTGCGGATCGGCATTCTGGGCACGGCCCGCGTCGCACCGGCCGCGGTCGTCAACCCGGCGAAGGACAACACCGAGGTCGAGGTGGCCGCGGTGGCGTCGCGCGAAGTGGCCCGCGCGCAAGCCTTTGCCGCCAAGCATGGCATCGACCGGGTGCACGACAGCTACGAGGCGCTGATCGCCGACCCGGAACTGGACGCCGTGTACATCGCCCTGCCGAACGGGTTGCACGGCAGATGGACCCGGGCCGCGCTCGCCGCCGGCAAGCACGTGCTGTGCGAAAAGCCGTTTGCCGCCAACGCCCCCGAGGCCCGCGAAATCGCCGAACTGGCCGCGAAGGCTGAGCGGATCGCGATGGAGGGATTCTATTATCGCCATCTGCCCTTGACCTTGCGTGCGCAGGAGATCATCGCCTCCGGCGAGCTGGGCAAGCTGGAGCGGGTGGAAGTGGCGTTGTGCATGCTGCTGCCGAAGTTCTCCGACATCCGTTACGACTACTCCCTTGCGGGCGGGGCGACAATGGATCTCGGATGCATTGCGGTCAACATGATTCGCACGTTCGGCGGTTCGACTCCGGAAGTCGTTTCGGCGCAGGCGAAACTGCGCGATCCTCGGGTGGACCGGGCCATGACGGCCCAGTTGCGGTTCGCCGGCGGGCACACCGGCCGGGTCCGCTGCGCGCTGTGGTCATCGAACCTACTGCAGTTGAGCGCCAAGGTGATTGGCGAGCGCGGCCACATGCGGGTGCTCAGCCCGGTGGCGCCCTTTCGTCGGCTCTCGATCCGATCCGCGGACGGCAATCGGGTGGAGCGCTTCCCGGCGCGCAGCCCGTTCGCGTATCAGCTCGACGCTTTCGCCGCGGCGGTGCTGCGCGGCGAGCCGGTGACGACGACGCCACAAGACGCGATCGAGAACATGACCGTCGTCGATGCGATCTATCGCGCTGCGGGCCTTCCGCTCCGCGAGCCGGCCTGACGATCGATTCGATCAGTTGGCGAAATGCGCCTGGTTGACGTGAGCGGCCACCCGCAAGGCGTTGGCCGCGATCGTCAAGCTGGGGTTCAACCCGGTGCTGGAAGGGAAAAACGAGCCGTCGACGACGTAGAGGTTGTCCACTTCGTGTGCCCGGTTGTTCGGGTCCAGCACACTGGTTTTGGGATCGGTGCCGAACCGGCACGTGCCGCAAGCGTGGGCCAAGGCCGTGTTGTTGGTGGCGCCGCGCAGGGTGATTTTGCGAAACGGCTTCAGGACCCGCTTCAACTGCCGTAGGAACACCGCGCGGCGCTGAATCTCGCTGGCGTGCAGGTGGTATTCGATTCGCGGACGCTGGCTACCATCCACGCCCGACGAATCGGACGGCAGCACGCGGTTGTCCAGATAGGGCAGGTCCTCCATGATCAGCGCCAGCAGGTGCCCGCTGTTGAAGAAATGCTGGTAGAGCGGACGCAGCGCCGGCCTGATCGGCCGCAGCGCCTTACTCTGCCAGCCCGGGTGGTTGGTCAGGACCTCCATGGCCGGCACCGCGCCCGCCGACTGCACGGTCCCGTACTTCTGCCCCTCCCAGAAGTAGAAGTCGTTCAGCCCGATCTCCTTGTTCGGGTCTCTGACCTTCCAGTCGCGTTGCGGCCAGATCTCGACCCAGTCGATCAGGTGACGCATCAGGTTGCGCCCCACCCAGTCCGAGCCGTTGGCCAATCCGCGTGGCCAATCACCGGAGCGGGAACTCAGCAGCAACACCGGGGTGATCAGCGCCCCGGCGGCCAACACCACCACCTTGCCCTTGAGGGTCAGCGTGCCGGAGGGGTGCTCACAGATCACCTGCCGGACCCGGGTGGCGTCGGCCTCCAGGCGCACCACCCGACATTGGGTCAGCAGCTGCGCGCCGTGCTCGGCCAGCGCCGGCGTCAGGCAATTGCGGGCGGCGTCGTTTTTGCACGACTGGTGGCACAGATAGCCCTGACAGGTGGTGCAGCCGTCGGTGTAATCGCAGGCCATCGGCAGGTGGTAGGGATGCAGTCCCAGGCCCGTCAGGTAGTCCACCAACGGCTGGTTGTCCGCCGAAAACGGCGGTGCTGCAGGCAGATCCACCTCGGCCGCCTCCGGGCGCAGGGGATCGGGCTGGCCGCGCACCCCCAGCAGCCTCTCCGCCGCCGCGTACCACGGCCGCATCTGGTCGTAGGTGATCGGCCAGGCCTCGGGCACGGTGGACTCGCCGGGGTCCCGAAAGTCTTGCCGGGGAGTGAAGTCGCGAGCAAAGAACCGCTCGCAGACCATGCCGTAAAGGGCGGACGACCCGCCGGTCCCGCTGCCCAGGAACGGCACCAACCGCCGCGAGGAGCGTCCGTTCATGAACTCGATCTCGTCGGTGGCGCGTCCGGCCCGGGCCAAGGCGTCGTGGTAGGTCGCCACGGAACGGCTCGCCAGCGGCTCGGCCACTTCCGGCTCCGAAGAACGAATGGTGCCCGGCGCCCCGGGCAGCGTCGAGCGGCCCTTCTCGACGAACAGCACCCGGCGCCCCGAGCGGGCCAGCGAATAACCCAGCATCCCGCCGCCCATGCCGGTGCCCACGACGATCGCGTCCCACGTAACGTGTTCCGCCTCGTGCGGATCCAGCTCGCCGTCAGCCAAATCGAATTCCTCAACGGATGAATGCCATGCGCCCTGCCCGGTTTGAGCGAAGCACGACCTTAACATTTGCTGCCGCGAGGTCGTCGCTGAATGGCGGTTGCCCTGGACATCTACTATGAGGCTGGCGGCGAGTCCCGCCGTCGAACCGACAGGGATGGGAATCAGGTGCGGCGAGCGCTCATAACGGGGATCACCGGACAGGATGGCTCGTATCTGGCCGAGTTGCTGCTGAGCAAGGGATACGAGGTCCACGGGCTCATCCGTCGGGCTTCGACCTTCAACACGTCGCGGATCGATCACCTCTATGTCGATCCACACGAAAAGGGCGCACGATTTTTCCTGCACTACGGCGACCTCACCGACGGCACCCGCTTGGTGACGTTGCTCAGCGTCATCGACCCCGACGAGGTGTACAACCTTGCGGCGCAGTCGCACGTGCGCGTCAGCTTCGACGAACCCGTTTACACCGGCGACACCACCGGCATGGGATCGATGCGACTACTCGAGGCCGTTCGCCTGTCCAAGGTTGGCTGTCGCTTCTATCAGGCGTCGTCGTCGGAGATGTTCGGCGCGTCCCCGCCGCCGCAGAACGAGCAGACACCGTTCTGCCCGCGCTCACCATACGGTGCGGCAAAGGTCTACTCGTACTGGGCGACGCGCAACTATCGCGAGGCGTACGGGCTGTTCGCGGTCAACGGCATCTTGTTCAACCACGAGTCACCGCGCCGTGGTGAGACTTTCGTGACCCGAAAGATCACGCGGGCCGTGGCCCGGATCAAGGCCGGTATCGACTCGCACCTCTATCTGGGTAACCTCGACGCCGTCCGCGACTGGGGGTACGCACCCGAATACGTCGAAGGAATGTGGCGGATGCTGCAGGCGCCCGACCCCGACGACTACGTCCTGGCGACGGGACACGGTTACACCGTGCGCGAGTTCGCCCAGACCGCGTTCGACCATGCCGGGCTCGACTGGGAAAAGCATGTGAAATTCGACGAGCGCTATCTGCGCCCCACCGAGGTGGATTCGCTCGTCGGTGATGCGACCAAGGCCGCCCGATCGCTGGGGTGGAAGGCTTCGATACACACCGCCGAGCTGGCCCGGATCATGGTCGACGCGGACATCGCCGCATTGGAGTGCGACGGCAGGCCCTGGATCGACAAGCCGATGCTTCCCGGCTGGAGCTGAGCAGGGGGATGGACACATCGGCCGACCGGCTTGACCGCGCAGCTCCGGTGTACATCGCCGGGCACCGCGGGCTGGTCGGCTCCGCCCTGTTACGCAGGTTTCGGGCCGAGGGGTTCGACAACCTCCTGGTGCGGTCGCACAGCGAACTCGACCTGACGGACCGGGCCGCGACGTTCGACTTCGTTCTCGAATCACGGCCCCGGGTCGTCATCGACGCCGCGGCCCGCGTCGGCGGCATCATGGCGAACGACACCTACCCCGCCGACTTCCTGTCCGAAAACCTGCAGATCCAGGTCAACCTGCTCGACGCCTCGGTGGCCGCGCGGGTGCCGAGGCTGCTGTTCCTCGGTTCCTCCTGCATCTACCCGAAGTACGCGCCGCAGCCCATCAAGGAGAGCGCGCTGCTCACCGGCCCGCTGGAGCCGACCAACGACGCATACGCGATCGCCAAGATCGCCGGCATCCTCCAGGTCCAGGCCGTCAGGCGGCAATACGGCCTGGCCTGGATCTCGGCGATGCCGACCAACCTGTACGGACCCGGCGACAACTTTTCCCCGTCGGGCTCGCATCTGTTGCCCGCACTCATCCGCAGATATGACGAGGCCAGAGCCAGCGGCGCGCCGGAGGTGACGAACTGGGGCACCGGGACCCCACGGCGCGAGCTGTTGCATGTCGATGACCTGGCGAGCGCGTGCCTGTTCCTGTTGGAACACTTCGACGGGCCGAACCACGTCAACGTGGGCACCGGCGTCGACCACACCGTCAGGGAGATCGCCGACATGGTCGCCAAAGCCGTCGGCTACCGCGGCGAAACCCGCTGGGACCCAACCAAACCCGACGGAACACCGCGCAAACTGCTCGACGTCTCCGTTCTGCGGCAGGCGGGATGGCGCCCGGAAATCGCGCTGCGGGACGGTATCGAGGCGACGGTGGCTTGGTATCGGGCAAACGCCGGCGCGCTAAGACAATGAATGCGCCTAGCACGGCAGCCCGACCCGAATCTCGCACCGGGCGGGCGAGCGTGGAGTAAGGTGCGCGACAGTCTTTGTGTCGCGTTGTCGGCCCGGAATTTGTCGGTGGACACAAGTCGAGAGTGGGATCACGGAGGGGCAAGCTCTAATTGACCGGTCTGCCGGCAACGAACCGTCATCAGCGGATTCGAGAACGTATCTTGTTCCGGCGCAGCCCTTCGACGCCGCCGGCCGGCGACGGCGATTCTTCCGCGGCGGGGGCGCGCCCGGCGCACACGGGATTTCGCTCCGACATCGAGGGCCTGCGCGCCGTCGCCGTGTTGGCCGTCGTCCTCTTTCATGCCGGCGTGCCCGGGGTCGGTGGCGGGTTCGTCGGCGTGGACGTGTTCTTCGTCATCTCGGGCTTTTTGATCACCGGACTGCTGTGGCGCGAGGTGAGCACCGCGGGAACCGTCCGGATGCGCCGGTTCTACGGGGCGCGGGCCCGGCGCCTGCTGCCGGCGTCGGCCGCGGTAGGCGTCGTCACCATGATCGCGTCTGCTGTCCTATTGGTCCCGTTGCAGGTCCGGGGCATCTTTGGTGACGGCATCGCCTGCGCGCTGTACGTCGGCAACATGTGGTTCCTCGGTCATGCCATCGACTACTTCTCCAACCAGGACCCGTCGCCGTTCCTGCACTATTGGTCGCTGGGGGTAGAGGAGCAGTTCTACCTGGTGTGGCCGCCCATGATCATCGGAACGGCTTTGCTCGTCCGGTTGGTGCGGCGCTACACCCGGGCCGACGGCGCATCGTCGAGGCGCCCGTACCTGGTGGTCCTTGCCTTGGTCGCGGTGGTGTCGTTCGCGATGTCGCTGGCGATCACCCGCACGCTGCCGCCCACCGCGTTCTTCTCGATGCCCACCCGGGCCTGGCAGCTGGCGGTGGGCGGCCTCGTGGCTCTCACGGCCACCCAGTGGGGCCGGCTGCCGGCACCGCTCGCCGCGATCGGGGGATGGGCAGGTCTGGGGGTGATCCTGTGGGCGTGCACCCGGTTGGACACGACCACGCCCTATCCGGGAACCGCCGCGCTGCTGCCCGTGCTCGGTACGGCGCTGGTGATCGGCGCGGGCTGCGCCGCGTCCGCGCGGGGGGTGGGCCGTGTGCTGGGGCTGCCGCCGATGCGGGCGGTCGGGCAGGTGTCGTACTCGTGGTATCTGTGGCACTGGCCGGTGCTGGTGCTCGCGGCGCCGCTGTTGGGACACCCGCTGGGGCTGGCCGGCAGGCTGGCGACGGTCGTCATCTCCGGCGGGTTGGCCGTGCTGACGCTGCGCTTCGTCGAGAACCCGCTGCGCTTCGCCCCTTCGATCCGCCGGTCGGCGGGCCGCAGCCTCGCGCTCGGCGGCGCCGCCACGGCGGTGGCCGTCGGTGTGGGCGTGGCGCTGCTGGTACTGATACCCCTGCCGGTCGGCCGCGGCCCCGCGGCTCCAACGCTGGCCGTCACCGTGGGGCCGCCCCCGGCAGGGGGAAACGTCGAGCCGTACGACGCGGTGGTGCGGAACGCATTCGCCCAGGTGCAGGCCGCGGTGGCGGCCTCGGCGAACGTGACCGCCGTGCCGTCGAACCTCGATCCGCCGCTTGCCGACGCCGCAGCCCAACAAACGACCATGGGGCCCAGCGGCTGCCTGCGCAACTTTCTCCAGGTGGGACAACCCGAGTGCGCGACGGGCGACACCGCGTCGGCGACGACGGTGGCGCTGGTCGGCGACTCGGATGCCGCGATGTGGAGCCGCGCGTTCGAGCGGGTCGCCGACCAGCGGCACTGGCGGCTGGAGACCATGGCCAAGGCGGGCTGCCCATTGCTGGACCTGCCCTACACCGAGACCCAGCTTCGCCGGACGTACACCGAGTGCGAGCAGTGGCGCGGTCAGATCCTCGCCCGGTTACAGGCCGAACACCCGCGCCTGATCGTGCTGAGCATCTCGCGCATCTACCACGCCGATACCTTCGACGCGTACGACCCGGCGTGGATCGATCGCCTGACCCGGCTGGTGCGGCAGTTGCGCGGCACCAACGCGCAGGTGCTGGTGCTCGGGCCCATCCCGGATCCGCAGTCGAGGGTGCCGGAATGCCTCTCCGGCCACCTCGACGATGCGACGGCGTGTTCGCCGGCACGGTCGTCGGCGGTGAACCAGGTCGGTATCGCGGCCGAGATCGCCGCCACCAAGGCCGGCGACGGGCAATACGCCGACATCACCGCACTGTTCTGCACCGCCGACCGCTGCCCGGTCATCGTGGGCAACACCCTGGTGTATTTCGACCGGATCCACCTGACGCTCCAGTACTCGGGGTTGTTGGCGCCGGTGATGGGCGCGCTGGCCGATCGCGCGCTCGTCGGTCGCTGACATGTCGCGGGCGGATGATCGCCAGTTCTGTTCTGCCTGAATCTATTCCAAGCTCGACAGATGACCTCGGGCAGGCGGGCGTCGGCGCCCGCTGAAGTCGCGCCGACCCGACGCGGCTTAATGTACGGTTACGGTGCTTGACACGGCGGAACATCAGGAGGTTTGCCATGGCGCCTTTCGACGCAAGTGGCGCCGGGCGTCGGGCGGACAAAGTGGGGCGAGAGGGAAGCCGGTGACGTCGGCTCCAACCGTCTCGGTGATAACGATCTCCCTGAACGACCTCGACGGGCTCAAGCGCACGGTGGACAGCGTGCGGGCGCAGCGTTACGAGGGACGCATCGAGCACATCGTGATCGACGGTGGATCCGGCGACGCCGTCGTGGAATATCTGTCCGGGTGCGAGCCGGGCTTCAGCTATTGGCAGTCCCAACCCGACGGCGGACGGTACGACGGGATGAACCAGGGCATCGCCCACGCGACGGGCGACCTGTTGTGGTTCATGCATTCGGGCGATCGATTTTCCGATCCCGACGCGGTGGCTCAGGTCGCGGAGGCGATCTCGGGCCACGGGCCGGCGCGTGACCTGTGGGGCTACGGCATGTATCGCGTAATCAAGAGGGGGCGAATTTATGGCGGCCCGATGCCTTTTCACCTCCGTTGGTTCGTCGCCGGCTGGCCTCGCTGGCAGGGGGTTCCACATCAAGCGTCGTTCTTCGGGTCGTCGCTGGTGGACAAGGTAGGCCTTTACAACCTTGAATTCGGGTTCGCCGCCGACCAAGAATTCATTTTCCGGGCCGCGTTGCAACGGACGCCGATCACGATCCGGCGTGTGCTGTGCGATTTCGACGGAGGTGGAATCTCGTCGAACATGCCCGCCCGCGTGGTCTGCCGTGAACTGCGGCGCCTGTGGGACTTCCATGGCTACTACCCGCTGGGCGGGCGGCGGATCTCGATCGTTTACCTGACCTGTTGGGAATACTGCTTGCGCTTCTTGGAATACGCATACGAGCGATCGAAAGCATTGGGACGCCTACTGCGTTCACGGCGGTCGGCTTCCACTGCCGCTTCGCCCACACGGTCTTCCACGTAGCACCAGAGTCGCACGAAAAGCCGACCAACGGCGCCGGATGGCGGCTATTATCCCGCCATGATCGGGGGCCGAAGTGGTGCGCGCGCCGCGGGGTCTCCTTCCATCCGTCCGGCGTCGGCGCAGATCGACCACGTTGCCGCGGCGGCCACCAACGTGGAAAGGCTTTTCGAACCGATGCACCGACGGCACCGGGCCGGCCCGCCAACCGACCGATTTATGGTGGAGCGGCGCGCTCCTGCGCGCCACGGAGCATCAAGGGGGAGGTGGGCGCCGTGACCGCCGACGCTCGGAAGGGGACCGCTGCCAGGCCGGTCCTCGTGTTCGTGCTGGGCTCGGGCCGCTCCGGAACAGCGGCGCTCACCCGAGTTCTCTCGCTGTGCGGCGCCGCGTCTCCGGCCGGGATGCTGGGAGCCAACTCCGACAATCCGCGTGGCTATTGGGAGCCGCGCCAAGCCGTTTACCTGAACGAAGTAATCCTGCGCCGCAACGGCAGCGCCCATTACGACCCGTCGCTGCGCTTGCAGGAGCATGGCGCGCTCGACCCCGAGGAGAAGGCGGCCTGCGTCACCGAGATCGGGGCGTTCCTGGCCAAGCTGCCGGCCGCGCCGGTCGTCGTCATCAAGGACCCCAGGATCACGTTGCTGACCGGCGTGTGGTTCGAGGCGGCACATGAGGCCGGATTCGACGTCGCGACCGTGATCGCGGTGCGCCACCCGGAGGAGGTCAACGCGTCGGTTGGCGCGAAAACCCGCGTCTCGCAGGAGTTCTCGAGCGCCCTGTGGTTGAAATACCTCCTCCTGGCCGAGAGACAAACGCGCGGTTTGCCGCGCGTGTTCGTCGAGTACGCCAACCTCCTCGAGGACTGGCGCCGGGAGGTGAAGCGGATCTCCGCGGCGCTCGCGATCGATCTCGACACCCGTGACGAGGCCGCGATCGATGAGTTCGTCAAACCCGACCTTCGGCGCCAGCGATACAGCGGTCCGGTAACAGAGCCGTTCGGCACCGACTGGATGTCCACAGTCTATGAGACGCTGCGCGCGGCCACGCGGGACGAGTCCTGGGATGGCGCTGGGCTGGATGGCGTTTTCGAGGCGTATCGGGCGAGCGTACGTGCGTTCTCGATCGTGTTCGAGGATTTTCACCGCTTCCACAAGCTGAACAGCGTTGTCCCGCCGCTGGTCTGGAAGCTGGTCAACGAGGTCGCCGCCATAGCCCATCGGCGCAGGGGCACCTGGGCGTAGCGCGGGCCTTCGGAATCCGGGTATCCGATGGGTCGCGGGTATTAGGGTTGAACGCGCCGAGTGAAAGGCTGAAGCTGCGCGATGAAGTTTGTGCTGGGATGCTATGGAACTCGCGGTGACGTCGAGCCCTGCGCCGCCCTCGGCCGCGAGCTGCTGCGCAGGGGGCACGAAGTGCGCATGGCTGTCGCGCCGGACCTGGTTGGCTTCGTCGAGTCGGTCGGTCTTACGGCGGTCGCTTGCGGGCCGGACGCCCGGACGTGGCAGGACCTGCACCGCGACTTCTTGTCGCGTCTTCGCAAGTTCTGGAACGTCCCGGATCTGGTCAGGTTGGGGCGCGAAGACTGGCGGCTGGTCGCCCGGAGTTGGGACGAGATCACCACGACGCTGATTTCGCTTGCCGACGGTGCCGACGCGCTACTCAGCATGATCATCGGCCAGGAGGCCGCGTTCGATGTCGCCGAGTATTACAACCTTCCGTTGGCGCTGCTGCACACCTCCCCGATGCGGCCGACCGGCCAGCTCCTGCCGGTCCTCCCGGCGCGGCTGGCGCGTTCGGCGATGTCGGTGAACGACTGGCTGGGCTGGCCCATGACGAAGAGGTTCGAGAACGCGCAGCGCCGAAAAATGGGCCTGCCGAAGGCCACAAAGCTCTGGTCGCGACGGGTCGCCGAACGCGGAACGCTGGAAATCCAGGCCTACGACGAGGTGTGCTTTCCCGGGCTGGCAGCCGAATGGGCGCAATGGGAAGCCCAGCGGCCCTTTGTCGGCGCGCTGACGCTGGAGTTGCCGACGGACGCCGACGAGGAGGTGGCGTCGTGGATTGCCGCGGGAACGCCGCCGATTTTCTTCGGCTTCGGCAGCACGGCGGTCAAATCCCCCGCCGAGACGATCGCCATGATCGGCGCGGCCTGCGCGCAGCTGGGCGAGCGGGCGCTGGTCTGCGCAGCCGAGACCGACTTCAGCGACCTCGCCCATTTCGAGCACGTCAAGGTGGTGGCCACGGTGAACTACGCGGCCATCTTTCCGACCTGCCGGGCGGTCGTGCACCACGGTGGCGCGGGCACCACGGCCGCCGGCCTGCGCGCCGGCGTTCCGCAGTTGATCCTTTCGACGTTCCTCGACCAGACGCTGTGGGCGGCCCAGGTCAAACGACTGAAAGTGGGTACCGCACAGAACTTTTCGGCCACCGAAGAATCACTGGTGGCGGACCTGCGCCGGATCCTCGAACCGCAATACGCCGCGCGGGCACGCGAGATCGCGACCCGGATGACCAAACCCGCCGAAAGCGTTGCGACCGCCGTCGATCTGCTGGAAGATCTCGCGCGCAAGAGGCGGGTTGGCTGACGGCACGGCGGGCCGTCGGGTGATCGCTTGGCTACGAAGGCAATTGGGGCTGTTCGTCGATCCACTCGAGCAGTGAATGCAGACCGTCCTCGAGCGTCCACCTCGGATGCCAGCCTAGCGCGTCCTTCGCCGGCCCGATGGTGCAGCTCGCGGCGCGTACGTCGCCGTCGCGGAATTTCGGCACCACAACAGGTTCCGGGGCGCCGCAGATGGCGGCGACCATGCGGGCAAGCTCATGGATGGTGGTCGCGGTGCCCGACCCGATGTCGAGGCAGCGCGACTCGACGGCGGGTTTCTGCACCGTCGCGAACAACGCGTCGACGACATCGTCGATGAAGACGAAATCGCGCACGATCCGACCGTCTTCGTAGACCTCCAACGACTGTTGCCGACGCGCCAATCGCGCGAAGAGAGAGACTATTCCGGTGTAGGAATTGGTCAGCGATTGGCCCGGCCCGTAGACATTCTGCAGACGCAGCACGCTGAGATTGGTGTCGTGCGCGGCCGCCCAGGCCGCGCACATGTGCTCCTGCGCGAGTTTGGTCGCGGCGTAGATGTTGGTGGGCCGGGGCTCGGTCTGCCCCGCGTGGCTCGGCAGCGGCACCGCCGGTTCGCCTTTGGGCCCCTGGGGATCCCAGCTGCCGGCCAGCAGCTGAGCGTGGCTGCGAGGGCGCGGGTAGAAGGTTTGTTCGCCGCATCGCCAAGCGCCCTCGCCGTACACGGCCCGTGACGATGCCAGGACGAGCTGGTCGGGCACGATCTCCGATCGGCTCAGGGCGTCGAGGAGCTGGGTGGTGCCCACCACGTTCACCGAGCCGTGCCGCGTCGCCTCCGAAAGCGATTGCGCCGTTCCGGTTTCCGCCGCCAAATGGACGACCTGGGACGGGCGAAACAACCGGAGCACCGCATCCCAGTCGGGGGCATGGCTGACATCGCCGGTGAAGAACCGCACGGACGGCGGCAGGTCGATCGGCTGATGTCCGGCGTGCACCTGCGGGTGCAGGACATCCATCACGGCAACGTCGTAATCCTCCTTGACGAGGCGGCGAGCGAGCGCGGATCCGATGAACCCGGCCCCACCGGTGACGAGCACGGATGTTGACAAGAGCCAAAGCCTTCCGGGTTGCCTGCACGAGATCCGGTCGATCATATCCGGGGCTTGCGTCGCGCCACCGAAACTTGGGCGGCAGCTCACCCCGCGGCGAGAGTGCGGTCGGCCAACACCCCCATCACCGGTGCCAACAGTCGCGCGTATTCGCCCGTGATATGGCCTCCCTCGAGGTACACCAGGGTGTTGCCGACGATGACCGGGCAGCGCTCGGCGGTGCAGAACAGCTCGGTGAGGTCGGCGTATTGTGCGCCGCCCGCGTTGCTGGCGGCGGTCTCGGCCGCGATGCCGGGCTTGTTCACCGCCGTCGCGCTGGGCGACGCGCATGCCGTCGCGTCGCCGAGGTGCCCGGACAGGCAGATCGGCACCGCCGCCTGCTGGCTCGGGACGGGCCCGAGCACCAGCACCCTGGCGCCGGTGTCGCGCAGCTGCTGCGCCAGGCGGGTCAGGCTGTCGAACCACACCCGGTCATATGACGTGAAACCCGGCTGCCAGCTCTGGTCGGCACGATAGCCCCGCGCCATGTCCACAACGACCAGTCGCGGGCGCTCGGCGCGCAACCGGTCGAGGACCTCGTCGCGCCACTGCTCGCAGTGGGTGACCCAGCGACGGAGGGGGTTGGCGATGGGCAGGTTCAGCAACGGGCAGGCCCCCTTGGTCAGGGTCTCCAGCCGCCAGTGCCGCTGCTCGGCGAGCCGCTGGAACGCCGGGGCCCACATCGCGGCATGCGAGTCGCCCACCAGGGCAACCGTCGTCGTCGACGCGGTGTCACCCGTCGCGCATTCCGGCTGTCTGACTTGGCTGATCTGGAAAGCCCGCAGCAGGCACCCGTTGAGCAGCAGGGCCCGCAGTTCGGCCGCCGCGTCGGCAAGCGGCGGGTTGAGGTTCGACGGCACGGCCTTCAGCCCGGCGGATGCCGCGACCGCCGCCTGCACCTGCCCGAACACGTCCCGCACCGCCGCGTCGTATGCGTCGACGTTGTGGCCCGTCGGGGGCACGGTGACCGTCAGCGGCGCGGCCGGCTCGCCGCGGCCGACCGGGGTGGGCACCGATACCAGCAGCGCCAGGCTCGCGCAGACCGCGACCGCGGTGGCGGCACCGCCGAGCGCGAGGCTGCGGCGTGGAGACCGGCGCAGGGCAGCGGCGAAGCGCAACGGGTTCTCGATGAGGTGCAGCGTGAGCACCGCCAGCCCGGCCGAGATGGCGACCGTCGCCAGCTTGCCGGCCAGCCCCAGCGGGTGGCCCAGCAAGGGCGGTGCGAGCACCAGCACCGGCCAGTGCCACAGGTACCACGAGTACGACACCCGGCCGATCGCCCGCATCGGCGGCACCGACAGGAGGCGGCCGCATCCTCGGGAAGCCGCGGCACAGCCCGCGCCGATCACCAGCACCGTGCCGAGCACGGGCACCAGCGCGGCGGTGCCCGGATAGAGCGTGTTCGTGCCGAACAGCGTGCAGGCCAGCAGGATCAGCGCCAGCCCGGCCCAGCCCGCGATGGCGGCGGGGAGTGGCGGCAGTCGGCGCCACCGGCCGGCCGTGAGCGCCACCAGGCCGCCGGCGGCCAGCTGCCAGGCCCGGGTGGGCAGCGAGAAGAACGCCACGGGCAGCGTCACGTAGGTGACCACCAGCGACATCGCAAACGACACCACCCCGACCAGCACGAGGACCGCCAGGTACGGGCCTTGCGTGGCCCGCGCCCGGGTGCGGCGCGCACGCCGGATGAGCCACGCCGTGCCGATCATCATGGCCGGCCACACCAGGTAGAACTGCTCTTCCACGCCCAGGGTCCAGTAGTGCTGGAACGGCGACGGCGGCAGGTTGGCCGCCAGGTAGTCGACGCCCTGGACGATGAACCGGTAGTTGGCGACGTACAACGCGCTCGCGATGCCATCACCCATGACGGTCTTGGCCTGCAGCAGGGGCAACAGGGCGGCCGAGGCGATCGCGGTGACGACGCCCACGGTGGCCGACGCCGGTAGCAGCCGGCGGGCCCGCGCCCCGTAGAAGCGGCGCAGCCGGACGGTGCCGGTGGTGCTCACCTCGCGCCACAGCAGCCCGGTGATGAGGAAGCCCGAGATAACGAAGAACACGTCCACGCCGACGTAGCCGCCACCCACGCCGGGTACGTCGGCGTGAAAAAGGACGACGCCCAACACCGCGACGGCGCGCAAGCCCTCGATATCCGGGCGAAATCCCGTCTCCGCCGCGCGGTGACCCGCATCGACTGGGCTGACACTATCGGCCTGGCGCAAGGTCACCAACTTCGTGAGGGGGGCCGTTGGAACACGCGCCATTGTTCCACTTCGGCGGCGTCGCACGGACCGCATCGCGGGCCCGCCCGAGATGCCGCCTCCCAATTCCTCAGCGTCTCAGTCTCATTCGGGTGAGTCTTCCAATTCGGGGTCGGTCCGGCGGTCATGGGTTAGGCTGCCGAGCGGTTGAGCACTGGAATTTGAGAGGCGAGCGTCACGCGATGAGGTTTGTGCTGGCATGCTATGGAACCCGCGGGGACGTCGAGCCGTGCGCCGCGCTGGGCCGTGAACTGCTGCGCCGTGGCCACGAGGTGCGCATGGCCGTCTCGCCGGACATGGTTGGCTTCGCCGAGGCCGCCGGGCTCACGGCGGTCCCCTACGGTCTGGGCGATCAGGCCATGTTGGACGCGCACCGCGACTTCTGGAAGGAGTTGTCCGGCAACTTCTGGAGGGTCCGCAGGCTCAACAAGGTCTGGCGCGCGTCGTGGGAGCCCAGCGTCCGGTGCTGGGGGGAGATGAGCACGACGCTGGTGTCGCTGGCCAAGGACGCCGATTTGCTGTTCACCGGCCTGGCCTACCAGGAGGTCGTTGCCGACGTCGCGGAGTACTACGACATCCCTTTGGCCACACTGGATCACATCCCACTGCGGCCCAACGGCAAGCTGCTGCCGTTCCTGCCGGGCCCGGTGGGTCACTTTGCCATGACGGTGGGCGAGTGGCTGGTTTGGCATTTGTGGAAGAAGGTGCAGGACGCGGAGCGCCGCGAACTTGGCCTGCCCAAGGCCACCAGCCCGGGGGCGCGGCGGATCACCGAACGCGGATCGCTGGAACTTCAGGCCTACGACGAGGTGTGCTTTCCGGGGCTGGCGGACGAATGGGCGAAATGGAACGGCCAGCGGCCCTTTGTCGGCGCGCTGACGATGGAGTTGCCCACCGAGGCCGACGAGGAGGTGCTGTCGTGGATCGCGGCGGGGACACCGCCGATTTACTTCGGCTTTGGCAGCATGCCGGTCGAATCTCCCGCCGACACGGTTGCCATGGTCGGCGCGGCCTGCGCGGCGCTGGGCGAGCGCGCGTTGATTTCCGCGGGGTTTACCGACTTCGCCGACGTCCCCCGTTTCGAGCACGTCAAGGTGGTGGGCGCGGTGAACCACTCGGCGATCTTCCCGGCCTGCCGCGCGGTCGTGCACCACGGTGGCGCGGGCACCACGGCCGCGGGCCTGCGCGCCGGAGTCCCCACGTTGATCCTGTGGATGCTGGGCGATCAGCCGCTGTGGGGCGCTCGGGTCAAGCGCTTGAAAGTCGGCACCGCCCGGCGCTTTCCGAGCATGACCCACAAGTCGCTCGTGGCCGACCTGCGCGCCATCCTCGCGCCCGAGATCGTCGCCAATGCCCGCGCGATCGCCGCCTCGATGATCAAGGCGGCCGAAAGCGTCGCGACCGCCGCCGACCTCGTCGAGGATTTCGCCCGCCGAAGGCGCGTCGGCTGATCGGAGCGCTCAGCGGCTGATCGTGTGCCGCTGCGGCGCGGTGGCGAAGTGCACCTGGTCCACGTGCGCGGCCACCCGCAAGGCGTTGGCCGCGATCGTCAGACTGGGGTTGATGCCGGTGCTGGTGGGCAGGAACGAGCCGTCCACGACGTAGAGGTTTTCCACCTCGTGCGCCCGGTTGTTCGCGTCGAGCACGCTGGTCTTGGGATCGGTGCCGTAGCGGCAGGTGCCGCAGACGTGGGCCAGGACCCCGTTGTTCGTGGCGCCGCGCAGCATTTTCTTTCGGAACGGCTGGAACAGCTCCTTCAGCTGTTGCAGGAACACCGCGCGGCGCTCGATCTCGCTGGCGTGCAGGCGATACTGAAGCCGCAGCCGCTGGCGGCCGTCCGGCCTCGGCTCACCGAGTGGCTCCACCCGGTTATCCAGATAGGGCAGGTCTTCCAGCATCGCCGCGAGCACCAAGCCGCCGCTGAGGAACCGCTCGTAGATCGGCCGCGCCGCGGGGCTCAGCAGCCGCATCGCCTTGAACTGCCAGCCGGGGTGGTTGGTGAACGCCTCGATGCGCGGCATCGCGCCGCCGGATTGCACGGTGCCGTATTTGTCCCCCTCCCAGAAATAGAAATCGTTGAACCCGATCTCCTTGTTCTCGGCCGTGATCTTGGAATCGGGTTCCGGCCAGACCTCGATGAAGTCGACCAGGTGACGCATCAGGTTGCGTCCCACCCAGTCCGAGCCGTTGGCCAGCCCGCGCGGCCAATCACCGGAGCGGGAATTGAGCAACAGCACCGGGGTGAGCAGCGCGCCGGCGGCCAGCGCCACCACCTCGGCCCTGAGGGTCAGCGTGCCGGAGGGATGCCGGCAGATCACCTGCCGAACCCGGGTGCGGTCCGCGTCCAGGCGCACGGCCTGACATTCGGTGAGCAGCTGGGCGCCGTGCTCGGTGATGGCGGGCACCAGGCAATTGCGGGCGGAGTCGTTCTTGCACGACAGGTGGCACAGATAGCTCTGACAGGTGGTGCAGCCGTCGGCGTAGTCACAGGCCATCGGCAGGTGGTAGGGATGCAATCCCCGGCCCGTCAGATAGTCGACCAGCGGCTGGTTGGCCGCCGAGAACGGCGGCGCCGCGGGCAGCTCGTCACCGGCCGCCTCCGGGCGCAGCGGATCGCGCTCGCCGCGGATCCCCAGCAGCTTCTCGGCCGCCGCGTACCAGGGCCGCATCTGGTCGTAGGTGACCGGCCAGGCCTCCGGCACGGTGGAGTCGCCGGGGTTGCGAAACTCTTGGCGGGGGGTGAAATCGCGGGCGAAAAACCGTTCGCAGACCATGCTGTACAGGGCCGACGACCCGCCGGTCCCGCTGCCGATCCCCGGCAGATACTTCTTGGCGAGGCGCCCGCTGGTGTCCTCGACCTCGTCGGTGGAGCGCCCGGCCCGGGCCAGGGCGTCGAGGTAGGTCTCGACGGAGCGGGCCGATTGCGGCTCGACCACCTCCGGTATCGAAGAGCGGATCGTGCCCGGCGCCCCGGGCAGGGTCGAGCGCCCCTTCTCGATGAACAGCACCCTGCGGCCGGAGCGGGCCAGCGAATAACCCAGCGTCCCGCCGCCCATGCCGGTGCCTATGACGATCGCATCCCACGTAATGCGTTCCGCCTCACGCGGATTCAGCTCCTCGTCAGCCAAAGATCGAGTTCCTCCCCGATGAGGCCAAGGCGTCGCCACAGCCAGGATGAGTTTTGCCCCGGCCAGAATCACACAACGGAATCGCGCGTGCGGGCGTTTCGGCAAGGCTCGGCGATGCGGTCAAATCGACGTGCGGGGCACCGGGCGCGCATATCCTGCTCCCAAGCGGTGCGAGCGCCGCGATGGCCGCTCCCGATGGCCGACACCAAGCACGCATGAAACGAGACGAACACGTATGCCTGGAAGCGAACGGACGTATGACGCCATCGTCGTCGGCTCCGGAGCCACCGGATCGTGGGCTGCCAAGGAGCTGACGGAGGGCGGCCTGAACGTCGTCCTGCTCGAGGCCGGCAGGGACCTGGACGTCGCACGGGACTTTCCGGCCGATGCGGAACAGAACGTGATGGGCATCGCCGGGCGCCTCAAGTACGGCATCAGGGGCCAGCACATCCAGGTGCGGTGCTCATCCTTCTCCGAAACCACCAAGCAGTTCTTCGTCAGCGACCGCGAGAACCCCTATGCGACCGTGGGGCGAGACAAGTTCCTCTGGTTCCGGGGCCGCCAGCTCGGCGGCCGCCTGCACACGTGGTGGAGAATTGCTCCCCGCATGTCGGATTACGAGCTCAAAGCGGCGAGCGTGCGCGGGGACGGCGTCGATTGGCCGTTGTCCTATGAAGACCTGGCGCCGTACTACGACATCGTCGAGCGGACGCTCGGCGTCTACGGCCAACCCGAAGGCTTTGCGAACTGTCCGGACGGTCAGTTCATCGGGCCCGCTAGAACGACCAAGCTGGAGGAAGCATTCCTGGCCAATGTCGAGAAACAGCTTCCGAACGTCCGCGTGACGTACGTGCGGAAGACCAAGTACGACGACGGGAGGATCCCGCTTCCGATCAGGCTCGCTCTGGCCACCGGTCGGCTCGAGATTCGGGCGGACGCGGTGGCGAGCCGGTTGTTGACCGACGCGCGGTCGGGGAAGGCGACCGGCGTCGAATACATCGATCGATCGACCAGGGAGACGCGGGCGGTTCATGCAAAGGTCGTCGTGTTGTGTGCGTCGACGATCGAGAGCGTGCGAATCCTGCTGAACTCGAAATCGGCGAAGCATCCGTCGGGTGTCGGTGGCTCGTCGGGTCGTCTCGGTCGCTATCTGTGCGACCACATCGCATACACACACAGCGGGGCGGTGTCCGAAGGGGATGTCGAGGTCGGCCTCAACGAGGACGGCTTCGACTTCGGGGGAACGGGCCTCTACATTCCGAGCTTCTGCGAGAAGGAGTCGAAGGACTTTCCCGGCGGCTACGGCATTCAGATCGCGATCGGCCGCGGCATGCCGGTTTGGGTCATGAGCGGGTATGGCGAAATGCAGCCCCGATATGAAAATCACGTGTCGCTCGACCCAAAAGTCAAGGACGCCTGGGGGATTCCCGTGGCCAGGATCGAGTGCACACATTCCGGGAGTGATGTCAACATGGTTGCGCACATGAGGCGGACGCTTCCGGAGATCGCGGCTGCCGGCGGCCTGCAAAACGAGAACAGCTTCGATGTCGGCCGCTGGAACATCCCCTTCCGACTGCTTCGCTCCCTGGTCCTCGCGAACTCCGGCGCGATGTGGCCCGGCGGAGCCATTCACGAGACGGGCGGCGCGTGCATGGGCGACGAACCCGGCAACTCCGTGCTGAACTCCTACTGTCAGTGTTGGGATGCCGACAATGTGTTCGTTACCGACGGTGCATGTTTCGTGTCCTCGGGATTCCAGAATCCCACCCTCACGATGATGGCCCTGACGGTTCGGGCGTGCCGCTTCATCGTCGATGACTACGCGAAGAGCGTGAACTGAATGGACTATGGAAAGGTTGCCGGCGTCGACAAGCCGGTGTCCCGCATCGTCTTCGGAACCGATCGACTGCGCAGCCGGGGACTGCCTTTGCTGCCCAGAAGCCTTGAGCAACAAGCCTTCTCGCTCCTGGATCGGTCATTCGAGCTCGGCTGCAACACGTTCGACACGGCGCGCATCTATTGGGACAGCGAACGCACGCTGGGGGCGTGGATTCGGCAACGCCGAAACCGCGACGAGGTCGTGGTGATCAGCAAGGGATGTCATCCGCACCTCTTGCTGAAACGCCCCCGGCTGTCCCCGGACGATGTGACGCGCGACCTGCACGCATCCCTGAAGGCGCTCGGCACCGAATTCATCGACCTGTACCTGCTTCACTACGACCACCCCGCCGCACAGGTCGAGCCGATCATGGAGCGGCTCAACCGGCACATCGGCGAAGGCAAGATCGGCGCGATCGGCGCGTCGAACTGGTCGCACGAGCGAATAGCCACCGCCAACGCGTTCGCCGAGCGCGAGGGCCTGAAGCCGTTCGGCGCCGCCAGCGCTCAATTCAGCCTTGCCGAGTGGACGCGATCGCCGTGGCCCGGCGCGCAAACGCTCGGAGGGGACGGCCGGCGCGGCGCAAGGGAATGGTATGCGTCGCACGGGCTGTCGGTGTTCGCGTGGTCGAGCCTCGCGCGCGGGGTCTTCTCCGAACACTACGATCCGAAGAATCCGGGTGCCAACCGCGTGAGCCGTTGGTGCGCAACCTATTTCGGCGCCGAGGAGAACGTCCAAAGGCTGGAGCGCGCAAGGTCTTTCGCGCGTGAGCAGCACGTCAGCGTCGCGCAGGTGGCGCTGGCGTGGGTGCTGTGCCACCCGCTCCATGTGTTCGCCGTG
The DNA here is from genome assembly GCF_059813025.1 of Mycobacterium sp. NGS26. Taxonomy (NCBI): domain Bacteria; kingdom Bacillati; phylum Actinomycetota; class Actinomycetes; order Mycobacteriales; family Mycobacteriaceae; genus Mycobacterium; species Mycobacterium sp. NGS26. The sequence continues at coordinate 697,485 of NZ_JCALDU010000002.1, forward strand.
GTCGGCTGCGCGACGGCCGAGAAATTCGCCGACAACGTGGCCGCGCTGTCGCTGAAGCTGGACGAACCCACGCTGCGCTGGCTCGAGACGGGCCAGGGCCCGTGATGATAGTTTCGCGTTTGGTGCGCACCATCTTTCCTGCGACGGCACGATGTGGCGGAAGGCGAACGGCGGCGGGTGGGGGATGATGAGACGAAACACCCGTGTGCCCGCGATCCCCCACCCGATTGAACCTCCGACCAAGGCGATAGAACCAATGTTGGCCTTCCTGATCAAAGCCCCGCGCGTCGTCCACCAGATCGCGCTCGGAGCAATCGTCTTCACGGCGCGGCTGCCGCTGATCCGGGGGATGATCTTCCTCGTCGAGACATTCTTCTTGAGAAGAACCATCGAGGCGACGACGACGCCGGGGCCCACCGGACGGGCGATGGGCTACCTGTTCGGGAACCACGATCCCGAGCTGTCCGCAAAGGACATCTATCGAGATGTTTTCTCCCCGGAGCGGTTCGAGCAGGGCTACCAAAGCCAAATAGGCCAGGACATGTTCTTGAACCGGTGGTTCTTCAAGGACCGCGGCCCCGGCTTCTTCGTCGACGTGGGGGCATACGACGGAATTGTGGGCAGCAACACGTTTTATTTCGAAAAGCATTTACATTGGAACGGCATTGCGTTCGAGCCCAATCCGCCGGCCTTCGAGGCCCTGCGCGCGAATCGCTCATGTCATTTGATCCAAGGATGCGCATACGATCAGGACGGCCAGATTTCCTTCCTCGGACTTTCGGAAAGCGCGCAGCGCAAAGCCAAGTCGCGTCGCCCCGGCAGCGTGCTGGCGATGATATTCGACTCGAACCACGGCGGAGCCATGCTGGGTGGAATACCCGAGCACATGAACCAGGTTCGGTGGGTGGAATGGATACGCAAGGCCATGAAACTCGACCAAACCGAACAGACGGTGCCGTGCTTTCGCATCGACAGCGTGCTCAGGGAACGCGGTGTGGAAATTGTGGACTTCCTGTCCATCGATGTCGAAGGCGCCGAACTCGAAGTTCTGCGCGGTATCGACTTCGAGCGGGTCCAGGTGAACGTCATTTGCATTGAGCACAATCCCGAGTTCCCCGCCGTGCATGATTTGCTGACGACGTCGGGCTTCGAGTATGCGGGCCTACTCTTCTTCGACGAGATCTTTGTACACAAACGTCCGCGCTACACCTGGGACGTCTCTGAACGATGAAGGTTGTGCTAGCAAGCTATGGAACTCGCGGCGATGTGGAGCCCTGCGCCGCCCTCGGCCGCGAGTTGCTGCGCAGGGGACACGAGGTGCGCCTGGCCGTCGCGCCGGACCTGGTTGGTTTCGCCGAGTCGGTTGGGCTTGACGCGGTCGCCTACGGGGTGGAGACGCAGGCCTTGCTGGGCGCGTACCGCGACTTCTGGATGTCCTTGTTCGGCAACTTCTGGAGGGTTCGGGAGCTGCGCAGGTTGTGGGCCGAACTTCGGGAGCCGGTGACCCGGTGCTGGTCCGAGATGAGCACGACCCTCACGTCGCTGGCGGAGGGGGCCGACCTGCTGTTCACCGGACTGGCTTTCGAGCGTCCGGCCGCGAATGTCGCTGAGTACTACGACATTCCGTTGGCCACGCTGCATTATCTCCCGGTGCGCGCGAACGGCCAATTCCTGCCGTTGTTGCCGGCGCCATTGGCGCGCTCCGCAATGCGGGGCATGGAGTGGCTGGATTGGCTTGTGGAGAAGAAGGTCGAAGACGCGCAGCGCCGTGAGCTCGGTCTGCCGAAGGCCACCCGGCCCGCGCCGCGACGGATCGCCGAACGCGGATCGCTGGAAATCCAGGCCTACGACGAGGTTTGTTTTCCCGAGCTGGCAGCCGAATGGGCGAAATGCATTGGGCCCAATGGCCCCTTGAGGCCGTTCGTCGGCGCGCTGACGTTGGAGTTGCCGACGGAAGCCGACGAGGAGGTCGCCTCGTGGATCGCGGCGGGAACACCGCCTATTTTCTTCGGGTTTGGCAGCATGCCCGTCGAATCTCCGGCAAGCACGCTCACCATGATCGGCGACGCATGCACCCAGTTGGGTGAGCGGGCGTTGGTCTGCTCGGGCTGGAGCGACTTCAGCGAGGTCCCGCATTTCGAGCACGTCAAGGTGGTGGGCGCGGTCAATTTCGCGGCGATCTTTCCCGCCTGCCGCGCGGTCGTGCACCACGGTGGCGCGGGCACCACGGCCGTGGGTCTGCGCTCCGGCATTCCGACGCTGATCCTGTCGATGGACGTCAATCAGACGGTCTGGGGAGCTCGAGTCAAGCGATTTAAGGTGGGCACCACCCGTCGCTTTTCGCGCGTCACCCGCGAAACGCTGGTCGCCGACCTGCGCACCATCCTGGCCCCGCCGTACGTCGCCCGGGCTCGCGAGATCGCCGGCCGGATGACCAAATCCACCGAAAGCGTCGCCGCTACAGCCGATCTTGTGGAACAATACGTCCGCTCGCGGCGTGTTGGCCGATAATCGGCGAACGCGGCCGATCCCGTCGACCCACGCCGAGGCGGCCCGTCCCCAGACGGGACGGCGAGCTCACCACCGCCGGCGCCGGTATTGAGCACCGATTACCGGCCTGTGTCTTGAATCACGGTGGGTCACACCAGGAACTTTGGCCAAACGCCGGACAGGTCTGTTGCCCTCAACTACCGTTTGAGAGGGGTTTCACCTATCTCGCACGGAGGGTACGGAACGTCAGTGAGGGGCAATGCGTTCGACGACGACAGTGGCAGCTCTTTCGTCTTGGTCAACGACGAAGAGCGACACCGCCTGTGGCCGAGCTTCGCTGATGTTGCAGGTAGCTGGCGGGTGGTCTACGGGGAAACCGACCGCGCTGCGCGTCCGCGTTACATCGAGCGGCCCTCGACCGATATACGGCCGAGGAGTCTGCGCGAGGGGCTGGCAGCCGGCCGACCTGCTTACAAGTAGACCGTATGTTTAGGGGGAGTCGTATGGGACCTGACGACCGAACGCTTCCGCTGACGCGGGGACAGCTGGATATATGGCTTGCTGAGGAAACAGGCCGGTTCGGCGCCAGGTGGCAGCTGGGCGTATTTGTGAAAATCGCGGGCCCGATCGACACCGATTTGCTCGAGTCGGCGATCCGTCAAGCGGTGCACGAGGCCGAGCCGCTGAGGGCCGCCTTTTTCCAGGTCGACGGCCAGGTTATTCAAAAGGTGGTCGACGACCCCCACGTCGAGCTGACCCACTACGACCTCACCGGATCGCAGGATCCCGAGCGGGATGCCTACCGGCTGGCATCGTCGATTCAGCGCACCGCGATGCCGCTCAGCGGCCCGCTGTTCAAATTCGCGTTGTTGCAGACCCGCATCGATGAGTTTTATGTCTTCATCTGCTGCCACCACATAGTGGCCGACGGCATCAGCGTCGCGCTGGTGCTGCACCGGATTGCGACCACCTATACCGCAATTGCCTCCGGCGATTCGCTTCCCCCCAATTATTTCGGGTCGCTGCGCGATCTGATCGATTGCGAGCTGGAATACGAATCATCCACCGACTATCTCGAAGATCAGGAATATTGGGCCGCAAACCTGCCGCCGGAGACTGAACCGCGCCATCGCTTGGCGGACGCCGCGGGCGACCACAATGCCGATGAATCTTCTTTACCCGTTCAATTGGACCCCGTCGCCGTCGCCGGGATCGACAAGTTGGCGAAGACGTTGGGCGTGCGTCGATCGTCGGCGATCACCGCCGCGTGCGCGCTGCTGGTGCGCGGGTGCGACGTCGAGGATCCGGAGGTCGTATTCGACTTTCCGGTGAGCAGGCGTGTCCGCCAGGAGTCGAAGACCGTGCCCGGAATGATTTCGGGAATGGTCCCGCTGATCCTCAAGCCATCGCCGGGCTCGACGATCGCCGACTTCTGTGAACACGTCGACACGCGGATCCGGGAAGCGGTGCGGCATCAGCGGTTCCCGGTGCACACCCTGGAAAGCAAGACGGGCTTCCGCGGCCTCGAGCAGGCGTCGAATCGGGTGGCCGTCAATTTCATTCCGACCACACACCTGGCGGACCTGGCCGGTTCACCGGTGACCGCGACACTGACCCACGACGGCCTGGGGGATCAGTTCAGGCTGGTCTTCTTCCGGGACGAGGAAAAGCTGTTCCTCAAGACGCCGGGCGCCGGCCAACTGCTTCCGAACTGCGATCTCCCCAATCTGGCGAAGCGGCTGGAACAGGTGTTCGTGGCGATGGCCGCCGATCCGGCGCGGCGGTTGTCGTCGATGGACCTGCCGGACGAGGTTGAGCAGGCCCGGCTGGCCGAGTGGGGCAACCGGGCCGTGTTGACCGAGCCGGCGGCGCCCGCGCTGTCCATTCCGGCGGTGTTTGCCGCGCAGGTCTCGCGCGACCCGGAGGCGGTGGCGCTGGTCTGCGGGCAACGGTCCTGGACCTACCGCGAGTTGGACGAGGCGACCAACCGGCTGGCGCATCTGCTCGTCGGCCGGGGTGCGGGCCCCGGACAGCGGGTGGCGTTGCTGTTTTCCCGGTCCGCCGAGGCGATCATCGCGATGCTGGCGGTCCTGAAGACCGGGGCGGCCTATTTGCCGATCGACCCTGCGCACCCGCGGCCGCGGGTGGGGTTCATGCTCGCCGATGCCGCGCCGATAGCGGCGGTCACCACTGCCGAGTTGGCCGATCGGCTGCAGGGCTGCGAGCTGGCGGTCATCGACGTCAACGACGCTGCAGTGCAGGCTCAGCCTGCCACCGCGTTGCCGGTACCGGCAGCTGACGGCCTTGCCTACATCATGTTCACCTCGGGCACCACCGGTGTGCCGAAGGGCGTGGCCATCACTCACCACAACGTCACCCAGCTGGCGGACTCGCTCGACGACACGGGGCTGCCGCCGGGACCCGAGCGGGTGTGGTCGCAGTGGCATTCCTACAGCTTCGACATTTCGGGTTGGGAGATCTTCGGCGCCCTGTTGCGGGGCGGTCGGCTGGTGGTGGTGCCCGAATCGGTGGCCGCCTCGCCGGAGGATTTCCGCGCCCTGCTGGTTGCCGAGCGGGTCAACGTGTTGAGCCAGACCCCGTCGGCGGTGGGTGCGTTGTCGCCAGAGGGTTTGGAGTCCGTCGCGCTGCTGGTGGGCGGCGAGGCCTGCCCGGCCGAGGTGATGGATCGGTGGGCGCCCGGGCGGGTGATGATCAACGAATACGGCCCGACCGAGACCACGATGTGGGTGGCGATCAGCTCGCAGCTGACACCCGGATCGGGCGTGGTGCCGATCGGGTCGCCGTTGCCGACGGCAGCGCTGTTCGTGCTGGACGGATGGTTGCGGCCGGTGCCAACCGGCGTGGTCGGCGAGCTGTATGTCGCCGGCGCCGGGGTGGGCTGTGGCTATTGGCGTCGCAGCGGGTTGACCGCGTCGCGGTTCGTGGCCTGCCCGTTCGGCGGGTCCGGGGCGCGCATGTACCGCACCGGGGACCTGGTGTGCTGGGGCCCCGACGGGCAGCTGCAGTACGTCGGCCGCGCCGACGAGCAGGTCAAGATCCGTGGGCATCGCATCGAGCTGGGCGAGGTGCAGGCCGCCCTGGCCGGGGTGGACGGCGTCGAGCAGGCGGTGGTGATCGCCCGCGAGGACCGTCCCGGCGACAAGCGGCTGGTGGGCTACGTCACCGGCACGGCGGACCCGGCGACGGCACGTGCCGAGCTGGCCCAGCGGGTGCCGGCGTACATGGTGCCGGCCGCGGTGGTGGCGGTGGCCGCCCTGCCGCTGACGGTCAACGGCAAACTCGACAAGCGGGCCCTGCCGGCGCCCGAATACCAGGACGCCGGTGGCGGTTACCGCGCTCCCGGCAATCCCACCGAAGAGATCCTGGCGACCATCTACGCCCAAACGCTCGGTGTCGAACGCGTCGGGGTCGACGACTCGTTCTTCGACCTGGGCGGGGATTCACTGCTGGCGATGAAGGTGGTGGCCCGGGCCCGCGCCGCCGGGGTGCTGTGTCGGCCGCGCCACATCTTCATCGAGCAGACCGTGGCCCGGCTGGCTCGGGTGGCCGTGGTGGCCGGCGGCGCCGGCGACCTGGCCGACGACGGCGTCGGGCCGGTGGTCGCCACGCCGATCATGCGCTGGCTGCAGGAGGTCGACGGCCCCGTCGAGCACTGCAACCAGACGATGGTGGTGCAGGCGCCCGCGCGGGTCAGCGAAACCGATGTGGTGGTGCTGCTGCAGACCCTCCTCGACAACCATGCGATGTTGCGGCTGCGCATCGACGACGATGGCGCCGGCGGCTGGGCGCTGACAGTGCCCGAGGCGGGCTCCGTGGACGCGGGAGAATGCCTGCAATCGGTGGATGTGTTGTCCGACGAGGCGCTGGTGAAGGCGCGCTCGCGGCTGAACCCGGCGGCCGGGGCGATGCTCAGCGCGGTGTGGGTGGCCTCCACCGGTCAGCTGGCGCTGATCATTCACCACCTGGCCGTCGACAGGATGTCGTGGCGGATATTGCTCGAGGACCTCAACATCGCGTGGGCGCAACATCTCGCCGGGCAGCCGGTGGAATTGCCGGCCGGCGGGACGTCGTTCGCCCGATGGGCGTCGTTGCTGGCCGACTATGCCGGCGGCGCCTCGGTGTTGAACCAGGCCGAGGCGTGGCGTGAGGTGGCTGCCGTTCCCGCCGCGTTGCCGGCGGTGCAACCTGCCGTCGACACGTTTGCCACCGCCGGGCGCCTGTCGGCGGAGCTGGACGCCGACACGACCCGCATGCTGCTCGGCGAGGCGCCGGCGGCGTTCCACGCCGAGGTGCACGAGATTCTGTTGATCGCATTCGGGATGGCGCTGGCGGAGTTCTTGGGCACCGGCGGCGTGCCGATCGGCATCGACGTCGAGGACCATGGCCGCCGCGAAGAGCTGGCCGCCGACGTCGACCTGTCGCGCACGGTGGGGTGGTTCACGGCGAAATACCCGGTGTCGTTGACCGTCGGTGGGCTGAGCTGGGCGCAGGTGAGGGCCGGCGACGCCAGGCTGGGAGCGCTGATCAAGGCGGCGAAGGAAGAGCTCCGCGTGCTCCCGGATCCGCTGAGCTACGGCGCGCTGCGCTACATGAACACCGACGTCGACCTGGCCGGGTTCGACCCGTCGATCGGGTTCAGCTATCTGGGCCGGCTGGGCGGCCCGGCGGCCCAGGCATCCGGTGACCTGTGGCGGGTCAGCGAAGAACGCTTGTCGTTGACTGCCACGTCCGTCGGGGTGCCGATGCCGCTGACACACACCGTGGAGCTCAACGCCGGCACCGTGGACACCGACACCGGCTCGCGCCTGCACGCCAGCTGGACCTGGGCACCCTCTGCGTTGGATCGCGCGAAGGTCAGCCGGCTCAGCCGATTGTGGTTTGACGCCCTGACCGGTATCTGCGCGCATGTCAGGCGGGGCGGGGGCGGATTGACGCCCTCCGACGTCGCGGTTGCCGGTCTCAGCCAGCAGCAGCTCGACGAGCTCCAGCGCCAATATGCGGATTGCTGACGTCCTACCGCTGACGCCGCTGCAGCAGGGGCTGCTCTTTCACACCAATTCGGCGGTGGGCAGCGACGACCTGTACGCGGTCCAGCTGGACATCAGCGTTACCGGCCCGCTCGACCAGGACCGCCTGTGTGACGCGGTGCACGAGGTGGTCAACCGGCATCCGAACCTGGTGGCCCGATTCTCCGAGCAGTTCGACCAGCCGGTGCAGATCATTCCGGCCGATCCCGCGGTGCCCTGGCGGTACGTCGACCTGCTCGGCGACGTCGCTGCCGACGACGTCGACGTCGACGAGCAGGTCCAGCGGGTGTGCGCCGCCGAACGCGCCGCGGTCTGCGACCTCGCCGACCAGCCCGCCTTCCGGGCCGCGCTGATCCGCACCGCGGAAGACCGGCATCGGATCGTGCTGACCCTGCACCACATCGTGGTGGATGGCTGGTCGCTGCCGATCCTGGTGGGGGAGATCTTCGCCAGCTACTACCGGCAGCCGCTGCCCGCGGCGGTCCCGTACCGCAGGTTTGTCACCTGGCTGGGCGATCGAGACCACGAGGCCGCCCAGACGGCCTGGCGTGACGTGCTCGCCGGCTTCGACACCCCGACCCTGGTCGGCCCGCCGCACCGGTTGCGGGTCGGGGAGCGAGGCGTTGCGTCGTTTCGGCTCTCCGAGGAGACGACGCGGGCCATCGGCGAGCTGGCGCGCGCCTGCCACACCACCGTCAACACCGTGTTGCAGGGCGCCTGGGCGCAGCTGCTGTGCGTGCTGACGGGCCAGCATGACGTCGCCTTCGGCGTCACGGTCTCGGGCCGGTCACCCGAGGTGCTCGGCGCGGACTCGATGGTGGGGCTGCTGATCAACACGGTGCCGATGCGCGCGCGCATCACGCCGGCCACCACCACGGCGGAACTGCTGGATCAGCTGCAAAGCGCCCACAACCACACGCTCGAGCACCAGCATCTGGCGCTGCGCGACATTCACCGCATCGCCGGCCACGACCAGCTGTTCGACACCCTTTTCGCGTTCGAGAACTACCCGCTCGACACCACCGCGTTTCTCGGCTCCAACGGGTTGACCATCACCGGGTTCACCAACCGCGAATACAACCACTACCCGCTGGCGGTCCAGGTCCTGCCGGGCAGCGAGCTGGGCCTGCGGGTCGAGTTCGACACCGACGTGTTCGATGCGGCCAGCGTCGAGGCGCTGGTCGAGCGGTTGCAGCGGGTGCTGGCGGCGATGATCGCCGACCCGGGGCGGCGGCTGTCGTCGGTCGATGTGCTGGACGCCGGTGAGCGGGCCCGGCTGGAGGGCTGGAGCAACCGGGCGGCGCTGACGGCGCCGGCGACCGCGCCGGAGGCGTCGCTTCCGGTGGCCTTCGGCGCCCAGGTGGAGCGCGCCCCGGAGGCGGTGGCGCTCACCTGCGAGGGCCACGGCATGACGTATCGCGAGCTCGACGAGGCGTCGAATCGGTTGGCGCACTTGCTTTCTGGTTACGGCGTGGGTCCGGGGCAGCGGGTGGCTTTGCTGTTTCCCCGGTCGGCCGAGGCGATCGTGGCGATTCTGGCGGTGCTCAAGACCGGGGCGGCGTATGTGCCGATCGACCCGGTGGTGCCGGCGGCGCGCATCGAGTTCTTGCTCGCCGACGCCGCGCCGATCGCCGCGGTCACCACCGCCGGGCTGGCCGAGCGGCTGGACGGGCACGGTGTGCCGGTCATCGACGTCGACGACCCGCGCATCGACACCCAGCCCAGTACGGGCTTGCCGGCACCGGCCGCCGATGACATGGCCTACGTGATCTACACCTCGGGGACCACCGGTGTGCCCAAGGGCGTGGCGATCACCCATCGCAACGTGATCGAGTTGCTCACGTCGATGGATCGCAGCCTGGAATTGGCCGAACAGGTGTGGTCGCAATGGCATTCGCTGGCCTTCGACGTCTCGGTGTGCGAGATCTGGGGCGCGCTGCTGCACGGCGGCCGGCTGGTGGTGGTGCCCGAGTCGCTGGCCCGCTCGCCACAAGAGTTCCACGCCCTGCTCGCCACGGAACAGGTCAGCGTGCTGAGCCAGACGCCGTCGGCGTTCTACGCGCTGCAGACCGTCGACGCGCAAGCACCGGACCGGCCGCCCCAGCTCCGGCTGCGGACGGTGGTGTTCGCCGGCGAGGCGCTGGAACCGCAGCGACTGAGGACCTGGTTCGACAATCACCCGGACCTGCCGCGGCTGATCAACATGTACGGCACCACCGAGACGACCGTGCACGCCTCGTTGCGGGAGATCCTGGCCGCCGACGTCACCCGCAGTGTCAGCCCGGTCGGGGTGCCGCTGGCCCACCTCGCCTTTTTCGTGCTCGACGGCTGGTTGCGCCCGGTGCCGGCCGGAGTGGTCGGCGAGTTGTATGTGGCCGGCTCCGGGGCGGGCTATGGCTACGTGGGCCGGGCGGGGTTGACGTCGTCGCGGTTCGTGGCGTGCCCGTTCGGGGGACCGGGCGCCCGCATGTATCGCACCGGGGACCTGGTGTGCTGGGGCGCCGACGGGCAGCTGGACTACCTGGGCCGCGCCGACGACCAGGTCAAGATCCGCGGCTATCGCATCGAACTCGGTGAGGTCCAGGCCGCCCTGGCCGGCCTGGACGGGGTCGAGCATGCGGCGGTGATCGCCCGCGAGGACCGCCCCGGCGACAAGCGGCTGGTGGGCTACGTCACCGGGACGGCCGACCCGGGCGCCGCGCGCGAGACCCTGGCCGAGCGGCTGCCGCCGTACATGGTGCCGGCGGCGATCGTGGTGCTCGACTCGCTGCCGTTGACGGTCAACGGCAAGCTCGACAAGCGGGCCCTGCCGGCACCGGAGTACCACGGTGCCGGTGGTTTTCGCGCCCCGGCCACCCTCACCGAGGAGATCCTGGCCGGCATCTACGCCCAGGTGCTCGGGCTGGAGCGGGTCGGTGTCGACGAGTCCTTCTTCGACCTGGGCGGGGACTCGTTGCTGGCGATGCGGGTGATCGCCTCGGTCAACAAGTCGTTGGACACCGACCTGTCGGTGCGGGTGCTGTTCGAGGCGCCCACGGTCGCGGAGTTGGTGACGCGTATCGACGCCGAGGGGGGCGGGCTGGAGCCGCTGGTGCCCGGCGAGCGGCCGGCCGTGGTTCCGCTGTCGTTCGCCCAATCCCGGTTGTGGTTCCTGGACCAGTTGCAGGGGCCCTCGGCCGTCTACAACATGGCGGTGGCGCTGCGGCTGGACGGACCGCTGGACGCCGAGGCGTTGGGCGCCGCGCTGTCCGACGTGGCGGCCCGCCACGAAAGCCTGCGCACTCTGTTCGTCGCGCCCGACGGGGTCCCCCAGCAGGTGGTGATCCCCGCCGAGCAGGCCGACTTCGGTTGGCAGGTCGTCGACGCCGGCGGGTGGCCGGCGGAACGGCTGGACGAGGCCGTCGGCGCCGCGGCGCGCCACACGTTCGACCTGGCGAACGAGATCCCCTTGCGGGCAAGGCTTTTCCGCCTCGCCGAGGACGACCACGTGCTGGTGGCCGCGGTGCACCACATCGCCGCCGACGGCTGGTCGGTGGCCCCGCTGGTGCGTGACCTGGGCGTCGCGTATGCCAGCCGGCGCGCGGGGCAGGCCCCGGACTGGGCGCCGCTGCCGGTGCAGTACGTCGACTACACGTTGTGGCAGCGCGCGCAGCTGGGTGACCTCGACGACAGCGACAGCCGCATCGGCACGCAGCTGGCCTATTGGGAACACGCCTTGGCCGGGATGCCCGAGCACTTGCAGCTTCCCACCGATCGGCCCTACCCGCCGGTCGGCGACTACCGCGGCGCGACCGTGGCGGTGAACTGGCCCACCGACCTGCAGGCGCGGGTGCGTGAGCTGGCCGGTGAGCACAATGCGACCAGCTTCATGGTGGTCCAGGCGGCCCTGGCGGTGTTGCTGTCCACGCTCAGCGCCAGCAGTGATGTGGCGGTGGGGTTTCCGATCGCCGGGCGGCGCGACGCCGCGCTCGACGAGCTGGTCGGGTCTTTCGTCAACACGTTGGTGCTGCGGGTCGACCTGGAGGGTGATCCCACCGTCGCCGAGTTGCTGGCCCAGGTGCGGGAGCGCAGCCTGGCCGCCTACGAACACCAGGACGTGCCCTTCGAGGTGCTGGTGGAGCGGCTCAACCCCACCCGGAGCCGGGCCCATCACCCGCTGGTCCAGGTGCTGTTGGCCTGGCAGAACAACGAGGCCGCGCAGCTGGACCTGGGTGATCTGCGGGTCACCCCGCTGCCGGTGGACACCCACACCGCCCGCATGGACCTGGCGTTCTCGCTGGCCGAACGCTGGAGCGACGATGGTGAGCCCGCCGGGATCGGCGGGGAGGTGGAGTTCCGCACCGACATTTTCGACGCGGACAGCATCGAGGCGCTGATCGAACGGTTGCGGCGGGTGCTGGTGGCCGTGACCACCGACCCGGCCCGGCGGTTGTCGTCGATTCACGTGCTGGACGACGATCAGCAAGCCCAGCTGGACCGGTGGGGCAACCGGGCGGTGTTGACCCAGCCGGCACCCCCCGCGGCGTCGATCCCGGCGTTGTTCGCCGCGCAGGTGGCGCGGACCCCGGACGCGGTGGCGATCAGCTGCGGGGAGCGGTCGTGGACCTACCGCGAGGTCGACGAGGCGTCGAATCGGTTGGCGCACTTGCTTTCCGGCCGGGGGGCGGGCCCGGGGCGGTGCGTGGCGCTGCTGTTCTCCCGGTCCGCCGAGGCGATCGTCGCGATCGCGGCGGTGCTCAAGACCGGCGCGGCCTATCTGCCGATCGACCCCGCGCATCCCGACTCGCGGATCGAGTTCATGGTGGCCGACGCCGCGCCGATCGCCGCGATCACCACCCCCGCGCTCGCCGACCGGCTGCGCGCGTGCGGTGTGCCGGTCATCGATGTCGACGACCCCGTCGTCGACACCCAGCCCGCCACCGCCCTGCCGGGACCCGCCGCGGACGACGTCGCCCACATCATCTACACGTCGGGCACCACCGGCGTCCCCAAGGGCGTCGCCGTGACCCACGGCAACGTCACCCAGTTCCTGACGGTGGCCGACCAGTATGTGCCGCCCACCGGAGCGTGGACGCAGTGCAATTCCTACGGGTTCGACACGTCGATCTGGGAGGTCTGGGGTCCGCTGCTGCACGGCGGGCGCGTGGTCGTGGTGCCGGAATCGGTGGCGGCCGCGTCCGAGGACTTCCACGCCCTGCTCGTCCGGGAACAAGTCAGCCTGCTCACCTGGACGCCGTCCGCGGTCGCGACGCTGTCGCCGCAGGGCCTGGGGGAGATGGCGCTGATCGTGGCCGGTGAGGCCTGCCCGGCCGACGTGGTGGATCGGTGGGCCCCGGACCGGGTGATGCTCAACGCCTGCGGCCCGACCGAGACGACGATGGTCGTGACGTTCAGTGCGCCGCTGACGGCCGGGTCGGGGGTGGTGCCGATCGGCTCGCCGGTGCCCGGCGCCGCGCTGTTTGTGCTGGACAAATGGCTGCGGCCGGTGCCGGCCGGGGTGATCGGGGAGTTGTACGCCGCCGGCCGGGGCGTCAGCTACGGGTACCTGCGCCGGGCCGGGCTGACGGCATCGCGGTTCGTGGCGTGCCCGTTCGGCGGGCGGGGACTGCGGATGTATCGCACCGGGGACCTGGTGCGGTGGGGCGCCGACGGGCAGCTGCAGTACGTCGGCCGCGCCGACGAGCAGGTCAAGATCCGCGGGTACCGCATCGAGCTCGGTGACGTGCGTGCGGCGCTGGCCGGGCTGGACGGGGTGGACGACGCGGCGGTGATCGCCCGCGAGGACCGCCCCGGCGACAAGCGTCTCGTCGGCTACGTCACCGGGACCGCCGAGCCGGGCGCGTTGCGCGCGCAGCTGGCCGACCGGCTGCCGCCCTACATGGTTCCGGCCGCGGTGGTGGCCGTCGACGCGCTGCCGTTGACCCCGAACGGCAAACTGGACACCCGGGCCCTGCCCGCCCCGGAGTACCAGGACGGCGGCGTCTATCGCGCCCCGACCGGCGCGGTCGAGGAGATCCTGGCAGGCATCTACGCCCGGGTGCTCGGGCTGGAGCGGGTGGGTGTCGACGAGTCGTTCTTCGACCTGGGTGGCGATTCGCTGTCGGCGATGCGGGTGATCGCCGCGGCCAACAAGTCCCTGAATGCCGGCCTGGCGGTGCGCATTCTGTTCGAGGCGCCCACCGTGGCGCAGCTGGCGCCCCGTATCGGCACCGGCGGGGATGGCCTGGAACCGTTGGTGGCCGGTGAGCGGCCGGCGGTGGTGCCGTTGTCGTTCACCCAGAACCGGTTGTGGTTCCTGGACCAATTGCACGGTCCCTCACCGGTTTACAACATGGCGGTGGCGCTGCGGCTACGCGGGCATCTGGACGCCGAGGCGCTGGGCGCCGCGCTGGCCGACGTGGTCGCCCGCCACGAAAGCCTGCGCACGGTCTTTGTCGCACCCGACGGAACGCCCCAGCAGGTGGTCATCCCCGCCGACCGCGCCGACTTCGGTTGGCAGATCATCGATGTCGGCGGCTGGCCGGAAAGCCGGCTGCAGGAGGCCATCGAGGAAGTCACGCGGCACGCATTCGACCTGGCGGGCGAAATCCCGTTGCTGGCAAGGCTTTTCCGGGTCGCCGACGACGAGCACGTGCTGGTCGCCGTGGTGCACCACATCGCCGCCGACGGGTTGTCGGTGACCCCGTTGGTGCGGGACCTGGGTGTGGCCTACGCCAGCCGCTGCGCGGGGCAGGCCCCGGCGTGGGCGCCGCTGCCGGTGCAGTACGTCGATTACACGTTGTGGCAGCGCGCGCAATTCGGCGAACTCGACGACCGCGACAGCCGCATCGGCGCGCAGCTGGCCTACTGGGAAGAGGCCCTGGCCGGGTTGCCCGAGCGGCTCGCGCTGCCCACCGATCGGCCCTACCCGCCGGTGGCCGACTACCGCGGCGCCACCGTGGCCGTCGACTGGCCGGCCGAGTTGCAGGAACGGATACGCGGGGTGGCCCGCGAGCACAATGCGACCAGCTTCATGGTGATGCAGGCCGCGCTGGCGCTGCTGCTGGCGAAGATCAGCGCCAGTTCCGATGTGGCGGTGGGCTTTCCGATCGCCGGGCGGCGCGACCCCGCGCTCGACGAGCTGGTGGGCTTTTTCGTCAACACCCTGGTGCTGCGCGTCGACGCGGCGGGAGATCCCACGGTTGCCGAGGTCTTGGCGCAGGTGCGAGAGCGCAGCCTGGCCGCCTACGAGCATCAGGACGTGCCGTTCGAGGTGCTGGTGGAGCGGCTCAACCCGGCCCGGTCGCTGGCCCATCACCCGCTGGTCCAGGTGATGTTGGCCTGGCAGAACTGGCAGGACAGCGATCCCGCCGCCGGGGTGGCGCTGGGTGATCTCGAGGTCAGCCCGCTGCGGGCCGACACCCACACCGCCCGCATGGACCTGACGTTCTCGTTGGCCGAGCGCTGGACCGAGGGGGGCGAGCCCGCCGGGATCGGCGGGGAGGTGGAGTTCCGCACCGACGTGTTCGACGCGGCCAGCGTCGAGACGCTGATCGAGCGGTTGCAGCGGATGGTGGCGGCGATGGTCGCCGATCCGGGGCGGCGGCTGTCGTCGGTGGACGTCCTCGACGCGGGCGAGCATGCCCGGTTGGACCGCTGGGGCAATCGCGCCACGCTGGCCAAGCCAAGGCCCGCGCCGGCGCCGATCGTGGTTGGCCTGCAGGCGGCCGGGGGCAAGTTGCACGGGTGGGTGAATCGCGCGGCCCCCCAGCCCGCGACCGGGCTGTCGATTCCCGCGGTGTTCGGCGCGCAGGTGGCCCGTTCCCCGGACGCGGTGGCGCTCACCTGTGCGGGCCGCTGCATGACCTACCGCGAACTGGACGAGGCGTCGAACCGGTTGGCGCACCTGCTGGCCGACCACGGTGCCCGCCCGGGGCAGCGGGTGGCGCTGCTGTTGTCGCGGTCGGCCGAGGCGATCGTGGCGATTTTGGCGGTGCTCAAGACCGGGGCGGCCTACGTGCCGATCGACCCGACGGTGCCCGCGGCCCGGCGGGAGTTCGTGCTCGCCGACGCCGCGCCGATCGCCGCGGTCACCACCGCCGGGCTGGCCGAGCGGCTGGACGGGCAGGATCTGCTCGTCATCGACGTCGACGACCGGCGGATCGGCAGCCGGCCCGGCACCGGGTTGCCCGCGCCCGCGGGCGATGACATCGCCTACCTGATCTACACCTCGGGAACCACCGGTGTGCCCAAGGGCGTGGCGATCACGCATCACAACGTGATCGAGTTGCTCACGTCGATGGACGACAGCCTGGAATTGGCCGGGCAGGTGTGGTCGCAATGGCATTCGCTGGCCTTCGACGTCTCGGTGTGCGAGATCTGGGGGGCGCTGCTGCACGGCGGCCGGCTGGTGGTGGTGCCCGAGGCGGTGGCGCGCTCGCCCGAGGAGTTCCACGCATTGCTGGTCGCCGAACAGGTCGGCGTGCTCAGCCAGACGCCGTCGGCGTTCTACGCGCTGCAGGCCGCCGACGCGCAATCACCCGAGTTGGGTCAGCAGCTCAAGCTGCAGACGGTGGTGTTCGCCGGCGAGGCGCTGGAACCCCAGCGCCTCGGGACCTGGCTGGACCACCACGCCGGGTTACCGCGGCTGATCAACATGTACGGCACCACCGAGACGACGGTGCACGCCTCGCTGCGGGAGATCGTCGACAGCGACGCGGGCAGGAGTTCCAGCCCCGTCGGGGGGCCACTGGCCCACCTCGCCTTCTTCGTGCTGGACGCCTGGTTGCAGCCGGTGCCGCCCGGGGTGATCGGTGAGCTGTACGTCGCCGGTTCCGGGGCGGGCTATGGCTACGTGGGCCGGGCGGGGCTGACCGCGTCGCGGTTCGTGGCGTGCCCGTTCGCCCGCGCGGACGCGCCGGGAGCGCGGATGTATCGCACCGGGGACCTGGTCTGCTGGAACGCCGACGGGCAGCTGCAGTACCTCGGGCGCTCCGACGACCAGGTCAAGATCCGCGGCTACCGCATCGAACTCGGCGAGGTCCAGGCCGCGCTGGCCGGCCTCGACGGGGTGCGGCAGGCGGCGGTGATCGCCCGCGAGGACCGCCCCGGCGACAAGCGCCTGGTGGGCTACGTCACCGGGACGGCAGAGCCGGCCGCGGTGCGCGCCCAACTGGCCGACCGGCTCCCGGCCTACATGGTCCCGGCCGCGGTGGTGGTGCTCGACGCGCTGCCGTTGACGGTCAACGGCAAGCTCGACAAGCGGGCCCTGCCGGCGCCGGAGTACCACGACGCCGGCGGTTATCGCGCCCCGGACACCCTCACCGAGCAGCTCGTGGCGGGCATCTACGCCCAGGTCCTGGGCCTCGAGCGGGTCGGTGTCGACGAGTCGTTCTTCGACCTGGGCGGGGACTCGTTGCTGGCGATGCGGGTGATCGCCTCGGTCAACAATTCATTGGATGCCAACCTGTCGGTGCGGGTGCTGTTCGAGGCGCCCACCGTCGCGGAGCTGGTGCGCCGCCTCGGCGGAGACGGCGGCGGGCTGGCGCCGTTGGTGCCCGGCGAGCGGCCGGCGGTGGTGCCGTTGTCGTTCGCCCAGAACCGGTTGTGGTTCCTGGACCAGTTGCAGGGACCCTCGGCCGTCTACAACATGGCGGTGGCGCTGCGGCTGGGCGGACCGCTGGACGCCGAGGCGTTGGGTGCCGCGCTGGCCGACGTGGTGGCCCGCCACGAGACCCTGCGCACGTTGTTCGTCGCGCCCGGCGGGGTCCCGCAGCAGGTGGTGATCCCCGCCGCGCAGGCCGACTTCGGTTGGCAGGTCGTCGATACCGGCGGCTGGCCGGCGGAACGGTTGCAGGAGGCCGTCGGCGCCGTCGCGCGTCACACGTTCGATCTGGCGAACGAGATCCCTTTGCGGGCAAGGCTTTTCCGAGTTTGCGACGACGAGCACGTGCTGGTCGCCGCGGTGCACCACATCGCCGCCGACGGCTGGTCGGTGAACGTTCTGGTACGCGACCTGGGTGTCGCCTATGCCAGCCGGTGCGCGGGGCAGGCCCCGGACTGGGCGCCGCTGCCGGTGCAGTACGTCGACTACACGCTGTGGCAGCGCGCCCAGCTGGGCGAGCTCGACGACAGCGGCAGCCGCATCGGCGCGCAGCTGGCCTACTGGGAAGACGCCCTGGCCGGGATGCCCGAGCAATTGGAGCTTCCCACCGATCGCCCTTACCCGGCGGTGGCCGACTACCGCGGCGCCAGCGTGCCCGTGGACTGGCCGGTGGAGGTGCAGCAACGGGTGCGCGACGTGGCGCGCGAGCACAACGCGACCAGCTTCATGGTGGTCCAGGCGGCCATGGCGGTGCTGCTGTCCAAGATCAGCGGCAGCACCGAGGTGGCGGTGGGGTTCCCGATCGCCGGGCGCCGCGACCCCGCGCTCAATGAGCTCGTCGGGTTTTTCGTCAACACCCTGGTGCTGCGGATCGACCTGTCCGGGGATCCCACCGTCGACGAGTTGCTGTCCCAGGTGCGCGAGCGCAGCCTGGCCGCCTACGAACACCAGGACGTGCCCTTCGAGGTGCTGGTGGAGCGGCTCAACCCCAGCCGCAACCTGGCCCACCACCCGCTGGTCCAGGTGGCGTTGACCTGGCAAAGTGTGGCCGGGCAGGACGACGACCCCGCGGCCGCGTTGAGCATGGGCGATCTGGAAGTCTCGTCCCTGCCCATGGACACCCGCACCGCCCGCATGGACCTGGTCTTCGCCCTGGTGGAGCGCTGGACCGAGGACGGCGAGCCCGCCGGGATCGGCGGGGAGGTGGAATTTCGCACCGACGTGTTCGACCCGGAAACCGTCGAGGCGCTGATCGAGCGGTTGCGGCGCGCGGTGGTCGCGGTGACCGCCGACCTGGAACGGGAGTCATGAGCGCCCGTCCAGGGCAGCGGTTGTCGTCGATCGATCTGCTCGACGATGATGAGCAGGCCCAGCTGGACAAGTGGGGCAACCGGGCGGTCCTGACCCGGCCGGCGGCCGCGCCGGTGTCGATTCCGGCGCTGTTCGCCGAGCAGGTGGCCCAGAACCCGGACGCGGTGGCGCTGACCTTCGAGGGCCGCGCGATGACGTACCGCGAGCTGGATGAGGCGTCAAACCGGTTGGCGCACTTGCTTTCCGGGCAAGGCGCGGGCCCGGGCGAGTACGTCGCGCTGCTGTTTGCCCGGTCCGCGGAGGCGGTCGTGGCGATCCTGGCGATCTTGAAGACGGGAGCCGCGTACCTGCCGATCGACCCCTTGGTGCCGGCGGCCCGGCGGGAGTTCATCGTCGAGGACGCCGCGCCGGTCGCCGCGATCACCTCGGCGGACCTGGGGTCGCAGCTGGACGGGTACGACCTGGCGGTCATCGACGTCGACGACGCCCGCGCCGATGGCCCACCCGGAACCGCGCTGCCGCCGCCGGATCCCGCCGACATCGCCTACCTCATCTACACGTCGGGGACGACCGGTGTCCCCAAGGGCGTCGCCATCACGCATCAGAACGTGACCCAGCTGTTGGCGTCGTTGGACGCCGGGCTGCCGTTGCCCGGGGTATGGCCGCTGTGTCATTCGCTGGCGTTCGACGTCTCGGCGTGGGAGATCCTGGCCCCGCTGCTGCGGGGCGGCCGGGTGGTGGTGGTGCCCGAGGCGGTGACGGCCTCGCCCGATGACTTCCACGACGTGCTGGTTCGCGAACAGGTCACCGTGCTGACCCAGACACCCTCCGCGGTGGCGATGCTGTCCCCGGATGGGTTGGAGTCGACGGCGTTGGTGATGGCCGGTGAGGCCTGCCCGGCCGAGGTGGTGGACCGGTGGGCGCCCGGGCGGGTCATGGTCAACGCCTACGGCCCGACCGAGACCACCATGTGCGTGGCGATCAGCGCGCCGCTTAAGGCGGGGTCGAGCGTGGTGCCGATCGGCTCGCCCGTCGGCGGCGCGGCGCTGTTCGTGCTGGACGGGTCGCTGAAGCCGGCGCCCGCGGGCGTGGTCGGGGAGCTGTACGTCGCCGGCGCCGGGGTGGGCTGCGGGTATGTGGGCCGTTCGGGCTTGACGGCGTCGCGGTTCGTGGCGTGCCCGTTCGGCGGGCCGGGACTGCGGATGTATCGCACCGGGGATCGAGCGCGCTGGCGCCCCGACGGGCAGCTGCAATACCTGGGCCGCACCGACGAGCAGGTCAAGATCCGCGGATACCGCATCGAGGTGGGCGAGGTCCGCGCGGCGCTGGCCGGGCTGGACGGCGTGGATCAGGCGGCGGTGATCGCCCGCGAGGACCGCCCCGGCGACAAGCGCCTGGTCGGTTACGTCACCGGCACCGCGGACCCGGACCAGGCCCGGGGCCAGCTGGCCGAGCGGCTGCCCGCGTACATGGTCCCGGCCGCGGTGCTCGCGGTCGACGCGCTGCCGTTGACACCCAACGGCAAACTCGACACCCGCGCCCTGCCGGCCCCGGAGTACCACGACGCCGACCATTACCGCGCCCCGAGCAACCCCGTCGAGGACATGCTGGCCGGCATCTACGCCCAGGTGCTCGGGCTCGAGCGCGTCAGCGTCGACGAGTCCTTCTTCGACCTGGGTGGGGATTCGCTGTCGGCGATGCGGGTCATCGCCGCGATCAACTCCGTGCTGGACACCGACCTCGCGGTGCGCGTGCTGTTCGAGGCGCCCGCGGTGGCCCAGCTGGCGCCCCGGGTTGGCGCCGAGGGGACGCCGCTCGAGCCGCTGGTGGCCCGCGAGCGGCCGGCGCTGGTGCCGTTGTCGTTCGCCCAGAACCGGTTGTGGTTCCTGGAGCAATTGCACGGTCCCTCACCGGTTTACAACATGGCGGTGGCGCTGCGGCTCGGCGGGCGGCTGGATGCCGACGCGCTGGGCGCCGCGCTGGCCGACGTGGTGGCCCGCCACGAGAGCCTGCGCACCCTGTTCGTCGCGTCCGACGGGATTCCCCAGCAGGTGGTGATGCCGCCCGATCGGGCCGACTTCAGTTGGGACGTCGTCGATGCCGTCGGCTGGCCGGCGAGCCGGCTGCAGGAGGCGATCGAGGAAGCGGCCCGCGGCCCGTTTGACCTGGTGGCCCGAATTCCGTTGCGGGCAAGGCTTTTCCGGGTCGCCGAGGACGAGCACGTGCTGGTCGCGGTGGTGCACCATATCGCCGCCGACGGGTTGTCGGTGACGCCGTTGGTGCGGGACCTGGGCGTGGCGTATGCCAGTCGGAGCGTCGGGCAGCCGCCGGGGTGGGCGCCGTTGCCGGTGCAGTACGTCGATTACACGCTGTGGCAGCGCGCGCAATTCGGTGAGCTCGACGACCGCGACAGCCGGATCGGGGCGCAGGTGGCCTACTGGGAAGAGGCCCTGGCCGGGTTGCCCGAGCGGCTGGCGCTGCCCACCGATCGGCCCTTCCCGCCGGTGGCCGATCAACGCGGCGCCACGGTGGCCGTGGACTGGCCCGCCGAGTTGCAGGCGCAGGTGCGCGAGCTCGCCGACGAGCACAACGCGACCAGCTTCATGGTGATGCAGGCCGCGCTGGCGATGCTGCTGTCGAAGATCAGCGCCAGTTCCGATGTGGCGGTGGGCTTCCCGATCGCCGGGCGGCGTGATCCGGCGCTGGACGAGCTGGTCGGATTCTTCGTCAACACCCTGGTGCTGCGCGTCGACGTGGCGGGCGACCCCAGCGTCGCCGAGGTGCTGGCGCAGGTGCGCTCCCGCAGCCTGGCCGCCTACGAGCACCAGGACGTGCCCTTCGAGGTGCTGGTGGAGCGGCTTAACCCGACCCGGTCGCTGACCCATCACCCGCTGGTCCAGGTCATGCTGGCCTGGCAGAACTGGCAAGGCGATGACCCCGCCGCAGGGGTGACACTGGGTGATCTGGAGGTCAGCCCGCTGCGGGCCGACACCCACACCGCCCGCATGGACCTGACGTTCTCGTTGGCCGAACGCTGGGCCCCGGACGGTGAGCCCGCCGGGATCGGCGGGCAGGTCGAGTTTCGCACCGACGTGTTCGACGCGGCCAGCATCGAAACGCTGATCGAGCGGTTGCAGCGGGTGGTGGTGGCGATGGCCGCCGATCCGGCGCGACCGCTCTCGTCGGTGGATGTGCTCGACGCGGGCGAGCATGCCCGCCTGGACCGCTGGGGCAATCGGGCCGCGCTGGCCCCGCCGAGGGACGCGCCGGCCCCGATCGTGGTCGGCCTGCAGCCCGGCAAGGGCCGGTTGCACGGCTGGGTCAGTCGTGCGGTGCCGCACCAGCCGGTGACCGGGGTGTCGATTCCCGCGGTGTTCGCCGCGCAGGTTGAGCGCGCCCCGGAGGCGGTGGCGCTCACCTGTGCGGGCCGCTCGATGACCTACCGCGAGCTGGACGAGGCGTCGAATCGGTTGGCGCACCTGTTGGCCGGCCACGGCGTCGGTCCCGGACAGCGGGTGGCGCTGCTGATGCCGCGGACGGCCGAGGCGGTCGCGGCGATCCTGGCCGTTCTCAAGACCGGCGCGGCCTATGTGCCGATCGACCCGACGGTGCCGGCGGCCCGCATCGAGTTCGTGCTCGGCGACGCCGCGCCGATCGCCGCGATCACCACCGCCGGGTTCGCCGAGCGGCTGCACGGGCGGGATCTGCTGGTCATCGACGTCGACGACGCCCGCATCGCCACCCAGCCCGACACGGGCCTGCCGGCGCCGGAGTCCGACGACGTCGCCTACGTGATCTACACCTCCGGCACCACCGGCGTCCCCAAGGGCGTGGCCGTCGCGCACCGCAACGTGACCAGGCTGCTCGAGTCGTTGGACGCGGACCTCGAGTTGTCCGCCGGGCAGGTGTGGACCCTGTGCCACTCGCTGGCTTTCGACTATTCGGTCTGGGAGATCTGGGGTGCGCTGCTGCACGGTGGGCGGCTGGTGGTGGTGCCCGAGTCGGTGACCCGCTCGCCCGAAGAGCTGCACGCCCTGCTGGCCGCCGAACAGGTCAGCGTGCTGAGCCAGACGCCGTCGGCGTTCTACGCGCTGCAGACCGCCGACGCGCTGGCACCCGACGTGGGGCAACAGCTCAAGCTGGAGACGGTTGTCTTCGGCGGGGAAGCGCTGGAGCCACACCGACTGAGGACGTGGCTGGACAACCACAGCGGCTTACCGCGCCTGGTGAACATGTACGGCATCACCGAGACGACGGTGCACGCCTCGTTCCGGGAAATCACCGACGGCGACGTCGACAACAACGCCAGCCCGATCGGGGTGCCGCTGGCCCATCTGGGCTTCTTCGTGCTGGACCAGTGGCTGCGGCCGGTGCCGCCGGGCGTGGGCGGCGAGCTGTATGTGGCCGGCGCCGGGCTGGCCTACGGCTATGTGGGCCGCGCGGGGCTGACGGCGTCGCGGTTCGTGGCGTGCCCGTTCGGGGCGCCGGCGCTGCGGATGTATCGCACCGGGGACCTGGTGTGCTGGGGCGCCGACGGGCAGCTGCGGTATCTCGGCCGGGTGGATCTCCAGGTCAAGATCCGCGGCTATCGCATCGAGCTCGGCGAGGTCCAGGCCGCGTTGGCCCGCCTGGACGGGGTGCGGCAGGCGGTGGTGATCGCCCGCGAGGACAGCCCCGGCGACAAGCGGCTGGTGGGGTATGTCACCGGGACGGCGGACCCGGCCGAGGCACGCGCCCAGCTGGCCGAGCGGTTGCCGGCCTACATGGTGCCGGCCGCGATCGTGGCGCTGCCGGCGCTGCCGCTGACCGTGAACGGCAAGGTCGACACCCGCGCCCTGCCGGCACCCGCATACGCCCAGGCGGATCACTTCCGCGCCCCGGCCGACGCCGTCGAGGAGATCCTGGCCGACATCTACGCCCAGGTGCTCGGGGTCGACCGCGTCGGCGTCGACGATTCGTTCTTCGACCTCGGCGGGGACAGCATCCTGTCGATCCAGGTGGTGGCCCGGGCCCGGGCCACCGGAATCGTCTGTCGCCCGCGCGACATCTTCGTCGAGCAGACGGTGGCCCGGCTGGCCCGGGTGGCGGGGGTGGCCGGCGACGCGGGCGGCGTGGTCGACCACGGTGTCGGGCCGGTGGTGGCCACGCCGATCATCCGCTGGCTGCAGGACATGGACGGCCCGGTCGAGCAGTTCAACCAGACCATGGTGGTGGCGGCCCCGGCGGGCGCCACGGTGGCCGACGTGGTGGTGGTGCTGCAGGCCCTGCTGGATCGGCACGCCATGCTGCGGCTGCGGATCGAGGACGACGGCGCCGGGGGATGGTCGTTGCGGGTGCCCGAGGTGGGGTCGGTGGACGCCGGCGAGTGCCTGCAGTCGGTGGACGTGCTGTCCGACGAGGCGCTGGTCCGGGCGCGGTCGCGGCTGGACCCGGCCGCTGGGGTGATGCTCAGCGCGCTGTGGGTGACCTCGACGGCCCAGCTGGCGCTGATGGTCCACCATCTGGCCGTCGACGGCGTGTCGTGGCGAATCCTGTTGGAGGACCTCAACATTGCGTGGGCCCAGCATCACAGCGGGCAACCGATTGCGTTGCCGGCGGGCGGCACGTCGTTTGCCCGGTGGTCGCGGCTGCTGGCCGAGCACGCGCGCTCCGCGGCGGTGGCGGGAACGGCCGAGGCGTGGCGACAGGTCGCGACCCCGGCCGCGTTGCCGGCCGTGCGCCCTGAGATCGATACGTTCGCCGCGGCCGGGCATTCGTCGACGGAGCTGGACACCGAGACGACCCGCATGCTGCTAGGTGAGGTGCCGGCGGCGTTTCACGCCGGCGTGCAAGACATCCTGTTGATCGCGTTCGGGTTGGCGCTGGCCGAGTTTCTGGGCACCGGCGGTGCGCCGGTCGGCATCGACGTCGAGGGCCACGGCCGCCACGAGGAGCTGGCACCCGATGTGGACCTGACCCGCACGGTGGGGTGGTTCACCACCAAATACCCGGTGTCACTCGCGGTCGGCGGGCTGCCCTGGGAGCAGGTGGTGGCCGGGGAGGCCGCGCTGGGCGCGGCGCTCAAGGACGCCAAGGAACAGCTGCGCGCCCTGCCCGACGGCCTGACCTACGGCCTGCTGCGCTACCTCAACCCCGACGTCGACCTGGCCGAGTCCGACCCGCCGATCGGGTTCAACTATCTGGGGCGGCTGGGTGCCGCGTCGGGCGAGGTGTCCGACGACCTGTGGCGGGTCAGCCACGAGGGTTTGTCGGCCAGCGGCGCGGCCACCGCGATCGCCCTACCGCTGCCCCACACGCTGGAGCTCAACGCCAGCACCATCGACACCGACGCCGGGCCGCGGCTGCTCGCGAACTGGACCTGGGGCGCCTCGGCATTGGATGACGCGCGGGTCGCCCGGCTGGGCCGGTTGTGGTTCGAGGCCCTGGCCGGCATTTGCGCGCACGTGCGCGGCGGCGGGGGCGGGCTGACGCCGTCCGACGTCGCGCCCGCCCGGCTCAGCCAGCGGCAGCTCGACGAGCTTGCGGGCCAATGCGAGTTCGCCGACGTCCTGCCGCTGACCCCGCTGCAGCAGGGGCTGCTCTTCCACGCGCGAGCCACGCAGGGCGACCACGACCTGTACGACGATGTGTACGCCGTGCAGCTGGATGTCACCGTGGCCGGCCCGCTGGATCCCCACCGCCTCCACGATGCGGTGCAAACCGCGGTCAACCGGCATCCGAACCTGGCGGCCCGGTTCTCCGAGCAGTTCGACGAGCCGGTGCAGATCGTCCCGGCCGACCCGGTGGCGCCGTGGCGGTACGTCGAACTCGACGCGGGCGCCGACGTCGAGGCGGACGTGCGGCGGGTGTGCGCCGCCGAACGCGCCGCGGTGTTCGACCTTGCCGGCCAGCCGGCCTTCCGGGCGGCGCTGATCAACACCGCGCCCGATCGGCACCGGTTCGTGCTCACCAACCATCACATCGTGTTCGACGGCTGGTCGCTGCAGGTCCTGCTGCGGGAGATCTTCGCCAGCTACTTCGGCCATCGACTGCCCCCGGCCCCGCCCTATCGCAACTTCCTCACCTGGCTGGCCGGTCGGGACCAGGACGCCGCCCGCGCGGCCTGGCGTGAGGTGCTCGCCGGCTTCGACGCGCCCAGCCTGGTCGGTCCGCCGGACCGGCTGGGCCTGGGCCCGCGCGGCGTCGCGTCGTTCCGGCTGCCCGAGCAGACCACCGATGCCGTGGGCGAGCTGGCGCGCTCGTGCCGCACCACGGTCAACACCGTGTTGCAGGCGGCCTGGGCGCAGCTGTTGATGTGGCTGACCGGCCGGCACGACGTCGCGTTCGGCGCCGTCGTCTCCGGGCGGCCCCCCGAGGTGGCCGGCGTGGATTCCATGGTGGGCTTGCTGATCAACACGGTGCCGGTGCGGGCGAACACCACGGCGGCGACGACGGTCGCGGGATTGCTCGCTCGGCTGCAAGACGCCCACAATCGCACGCTGGAGCACCAGCACCTCGGGCTCGGCGACGTGCACCGCATCGCGGGTCACGATCAACTGTTCGACACCGTGTTCGTGTACGAGAACTACCCCGCCGACACCGCCGCGCTGCTCAGCGTCGACGGGTTGACCGTCGCCGAGCTGCGCACCCGCGACTTCTACCACTACCCGCTGACGATCCAGGCCGCCCCGGGCGCCGAGATCGAGCTTCGCGTCCAATACCGCACCGACCTATTCGAGCCGGCCGACATCGAAGCGCTGATAGACCGGTTCACCCAGACGTTGGCGGCCATGGCCGCCGACCCCACCCGGCTGTTGTCGTCGATCGAACTGCCCGACAACGGTTTACGCGCACGCCTCAACCGGCGCGGTGACGGCCCGTCACCGGCCGGGCCCGCGGGGCAGCACGACGCCGGGGACGCGCCCGCGGCGAGCTCGCTCGAGCCGATCCTGGCCGGCATCTACGCCCAGGTGCTGGGGGTGGACGACGTCGGGGTCGACGAGTCGTTTTTCGACCTGGGCGGCAACTCGCTGGCGGCGCTGCGGGCGATCGCCGCGATCAACGCGGCCCTCGACGCCGACGTGGCGGTGTCCGCCCTGTTCGACGCCCCATCCGTCAGCGCCCTGAGCCGGGAGCTGGGCCGACGCGTCGGCTACCACATATATGGCACCAGCCGATAGCGCACCTTGCCGGTGTACTCGCGGTACCCGCTCAATTCCTCCGCGAGGAGCCGTTCCTCGTCGCGGATGCGCAGCGCGAGCACGATGACGCCGGGCGCGACGAAGACCAGTCCCCAGTAGGAGCCGAGCGCCAGCGGGACACCGGCCATCATGATCACATTGCCGGTGTACATGGGATGCCGCACCAGCCCGTACAGGCCCGTCGACACGAGCTGCTGCCCCGCCTCGACCCGGATGGTCGCGGCCGCGTAGGCGTTCTGAATGACCACCAGCATCCACACGGTCAGCCCGACGGCCACCAGCACATCGCCGACCAGACAGAGCGCCGTCGGCACCCGCGACCATCCGAAGCGATGGTCCAGGGCACTGACCACGACCATCGCGGCCAGCGACAACCACAGGCCACCCATGACGGCCTTTTGCACCGTTCTGGTCTCCGCCGTCGGCCCCCCGCCCGCCCGGCGCTGCAGCGCGTCGGGGTTCGTGCTCAGCACGTAGATCCCGGCGATCCACGTCGTGGCGGCGAACACCGCAAGGAAGACCCATGCCTGCCAGTAGTCGAGCGTGCCCGCCGACAAGAACAGCAACGATCCGAGCACGGCAAGCTCGATCAGGCCGAGCACCAGCCTCTTAAGGATGGCTTTCACGGGTCCTCCTCACCGTCGGCGTATCGCACGCTAACAGCGCGCATCGGCGATTGATCCACCGGCCGACACCTCATACTGTGCCGGTATGTCGGACGGCGCGACGGCGCGGGCGCTGGTCCTGGAGGCGCCGCGCCAGCTGGTCATCCGGGAGCTCCCGGTGCCGGCGATCGGCGACGACGACGCGCTGGTGCGGGTCGCCGCCTGCGGGCTGTGCGGGACCGACCACGAGCAGTACACCGGCGCGCTCGGCGGCGGGTTCGCCTTCGTCCCGGGCCACGAGACGGTCGGCACGATCGAGGCGATCGCGCCGCGGGCGGCGGAGCGGTGGGGCGTGGCGCGAGGCGACCGGGTGGCCGTCGAGGTGTTCCAGTCGTGCCGCGAGTGCGACAGCTGCCGGCGCGGCGAGTACCGGCGCTGCGCGCGGCACGGCCTGGCCGACATGTACGGCTTCATTCCCGTCGACCGCGAGCCCGGCCTGTGGGGCGGCTACGCCGAATACCAATACCTGGCGCCCGACTCGATGGTGTTGCCGGTGCCCGACGGCCTCGACGCGGTGGTGGCGACGCTGTTCAACCCGCTGGGCGCCGGAATACGTTGGGGCGTAACCGTTCCCGGCACCAAGGCCGGCGATGTCGTGGCGGTGCTCGGACCGGGAATCCGGGGGCTGTGCGCGGCCGCGGCGGCCAAGGACGCCGGCGCCGCGTTCGTGATGGTGACGGGCATGGGCCCGCGCGACGCGGACCGGTTGGCGCTGGCGCCGAGGTTCGGCGCGGACCTGGCCGTCGACGTCGACGTCGACGACCCGGTCGCCGCGCTGGGCAGGGCGGCCGGCGCGATGGCGGACGTGGTAGTTGACGTAACCGCAAGGGCGCCAGCGGCTTTCGCGCAGGCGATCGCGCTGGCCCGGCCCGCCGGCACCGTCGTCGTCGCCGGCACCCGCGGGTTCGGCGCCGGCGCCCCGGGGTTTTCGCCCGACGCGGTCGTGGTCAAGGAGCTGCGGATCATTGGGGCCCTCGGCGTCGACGTCACCGCCTACCGCGCCGCGCTGGACCTGCTGGTCTCCGGCCGCTACCCGTTCGAGAGCCTGCCCCGGCGCTGCGCGCGCCTCGAAGACGCCGCGGAGTTGCTGGCTACCATGGCCGGTGAACGCGACGGTGTCCCGCCAGTACACGGAGTGCTCACACCATGACCTCACCGATCAGACAAGCCCGCGTGCCCGGACTGCCGCTCGGCGAGGCCAAGGCCGCCGCCGACGAGGCGGCCGTGCCCAACTACATGGCCGAGCTGTCCATCTTCCAGGTGCTGCTGAACCACCCGCAGCTGGCGCGCGCCGTCAACGACCTGCTCGCCACCATGCTGTGGCACGGCGCCCTCGACTCGCGGCTGCGCGAGCTGGTGATCATGCGCATCGGCTGGCTCACCGCGTGCGACTACGAGTGGACGCAGCACTGGCGCGTCGCCTCCGGGCTGGGCGTCACAGAAGCCGATCTGCTCGGCGTGCGCGACTGGCAGAACCATGACGGGTTCGGGCCGACCGAGCGGGCGGTGCTGGCGGCCACCGACGACGTGGTGCGCGACGGCGCGGTGAGCGCCGAGAGCTGGGCGGCCTGCGAACGCGAATTGCGCGGCGACAAAACGGCTCTCATCGAACTCGTCACCGCCATCGGCGCGTGGCGAATGGTCGCCTCGATCCTGCAGAGCCTGCAGGTCCCGCTGGAGGACGGGGTGGCCAGCTGGCCGCCCGACGGCCGGTCGCCTTAGACGATCCGGTAGGTCTGCACCGCGTGCGCGACGACGTTGCCGTCGGGATCGGTCGCGGTGATCTCGGTGAAGGTGAGTTCCTTGCGGCGCCGCGCGGTGCGGGCATGGCACAGCAGGTCGCAGCGCTTGGCGGCGCCGGTGTACTGGATGCTCATCGCGACGGTCGAGGCGCGCATGCCCCTGTCGAAATCGTGGTTGGACCAGGCCGCCGCCGCGCCGGCGGTGTCCATCACCGACGCGATCACCCCGCCGTGGAAGTAGGTGCCGTCGTTGGTGAGGTCCTCCCGGAACGGCAGCCGGACGGTGACGTCGTCGGGCTCGTAGCGCTCGAAGACGATCCCCAGCCCGCCGATGAACGGGGTGGTCAGCATGACCTCGCGCACTGCCCGGCGGCGCTGCCGTTGCTGCTCGGGGGACAGGGGTTCGGTCGCCGGATCGGCCATGGATCGCAGACTACCGTAATCGATTGACATATCAATCAATAACTCTTAGCGTCGGGCAATGCGAACCAGGGTCGCCGAGCTGCTCGGCGTTGAGTTCCCGATCTGCGCCTTCAGTCACTGCCGCGACGTCGTCGCCGCGGTCACCAACGCGGGGGGCTTCGGCATCCTCGGGGCGGTCGCGCACAGCCCGAAGCGGCTGCACAGCGAGCTGACCTGGATCGAGGAGCAGACCGGCGGCAGGCCCTATGGGGTCGACCTGCTGTTGCCGCCCAAGTACGTCGGCTCCGAGCGGGGCGGGATCGACGCCAAGCAGGCCGCCGAGCTGCTGCCCGAGGTTCACCGCGCGTTCGTCGACGACATCCTGGCCCGCTACGACATCCCGGCGCCCGCCGAGCCTTCGCGCGAATATTCCGGCGGGGGTCTCAACATCTCGCCCAAGGGCTACGAGCCGCTGCTCGACGTCGCCTTCGACCACGACATCCGGCTGATCGCCAGCGCGCTCGGCCCGCCCCCGGCCGACCTCGTCGAGCGCGCGCACGACCGCGACGTGCTGGTGGCCGCGCTGGCGGGCACCACCCAACACGCGCGGCGGCACGCCGCCGCCGGCGTCGACCTGATCGTGGCGCAGGGCACCGAGGCGGGCGGCCACACCGGCGAGGTGGCGACCATGGTCCTGGTTCCCGAGGTGGTGGACGCCGTGGCGCCGACGCCGGTGCTGGCCGCCGGCGGCATCGCGCGGGGCCGCCAGATCGCCGCGGCGCTGGCGCTGGGCGCCGAGGGCGTGTGGTGCGGGTCGGTGTGGCTGACCACCGAGGAGGCCGAGACGGCCCCGGTGGTCAAGGAGAAGTTCCTGGCCGCCAGCTCCTCGGACACCGTGCGGTCGCGGTCGATGACCGGCAAGCCGGCGCGGATGCTGCGCACCGCCTGGACCGACGAGTGGGACCGGCCCGACAGCCCCGCCCCGCTCGGCATGCCGCTGCAGACCGCCCTGATCACCGAATCGCAGCTGCGCATCAACCAGGCCGCGGGGCACCCGGGCGCCAAGGCGCGCGAGCTGGCCACCTACTTCGTCGGGCAGGTGGTCGGTTCGCTGGACCGGGTGCGCCCGACGCGCTCGGTGGTGCTCGACATGGTCGAGGAGTTCATCGACACCGTCGGGCGGCTGGAAGACCTGGTCGAGAAGTGACCACCACGACCCGGCGGCGGCGCGCGGTCAGCGCCGAGGACAAGTCGCAGCGGCGCGACGAGATCATGGCGGCGGCGAAGGAGGTGTTCGCGCGCAAGGGTTTTCACGACACCACCATCGCCGACATCGCCAAGCGGGCCGGCCTGGCCTACGGCTCGATCTATTGGTACTTCGACTCGAAGGACGAGCTGTTCCACGCGTTGATGGCGGTCGAGGAGGGTGCGCTGCGCGGTCACATCGCCGCGGCGCTGGCCCGGCTGCCGGGGTCGGATAACGGCGACGAGGTGCCGCTGCGGACCGCCGTGCAGGCGACGCTGGAGTTCTTCGAGGCCGACAAGGCCACGGTGAAGCTGCTGCTGCGCGACGCGTACGCGCTCGGCGACCGCTTCGAGAAGCACCTGGGCGGCATCTACGAGCGGTTCATCGACGACATCGAGAGATTCGTCGTCGCCGCCCAACGGCGCGGGCAGGTGATCGCCGCGCCGGCCCGGATGGTGGCCTACACGCTGGCGGCGCTGGTCGGGCAGCTGGCGCACCGGCGGCTGAGCACCGACGACGACGTCACCGCGGCCCAGGTGGCCGACTTCGTCGTCGCGCTGGTGCTCGATGGGCTGCGCCCGCGCGCGATCATGAACGCATAAAGATTCGAAAACACCGGCCCGAATCGGTTTGACCGTCGCGCACCCGTCGTGCATCATCGTGTGGGCACCTCGTTAGGTGAGGCGTCTACACGAATACAGGCCACTGACCCCGAACGTCCAAAGACGCCCCGGGTCAGGACAGCTCCTCCCGGCTTAAGGGTTGAGCCCAGGTGGCTTCCGGCTTGGATTTCTTTCCAGGCCAGGACACGTCGTGTAGTGCCGAAGCTCTGACGAGAGGGGTGCGGATCTTCGGCTGTGGCCGGTTTCTGTACTCCCTTTGTGCACGCACATCGTGCGGGTTGGCCGCGCGCGTCGTTGCCGCAGAGGAGGTGAGGGACGAATGGGTTCCAGCGATAGTCCGGGTCGAAGTCCGGGCTCTGTTCCGTCCCGATCCGGTCTCCGGCGCGACGCCGTTTGAGTCGCCGCGACGCCAATCGGCTTACCGGCCAAGCGTTCTCGGATCGGAACCAGCGCGGGATGGGACACGTCAGTCCAGTTAATTCCTCGTTTCGAATTCCCTCTAGGAGCCGACCATGACCGCAGCCCTGCACGACGAAGTGGTAACCGTAGCGCCCGCCCGCAAGCTGACGGTGGTGCGCGACGCGACCGAAACGCGGGCCCCCGCGCCGAAGAAGGTGACCCGCCCGGCCGACGGCCGGACCATCGTGATCACCGACCCGTTGGTCGACGGCACTGCCCGCTTGTTGAGCATCGGCGTGCGCCACGTGTACGCGGCCCTGTGGCGCGTGGGTGTGCTCGAAGTTCGGTCGTAGCCCAACGGCTAGAATCGACCTACTGGCATCGATCCGGCCATCACCGGGGAGCCTTCGGAAGAACGGCCGTTTAGGCCCAGTAGAACCGAACGGGTAGGCCCGTCACAGCCGTCAACGAGCGGTCGCGCGGCAGCGCGGCAAGCGGGGTGGTACCGCGGCGCTCGCGCAGGTAGCGCGTCGTCGTCCCCAGGCCTAGTGGCACAGGAGACGACGGTTGACCGAGCACACTTACCCCAAGCTGGGCGGCGGCGCGCCCGACTTCCCGGCGCTCGAGCTCGAGGTCCTCGACTACTGGGCCCGCGACGACACCTTCCGCGCCAGCATCGCCCGGCGCGACGGCGCCGAAGAGTACGTGTTCTACGACGGGCCGCCGTTCGCCAACGGCCTGCCGCACTACGGGCACCTGCTCACCGGTTACGTGAAGGACATCGTCCCGCGGTATCGGACCATGCGCGGCTACAAGGTGGAGCGCCGGTTCGGCTGGGACACCCACGGTCTGCCCGCCGAGCTCGAGGTGGAACGCCAGCTCGGCATCACCGACAAGTCCCAGATCGACGCCATGGGCATCGCGGTATTCAACGAGGCCTGCCGCGAATCGGTGTTGCGCTACACCGACGAATGGCAGGCGTATGTCACCCGCCAGGCGCGCTGGGTCGACTTCGACAACGACTACAAGACGCTCGACCCGTCCTACATGGAGTCGGTGATCTGGGCGTTCAAACAGCTGTGGGACAAGGGCCTTGCCTACGAGGGCTACCGGGTGCTGCCGTACTGCTGGCGCGACGAGACCCCGCTGTCCAACCACGAACTGCGGATGGACGACGACATCTACCAGAGCCGCCAGGACCCCGCGATCACGGTGGGATTCAAAGCGGTTGACGGCGAACTGGCCGGCGCGTATTTGCTGGTGTGGACGACGACGCCGTGGACGCTGCCGTCGAACCAGGCGGTCGCGGTCAACCCCGAGGTGACCTACGTGCAGGTGCGGGCGGGGGAGCGGCGCTACGTGCTGGCCGAGGCCCGGCTGGCCTCCTACGCCCGCGAGTTGGGTGAAGAGCCCGACGTGCTCGGCACCTATCGCGGCGCGGACCTGCTGGGCACGCGCTACCTGCCGCCGTTCCCGTATTTCATGGACTCGCCCAACGCCTTTCGGGTGCTGCCGGGCGACTTCGTGACCACCGAGGACGGCACCGGGATCGTGCACATGGCGCCGGCCTACGGCGAGGACGACATGACGGTCGCCGATGCGGCCGGCATCGAGCCGGTCACGCCGGTCGACGCCAAGGGCCGGTTCGACGCCAGCGTCCCGGACTACCGGGGGCAGCACGTCTTCGACGCCAACGCCCAGATCATCCGCGACCTGAAGAACGGCAGCGGGGCCGCCGCCGCGAACGGCGCGGTGCTGCTGCGCCACGAGACCTACGAGCACCCCTACCCGCACTGCTGGCGGTGCCGCAACCCGCTGATCTATCGCGCGGTGTCGTCGTGGTTCGTCGCGGTCAGCCAATTCCGGGACCGCATGGTGGAACTCAACCAGCAGATCACCTGGCACCCCGAGCACGTCAAGGACGGCCAGTTCGGCAAGTGGCTGGCCGGCGCCCGCGACTGGTCGATCTCCCGAAACCGCTACTGGGGCACGCCGATTCCGGTGTGGAAGTCCGACGACCCCGCCTACCCGCGCGTCGACGTCTACGGCAGCCTCGACGAGCTCGAACGCGACTTCGGGGTGCGCCCGGACAACCTGCACCGGCCCTACATCGACGAGCTCACTCGGCCCAACCCCGACGACCCGACGGGCCGCAGCACGATGCGGCGCATCCCCGACGTGCTCGACGTGTGGTTCGACTCGGGCTCGATGCCCTACGCCCAGGTGCACTACCCGTTCGAGAACCGGGACTGGTTCGACGGCCACTATCCGGGCGACTTCATCGTCGAGTACATCGGCCAGACCCGCGGCTGGTTCTACACGCTGCACGTGCTGGCGACCGCGCTGTTCGACCGCCCGGCGTTCAAAACCTGTGTGGCGCACGGGATTGTGCTCGGCTACGACGGCCAGAAGATGAGCAAGTCGCTGCGCAACTACCCCGACGTGTCCGAGGTGTTCGACCGCGACGGCTCCGACGCCATGCGGTGGTTCCTCATGGCCTCACCAATCCTGCGCGGCGGCAACCTGATCGTCACCGAGCAGGGCATCCGCGAGGGCGTGCGGCAGGTACAGCTGCCGTTGTGGAACGCCTACAGCTTCCTGGCCCTGTACGCGCCGAAAGTCGGTGCCTGGCGCACCGATTCGGCGCACGTCCTGGACCGCTACATCCTGGCCAAGCTCGCGGCGCTGCGCGACGAGCTGACAGCGTCGATGGAGGCCTGCGACATCTCCGGGGCCTGCGAGCAGCTGCGCCAATTCACTGAGGCGTTGACGAATTGGTATGTGCGACGGTCGCGTTCGCGGTTCTGGGAGGAGGACCGCGACGCCATCGACACCCTGCACACCGTGCTGGAGGTGACGGCGCGGCTGGCCGCGCCGCTGCTGCCGTCGGTCACCGAGATCATCTGGCGCGGCCTGACCGGGCAGCGGTCCGTGCACCTGACCGACTGGCCGGACGCGCGGGTGCTGCCGGCCGACCCCGCCCTGGTGGCCGCGATGGATCAGGTCCGCGAGGTGTGCTCGGCCGCGTCGTCGCTGCGCAAGGCCAAGAAGCTGCGGGTGCGCCTGCCGCTGCCGAAACTGACTGTGGCCGTGGAGAACCCGCAGCGGCTGGAGCCGTTCGTCGACCTGGTCGCCGACGAGCTCAACGTGAAACGCGTCGAGCTGACCGACGCGATCGCCACCCACGGCCGCTTCGAGCTCACCGTCAATGCCCGGGTGGCCGGCCCGCGCCTGGGCAAGGACGTGCAGGCCGCCATCAGGGCGGTCAAGGCGGGGGAGGGCGTCGTCAACCCCGACGGCACCCTGACCGCCGGTCCCGCGGTGCTGCAACCCGACGAGTACAGGTCGCGACTGGTGGCCGCCGACCCGGAATTCACCGCGGCGCTGCCCGACGGGGCCGGGCTGGTCGTGCTGGACGGCACGGTCACCCCGGAGCTGGAGGCCGAGGGCTGGGCCAAGGACCGGATCCGCGAGCTGCAGGAGCTGCGCAAGTCGACCGGGCTGGACGTGTCCGACCGCGTCCGCGTGGTGATGTCGGTGCCCGCCGAGCGGGCCGGCTGGGCGGAGACGCACCGCGAGCTCATCGCGGGCGAAATCCTCGCCACCAGCTTCGAATTCGGCGACCCGGGTCCGGACGCTGTGGAAATCGGCGACGGCGTCCGCGTCAGCATCGCCAAGGCCTGACCCGTCACCCCCGCGAAACTGTATTCCACTACGCATTTCCCGAGAAGCGCTGTCGGTAGTTGCAGTCTCGCGGGCTGTCGGACGGTCATGGCAGTCTGCGGCCATGGGGGAGGGGACACCGTTCATAGGCACCGAAGCCGTCGACGGCGGCGCATTCACGGAGCGTGAGCTGCGACGCTCCTGCACACGCCTGTACCGCAACGTCTATCAGCGGCGGGCCAGCGAACTGACCGCCCGCGATCGCGCGATCGCCGCCTGGCTGTGGTCTGGGAAGGAAGCCGTCGTGGCAGGCAACTCCGCGGCAGCGCTGCTCGGGGCCGAGTGGATCGACCCCCAGCTACCCGCCGAATTGGTGTGCGATCGCACCCGCCCACCGCCGCTGATCATTACCCGCAACGAGACCCTGCTGGCCGGTGAGACGCGGGTGGTCGGCGGGGTCCCCGTGACCTCGCCCGCCCGCACCGCGTTCGACCTCGGTCGTCGGCCGGGCTTTCAGACCGCGGTCATTCGAATCGATGCCCTCGCCCGGGCTACCGGTGTGACGGCCGACGAGGTTGCGCCGCTGATCGACGCGCACCGCGGCGCTCGCGGTGCGAAGCAGTTGCGTCGGGTGCTGCCGCTGGTCGACGCCGGCGCCGAATCACCGCAGGAGACGCGGACCAGGTTGGTCTTGATCCGCGGTGGACTGCCGAAGCCGCAAACCCAGATCGTCGTTCAAGACGAGTGGGGCTGGCCGTTTGCGCGCATCGACATGGGCTGGGAGGAATGGCTTGTCGGCGTCGAATACGACGGTCCCCAACACTGGACGGACCCGCGAATCCGCGCCGACGACATCGAACGCACCGCCAAAGTCGAGCGGCGGGGTTGGCGGCTGGTTCGCGTGAGTTCCGACCTGCTGCGCGATCGGCCGCATGTCGTCGTGGCCCGAGCGCGCGAGGCGCTATGCGCTCGCGGCTATCCCAAATAGCGCCGCGCGGCGAACTTCATTTGCAAAAAAGTGTCCGAGCCAACCGGGATGGCCGCTCCTACCTGTGACAGAGGCCCAGCGGGGCCGCGACCACGGTTAAGGAACACGCCATGACGACCATTGATGACTTCCACTCGATCGACAGCGAGACGCCCGCAGAGATCTCCGCGGCGCCACTATCGCGCGGGACGAAGGTCCTGGTGGCATTGGCCGTGGCCGCGGTAGCCGTGATGGTCGCCGGGTTTGCCATGATGCTCATCCATTGACCGCGAGACTGCAACTGGCTACACGTTTCTCGAGTAGATGCGTCGGTAGTTGCAGTCTCGCGGCTAAGGAGGGTTACGGCTTGACCGCGCGCCAGCGCTGCCTGCCGGCACCGACCTTGACGTCGACGTCGCGAAAACCAGCCGCGCGCAAGCGATCCGGCAGGGTATCCGGCGCCACGGGGTTGCAGGTGTCGCGGACATGCAACAGCCGGAACACCCACGACGAAACGCTGTCACTGCCGGCGAACACGCCGCCGGGGCGAAGCACCCGAAACGCCTCGGCGAACAGCCGGTCCTGCAGTTCGCGCGTGGGAACGTGGTGCAGCATGGTGAACGACACCACCGCGCTGAACTCGTCGGCCGGCAGCCCGGTGTCGGTGCCGTCGCCGGTGATGATGCGCGCCCGCTCGCCGTACAGTTCGCGCAGCCGATCAGCCATCGGCCCGTCGATCTCGACCGCGGTGTAGCGCGGTGTTCTGCCCGCCAGCACCCGCAGATTGGCGCCGTAGCCCGGACCGATCTCGAGCACGTTGTCGCCGAGGTCCACGTCGCCGAGCACCCACGGCAACAGCTGGTCTTCGACGGCCTTGAAGTAGCGGTTCGAGCTGCAACACAACCGGTGACACAGATTCATGGCCATGGTCTGAGACGCTAGTAGCAATGGAGTCCCGTTGGGTGCTGCACCTGGACATGGACGCGTTCTTCGCCTCCGTCGAGCAACTCACCCGGCCGACCCTGCGCAACCGGCCGGTGCTGGTCGGCGGTCTGGGCGGCCGGGGTGTGGTGGCCGGCGCGAGCTATGAGGCGCGGGTGTTCGGCGCCCGCTCCGCGATGCCGATGCATCAGGCCCGCCGGCTGATCGGCGTGACCGCGGTGGTGTTGCCGCCGCGCGGCGTCGTGTACGGGGTGGCCAGCCGGCGGGTCTTCGACACCATCCGCAGCGTGGTGCCCGTCGTCGAGCAACTGTCCTTCGACGAGGGCTTCGGCGAACCGCCCCAGCTCGCCGGGGCGTCGGCGGCGGACGTCGAGGCCTTCTGCGAGAGCCTGCGCCGACGGGTGCGCGACGAGACCGGCCTGATCGCCTCGGTCGGCGCGGGCTCGGGCAAGCAGATCGCCAAGATCGCGTCGGGCCTGGCCAAGCCCGACGGCGTGCGGGTCGTGCGGCGCGCCGACGAGCGGCCGCTGCTGGGCGGGTTGCCGGTGCGGCGGCTGTGGGGCATCGGCCCGGTCGCCGAGGAGAAGCTGAATCGGCTCGGCATCGAGACGGTCGGTCAGCTGGCCGCGCTGACCGACGCCGAGGTCGCCAACATCCTGGGCGCGACGATCGGGCCGGCGCTGCACCGGCTGGCCCGCGGCATCGACGACCGCCCGGTCACCGAGCGCGCCGAGGCGAAGCAGATCAGCTCCGAGTCCACCTTCGCCGTCGACCTGACCAGCCTGGAGCAGCTGCGTGAGGCGGTCGAGCCGATCGCCGAGCACGCGCATCAACGCCTGCTGCGCGACGGCCGCGGCGCCCGCACCGTCACGGTGAAGCTGAAGAAGTCCGACATGAGCACGCTGACCCGCTCGGCGACGCTGCCCTACACCACCGCCGAGGCCGGCGCGCTGATCGCGGTGGCCCGCCGGCTGCTGCTCGACCCGCGCGAGATCGGGCCCATTCGCCTTGTCGGCGTGGGGTTTTCGGGCCTGAGCGACGTGCGCCAGGAGTCGTTGTTCCCGGACCTGGAGCTGTCGGGCGAGACCTCGGAGGAACACACCGCGGCCACCGCGACCGAGGCGATGTTCGGGCCGGCCGACGAGCCCTCGCGGTGGCGCATCGGCGACGACGTCGCGCATCGCGATCTCGGGCACGGCTGGGTGCAGGGCGCGGGCCACGGAGTGGTCACGGTGCGCTTCGAGACCCGCGGTTCCGGGCCGGGCCAGGCGCGGACGTTCCCCGCCGATACCGACGACCTGTCCGCCGCCAACCCGGTCGACTCCCTGGACTGGCCGGACTACGTCGGCGTCCTGCGCGCCGAGGAGTCAGCCCCAGCGGCCGACGACGTCGGCGGCGGATAGCCCCGCCGCCAGCGCCGCCATCAGCAACACCCGGGCCTGCGACGGGCGCAGCCGCGGCACCATCACCGCGCCGGCCTCCACCAGGGCGTGCCCGGGACCGTAGCCCGCGCCGACCCGCGCGCCGGCGACCCGGCTGGACACCGCGACGACGACCCCGTCGCGGCAATGGCGGCGCACCCCGTCGACGACGGCGGCCCCGGCGTTGCCGGAGCCCAGCGCCTCGAGCACGACGGCGCGCGCCCCGGCGGCCACGCAGGCGTCCATCGCCACCGAGTCGCTGCCCGGGTACGCCGCGACGATGTCGACCCGCGGCGCGCCGGCGGCGCTGAGATCGCCGAGGTACGGGCGCGCCTTGTGGGCCGTCAGCGCTATCTCACCCGAGCCGGTGCCAAGCAGCCGGCCCGCGAAGCCATCCCGGGTGGCCACCTTGTGCAGGCCCAGCGGCTGCCACACCCGGCCGGCGAACGAGACCAGCACGCCGAGGCCGCGCGCGGCCGGGCTGGCCGCCAGCGCCAGTGCCTCGCGCAGGTTGGCCGGGCCGTCGGCGTCGGGGGCGTCGGCGCTGCGCATCGCGCCGGTCAGCACGACGGGCGCGGCGCCGTCATAGGTGAGGTCCAGCCACAGCGCGGTCTCCTCGAGCGTGTCGGTGCCGTGCGTGATGACCACGCCGTCGGCGCCGCCGTCGACGCCGGCCCGCACGGCGGCGCGGATCCGGTCCCAGTCGGTCGGCGTCAGCTCCGAGCTGTCGACGGCCATCAGGTCGACGACCTCGACATCGAGGCCCGACACCAGCTCAGCGCCGCTGTAGGCCGGCCGGCGCACCCCGTCGGCGCCGGTGCTGGTCGATATCGTTCCTCCGGTGGCGATCACGGTGAGGCAGGCCATGCTGGAATCATCGCGCGTCCGAGCCGCGAAACGATGTAGGGGATGATGGGGGAGTGCACGACGAACCCGACATCGACGACAGCGCGGAGCCCGCGGCCAGCGAGCCGCAGCAGCCCCCGCGCCGGCTGCGCCTGCTGCTGACCGTCGCGGCCGTGGTGCTGGCGCTGGACATCGCGACCAAGGTGATCGCGGTCAAGCTGCTGCCGCCCGGCCAGCCGGTGTCGATCATCGGCGACACGGTGACCTGGACGCTGGTGCGCAATTCGGGGGCCGCGTTCTCCATGGCGACGGGATACACCTGGCTGCTGACGCTGATCGCGACCGGCGTCGTGGTCGGCATCTTCTGGATGGGCCGACGGCTGGTGTCGCCGTGGTGGGCGGTGGGCCTGGGCATGATCCTCGGCGGCGCGATGGGCAACCTGGTCGATCGCTTCTTCCGGGCACCCGGGCCGCTGCGCGGGCACGTCGTGGACTTCCTGTCCGTCGGCTGGTGGCCGGTGTTCAACGTCGCCGACCCGTCGGTGGTGGGCGGCGCGATCCTGCTCGTCGCGCTGTCGATATTCGGTTTCGACTTCGACACCGTGGGCCGGCGCAAGTCCGACGGGAAAACCGGCAGCCGGCGCAAGGCCGATCAGCGTTGACCGACCGGTCGATGCCCGTTCCGGAGGGGCTGGCGGGCATGCGCGTCGACGCCGGGCTGGCCCGCCTGCTGGGGCTGTCCCGCACCGCGGCGGCCGCCCTCGCCGAGGACGGCGGTGTCGAGCTGGACGGCGTGCGGGCCGGAAAGTCCGACCGCCTCACACCCGGCGCCTGGCTGCAGGTGCGCCTGCCGGAGGCGCCGGCGCCGCCGGAGAACACGCCCGTCGACATCGAGGGCATGACGATCCTGTACTCCGACGACGACATCGTCGCCGTCGACAAGCCGGCCGCGGTGGCCGCGCACGCGTCGGTGGGCTGGACCGGCCCGACGGTGCTCGGGGGCCTGGCCGCCGCCGGCTACCGCATCACGACGTCGGGGGTGCCCGAGCGGCAGGGCATCGTGCATCGCCTCGACGTCGGCACCTCCGGGGTGATGGTGGTGGCGCTGTCCGAGCGCGCCTACACCGTGCTCAAGCGGGCGTTCCGGCAGCGCACCGTCGACAAGCGCTATCACGCGCTGGTGCAGGGGCATCCCGACCCGTCCAGCGGGACCATCGACGCGCCGATCGGCCGGCACCGCGGCGGCGAGTGGAAGTTCGCCGTCACCAAGGACGGCCGGCACAGCCTCACCCACTACGACACCGTCGAGGCCTTCGTCGCGGCCAGCCTGCTCGACGTGCACCTGGAAACCGGTCGCACGCACC
Source organism: Mycobacterium sp. NGS26 (assembly GCF_059813025.1). Classification (NCBI taxonomy): domain Bacteria; kingdom Bacillati; phylum Actinomycetota; class Actinomycetes; order Mycobacteriales; family Mycobacteriaceae; genus Mycobacterium; species Mycobacterium sp. NGS26. Next base: position 738,377 of record NZ_JCALDU010000002.1, read on the forward strand.
AGATCCGGGTTCATTTCGCCGCGCTGCACCACCCGTGCTGCGGCGACCTCGTCTACGGGGCCGATCCGAAGCTGGCGAAAAGGCTTGGGCTGCAACGGCAATGGCTGCACGCGCGGTCGCTGGCATTCGCCCATCCGGCCGACGGCCGGCGGATGGAGATCGTCAGCCCCTACCCGCCGGACCTGCAGCACGCGCTGGACGTACTGCGCAAGGAGGGGTGATCACCCCGGCTTGCGGGCCTCGACGAGCACCCGCGTCGGGTGCGCGACGAACGGCCCCTCGGCCTCGATGCGCTCGTGCAGCTCGGCCAGCCGGTCGCGGTAGCGCCGCACGGTGAAATCCGGCACCGTCCACACCACCTTGCGCAGGAAGTAGACGACGGCGCCGATGTCGAAGAACTCGGCGCGCAGCCGCTCCATCCGCACGTCGACGACCTGCAGCCCGCCGGCCCGGATCTGCGCGCGCACCGCGTCCGGGTGGAACTCGGCCCACTTCTCCGGCTGCGGCCCGATGAAGTACTCGACAAGCTCGCCCATCGTGGCGGGCCCGATGTGCTGTGCGAAGTAGCTGCCGCCCGGCCGCAGCACCCGGGCGATCTCCGTCCACCACACGGAGATCGGATGGCGACTGGTCACCAGGTCGAACGCCTCGTCGGCGAACGGCAGCGGCGGCTCGTCGCGCATCGCCACGACCACCGCGCCCAGCGGGTGCAGGCGCTGGGTCGCCAGCGCGGCGTTGGGCGGCCACGTCTCGATGGCCGCCATGGTGGGCGGGAAGGGGCGCGCGCCGGCCAGCACCTCGCCGCCGCCGGTGTGGATGTCCAGCGCGGCCGACACCGTCGCCAGACGCCGGCTCAGCAACCGCTGGTAGCCCCAGGACGGTCGTTCTTCCGTCGCGCGGCCGTCGAGCCAGGAGAAGTCCCAGCCGTCGACCGACACCGAATCGGCTTCCGCCACGAGATCTTCGAATGAGCGAGCCATGCCTGGAATTCTCGCCCATAACCGGGCCGCCGCGGGCCACGGCGCGCTCAGACCCAGGCCGCGGCGGCCTCCCCGGACGCGATCTCGGGAGCCAGCGGCGCGATGGCGGCCAATATCTCGGTCACCGTCGCGGGCGGGACGCCGGCGGCGGCCAGCGCATCGGCCAGGTGCCCGGCCACCAAACCGAAATGGTGCATGGTGATTCCGCGACCCCGGTGCACTTGTTTCATCGGCGCGCCGGTGTAGGGCGCGGGCCCGCCGAGAGCGGCTCCGAAGAACTCGACCTGTTTGCCCTTGAGCCGGCTCATGTTCGTGCCCGTGAAGAAGCCCGACAGCTGATCGTCGGCAAGCACGCGAATGTAGAAGTCCTCGACGACGACTTCGATCGCCTCGTGCCCGCCGATCCGGTCATAGATGCTGGCCGGCTCTGCCTTGCGGAAGCGTGCCCGTAGTCTCATGCGCTCCAGGGGATCATCCCCGCGTTGCCCGTCGGTTAGTGCGCCATCACGCGCGGATTGCTCGCTGTAACAACCGGATTGCCCGCAGCTGGCCACAACCCGCGCCGGCGCGTGAGCCACGCGACCGGGCCGACATGCAAGCAATCCGCAGCCAATCCGCATCCAATCGCCCACCGATGTCCTAGGTTGGCCGTATGACCCACAGAAGCGGGACCAAATGAACCTCGGTGACCTGACGAACCTGGTGGAAAAGCCGTTCGCGGCGGTGTCCAACATCATCAACACCCCGAACTCCGCCGGGCGGTATCGGCCGTTCTATCTCAGGAACCTGCTCGACGCGGTGCAGGGCCGCACGCTCGAGGACGCGGTCGCGGGCAAGACCACCCTGATCACCGGGGGATCGTCGGGCATCGGTGCGGCCGCCGCGAAGAAGATCGCGGAGGCGGGCGGGGCCGTCGTGCTGGTGGCCCGCACCCGGGAGAACCTGGACAAGGTGGCCGACGAGGTTCGCGGCGACGGCGGGACCGCCCACGTGTACCCGTGCGACCTGTCCGACATGGACGCTATCGCCGCGATGGCCGACCGGGTGCTGGACGACCTCGGCGGCGTCGACATCCTGATCAACAACGCGGGCCGCTCGATCCGGCGCTCGCTGGAGCTGTCCTACGACCGCATCCACGACTACCAGCGCACCATGCAGCTCAACTACCTCGGCGCGGTCCAGCTCATCCTCAAGTTCATTCCCGGCATGCGCGAGCGCGGCTTCGGGCACATCATCAACGTGTCCTCGGTCGGTGTGCAGACCCGCGCGCCCCGGTTCGGCGCCTACATCGCCAGCAAGGCCGCGCTGGACAGCCTGTGCGACGCGCTGCAGGCCGAGGTCGTCAACGACGGCGTCCGGTTCACCACCGTGCACATGGCGCTGGTGCGCACGCCGATGATCAGCCCGACCAAGATGTACGACAAGTTCCCGGCGCTGACGCCGGACCAGGCGGCCGGCGTGATCACCGACGCGATCGTGCACCGGCCGCGGCGGGCCAGCTCGCCGTTCGGGCAATTCGCCGCCGTCGCCGACGCGGTGAACCCCGCGGTGATGGACCGGGTGCGCAACCGCGCCTTCGGCATGTTCGGCGACTCGAGTGCGGCAAAGGGAGCCGCCAAGGGCGGCGAATCCACAACCGACGCAGAGCAATTCGACAAACGCAGCGAGACGTTCGTGCGCGCGACGCGCGGGATCCATTGGTGACGCCGTGAGCCTTCCGAAACCCGACACCGACACCACCGTCGTCATCACCGGCGCCTCCTCCGGCATCGGCGCCGAGCTGGCCCGCGGCCTGGCCCGCCGCGGCTTCCCGCTGCTGCTGGTAGCGCGCCGCCGCGAGCGGCTCGACGAGCTCGCCAACGAGGTGGGCGCGGAGTACTCCGTCGCCGTCGAGGTGATGCCGCTGGACCTCAGCGACGGCAAATCCCGCGCCAAGTTGGCGACCCGGCTGCGCGACGAGCCGATCGCCGGCCTGTGCAACAGCGCCGGCTTCGGCACCAGCGGCGTCTTCTACACGCTGCCGCTCGAACGCGAGAGCGAGGAGGTCACGCTCAACGCGCTGGCGCTGATGGAGCTCACCCATGCGGTGCTGCCCGGCATGGTCGAACGCGGGGCCGGGGCGGTGATGAACATCGCCTCGATCGCGGGGTTCCAGCCGATGCCCTACATGGCGGTGTACTCGGCCACCAAGGCCTTCGTGCAGACGTTCTCCGAGGCCATCCACGAGGAGCTGCACGGCTCGGGCGTGTCGGTCACCGTGCTGTGCCCCGGCCCGGTGCCCACCGAGTGGGCCGAGATCGCAAACGCCGAGCGGTTCAGCCTTTCCATCGCGCAGGTCTCGCCGTCCGACGTCGCCGAGGCCGCGATCGGCGGGATGCTCGCCGGGCGGCGCAGCGTGGTGCCCGGGGTGGTGCCCAAGGTCGTCAGCACCAGCGGCAGGTTCGCGCCGCGCAGCCTGCTGTTGCCGGCGATCCGGATCGGGAACCGGTTCCGCGGCGGGCCGAGCCGCTGATGGCCGCCGTCGACATGACCGCCGACATGCCGATGACCCCGCAGGACATGTGGGATCACGTCGCGGACCTGGCGGACCTGGGCGAGTGGCTCGTCATGCACGAGGGCTGGCGCGGCGAGCTGCCCGACGAGATCACCGAGGGCACCCAGATCGTGGGCGTGGCGCGGGCCAAGGGCATGCGCAACCGGGTGACCTGGACGGTGACGAAGTGGGACCCGCCGCACGAGGTCGCGATGTCCGGGTCGGGCAAGGGCGGGACGAGATACGGCGTCACCCTGACCGTGCGGCCGACCGGGGGCGGGTCCACCCTCGGCCTGCGGCTCGAGCTGGGCGGGCGTCCGCTGTTCGGGCCGGTGGGCTCGGCGGCGGCCCGCGCCGTCAAGGGGGACGTGCAGAAATCTCTGAGGCTGTTCGTCGAGAAATACGGGTGAGCCCCGCACAACGGGCGCGAGACACACGCGCCGACACGCCCGGCCGCGTCGGTGCTCGGTCATAGACTGGCGTCCCTATGAACCAGTCGTCCTTCGTGCACCTGCACAACCACACCGAGTACTCGATGCTGGACGGTGCCGCGAAGATCGCGCCGATGCTCGCCGAGGCGAAACGGCTGGAAATGCCCGCGATCGGCATGACCGACCACGGAAACATGTTCGGCGCCAGCGAGTTCTACAACGCGGCCACCGATGAGGGGATCAAGCCGATCATCGGCGTCGAGGCCTACATCGCGCCGGGCTCGCGCTTCGACACCCGCCGCGTCACCTGGGGGGACCCCAGCCAGAAGGCCGACGACGTCTCCGGCAGCGGCTCCTACACGCACCTGACGATGGTGGCCGAGAACGCGACCGGCCTGCGCAACCTGTTCAAGCTGACCTCGCTGGCCTCCTTCGAGGGCCAGCTGAGCAAGTGGTCGCGGATGGACGCCGAGCTCATCGCCGAGCACGCCGAGGGCATCATCATCACCACCGGCTGCCCGTCGGGCGAGGTGCAGACCCGGCTGCGGCTGGGGCAGCAGCGCGAGGCGCTGGAGGCGGCCGCCAAGTGGCGCGAGATCGTCGGGCCCGACAACTACTTCCTGGAGCTGATGGACCACGGCCTGGAGATCGAGCGGCGGGTCCGCGACGGGCTGCTCGAGATCGGCCGCAAGCTCGGCATCCCGCCGCTGGCCACCAACGACTGCCACTACGTCACCCGCGACGCCGCCCACAACCACGAGGCGCTGCTGTGCGTGCAGACCGGCAAGACGCTGTCGGACCCCAACCGGTTCAAGTTCGACGGCGACGGCTACTACCTCAAGTCGGCCGCCGAGATGCGCCAGATCTGGGACGACGCGGTGCCCGGCGCGTGCGACTCCACGCTGCTGATCGCCGAGCGGGTGGGCTCCTACGCCGACGTGTGGGCGCCGCGCGACCGGATGCCGGTCTTCCCGGTGCCCGACGGCCACGACCAGGCGTCCTGGTTGCGGCACGAGGTGGAGGCGGGGCTGCGCCGGCGGTTCCCCGCCGGCCCGCCGGACGGCTACGCCGAGCGCGCCGCCTACGAGATCGACGTCATCTGTTCCAAGGGCTTCCCGTCCTACTTCCTGATCGTCGCCGACCTGATCAACTACGCGCGGTCGGTGGGCATCCGGGTCGGCCCCGGCCGCGGCTCGGCCGCCGGGTCGCTGGTCGCCTACGCCCTGGGCATCACCGACATCGACCCGATCCCGCACGGGCTGCTGTTCGAGCGGTTCCTCAACCCCGAACGCACCTCGATGCCCGACATCGACATCGACTTCGACGACCGCCGCCGCGGCGAGATGGTGCGCTACGCCGCCGACAAGTGGGGCTCCGACCGGGTGGCGCAGGTCATCACCTTCGGCACCATCAAAACCAAAGCGGCGCTGAAGGATTCGGCGCGCATCCACTACGGCCAGCCCGGTTTCGCCATCGCCGACCGGATCACCAAGGCGCTGCCGCCGGCGATCATGGCCAAGGACATCCCGCTGGCGGGCATCACCGACCCCAACCACGAGCGGTACAAGGAAGCCGCCGAGGTGCGCGGCCTGATCGAGACCGACCCCGACGTGCGCACCATCTACCAGACCGCGCGCGGCCTGGAGGGCCTGATCCGCAACGCCGGTGTGCACGCCTGCGCGGTGATCATGAGCAGCGAGCCGCTGACCGAGTCGATCCCGCTGTGGAAGCGGCCGCAGGACGGGGCGATCATCACCGGCTGGGACTACCCGTCGTGCGAGGCCATCGGCCTGCTGAAGATGGACTTCCTGGGCCTGCGCAACCTGACGATCATCGGCGACGCGATCGAGAACATCAAGGCCAACAAGGGAATTGACCTCGACCTGGAGTCGGTGCCGCTCGACGACAGGGCCACCTACGAGTTGCTGGGTCGCGGCGACACCCTGGGTGTGTTCCAGCTCGACGGCGGCCCGATGCGCGACCTGCTGCGCCGCATGCAGCCCACCGGGTTCGAGGACGTCGTCGCCGTCATCGCGCTGTACCGGCCCGGGCCGATGGGCCAGAACGCGCACAACGACTACGCCGACCGCAAGAACGGCCGCCAGGCGATCCGGCCCATCCATCCGGAGTTGGCCGAGCCGCTCGAGGAGATCCTGGCCGAGACCTACGGCCTGATCGTCTACCAAGAGCAGATCATGCGCATCGCGCAGAAGGTGGCCGGCTACTCGCTGGGCCGAGCCGACATTCTGCGCAAGGCGATGGGCAAGAAGAAGCGCGAGGTGCTCGCCAAGGAGTACGAGGGCTTCGCGGAGGGGATGCAGTCCAACGGCTTCTCCGCGGGCGCCATCAAGGCGCTGTGGGACACCATCCTCCCGTTCGCCGACTACGCGTTCAACAAGTCGCACGCCGCGGGCTACGCCATGGTGTCCTATTGGACCGCCTACCTCAAGGCCAACTATCCCGCCGAGTACATGGCCGGCCTTCTGACCTCGGTGGGCGACGACAAGGACAAGGCCGCCGTCTACCTGGCCGACTGCCGCAAGCTGGGCATCACGGTGTTGCCGCCGGACGTCAACGAGTCCGGCCTGAACTTCGCGTCGGTGGGCAAGGACATCCGCTACGGGCTGGGCGCGGTGCGCAACGTCGGCGCCAACGTCGTCACGTCGTTGATCAACACCCGCACCGACAAGGGCAAGTTCACCGACTTCTCGGACTACCTGAACAAGATCGACATCTCGGCGTGCAACAGGAGGGTCACCGAGTCGCTGATCAAGGCGGGCGCGTTCGACTCGCTGGGCCATCCCCGCAAGGGCCTGTTCCTGGTGCACACCGACGCCGTCGACTCGGTGCTGGGCACCAAGAAGGCCGAGGCGATGGGGCAGTTCGACCTGTTCGGGGGGTCCGACGCGGGCACCGACGCGGTGTTCACCATCAAGGTGCCCGACGACGAGTGGGAGGACAAGCACAAGCTGGCCCTGGAGCGCGAGATGCTGGGCCTGTACGTGTCGGGGCATCCGCTCAACCGGGTGGCGCACCTGCTGACCACGCAGGTCGACACCGCGATCCCGGCGATCCTCGACGGCGACATCCCCAACGACGCCCAGGTGCGGGTGGGCGGCATCCTGGCGTCGGTGAACCGGCGGGTAAACAAGAACGGAATGCCTTGGGCGTCAGCGCAATTGGAAGACCTCACCGGTGGCATCGAGGTGATGTTCTTCCCGCACGCGTATTCCGCCTATGGCGCCGACATCGTCGACGACGCGGTGGTGCTGATCAACGCGAAGGTGGCGATCCGCGACGACCGGATCGCGCTGATCGCCAACGACCTGGTGGTGCCCGACTTCTCCAAGGCCCAGGCCGACCGGCCGCTGGCGGTCAGCCTGCCCACCCGGCAGTGCACCATCGACAAGGTGAGCGCGCTCAAGCAGGTGCTGGCCCGCCACCCGGGGACCTCGCAGGTGCATCTGCGGCTCGTCAGCGGGGACCGGATCACCACGCTGGAGCTGGACGCGTCGCTGCGGGTGACGCCGTCGCCGGCGCTGATGGGCGACCTCAAGGAACTGCTCGGCCCGGGCTGCCTCGGCGGTTAAGCCTCGGCGTCTTTCCCGGCGAGCGTGCGCGTTTGTACGCGGCACGCCGCAGATTCCCGTACATCTGCGCACGCTCGCGGACGGGTCATGCCACGTCCACCCGGACGATGGCGCTGTCGGACCACACCCCGCGGTCGCGCGCGCGGCGCAGCTTCTCGCCCAGGCACAGGTCCCGGTGGACGTTCGTCACGCCGGGCACCTTGATCAGCGGCATGACGTTCCACTGCCAGCCATACCGTTCGTGCAGCAGCCGGTTGGCCCGCTCGGCGTCGGCCCCCGACAGGATCGTGGCGCGGCCCGCAACCGTCGTCGCGCCGCGGCGCACCCGGCCCCGGTAGTCGCAGGCTGCCAGTTCGACATCGCGGCGCGCCGCAAGCCGCCGGGTCTTCGGCCCCACCTTGGTCCGGAACACCAGCGCGTCGCCGTCGAATCCGAACCAGATCGGGGTGTCGACGGGTGTGCCGTCGCGGCGAAACGATCGCAGAAGGGCGTATCGGGCGTGGGCCAGCTCGTCGAGTGCGGTGTTGTGCATGCCCCCAGTCAACGACTTAGAGTTAGCTCTAAGTCAAGCATCGATTCCTCGGGAGGCGCGATGGGCGCACGCCAGACGATCGGCGAGGTCTCGCGCCGGGCCGGGGTCGCCGCGACGACGCTGCGCTACTACGAGCGGATCGGGCTGGTGCCGGCGCCGTCGCGGCTGGGCGGTCAGCGCCGCTACGACGACGCGGTGCTGGCCCGCCTCGAGGTGATCCGGCTCTGCAAGTCCGCCGGGTTCGCGCTGGAGGAGATCCAGGCGCTGTTCGCCGACGACGCCCCGGGGCGGCCCGCCAGCCGCGCGCTGGCGGAGGCGAAACTCGCCGAGATCGACGCCCAGATGGCGTCGCTGGCCCGGGCCCGCGCCGTCATCGAGTGGGGCATGCGCTGCACGTGCCCGTCGATCGACGCCTGCACGTGCGGCATCCACAGCCCGCAGCAGATTCAGAACCGGTAGCGCAGGATCCGCGCCTTGCGGGCCGACGCCACGAACAAGCCGGATACCTTGGTGGCCAACCGAATCCAGCCCGGAAACAGGTCGACCTCGGGGGCGTGTGCCAGGCTGGTTTCCTCGACCAGGGTCAGCGCCGGGTTCCACGCCAGCGGCACCCGCGCGTCCTTGAACCCCGGATAGCCCCACTGGGCGCCCACGCTGCTGAACATCTGCTGCGGCGCCAGACGCACCGCCAGCCGGCTGAACCAGCCGATGCGCCCGTAGTCGTTGAAGGCCAGCTCCCCGGACGCGAAGTGCTCGGTGATGCGGCGAAACACACCGACGATCACCGCCTCGGACAGGAACGCGAACAGCCCGTCGGCGATCACCATGGTGGGCCGGCCGGACGGGATGGGCTCGGGCCAGCCGTTGTCGGCCACCGACGCGGTGATCGAGTGGCCCCGCTCGTGGGCCGGCATCAGCCGGTCGCGCACCGCGATGACGCCGGGCAGGTCGACGCTGTACCAGTCGACCGTGGCGGGCGGGTTCACCCGGAACAGGCCCGTGTCCAGGCCCGCGCCCAGGTCCACCACGACGGCGTCGGGATGCTCGACGGTGAACGCGCGGACCCGGTCGTCGAGCATCTTGGCGCGCAGGGACGTCTGGCACACCACGCTCGTGGGCACGCCGAGGGCCTCGAAGTCGTAGTCGATCCTGCCGACGATCTCGTCGGCGAGCGTGTCGCCCAGGATGGGCCGGGGCCAGCGGCTGTCGAGCGCCCGCGCGTATTGCGTCAGCAGCGCGGTCTGCTCCAGCGGGGACAGGTCGCCGACGTCGACGCGTTGATCGGACCGCATGCCCCGAACGTACTCGGTGCAAGCTATTCCGCGGCCCCTGACCACGGACGTACGCTCACGAAGTGATGACGCACACGACGACACCCGACCGTCCGGCCACCCTGTGCGAGGCGTTCCAGCGCACCGCGTCGATCGACCCGGACGGCGTCGTGCTGCGCACCCCCGGTGACACTCAGACGCTGACCTGGCGAGAGCTGGCCGAACAGGTGCGCAAGGTCGCCGCGGGGCTCGCGGGCTTGGGGGTCCGGCGCGGCGACACGGTTTCGCTGATGATGGCCAACCGGATCGAGTTCTACCCGCTCGAGATCGGTGCCCAACACGTCGGCGCCACTTCGTTTTCGGTGTACAACACGCTGCCCGCCGAGCAGCTCAGCTACCTGTTCGACAACGCCGGCACCAGGGTCGCGATCTGCGAGGAACAGTACGTGGACCGCATCCGCGCCAGCGGCGCGGCCATCGAGCACATCGTCTGCATCGACGGTTCGCCGCCGGACACCATCTCGGTGGACGAGCTTTATGCCGCCGCGCCAGCCGATTTCGACTTCGAGTCCACCTGGCGGGCGGTGCAGCCCGACGACGTCGTCACCCTCATCTACACATCCGGCACCACCGGAAACCCCAAGGGCGTCGAGATGACGCACGCCAACCTGTTGTTCGAGGCGTTCGCCCTCTACACCGTGCTGCCCGTCCACTTCGGCGAGCGGGTCACGTCGTTCCTGCCGTCGGCGCACATCGCCGACCGGGTGATGGCGCTCTACGGGCTGGAGGTGTTCGGCGCCCAGGTCACCGTCATCTCCGACGCGCGGGCCATCGCCGCCGCGCTGCCCGACGTGCGGCCCACGGTGTGGGGCGCGGTGCCGTGGGTGTGGGAAAAGCTCAAGGCCGCAATCGAATTCACCGTCGACCACGAGACCGACGAGGTCAAGCGGCAGGCGTTGCAGTGGGCGATGTCGGTGGCGGCCAAGCGCGCCGACGCCGAACTGGCCGGCCAACCCATGCCCGACGACGTCGCCGCCGAATGGGCCAAGGCCGACGAGTTGGTGCTGTCCAAGCTGCGCGAGCGGCTCGGCTTCGGCGAGTTGCGCTGGGCGGTGTCCGGTGCGGCCCCGATCCCCAAGGAGACGCTGGCGTTCTTCACCGGCATCGGCATTCCGATCGCCGAGGTGTGGGGGATGTCGGAGCTGAGTTGCGTTGCCGCCGTGAGCCATCCCGACGTCGGGCGGCTGGGCACGGTCGGCAAGCTGCTCCCGGGGCTGGAGGGCAAGATCGCCGACGACGGCGAGTTCCTGGTCCGCGGCCCGCTGGTGATGAAGGGCTACCGCCGGGAACCGGCGAAGACCGCGGAGGCCATCGACGCCGACGGCTGGCTGCACACCGGCGACATCCTGGCCGAGGACGACGACGGCTACCTGCGCGTCGTCGACCGCAAGAAGGAGTTGATCATCAACGCGGCCGGAAAGAACATGTCCCCGGCCAACATCGAGAACACCATCCTGGCCGCCTGCCCGATGGTCGGCGTGATGATCACCATCGGCGACGGCAGGCCGTACAACACCGCGCTGATGGTCTTCGACGCCGAATCGGTCGGCCCGTACGCGGCCCAGCACGGCCTCGCCGACGCCTCGCCCGCGGCGCTGGCGGCCCACCCGGAGATCATCGCCCGGATCGCCGCCGGAGTGGCCGAGGGCAACGCCAAACTGTCGCGCGTGGAACAGATCAAGCGCTTCCGGATCCTGCCGACGGTATGGGAGCCCGGCGGTGACGAGATAACGCTGACCATGAAGCTCAAGCGCAAGCCGATCATGGCGAAATACGCCGCCGAGATCGAGGACCTCTACGCGAGCGAGCCGCATCCCGAGGTCCACGAGCCCGCCCAGGCCGCGACGGTGCAACCGGCATGAGCGGGGGACGGCTGGCGATGGCGCGCGAGCTCGGTCGCGTCGGGACGCGAAAGCTGTTGCAGCGCAGCGGAATACTCGATGAATCCGTGACGCCGCTGTCGACCGATCCCGCCGAGGTTGTTCAGCTGCTGGCCGCGCCGTGGTACGCCGAGCGGCTCGACAAGCTCGCCGACGAGCTCGGCCGCGACCCGGCCGCCGTGCGCGCCGAGGCCGCGGGCTACCTCCGCGAGATGGCGCCCTCACTCGACGAGCGGGCGGTGCACGCGTGGAGCGGCTTTTCTCGCTGGCTCATGCGGGCCTACGACGTGCTGGTCGACGAGGACCAGATCGCGGCGCTGCGCAAGCTGGATCGCAAGGCGACGCTGGCGTTCGCGTTTTCGCATCGCTCGTATCTGGACGGCCTGCTGCTGCCGGAGGTGATCCAGGCCAACCGGCTCAAGCCGGCGCTGACCTTCGGCGGGTCGAACATGAACTTCTTCCCGTTGGGCGCCTGGGCCAAGCGCACCGGGACCATCTTCATCCGGCGTCAGACCAGGGACATTCCCGTCTACCGCTTGACGCTGCGCGCCTACACCGCGCAGCTGGTGCAAAACCACGCCAACCTGACCTGGTCGATCGAGGGCGGCCGGACCAGGACCGGCAAGCTGCGGCCCCCGGTGTACGGGATCCTGCGCTACATCAGCGACGCCGTCGACGAAATCGACGGCCCCGAGGTCTATTTGGTGCCCACCTCCATCGTGTACGACCAGCTGCACGAGGTGGAGGCCATGACCACCGAGGCCTACGGGGCGGTGAAACGGCCCGAGGACCTTCGCTTCATGATCCGGCTGGCCCGCCAGCAGGGCGAGCGGCTGGGCCGCGCCTACCTGGACTTCGGCGAACCGCTGCCGCTGCGCAAGCGGCTCGAGGAGTTGCGCGCCTTGGAGACCTCGGCGTCCGGCGCCGGCACGGAGATCGAACGCATCGCGCTCGACGTCGAGCACCGGATCAACCGCGCCACCCCCGTCACGCCCACCGCGGTGGTGAGCCTCGCGCTGCTGGGCGCGGACCGCTCGCTGTCCATCAGCGAGGTGCTGGCCACCGTGCAACCGCTGGCGAGCTACATCGCGGCGCGCAACTGGACGGTGGCCGGGGCCGCCGACCTGACGAACCGCTCCACGATCCGCTGGACCCTGCACCAGCTCGTCGCCTCCGGCGTGGTCAGCGTCTACGACGCGGGCACCGAACCGGTCTGGGGCATCGGGGCGGACCAGCACCTGGTCGCGGCGTTCTACCGCAACACCGCCATCCACATCCTGGTCGACCGCGCCATCGCCGAGACGGCGCTGCTGGCCGCCTGCGAAACGTCGGCGGACGGCCTGGTATCGCCGGCGTCCGTGCGCGACGAGGCGCTGAGCCTTCGCGAGCTGCTGAAGTTCGAGTTCTTGTTCTCGGCCCGCGCGCAGTTCGAGAAGGAGCTCGCCGACGAGGTGCACCTGATCGGCCCGGCGGACGACCCGGTGGACACCAGCAAGGCCGCCGGCGTGGCCGAGGTGCGGCGGCTGCTGCAGGAGGCGGATCTGCTGCTGGCGCACCTGGTGTTGCGCCCGTTCCTGGACGCCTACCACATCGTCGCCGATCGGCTGGCCGCCCACGAGGACGAATCGTTCGACGAGCAGGCATTTTTGGGCGAGTGCCTCGAGGTGGGCAAGCAGTGGGAGCTGCAGCGCCGGATCGCCAGCGCCGAGTCGCGGTCGATGGAGCTGTTCAAGACCGCGCTGCGGCTGGCGCGGCACCGCGAGCTGGTGGACGGCTTCGAGTACCCCGACATCGCCGAACGACGACGGCAGTTCGCCGACGAGATCGCCACCGCCATCCGCCGGGTCAACGCGATCGCGGAGCTGGCCAGGGCGCGCTGACCGTCCCCCCGCGCTAGACTCCTGCGGGTCAGGAAGCCCAATGGGGGAGGGATCCCAAACGTCGAGTGACAAGCCCGATGCGCAGGGCCGTCCGCTGATCGGTTTCGTCACCCGCGACAACGCACCCCCGGTCGCCCCGGCGCCGATCGACCGGGCGTGGATGTCGGAGATGTCGGCGCTGCGCATCGGCTGGCCCAGTCGGTGTCTGCCGATGCTCATCGCGAACCAGAGCGGCTGGGAGCTGCGCAACCCGTGCGCGTTCACCGCGACCTGGATGGGCCAGGACGGCGTGGACGTGATGGTCGCGCCCGACAGTCGCGATCCCGGTCAGTTCCTGCCCTCCAGCCACTTCGGTAACGGCATCCTGACCTGGCATCTGCCGATGCTGTTCCGCACCCCGCCGGGCTACAACCTGTTGGTGCGCGGGCCGGCGAACTATCCGAAGGACGCGGTGAGCCCATTGGAGGGCGTCGTCGAAACCGACTGGGCGAGTGCGAGTTTCAGCATGAGCTGGAAATTCACCCGCAAGCTGATGCCGGTGCGGTTCGAGGTCGACGAGCCGATCTGCATGATCGTCCCGCAGCGCCGGGGCGAGCTGGAGGAGTTCGTCCCCGAGCTGCGGCCCATCGAGTCCGACGAGGAGCTGCGGCGCAAGCACGACCTGTGGCTTCGCTCGCGCGACGACGCCGGGCGCATGCACGCGGCGGCCGATGTCGCCGCGGGGGAGCGGCTGGAGTGGCAGGGCGACTACACGAAGGGCCGGCACCGCGACGGCGAGGCCGGCGCCCCGGATCACCAGACCCGTCGTCACCTTCGCGCCTTTGTTTCGCGCCCGTGAGGTTATGGGCCTCGCGGGGGTGAGGTGACCCGGCAGACCTCGACCTCTTCGGGCAGGCCCTTGAGGCGTTGTGGCCCAAGGCTTTCGAACGCAAGGCCCGATCCGGCGGATAGGTCGCGCACTGTGCGGCTGGCCAACACCTCGCCCGCGTCCGCCAGTGCGCCGATGCGGGCGCCGGTGTGCACGGCCATACCGCTCCACTCATCGCCGCGCCGCTCGCACTCACCGATGTGGACGCCCGTCCGGATTCGGATCCCGCGCGCGGCGAGGGCCGGGATCAGGTCCAGCGCGCACCGAACCGCCTTTGTCGGCCCGTCGAAGAGCGCGAACACGCCGTCTCCCGTGTGCTTCGCCCGGTGGCCGCCGTATTTCTTCAACATGCTGTCCACGACGTTGTCGTGGGCGTCGAGCTGGTGACGCCACCCGGCGTCACCGTGGACGCTGAGCAGCTTGGTAGAGCTCACGATGTCGGTGAACATCACGGTTTTGAGGATCCGCTCGTCGGCGCCTTCGCTCGGCTTCTCGCAGACGAATTCCACGATCAGCGTTGCCAATTCGGCGACGATGTCGAAGGGGCCGTGTGGTCCCGGCGGCAGTGGGTGAAATTGGGCCTCCGGAATGCCCGCTGCGAGGGCGGCGGCCGCCTCGATGGGCACCAGACGGTCCCCGGGGCGCGCAAGGACGAGCGTCGGCGCTCGCACCGAGGCCAGCACGCCGCGGACGTCGATCTCCATGAACGCTTTCCACCACAGCTTGGCCATCGCCGGACTCACCATGGCGCGTTGGAGCCTGCCGAACATCTCTCGGACGCCGGGCGTTTCGGCCGTCGCGCCATAAAACAGATCGGCCAGCGCGCCTTCTCCCCAGTGACCGTCGATGTCGTCGAGCTGCGATTCGATTTCGGCAGGAGTGAACCCCCACGGGAAGTCCGGCAGCTCTTGCGAATACCGGGCCGCGCTGCCATACACGATGAGCGAGCGAACCCGATCCGGGTGGGCGGCGGCGAACATCACGCACACCGATCCGCCCTCGCTGCTGCCGAAGAGCGCCGCGCGGTCGATTTCCTCGGCGTCCAGAATCGCCCGCACATCGTCGAGCCGCTGGTCCGCCGACAGCGACTGCGTCGACGGATCCGACAAGCCCGTCCCGCGTCTGTCCCACACGATGAACCGTGTCGACCGGGCAAAGCACTCGATGAATTCCGCGTAGAGGTTCCCCGGTTCGTCGATCGTGTCGACGTTGCTCAGCATCCATCCGGGTACCCACACGACGAATGGGCCGGAAGCACCGAACACGCGGTAGGCCAGGCGCACGTCCCCATTGCGTGCGTAGCGCAGCCGTCCGTCGGTCACGCCAACATCGTGACATCACCGAGGTCAGCAGGTCCTGAGATTCTCGCTGCCGAGGTCGACCCGCACCGGGTCTAGATTGTTTGGCATGCCGCTAACCGGAGAGTACGAACCGTCGCCGTTGGATTGGTCCCGCGAACAAGCCGAGAAGTACGCCGAGTCCGGCGGCAAGGAAGCCGCCGACATGCAGGGCAAGCCGATCATTCTGCTGACCACCGTCGGCGCCAAGACCGGCAAACTCCGCAAGACCCCGTTGATGCGGGTCGAGCACGACGGCGAATACGCGATCGTCGCCTCGCTCGGCGGCGCCCCGAAGCACCCCGTCTGGTACCACAACGTCAAGAAGAACCCGCGCGTCGAGCTGCAGGACGGCGCCGTCACCCGCGAATACGACGCCCGCGAGGTGTTCGGCGAGGAGAAGGCCACCTGGTGGCGGCGCGCCGTCGAGGCCTGGCCCGACTATGCCGAGTACCAGAAGAAGACCGATCGCCAGATACCCGTGTTCGTGCTGACCCCGGTGAGCTGAGCCGCTTGCGCAGGTCGAGCGCGCGACATGGCACGATTGACCGGTGTCCGCCGAACTGAGTCAGAGCCCGAGCGCCGCGCCGCTGTCCGCGGCTGACGTCGACGCCGCGGCTCAGCGGATCGCGTCGGTGGTCGCGCCCACCCCGCTGCAGCTGAGTGACCGGCTGTCGGCGATCACCGGCGCGCAGGTGTACCTCAAGCGCGAGGACCTGCAGACGGTGCGCTCCTACAAGCTGCGCGGCGCCTACAACCTGCTGGTGCAGCTGTCCGCCGAGGAGACCGCCGCCGGCGTGGTGTGCTCGTCGGCCGGCAACCACGCGCAGGGCTTCGCGTACGCGTGCCGGATGCTGGGCGTGCACGGCCGCGTCTACGTGCCGGCGAAGACGCCCAAGCAGAAGCTCGACCGGATCCGCTACCACGGCCGGGAGTTCATCGAGCTGATCGTGGGCGGCCGGACCTACGATCTCGCCGCCGAGGCGGCGCTGGCGGACGTGGCAAGCACCGGCGCCACGCTGGTCCCGCCGTATGACGACCTGCGCACGATCGCCGGCCAGGGCACGATCGCCGTCGAGCTGCTGTCTCAACTCGACACGCTCGGCGTGGGCGAGCCCGACCTGGTCGTGGTCCCGGTGGGCGGCGGGGGGTGCATCGCCGGAATCACCACCTATCTGGCCGAGCGGACGACCAACACCGCGGTGCTGGGCATCGAGCCGGCCGGGGCGGCCGCGATGATGGCCGCGCTGGCCGCCGGCGAGCCGGTGACGCTGGACCACGTCGACCAGTTCGTCGACGGCGCCGCGGTGAAACGGGCCGGGACCCTGACGCATGCCGCGCTGGCCGCCGCCGGCGACATGGTGTCGATCACGACGATCGACGAGGGCGCGGTGTGCACCGCGATGCTCGACCTGTATCAGAACGAGGGCATCATCGCCGAGCCGGCCGGCGCGCTGTCGGTCGCCGGCCTGCTGGAGGCCGACATCGAGCCGGGTTCCACGGTGGTCTGCCTGATCTCGGGCGGCAACAACGACGTCTCGCGCTACGGCGAGGTGCTGGAGCGCTCGCTGGTGCACCTCGGCCTCAAGCACTACTTCCTGGTGGACTTCCCGCAGGAGCCGGGCGCGCTGCGCCGCTTCCTCGACGAGGTGCTCGGGCCCAACGACGACATCACGCTGTTCGAGTACGTCAAGCGCAACAACCGCGAGACCGGCGAGGCGCTGGTCGGCATCCAGCTGGGGTCGTCGGCCGATCTCGACGGCCTGCTGGCCCGGATGCGGGCGACGGAGATCCACGTCGAAACCCTGAAGCCCGGTTCGCCGGCCTACCGGTATCTGCTGCTGTAGCCGTCGCGATTCACATGGACCAGCCGAACAGTCCCGGCACATCGGGTTTCGGTGCGACGAGCGTCGGCAGCCTGGCGTTCCTCCTGCTGCTGGCGATGACGGCGGTTTGGATCGCTCGGCAGGAGCGCCCGGCGCGCCGCCTCTGGGCGAGGGTGCGCGACGTTGCCGTGGTCGAGCGTGTGGTCGGATGGGTGCGCGAGCAGCTCGGCGCGCGGGGATGGGCGCTGACCCGCCGGTGGCCGGCCTACGAGGTCGCCGGTGTCGCGCTGCTCGTCGGGTCCGCCGTCGTCGTGGCCCTCGCGGCGGGATTCACCGCGATCCTCGAGGACGTGCTCGAGGGTGACGGCATCGCCGGAATCGACCCGCCGGCCACCCGGTGGCTCGCCACCCACCGCGACCTGTGGTTGACCACGACGCTGCGGCTGGTCACCGAGGCGGGCGGCCCCGTCGCGCTGGTCGCGCTCGCCGTGGCGACGAGCGCCGCGGTCGCCGGGTGGCGCCGGATGTGGCTGCCGGTGGTTCTCGCGCTGGTCGGTGGCTGCGGGGCCGCGCTGGCGATCTTCACCGCCAAGGCGCTGGTAGTCCGCGACCGCCCACACCTGTCGTTCGCGGTGATCGCCGAGGGCGGATATTCCTTTCCCTCCGGCCACGCGACCGGCACCGCCGCGATCGCGTTGCTGTGCGCCTGGATGCTGACCCGCTGGCTGATCAGCTCGTGGACCGGGCGAGTGATCACGTGGACGATCGCGATTGGCCTGGCGACCGTCGTCGGGTTCTCGCGCGTCTATCTCGGGGTGCACTTCGTCAGCGATGTGCTGGCCGGCTGGCTGCTCGGCATGACCTGGGCCGGTGCGGTCATGCTGGTCGGCTCGTGGTGGGACAACGCCCGACGGGGACGCGAGTCAGGTACGACGGCACCGGCGTAGCCGGATCGAGATCGTCTGCCGGGACCGGTGTTCCGGCCGTCACGCGCAGCGGCACAACCCCGGCCCAGTGCGGCAGCGCGAGATCCTCCGGCTCGTCGACCGGTCCGCCGTCGCGCACCTTGGCCGACACCTCGACGAGGTCCAGCGCGAGCACGCCCGTCGCGGCCAACTCGCGGGCGTTCGGGGCCCGGCAGTCGGCGGCGCGCCCCGCAGCGATGTGATCCAGCAGCGCGTTGAGCGCCCGCAGCTTCTCCGCCGGACCGTCGACCACCCGCGCGTCGCCCAGCACGACCACCGAGCGGTAGATCAGCGAATGGTGCAGCGCCGAGCGGGCCAGCACCAGCCCGTCGACCAGGGTGGCGGTGACGCAGACGGGCAGTTTGGCCGCCTTGGCCGCCTTGGCCGCCAGCATCGGGCCGGCGCCGGTCGAGCCGTGCAGGTAGAGGGTTTCGTCGACGCGGGCGTGCGTCGTCGGCAACACCACCGGCCGGCCCGCGCTGAGGTAGCCCAGGTGACAGATCAAGGACTCGTCGAGGATGCGGTGGACGATCTCGCGGTCGTAGTTGGCGCGTTCCCGATAGCGGGTGGGCGTGGTGCGCGGGGTGGGGTGGTACGCGGTTTCCAATGGATTGCCTTTGTATTTGTATTAGTACATAATACTATCTGTGCCAGTGCAATACAGCATAGCCGGGTCGGGCGCGGAATCCATAGCCGCCGACGTGGAGCAGGCGATCTCGCAGGGCCGGTTGGCGCCCGGCGACGCGCTGCCGCCCATTCGGGAGCTGGCCGCCCGGCTCGGTGTCAACGCCAACACCGCCGCCGCGGCCTACCGCTTGCTGCGCGACCGCGGGGCCGTCGAGACCGGCGGCCGGCGCGGCACGCGGGTGCGTCACCGCCCCGCGACCACGCCGCGCTCCCTGCTCGGGCTCGACGTTCCCGCCGGCGTTCGCGATCTGTCGACCGGAAACCCGGACCCCGCGCTGTTGCCGATCGCGACGGTCGCGCCGGCCGCCGCCGTCCGTCCCGTGCTGTACGGCGAGCCGGCGATGTCGCCCGAGCTGGTCGAGCACACCCGCGCGGCATTGACCGCCGACGGCGTTCCGGCCGATCACCTCGCGGTGACCAGCGGTGCGCTGGACGGCATCGAGCGGGCGCTGACCGCGCACCTGCGCCCGGGCGACCGCGTGGCCGTCGAGGATCCCGGCTGGGCCAACATGCTGGATCTCCTTGCGCCGCTGGGGCTTTCGGCCGAGCCGGTGCGGGTCGACGACGACGGGCCGCTGGTTTCCGACGTCGCCGCGGCGCTGGGTCGCGGGGTGCGCGCGCTGGTGGTCACCAACCGCGCGCAGAACCCGACCGGCGCGGTGCTGTCGGGGGATCGCGCGGCGGCGTTACGCGGCGTGCTGGCCGAGCGGTCCGACGAGTTGCTGCTGGTCGAGGATGACCACTGCGCGGGCATCTGCGGCGCACCGCTGCACACCCTGGCCGGATCGACCGCCCGCTGGGCGTTCGTGCGGTCGGCGTCCAAGGCGTACGGGCCCGACCTGCGGGTGGCCGTCCTGGCCGGCGACCGCCGCACCGTCGAACGGGTGCACGGCCGGCTGCGGCTCGGGCCGGGCTGGGTGAGCCACATACTGCAGGGGCTCGCGGTCGGCCTGTGGTCCGACCCCGCGGCGACGCGGCTGATCCGCAGGGCCGAACGGCAATACGGCGGCACGCGCACGCGGTTGCGCGACGCGCTCGCCGGCCGCGGGGTCGACGCCTTCGGCCGCTCCGGGCTCAACGTGTGGGTGCCGGTTCCGGACGAGACCGTCGCGATCACCCGGCTGCTCAACGCCGGCTGGGCCGCGGCGCCAGGCACGCGGTTTCGCATTCGCACCGGGCCCGGCATGCGCATCACCATCGCGGACCTGGCCGCCGACGAGATCGACCCGCTCGCCGACGCCGTCGCCGGGGCGGTGCGCGGCACGGGCCGTCCGAGTGTGTAGCAAGGTGCGGCGAGCAGACGCAAAAGCCCCCAATTTCGCTGCGAAATGGGCGATTTTGCGTCTGCTCGGGCGGGTCTTGTCAGCAGTCAGGTCGCGGTGCCGGGACTTCGACCGGATCGAGCGACTGGTCGTTCGCGCGAAAGATCGGCTCGAGGGGTACCGCGAATCGGTCGGCCATATCGGTCAACACGTTGGCCCAAAGCCGGTCGTTTGGCGAGATCGGCCCGCGTCCGGGTCCGGTCAGCAGCAACGTGACCGTGGTACCGGACGCCATGTCGTCAAGCCGTGTGCGCAGAGATGACATGAGAATCTTCATGATTCGGGCGCGTGGTCGCGGACCGATGGGCACCTGACCCAGTGTCTTCACCAGGCAGCGATCCGGGCCGAGAAAGCCGACCCACAGTAGTCGCTGACCAAATCCGAGCGGCCCCATCAGAGCACGCCAGCGTTCTTGGAGATCGGAACACGAGCGCACCGGATCGGTGGCGGTCTCAAGCGGCGGGATTGGCGACAACTGGTGATGAGTCATGCGCGGATCATCCGCCTGCGCCCGCACCGACGCTACTCACCTCTCCACAAGCCCGCGAGCAGACGCAAACGTCCCCGACACGCCGGGCGTTCAGGGGCTTTTGCGTCTGCCCGCGCGACCTACTCAGCCACCTGCGCGCAGGATGGCGAACGAATGCCCCTGCAGCGCGGTGTGATCGGCCGTGACGGTCGGCGCACCCCACGCCAGCACCACCTCGCCGGCAACGGGTACCGTCACCGGCTCGGCGCCGAGGTTGCACGCGATGCGTAACCGGCCGCGGCGCAGGACGATCCAGGCCTGTTCCTCGTCGTAGTCCACGGCGAGGTGGTCCAGCCACGGATCGGCTAAGTCGGGCTCGCCGCGGCGCAGTGCGATCAGGTCGCGGTAGAGCCGCAGCAGCCGGGCATGCTCGCCGGCGCCGGCCTCGTCCCAGTTCAGCTTGGAGCGCAGGAAGGTCTGCGGGTCCTGCGGGTCGGGAATCTCCCCTTTCTTTGAGGCGTCCCAGCCGTGCTCGGCGAACTCGGCCTTGCGTCCCTCGGCGGTGGCCCGGGCCAGCTCCGGCTCGGGGTGTGAGCTGAAGAACTGGAAGGGTGTCGACGCGCCCCATTCCTCGCCCATGAAAAGCATTGCGGTGCAGGGTGACCCGAGCGCGAGGACGGCCTTGACGGCCAGCTGGCCGGCGGTCAGATTTTGCGATGGGCGGTCGCCGAGGGCGCGGTTGCCGACCTGGTCGTGGGTGCAGGTGTAGGCGAGCAGCCTGGTCGCGGGAATGCCTGAAGTCTCAGAGGTGTCCAGCGGCCGCCCATGGCGGCGCCGGCGGAACGACGAATACGTGCCGGCGTGGAAGTACCCGTGCCGCAGGGTCTGCGCCAGCGTGGCCAACGAGCCGAAGTCGGCGTAGTAACCCTGCCGCTCGCCGGACACCGCCGCGTGGATGGCGTGATGGATGTCGTCGTCCCACTGCGCGGTGATCCCGTAGCCGCCCCGATCGCGCGGGGTTATCAGCCGCGGGTCGTTGAGATCGCTCTCGGCCACCAGCGACAGCGGTCGGCCCAATTGCCTTGACAACCAGTCGGTTTCGGTGGCGAGCTCCTCGAGGATGTGGATGGCCGTGGTGTCCACCAGGGCATGCACGGCGTCCAGGCGCAGCCCGTCGGCGTGAAAGTCGCGCATCCAGCGCAGCGCGCATCCGATGATGTAGCGCCGCACCTCGTCGGAGTCGGCGTCGGCGATGTTGATTCCCTCGCCCCACGGGTTGCTCGCCGACGAGAGATACGGGCCGAACCGCGGCAGGTAGTTGCCCGACGGTCCGAAGTGGTTGAACACCGCGTCGATCAGCACCCCCAACCCGCGGGCGTGGCAGGCGTCGACGAACCGGACCAGCCCGTCGGGACCGCCGTAGGGTTCGTGCACGCTGTACCACAACACGCCGTCGTATCCCCAGCCGTGGGTGCCGGCAAAGGAGTTGACGGGCATCAGCTCGACGAATTCGACCCCGAGATCGGCCAGGTAGTCCAGTCTTTCGATGGCCGAGTCGAAGGTGCCGCCGGCGGTGAACGTGCCGACGTGCAGCTCGTAGATCACCGCGCCCTCGACCGATCGGCCCCGCCAGTCCCCGTCGGTCCACGCCGTCGCCGCGGGGTCCCACAGCTGCGAGCGGGCGTGCACGCCGTCGGGCTGGCGGGGCGAGCGCGGGTCGGGTAGGGCGGTCGGATCGTCGTCGAGCAGGAATCCGTATCTGGCATCCGGGGCCGTGTCGACGGATGCGTGCCACCAGCCGTCGGCCGAGCGCGTCATCGCGTGCACTTCGCCGCCGACGTCGAGGCGCACCAGCGCGGGTTTGGGCGCCCACACCCGGAATTCACTCATGTCGGCGCTCCAGCAGGACGACGGGCAGGTCGGAGAACAGTTGGGCGGCCGACGTCGCCCCGCTGGCCACCGCGCCGTTGAGCGCGTCGGTCCAGCTGCCCTCGGGCAGCGGCAGCACGGTGTTGCCCCAACCCGTTTCGGCCAGCCGCACCGTCCACCGGGTCACCGCCACCAGGACGTCGTCACCGCGGCGAAACGCCACCACGTGGTCGGCGGCCTCGCCGTCGGCGAGAACGGGAACGTAGCCGCCCCGCAGGAACGTGTCCGGGCGGGACCGCCGCACCCGCAGCGCGGTGGCGACGACGCGAATCTTGGGATGCTGCAACTCTTTCAGCGCGGCCCGGCGGGCGGCGTAGTCGACCGGGCGGCGGTTGTCCGGGTCCACCAGGCTGTCGTCCCACAGCTCGGTGCCCTGGTAGACGTCGGGTGTGCCGGGCACCGTCAGGGCGAGCAGCTTCTGGCCCAGCGCGTCGCTCGCCGCGTGCGGATTGAGTTGAGCCACAAGCTCGGTCAGCGCGGGCGCCACCGGCCCGTCGAGCACGGTGTCCAGCCAGCGGTGCACCGCCTCCTCGAAATGAATGTCGGGCTCGCTCCACGAGGTGTGCAGGGCCGCCTCCCGGATCGCCTTCTCGGCGTAGCCGTGCAGCCGGTCGCGCAGCTCGCCGGTGACCGCACCGTTGACCGGCCACACTCCGAAGATGTTCTGCCACAGGAACCGTCCCGTCGCGGCATCCGGTGACGGGGCCTCGATTTCCCAGCGGGCGAGGAACTCGGTCCACAGCGACGGCACCTGCGACAGGACCCCGATGCGGGCGCGCACGTCCTCGCCGCGCTTGGTGTCGTGGGTGGTCAGCGTCGTCATCGCGTGCGGCCACATCCGGGCGCGGGCGGCGGCGCGCTGGTGAAACTCGGCGGCGCCCACCCCGAATCGGCCCGGTTCGCCGCCCACCTCGTTCAGCGACACCAGCCTTGCGTCGCGGTAGAACAGGCAGTCCTCGCTGGCCTTGGCGGTCACCGCGCCGCACAGCTGCTGCAGGCGCACGGCCGGCTCCCCGCCAGAGGCCAGCGCGGCGGCGACGACCTGCAGCGCCGGCCCCAATTGCGGGGATGCCGCTTCGGTTTCGGCCAGCGCGGTGGGCAGTACCGCGGCCAGGCCGGGGTAGTCGCAGCGGTACACCCCGATGCGGGCGACCAAGGCGGCGATCGCCTCGGGAAGCAGCGGATGATCGCTGCCGGAAGCGGCCGCGATGCTGCGCCGCAGCCTGCCCAGCTCGCTGCCCAGGGTGTCGGCGGCCGCTTGGATCTTGAGCTCGCGCAACAGTTCCGGCATCGCGCCGTAATCCGTGCCGGCGGATTCGGCCAGCGCGGTCAGCGCCGGCGCCCCCGCCGGGTCGACGAAGACCCCGCCCACCTCCCGCAGCGCGTCGTAGCCGGTGGTGCCGGCCACCGGAAGCGTGGGCTCCAGCGCCTCGTCCGCCGCGAGAATCTTCTCGATCACGATCCAGGCGTCCGGGCCGACCAGGCCGCGCAGCCATGCCAAATACCCGCAGGGATCCGATAATCCGTCCGGATGGTCGATGCGCACGCCGTCGACGAGGCCCTCGGCGAACCAGCGGGCGACCTCGGCGTGGCTGGCGTCGAACACCGCGCGATCCTCCTGCCGCAGGCCGGCCAGCGAGGTGATCGAAAAGAACCGGCGATAGCCGCACACCCCGTTGCGCCAGCCCACCAGCCGGTAGTGCTGACGGTCGTGCACCTCGGGGCCGCTGCCGTCCCCGGTGCCCGGCGCGATCGGCAGCGCCAGGCCGCCCAGGCGCAGCAGGTCCCCGTCGACGGTCAGGTCTGCGGCGTCGTCGTCGGAACCCAACAGCGGCAAGACGATTCGGCCGTCGCCAAGATCCCAGTCGATGTCGAAGAACGCCGCGTAGGGCGAGGACCGGCCGTGCCGCAACACGTCCCACCACCACGGGTTCTGCTCGGGTTGGTCGATGCCGACGTGGTTGGGCACCACGTCGACGACCAGGCCCATGCCGCGGGCGCGGGCCGCCGCCGACAGCCGCGCCAGGCCGTCGGGGCCGCCCAGCTCACCCGACACCGTCGTCGGGTCGGTGACGTCGTAACCGTGGCTGGACCCCCGCACCGCCGTCAGGATGGGTGACAGGTACAGGTGCGACACCCCGAGATCGTCGAGGTAGTCCAGCAACTGCTCGGCGTTGGCGAAGGTGAACCCGAATCCGCTCGACTCACCGCGCAGCTGCAACCGGTAGGTGGCCCGGACCGGAAAAGCCATGCGTCAGGCGGTCTTACGCAGGATCAGCAACGAGCGGGCGGGGACTTCGAACTTCTCCTCGGCCGCGACCACCAGATCGGCGTCGCCGACGGGATTGTTGGTGTCGAGCTCCACGGTCCACTGCTGCGCGTAGTCGTCGTGCGGCGCGACGAACTCCACGTAGTCGTCGTGGGCGTTGAAGCACAACAGGAAAGAGTCGTCGACCACCCGCTCGCCGCGGG
This sequence comes from Mycobacterium sp. NGS26, assembly GCF_059813025.1. Lineage (NCBI taxonomy): Bacteria > Bacillati > Actinomycetota > Actinomycetes > Mycobacteriales > Mycobacteriaceae > Mycobacterium > Mycobacterium sp. NGS26. Next base: position 763,409 of record NZ_JCALDU010000002.1, read on the forward strand.
CGTCCGGGGCGGTGATGGCGTCGCCGTTGAGAAACACCGCGACGCAGCGATGGTGGAAGCTCTTGTCCCAATCCTCGTGCGTCATCTCCCTGCCGCCCGGTGTCAGCCAGGCGATGTCGCGAACCTCGTCGCCGGTCCGGATCGGCTCGCCCTCGAAGAACCGGCGCCGGCGGAACACCGGGTGGTTCTTGCGCAGCGTGGTGACCTTGCGCGCGAACGCCAGCAGGTCGGCGTTCTTGTCGACCAAAGACCAATCCATCCAAGACAATTCGGAGTCCTGGCAATAGACGTTGTTGTTGCCGTTCTGGGAGCGCCCGATCTCGTCGCCGTGGGCGATCATCGGTGTGCCCTGGCTGACCATCAGGGTGGCCCAGAAATTGCGCATCTGGCGGCCACGCAGCTCGAGGATGTCGGGGTCGTCGGTGGGGCCCTCCACGCCGCAGTTCCACGACCGGTTGTGGCTTTCGCCATCGCGGTTGTCCTCGCCGTTGGCCTCGTTGTGCTTTTCGTTGTAGGACACCAGGTCGTTCAGCGTGAACCCGTCGTGGGCGGTGACGAAATTGATGCTCGCGCTGGGGCGCCGGCCGGTGGCCTCGTAGAGGTCCGAGGAACCGGTCAGCCGGGAGGCGAACTCGCCGAGGGTCGCGGGCTCGCCCCGCCAGTAGTCACGCACAGTATCCCGGTACTTCCCGTTCCACTCGGTCCACAAACCCGGGAAGTTGCCGACCTGATAGCCGCCCTCGCCGACGTCCCACGGCTCGGCGATCAGCTTGACCTGGCTGACGATCGGATCCTGTTGCACCAGATCGAAGAACGCGCTCAAGCGGTCGACGTCGTGCAGCTCGCGGGCCAGCGTGGCGGCCAGGTCGAACCGGAACCCGTCGACGTGCATCTCGGTCACCCAGTAGCGCAGCGAGTCCATGATCAGCTGCAGCACGTGCGGATGACGGGCGTTGAGGCTGTTGCCGGTGCCGGTGAAGTCCTTGTACAACCGCAGGTCCTCGTCGACCAGCCGGTAGTAGGCCGCGTTGTCGATGCCGCGGAAGTTGATCGTCGGCCCCAGGTGATTGCCCTCGGCGGTGTGGTTGTAGACCACGTCGAGGATGACCTCGATGCCGGCCTCGTGCAGGCTGCGCACCATGGTCTTGAACTCGGCGACGCTGGCGTTGCGGTTGGACGCGTACTGGTTGTGCGGGGCGAAGAACCCAAACGTGTTGTAGCCCCAGTAGTTTCGCAGGCCCAGGTCCAGCAGCCGCGCGTCGTGCATGAACTGGTGAACCGGCATCAGCTCGATCGCGGTGACGTTCAGCGACTTCAGGTGCTCGATCACCACCGGGTGGGCCAGCCCGGCGTACGTCCCGCGCAGCCCCTCGGGCACGCCGGGGTGGGTCTGCGTCATGCCCTTCACGTGCGCCTCGTAGATCACCGTTTCGTGGTACGGGGTCAGCGGCGCCCGATCGGATCCCCAGTCGAAGAACGGGTTGCTCACCACGCTGGTCATGGTGTGGCCCAGCGAGTCGACCATCGGGGGAGTTCCGGTGTCGAGCCCGTCGGCGTTGGGGCCGTCCGGGTCGACGGCGTTCAGGTCGTAGGAGTACAGCGCCTGACCGAATTCGAAGTCGCCGTGGAAGGCCTTGCCGTACGGGTCGAGCAACAGCTTGCTCGGGTCACACCGGTGGCCGGCGGCCGGATCGAACGGCCCGTGCACACGAAAGCCGTAGCGCTGGCCCGGGGTGATGTTCGGCAGGTACGCATGCCAGACGTATCCGTCGACCTCGTCGAGGGTTATCCGCGACTCGACGCCCCTGTCGTCGATCAGACACAACTCGACCTTGTCGGCGATCTCGGAGAACAGCGAAAAGTTAGTCCCCGCGCCGTCATAGGAGGCCCCGAGCGGATAGGCAGTGCCCGGCCACACGGTGGGCAGGGTGGGTCCGGATTCGTCGGTGTCTGTTTCCGCGACGCCCGAAGTCGCGGGTGGATTGTTCGGCGGCATCATTCGACCTTATCCGCGCTCGCCGGGCGGGGCTGCGTCACCACCAACCGGTGTTGGCCGCGATCTGCAAGCCCAGCTCGTGCGCCATGGACCGCATGTAGGTGGGGCTCAGGTGGTGGGCGCCGTGATAGATCAGCACGTTTCCCTCCACCGGGCGGCAGACGTCGGCGCGGCAGATCGCGTCCGACATGTCGAGCACCCTCAGCAGCGGGAACTGCGCGGTGAAGTCCAGGGTCTGGTTGTGGTCGGACAGCACGTCGGAACGCTTGATCGCGCACGACTGTGCGTTGCCGCCCTTCTTGGCCAGGCAGTCCGCCGGGTCGAACGGCTTCCCGTCCTTGACCAGCCACGGGGTGTCGCGCACCCCGAGGATCGGAATGTTGTTGTCGGACAACGTCTGCCAGATCCCGATGTAGGTGGCGGGCATGACGTCGCCGGCCTTGATGTTCCACGGCCGCGTCGTCGTGGTGAACACGTAGTCGGGGCGGTCGCTGACCAGCTTGCTCATCGTCCGTTGCACCCACTCGCGGCACTGCGGGTAGGGCGCGTTGTTGCCCATGATCAGCGGGACCTGCTCGGTGGACAGCGGGCAACCCATCTTGAGGTAGGTCACCACCTTGAAGTGGTGCGCGTGGCCGAGCAGGTCCAGCGCGGGCAGCCAATGCTCGGCGTGCGATCCGCCCGCCAGCGCGATCGTCCGTGTGGCCGCCGCGTCGCCGTAGACACAGTTGACCACCGTCGGGTTGACGAAGTCGCTGATGCAACCGTCCCTCGTCGAGACCGGGACGTCCTGCTTGACCTCCAGCACCGACGGGCGCATCGGCAGCTTGGGCACCCGCACGTGTTCGGTCAGGGCGCGGGCGCCGGGGTAGTCCTGCGGGTTGAGCACGCTGAGCTCCTTGCCCGCGGCGCGCAGCACCGTGACGTGCTGACGCCAGGTGAACGACGTTGCCGTCAGCGTGACGGCCATCAGCACCACCGCCGACCCCAGCGCCATGGTCGGCCGGCCCAGGCGCGCCGGCCATCCGATGGCGGCGGGCGTCGGCGCGGCGGCGCGGTTCGGTGTGCGGTAGCGCAGCGGGTCCTCGACGAGCCGGGTGGTCAGGTGCGCCAGCACCCCCGACACCAGCAGGATCGCGGCGCCCTCGACGAAGTTCGCGTGCCGGTGGCCGGTGTAGGACAGCCAGAAGATGAGCAGCGGCCAGTGCCACAGGTACAGCGAGTACGCCATCGCGCCCAGGGCGACCAGCGGCCCGGTCGCCAGCAGCCGGTTGGGCAGCGGCATCCGGGTGTCGGGGCGGCTCGTCAGGTTGGCCCCGGCGAGGATCATCAGCATGGTGGCCCCGACGGGCACCAGCGCCCAGGGGCCGGGGAATTCCCTGACGCCGTCGATCAGGGCCCCGCACGACACGATCGCCGCCAGCGCGACGGCGGCCACGGCGGTGCGCAGCCACATCGGCCAGCGGACGTAGGGCACCAGCGCGCCGAGCAGCGCGCCCAGCAGCAGCTCCCAGGCCCGCGCGAAGCTGTCGTAGTAGGCGATCGACTGGTTGTCCAGGTGGGTGACGATCGCGTAGCCGAACGAGGCCGCGGTCAGCGCCGCCAGCAGCACGATGAACAGGGTCCGCAGGTGGGTGCCCAGCCTGCACCGAAACAGGTACGCGCAGCCGGCCACCAGCAGCAGGAAGGCGATGTAGAACTGGCCCTGCACCGACATCGACCAGATGTGCTGCAGCGGGCTGACTGCCTCGCCGGCGCGCAGGTAGTCCGACGCGGTGATGGCCAGCTCCCAGTTCTGGTAGTAGCCGAGGCTGGCCAGGCTCTGGTCGGCGAAGGTCTCCCAGCGGGTTTCCGGTTGCACCAGGATGGTGAGCAGTCCGCACCCGGCCAGCACCACGACCAGCGCGGGGACCAGCCGGCGGACCAGCCGGGTCACTTCCGCGACGGGCGACAGCGACACGGCCGGGTTGAGCGCGGCGCGCAGGATCTTGCCGCCGAAGAAGAACCCGGACAGCGCCAGGAACACGTCCACGCCGCCGGAGACCCGGCCGAACCAGACGTGGAACATGGCGACCAGCAAGATCGCGACGCCGCGCAGGCCGTCGAGGTCGTAGCGGTAGAACCCCGTCGACCGCCCGGCAGGCGCCCCGTCAGCGACCGGGTTCGCGGTGGCGACCGGCGGCGCGGGCTGGGGCGGGGTCTGCATGGTCGACCGCTAATTTACCGAAAACCGCCATCCGCTCCTGACAGCGAGCGGGTGGCGGTTGTTCGGGCTGGGAGGGGACGGGCCGGCTACCTCACGGTGCCGGGGGCCGGCTGCCACGGCGTCGGCTGCGCGGGCAGCTGCAGCGTCGGGGCCTGTTGCGCCGGTAACTGCTGCCCCGGCAACTGCTGTGCTGGCAGCTGCCCCGGCAACTGCTGCCCCGGGAGTTGCTGCACCGACGGCTGCTGGATCGGCGCCTGCTGGACCGGCGCCTGCTGCAGCGGGGCCTGCTGCGTCGGGAGCTGCTGCGTCGGGACCTGCCCGGGCATCTGCTGCATCGGCGCCTGCTGGACCGGGGCTTGCTGCTGTTGCATCGGCGCCCGCTGCACCGGTGCCTGCTGGGCCGGGGTCTGCGGCGCCTGTTGCAGCGGGGCCTGCTGGGTCCCCAGTACCCGAACGAGGTAGGGGGCCATGCCGGCGCTGCGCACCGGCGAAACCTGGACGACGTCGCCCACCTCGAGCATCTGGCCGTTGCCGAGGTACATCGCCACGCTTTGCGTGCCCTCCGGACCGTAGAAGATCATGTCGCCCTTGCGCGCGTCCTGCGGCAGGACCTTCTGGCCGACGCGGTAAATCGCGCCGGAGGAACGCGGCAGCTTGATCCCAGCGCCGGCGTAGGCGTACTGCATCAGGCCCGAGGCGTCGAAGCCGACGGTGTTGGCGCCCGTGCCGGTGCCGCGGGTGGGGCCGTTGACACCGCCGCCGGCCCAGGAGAAGGGCACGCCGCGCTGCGACAGGCCGCGCTGGACCACGATGTCGGTGACCTGCTGGTAGTCCATCTGCCGGGTGCCGGGGTCGGCGGCGGCCAGCCCGGCGGTCGCCAGCGGCGCCACCAGCATGGCCAGACCGACCGCGAAGGCGTAAATGCGTTTCATTTTGGCTTTCCAACCTCTCTGGACTGGGCGGAACGGTCAACCCGTTGAGTCACACCAGTCACTACAGAAACTTTTACCCCAGAAGTTGCATGTGGAAAATGGCCGAAGGGCCCTACGCGGGATTATTTGTCGGACCGTGACCGGATGGTGACTGCCGCGTCGAATCCCGCATGCGCCGTTGTGATTTCGGTCTCACTTCGTGCCCGGCCGCGCCACAATTTTCAGTGCCAATAGCGTTGGCTGTAGAGCGTGATCATGGACCCGGCGACGGAGCTCACCGTCAGGACCGCGAGAGCCAAAACCGGCCAGAAGGACATGTACCACCCCTTCAGGAGGGAAACGACGGGCCCGATCACCGCGGCGGCGGCCGCCGCGCCGATGCCGCCCCACACCACCGGGTAGATATACATGTCGATTCCGTAGGGGACCGGCCCGCAGGTCTCGTCCGCGCACACGTCGCCCAGGAAGCCGTAGAGCTTCGACGGCCAGCTCGTCGCGGTGGCCAGGACGACGAGCAGCGTCAGCAGGGACACGGTGCAGACCACGTCCCACACGGCCACCCGCAGCCGGATGACCTTCGGCGGCCCGGGGTCGCCCGCCCCGGAGTCGTCGGTGTCAGCGTCGTCGGGCGGTTGCGGCGAAGCCATGCCGTCAGATGCTTCCCGATGGCCGGGGTTTGCGCGACCCAACTGCTTTACGCTCGGTCTCTATGCCTGCGGCGACACCCGGGTTGACGCCCGAGCAGATCAGTGCCATCGACGCCGCGCACCTATGGCACCCCTACAGCACCATCGGCGCCGAGCCGGTGCCGCCCGTCGTGGCCGTCGGCGCCCGCGGCGCCTGGCTGACGCTGATCAGGGACGGCAAGCCGGTCGACGTGCTGGACGCGATGAGCTCCTGGTGGACGGCGATCCACGGGCACGGGCACCCGGTGCTGGACGCCGCGCTCAAAGCCCAGCTGGACACCATGAACCACGTCATGTTCGGCGGGCTGACCCACGAGCCCGCGGCCCGGCTGGCCCGGCTGCTGGTGGACATCACCCCGGCGGGGCTGGACACCGTCTTCTTCAGCGACTCCGGGTCGGTGTCGGTGGAGGTCGCGGTCAAGATGGCGCTGCAGTACTGGCGCGCCCGCGGCCTGCCCGGCAAGCACCGGCTGATGACCTGGCGCGGCGGCTACCACGGGGACACCTTCACGCCGATGAGCATCTGCGACCCCGACGGCGGCATGCACTCGCTGTGGACCGACATCCTGGCCCGGCAGGTGTTCGCCCCGCAGGTGCCGCGCGACTACGACCCCGCCTACAGCGCCGCGTTCGAGCAACAGCTGGTCGAACACGCCGCCGAGCTGGCGGCCGTCGTCGTCGAACCCGTCGTGCAGGGCGCCGGCGGGATGCGCTTCCACGACCCCCGTTACCTGCGCGACCTGCGCGAGGCCTGCCGCCGCCACCACGTCCTGCTCGTTTTCGACGAGATCGCGACCGGGTTCGGGCGCACCGGCGAGCTCTTCGCCGCCGACCACGCCGGGGTCAGCCCGGACATCATGTGCGTCGGCAAGGCGCTCACCGGCGGATACCTCGGCCTGGCCGCCACCCTGTGCAGCACCGACATCGCCCGCACCATCAGCTCCGGGGCGGCGGGCGCGCTGATGCACGGGCCCACCTTCATGGCCAACCCGCTGGCGTGCGCGGTCTCGGTGGCCAGCGTCGAGGTGCTGCTCGGCCAGGACTGGCGATCGCGGGTGGCCGAAATAGCCGCCGGGCTGGCCGACGGCCTGCAACCCGCCCGGGCGCTGCCCGGCGTGACCGACGTCCGGGTGTGCGGCGCCATCGGCGTCATCGAGTGCGACCGGCCCGTCGACCTGGCCGTCGCCACCCCCGCGGCGCTGGACCACGGCGTCTGGCTGCGCCCGTTCCGCAACCTGGTCTACGCGATGCCGCCGTTCGTCTGCGGGCCCGACGAGATCGCGCGGATCACCTCGGCGATGGTGGAGGTGGCCAGGCTCGTAGGCTGAACGCCTATGAACGCCTCCCCGCAGGCACCGATCGAGCTGTCCCCGCTGGCCTGGCTGGACGAGGTGGAGACGCAGCGTCGCGAGGCCGGGCTGCGCCGCTCGCTGCGACCCCGTCCTGCCGTGGCGACCGAGCTGGACCTGGCGTCCAACGACTACCTGGGCCTGTCGCAGCACCCCGACGTCATCGACGGCGGCGTGCAGGCGCTGCGCATGTGGGGCGCCGGCGCCACGGGCTCGCGCCTGGTCACCGGCGACACCGAACTGCACCAGCAGTTCGAGTCCGAGCTCGCCGAATTCGCCGGCGCCGCATCGGGTTTGCTGTTCTCCTCGGGATACACCGCCAACCTCGGGGCCGTCGTCGGCCTGTCCGGCCCGGGTTCGCTGCTGGTCTCCGACGCGTATTCGCACGCCTCGCTGGTGGACGCGTGCCGGCTGTCGCGGGCCCGGGTTGTCGTGACCCCGCACCGCGACGTCGGCGCCGTGGAAGTGGCGCTGGGCTCGCGCGCCGAGGAACGCGCCGTCGTCGTCACCGATTCGGTGTTCAGCGCCGACGGTGCGCTGGCACCGCTGCGGGAGCTGCACGACGCGTGCCGGCGGCACGGCGCACTGCTCATCGTCGACGAGGCGCACGGCCTGGGCGTGCGCGGCGGCGGGCGCGGCCTGTTGCACGAGCTGGGGCTGGCGGGCGCGCCCGACGTGGTGATGACGACGACGCTGTCCAAGGCGCTGGGCAGCCAGGGCGGCGCGGTCCTCGGGCCGGCGCAGGTGCGGGCCCACCTGATCGACGCGGCCCGCCCGTTCATCTTCGACACCGGCCTGGCCCCCGCCGCCGTCGGCGCCGCGCGGGCCGCCCTGCGCGTGCTGCGGGCCGAGCCGTGGCGGCCCGACGCGGTCCTGCGGCACGCCCGCACGCTGGCCGGGATCTGCGGGGTCGACGAGGCGCCGCAGTCCGCGGTGGTGTCGGTGGTCCTCGGCGACCCGGAGGTGGCGCTGGCCGCCGCGACCGCCTGCCTGGACGCCGGCGTGAAGGTGGGCTGCTTCCGGCCCCCGACGGTGCCCGCCGGCACGTCGCGGCTGCGGCTGACCGCGCGCGCGTCGCTGGATGCCGCCGAGCTCGAGATCGCGCGCCGCGTGCTGACGGATGTGCTTGCCGTGGCGCGCCGTTGACCGTTCTGGTCGTCACCGGCACCGGCACGGGCGTCGGCAAGACGATCGTCACCGCGGCGCTGGCGAGTCACGCCCGTCAGGCCGGCATCGACGTCGCGGTGTGCAAGCCGGTCCAGACCGGCACCGACTGCGGCGACGACGACCTCGCCGAGGTCGCCCGGCTGTCCGGGGTGACCGAACTCGCCGGGCTGGCTCGCTACCCGGAGCCCCTGGCCCCGGCCGCGGCGGCCGAGCGGGCCGGGATGGCCCTGCCCACCCGCGACGAGGTGCTGCGGCTCATCGGGGAGCTGGACCGTCCGGGGCGGCTGACTCTGGTGGAGGGCGCCGGCGGGCTGCTGGTCGAAGTCGCCGACGCGGGCGTCACCCTGCGTGACCTCGCCGTCGACCTGGGCGCCGCGGCGCTGGTCGCGGTCACCGCGGAGCTGGGCACCCTCAACCACACCGCGCTCAGCCTGGAAGCGCTTGCCGCACAAGGTGTTTCGTGCGCGGGGCTGGTGGTCGGCAGCTGGCCGGCGCGGCCAGGGCCGGCCGAGGCGTCGAACCTGCCCGCGCTGTCGCGGCTGGCGCCGGTTCGGGCGGCGCTGCCCGCCGGGGCCGGCTCGATGGGCGCGGCGGAATTCGCGGCGATGAGCAAGGCGGCGTTCGACCGCGACTGGGTTGCCACGCTGGTCGGTTGATGGTCCATTCGATCGAGCTGGTCTTCGACCACGACACCGAGGCGGTGATCCGTCGCATCTGGGCCGACCTCGCCGGAGCCGGAATCCCCAGCCAGGCACCGGCCAGCCGCCCGCACGTGACGCTGGCCGTCGCCGAACGCATCGCCGTCGACGTCGACGAGCTGCTGAGGCCGGTCAGCGAACGCCTCCCGCTGGCCGCCGCGATCGGCGCGCCGGTCCTGTTCGGCCGCGCGAACGTCGTCTTCGCGCGCCTCGTGGTGCCGACGACCGAGTTGCTGGCCCTGCACGCCGAGGTGCATCGGCTGTGCCTCCCGCACATGGCGCCCGCGCCGATGGCCAACAGCCTGCCCGGCCAGTGGACCGCCCATGTCACGCTGGCCCGCCGGGTCGGCGGCGGCCAGTTGGGGCGGGCGCTGCGCATCGCGGGCCGCCCGGCGCAGATCGACGGGCGCTTCGTCGGGTTGCGGCGTTGGGACGGCAGCAAGAAGGCCGAGCACCCGATCGATTGACGCGCCTACCCGCCGAACAGCAGGTACAAACCGGTGAAGGTGTAGCCGACCATCACCAGCATCATCGTCAGCTGCCCGGTGAGCTGATGCCCAGCCGGCAGCAGCCGCAGCGCCCTGTCGTGGGCCGCGATCACCGCCACGATGTGCCCGGTGACCACGCAGGCCACCTTGATGCCGGCCAGCACCGGCGGGTGCGTCGACAACACATAGGCCACGTGAGAGTGCGCCAGCCCCAACGGGTTCCAACCGCGGCCGAACGGGTCGGACAGCGCGATGACGGCCTGCTGCCCGCGCTCCACCAGGTAGGACAGGTAGTGCGCGAAGATGTAGCCCACCACGATCGGGATCAGCGAGTGCGCCATCTGGCCGGGCAACGCGCGGCGCTGCGCGCGGTCCACCCCGCCGGTGGCCCGCGCCGCGACCGAAAACGTCAGCGCGACAACCGAAACGAACACCAGCAGGCCGACGGTCCGCAGGATCGACGACGACAGCGTCGCCGGCACGCCGTGGGCGAGGCGGGCAAGCCGGTCGGCGAAGTTGCGCCACGTCGGCGACGACGAGTAGCTGTCGAACGCCGTCGACCCGAGCAACACCGCGAGCATCGCGACCACGCCGGGGCGCACCGGCAGCGATGGCAAGTGGTCGAACGGGTTGCCGATGACGATCCTCCCGGTCGCGCGCGAGCGGCGAAACGGCGAAAGCCGGGACACCGCAACGCTGTACACGCCGAACGGGTCGACCCTGGCCAGCCAGCGCTGCCCGCACAGCCACGCGCCGCCCAGCAGCACCACGACATAGGCCAGCAGCCACGACTTCACCCAGGGCAGCGACGCCGAGTTCGGGCTGGCCAGCTCCAGCCAGACGAAGGCGAACAGGCCCGCGGCGGCCGGGCGGTAGCCCCAGGCCTCGGGATACGACAGCCGCGGCCGGCCCACCCTCCCCGGCACGGCCCGCCGCAGCAGCAGGTACACCGTGCGCACCGGCGAGATCACCCGCCACACCGGCCCGAACGCCAGCGACAGCGCGACCAGCCCGACCCACAGCAACACGTAGAACGCGCCCAACAGCCCGTTGTCCTGCGTTTGCGGGCCCCATAGCCCGGCCGCCACCACCCACACCGCGAACGCCAGCGCCACGCAAGCGGCCGTCCAGCGCGTCGCGCGCGCGTCGACGAAAGTGGTCAGCGCGGCCGGCAGCGGGCGTCCGGGGGCCTCGGGGTCGAACCTCGGTTGCCGCCACGCGAACGCGACCAACGCGAACGTGAACGTCAGCGCCCAGGCCGCCCCGACCATCGCGTAGGCGTAGGGGACCGGGAGATCGCTCGAGCCGCCGAGGCCATGCGCCAGCACGGCCGCGCGATCAGCGGTCACGGTTGCACTTGGATGGTCGCGATCGTGCGGTCCAGGTGATGCAGCTCGACCTCCACGTTGCCGGGGACGTCGACGCCGAACCGAAACGTCTGATTCGGCGCGGCCGCGACCTGGAACTTGTGGTCGGGCGTCGAGTGCACGTGCAGCTCGTCGGTGGCGTCGCTGGTCACGTGCAGGGTGATCGGCTGGCGCACCCTGGCCCGCAGCCTGGCGTTGGTCGGCGTGACCTGGCCGTTGGCGATCGTCACGTCGATGTCCAGGCCGGCCGCCGGGGGCGGGCCGGGCGAACCCCCGCACGCGACCAGGCCGCACACCAGCCCCGCCGCCCACGTCGTGATGAGAGTGGCACGAAAGACCATCGCGTTACGCGGCTTTCGGAATCGGGCGTCTCTGCTCGACGGGCTCCGGTTCGGTGAGGTTGTTGTTGATCCGGCCCGCGCCCCAGGTGAGCGCGGCGATCACCGCGAGCGTCAGGAACAGCACCACGATGGAGCCGGCGGTGAACAACCACGCCGGGGCGTTCTGGTCGCGCTCGCGCTGCAGGATCGTGATCTCCTGGACGAACGGCCGGTCGCTCACCGCCAAGGCGGGAACCTCAGGCGCGGGAATGGCGTCGTCGGCCGGTTCCCAGATCGGCACCGCCGTCATCGTGTAGCCGTCCTGAACGCGCAGCAGCGTCTTCCACGATCCCCACACCGGTATCGGCCGGGTGGAGCGGTAGTGGCCCGGGCCGATCTTGTCGAGCCGGTCGATCTGCAGGCCGCGGTTGTTCTCCATGCGGCCCTGCCAGGACAGGATCGTCACCCAATCCGGCTGTGGGCCAACGATATCGGGCCGCGAGAGCTGCACATCGGCCGACACCATGCGCTGCCCGGGGGGACTGGGCTGGTCGGTCAACCTGATGGTGGCGCTGTCTTTGCCCGGCACGACGATGTGCAGCCCGTTGGCCACCGCGCCGCCGATCACCAGCACAGTGACCGCGACGACGGTGATGCCGACGGCCCGGCCGGGCAGGCGCTGGCCGGTGAGCACCATGCCGAACAGCGCCCCGCACATCCCGGTCAGCACCGCGACGGGCACCGCCATGGCCAGGGCCTCGCCCCACATGCTGGCCGGCCAGGGGTAGTGGTACACCGCCGCGATCCACAGCGACTCCAGCCAGAGCCCGACGGTGCCGACGCCGAGGCCGCAGACCGCGCCAAAAGCCAAGGGGCGCTTGAAAAGCGGGGTCAGCGCTATCAGCTCGACCACCACCGCGGGGCCGAGGTACAGCGGGAACCAGTTAATCGGTGCCCCCAGGATGGGCCCGACGAGCAGCGCCACGGCGCCCCGCAGGGCGATGGCGAACACGGCGGCCAGGATGGCGGCCCCGCGCCCCATCGTGATGCGGGCGGCGACCGCCGCCAGCGCGGCCGCGGCGGCGATCATCATCGGCTGCAGCACCAGGCGGAACTGCTCGACGCCGAAGTCGTATTCGATCTGGTAGACCGACAGGCCGATGAACATGCCGCCGAACGACAGGTAGCGCAGGAACCTGATGAACACGCCGTGGTAGACGTTTTCGCCCTCGGCGGCCTCGCCTTCGCGCTCCAGCATCAGCACCGCGAACAACGAAAACCCGGCGCCGCCGATCATCATCAAATGCGTTGGGCCCCATAGGGTGACGTCCTGGCCGAAGATCCGGTGCCAGATGTCGTCGAGCGGGAAGCCGATCATCGCGTACAGCCCGCAGCCGGCCATCAGCACGCCGCCGACCGGCGCATACCAGTTCTGCGTGATGCGCACCGCCGCCGGGCCGGGCCTGTCGAACGGCAGCACGACCGCGAGCATCCCACCCACGAAGATGCCGAACAGTCCGATGATGATGAAGTAGTGCGCCGGGTTGGCCAGCGGACCGGGATCGCGACCGTTGCCGATGTGCCAGCTCACGTCCCAGATGAAGCCGAACAGCGCGCAGATGATCGACGTGGTGAACACCAGCACCGGCAGGGCCACCCAGTTGGGACGGTGGAACTTCTCGCCCATCTTGTCGGCAATCCGCGTCAGCCAGTCGATGCGATGGCTGCGGTGCGCGTAGCCGACCCACAGCAGCACCGCGGTGATCACCGCCGCGGCGATCGACAGCCCGATCACCTGGTTCAGCCCCGCACCGCGCGCCGGTGCGTCGGCGACAATCGTCAGTTCCGTCGAGTTCATCGTCATGTGCCTCCCAACCGCGCCGGGCCGCCCCGGGAGAATTGATCCGACGACCGCTTCTTACTTGGAGGTAAGTTAGCGATCGAATTGATAATGCCCCGATTCAGCGCCCGTCAATCATGCTTTTTGCCGGCCGGGTCGGATCGCTGGTTGGCGTCGTCCGGTGTGCCGCGGCCGGCGCGGCGGTCGCGCAGCGCGATGTACAGCACCACGCCCGCGACGATCACCGCCGGCAGGAACGCCGGCGCGGCCAGCAGCAGGTAGTGGTGCGCCACGTACTCGACGTGCCCGACGTGCTCGACGTGCGGAGTCACCATGCTCGTATACCCAGGGATGGTTCGTGTTCCTCGGCCGTTACCCTACTTTGAACACCTTTTCGTTCAGGCCGCCGTCGACGGCGGGCGTGTCCCGGCGCGTGGACACGAGAAACAGGCAGGGGAGTACCTGGTGACGCGAGCGGCGACTCGACCGACGGCCGAGACCGGCAACGACGCAGACATCCTGGCGGAGGCGCGCCGGCAGGTGCTGGAGCGCGGTGAGGGGCTCGGCTTCGGCCAGGTGCTGCGCGTGTTGCGGCTGCCCGACGACCGGCTCGATGAGCTGCTGGCGCTGGCTCACGAGGTGCGGATGCGCTGGTGCGGCCCCGAGGTGGAGGTCGAGGGCATCATCAGCCTGAAGACCGGCGGTTGCCCCGAGGACTGCCACTTCTGCTCCCAGTCGGGGCTGTTCTCGTCGCCGGTGCGCAGCGCGCGGCTGGACATCCCGAGCCTCGTCGAGGCCGCCAAGCAGACCGCCAAGTCGGGCGCCACGGAATTCTGCATCGTGGCCGCGGTGCGCGGTCCCGACGAGCGGCTGATGGCCCAGGTCGCGGCCGGCATCGAGGCGATCCGCAACGAGGTCGAGATCAACATCGCCTGCTCGCTGGGGATGCTGACCGCGGAGCAGGTGGAACAGCTGTCGGCGATGGGCGTGCACCGCTACAACCACAACCTCGAGACGGCGCGCTCGTTCTTCACCAACGTCGTCACCACCCACACGTGGGAGGAGCGCTGGCAGACCCTGTCGATGGTGCGCGACGCGGGCATGGAGGTGTGCTGCGGCGGCATCCTCGGTATGGGGGAGACGCTGGAACAGCGGGCGGAATTTGCCGCCGAGCTCGCCGAGCTGGGGCCCGACGAGGTGCCGCTGAACTTCCTCAACCCGCGGCCGGGCACGCCGTTCGGGGACCTGGAGGTGCTGCCGGTCAGCGAGGCGCTGAAGTCGGTGGCCGCGTTCCGGCTGGCGCTGCCGCGCACGATGTTGCGCTTCGCCGGCGGCCGCGAGATCACCCTGGGCGACCTGGGCGCCAAGAAGGGCATCCTGGGCGGCATCAACGCCGTGATCGTCGGCAACTACCTGACCACGCTGGGCCGCCCGGCCGAGGCCGACCTGGAACTGCTCGACGACCTGCAGATGCCCATCAAGGCGCTCAATGCCACCTTGTAAGACACTGGAACCGTGGTTGGAGATCTGGGCGTTCCGGTGAGCGCCGGTGTGTACAACGTCTACACCGGGGAGTTGGGGGGCACGGTGTCACCGACGGCGGCCCAGTTGGGCCTCGAGCCTCCCCGGTTCTGCGCCGAGTGCGGGCGCCGGATGGTGGTGCAGGTGCGCCCCGACGGCTGGCGGGCGCGCTGCTCGCGCCACGGCGCGGTGGACTCGGCCGACTTGGAGGCACAGCGGTGACCGAACCTTCCGGACCCTCCGGCGCCCCGCGGCGTGCGCGCGCGAAAGTCATTGCGGCGCTGGGATTTTCGGCGGTCGGGGTGCTGATCGGCGCCCTGTGGGCGTGGATCGCCCCGCCGATCCACGTGGTGGTGGCGATCACCCGCGCGGGTGATCGGGTGCACGACTACCTGGGCAGCGAATCCGAGCACTTCTTCAACGCGCCGTGCCTGATGCTGGGTCTGCTGACGGTGGTGGCGGTCGTCGCGCCGGTGTGGGCGTGGCAGCGGCGCGAGCACCGGGGGCCCGGGACGGTCGCCGGCCTTTCGGTCGGCATGGTCGTCGTCGCCGCGGCCGCCACGGCGGTGGGGGCGCTCGGGGTCCTGCTGCGCTACGGGGCGGTGAACTTCGACGCCGTGCCGCTGTTCGGAAAGCCCGCGGTGGCGTACGTCGTCCAGGCGCCGCCGGTGTTCTTCGGTCCGGGACCGCTGCAGGTGGTGCTCACCCTGCTGTGGCCCGCGGGCGTCGCCGCCCTGGTGTACGCGGTGCTCGCGGCCGGGAGCGCGCGCGACGACCTGGGGGCCGTGCCGGTCGCCGAGCAGCCGTCCTCCACGCTGCCCATGGAGCCCGAGGCCCCGATCTCACAGGGGTCTGTGGGGCCTTAGAGCGGCCGGTGGCGAATCTTGCGGCCGGTGATGACCTTGGCGGCGATCGTGACCAGGCGCACCATGCCGGCGTAGGTCATCGGGTTGAACGCCGTCGGCCACACGGTCCGGATCAGGTGGTCGCTCAGCGGGCGGCGGGCGAACCGGTCGGTGAGCCAGCGCAGCGTCATCGGGGCGGACAGCGGGTGCAGCAGCATGTGCTCGTTGAACGCGTCGCGGTGGTAGCTGACCTCGGCGCCGCCGGCCGAATACGCGTCGGCCAGCGCATCGATGTCGTTGACGTCGATCAGGTAGTCGTGCACGGCCTGCACGATCAGCACCGGCGGGGTCGGCACCACCGCGCCCAGCTTGATGGTCTGGAAGACGTGCGTGATCTCCGGCGTGGACAGGATGTCCTCGAGCGGCTCGTCGAGGTAGTCGCCCATGTTCTTGCCGGCCATCCGCAGGACCGCCTCCGCGGTCGTCATCGTCTTCAGCGAGTCCAGCAGGGCGCGCCCCTCGTCGTTGGTGTGCTCCTTGATCACCCGGTCCAGGTCGGGGTAGACGTGCGTCAGCGCCGCCACCACCAGCGCGGGCAGCCCGGCGAAGAACTTGCCGTTGAGGCGGCGAAAGGTGTTGCCCAGGTCGCCGACGGGCGAGCCCAGCACCGCCCCCACGATGTCCAGCTCGGGCGCGTAGTCGCCGCACATCTCCGCGGCCCACGCGCTGGCCAGGCCGCCGCCGGAGTAGCCCCACAGCCCGATGGGCGCCGACGGGGACAATCCGAGGCGCTCGGAGCTCAGCGCGGCCCTGATGCCGTCGAGGATGCGATACCCCGGCTCGTACGGCGCGCCCCAGGTGCCCCCGAGGCCCTCGTGGTCGGGCACCGAGACCGCCCAGCCCTCGGCGACGGCGGCGGCGACCAGCAGGAG
Source organism: Mycobacterium sp. NGS26 (assembly GCF_059813025.1). Classification (NCBI taxonomy): domain Bacteria; kingdom Bacillati; phylum Actinomycetota; class Actinomycetes; order Mycobacteriales; family Mycobacteriaceae; genus Mycobacterium; species Mycobacterium sp. NGS26. Next base: position 779,756 of record NZ_JCALDU010000002.1, read on the forward strand.
CTCCAGCTGGGCCAGCGACCCGAGCGCCTTCGCCCTCCTGCGCATCGCATACGAGGGAAAACAGCGCGACGACACGGCGTCGATCGCGCACTGATACGACAGCAACGGACAGGTCTGCCCCTCGGCCAGCTCGGCCGGGACGATCACCGTGGTGACCGACGCCTCGGGCTCGCCGTTGAGGTCCATCGTGCGGTACAGCAGCTGGGTGGCCCTGACGGGTTGCGGCACCAGGCCCAAGAACGCCAGCTCGACCTCGCGCGAGCGCAACACGGTGCCGGGCTCGGCGTGCTGAAACCCGGGCGGCGGCTGGTAGAACGGGTCGTCGCAGGGCAGCAGCGGACGCACCTTGCGCTGCAGTTCCTCGTGCGGTGGCCGACCGATCCACTCGGCGCCGCGCACACCCGCCAGATTGCCGAGCTCAACCATTGAGGATCCCTTCTTGGCCAACCGGCATTCTTGCGCATGAACGCCCGGTAACTAAAGCGCAACAGCCGCATTGTGAGCCAGTTCTCGTCGGCTCCCGGCGAGTCGCCGGCGCCACTGTCGTCTAATTTACCGTCGCGTCACTCGACGGCTGGCCAGCCACGCCCGGGGGCCTTAGCGCGGCGAATTCGTCGGTGACCCTCAGCTGGGAGTCGGTGAAGTGGTACAGCGCCGCCGGCCGGCCGCCGCTGCGGCCGGATTGCGCCATGGTGCCGGTCTGGGTGATGACCCCGCGGCGGACCAGCACGCGTTGCAGGTTCGTCGCGTCGACCTGATAGCCCAGCGCGGCGCCATAGATGTCCCGGAGGGTCGACAGGGCGAATTCCCGTGGCGCCAAGGCGAATCCGATGTTGGTGTACGACATCTTGGCGACCAGCCGGGTGCGGGCGTGCGCCACCATCGGGCCGTGGTCGAACGCCATCGACGGCAGCGCGTTCACGGGATGCCAGCGCGTGTCCGGCGGCAGCTCGGGCGTGGCGGGGGAGGGCACCAGGCCCAGGAAGGTGGACGCGATCATCCGGGTGCCGGGCACCCGGTCGGGATCGGAGAACACGGCGAGCTGTTCGAGGTGGGCCAGCTCCCGCAGGTCGACCTTCTCGGCCAGCTGGCGCCGCACCGACGTGGTCATGTCCTCGTCGTTGCGCAGCCGCCCGCCCGGCAGCGACCACGCGCCCTTCTGCGGGTCGCGGGCACGCTGCCATAACAGCACGTTAAGCTGCGGTTTTTCCGCTCGCGGGCCCCTCGTAACCTGATGGGCGACCTGGCGAACCTGGAACACGACCGCAAGCACCTCGTGCGCGGTGCTACCATGGGCCATGTTTTCGATTGTAAGTCGAAAACCTCCCGGACGCGAAAGGAGCTTCTCCGTGACGGTTTTGAATCGCATGGACACGCTCGCGGACGACCTGATTGCCGGCATCACCGATTCGCCCACCGGCTACACCGGTGTCGACGGCGACGCGCAGTGGGCAGCCGAGATCCGCCGACTGGCAGACCTGCGCAACGCCACCGTGCTCGCGCACAACTACCAGCTGCCCGCCATCCAGGACGTCGCCGACCACGTCGGCGACTCGCTGGCGCTGTCGCGGATCGCCGCCGAGGCGCCCGAGGACACCATCGTGTTCTGCGGCGTGCACTTCATGGCCGAGACCGCCAAGATCCTGAGCCCCGACAAGACCGTGCTGATCCCGGATCAGCGGGCCGGCTGCTCGCTGGCCGAGTCCATCACCCCCGACGAGCTGCGCGCCTGGAAGGACGAGCACCCCGCCGCCGTCGTCGTCTCCTACGTCAACACCACCGCGGCGGTGAAGGCGCTCACCGACATCTGCTGCACCTCGTCCAACGCGGTCGACGTGGTCGAGTCCATCGACCCCGATCGCGAGGTGTTGTTCTGCCCGGACCAATTCCTCGGCGCCCATGTCCGCCGCGTGACCGGCCGCACCAACCTGCACGTGTGGGCCGGCGAATGCCACGTGCACGCCGGGATCAACGGTGACGAGCTCACCGAGCAGGCCCGCGCCAACCCCGACGCCGAATTGTTCGTGCACCCCGAATGCGGTTGCGCCACTTCTGCTTTGTACCTCGCCGGCGAGGGCGCCTTCCCGCGGGACCGGGTTCGGATCCTGTCCACCGGCGGCATGCTCGAGGCCGCCGGCGCCACGCACGCCCGCAAGGTCCTGGTCGCCACCGAGGTCGGCATGTTGTACCAGTTGCGCCGGGCGGCACCGGAAGTCGACTTCCGCGCGGTCAACGACCGCGCGTCGTGCAGGTACATGAAGATGATCACCCCGGCGGCCCTGCTGCGCTGCCTGGTCGAGGGCGCCGACGAGGTCGACGTCGACCCGCAGATCGCGGCGGCGGCCCGGCGCAGCGTGCAGCGAATGATCGAGATCGGACAGCCGGGCGGCGGCGAATGATCGCGCGCCCGGCCTGGACGGACAGCGCCAACGTCGTCGTGATCGGCACCGGCGTCGCGGGTTTGGCCGCCGGGCTGGCCGCCCACCGCGCCGGCCGCCGGGTCGTCGTGCTGAGCAAGGCCGACCAGACGCGGGGCGTGACGGCGACGCACTACGCGCAGGGCGGCATCGCGGTGGTCCTGCCGGACAACGACGACTCGGTGGACGCCCACGTCGCCGACACGCTGGCCGCCGGCGCGGGCCTGTGCGACCCGGACGCGGTGTGCTCGATCGTCGCCGACGGCTACCGCGCGGTGTCCGAATTGGTCGGCGACGGAGCGCGATTCGACGAATCGGTCCCCGGCCGCTGGGACGTGACGCGGGAAGGCGGGCACTCGCGGCGGCGTATCGTGCACGCCGGGGGCGACGCCACCGGCGCCGAGGTGCAGCGGGCGCTCGACCACGCCGCGGCCATGCTGGACATCCGCACCGGTCACGTCGCGCTACGGGTGCTGCACGACGGCTCCCTTGGGGTGGAAGCGGTGACCGGGGTGTCGGTGGGCAACCCGGGCGGGATCGGGATCATCAGCGCCCCGTCGGTGATCCTGGCGTCCGGCGGGCTCGGGCACCTGTACGGCGCGACCACCAACCCCGAGGGCTCAACCGGCGACGGGATCGCGCTGGCGTTGTGGGCCGGTGTCGCGGTCAGCGACCTCGAGTTCATCCAGTTCCACCCGACCATGCTGTTTGGCGGCCGAGGCGGCGGCCGGCGGCCGCTGGTCACCGAGGCCATCCGCGGCGAGGGTGCGATACTGCTTGACGGGCAAGGCAATTCGGTGACCGCCGGCGTTCACCCGATGGGCGATCTGGCGCCACGCGACGTCGTCGCGGCGGCCATCGATGCGCGGCTGAGGGCCACCGGCGACGCGTGCGTCTACCTCGACGCCCGCGGCATCGACGGCTTCGAGGCCCGCTTCCCGACCGTGACGGCCGCATGCCGCTCGGCGGGCATCGACCCGGTGCGCCAACCCATTCCGGTCGTGCCGGGCGCGCACTACAGCTGCGGCGGCGTTGTCGCCGACGTGTGCGGTCAAACCGAGATGCCGGGGCTGTTCGCCGCCGGCGAGGTGGCCCGCACCGGGATGCACGGCGCAAATCGCCTGGCGTCCAACAGCCTGCTGGAGGGCTTGGTGGTCGGCGGCCGCGCCGGACGCGCCGCGGCCGCCCACGCGGCGGCGGCCGGGCGGTGCCGCGCGGCCGCGCCCGAGCCGATCGTGTACACCGCGGCGCAGCGTCGGGAGCTGCAGCGCGCGATGAGCCGGGACGCGTCGGTGGTGCGCAACGCCGTTGGGCTGCGGGAGTTGGCGGACACCCTGGCCCGGGCGGGGGTTCGCAACGTCGCGGGCCGTCGGGATTTCGAGGACGTGGCGTTGACGCTGACCGCGCGCGCGGTGGCCGCGGCGGCGTTGGCGCGCAACGAAAGCCGGGGCTGCCACCATCGCGCGGAGTTCCCGGACGCCGCGCCGGACCAGGCGCGCAGCATCGAGGTTCGGCTGGCCGACGGCCAGGTGCGGGCCGAGGCATTGGCGGCCGTGTGTTGACGACTCTTTCCGACTGCGAGCGCGGCGCCGCCCTGGACGTCATCCGCCGCGGCCTGCAGGAGGATCTGCGTTACGGGCCCGACGTCACCACGGCGGCGACGGTGCCGGCCGACGCGGTCGCCACGGCGTCGATGGTGCCGCGGGAGGCGGGCGTGATCGCCGGGCTGGACATCGCGCTGCTGGTGCTCGACGAGGTGCTCGGCGCCGGCGGCTACCAGGTGCTGGGCCGTGTCGACGACGGAGCCCGGGCGCAACCGGGCGTGCCGGTGTTGACGGTGCGTGCCCAAACCCGCGGCCTGTTGACCGCCGAGCGGACCATGCTGAACCTCATCTGCCACCTGTCGGGGATCGCCACCGCGACGGCGGCCTGGGTCGACGCGGTGAGCGGCACCAAGGCCAAGGTTCGCGACACCCGCAAGACGCTGCCCGGCCTGCGTGCGCTGCAGAAGTACGCGGTGCGGGTCGGCGGCGGCGTCAACCACCGGTTGGGCCTGGGCGACGCGGCCCTGATCAAGGACAACCATGTGGCGGCCGCCGGGTCGGTGGTCGAGGCACTGCGCGCCGTGCGCGAGGCCGCGCCCGAGCTGCCCTGCGAGGTCGAGGTGGACTCCCTCGAGCAGTTCGACGAGGTGCTGCCCGAGAAGCCCGAGCTGATCCTGCTGGACAACTTCCCGGTGTGGCAGACGCAGACCGCCGTGCAGCGCAGGAACTCCCGAGCGCCCGCCGTGCTGCTGGAGTCCTCCGGCGGGCTCAGCCTGGACACCGCGGCGACCTACGCCGCGACCGGGGTGGATTACCTGGCCGTCGGCGCGCTGACCCACTCGGTGCGCGTGCTCGACATCGGCCTGGACATGTAGCTTCCCCGCCCCGCCCTCTCCGTCGAGCGTGCGCGGTTGTGCGCAACACGCCGCGAGTTCCCGTGCATCTGCGCACGCTCGACGGGTGAGGCGGGCCTCAGGCGACGTCGCCGACGAAAACGCCGATGCGGCGCAGCTGCGCGCGGGCCATCCGCGGCAGGGCCTCGGCTTCCGGGCCGTCGGAGCCGGCCGGCAAGATGCGTGGGTTGGTGATGTGGACCACGCGGTTGCGGCTGAACTGCACGTCCGCCTCGCCGGCGGCCAGCACGTTCTTCACCCAGTTCGTCTTGCCGTGGCCCAGCGCGATCGCCAGCACGTTGCCCTTGCGGTAGGGCGTGATGACGGTCTCGTACTGCTTGCCGGACGTGCGGCCGCGATGCTTGATGGTCGCGGTCCCGGGCAGAAACCGGGCGATCGGCTTGACCACCGGGTTGAAGTACTTGATCTGGAAGCGCTCGAACCAGGGCGGAAACACCATCGGGACACCGGGAGCGTTGTTGGGGTGATCCTTCGCGGACATGACGGCCACACTACCGGTCGGATATCCAGTTGAGCTGCTCTGGGACAATGGACCCCGTGACTGCCACGCCGCAACCCGTGCTGGCCCGCATCGACCTGCGGGGCGCGGAGCTGACGGCCGCCCGGCTGCGGGCCACGCTGCCGCGCGGCGGCGCCGACGTGGAGACCGTGCTCCCCCAGGTGCGGCCGATCGTGCAGGCCGTCGCCGAGCGGGGGGCCGAGGCGGCCCTGGAGTTCGCGGCGAAGTTCGACGGCGTGCGGCCGGCGGCCGTGCGGGTGCCCGACGCGGCGCTGCGGGACGCGCTGGCCGGGCTGGACGAGGGCGTGCGCGACGCGCTGCGGGCGATGATCGAGCGGACCCGCGCCGTGCACGCCGACCAGCGCCGCGCCGACGTCACCACCACGCTCGGCCCGGGCGCGACCGTCACTGAGCGGTGGGTCCCCGTCGAGCGGGTGGGCCTGTACGTGCCCGGCGGCAACGCCGTCTACCCGTCCAGCGTGGTGATGAACGTGGTGCCCGCGCAGGTCGCCGGTGTCGACTCGCTGGTGGTGGCCAGCCCGCCGCAGAGGCGCTCGCAGGGCCGGTTCGAAGGCTTGCCGCATCCGACGATCCTGGCCGCGGCCCGGCTGCTGGGCGTCGACGAGGTCTGGGCGGTGGGCGGTGCGCAGGCGGTGGCGTTGCTGGCCTACGGCGGAACCGACACCGACGGCGCCGACCTGACGCCGGTCGACATGATCACCGGGCCGGGCAACATCTACGTGACCGCCGCCAAGCGGCTCTGCCGCTCGCGGGTGGGCATCGACGCCGAGGCCGGGCCGACGGAGATCGCGATCCTGGCCGACAACACCGCCGACCCGGCGCACCTGGCCGCCGACCTGATCAGCCAGGCCGAACACGACGAGATGGCCGGCAGCGTGCTGGTCACCCCCAGCGAGGACCTCGCCGCGGCCACCGACGCCGAGGTGGCGGCCCAGCTGCGGACCACGGTGCACCGCGAGCGGGTGACGGCCGCCCTGACAGGACGCCAGTCGGGCATCATCCTGGTCGACGACCTCGACGCCGGGATCACGGTGGTCAACGCCTACGCCGCCGAGCACCTGGAGATCCAGACCGCCGATGCGCCGCGGGTCGCCGGCCGAATACGTTCGGCCGGAGCCATTTTCGTCGGCCCGTACGCGCCGGTGAGCCTCGGCGACTACTGCGCGGGCTCCAACCACGTGCTGCCGACCGGCGGCAGCGCGCGGCACTCCAGTGGCCTGTCGGTGCAGACCTTTTTGCGCGGCATCCACGTCGTCGACTACACGGAGGCGGCGCTCAAAGACGTCTCCGGGCACGTGGTCACGCTGGCCGAGGCCGAAGACCTGCCGTCGCACGGCGAGGCGATCCGGCGGAGGTTCGAGCGATGACCGAACCCGGCAAGCCCACGCTGGACGACCTGCCGCTGCGCGACGACCTGCGCGGCAAATCGCCCTATGGCGCACCGCAATTGGCGGTCCCAGTGCGGCTGAACACCAACGAGAACCCGCACCCGCCCACCCGGGCGCTCGTCGACGACGTGACGCGCTCGGTGGCCGCGGCGGCCGCCGACCTGCACCGCTACCCCGACCGCGACGCGGTGGCCCTGCGCGAAGACCTGGCCGCCTACCTCACCGCGCAGACCGGCACGCCGCTCGGCGTGGAAAACCTCTGGGCCGCCAATGGTTCCAACGAGGTCCTGCAGCAACTGCTGCAGGCGTTCGGCGGACCGGGGCGCAGCGCCATCGGGTTCGCGCCGTCGTACTCGATGCACCCGATCATCGCCGGCGGCACCCACACCGAGTGGATCGAGGCGGCCCGCGCCGACGACTTCAGCCTCGACGTCGACGCCGCCGTCGCCGCCATCACCGACCGCAGGCCCGACGTGGTGTTCGTCGCCAGCCCCAACAACCCGTCGGGACAGAGCGTTTCGCTGCCGGACCTGCGGCGGCTGCTCGACGTGGTACCGGGGATCTTGATCGTCGACGAGGCCTACGGGGAGTTCTCGTCGGTGCCCAGCGCCGTGGCGCTGGTCGGGGAGTATCCGACCCGCCTCGTCGTCACCCGCACCATGAGCAAGGCGTTCGCCTTCGCCGGCGGCCGGCTCGGCTATCTGATCGCCACGCCGGCGGTGATCGACGCGATGCTGCTGGTGCGGCTGCCCTACCACCTGTCGTCGATCACCCAGGCCGCGGCCCGGGCCGCGCTGCGGCACGCCGACGACACGCTGGGCAGCGTCGCCACCCTGGTCGCCGAGCGCGAACGCGTCACAAAGGCATTGAGCGGCATGGGCTTTCGGGTGATCCCGAGTGACGCGAACTTCGTGCTGTTCGGTCAGTTCGCCGACGCGCCGGCCACCTGGCAACGCTACCTGGACGCCGGCATCCTGATCCGCGACGTCGGGATCCCCGGGTACCTGCGCGCCACCACCGGGCTGGCCGACGAGAACGACGCGTTCCTGCGAGTCAGCGCCCAGATCGCGGCGACCGAATTGGCGCCCGTCACACCAGTAGGAGCCCAGTGAGCACCGAATCCCGTCGCGCGCGCATCGAGCGGCGCACCAAGGAATCCGACATCGTCGTCGAGCTCGACCTCGACGGCACCGGGCAGGTGCACGTCGACACCGGGGTGCCGTTCTACGACCACATGCTGACAGCATTGGGCAGCCATGCCAGCTTCGACCTGACCGTGCGCACGAAGGGCGACGTGGAGATCGAGGCGCATCACACCATCGAGGACACCGCGATCGCGCTGGGTCAGGCGCTCGGGCAGGCCCTCGGCGACAAGAAGGGCATCCGCCGGTTCGGCGACGCCTTCATCCCGATGGACGAGGCGCTGGCGCACGCCGCCGTCGACGTGTCCGGGCGGCCGTACTGCGTGCACACCGGCGAGCCGGATCACCTGCGGCACATCACGATTGCCGGTAGCTCGGTGCCCTATCACACCGTCGTCAACCGGCACGTGTTCGAGACGCTGGCCGCCAACGCCCGCATCGCGCTGCACGTGCGCGTCCTCTACGGCCGCGACCCTCACCACATCACCGAGGCGCAGTACAAGGCGGTGGCCCGCGCGTTGCGTCAGGCGGTCGAGCCCGACCCGCGGACCTCCGGTGTGCCGTCGACCAAAGGCGTTCTGTGACAACACGATCGGTCGTGGTTCTGGACTACGGCTCGGGTAACCTGCGCTCGGCCCAGCGCGCGCTGCAGCGGGCCGGCGCCTCCGTCGAGGTGACCGCCGACGCCCGCGCGGCGGCGGCCGCCGACGGCCTGGTGGTGCCGGGCGTCGGCGCTTTCGAGGCCTGCATGACGGGGCTGCGCAAGATCGCGGGGGAGCGGATCATCGCCGAGCGGGTCGCCGCCGGGCGCCCGGTGCTGGGGGTCTGCGTCGGCATGCAGATCCTGTTCGCCCGCGGCGTCGAGTTCGGGGTGGAGACGACGGGCTGCGGGCAGTGGCCCGGGGCCGTCACCCGGCTGGAGGCCCCGGTGATCCCGCACATGGGCTGGAACGTGGTGCGGCCCGGGCCGGGCAGCGTGCTGTTCGACGGCGTGGACGCGGCCGCCCGGTTCTACTTCGTGCACTCCTACGCCGCGCAGTCCTGGGAGGGCTCACCGGACGCGGTGCTGACCTGGGCGACTCACGGGGTGCCGTTTTTGGCCGCGGTCGAGGACGGGCCGCTGGCCGCCACCCAATTCCACCCGGAGAAGAGCGGGGACGCCGGGGCGGCCGTGTTGAGCAACTGGGTCGGGGGACTGTGAACCACACCGCGAAACTGCAACTAGCGACACAAACGCCGAGAAGGCATGTCGCTAGTTGCAGTTTCGCGGCGCAGGAGGAGCCATGCCGTTGATTCTGCTACCCGCCGTCGACGTGGTCGAGGGTCGTGCGGTGCGCCTGGTGCAGGGCAAGGCCGGCAGCGAAACCGAGTACGGCTCCGCGCTGGACGCCGCCCTGGGCTGGCAGCGCGACGGGGCCGACTGGATCCATCTGGTGGACCTCGACGCCGCGTTCGGCCGCGGCTCCAACCGCGAACTGCTCGCCGAGGTCGTGGGCGAGCTCGACGTCAAGGTGGAGCTGTCCGGCGGCATCCGCGACGACGACTCCCTGGCCGCCGCGCTGGCGACCGGCTGCGCGCGGGTCAACCTGGGGACCGCCGCGCTGGAGAACCCGCAATGGTGCGCGCGGGCGATCGCCGAGCACGGCGACAGGGTAGCCGTCGGGTTGGACGTACAGGTCACCGACGGCGCGCACAGGCTGCGCGGCCGCGGCTGGGAAACCGACGGCGGCGACCTGTGGGACGTGCTGGAACGCCTTGACCGCGAAGGATGTTCGCGGTTCGTCGTCACCGACGTCACCAAGGACGGCACGCTCGGCGGCCCCAACATCGAGCTGCTGGCCGCCGTCGCGGAAAACACGCAGGCGCCGGTGATCGCCTCCGGCGGGGTGTCCAGCCTCGACGACCTGCGCGCCATCGCCACCCTCACCGGCCGCGGGGTGGAGGGCGCCATCGTCGGAAAGGCCCTCTACGCCGGGCGGTTCACCCTGCCGCAGGCGCTGGCCGCGGTGCGGGAGTAGCGCCGCCATGGATTTGGACGCGCTGGTAGCCGAGGCGTCGACGGTCCTGGACGCGGCGGTGCCGCGGTTCCTGGAGGGCCACCGCGCCGGCTCGGCGATTCGCAAGAAGGGCAACGACTTCGCCACCGAGGTCGACCTCGCCATCGAGCGGCAGGTCGTCGCCGCGCTGGAAGAGGCCACCGGAATCGGGGTGCACGGCGAGGAATTCGGCGGCCCGGCCGTCGACTCGCCGTGGGTGTGGGTGCTGGACCCCGTGGACGGCACGTTCAACTACGCCGCCGGCTCGCCGATGGCCGCGATCCTGTTGGGCCTGCTGCACGAGGGCGACCCGGTGGCCGGCCTGACCTGGTTGCCGTTCACCGGCGACCGCTACACCGCCGTCGCGGGTGGTCCGCTGATGAGAAACGGTGTGCCGCGGCCGCCGCTGGCCCACACCGAGCTGGCGGACGCGCTCGTGGCCGTCGGCACCTTCACCGCCGGCTCGCGCGGCCGCTTCCCGGGCCGCTACCGGCTGGCGGTGCTGGAGAAGCTCAGCCGGGTGTCGTCGCGGTTGCGCATGCACGGGTCGACGGGCATCGACCTGGTCTATGTCGCCGACGGAATACTGGGTGGCGCAATCACTTTCGGCGGCCACGTCTGGGATCACGCCGCGGGTGTGGCGCAGGTGCGCGCCGCGGGCGGCATCGTCACCACGCTGGCCGGCAAGCCGTGGACCCCGGAGTCGCGGTCGGTGCTGGCCGCCGCGCCCGGCGCACACGACGAGATCCTCGAAATCCTGCGCGCCACAGGCGATCCGGGGGATTACTGATGCACTCGCAAACCGGACTGGCCGTGCGCGTGATCCCGTGCCTGGACGTCGACGACGGGCGGGTGGTCAAGGGCGTCAACTTCGCCAACCTCCGCGACGCCGGCGACCCGGTGGAGCTTGCGGCCGTCTACGACGCCGAGGGCGCCGATGAGCTGACCTTCCTGGACGTGACCGCATCCTCGTCGGGCCGGGCGACCATGTTGGAGGTGGTGCGCCGCACCGCCGAGCAGGTGTTCATCCCGCTGACGGTCGGCGGCGGGGTGCGCACGGTGGCCGACGTCGACGTGCTGCTGCGCGCGGGGGCCGACAAGGTCTCGGTCAACACCGCCGCCATCGCCCGACCGGACCTGCTGGCGGAGATGGCCCGGCAGTTCGGCTCTCAGTGCATCGTGCTGTCGGTGGACGCCCGCACCGTGCCTCCCGCGTCGGCGCCGACACCATCGGGCTGGGAGGTCACCACCCACGGGGGCCGCCGCGGCACCGGGATCGACGCCGTCGAATGGGCGGCCCGCGGCGCCGAGCTCGGGGTGGGGGAGATCCTGCTGAACTCGATGGACGCCGACGGCACCAAGGCCGGCTTCGACCTGCCCATGCTGCGCGCGGTCCGCGCCGCGGTCACGGTACCGGTGATCGCCAGCGGCGGGGCGGGGGCGGCCGAACACTTCGCGCCCGCGGTCGCCGCCGGGGCCGATGCGGTGTTGGCGGCCAGCGTCTTTCACTTCCGCGAGCTGACCATCGGAGAGGTGAAGGCCGCGATGGCCGCAGAAGGGATCACTGTGCGATGACGCTGGACCCGAACATCGCCGCGCGGCTGAGGCGCAACGCCGACGGCCTGTTCACCGCCGTCGTGCAGGAGCGCGGCAGCGGCGACGTGCTGATGGTCGCGTGGATGGACGACGCGGCGCTGACCCGCACGCTGGAAACCCGTGAGGCGACGTACTATTCGCGATCGCGCGGCGAACAGTGGATCAAGGGTGCGACATCCGGCCACACCCAGCACGTCCATTCGGTGCGGCTGGACTGCGACGGCGACGCCGTGCTGCTGATCGTCGACCAGGTCGGCGGCGCCTGCCACACCGGCGACCACAGCTGCTTCGACGCCGACGTGCTGCTGGAACCCGAGGGTTAGCCGGGCGCTAGCTGGCTGCGATGTCCAATCCGTTGGCGGCGGCTATCGCCGCGCGGGCCCATTCGTGGCGGACGACGGCGGGGGAGATCCGGTCGCGGCGGATGATCTCGACGTCGATGGCCTTTCCGTTGGTCGCGGCGGCCGGCACCCGGAACGAGAAGGCGGTCTCGTCGGTGGCCACGGCGAGCATGGCGTCGGCGTCGGTGAAGTTGTTGGCGCGCATGGTGTCCTCGGCCCACCGGAACGGCTTGAGGCCGCCGAAATTCCTGACATAGACCACCCAGAGCCGGGTGCCCTGAGCGTTGTAGAGCTTGGTGAGCGCACGCTGCACGGCGTCGGACTCGAGGGGGCCGAGCACACCCGATTGGTCCGTGAGCTGGCTGGTCAGCTTGATCGCCGGCGTTGTGGGGGCAGCGGCGCCGCCGTCGCCCGGGGGCGCCGCGGAACGCGCCGCATGGCTGCCGGCCGGTTTTGCCGACTTGCCGCCGAGCAGGTGAACGCCCACCGCCGCCGCGACCGCGACCAGGGCGACAGCGACCAGCGCCGCGGCCCACGTGCCGAGCCGGCGGCCCCGCGCCTTCGCCGGTTGTGGTGCCGCGCCGCGGGGTGCCGCAGCGCGGGTCGTCGCGATCACGTCGGTCGGTGCGGCGACGGCCGTCGGCGGGCCGGCCAGCGCCGCCGCGAAGTCCGCGCACGTCGGGTACCGCTCGTCGGGTCGTTTGGCGAGCGCCTTGGCGAGGGCGCCGTCGAGCTCGGCCAATTCGGGTCGGCGCTCGCCGATGCGCGGCGGCGGCGCGGACAGATGCTGGGTGATGACCACCGCCGGGTTGGAATGCTGAAACGGGGCGGACCCGGTCAACAGGTTGAACGCGGTGCAGCCCAGCGCGTATTGGTCGGCCCGCCCGTCCAGGTTCAACCCCTGCAGTTGCTCGGGGGCGCAGTAGGCGGTGGTGCCCACCAGCATGTTCGTCGCGGTGAGGCCGCTGATCTCGCCGAGCTCGCGGGCGATGCCGAAATCGGCGAGCAGGATCCGTCTTCGGGCGGCCTCGGTCAGCAGGATGTTGGCGGGTTTGACGTCGCGGTGCAGCAGCCCGCGGGAATGCGCGTAGTCGAGCGCGTCGGCGACGGCCGAAACGATCTCGACGACTTGGGTTTTCGGCATTCCGGACGGATACTGGGCGCGCAGCAGCTCGGCGGCGTCGGTGCCCTCCACGTAGTCCATCGAGATCCACAGTCGCCCTTGATATTCGCCGCGGTCATGGATGCCGACGATGTGCTCGTGGTACAGGTTGGCGGCCAGGTCGGCCTCGCGGTTGAAGCGCTGGCGGAATTCGTCGTTCGCGGTCAGTTCGCGGGGCAGGATCTTGAGGGCGTCGCGGCGGGGCAGTCGCGGGTGCTGCGCCAGATACACCTGGCCCATGCCGCCGGTCCCCAGCCGGCGGACGATCGTGTACCCGGCGAAAACCTCGCCCTCTGCCAGGCCATCGCTTTGCGGCATGTGAGCATGCTACTGACGACGCCGCACCGGCAAGCCCGTAATCGTCGGTGGTTCGATGATTCGGCACCAATTTCCAATGCCGCCGAAGCCGCCCGTGCGCACGATGGGGACATGGACAACGCCAAACAAATGGACAACGTCAAACAAGCTGTGGCGGCCACCGGATTGCTCGCGGCGGCGGTGCGCGCCGAGGAATCCGAGCGCCACGACCGGCTTTTCACCCGCAACGATGGCCTGGCATCGCCGGGAGATGTGTTGCTGTACAACGTGATCGGCACGACGCTGTTGGAGGCGCCGTTCCTGCAGTCGACCCAACAATTCATGCGGGAATTGGGCGCGCCGTGGACGTTCGGCACCGACGCGCCGGCCGCCCTCGTCGAAGGCCGCGGCTGGACGGCCGTCGTCACCGACGTGGCCGAACCCGGCAGCAGGTGGAATCGGTGGGAGCACCCCGTCGTCCCGCTGGACGTGCCCGGCGTGCCGCGCGGCTATTTCGTGACGGCGACCAAAAGACGGCGAGCAAAATGACGGCGACCAAAATGTGAGGCCGGCCTGACCGACGGGCGCCCGCGCGCGTCATCGGTGAGAATGGCGGGCAATGCTGAAACGGGTGTCCTGGACCTACTGGAGCACGGTGGTGCCCGTCGTCGCCGTCGTCGTGCTGACGGCAACCTGGCACGAGGAGCTCGGGCCGATCCTGGTCGGGCTGCAGGCCGCGCTGTTGATCGGCGCCGTGCTGGCCGCGGTCCAGCACGCCGAGGTGGTCGCGGCCCGCGTCGGCGAACCGTTCGGGTCGCTGGTGCTGGCCGCCGCGGTGACGATCATCGAGGTGGCCATCATCGTCGAGCTGATGGCGTCCGGCGGCAACGAGGCGGCCACGCTGGCCCGGGACACGGCGTTCGCCGCGTTCATGATCACCACCAACGGGATCGCGGGGCTGTCGCTGTCGTGGGGTTCGCGGCGCTACGGCGTGACGCTGTTCAACGCCGAGGGCAGCGGGGCCGCGCTGGCCACGCTCACGACGTTGGCGACACTGAGCCTGGCGATGCCGGCGTTCACCATCAGCCACCCGGGCAAGGAGTTCTCGCCCGGCCAGCTCATCTTCGCGGCCGCCGCGTCGTTGCTGCTGTACCTGCTGTTCGTGTTCACCCAGACCGTCCGGCATCGCGACTTTTTCCTGCCGATCGCGCAGAAGGGCCAAAAGCGGCTGTTCGAGGACGAGAGCCACGCCGAACCGCCGAGCAACCGCGAGGCGCTGATCAGCCTCCTGCTGCTGCTGGTCGCCCTGGTGGCGGTGGTGGGCCTGGCCGAGCAGGAATCGCCCGCCGTGGAGCGGGTGGTGACTGCGGCCGGGTTCCCGCAGACCTTCGTCGGGGTGGTGATCGCGGCGCTGGTACTGCTGCCCGAGACGCTCGCGGCGGTGCGTGCGGCGCGGCGGGGCCGCATCCAGACCAGCCTGAACCTGGCCTACGGCTCGGCGATGGCCAGCATCGGGCTCACCATCCCGGCCATCGCGCTGGCCAGCGTCTGGCTGAAGGGGCCGCTGGTGCTCGGCCTCGCCCCGACCCAACTGGTGCTGCTCGCGCTGACCGTGGTGATCAGCATGCTGACGGTGGTGCCCGGGCGGGCCACCCGGCTGCAGGGCGAGGTGCACCTGGTGCTGCTCGCCGCCTACCTGTTTCTGGCCGTCATCCCGTAAAGACCAAGGGGCCCAAGCGATTTCGCTCAGGCCGACGATCGGGCCCGCAGCGTCCGCAGGGCCTTGTCGGCGTGAGTTTCCATGCTGAGTTCGCTGGAGATCACGTCGAGCACGGTGCGGTCGGTGTCGATGACGAAGGTCATGCGCTTGACCGGGATCAGCTTGCCCAGCAGGCCGCGCTTGACGCCGAACTGCCGGGCGACGGTGCCGTCGGTGTCCGACAGCAGCGGGTAGTCGAAGTTCTGCGTGTCGGCGAACTTGGCCTGCTTTTCCACGGGGTCGACGCTGATGCCGACCCGGTTCGCCCCGACCGCGGCGAATTCGGAGGCCAGGTCGCGGAAGTGGCAGGCCTCCTTGGTGCAGCCGGGCGTCATCGCCGCCGGATAAAAGAACAGGACCACGGGTCCGTCGGAGAGCAGGGCGCTGAGCTTACGTGGCGTTCCCGTCTGATCGGGAAGCTCGAAGTCCGCCACGGTGTCACCGGTTTTCATGCCGCGAGCGTAACGCCATTGCGAATTTCGGCGCAGAAAAGCGCAGCCACGTTACGCTCGCGAGCCGCCCCGCCCCATCTGCGAGGATGGTTCGGTGCACGCCCACCTCGCCGCCACCACCTCACGGGAGGAATTTCGCCAGCTCGCGGCCGAGCATCGGGTGGTTCCGGTGACCCGCAAGGTCCTGGCCGACGCCGAGACGCCGCTGTCGGCCTACCGCAAACTCGCCGCCGACCGTCCCGGCACGTTCCTGCTCGAGTCCGCCGAGACCGGGCGCTCCTGGTCGCGCTGGTCGTTCATCGGCGCGGGTTCGCCGTCGGCGCTGACCGTGCGCGACGGCGACGCGGTGTGGCTGGGTGCGGTGCCGCAGGACGCGCCCACCGGAGGCGACCCGCTGCACGCGCTTCGGGCCACCCTCGAGCTGCTGGCCACGGCGGCCCCCGACCAGATCAAGCCCGGGCTTCCGCCGCTGTCGGGCGGCATGGTCGGGTTCTTGGCCTATGACCTGGTGCGGCGCCTGGAGCGGCTGCCCGAGCTGGCCGTCGACGACCTTCAGCTGCCGGACATGCTGTTGCTGCTGGCCACCGACCTGGCGGCGGTCGACCACCACGAGGGCACCATCACGCTGATCGCCAACGCGGTGAACTGGAACGGCACCGACGAGCGCGTCGACGAGGCCTACGACGACGCGATCGCGCGGCTGGATGTGATGACCACGGCGCTGGGTCAGCCGCTGCCGTCGACGGTCGCCACCTTCAGCAGACCCGAGCCGCGGTATCGAGCCCAGCGCACCGTCGAGGAGTACAGCAAGATCGTGGAGTACCTCGTCGAGCAGATCGCGGCCGGCGAAGCGTTTCAGGTGGTGCCGTCCCAGCGCTTCGAGATGGACACCGACGTCGACCCGATCGACGTCTACCGCATTCTGCGGGTGACCAACCCCAGTCCCTACATGTACCTGATGCACGTGCCGAATAGCGCTGGGGCAACGGACTTTTCGATCGTCGGGTCCAGTCCCGAGGCGCTGGTCACCGTCACCGAGGGTCGGGCGAGGACGCATCCGATCGCCGGGACCCGGTGGCGTGGCCAGAACGAGGAAGAGGATCAGCTGCTGGAGAAGGAGCTGCTGGCCGACGACAAGGAACGCGCCGAGCACCTGATGCTGGTCGACCTCGGCCGCAACGACCTCGGCCGGGTGTGCACGCCGGGCACGGTTCGCGTCGAGGACTACAGCCACATCGAGCGCTACAGCCACGTCATGCACCTGGTGTCGACCGTGACCGGGATGCTGGGCGAGGGCCGCACCGCCCTGGACGCGGTGACGGCCTGCTTCCCGGCCGGCACGCTGTCGGGGGCCCCGAAGGTGCGGGCCATGGAGCTCATCGAAGAGGTGGAAAAGACGCGCCGCGGCCTCTACGGCGGCGTGGTCGGCTACCTCGACTTCGCCGGCAACGCCGACTTCGCGATCGCCATCCGCACCGCGCTGATGCGCGACGGAACCGCCTATGTGCAGGCCGGGGGCGGCGTCGTCGCCGACTCCAACGGTCCCTACGAGCACACCGAGGCGACCAACAAGGCGCGCGCGGTGCTCAACGCGATCGCCGCCGCCGAGACGCTGACCGCGCCGGACGTGGGCCGCGATGGCTGACCCAAGGCGCGCCCGGCTGACGGTCCGGGTGGCCCAGTCACTGCTGGTCATCGCGGCGGTGGCGCTGTGGGTGGCGTCGCGGCTGCCGTGGGTGGTGATCCGCTCGTTCGACGGGCTGGGGCCGCCCAGACAGGTGACCCTGACCGGCGCGTCGTGGTCGACGGCCCTGCTGCCCTTGGCGCTGCTCATGCTGGCTACCGCGGTCGCGGCGCTGGCGGTGCGGGGCTGGCCGCTGCGCGCGCTGGCGGGGCTGCTGGCCGCGGTGAGCCTGGCCGTCGGCTACCTCGGTGTGAGCCTGTGGGTGATTCCCGACGTCGCGGCGCGCGGAGCCGACCTGGCGCATGTCTCGCTGGTGTCGCTGGTGGGGAGCGAACGGCGCTACTGGGGGGCCGCAATCGCGGTGCTGGCCGCGGCCTGCACCCTGATCGCCGCCGTCTTGCTGATGCGCTCGGCGTCGATCTTGGGCTCGGGCCGGCCGGGCGCAACAAAATATGCCGCGCCGGCGACACGTCGTTCAAATGCGCTACGCGAAGCCGCCGACGGGGCGATGCTGGAGACGCCGGAGACGCCGGAGATGTCGGAGCGGATGATCTGGGACGCGCTCGACGAGGGACGCGACCCGACCGCTCGGCCCCGCGAGTCCGACACCGAGGGTCGGTGACGGACCGCAAGCCGACGGTCGCTACCCTTCATTGACGTCGTCGAAATCGGCTGGGGACCGTGGGAAGGGAAACAACAGGCATGAGTCCGGCAACCGTGCTTGACTCCATTCTCGAGGGAGTCCGGGCCGACGTTGCCGCGCGCGAAGCGCTTGTCAGCCTTTCCGAAATCAAAGCCGCCGCCGCGGCCGCGCCGCCACCGCTGGACGTGATGGCCGCCCTGCGCGAGCCCGGAATCGGCGTCATCGCCGAGGTCAAGCGGGCCAGCCCGTCGGCGGGTCAGCTAGCGGCCATTGCCGATCCGGCAAAACTGGCCCGCGCCTACGAGGACGGCGGCGCCCGGATCATCAGCGTGCTCACCGAGGAACGGTGTTTCAACGGCTCACTCGACGACCTCGACGCGGTGCGAGCCGCGGTTTCGATACCGATATTGCGCAAAGACTTTGTGGTGCAGCCATATCAGATCCATGAGGCGCGCGCGCACGGCGCCGACATGTTGTTGCTCATCGTCGCCGCGCTGGATCAGTCGGCGTTGGTGTCGATGCTCGACCGCACCGAATCATTGGGCATGACAGCGCTTGTCGAGGTGCACACCGAACAGGAAGCCGACCGGGCGCTGAAGGCTGGGGCCAACGTGATCGGTGTCAACGCGCGCGATCTCGCGACGCTGGAGGTGGACCGGGATTGCTTCGCGCGAATCGCTCCCGGGTTGCCCAGCAACGTGATCAGGATCGCCGAATCCGGTGTGCGCGGCACCGGAGATCTGTTGGCGTATGCCGGTGCGGGCGCCGACGCCGTGTTGGTGGGCGAGGGCCTGGTTAAGAGTGGCGACCCGCGCGCCGCGGTTGCCGACCTTGTCACCGCGGGCACCCATCCGTCCTGTCCGAAACCGGCTCGCTAGTCATCGATGACCGAAGAGCCCCGGAAACATTGAACCCAAATGAGCCGCCCGCGCGTTGAGCCTTGGTGATGGTAGAGCTATCCCGCCCGGACCTTCCGCTTCCGAGTGCGGCCATCGCAGAACCCACCCGGCACGACCCAGACCAGGGTGGTCATTTCGGCGGCCCCCGTGGCTACGGCGGCCGTTATGTGGCCGAGGCGCTGATGGCGGTGATCGAAGAGGTCACCGCCGCCTACGAAAAGGAGCGCGTCAACCCGGATTTCCTGGACACCCTGGACAGCCTGCTGGCGAACTATGCGGGACGACCGTCGCCGCTGTACGAGGCGACCCGCCTGGGTGAGCACGCCGGCTCGGCGCGGATTTTCCTGAAGCGAGAAGACCTGAACCACACCGGTTCTCACAAGATCAACAACGTGCTCGGTCAGGCCCTGCTGGCCAAGAGGATGGGCAAGACCCGGGTGATCGCGGAGACGGGCGCCGGTCAACACGGGGTGGCCACGGCCACCGCGTGCGCGTTGCTCGGCCTGCAGTGCGTGATCTACATGGGCGCCGTCGACACCGAGCGCCAGGCCCTCAACGTGGCGCGGATGCGGCTGCTGGGCGCCGAGGTGGTGTCGGTCGAGACCGGTTCGCAGACGCTCAAGGACGCGATCAACGAGGCGTTCCGGGACTGGGTCACCAACGCCGAGAGCACCTACTACTGCTTCGGAACCGCGGCCGGTCCGCACCCGTTTCCCACCATGGTTCGCGATTTTCAGCGGATCATCGGCCTCGAGACGCGCGCGCAGATTCAGTCGCAGGCGGGTCGGTTGCCCGACGCGGTCGTGGCCTGCGTGGGCGGGGGATCCAACGCCATCGGGATCTTCCACGCGTTTCTCGACGATCCCGGCGTACGCCTGATCGGATACGAGGCGGCAGGCGACGGTGTCGAGACCGGCAGGCACGCAGCGACATTCACCGGAGGCTCACCGGGCGCGTTCCAGGGATCGTTTTCCTACCTGCTGCAGGACGAGGACGGCCAGACCATCGAATCCCATTCGATCTCAGCGGGTCTGGACTACCCGGGGGTGGGTCCCGAACACGCGTGGCTGAGGGAGACCGGACGCGCCGAGTACCAGCCCATCACCGACTCCGAGGCGATGGAGGCGTTCGGCCTGCTGTGCCGCGCGGAGGGCATCATCCCGGCCATCGAATCCGCGCACGCGGTCGCCGGTGCGCTCAAGCTCGGCGTCGAGCTGGGGGCCGGCGCCATCATCGTGGTGAACTTGTCGGGGCGCGGCGACAAGGACGTCGAGACCGCCGCAAAGTGGTTCGGGCTGTTGGGCGACGTGGGCACGAAATGACGGTGGAGCAAAGCGAAGCGAGCAGGCTGGGACCGCTGTTCGAGGCCTGCCGCGGCGACAACCGGGCGGCGCTGATCGGATATCTGCCCACCGGTTATCCGGACGTGCCGACTTCCGTGGACGCGATGACCGCGCTGGTCGAATCCGGTTGCGACCTCATCGAAGTGGGGGTGCCATATTCGGATCCCGGGATGGACGGTCCGACCATCGCCAGGGCCACCGAGGCCGCGCTGCGCGGGGGCGTGCGGGTCCGCGACACGCTGGCCGCGGTCGAGGCGATCAGCTCGGCCGGCGGGCGCGCGGTGGTGATGACCTACTGGAATCCGGTGCTGCGCTACGGGGTTGACGCGTTCGCCCGGGACCTGGCGTCGGCCGGCGGGCACGGCCTGATCACCCCCGACCTGATACCCGAGGAAGCCCGGGAGTGGATCGCGGCGTCCGAGGAGCACCGCCTCGATCGCATATTCCTCGTGGCACCGTCGTCGACGCCGCAGCGGTTGGTGAGCACGGTCGAGGCATCGCGCGGATTCGTCTACGCGGCATCGACGATGGGCGTGACCGGGGCGCGCGACGCGGTGTCGCAGGCCGCACCCGAATTGGTGAGCAGGGTCAGGGCGGTGTCCGACATACCCGTCGGCGTCGGCCTGGGGGTGCGATCGGGAGAGCAGGCCGCGCAGATCGGAAGTTATGCCGATGGTGTGATCGTCGGTTCGGCGTTGGTGTCGGCGCTGGGCGACGGTTTGCCGCGGCTGCGCGCCCTGACAGAGGAACTGGCCGCCGGTGTGCGACAGGGGGTTTCCGCGCCATGACGATGTTGCCCACGTATTTCCCCAGCCCGCCGCGGGGCGTCTGGTACCTGGGGCCGGTGCCCATTCGCGCCTACGCGCTGTTCATCATCGCCGGCATCGTGGTCGGCCTGGTGATCGGCGACCGGCGCTGGGAGGCGCGCGGCGGCGAGCGCGGGGTGATCTATGACATCGCGCTGTGGGCGGTGCCTTTCGGTTTGATTGGTGGCAGGCTCTATCACCTCGCCACCGATTGGCGAACCTACTTCGGCCCCAGCGGTGCGGGACTCGCTGCGGCGCTGCGCATCTGGGACGGCGGCCTGGGCATCTGGGGTGCGGTGGCTCTCGGTGGAGTCGGGGCGTGGATCGCGTGCCGGCGTCGCGGGATTCCGCTGCCGGCCTTCGGAGACGCGATCGCTCCCGGAATCATTTTGGCGCAGGCCATCGGTCGGCTCGGGAATTACTTCAATCAGGAGCTCTACGGCCGGGAAACGACGCTGCCGTGGGGCCTGGAGATCTTCTACCGGCGAGATCCGGCGGGCTACATCGATCCGCACTCGCTCGACGGCGTGTCGACCGGGCAGCTGGCGCTGGTCGTGCAGCCGACGTTTCTGTACGAGTTGATTTGGAATGTCCTGGTTTTCGTCGCGCTGATCTATCTCGACCGGCGCTTCACGCTGGGCCACGGGCGGTTGTTCGCGATTTACGTGGCGGGCTACTGCATCGGACGCTTCGGCGTCGAGTTGCTGCGTGACGACACGGCCACGCACATCGCGGGGATCCGGATCAATTCGTTCACATCGACGTTCGTGTTCATCGGGGCCGTGGTTTACCTCGTTCTGGCGCCGAAGGGCCGAGAGGATCCCGCCAGCCTGCGCGGCACCGCGGATGTTGTTGGCGAGCCATTGCCGGAAGGTGAGCCAGAGCGAAAGCCGGAACCCGAGCCGGTAACCGGCGTTTCGGTTGTGGGGGCGGCCGCGGTGGCTGGGGTTATGGCGGCGGGTAAGACGGCGAAGAGGCTGATTCCGCGTAGACGGTCGAAACCGGCGGAGGTCGCGGAGCCGGAGGTCGTGGAGACCGCGGCCGAAGAGCCTGAAACCGTTGTCGCCGCGGAGCCTGAAAGGGCCGAGGCAGAAGTCGCGCAGGCGGAGGCCGTTGAGCCTGAGGCAGAAGAGGCTGAGGCTGCGGAGCCCGAGGCGGCAGAAGTAGAAGCCGTCTTGGCCGAAGGTGAAGAACCTGAACCCGCGGAGCCCGAAGCGGAAGAGGCTGAGGCTGAAGCCGAAGAGGCCAAAGGTGAAGAGGCGGAGCCTGAAGAGCCCGAAGCCGAAGTAGGTGAAGCCGCGAAAGAGGCTGGCGCCGAAGAAGAGGCTGAAGCCGAAGGACGTGAGGCTGAGGTTGCCGAGGTCGAAGCTGAAGAGGCTGAAACCGAAGAGGCTGAAGTTGAAGAGCCAGAGGCCGAAGAAGTCGAAGAGCCGGAGGCCGAAGAGCCCGAGGCGCAGGAGGTTTTAGCCGCCGAGTCCGAGACCGCTGAACCTGAAGTCGCGCAGGCGGAGGAGGCTGTCGCGGAGGTCGTAGAGGCTGAACCTTCGGGGCCCGAGGCCGCGGAGGCAGAAGCCGTCGTGACTCAAGCCGAAGAGCTTGAACCCGAGTCCGAAGCCGCCGAGCCGAAAGTTGAAGAGCCGCAAGCCGAGTCGTCTGCGGAGTCGGACATCGCGGAAGAGGCGGCACAACCCAAGGCCGCCGAGGAAACTCCTGACGACACGACGACGCCCGCCATCGGCGGCGCAATAAGGCGCCGCTTGAGCTTCCGGTTGAGGGGCCGACGGGGCCGATAGCCGTCGGGTAACTCAAAATCCATCGCTCGCGGCCGGGGCGGAAACGCCATCGGTCTGGCATGCTGAAAACGTGACAGACCCGTCGTCGCACGACGCTGCAGGCCATCAGCCGCCTCAGCAGCCGCCCCCGCCCGGCCCTCCACCGCCGTATCCGCAATATCCCGCGCCCTACTACGACCCGGCCGCTCCGTTCGGCCGCCATCCGGTGACCGGGCAACCGCTCTCGGACAAGTCGAAGACCATCGCGGGTCTCCTGCAGCTGCTCAGTCTGGTCGGCATCGGCGGGATCGGGCGCTTCTACATCGGCGACATCGGCGTGGGCGTCGCGCAGCTGCTGGTGGGCTGGTTCACCTGCGGGATCGGGCTGATTTGGAGCATCGTCGACGCGATCTTGATACTGACCGACAAGGTCCCCGACCCGCAGGGCCGCCCGCTGCGCGATGGCACCTGATCCGTCAAACCTTGCGTCGGGGCAGTGCCATGAGCACCGCCGTCGTCGCCTCTACGTTTCGGGCGGGACCGGTGTGCTGCTGGCCGGCGCGCTGGGCTACGTGGGTTTCGTCGACCCGCACCACGCGCATTCGCCATATCCCCTGTGCCCGTTCAAGTGGCTGACCGGCTGGAATTGCCCGTTCTGCGGTGGGCTGCGGATGACACACGACCTGCTGCACGGCGATCTGGTGGCCGCCATCAACGACAACCTCTTCCTGCTGGTCGGCATCCCGGTGCTGGCCGGATTGATGGTGCTGCGGCGGCGCCACGGCCGGCCGTGGCTGTCGCTGCCGGCGGTGGTGACGTTCACAGTCGCCGCGGCGGCGTGGACGGTGACGCGTAACGTGCCCGGATTTCCGCTGGTCCCGACGCTTCTCAGCGGGTGAGCGCCGAGTCATCCGGATGACGAAGAGCACGACTATGCTGGGTCGCCGTGAGTAGACGCGGGAAGATCGTCTGCACCCTTGGCCCCGCCACCGACTCGGACGAGATGATCCTGGCGCTCGTCGAGGCCGGAATGGACGTCGCCCGAATGAACTTCAGCCACGGCGACTACGCCGATCACAAAGCCGCCTACGACCGGGTGCGCAACGCCTCGGACGCCACCGGCCGCGCCGTCGGCCTGCTGGCCGACCTGCAGGGCCCCAAGATCCGCCTCGGGCGCTTCGCCACCGGGCCCACCTACTGGGCCGACGGCGAAACGGTCCGGATCACCGTCGCCGACTGCGAGGGCAGCCACGACCGGGTGTCGACCGCGTACAAGAAATTGGCCCAGGACGCCGTCGTCGGTGACCGGATTCTGATCGACGACGGCAAGGTCGGCCTCGTGGTCGACGACATCGACGGCGACGACGTGGTCTGCACCGTCGTCGAGGGCGGCCCGGTGAGCAACAACAAGGGCATGTCGCTGCCCGGCATGAACGTGTCCGCGCCCGCGTTGTCGGACAAGGACGTCGAGGATCTCACCTTCGCGCTGAACCTCGGCGTCGACCTCGTCGCGCTGTCCTTCGTGCGCTCGCCGTCCGACGTCGAGCTCGTGCACGAGGTGATGGACCGGATCGGCCGCCGGGTACCGGTGATCGCCAAGCTCGAAAAGCCGGAGGCCGTCGACAATCTCGAAGCCATCGTGCTGGCGTTCGACGCCATCATGGTGGCCCGCGGCGACCTGGGTGTCGAGCTGCCGTTGGAAGAGGTGCCGCTGGTGCAGAAGCGGGCCATCCAGATCGCCAGGGAGAACGCGAAACCCGTCATCGTGGCGACCCAGATGCTCGACTCGATGATCGAGAACTCGCGGCCGACGCGGGCCGAGGCCTCCGACGTCGCCAACGCGGTGCTCGACGGCGCCGACGCGCTGATGCTGTCCGGCGAGACCGCGGTGGGGAAGTACCCGCTGGCGGCCGTGCGGACGATGTCGCGGATCGTGTGCGCGGTCGAGGAGAATTCCACCGCCGCCCCGCCGTTGACGCACGTGCCGCGCACCAAGCGCGGGGTGATCTCCTACGCCGCCCGCGACATCGGCGAGCGGCTCGACGCCAAGGCCCTGGTCGCCTTCACCCAATCGGGCGACACCGTCAAGCGACTCGCGCGCCTGCACACCCCGCTGCCGTTGCTCGCGTTCACCGCGTGGCCCGAGGTGCGCAGCCAGCTTGCCATGACCTGGGGCACGGAAACGTTCATCGTCCCGATGATGACCTCCACCGACGGCATGATCCGCCAGGTCGACAAGTCGCTGCTCGAGCTGGGCCGCTACAAGCGCGGCGACCTGGTGGTCATCGTCGCGGGCGCGCCGCCGGGCACAGTAGGCTCGACCAACCTGATCCATGTGCACCGGATCGGCGAGGACGACGTCTGATCGGCGACGCCCAATCGACAGGGGAGAGCAGGCCTGTGCCGGCTGGCAACGACTTCGAGGAACTGCTGTCGATACTGGACCTCAACCGCATCTCCGATGAACTGTTCATCGGATCGCACCCCAGCAAGAACCCGATGCGCACATTCGGCGGCCAGCTCATGGCGCAGTCGTTCGTCGCGAGCAGCCGCACGCTGATCCGCGAGGACCTACCCCCCAGCGCGCTTTCGGTGCACTTCATCAACGGTGGCGACACCGCCAAGGACATCGAATTCCACGTCGTCGCGCTGCGCGACGAGCGGCGCTTCGCCAACCGGCGCGTCGACGCGGTGCAGGACGGCACGCTGCTGTCCTCGGCGATGATTTCGTACATGTCCGGTGGTCGCGGCCTCGAGCACGCCGTCGAACCGCCGCCGGTGGCGGAGCCGCACACCCAGCCGACGATCGGCGAGCTGCTGCGCGGCTACGAGGAGACCGTCCCGCACTTCGTCAACGCCCTGCAGCCGATCGAATGGCGCTACACCAACGACCCGGCCTGGGTGATGCGGGACAAGGGCGACCGGCTCTCCTACAACCGGGTGTGGGTCAAGGCCCTCGGTGTGGTGCCCGACGACCCGGTGTTGCACACCGCGACGATGGTGTACTCCTCGGACACCACCGTGCTGGACTCGGTCATCACCACCCACGGGCTGTCGTGGGGTTTTGACCGAATCTTTGCGGCGTCCGCCAACCACTCGGTGTGGTTTCATCGGCAGGTCAACGTCAACGACTGGCTGCTGTATTCGACGTCTTCGCCGGTGGCCGCGGATTCGCGCGGGCTGGGCACCGGCCATTTCTTCGATCGCTCCGGCCAAGTCGTCGCGACGGTGGTCCAGGAAGGCGTGCTGAAATACTTTGCGCCCCGGCGCCGATAGACACCACAGGATACAGGCGAACATGCGTCCGATTTGGCCTCTGAACGGCCGTGATCAGGCGTAAGTTCGTAGCAGCCGGGTATTCGATGGGAGCAGCGGCAAACCAGCCGCCCAGCTGAAAGTCAGCGCATCGGGAGGTGAGATGTGAACGGCCCGCCGGTGGACGTCGCCCCAAGACTGCGCGCCCGCGAACGTGTTGTCGTTCACGTCGATTCGCTCGTGGCCCGCTGCGTCGGCGCCTTGGCGTTGCTGTGCGCCACGTGCTGGCTGATCGCGGTGCTCGCCCGCCACCACCAGAACCCCGAGTGGCACTACGCCGGTCGGCTGGGCTGGTCGCTCACCGTGCTGGCGGCTGTGACATTGATCGCACGCGGCATCTTCCTGGGCCGCCCCGTCACGGCCACGCACGCGGCTGCCGCCGCTTTTTTCGTGCTGGCGGGCCTGGGCTCGCACGTGTTGTCCTTCGACCTGCTCGGTGACGTGCTGATCGCCGGCTCGGGTCTGGTGCTGATGTGGCCGATGTCGTCGCATCCGCGGCCCGAGGACCTGCCCCGGGCGTGGGCGCTGATCGACGCCACCAGCGATGACCCGTTGGCGCCGTTCGCCATGCAGACGGGCAGGTGCTACCACTTCACCGCGGACGGCACCGCGGCGCTGGCGTACCGGACCCGGCTGGGGTTCGCGGCCGTCGGCGGGGACCCGATCGGCGACGAGGCGCGATTCCCCGAACTGGTAGCGGACTTCGCCGCGATGTGTCGCGCCCACGGCTGGCGGATCGCAGTGGTGGGTTGCAGCGAACGGCGCCTCGAATTGTGGACCGACCGCACGGTCATCGGACAATCGCTGCGAGCGGTGCCGATCGGCCGCGATGTCGTCGTCGACGTGTCCAACTTCGAGATGGTCGGGCGCAAGTTCCGCAACCTGCGTCAGGCCGTGCAGCGGACGCACAACTTCGGCATCACCACCGAGATCGTGGACGAGCAGGCACTGGACGACAAGCTGCTGGAAGAACTTTGCGACGTGGTGCGCGCATCGCCCAGCGGCGCGCATACCGATCGCGGCTTCTACATGAACCTGGACGGGGTGCTGGAGGGCCGGTTCCCCGGAATCCGGCTGATCATCGCCAGGGACGCCGCCGGGAAAGTTCAGGGCTTCCACCGGTATGCGACGGCCGGCGGCGGCCGCGACATCAGCCTCGACGTGCCGTGGCGTCGCCGCGGCGCCCCCAACGGGATCGACGAACGGCTCAGCGTCGACATGATCATGGCCGGCAAAGAGGCTGGCGCGCAACGGGTATCGCTGTCGTTCGCGGCCTTCCCGGAGATCTTCGAGGACAAGAATCGCGGTTGGCCCAAGCGCATCTTCTACCGGCTGATCCATGTGCTGGACCCGTTGATTGCGCTCGAGTCGTTGTACCGGTACGTGCGCAAGTTCCACGCGATGGACGCCCGGCGCTACGCGCTGGTATCGATGACGCAGTTGGTTCCGCTGGTGTTCGTGTTGCTCACGCTGGAGTTCATGCCGCGGCGGCGGCACTCCGAGCGGTTGGCGCATCACGCCTGATTCCGCGTATTGGTTTTCGGGCTTTCAATGTGAGCCCACGGCTTTGAGTGTGAGCTGACGGCTTTGAGTGTGAACCTACGGCGGGATTTCGGCGATTTTCCCGCCCACGATTCACCCCCGAAGCCAAGGATTCACACTCGAACTCCGGCTAGCCGAGCCGTATCTCGGGACAGCCAACGTCGCTGGGCAGGTGATGGGTGGCCACCACCACCGTCCGGTCGCCGGGCATCAGCCCGTGGCCCTGAATCAGCAGGTCGCGCACAACCCGTTCGGCGTCGGCCGCGTCGAGGTGCTCGGTGGGCTCGTCGAGCAGCACGATGCGGGCGGGTGAGAGCACGGCCCGCGCCAGCAGCAGCCTCCTGCGCTGGCCCGCCGAAACCGCTTGCGCGCCACCGGTGAGCACCGTGGACAGGCCCTCGGGCAAGCCGGCGAGCCAGTCGCCGAGCCCGACCGCCCCCAGCGCCGCCTCCAGTTCGTCGTCGCGGCAGTCGCCGCGGGCAACCAGCAGGTTGTCCCGGACGGTGGTGGCGAAGATGTGCGCGTCCTCGGCGAAAAATGTGACGGCACAGTGCAATTCGTCTTCACCGAACAGGCACAGGCCGACGCCGTCCAGCGTCACCTCGCCCTGCAATGCGGGCAGCAGCCCGGCGAGCGTCATCAGCAGCGTCGTCTTGCCCGAACCGCTGGGGCCGGTGATCGCCAGTCGCGCGCCGGGCGGCAGATCCACCCTCACCCGGGGCGACCGCGCCGAATCCGCGTGACCGGAACACACGTCGGCGGACAACCGCCCGGCGCCGACGGGTGATGGCGGGGCCTTCGTGGGCCGCGCCGGGCGGACGGCCGGGGCCAGGCCGAGCAGGCGACGCGCGGCGATCCGCGACCGGGTCAACTGAACGGCGGCGGCCGGCAGGGGAGTCATCGCCTCGAACGCGGACAGCGGCAACAACATCAGCACCGCCAGCGTGGTGGGCGCGACGGTGGCCGCCATCCCGATCCCGGCCACCACCGCGCCGAGCACGCTGGCCCCGACCGCGGCGGTGGGCACCGCCTCGGCGATGGCGGCCGGCCGGGCGGCGGCGTCGAGCGCGTCACCCCAGGAATGCTGGCGGCGTTGCGATTCGGCGATGACGTCGGGGAGCACGCCGGCGACACGAAGCTCGGGCGCGTGTTCGAGGGCGATCATCGCCGACGTGTCGCGCTCCGAATGATGCTGCCGGGCAACCTCTTCCCGGGTGGCGGCGGCTCTTCCCGCGAGCCGGGGTGCCACCACGCCGGCGATCAACAGGCAGATCGCCAACACCGCGGCGGCCGGCGGCGAGATGACCGCGATGGCAACGGTCGCCGCCAGCCCCAGCACCGCCGCGACACACATCGGGACCAGGGCACGGACCAGGACGTCGGCCAGTTCGTCGACGTCGGCGCCCACCCGCGCCACCAACTCACCGCTGGGCAACCGAACGGCGGCCGAAGCCGGCCCGTGGGCCAGCCGGTGGTAGATCCGTGCCCGCGCGGTGCCGGCGGCGCGCAGCGCGGTGTCGTGGGTGGCCAGTCGCTCGCAGTAGTGCAGCACGCCCCGCGAAATCGCGAACGTGCGCACCAGGACGACCGCGACCGACAGGTCCAGCACGGGCGGCATCTGCCACGCCCGCGTGATCAGCCACGCCGAAATCCCGGCCAGCGCCAGCGCGCTGCCCAGCGACAGCACGCCCAGCGCGACGGCAGCCACCAGCCGCGGCAGCCGGGGCCGCAACAGGCCGGCGGCGGCCAGCAGCGGGTCAGGCCGGCGCATAACGCACCTGAGCGTCCGAGACCACCTCGACGAGTTGGTCACCGATCGCCACGACGGGCGCGCGATGCCCGACGACCACGACGGTCGCACCGGCGCGGGCGCGCCCGACGATGGCGCGCAGCACCCGGTCCTCGGTGTCGGCGTCCAGGTGCGCGGTCGGCTCGTCGAGCAGCAGCACCGGGGCCGGCGATCCGAGCGCCCGGGCGAGGCCCAGCCGCTGCCGCTGTCCCAGGGACAGGCCGACGCCGCCGCGCCCGAGCACGGTGTCCAGCCCGTCGGGCAGCTCGGCCAGCACCGCATCGAATCCGGAGGCGGCGCAGGCACTTTCGAGGTCTCGCGGATCGCCGAGGCCGCCGAGCAGGCGCAGGTTGTCGCCGACGGTGCCGGGGATCAGCACCGGACGCTGCGGCAGCCAGGACAGTTGCCGCCACCATCCGGCGGGCTCGAGGTCGGCGACGTCGACCCCGGCCACCGTGACCCGGCCCGACGACGGGACGGCGAGCCCGGCGATCGCCTGCAGGGTGGTGGTCTTTCCCGCGCCATTGCGTCCGGTCAGCACCGTCACCCGACCGGGCTCGATCACCGCGGAGAGATCGCACGGCGAGTGGCCGTCTCGGCCGGCCACGCTGAGCTTCTCGAGCCGTATCTGTGCGCCCCGTGCGGTTACCGTCCCGGTGCGCACCACGGGCGCGGTCGGTTCGCCGATGAGGTCGAACGCCCTGTCGGCGGCGGCTCTACCGTCTTGGGCGGCATGGAATTCCACCCCGATGCGACGCAGCGGCCAATACACGTCGGGGGCCAGCAGCAGGACGGTCAGGCCGGTGGCCAGGGTCATTTCGCCGAACACCAGGCGAAGGCCGATGCCGACCGCGATCAGCGCCACGCCCAGGGTGGCCAGCAATTCGAGCACCAGCGCCGACAGGAAGGCGATCCGCAGCGTCGCCATCGCCGAGCGCCGGTGCGCGGCAGCGAGTTCGGCGATCCGGTGTTCGGGGCCCGAGGCGCGGCCCAGCGCTCGCAGCGTGGGGATGCCGGCGATCAGATCCAGCAGCCGCCCCTGCAGGGTCGTCATCGCGGTCAGCGCGGCCGCCGACCGCTCGGCCGTTGCCCGCCCGATCAGCACCATGAAAATCGGGATCAGCGGCAGGGTGATCACCACGACGAGCGTCGATTTCAGGTCGTAGAGGGCGATGACGGCGACGGTGGCCGGGGTCAGGATCGCGGCGAGCAGCAGGGTGGGCAGGTAGCCGGTGAAATAGGGCCGCAGGCCGTCGAGGCCGCGGGTGACCACAACCGCGGCGGCATCACGCTGCGCGGCGAGCTCCTGAGGCTGCCGGGCGGTCACCGCCGCCAGCACCTGCCCGTTGAGATCGGCGATCACCGCGCTGGCTCCCCGCTGGCCCAGCCGCGCCTGCAGCCAGTGCGTCACGGTGCGGACGGCCCACAGCGCCAACAGGATCGACAGCGGCCCCAGCCAGCCGCGCAGGCCTCGCGCCGAGGGATCGGTGATCACGCGTGCGACGATGCCCGCCAGCACAATCGCCGAGCCGATCGCGCAGCCGGAGATCACCACCCCGCACCCCACCGCGGCCGCCAGGAACCGGCGCAGCGCGGTCGACGCCCGCCACAGTCTCGGGTCCAGCGGCGCGCGGGAGCCCTGTGCGCTCAGGACGCGCGCCTCGCCAGACCGATGGGCGGCGGGATCTGCTCGGCCGAGATCCGTTGCCGGAACACCCAATACGTCCACGCCTGATACACGACCGTCAGCGGGGCCATGAAGGCGGTCACCCACGTCATGATCTTGAGGGTGTACGGGGTCGACGAGGCGTTGTAGATCGTCACGTTCCATTGGTCGTTGAGCGTCGAGGGCACGAGGTTCGGATACAGGACGCCGAACAGCAGCACCACCACGGCCGCGACGACCAACGCGGTGCACGCAAATGCCCACCCGTCCGACACGCGACGCCACACCAGCAGCACCGCGGCGAGCTGCGCCACGACCGCGACCCCCAGCACCACCCAGGTCCAGCCCTTCCCGTGCGCCAGCTGCGTCCAAAGCCCAAATGCCGCAACCAGTCCGGTCACCGGAAGCGATAGCCGCACCGCCGATCGGTGCGCGTCGTCACGCAGCGGGCCCGACGTCTTCAAAGCGATGAACACCGCGCCGTAGAGCAGGAACAGTCCCGCGGTGGCCAGGCCACCCAGCAGGGTGTAGGCGTTGAGGATATCGGTGATCGACGGGCGGATGTGGCCGGCGCCGTCCACCGGCAGCCCGCGGACCAGGATGGCGAATGCCACCCCCCACAGCACACCGGGTAGCCAGGATCCGGCCGCGATCCCGAAATCGGCCCAGCCGCGCCATTTCGAGTCGTCGACCTTGCCGCGCCATTCGATCGCCACGGCGCGCAGGATCATGCCGAACAGGATGGCCAGCAGCGGCAGGTACAGCGTCGAGAACACCGTGGCGTACCAGCCGGGGAACGCGGCGAACATCGCCGCGCCGCCGGTGATCAGCCAGACCTCGTTGCCGTCCCACACCGGCCCGATGGTGTTGAGCGTGGCGCGTCGGTTGATCTCCCGGTCGCCCGAGCCGAGCCGGGCGAGCGGCTCCATCAACATGCCGACGCCGAAGTCGAAGCCCTCCAAGATGAAGAAACCGAGGAACAGCAGCCCGATGATGCCGAACCACACCTCTTGCAGTTGCACCGGTCAGCTCCTTTCTTATGCCTAGTAGGCGGCCTAGTAGGCGAAGGAAAGTGGTGCCACTTCGTGCTCGCCGGGTGCCGCCGGCGCGGCCGGTTCGGCGTCGTGTTCCTGTGGCCCTTCGACGATGTAGCGCTTGAGCAGGTAGAACCAGACGACGGCGAGCACGGCGTACACCAGGGTGAAGGTCACCAGCGAGGTGATGACGATCCCGGAATCGTGGTTCGAGACCGCCTCGTGGACGGTGAACCGCACCTGCTGGTCACCGGTCGGATTGGGGGCCACGATCCAGGGCTGGCGGCCCATCTCGGTGAACACCCACCCGGAGATGTTAGCCAGGAACGGAGTGGGAATGGTCACCAGCGCGAACCGCGAGAACCACCGCTGGTCGGGGATCCGGCCACCACGGGTCAGCCACAACGCGGTCAGGGCGAACAGCAGTGGGATGGCCAGCAGCCCGATCATCGCGCGGAAGGACCAGTAGGTGACAAAGAGGTTGGGGCGGTAGTCGTTTGGCCCGAATCGGAGTTGGTAGTCGCGCTGGATGTCGCGCACACCCTGCAAGGTGACGCCGCTGATTCGGCCTTGAGCCAGGATCGGCAGCACGTTGGGCACCTCGATCACGCGGTAGAGGCTGTCGCAGTTGTTCTGCCGGCCGACCGTGAGGATGGAGAACTCCGGATCCGTTTGGGTGTCGCAAAGCGATTCCGCCGACGCCATTTTCATCGGTTGCTGAACGAACATCAGCTTGCCCTGCTGGTCACCGGTGAAGAACAAGGCGAGGGCCGCGGCGAGCGCCACCCAGCATCCCAGGATGACCGCCGGGCGAAACATGGTGCGGCCGTTCGACTCAGCGGTCGGGGTCGCGGATGCGGGATTGCGGGAGCGGACCAGCCACCACGCGCCGACGGCGGCGACGAACGTCGCGGCCGTCAGCAAGGCGCCGGTCACAGTGTGCAAAAACGCCCAGCGCGCAGTGTTGTTGGAGAGCAGCGCGGTGATGCTGTTCAATTCGGCGCGGTGCGTCACGGGATTGTAGTGCGCGCCGACCGGGTGCTGCATGAACGAGTTCGCCACGATGATGAAGAACGCCGAAACGTTGACACCGATCGCGACGATCCAGATGCACGCCAGGTGTACCAGTTTGGGCAGCCGGCTCCAGCCGAAGATCCACAATCCGATGAAGGTGGATTCGAAGAAGAAGGCGAACAGTCCTTCCATGGCCAGCGGCGCGCCGAAGATGTCGCCGACGAAGCGGGAGTACTCGCTCCAGTTCATGCCGAACTGGAATTCCTGCACGATTCCCGTTGCCACGCCGATGGCGAAGTTGATCAGGAACAGCTTGCCGAAGAACTTGGTCAGGCGGTACCAAGCGGTGTTGCCGGTGGCCACCCACACCGTCTGCATGACGGCGAGCAGGGGAGCCAAACCGATGGTCAGCGGCACGAAGATGAAGTGGTAGACGGTGGTGATGCCGAACTGCCACCGCGAAATGTCGACGACATTCATGTGTCATCTCCCGAAGACTACGAGGGCGTACCCGCCATCTACGACGCAGTGTAGTAGATCGGCTGGACTGATGCTACGGCCGAGCGCACGCGGCCTCAGCGGCCGAGGGTGGTTGAGGCCTTACGGATCCCGAACGACGAGACGATCTCGAAGACGCCGATGACGACGAACCAGACGCCGACGACCAACGTCAGGGTCACGATCGAGTCGAACGGCGACGCGATGATGATGATGCCGGCGAGCAGGCTGATCACGCCGACGAAGATCGACCAACCGCGTCCCGGCAGATGCGGGTCCTGGATCGCCGAAATCGTCGTGGCCACACCGCGGAAGATGAACCCGACGCCAATCCAGATGGCCAGCAACAAGACCGCGTACCCCTGGCCGAAATGACGAAACGCCAGCAAGGCCAGGATCAATGCCGCTGCGCCACTGATGAATAGCAGGATTCGGCTCCCGGCGGTGACGTGCAGGCTGAACGCGAACACCACCTGCGCGATGCCGGTGATCACCAGATAGACGCCGAACCAGATGGCGGCGACCAGGATGGATATTCCCGGCCAGGCCAGCACCAGGACGCCGAGGATCAGCGACAGAATTCCCGATACCAGCGTGGATTTCCACAGGTGGGGCAACAAGCTCGGAGTGAGTGGGTTTCCAGGACTTGTCTCAGGGGAGGTAGTCATGGCCGCAGTCTGGCACAAACGCCGGTTCGCGTATAGGGACTGAAGACCAACGAATCAGACGCGGGCCGTGTGCGATTCCTCGACTCGATCGGCCGTGTCGTCGGCAGGGGCCTTGCGGCCGACCAGATACCAGGTGCGCATGGTGCCCTTGCCCTTGATTTCGATGCGGCCGCGCTCCTGCAGCACGAACTCGTCCTTGAGGCGCTCGTAGACGTCCTCGGGCACCTGGATCCGTCCTGCCGAGTCGGTGGATTCCATGCGCGACGCGACGTTGACCGCGTCGCCCCACACGTCGTAGAAGAATCGCCGCGAGCCGACGACCCCGGCTACCACCGGGCCGCACGCCATGCCGACCCGCAAGGGCAGCGGGAGGCCGTGCGGATCCTTCAGTCCGGCAGCAACATCGACCATCTCGAGCGCGAAGTCCGCCAGCGCTTGCACGTGGTCGGGCCGGGGCCGCGGAACCCCGCTGACCACCATGTAGGAGTCGCCGCTGACTTTGATCTTCTCCAGCCCGTGCTTGTCGACCAGCGCGTCGAAATCGCTGTAGAGGCGGTTGAGGAAGCGCACCAGCTCGGCCGGCGCCGTGCCACTGGCGCGTTCGGTGAAGCCGACGATGTCGGCGAACAGCACCGAGGCGTCGTCGTACTTGTCGGCGATGATGCTTCGCTCGGACTCCTTGAGCCGCTCGGCGATGCTCGCCGGCAACATGTTCGTCAGCAGCGCCTCGGAACGTTCGTACTGGGCCTCCATGATCGCCTCGGCGCGGTCGGTGTCGCGCAGGGCGAACCACACCGTGACGACCACCATCACCACACTCGAGACGGCGGTGATGACAAAGCCCAGCGACGTGGCCCAGGCCGGCTGCAGGCCGGTGTCACGCGGCACCCGAAACTCGACCACGATGATCAGGGCGGCGGAAACGGCCGCCAGCACGGACGCCAACACGATGTGTTCGATTCCCAGCAACAGCACGACGATGCAGGCGCCGACCAGGAAGAAGAACTGCGATCCCGAAGCGGTGCCGACGTCCCAGACGCTGGCGAAGACCGAGACATACGCCGCACCCAAAAACGTAAGCGGCGCAACCAATCCGCCGAATCGCTGCAACCACGGGACAAACGCGAAGATCGTCGCCGCGACGACGTTGATCGAGCTGATCTGCCAGGACCAGGCCCCGGTGATGACTTGCACGCACACGAAGCTCGCGCTGACTATGACAGCCAGCCACGCGCTGATCGTGAGGATTCGGGCCCGGCGCGCGGCGCTGTCGGCGTAGTGCTGATTGCGATCGCGGGTCTGCGCCCGCACGGCGGCGACGCAGTCTGCGCGTCGGACGACGCCGTCCGCTCCACCCGATGAGGCACCGCATGTTTTCGCGGCCATGGTGCAAGCCTAACCGCTGACCTCGGTGTTTGTCGGCTGCCTAGTCCAGGTTGCGGGTGAGCCAGTCGGAAGCACGGTGCGGTGACAGCGATCCGTTGGGCATGATGTGCTGCACCGGATGACCATCCCGGGTGGCCAGGTCGGCGATCATCCGCCGGTGGCAACGCCACCAGGTCGGTTCCCCGCACATCACGGCCACGTCGCGGGCCTCGGCATCTTGCAGGAGCCGCCGGTATGCCGCTTGGAACTCGGGCGTGCGGGTGTGCGCGGCGTAATTGGCGAACGCCGGGTTCTCCCACCATTGGTCCCGCGGTACCGGGTTGGCCGGCGGCTTGCGTCGTCCACCAAGATCCGGTTCATGCCGGTAGTCGATCCCGGCGGCATTCAGCCAGCCCGGCATCGTTTGCTTCGCCACATCGGGATTGCGCCGCGAGCCGGGGAAACTCCGCACGTCGACCAGCAGCGTGATGCCGTGTTGGCGAAGCGCGGCGGTGAGTTGCTCGGCGGTCTTCGGACCGTGGCCGATGGTGTACAGCATCAACTACCCGCTCCCGAGCGCGCCGCAGTCTAGCGGCGCATCGAACGTTTGAACACCAACAACCGGCGAATTAAGGGCAAATGGCCAGTTAATTCCCAGCGTGGCGAGGAATCCAATCGAGAGCCACATGTGTGGCATAGATCACAATCCAACACCTCTCGGGTGGGCTACAAGGAAGGAAATCCCGCCATGTTTACCGGCATCACCGCCCACGCCGGCCCCCTGGTTGCCGCCATCGTGGTGCTGACAGGCGCCGCAATTGCGCGAGGCGGCGCGGCAGCGGCCGACTCCAACCAGGATGACCAGTTCCTGGCGCTACTCAGCCAGGAAGGCATCCCCGCTGTGTCGGGCATACCGGATCTCGAAAAGACGGCTCACGAGGTTTGTGGGGAGTTGAACAGTGGTGTTCCAACCGGCACCGTGGTGAACGAGTTTGAGAACTTCGCCAATTCCGCCACCCCCGGCGCCGACCCCGGCCGTCTTCATCGGACGGCGATCAGATTCGTCAGGGCGTCAGCGCGAGCCTACTGCCCCAACCACCAGGTGGGCTTCATCAACCGGAATGGATCACGGCACCGGGTGACGTTGACCGCCTTCATCGACGGAGCCAATGCCGCCAATCCGGTCCCGCCGCTACCACAGGTGCCGAACGCCAAGACGCTGAATCCGCCACAGGCGGCGGCGCCCGCCCCGGCGAAGAAGGCGCCTCCCGTTGTCGGTCCTCCACCAGGAGCCGGTGGCGGTGGGGGCGGCAATGGTGGTGGTACCGGCGGGGTGACCCCGACACCGCCGATGGAACCCGGCATCGTCACGCTCGCACCGTAACCGCTCGGCCAGCCTGCTAGGCCCTGTGGGCGCGCGACAAACGGCACGAGGTCAAATCGCCTGTGCCGACGGTGAACTCGTCGCGTCCAGCCTCTGGTGCCATCTCGAACCGGTTGTACCGCAACGAATCCGCATGCCCGAGCCTCGCTTGGTGCCCTCGGTGGGATTCGAACCCACACTGTACGGGTTTTGAGTCCGTTTCCTCTGCCAGTTGGGATACGAGGGCTTCTCGGCTCCTACCTTAAAGGCAGCCTCCCACCATAGAGAATCTGGCGCGGCCCGGCGCCTCGCCGCCCCCGACGTCGCTGGTTGCGTAGGTCCACGACACAATGTCCGTCATGACAGGCTCCACGACCGACACCGACGCCGCCGCGCCGCGCCGGGTCCTGATCGCGGAAGACGAAGCGCTCATCCGACTGGACTTGGCCGAGATGCTTCGGGAAGAGGGTTACGAGATCGTCGGCGAGGCCGGCGACGGCCAGGAGGCCGTCGAACTGGCCGAGCGGCACAAGCCCGACCTGGTGATCATGGACGTCAAGATGCCGCGCCGCGACGGGATCGACGCCGCGTCGGAAATCGCCAGCAAGCGCATCGCGCCGATCGTGGTGCTGACCGCCTTCAGTCAGCGCGATCTGGTCGAACGCGCCCGCGACGCCGGGGCGATGGCCTACCTGGTGAAGCCCTTCACCATCAGCGACCTGATCCCCGCCATCGAATTGGCGGTCAGCCGGTTCAGCGAGATCAGCGCGCTGGAACACGAGGTCGCCACGTTGTCGGACCGGCTGGAGACCCGCAAGCTCGTCGAGCGCGCCAAGGGCGTGCTGCAGACCAAGCAGGGCATGACCGAGCCCGAGGCGTTCAAGTGGATTCAGCGTGCCGCCATGGACCGGCGGACCACCATGAAACGGGTGGCCCAGGTCGTCCTGGAAACCCTCGACGCGGAGGAGTAACCCCCGCGAGCAGACGTAAAAGCACCCAAAACGTCGGCGTGTCGGGGGCTTTTGCGTCTGCTCGGCAGTAATTACCGCGCGACGATCACCGAGGAGCCGTGGCCGAACAGGCCCTGGTTGGCGGTGACGCCGACGGTGGCGTTCTCCACCTGCCGGCCGGTGGCCTGCCCGCGCAGTTGCCAGGTCAGCTCGCAGACCTGCGCGATGGCCTGGGCGGGGATGGCCTCGCCGAAGCAGGCCAGCCCGCCCGACGGGTTGACCGGGATGCGGCCGCCGATCGCGGTGGCGCCGCTGCGGAGAAGGGCCTCGGCTTCACCTTTGGGGCACAAGCCCAAGTGCTCGTACCAGTCCAGCTCCAGCGCGGTGGACAGGTCGTAGACCTCGGCCAGGCTCAGGTCCTCGGGCCCGATGCCCGCCTCGGCGTAGGCCGCATCGAGAATCTGGTCCTTGAACACCCGGTCCGGCGCGGGCACCGCGGCGGTGGAATCCGTTGCGATGTCCGGCAATTCGGGCAGGTGCTGGGGGTAGCGCGGCGTCACCGTGCTGACCGCGCGCACCGACGGCACACCGTCGAGCGAGCCGAGGTGCTTGCGGGCGAAGTCGGCGCTGGCCACGATCAGCGCCGCCGCGCCGTCGGAGGTGGCGCAGATGTCCAGCAGCCGCAGCGGGTCCGACACCACGGGGCTGGCCAGCACGTCGTCGATCGAATTCTCTTTGCGGTAGCGGGCATTCGGGTTGTTGAGGCCATGCCTGGAGTTCTTGACCTTCACCTGGGCGAAGTCCTCCAGCGTGGCGCCGTAGAGGTCCATCCGCCGGCGCGCCAGCAGCGCGAAGTACACCGTGTTGGTCGCGCCGATCAGGTGAAACCGCTGCCAGTCGGGGTCGTTTTTCCGCTCGCCGCCGACGGGCGCGAAGAAGCCCTTCGGGGTGGTGTCGGCTCCGATCACCAGCGCAACGTCGCAGAACCCGGCGAGGATCTGGGCCCGAGCGCTCTGCAGGGCCTGCGAACCGCTGGCGCACGCGGCGTAGCTCGAGCTGACGGGAAT
This sequence comes from Mycobacterium sp. NGS26, assembly GCF_059813025.1. NCBI lineage: Bacteria > Bacillati > Actinomycetota > Actinomycetes > Mycobacteriales > Mycobacteriaceae > Mycobacterium > Mycobacterium sp. NGS26. The sequence continues at coordinate 818,742 of NZ_JCALDU010000002.1, forward strand.
GCCGTTCCAGCCCAGCTTCTGCGCGAACGTCGCGCCGGCGACGAACCCCGGGTAGCCGTTGCGGATGGTGTCCGCGCCCGCGACGAGCTGAATCTGCCGCCAATCCAGGCCGGCCTCGGCCAGTGCCGCGCGGGCGGCGACCACGCCGTATTCGGTGAAGTCGCGTCCCCATTTGCCCCAGGGGTGCATGCCGGCGCCGAGGATGTAAAGCGGCTCCGTCATGACGCCACCTTCCACGCGTAGACAATCCGCTCGACGCCGTCGTCGTCGATGAACAGCGGCATGGTGGTCAGCTCCATCTCCATGCCGACCTTCAGGTCGGCCGCCAGCGTGCCGTCGACCACCTTGCCCAAAACGATCAGCCCCTCCTCGGCCAGCTCCACCGCGGCAACGGCGAACGGCTCGAAGGGATCCGGCGACGGATACGGCGGGGGCGGCGCGTAGCGGTTCTCGGTGTAGCTCCACAGCTTTCCGCGCCTCGACAGCGCGACGGGCTGCAGCGCGTCGCTGGCGCAGGCCGGGTTGGGGCAGTTGTTTTCTCGCGGCGGGAAGACGTAGGTGCGGCACTGGGGGCACTGGGCGCCGACCAGATGCGCGTCGCCGCCGGCATCGGTGGCGAACCATCCCTCGATCGCCGGTTCTTGGCGGGTGACCTCTGGCACCGGGCCAGCGTACCCAGCGAAGCCGCAAAACTGAAACGTGTTGCAGTTTCGCCGCAGGCCGCGACCCGTCACACCGGGTGCCTAGAGTGAGAGCGTGCCCGAGCGGAAGACCCCCGACCGGAAGACCCAGGAACAGACCAAGCCCACGCTGATGCTGCTGGACGGCAACTCGCTGGCCTTCCGGGCGTTCTACGCGCTGCCCGCCGAGAACTTCAAGACCCGCGGCGGGCTGACCACCAACGCGGTGTACGGCTTCACCGCCATGCTGATCAACCTGCTGCGCGACGAGGCCCCGACGCACATCGCGGCGGCGTTCGACGTGTCGCGGCAGACCTTCCGCTCCGAGCGTTACCCGGAGTACAAGGCCAACCGGACAACCACCCCGGACGAGTTCCACGGGCAGATCGACATCACCAAGGAAGTGCTGGGCGCGCTGGGCATCACGGTGCTCGCGGAGCCCGGATTCGAAGCCGACGACCTCATCGCGACGCTGGCCACCCAGGCCGAGAACGAGGGGTACCGCGTGCTGGTGGTCACCGGCGACCGCGACGCGCTGCAGTTGGTCAGCGACGACGTGACGGTGCTGTATCCGCGCAAGGGCGTCAGCGAACTCACCCGTTTCACCCCGGACGCCGTCGTCGAGAAGTACGGGCTGACGCCCACGCAGTACCCCGACTTCGCCGCGCTGCGAGGCGATCCCAGCGACAACCTGCCCGGCATCCCCGGCGTGGGGGAGAAGACCGCGTCGAAGTGGATCGCCGAATACGGCTCGCTGCAGGGGCTGGTCGACAACGTCGACTCGGTGCGCGGCAAGGTCGGTGACGCGCTGCGCGCGCATCTGGCCAGCGTGGTGCGCAACCGGGAGCTCACCGACCTGGTCAAGGATGTGCCGCTGGCGCAAACCCCGGACACGCTGCGGCTGCTGCCCTGGAATCGCGACCAGATCCACCGGCTCTTCGACGACCTGGAGTTCCGGGTGCTGCGCGACCGGTTGTTCGAAACGCTGGCCGCCGTCGAACCCGAGGTCGAGGAGGGTTTCGACGTGCGCGGCGGCGCGCTCGAGCCCGGTGAGCTGGCGGCGTGGCTGGCCGAGCGCGACTCGGGCAAGCGGTTCGGCCTGGCCGTCGTCGGCACCCACCTGGCCTACGACGCCGACGCCACCGCGCTGGCCATCGTGTCCGCCGACCGCGACGGCCGCTACATCGACACCTCGACGCTGGGCCCCGACGATGAGGCGACGCTGGCGTCCTGGCTGGCCGACCCCGACTCGCCCAAGGCGCTGCACGAAGCCAAGCTGGCGATGCACGACCTCGGCGGGCGGGGCTGGACGCTCGCGGGCGTCACCTCCGATACCGCGCTGGCGGCCTACCTGGTGCGTCCCGGGCAGCGCAGCTTCTCCCTCGACGACCTTTCGCTGCGCTACCTGCGCCGGGAGTTGCGCGCCGAAAACCCTGAGCAGCAACAGCTTTCGTTGCTCGACGACCCCGAGGGGACGGACGACCAGGCGGTGCAGACGCTGATCCTGCGGGCCGTGGCGGTGCTGGACCTGGCCGACGCGCTCGACGAGGAGCTGGCCCGCATCAACTCCACATCGTTGCTGAGCGGCATGGAGCTGCCGGTGCAGCGGGTGCTGGCGGGCATGGAAAACGCCGGTATCGCAGTCGATTTGAAGTTGCTCAGCAAGCTGCAAAGCGATTTCGCCCACCAGATCCGCGACGCGGCCGAGGCCGCCTACGCGGTGATCGGCAAGCAGATCAACCTGGGCTCGCCAAAACAATTGCAGGCGGTGCTGTTCGACGAGCTGGGCATGCCGAAGACCAAGCGCACCAAGACCGGATACACGACCGACGCGGACGCCCTGCAGTCGCTGTTCGACAAGACCGCACACCCGTTCCTGCAGCATCTGCTCACCCACCGGGACGCCACCCGGCTCAAGGTCACCGTCGACGGGTTGCTGAACTCCGTTGCCTCCGACGGGCGCATCCACACCACGTTCAACCAGACCATCGCGGCGACCGGCAGGCTGTCGTCGACCGAGCCGAATTTGCAGAACATTCCGATCCGCACCGAGGCCGGCCGGCGGATCCGCGACGCGTTCGTGGTCGGCAAGGGTTACGCCGAGCTGATGACGGCCGACTACAGCCAGATCGAAATGCGCATCATGGCGCACCTGTCCCGCGACGAGGGCCTCATCGAGGCGTTCAACACCGGCGAGGACCTGCACTCGTTCGTCGCCTCGCGCGCGTTCGGCGTGCCCATCGAAGAAGTCACCGCCGAGTTGCGCCGCCGGGTCAAGGCGATGTCCTACGGATTGGCCTACGGGCTGAGCGCGTACGGCCTGTCGCAGCAACTGAAGATCTCCACCGAGGAAGCCAAGGAACAGATGGACGCCTACTTCTCCCGGTTCGGCGGAGTGCGCGACTACCTGATGGACGTCGTCGAGCAGGCCCGCAAGGACGGCTACACCTCAACGGTGTTGGGCCGCCGGCGTTATCTGCCCGAGCTGGACAGCAGCAATCGGCAGGTGCGGGAGGCCGCCGAGCGGGCGGCGCTCAACGCGCCGATCCAGGGCAGCGCGGCCGACATCATCAAGGTGGCGATGATCGAGGTCGACGCCGCGATCAAGGAGACCGGGCTGTCGTCGCGCATGCTGTTGCAGGTACACGACGAATTGCTGTTCGAAGTCGCGCCCGGGGAGCACGAGCAACTCGAGGCGCTGGCGCGCGAAAAGATGGGCGGCGCCTACCCCCTGGACGTGCCGCTGGAGGTTTCGGTGGGCTACGGCCGCAGCTGGGATGCCGCCGCGCACTAGCTGGTCAATTGGCCGCCGAACGTGACGTCACGGCGAAAAATCGGCCGGAAATTCGCCGCCACGTCACGTTCGCGGTCGGCGTTCGGCCAGGTCGCCGCGCCCGGCGGCGCCGACCGGTTTGTCCAGCGTGCGCCACGTCGAGTAGCCTCAACAGGTAAATCCCGAATTGTCCCTACGACCCAACCTGTCCGGAGCAACCCAACAACATGCCGAGTCCCGCCGTCACCTCGCCGCAAGTAGCCGTCAACGACATTGGCTCGAGCGAGGATTTTCTCGCCGCAATAGACAAAACGATCAAGTACTTCAACGATGGCGACATCGTCGAGGGCACGATCGTCAAAGTGGACCGGGACGAGGTGCTCCTCGACATCGGCTACAAGACCGAGGGGGTCATCCCCGCCCGCGAGCTCTCCATCAAGCACGATGTCGACCCCAACGAGGTCGTTTCCGTCGGTGACGAGGTCGAGGCCCTGGTGCTCACCAAGGAGGACAAAGAGGGCCGGCTGATCCTGTCCAAGAAGCGCGCGCAGTACGAGCGCGCCTGGGGCACCATCGAGGCGCTCAAGGAGAAGGACGAGGCGGTCAAGGGCACGGTGATCGAGGTCGTCAAGGGCGGGCTGATCCTCGACATCGGGTTGCGCGGCTTCCTGCCGGCCTCGCTGGTCGAGATGCGCCGGGTTCGCGACCTGCAGCCCTACATCGGCAAGGAGATCGAGGCCAAGATCATCGAGCTCGACAAGAACCGCAACAACGTGGTGCTGTCGCGGCGGGCGTGGCTCGAGCAGACCCAGTCCGAGGTGCGCAGCGAGTTCCTCAACCAGCTGCAGAAGGGCGCGATCCGCAAGGGCGTGGTCTCCTCGATCGTCAACTTCGGCGCGTTCGTCGACCTGGGCGGTGTGGACGGCCTGGTGCACGTCTCCGAGTTGTCCTGGAAGCACATCGATCACCCCTCCGAGGTCGTCCAGGTCGGCGACGAGGTCACCGTCGAGGTGCTCGACGTCGACATGGACCGCGAGCGGGTTTCGTTGTCGCTCAAGGCGACCCAGGAAGACCCGTGGCGGCACTTCGCCCGCACCCACGCCATCGGCCAGATCGTGCCCGGCAAGGTCACCAAGCTGGTGCCGTTCGGTGCCTTCGTCCGCGTCGAGGAGGGCATCGAGGGCCTGGTGCACATCTCCGAGCTGGCCGAGCGGCACGTCGAGGTGCCCGACCAGGTGGTCGCCGTCGGCGACGACGCGATGGTCAAGGTCATCGACATCGACCTGGAGCGGCGCCGAATCTCGTTGTCGCTCAAGCAGGCCAACGAGGACTACACCGAGGAGTTCGACCCCGCCAAGTACGGCATGGCCGACAGCTACGACGAGCAGGGCAACTACATCTTCCCCGAGGGCTTCGACCCCGAAACCAACGAGTGGCTCGAGGGATACGACGCCCAGCGCACCGAGTGGGAGGCCCGCTACGCCGAGGCCGAGCGCCGGCACAAGATGCACACCGCGCAGATGGAGAAGTTCGCTGCCGCCGAGGCGGCCGCGCCCAGCGGTGGCGAACAGTCGCCTGGCAACGGCGCCCCCGCCGAGAAGGCCGCCGGCGGGTCGCTGGCCAGCGACGCCCAGCTGGCCGCGCTGCGCGAAAAGCTCGCCGGCAACGCATAATTCGCTGCTGATCGCGCTCGGGTAATGCTGCGCATCGGGTTGACCGGCGGCATCGGCGCCGGGAAATCAGCGCTGTCCGCCACGTTCGCCGAGTGCGGCGGGATCATCGTCGACGGCGACGTTATCGCGCGCGAGGTGGTGCGGCCCGGAACCGAGGGACTGGCGTCGCTCGTCGCGGCGTTCGGTGAGGACATTCTGCTGCCCGATGGCTCGCTGGACCGGCCGGCCCTGGCCGCCAAGGCTTTCGCCGACGACGATGCGCGCAAGGTGCTCAACGGGATCGTCCACCCCCTGGTTGCCAGGCGCCGCGCGGAGATCATCGCGGCGGTGTCCGAGGACGCCGTCGTCGTCGAGGACATCCCGTTGTTGGTGGAATCCGGGATGGCGCCGCTGTTTCCGCTTGTCGTTGTGGTGCACGCCGACGTCGAGCTGCGGGTGCGACGGCTGGTCGAGCAGCGCGGCATGTCCGAGCAGGACGCGCGCGCCAGGATCGCCGCGCAGGCCGACGACGAACAGCGCCGCGCCGTCGCCGACATCTGGCTGGACAACTCGGGCAGCCAAGCGGATTTCGTGCGCCGGGCGCGCGACGTGTGGCACAACCGGATACTGCCGTTCGCGCACAACGTGGCCCAGCATCGGGTCGCGCGGGCCCCGGCCCGGTTGGCGCCGGCCGACCCGACCTGGCCCGAGCAGGCGCGCCGGATCATCAACCGGTTGCGCACCGCCTGCGGTCACCGGGCGATTCGGGTGGACCACATCGGGTCTACCGCGGTGCCGGACTTCGACGCCAAGGACGTGATCGACATCCAGATCACCGTCGAATCGCTGGCGGCGGCGGACGAGCTCGCCGAGCCGTTGCTGGCGGCCGGCTACCCGCGCATCGAAGGGATCACCGACGACGTCGCGAAACGCGACGCCCGCAGCACCGTCGGCCGCTACGACCATAGCGACGATCCGGCGTTGTGGCGCAAGCGGATTCACTCATCGGCCGATCCCGGGCGGCCGACCAACGTGCATATCCGGGTGGACGGCTGGCCCAATCAGCAGTTCGCCCTGCTGTTCGTGGATTGGCTGGTGGCCAACCGCGGCGTGCGCGCCGACTACCTGGCCGTCAAGCGCGACGCCGAGAAGCGGGGGGAAGGCGACACCGAGCGGTACGTCGCCGCCAAGGAGCCGTGGTTTCTCGACGCCTACCGGCGGGCGTGGGAATGGGCCGACGCCACCGGCTGGCGGCCCTAGCCGTACTAGCCGGGGAGCGGCGCGCCGCAAGCCAGTACGCCGTTCATCGGATCGCTGCTGTTTGGCGCCGGCGCGACCATCCGATCGGCTTGGGTGGCAATGTTGTCATCCACGGCGATCTCGCAGTGCACGTTCGCCGCATAGGGCCAATGAAGCACGACCCGCATGCCGGCCTGCGCCGGATCGGGCAGCACCGTGTGGGCCTCGAATACGTTGCCGGGCAACGAACTCAGGCCGGTGCTCATCGTCTGGCCGTCCTTGATCATGAAGGCGACCTGGCTGCCGGTTGTCATCGCGTCGACCCTGGCTCGGTAGGTGATGTTGTGCAGGTCCGCGTGCGCAGTCGCGGGAGTTAGCTGGAAGCCGGCGGCGATGACCGTCAGGGCGGCGATCGGCATCCATCGACGCTTGCTCATAGCTGCTGAGATTACTCGGGCTGGCAGCGCGGGCACCACACCGACATCCGGCCGCCGGCCCGCCCGCGCGCGAGCCGGGTGCCGCAGCGCGGGCAGCTCGGGTCCGGCTCGTCGCGCACCGCGGTCAGCCAGCGGGGCAGGCCGGGCACCCGGCCGTGTCGCACCGCGGTGCGCAGCACCCGGGTCATCGCGGCGTGCAGGCGCTTGACGTCGTCGTCGTGCAGCTCGGCGACCGGGTGAGCCGGCCGCAGCCTGGCCCGCCAGCAGATCTCGTCGGTGAGCAGGTTGCCGAGCCCGGCGATCACCGACTGGTCCAAGAGCGTTGGCTTGAGCGCGCCGCGTCGCCCCGACAGCACGTCGCGAAACTCCCGCAGCTCGCCCTTGTCCAGCGACACCGTCAGCCGCTCGAAGCGCTGCGGCTCGGCGCCGTCGTCGGCGTGGTAGGGGTGGCCGGTCATGCCGCTGTGCACCAGCAGGGTCGGGCCGTTGGTGGGCAGTATCAGCCACTTGCCGTGCCGGCGTGGGGCCTTGAAGCGGTGCCCCGCGCAGCGGCGTCCGAGCGCGGCGGCGGTGTTGCGCAGGAACCCGGGTCGTGCACCTGCACGCGTTCGATGCGGCGGTCGGGCAGCGATTTGGCCAGCTCGCGCCGAAACCCCTCCACGTCGGGCAGTTCAGGCACGGCGTTTCGCCAGCCGCTCGGCGGGCCCGCTCAGCGAGCGGGCGTGACGGGACATGCCGGCCCACGGATCACGTTGCCCGGCAATCCGTTTCGGGATGTCGCGGATGGTGAACCGGTCGGACTGCAGGTCGCGGGCCCCCAATTCGTCCCACTCCAGCGGGGTGGCCACCGGCGCACCGGCGCGGGCCCGCACCGAGTACGGGGCAACCGCGGTCTGCGCGTACGCGTTTCGCATCACGTCGAGATACACGCGCCCGGCGCGCTTGTCCTTGCGCACCTCCACGGTGCGGTGCTCGGCGTCGTCGGCCGCGACCACCTCGGCGACGTCGCGGGCGAACTGCCGGGCGGTGTCGAAGTCGGTGTCGGGGCGCACCGGGACCACGACGTGCAGCCCGCGCGAGCCGGTGGTCTGGACGTAGCACGCCAGCCCGAGGTCATCCAGCACCCCGGCCGTCGCGCGCGCCGTCGCGCGCACCACCGCGAAGTCGGTGTCGGACGGGTCGAGGTCGAACACCAGCCGGTCGGGGTTGTGCAGACGATCGCGGCGCGACTGCCACACGTGCAACGTGATGCAGTTCTGGTTGGCCAGCCATTGCAACGCCTCCCGGCGGTCGGCCACCGGATGCACGACGCTGCCGCCCTCCTTCGCGACCTCGACGCCGCTCATCCAGTCCGGCAGCGACTCGGCGAAATCCTGTTGCACGAACCCCTGTTGGTCGATGCCGCGGGGAAACCGTTGCACGCTCAGCGGCCGGTCCCGCAGGTGCGGCAGCATCGTGCCGGCCACCTCGTCGTAATAGTCGACCAGTTCGCGCTTGGTGATTTCCTTGTGTGAGGACGAGCCGGGGAACAACACCCGGTCCGGGTGGGTGATTTCGACTTCAACTGCCATCAGCGTGTCTCCCGTACGACGTCGCGGGGGTCCTTGTCGATGCGCAGCCCTTGGTAGCGCGGGTGGCGCAGCTTGCCGTCGCGCGTCCACTCGGTGAACCCGATCTGCGCCACCAGCTCCGGGCGCACCCAGTGGGCGCCCTTCTCGTGCACCAGGCCCCGGGTGAACGGGGGCGCGTCCTGCTCGATGGGCGACAGCCGCTCGTGCAGGCTGTGCAGCGTGGCATCGTCGAATCCGGTGCCCACCTTGCCGGCGTAGACGAAATCGCGGCCCTCGTGGTAGCCGAGCAGCAGCGCACCCAACTCGACTCGGCTGCCCTTGGGGCTGGTATAGCCGCCGACCACGAATTCCTGGTCGCGAACGCATTTGAACTTCAGCCAGTTCGGCGAGCGGCGGCCGTCGTACACCGAGTCGGCCCGCTTGGCGATCACTCCCTCGTCGCCGCGGGCGCAGGCGGCCCGGTAGGCGGCGATGCCATCCTCGACGCGGTGCGGCGCGTAGCGCAGCGGGCCGCCGAAGTCGATCGCGTTGCGCAGCAGTCTTTTACGCCACGACAGCGGCACGTCGGTGATGCGCGAACCGTCCAGGTGCAGCAGGTCGAACAGGTAGTAGAAGACCGGAATCCGCGACACCAGGGCCGCGTCGGGCTTGGTGATGCCCAGCCGGCCCTGCAGCCGGGCGAAGCTGGTGCGCCGTCCCTCGAACGCGACCACCTCGCCGTCGACGACGAACCGGGTGGTGCGCTGGGCCGCGAGCGCGTCGACGAGCTCGGGGTAGGTTCCGTTGAGCGGCTGGCGGTTTCGCGACAACAGCCGCACCCGGTCGCCGTCGTGGAACGCCACGCAGCGCATCCCGTCGAACTTGCGCTCGAAGATCCATTGCGGGTCGGAGAACCGCTTCTCGGTCAGCGTGGCCAGGGTGGGCGACCGCCACTCGGGCACCGCCTCGTCGTGCAACGCCGCCCGCACCGAATCGGGCAGGTCGGCCAGACCGGTCACGACGACTCGTCCAGGTCGTCCAGCGTGCGGCCGGTCAGCACCGATTCCGGCTGGCTCTTGACCGGCTTTCGCCGCGCGTCGGCGTCCTCGTCCCTGCGTTTGACCAGCAGCCAGGTCTCGTCTTTGCCGTCGCGGATCCGGGTGAGCGCGAAACCGCCCTCCAGCTTTTCGCCGTGTAGGCGGAACGAAAGATGGCCGCGCTCAAGGCATTCGGACATGTCATGTTGGGTGGCGTTGTCGTAGGTTCCGCGGTCCCAGACGATGACGCCCCCCGCGCCGTACTCGCCTTCGGGGATCACCCCCTCGAAGTCCGAGTACTCCAGCGGGTGATCCTCGGTGCGGCGCGCCATCCGCCTGTCCTTCGGGTTTGTCGACGGCCCCTTGGGTATGGCCCAGGATACGAGCACGCCGTCGATCTCGAGGCGAAAGTCGTAGTGGTCGCTGCGCGCCGCGTGGTGCTGGATGACGAAAATGGGCCCGTTGCCCGACGCGGCGGCTTTCCCGCGCTTTCGTCCCCGCTCGCCGCGCGGCTCGGGGCTGCGGCCGGAGCGCCGTTTGCGCCGGTATTCGCTCAGGGACATGTCGGAGGCATACCCGTCGGCGGGTTCGGAAAACTGCTAGCCGCCGCGCCAGGTGAGCCGCATGCCGTTGCCCGCGAGCCAGCGCGACAGGTCGTAGCCGTTGCGGGCGAGGCCGTCGACCGCCGTCACCGCGCGCCGCACCGCCCGCTCGGCGACCTCGGGGGTCAGCAGGCCGTGGCGGACGGCGTCGAGCAGCTCGTCGACGTCGGCCAGGTCCGCTCCCGACCCGGTGCGGACCTCGATGTCGAGGTAGTGGTCCTCGGCGTGCCACAACCGGGGGCCCGGCGTGAATTCGCCCACGTCCAGGTAATAGTCGTGGTCGCGTTCGTGGCCGGGGTTGAAGTGGAACACCGTGGCGCGCAGGCCCAGCGACGGCAGCAGCCACGACTCCAGGTAGTGGAACTGGGCCCGGCCCGGGGTGGGCCGGGCGACGTACAGGCCCCACGGGTGCACGGCGTACTCGTCGACGGCCCGCACGATGCCCTTGGGGTCGGTGTTGGTGCGGGCGACCAGGTCGAACGTCTCGTGCTTGGGCGGATGCATGGCGTCACGTCACCGGGTCACCGGCGCTGCCGGATCTTGCACGGCACGAAACCAGCGTAGAACAGCGGCAACGCGGCCAGCATGCCCACGTCCAGCAGCCAGGCCGCCGGCGCGTGCTGCCAGAACCGGGACCATCCCGCCGCACAGTCCAGCTGAGCTATCACCGACACCACGAACAGCGCCATACTCTGCCCGCCGGAACGCACCAGGGACGAGGTGGCCAGCCCGAGCATCGCGGAGGCCACACACGTCACGGCGACCCACCCCGCCGGATAGGGCCACTTCGGCTACGACCGGAATGGTTGTCGGTGGCTGGCAGGCAACCGGCGGCCTGATTAGGCTTTCGCCCATGCAGCAGCTAATGCGTGTGGATACCGCTGGCCTGCAAGCGATGGCGACCCGCTGGGGCGCTTCGGTGGGCGAACTGAAAGCGACAGTGGCTCCGGCGGAGCTGGGCTTGTCGTGTCAGGCCAGCGCGGCCGCGGTCTCCGCCGCCCATGGCGAGGTGACCGCGTTCACAACGGCGTTGGCTGCGCACGTAGGTACTCGCGCAAGCCGCGTGACGGAGGCCGACATGGGCTACGTCGCCAATGAAGCCGACTCAGCCAACGAGATGGCTGCTCTGATCGCTCCGGTGACCGGCGTGTAACTGTGTCCAGGGTCGGAGGGTTTCCCTGTCTGTCGCAGCTGGTGGCCTGGCCCACCCAACATCTCACGGAAGCCGCCGACCACTGGGAACTTGTCGGCGGGCGGAGTTACGCGCTGGCCAGCCAGGTGTGGCGCGACGCGCTGTCGGTGGATTGGCAAGGCGAAGGCGCCGATGCGCTGCGTATCGCGACCCACGCCGACATGCTGACCACCAGCGCGGCGGCCGACCAACTGCAAGCGGCGGCCAAAGTTGCACGCAGCGGCGCCTCAGATCTATATGCGGCGCGCTCACGGGTGCGTTACGTTGTCGAGGACGCGCGCGCGGCGGGGTTCGCAGTGGGTGAAGACCTCTCGGTCACAGACCGCTCCGGCGGTGGATCGGCCGCACAGCGGGCCGCCCGGCAAACCCAAGCGCAGGCCTTCGCCGCCGACATCCGGCAACGCGCCGCAGAACTAGTCGCGCTCGATCAACAAGTTGCCGGCAAAGTCTCCGCAGCAATGGCCGGAATTTGCGAAACTTTTCCGCAGAACCCCGCCCCCGCGACCCCGCGGCCGTCGAAACCCAAGGCCCAAGTTGTCGACAACCACACCTTCAAACGAGACCCTCCACCACCGGGGCCACCGGGTCCGCCAACCAATCCGTTTGCGGGGTGGACTGACGAGCAAATGAGGCAAGTAGCGACCGAAATTGCCCACGGTCACGCTTTGGACCATTTCCCAGGAAAATCGCCGGCTGACCTGGCCAGGTCAATCTACGACGCGATGAAGGACCCCAACACCCGTTTCGGTACCAGCACCAAATCGGGTGGATTGGCGCTGTTGCGGGGTGATGGCACCCTTATTTTCATAAATCCCGCGGACGGCGATTACGGAACCGCCTACGTGCCTAAACCCCGCCCCGGGGACAGTTGGCGAACCCCGTTGGAGTACTTCGAGCAGAACACGAGAGCAGTAGAGCCACTAGCGCCTCCCATTCCGGGACGGCTGCCGCCCATTACGCCTGGCGAAATGGCACCCGGAGCACCTGCTTCACCTGCGCCAGGGCCGCGCCTAGCGCCCCCACCGGTCGAAGCGCCACCGGCGCCCAAGCCAGCGCCCGCAGCAAAGGGAGGTGAAGGGCCGATGATCGCCGGCGGACCGGGCCTTCCTATCGGACCAAGGTTGGCTCCGCCCCCGCACTATCACGGTCCGCACGTGATCGGCGACCCCGTCGAAGACCCGTGGGATTTTGACGAGCATTAGTTAGGTGCGCGATCTGGCTCGCCGTTGGTGTCGCGTCTCGTGGCAAGACGACGTCGATGGGAACGACAGGCGGCTTGCATCTGGATTCACAGTTCGCGGGGCTTGTGCTGCTCGTTGTACTGGCGACGCATCTCCCGCCCCCACCGCTCGATTTCCTCGATTTCCTCGGCTGTGCGAGGTCGGCCACCGCGGGGAAACAACAGCGTGGCGCGGTCATAGCCGCCGATTTTGCGGCGCCCCTGCAGGCCGCGTAACAGGCGCACCGCCTCGCTGTCAGAGAACCCAGTGACAGTCGCGAAATCCAAACCCGCGCCGACCAGGTCGCTGGCCCAAGTTATTTCGGTCAAGAACAGAACTCTTGCCCAATCGAGATTTGTCAGTGGCTCGCCGTTAGTGACTGCGCGCTGAAGGCGGACGGTGAGCGCTCCGAACTCCTCCCACGTCGACAATCCCAGCACCTGAAACGGAAACGGCGCGTCGGCCGCTGACAACGCCCACTGTTCCAGCGCCTGCGAGATGAAGTCGCGCTCCCTGTCGGTCAGATCGACGGCAACTAACTCTGAAGAATTTGTCATTGAAATCGATCCTAAAACCGGACCCCGACCTGGATCGCATCACGGTTAACGCCGAGAGCTGTTGGTGCGAGTTGGGGGCGCTTCCTTCTCCCGCGAGCGTACGGAGACACGCCGGGCAGCGCGGCATTCTGCGGACACTCGCGGGAAGACCTTGTCGGTGCGTGGCTCTACCCTGGTGGCATGGCTTTCGCCACCGAACACCCGGTAGTCGCGCATTCGGAATACCGCCCGGCCGCAGAGGACGTGGAGGGGCTGGTGCGCGCCGGCGGCCGCTTCGAGGTCGTCAGCCCGCACGCGCCTGCGGGCGACCAGCCGGCCGCCATCGACGAGCTGGAGCGGCGGATCCAGGCGGGGGAGCGTGACGTCGTGCTGCTCGGCGCCACGGGCACCGGAAAGTCGGCCACCACCGCCTGGCTCATCGAGCGGCTGCAGCGGCCCACGCTGGTCATGGCGCCCAACAAGACGCTGGCCGCGCAGCTGGCCAACGAGCTGCGAGAGATGTTGCCGCACAACGCCGTTGAGTACTTCGTGTCGTACTACGACTACTACCAGCCGGAGGCGTACATCGCGCAGACCGACACCTACATCGAGAAGGACAGCTCGATCAACGACGACGTGGAGCGGCTGCGGCACTCCGCGACGTCGGCGCTGCTGTCGCGCCGCGACGTGGTGGTGGTGGCGTCGGTGTCGTGCATCTACGGCCTGGGCACGCCGCAGTCCTACCTCGACCGGTCGGTGGAGCTGCGGGTCGGAACCGAGGTGCCCCGCGACGGGCTGCTGCGGCTGCTGGTCGACGTGCAGTACACCCGCAACGACCTGTCCTTCACCCGCGGCTCGTTCCGGGTGCGCGGCGACACCGTGGAGATCATCCCGTCCTACGAAGAGCTGGCCGTCCGCATCGAGTTCTTCGGCGACGAGATCGAGGCGCTGTACTACCTGCACCCGCTGACCGGCGAGGTGATCCGCCAGGTCGACTCGCTGCGGATCTTCCCCGCCACCCACTACGTGGCCGGTCCGGAACGGATGGCGCACGCGATCTCCACCATCGAGCAGGAGCTCGCCGAGCGGCTCGCCGAACTCGAAGGCCAAGGCAAGCTGCTGGAGGCCCAGCGCCTGCGGATGCGCACCAACTACGACATCGAGATGATGCGCCAGGTGGGGTTCTGCTCGGGCATCGAGAACTACTCCCGCCACATCGACGGCCGGGGCCCGGGCTCGCCGCCGGCGACGCTGCTCGACTACTTCCCGGAGGACTTCCTGCTCGTCATCGACGAGTCCCACGTGACCGTGCCGCAGATCGGCGGCATGTACGAGGGCGACATGTCCCGGAAACGCAACCTGGTCGAGTACGGCTTCCGCCTGCCGTCGGCCTGCGACAACCGGCCGCTGACCTGGGAGGAGTTCGCCGACCGGATCGGGCAGACGGTGTACCTGTCGGCCACCCCGGGACCGTACGAGCTCAGCCAGACGCAAGGCGAGTTCGTCGAGCAGGTGATCCGGCCGACCGGCCTGGTGGACCCCAAGGTGGTGGTGAAGCCGACCAAGGGACAGATCGACGACCTGATCGGGGAGATCCGCAAGCGCGCCGCCGCCGACGAGCGGGTGCTGGTGACGACGCTGACCAAGAAGATGGCCGAGGATCTCACCGACTACCTGCTCGAGATGGGCATCCGGGTGCGTTACCTGCACTCCGAGGTCGACACGCTGCGCCGGGTGGAGCTGCTGCGCCAGCTGCGGCTCGGCGACTACGACGTGCTGGTCGGCATCAACCTGCTGCGCGAGGGACTGGACCTGCCGGAGGTGTCGCTGGTGGCGATCCTCGACGCCGACAAGGAGGGCTTCCTGCGGTCGTCGCGCAGCCTCATCCAGACCATCGGCCGGGCCGCCCGCAACGTCTCCGGCGAGGTGCACATGTACGCCGACTCGATGACCGACTCGATGAAGGAGGCCATCGACGAGACCGAACGGCGCCGAGTCAAGCAGATCGCCTACAACGAGGCCAACGGCATCGACCCGCAGCCGTTGCGCAAGAAGATCGCCGACATCCTCGACCAGGTCTACCGCGAGGCCGACGATTCCGAGGCCATCGAGATCGGCTCCGGGCGCAGCGTGTCGCGCGGGCGCCGCGCCCAGGGCGAGCCGGGCCGAGTCGTCAGCGCCGGAGTGTTCGAGGGCCGCGACACCACCAACATGCCGCGCGCCGAGCTGGCCGACCTGATCAAGGATCTCACCGCGCAGATGATGGCCGCCGCCCGTGACCTGCAGTTCGAGCTGGCCGCGCGGTTCCGCGACGAGATCGCGGACCTCAAGAAGGAACTGCGCGGAATGGACGCCGCCGGGCTGAAGTGACGGATACCGCCACCATCACCACCGGCAGCTGGCGCGAGCTGCTGGGCGCCCGCTACCTGGGCACGTCCGTCGTGCTGGCCGGCGGGGTGGCGCTCTATGCCACCAACGAGTTCCTGACCATCAGCCTGCTGCCCAACACCGTCGCCGAAATCGGCGGCAGCCGCCTCTACGCGTGGGTGATGACCCTGTACCTGGTCGGGTCGGTGGTCGCGGCGACCATGGTCAGCCCGCTGCTGCTGCGCCTCGGCGCGCGCGCGTCGTACCTGATGGGGCTGGCCGTGTTCGCCGTCTCCAGCCTGGCCTGCGGGATGGCGCCCAACATGGAGACCCTGATCGCCGGGCGCGCGCTGCAAGGCGTGGCCGGCGGCCTGCTGGCCGGCCTCGGCTACGCGGTCATCAACGCGGCGCTGCCCCGCGCGCTGTGGACCCGGGCCTCGGCGCTGGTGTCGGCGATGTGGGGCGTGGCCACGGTCGTGGGGCCGGCGACCGGCGGCCTGTTCGCGCAATTCGGGTTGTGGCGCTTCGCGTTCGTCGCGATGGCGATCGTCACCGCCCTGATGGCCACGCTGGTACCGGTCGCGTTGGCCGCCGGCCGGGTCAACCCCCACGCCGCGGCACCGGCGATGAGGGTGCCGGTGTGGTCGCTGGTGCTGATCGGTGCGGCCGCGTTGGCGATCAGCGTCGCCCAGATCCCGCGCGACATCGTCGCCACGGCGGGTCTGCTCGCCGCCGCCGTTGCGCTGGTCGGAATGTTCGTGCTCGTCGACTGGCGCATGCACGCGGCGGTGTTGCCGCCCAGCGTATTTCGTGCCGGACCGTTGAAGTGGATCTACCTCACCATGGGCCTGCTGATGCTCGGCGCGATGGTGGACACCTACGTGCCGCTGTTCGGTCAGCGGCTGGCGCACCTGAGCCCGGTGGCGGCGGGATTCCTGGGCGCGGCGCTCGCGGTGGGCTGGACGGTCAGCGAGATCGTCAGCGCGTCGCTGGAAAACCAGCGGGCGATCGGGCGGGTGATCGCGGCCGCGCCGGTGGTGGTGGCCTCGGGCCTGGCGCTGGGCGCCTTCGCCCAGCGCGACAACGCGTCGGCCGGGACCGTCGCGCTCTGGACGCTGGCCCTGCTGGTCGCCGGCATCGGCATCGGGATGGCCTGGCCCCATTTGTCCGTGCGCGCAATGGATTCCGTCAACGACCCGGCCGAAGGCGGCGCGGCGGCCGCGGCGATCAACACCGTGCAGCTCATCTCGGCGGCATTCGGGGCGGGCCTGGCCGGCGTCGTGGTCAACGCGACCCCTGGCGGCGACGCGGTGGAGGCCCGCTGGTTGTTCGCCGTCTTCACCGCGCTGACCGCCGCCGGCGTGGTGGCCGCCTACGGGGCGGTGCGCGGCGACCGCTGAGCCCAAGTCACCGCGTCGACTTCACCACCTGTGAGTAGTGGAACTGCCACCGCTCGACGATGCGGAAACCCAGATAGCTCGGGAACCGATATGCCGGGGTGCGCCCGAATGCCCCCGGCGGCAGTGCTTGTCCAGCTTGGTGGTCGGGCAGCGACTTGTCCCTGTCGGTGATGGTCCAGATGGTGGAGCACTTGTTGATCTTGGCCGTCGTCAGCCACACCGCGACGTGGCCGTCCCACAGCGAGCCGACCTTGGGCCCGTAGACGCCGCGCTCGACGTCGATCACCGACTTGAACGTCGCCGGCCGGGTGGCCAGCAGGGCGCGGATCGGCCCGGGCCTCCAGGGCACGGTGTTGTCGGCGATCAGGCAGTCCCCGGGGGCCGCATGCGAGCCGATCAGGTCGGCCACCTGGCTGTAGTCCCACCCCTCCTTCGCGTACGGCCAGCGCTGCGTGAACAGGTAATTCGGCAGCGCCGCCACCGCGAACGCCAGCACGACGCCGGCGATGGGCCACGGCCTGCGGGCGATGGTCACGATGCACACGGCCATCGCGACGGCCGCGGCGGGCGCGGTGAAGATCAGGTAGCGCGGGTAGTAGACCGGTTCGCCGACGGCCGAGTACACGACTATCAGCCCGGTGGGAATGACCATCCAGGCCAGGCAGCTGACCAGAAGCCCGCGCACGTCGCCCCCCAGGCCCCGTGCGCCGGTCAGCCGGGCCGCCAACGCCCCGGCGACGAGGACTCCCGTGAGGATCGCGAACGGGACGCTGTGGTCGAAATACTGCCGCAGCACGATGTCGAAGGCGTAATGCCAACTGACGGGGTAGATCCAGTTGACCTGGAACACCTGCCCGTGTGCGAACACCATGAACGGCGCCATGACCCCGACGGCGACGGCCGAACCGGCGACCCACCAAATCACCTGGGACCTTCGCGAATTCGCGGGCGCCAACAACGGCAGCATCGCCGCGTACACCAGCACCAGCAGGACCAGGTTGAGGTTCAGCAGGATCGACAGCATCAATGCCAGCGCGTAGCACAACCACAACCGCGGCCGGTTGCGCCGAGCCGCGGCGACGAACAGCACGGTCAGCCAGACGGCCGCGGCCGCCGCGAAGGCGTAGGGGCGCGCTTCCATACCCGCCCAGGTGGTGCGCGGCAGAATCGCGAAGACGGCGCCCGCGCACAGCGCCGTCGCGCGCCCGGGGACGAACTGCTTGGTGAAGACCGTGACGCCGGCGGCGGCGGCCCCGATCGCCAGCGCGCTGGGGACCCGCGACCAGAACTCGGTCGGCGGAAATATCGCGAACCAGCCATGCATCAGCAGGTAGTACAGGCCGTGCACCGCGTCGATGTGACCCAGCAGTTTCCACAGCTCAGGCAGCGTGCGGCTGGCCGAGGCCGAGATAGTCGCCCCCTCGTCGAACCACAGCGAGGGCCGGCATGCCCAGGCGGCGCTGATCACGGCGGCCATCAGCGCGATCAGGGACGGGTCGAGCAGCCTGCCGGGCGAGCGGACGGGCGCGGGCGCGTCGACGACGTCGGGCGCGGGCCGCTCGACGGTGGGCATGGACATGATGCTTGTCACTTTAAGTCGCACCCGTCCGGCCTGCTCACCAGCCATCTTGTCGACGGAAGCCCGGCGGCGCCACGGGCCGTCGGATCGGCGCCGAGTGGCGGCCGGCGTTTCGCGAGAAGCTCTGGGATGCAACGCTTTCCGTCCGCGGCGCGCCGCGCCGATCGGGTGATGGCCGGAAAATCGTCCGTTGCCCCAGCGTTGCCGCAGCGTGTCGGGGGAATTTGCGGGTTGCGCCACGCCGCCGCTGTGTGGGTAATCTGACCCATCCTTCTCCGGCAACGCGATACTGTCTGGGGTTGGCGTAGCAACCGACACTGGGAGGGTAAATGAGCGCCTATCGGACTGTGGTGGTCGGGACCGACGGCTCGGACTCGTCGATGCGTGCGGTGGACAGGGCAGCCACCATCGCCGGGGCCGACGCCAAGTTGATCATCGCGTCGGCGTACCTACCCCAGCATGAGGACGGCCGGGCCGCCGA
Organism: Mycobacterium sp. NGS26; assembly: GCF_059813025.1. Lineage (NCBI taxonomy): Bacteria > Bacillati > Actinomycetota > Actinomycetes > Mycobacteriales > Mycobacteriaceae > Mycobacterium > Mycobacterium sp. NGS26. The sequence goes on from NZ_JCALDU010000002.1 coordinate 837,487, forward strand.
CATCCTGAAGGAAGAGAGCTACAAGGTGTCGGGCACCGCCCCGATCTACGAGATCCTGCACGACGCCAGGGAGCGGGCGCACAAGGCCGGCGCCAAGAACGTGGAGGAGAAGCCGATCGTCGGCGCCCCGGTGGACGCCCTGGTGCACCTCGCCGAGGAGGCAAACGCCGACCTGCTGGTCGTCGGCAACGTCGGGCTGAGCACCATCGCGGGCCGGCTGCTGGGATCGGTGCCAGCCAACGTCTCGCGTCGCGCCAAGGTCGACGTGCTGATCGTGCACACCACGAACTGACGCGTTCTTTCGGTCTACCAGCGCCGCTGGCGCCACTCCTCGAGCTGGGGCCGCTCGGCGCCCAGCGTGGTGTCGTCGCCGTGGCCGGGGTAGACCACCGTCGCGTCGTCGAATCGATCGAAGACCCTCGTCTTGACGTCTTGGAAGAGGGAGTCGAACTCCGCCGGTTTCGTCGTCCGCCCGAGGCCGCCCGGGAACAGGCAGTCGCCGGTGAACAGCTGGGTGACGCCGCCGGTCGCGGGCCCGTCGAGGGCCAGCGCGATCGATCCGGGCGTGTGCCCGCGCAGGTGGATGACGTCGAAGGTCAGGTTGCCCACCCGCACCGTGTCGCCGCCCGACAGCAAACGGTCCGGTTTGACCGGCAGCGGCCCGGCGTCGATCTCGTTGGCGGCGGTCGGCGCGCCGGTGGCCGCGGCGACGGCCTCCAGCGCCTGCCAGTGATCGAAGTGCTGATGGCTCGTCACGATCAGCGACACCTTCGGAGCGTAGCGGCGGATCAGGTCCGTCAGGACCTCGGCGTCGTTGGCGGCGTCGATCAGCAGCGTTTCCCCGGTCTCCGCACAGGTCACCAGGTAGGCATTGTTGTCCATGGGGCCCACCGACGCCTTTAGAATCGTGGCGCCGGGTAGGGTCCGGCGGGCCGCGGTACCAGGATCGACATGTCCGGTGTAGTTGTCGGTGGGCACGACGGAGGCACTCATAGCGGCCACGTTACTGGTCGGCCGCTCGTTGTCGGTATGGGCACTTAGCATGGAATGCGCCGTGCGCAATCCTGTTCTACGAAGCGCCATCGGCGACGGAGAGTCTCAGTGAGAGGGGCAGCGTGGCTGACCGCCTGATCATCAAGGGCGCCCGCGAGCACAACCTGCGCGGCGTCGACCTCGACCTGCCCCGCGACTCGCTGATCGTGTTCACCGGGCTGTCCGGTTCGGGCAAGTCGTCGCTGGCCTTCGACACGATTTTCGCCGAGGGCCAGCGCCGCTACGTCGAGTCGCTGTCGGCCTACGCGCGCCAATTCCTCGGCCAGATGGACAAGCCGGACGTCGACTTCATCGAGGGCCTCTCCCCGGCGGTGTCCATCGACCAGAAGTCCACCAACCGCAACCCGCGGTCGACGGTCGGAACCATCACGGAGGTGTACGACTACCTGCGGCTGCTGTACGCACGCGCGGGCACGCCGCACTGCCCGATCTGCGGCCACCGGATCGCCCGGCAGACGCCGCAGCAAATCGTCGACCAGGTGCTGGCGATGCCGGAGGGCACCCGCTTCCTGGTGCTCGCCCCGGTGGTGCGCACCCGCAAGGGCGAGTTCGCCGACCTGTTCGACAAGCTCAACGCCCAGGGCTACAGCCGGGTGCGGGTCGACGGCGTGGTGCACCCGCTGACCGATCCGCCGAAGCTGAAAAAGCAGGAAAAGCACGACATCGAGGTGGTGGTGGACCGCCTCACCGTCAAGCCCACCGCCAAGCAGCGGCTCACCGACTCGGTGGAAACCGCGCTGAACCTGGCCGACGGCATCGTGGTGCTGGAGTTCCCCGACGATCACGACGAGCACGGCCACCCGCGCGAACAACGGTTCTCCGAAAAGCTCGCCTGCCCCAACGGGCACCCCCTGGCGGTCGACGACCTGGAACCCCGGTCGTTCTCGTTCAACTCGCCCTACGGCGCCTGCCCGGAGTGCGTCGGTCTGGGCATCCGCAAGGAGGTCGACCCCGACCTGGTGGTCCCCGATCCGGACCGCACGCTGGCCGAGGGCGCGGTGGCGCCGTGGTCGAACGGCCACACCGCGGAATACTTCACCCGGATGATGGCCGGGCTCGGCGAGGAGCTGGGGTTCGACGTCGACACGCCCTGGCGCAGGCTGCCGGCCAAGGCGCGCAAGGCAATTCTGGAGGGCTCCGACCATCAGGTGCACGTGCGCTACCGCAACCGGTACGGCCGCACCCGCTCCTACTACGCCGACTTCGAGGGCGTGCTGGCCTTCCTGCAGCGCAAGATGGCGCAGACCGAGTCCGAGCAGATGAAGGAGCGCTACGAGGGCTTCATGCGCGACGTGCCGTGCCCGGTCTGCGAGGGCACCCGGCTCAAGCCGGAGATCCTGGCCGTGACGCTCGCGGCGGGGCAGCGCGGCAAGAAGTCCATCGCCGAGGTCTGCGAGCTGTCCATCTCGGACTGCGCGGACTTTTTGAACGCGCTCACCCTCGGACCGCGCGAGCAGGCGATCGCCGGGCAGGTGCTCAAGGAGATCCAGTCGCGGCTGGGCTTTCTGCTCGACGTGGGGCTGGAGTACCTGTCGCTGTCGCGCGCCGCGGCCACGCTGTCCGGCGGGGAGGCCCAGCGCATCCGGCTGGCCACCCAGATCGGGTCCGGTTTGGTGGGCGTGCTCTATGTGCTCGACGAGCCGTCCATCGGGCTGCATCAGCGCGACAACCGCCGGCTCATCGAAACGCTAACGCGGCTAAGGGATTTGGGGAACACGCTGATCGTCGTCGAGCACGACGAGGACACCATCGCGCACGCCGACTGGATCGTCGACATCGGCCCCGGGGCCGGCGAGCACGGCGGGCAGATCGTGCACAGCGGAACCTACGGCGAGCTGCTGGCCAACAAGGAGTCGATCACGGGCGCCTACCTGTCGGGCAAGGAGAGCATCGAGATGCCGGCGATCCGGCGCCCCGTCGACCGGCGGCGCCAGCTCACCGTCGTCGGCGCCCGCGAGCACAACCTGCGCGGCATCGACGTGTCCTTCCCGCTCGGCGTGCTGACCTCGGTGACCGGGGTGTCCGGGTCCGGGAAGTCGACCCTGGTCAACGACATCCTGGCGGCCGTGCTCGCCAACCGGCTCAACGGCGCCCGGCAGGTGCCCGGCAGGCACACCCGGGTCACCGGCCTGGATCGGCTGGACAAGCTGGTGCGGGTGGACCAGTCGCCGATCGGCCGCACGCCCCGGTCCAACCCGGCCACCTACACCGGAGTGTTCGACAAGATCCGCACCCTGTTCGCGGCCACCACCGAGGCGAAGGTCCGCGGCTACCAGCCCGGCCGATTCTCGTTCAACGTCAAGGGCGGTCGCTGCGAGGCGTGCACCGGCGACGGCACCATCAAGATCGAGATGAACTTCCTGCCCGACGTGTACGTGCCCTGCGAGGTCTGCCACGGCGCCCGGTACAACCGGGAAACCCTCGAGGTGCACTACAAGGGCAAGACCATCTCCGAAGTGCTGGACATGTCCATCGAGGAGGCGGCGGAGTTCTTCGAGCCGATCACCGGCATCCACCGCTACCTGCGCACGCTGGTCGACGTCGGCCTGGGCTACGTGCGGCTCGGCCAGCCCGCGCCCACGCTGTCCGGCGGGGAGGCGCAGCGCGTCAAGCTGGCCGCGGAGTTGCAGAAGCGCTCGACCGGCCGCACCATCTACATCCTCGACGAGCCGACCACCGGGTTGCACTTCGACGACATCCGCAAGTTGCTCAACGTGATCAACGGCCTTGTCGACAAGGGCAATACGGTGATCGTCATCGAGCACAACCTGGACGTGATCAAGACGTCGGACTGGATCGTGGACATGGGTCCCGAGGGCGGCGCCGAGGGCGGCACCATCGTCGCCGAGGGCACCCCGGAGGAGGTCGCCGCGGTGCCGGAGAGCTACACCGGGAAGTTCCTCGCCGAGGTCCCGGGTATAGGGGCCCGCGCCGGCGCGCCGGCGGGCGGGCCGCAGCGCACGAAGCGCCGCAAGGTCACCGCCTGAGTTGCGTTGACTCTGCGCTCAGGGCGCGCCCTACTCGCACTTTTGCGCCCTGGACGCAGAGTCAACGCGGTTAGGGCGCGGGCGGCATCGACTCTCGGATCTGCGCCAGCCGCTCGGCGGCGGCGCGCTGACGCTCTTCGTACTGCTCCTCGACCGAACGGCCCTCCGGGGTTTCCGCCGCGAGTTCCTCGGCACCCAGCGAGGTGCCGTACCGGGACTCGATCTTCTCGCGGACATGCTCGAAGGTCGGCACACCCGCGTCGTCGTACCCGGGGTCGGGTTCGGTTGGTTCGTCAGGCATATCGTCACGCTACTGCTGGCGATCGAAATAGCGCGCCATCTGCTCCCAGTACACCAGCGTGAGCGCCATCTGGACCACGGTCGCGACGGCCGCCGGCACCAGTTGGCGCCGGCGGGCCGACACCAGGGCGGTCAGCGCGGCCGCCGACGTCAGCGCGCTGACGAGCATGGCGGCGTCCCGGGGCCGGCGGCTGATCCACAGCTCCTCGCCCAGCATCGCCCGGGTCGACCAGGCGCGCTGGTGCGCGGGCTTGCCGAAGAGAAACGGGTTGACCGCCAGCCACACCGCCAGCACCACCGCGTGGCTCCAGCGCCGCGTCCACACCGGCACCAGCGTCAGCGGCGTGCTGGCCCAGCGGGTCCACGCGCTCCACGGATTGCAGTGCCGCGCGAACAGCGCGCGGCGGGCGCGCGCAACGAATGGCACCGGGGGCTACTTCATCGCGGTGGCGGGCCGCTCGGCGGGCACGGCGGGCACCGCGGGCGCGGCGACGACGGTCGGGGGCGTCGTGCCGGGCAACGGGATCCGCGGAACGCCCTGGGTGCCGAGCTGGCCGGCCAGCCATGGCAGCGCGGCCGCGAAGGCCCGGTCCGCGAACGGCCAGTCGTGCTTGCCCGGCTGCGGGAGCACCGCGCAGTCGATGCCGTTGGCCCGGCCGAGCGCGCACAGCGAATAGGCGGCCGCGGTCTGGTTGCTCGGGTTGGCGGCGGCATCCCGACCGGCCAGGCGTATCGAGCCGGTGTCGGCGATCGCGAAGTTGCGCCGCGGGGTCGGCGCGGCGTCGGAGGAGATCGCGAACCACCCGGCCACGTCGGTGTAGCGACCGTGCCGGGTGATCACGGTGGTCGGGTCGAAGGCCGCCCACGCGTCCGCGTTCCCGCCGAACAGCCGGGCGATGGTCTGCGCCTTGGTCCCGGCGTTGGGGAAGAAGTCGCCGGCGATGTCGACGAAGGCGCTGAACATCTCGGGGTGCATGACGGTCAGGTCCAGGGCGCACGTCCCACCCATGGACCAGCCCGCGACGCCCCAGCCGGACCGCACGGGGCTGACGCCGAAGTTCGAAACCATGTAGGGGACAACGTCTTTGGTGAGGTGATCGGCGGCGTTACCGCGGACCCCGTTGACGCATTCGGTATCGTTGTTGAACGCCCCTCCGGAGTCCACGAACACCAGCACCGGAGCCCGGCCGTGGTGGGCGGCCGCGAAGTCGTCGATCGTCTTGATCGCATTGCCCGCGCGTGTCCAGTCGGCGGGGGTATTGAACTGCCCGCCGATCATCATCACGGTCGGCAGCCGCGGCGGCGGGTTGGTGGCGAACCACTCGGGCGGCAGGTAGACCAGTTCCCCGCGGTGCTTGAAGTGCGAGCCGTCGGCCGGGATCACCACCGGCACCACGCTGCCGTGCGCGGGGCGGGCTCCCTTGGTGGCCATCGCGGTGATGGTGGCCGTGTCGGTCTGATCGGGCAGCGGACCGGAGGTGAGCTGGTTCCAGGCGGACTGCACGGTGGGGAAGTAGCCGACCCACAGGTTGAGCACCAGCGCCGCGCTCAGCAGGCACAGCGGCACCGCCGCGACCGCCGCGCCGCGCCGCCAGCGCTGCGCGCCGCGCCAGCCCATGATCAGCACCGCCGCGGCCATGCCGGTCAGCGCGATCCACAGCCACAGCGCCGTCGGCGCGGGCTCGTCCGACAGGCCGCGGTCGACGATGTACCAGTGCGTCGCGTAGGCCGCGGCGGCGCCGACCGACGCAGCCGCCGGCAGCCACACCGTTCGCCAGCGCCGCGAGCGCCAGCCGATGGCCGACGCCAGCACCAGGCCCGCAAACAGCTGGATCGTGATGGGCACCCAGCCATGCATCAGCGAGGTGTGACTGGTCGCCAGCGACTGCGCCAAGGCAAGCGGGGTCGACGCGATCACGGGTTCCATTGTGATGGATCGTTAACCTTCCCGGAACACATTCACCGAATGTTCGCCGTGTCGCGCCCGCGTCCGCGCGATCCCGTCAGTGCGGCTTGGCCAGCGGAAATGGCAGCGTCTCGCGGATGCTCCGGCCGGTTATGAGCATCACGAGGCGATCGATGCCCATGCCGAGCCCGCCGGTGGGTGGCATCGCGTATTCCATCGCCTGCAGGAAGTCCTCGTCGAGCTCCATCGCCTCGGGGTCCCCGCCGGCGGCCAACAGCGACTGCTCGCGCAGCCGGCGCCGCTGTTCCACCGGGTCGGTGAGTTCGCTGTAGGCGGTGGCCAGCTCGATGCCCCACGCCACCAGGTCCCACCGCTCCGCGACGCCGCGCTTGCTGCGGTGCGGGCGGGTGAGCGGCGACACCGACGTCGGAAAGTCGATGTAGAACGTCGGCCGCTCGGTGCGGTCCTCCACCAGGTGCTCGTAGAGCTCCAGCACCACCGCGCCGGCGTCCCACTGCGCCCGGTAGGCGATGTGCGCGGCGTCGGCGAGCTTGCGCAGCGCGGCCAGCGGCGTGTCGGGGTCGATGTGTTCCCCGAGCGCCTCGGACACCGCGTCGTGCACGGTTTTCACGGTCCACACCCCGGAGATGTCGATCGGCTCCAGGCGGGCCCCGGTGGATCCGGCGTCCGCGCCGGGCCGCAACACGGTCTGCGCGCCGTTGGCCGCCTGGGCCGCGTTCTGGATGAGCTCGCGGCAGCCGTCGATCCACACCGTGTAGTCGGCGTGCGCCTGGTAGGCCTCCAGCAGGGTGAACTCCGGGTTGTGGCTGAAGTCCACGCCCTCGTTGCGGAACGCCCGGCCCAGCTCGAAGACCCGCTCCACGCCGCCGACGCACAACCGCTTCAGGTACAGCTCCGGCGCGATGCGCAGGAACAGGTCCATGTCATAGGTGTTGATGTGGGTGACGAACGGCCGCGCGGCCGCCCCGCCGTGGATCTGCTGCAGGATCGGGGTCTCGACTTCGACGAACCCCTTGGCGAACAACGTCTCCCGGACCGAACGCAACACGGCGCTTCGAGCCGTGATCAGGCCGCGCGACTCGCTGTTCACCGCAAGGTCGACGTAGCGGGTCCGGACCCGCGCCTCGGGGTCGGTCAGCCCCTTCCACTTGTTCGGCAACGGCCGCAGGCACTTTCCGATCATCCGCCAGTCGCGCACGATCAGCGAGCGGGTTCCGTTCTTGGAAAAGCCCATGTGCCCGGTCATCTCGACCAGGTCGCCCAGATCGATGGCCGCAGTGAAGTCGGCGATGCGGCCGCACTCCAGACGCGAATTGTCCAGCAGCACTTGCATTTCGCCCGACCAGTCGCGCAACTGGGCGAACAGCACGCCACCGAAGTCGCGTATCCGCAACATCCGGCCGGACACCGAGACGGTGTCCCGGTCGTCGGCGTCCAGCGCCTGCGCGACGGTGTGGCTGGGTGGGGAGCCCACCGGGTAGGCGTCAATTCCGGTGCGCCGCAGCGTTTTCAGCTTGGTCAGCCGCACCCGCACCTGCTCGGGCAGGCGGGACCGGAACTCGTCCTCGTCGAAGCCCTCGCCGCGCCTCAGCCCGCTGACGTCCGGGGCGGACCCGTCGTGGTGCAGGAGCCCGGATTCCGCCAGCCGGGCCGGCACCGCGGGGTGATGCCCGGTGTGCACCTTGTCGCGCCGCCGGAACGGCAGCACGAGGAAGCCCTCGGCGATCACCGACGCCACGCCCACCCGCGGAATCAACCGGGCGTCCTCGTAGCAGGCGTAGCGGGGAACCCAGTCGGGTTGGTATTTCATGTTCGAGCGGTACAGCGACTCCAGCTGCCACCACCGCGAGAAGAACAACAACAGCCCCCGCCACAACCGGGCGATCGGGCCGGCGCCGAGCTGGGCGCCCTGCTCGAACGCGGACCGGAACATCGCGAAGTTCAGCGAAATACGGTGGATGCCAAGGGCTTCGGCGTTCAACGCCAGATCGCACACCATCAGCTCGATGGTGCCGTTGGGGGACTGCGGGGAACGTCGCATCAGGTCCAGGGACGCGCCGGTGGTGCCCCACGGGACCAGCGACAGCATGGCGACCACCCGGCCGTCGCGGTCGATCGCCTCCACCAGCAGGCAATCCCCGTCGGCCGGGTCGCCCAGCCGGCCCAGCGCCATGGAAAAGCCGCGCTCTGTCTGGGTGTCGCGCCAGGAGTCGGCGCGCGAGATGGTGTCGGCCATCTCCTCGGTGGACAGGTCGCGGTGCCGCCGGATGCGCACCGTCAGCCCGGCCCGGCGGGCCCGCGTCACGGCCTGGCGCACCCCGCGCATCTCCGGGCCGGACAGTTTGAAATCGGCGGTCCGCAGGATCGCCTCGTCGCCCAGCTCGAGGGCGTTGAGGCCGGCCTCCCGAAACACCTGCGCGCCATCCGAACTGGCGCCCATCACGCCGGGCGCCCAGCCGTAGGTCTGGCACAGGCCCAGCCAGGCGTCCACCGCCTGCGGCCACGCCCGCGGGTCGCCCACCGGGTCGCCGCTGGCCAGGCAGACGCCGATTTCGACCCGATAGGTGATGGCGGCGCGGCCGCTGTGCGCGAACACCACCGACTTGTCCCGACGGGTGGCGAAGTACCCCAGGGAGTCGTTCTTGCCCCACAGCTCGAGCAGGCCGCGGATGGCCGACTCGTCCTCACCGGTCAGCGCGTTGTCGGCGCGCTGGGACTGGAACAGCATGATGGTCGCCGCGATCAGCGCGAGCGCCCCGAACAGCCCGAAGATCGCGTTGAGCAACACGTGCGGCTTGCCGGTGAACAGGTCGGGGTCGGCGAGCGCGAATCCGACCACCCGGTTGGCCACGTAGGGCAGGCGGTCTTGGCGCGCAAGCGATCCGGGGAACAGCTCGACCAGCCCCCAGGACAGCAGGATCCCGATGACGTCCCCGACCACCAGCACCGCCGCCGCCTTGAACAGCGCGGCCTTGCGGACCTTGGCCCAGAACTCCCGGTAGGCCAGGACCAGCAGCACGATCACCACCACGTGCACGGCGAACCCGAGGTTCTCGCCGAACGTCTCGGCCGCGGTGTTGTCGCCGGCGGCGATGTCGGCGGCATTCCAGAACGCGGCGAGGATCATCTGGCCGAGCAGCACCAGCCAGGCGATGCGTTTGCGCGCGGTCAGGGCCGCGGCCAGCAATGCCAGCACGAACGACCACGCGATGCTGGTGTCGGGGAAGTTGAACAGATAGTCGTTGATGAATTCCCGCGGGACCTTGATCAGCCAGCGGATCAGCGGCGACACGCTGCCCACCAGTGACACCGTGGCGATGACGCCGACGGTCCAGCCGGCCGCCGCCGGTACCCAGTGATACCGGGAGCGCGGCCGGCTGCCCGACCGGGGCCCCGAGCCAGCAGAAGCGAGTGTCACAGACCGCGAGGATAAGCCCTCAGACCGGGAAATGCCTGGCGATGGGGGATAGTTTGTCGGCCGGGTCTGCGGGGCCGCGAAGCGCCCGCCGTCGCACCGTGCGGTCCCCGCCCGACGGCTGAAGTGCTGGAAGGCGGGCCGCGGCTGCTAGACTTGCCGTCGCGACCATCCCGGCGAAAGCCAGGGACAGTTAAGTGGAGTCCCACTCCCACCGCTAGCCACGAAGGGTTTGTTGCCCCTGTCACGGCGACACGGTCCGGTCGCGGGCATCGCCACGATGCCCGCCCCGCGCGCGGCGCGGGCGGCTTGACGAAGCGTCAAGCCGCGACCGGTCGGCATTGGGCCCTGCTTGCGCAGGGCCTTTTTGCTGGTGGTGTGGCGATTCCACCGCTGACTCCGGACGGGCCCAGGGCACTGGTCGTGATTGGACACCAGAAGCCCAACAAGGGAGGCCCCATCAGCACTGAGACCCGCGTCAACGAGCGCATCCGCGTACCTGAAGTCCGGTTGATTGGCCCAGGGGGGGAGCAGGTAGGCATCGTGCGTATCGAAGACGCACTGCGCGTGGCCGCAGACGCCGATCTCGACCTCGTCGAAGTCGCCCCGAACGCCAGGCCCCCGGTCTGCAAGATCATGGACTACGGCAAGTACAAGTACGAGGCGGCGCAGAAGGCGCGCGAATCCCGTCGCAACCAGCAGCAGACCGTCGTCAAGGAGCAAAAGCTCCGGCCCAAGATCGACGATCACGACTACGAGACCAAGAAGGGCCACGTGGTCCGCTTCCTGGAGGCGGGATCGAAGGTAAAGGTCACCATCATGTTCCGCGGACGTGAGCAGTCCCGGCCCGAGCTGGGCTACCGATTGCTGCAACGGCTGGGCGCCGACGTCGCCGACTACGGCTTCGTCGAGACTTCGGCCAAGCAGGACGGACGCAACATGACGATGGTGCTGGCACCGCACCGCGGCGCGAAGACTCGCGCCAGGGCGCGTCACCCGGAAGGCCCGGGTGCCGGCCCGGCACGCGATTCCGATGCGGCCGGCGACACCAAGCCGTCGGCCAACTAGCAAGCCGTCGGCCAACTAGAGAACAGAGGACATATGCCCAAGGCCAAGACCCACAGCGGGGCTTCGAAGCGGTTCCGGCGCACCGGAACCGGAAAGATCGTCCGGCAGAAGGCCAATCGCCGGCATCTGCTCGAGCACAAACCCACCAAACGGACCCGGCGGCTGGACGGCCGCACCACGGTTTCCGCCCACGACACCAAGCGGATCAACTCGCTGCTGAACGGCTGACAGCGGCCCACCCGACCATTTACGTCTGAACGTACGTCTGAACGAGAGTAGGAACATCCATGGCACGCGTGAAGCGGGCGGTCAACGCCCACAAGAAGAGGCGCAGCGTCTTGAAGGCCTCGAAAGGCTATCGCGGCCAGCGATCCCGGCTCTACCGCAAAGCCAAAGAGCAGCAACTGCATTCGCTGAACTACGCCTACCGCGACCGCCGCGCCCGCAAGGGTGAGTTCCGCAAATTGTGGATCTCGCGGATCAACGCGGCGGCGCGCGCCAACGACATCACCTACAACCGGCTGATCCAGGGTCTCAAGGCCGCCGGCGTCGAGGTGGACCGCAAGAACCTCGCCGACATCGCGATCACCGACCCGGCGGCGTTCACCGCGCTCGTCGACGTCGCCCGGGCGGCGCTGCCCGACGACGTCAACGCCCCCTCGGGAGAGGCTGCCTGAGTTCGCGTTCCCGGCCGGGGGATTCGGTGCTGACCGAACGCTCGGCCAGGGTGTCCGCGGCGGTCAAATTGCATCGCCACGTCGGCCGCGGGCGGGCGGGCCGGTTTCTGGCCGAGGGGCCCAACCTCGTCGAGGCCGCGGCGGCGCGCGGGCTGGTCCGCGAGGTGTTCGTCACCGAGCCCGCCGGGGAAAGGCACGCGTCGCTGCTCGCCTCCCTGACCGGGCCGCCGGTCCACCTGGTGACCGAGCGGGCCGCAAAAGCCTTGTCCGACACCGTCACTCCGGCGGGCCTGGTGGCGGTCTGCGACATCCCGGCCACCGGGCTCGACGACGCGCTCGCCGGCTCGCCCCGGCTGGTCGCGGTCGCCGTCGAGATCGGCGAGCCGGGCAATGCGGGCACCCTGATCCGCATCGCCGACGCCATGGGCGCCGCGGCCGTGATCCTGGCCGGACACAGCGTCGACCCGTACAACGGCAAGTGCCTGCGCGCCTCGGCCGGCAGCATCTTCTCGATCCCGGTCGTCCCCGCGCCCGACGCGCAGGCCGCCGTCGGCGCGTTGCGCGCCGCCGGGCTGCGGGTGCTGGCCGCCACGGTCGACGGCGAGACCCGCCTCGACGAGGCCGGGGAACTCCTCGGCCGGCCGACGGCCTGGCTGTTCGGGCCCGAGTCGCACGGGCTGCCCGCCGACATCGCGGGCGGGGCGGATCACCGCGTGCGCATCCCGATGTCCGGCGGCGCGGAGAGCCTGAACGTGGCCGCCGCCGCGGCGATCTGCCTCTACCAGAGCGCGCGGGCCCTGGACGCGCCTGAGTCCTAGGCGGCCGTTCTGGTCCGGCCCCGGGCCGGGCGCATGCCGGCCAGCGACAGCGTGGTGTGCACCAGCGACCCGGCGCGCTCCATCAACGACTTGCGCGGCGGGAAGTAGTGCATCGGCAGCCCGCGGCGGTCCCGCGGCGGCGCCATGAACTCCGGCGCCTCGACCAACGGCGCGTCGTCGGGAATCCGCCCCTGGGCGCGGCGGTAGGCGGCCAGGGCGCGCGGGTGCAGGCGGATCTCGTCGGGCACGGCCAGGAACGCCAGCTCGACCATCTTGCCGAAGAGGCGCAGCAACACCTCGTCGCCCGGCGTCCAGCGCATGCCCGCCTTCTCGCGAACCGCCGGCTCGAAAAGCCCCGCTGCGATCCAGCGCTGGCCCGCGACCAGCGGCTTGAACAGCTGGTCCCAGATCGGCGTCGGCATCAGGATGAACTTCGGCTTGGGAATGCGGATCTGGAAGATGTCCAGCGTCGCCTGGTTGATCTCGAGCTCCTCGCGGCAGACCCGGTCCCAGTACTCCTGGAATTCCTCCCACGACTTGGGCACCGGCCGCATGCTCATCCCGTACATCCGGTACCACTGCACGTGCTCGTCGAACAGCTGCCGCTTCTCGGCCTCGGTCAGGCCCCCGCAGAAGTACTCGGCCACCTTGATCACGAGCATGAAGAACGTGGCGTGCGCCCAGTAGAAGGTCTCGGGGTTCAGCGCGTGATAACGGCGGCCCTCGGTGTCAATCCCCTTGATGGTGTGGTGGTAGCGCTTGATCTGCTCGCCGGTCTGCGCCGCCCTCTCGCCGTCGTAGACGACGCCCATGATCGGGTAGACCGAGCGGGCTACCCGCTGCAACGGCTCGCGCAGCAGGATCGAATGCTCCTCCACCCCCGCGCCGAGTTCGGGATACATGTTCTGGATCGCCCCGATCCAGATGCCCATCATCCCGGTGCGCAAATCGCCAAAGTACTTCCAGGTGAGCGAATCTGGCCCGAGCGGATCGGCGGGCGGAGTCGCGGACGGAGTCGATGCGGCAGTCATCACGGCCTCCTACTACTACTGCGCTCACGATAACTTTGACAACGCACGTTGTCTACGATTTCGGCCCCCGGCGCGGCCGGGTGTTACCGAGTTTCGACGTGGGCGTGGCTTGCCGGTAATCGCGCCGCAATCAGGGCCTTTGATGCGAGATGTGACACAGCCGGGCCGACTGTCGCTGACTTTCGTTGCCTGCGTCGGCCGGAACTACTTACCCTGGCCGAGTGGAAGGCCCGCCTCGCGAACCGGACCCGGGCGAGGGCCAGGAAACGGAACCGGAATTGGTGACGACGGCGGCGCCCCTCGACTCACGACGGCGCTCCCCGGTGTCCGTGCACACCGCGACGGAGTGGCTGCGCTCGACCAACCACCGTCCCGGAGTGGTGGAGTTCGTCCGGCGGGCGCGACGGCTGCTGCCCGGCGACCACGAGTTCGGCGACCCGCTGTCCACCGCGGGTGAGGGCGCGCCGCGGGCCGCGGCGCGCGCCGCCGACCGGCTGCTGGGGGACCGGGACGCGGCGTCGCGTGAGCTCAGCCTCGGCGTGCTGCAGGTGTGGCAGGCGTTGACCGAGGCGGTTTCCCGGCGGCCCGCCAATCCGGAGGTGACGCTGGTGTTCACCGACCTGGTCGGCTTTTCGACGTGGTCGCTGCGCGCCGGCGACGACGCGGCGCTCGCCCTGTTGCGGCAGGTGGCGCGGGCGGTCGAACCGCCGCTGCTGGACGCCGGGGGTCACATCGTCAAGCGGATGGGCGACGGGCTGATGGCGGTGTTCCGCGATCCGACCGTCGCCCTGCGGGCCGTCCTGGCCGCCAAGGAGGAGCTGCGCTCGGTCGAGGTGGCGGGCTACACGCCGCGAATGCGGGTCGGGATCCACACCGGGCGCCCCCAGCGGATGGCCGCCGACTGGCTCGGCGTCGACGTCAACATCGCCGCCCGCGTGATGGAACGCGCCACCAAGGGCGGCATCATGGTGTCGAGTTCGTCACTCGACCTGATACCGCAAAGCGAACTGGACGCACTGGGCGTCGTCGCCAAACGCGCACGTAAACCCGTGTTCGGGCCCAAAACTACCGGCATCCCCGCCGACCTGGCGATCTATCGCCTCAGGACTCTTAGGGAGTTGACAGCCTCTGATCACGCCCCGGAAACAAATTAGCCTGCATAATAGACACCGATGATCGGGGGCATCTTCACCCGGCTTTCCCGGGTCCGGTTCACCGTTGGGTACGTGGCGATCCTGCTCGCCATCAGCTGCGCCATCCTGGCGCTCGGCCCGCACGCGCATGACGTGCTCGTTCAGCGCGCCAGCACCAACCTGCACAACCTGGCGCGCGGCCACCTGGGCACGCTGGTGGGCAGCGCGCTGGTGGTCGACGCCGGCCCGCTCTACTTCTGGTTGCCCTTCCTGACCTGCCTGCTCGCGCTCGCCGAACTGCACCTGCGCACCATCCGCCTGGTCGTGGCGTTCGTCGTCGGCCACATCGGCGCGACGCTGGTGGTGGCCGCCGCGCTGGCCGCGGCGATCGAGTTCGGCTGGCTGCCGATATCGATCGCCCGCGCCAGCGATGTCGGGATGAGCTACGGCGCCCTGGCGGTGCTCGGCGCGATGACGGCGGCGATTCCGCAACGCTGGCGACCGGCCTGGATCGCCTGGTGGGTGTCGGCGGGCATGGCGTCGGCGATCATCGGCGGTGACTTCACCGATGCGGGTCACACCGTCGCCGTCGTGCTGGGCGTGCTGGTCTCCGCGCGGTTCCAGCAGCCGATCCGGTGGACCCCGGTGCGGTTCTTGATGCTGGCGGCGTCCGCGGGCTTCGGCTTCCTGATGTTGGCCCACCACTGGGGGACGATGGCCGCCGCGTCGTCGTTCGGCATCCTGGGCGCGGTGGTGGCCTACCTTGTCGCGCAGTTCTTCGCGCGACGCGGCGCGCTACCGGTTTTGCCGCCGGTTTTGCCGCTGGCGGACGGCGCGCCGGCCGCGCAGCCGGTCATGGCCGGCTAGCGATTTCGCCGGCGGTCTTCGAAGCGTGCGCCGCGCAGCGCATCCCCTATGATCGGCATTTGCGCCGCCGCCTTCCGTGCGCGGCCCGAACAGCCTCGTCAGCAAGCCTCGTCAGCAAGGAGAGTGTCGCCGCGTGGGCGATCAACCCGTCGACCTGTCGCCGGAAGCGTTGGGCAATGCGGTCAGCGCCGCCCGGCAGGCCATCGCACGCGCGGGTGACCTGGAGGCGCTGGCGGCCGTCAAGACCGAGCACCTCGGCGACCGCTCGCCGCTGGCGCTGGCGCGACAGGCGCTGGGCGGCGTGCCCAAGGACCAGCGCGCCGACGCCGGCAAGCGCGTCAACGCCGCGCGCGCCGAGGCCCAGCGCAGCTACGACGAACGGCTGGCGGCGCTGCGCGCCGAGCGCGACGCGGCCGTGCTGGCCGCCGAGGGCATCGACGTCACGCTGCCGTCGACCCGGCAGCCGACCGGCGCCCGGCACCCGATCACGATCCTGGCCGAGCACGTCGCCGACACCTTCATCGCGATGGGGTGGGAGCTGGTGGACGGGCCGGAGGTGGAAACCGAGCAGTTCAACTTCGACGCCCTCAACTTCCCGCCCGACCATCCCGCGCGCAGCGAGCAGGACACCTTCCACATCGCGCCGGAGGGCTCCCGGCAGCTGCTGCGCACGCACACCTCGCCGGTGCAGGTACGCGCCCTGCTCGAGCGCGAGCTGCCGGTCTACATCATCTCGATCGGCCGCACGTTCCGCACCGACGAACTCGACGCCACCCACACGCCGGTCTTCCACCAGGTCGAGGGGTTGGCGGTGGACCGCGGCCTGACCATGGCGCACCTGCGCGGCACGCTGGACGCGTTCGCGCGCGCGGAGTTCGGTCCGTCGGTGCGCACCCGGTTCCGGCCGCACTTCTTCCCATTCACCGAGCCGTCCGCCGAGTTCGACGTGTGGTTCGCCGGCAAGAAGGGCGGCGCCGACTGGGTGGAGTGGGGCGGCTGCGGCATGGTGCACCCAAACGTGTTGCGCGCGGCCGGAATCGACCCCGCCGTCTACTCCGGGTTCGCGTTCGGGATGGGCCTGGAACGCACGCTGCAGTTCCGCAACGGCATCCCCGACATGCGCGACATGGTCGAGGGCGACGTCCGGTTCTCGCTGCCGTTCGGGGTGGGTGCCTGATGCGCCTTCCCTACAGCTGGCTGCGCGAGGTCGTCGCGGTGGGCGCCCCCGGCTGGGACGTCGCGCCCGGCGACCTCGAGCAGATGCTGATCCGCATCGGCCACGAGGTCGAGGAGGTCGTCCGGCTCGGTCCCGTCGACGGGCCGCTGACCGTGGGCCGGGTCACCGGCGTCGAGGAGCTCACCGGCTTCAAGAAACCGATCCGGGCCTGCGTGGTCGACGTCGGCGCGGGGAACGGCCAGCGCGAGATCGTCTGCGGCGCAACCAATTTCGCGGTCGGCGACCTGGTCGTGGTGGCGCTGCCGGGGACCACGCTGCCCGGCGGGTTCGCGATCACGGCCCGCAAGACCTACGGCCGCGACTCCGACGGGATGATCTGCTCGACGGCCGAACTCGGTTTGGGCGCAGACCATTCCGGGATCCTGGTGCTGCCGCCCGGCACGGCCGAACCCGGGGCCGCCGGCGCCGAGGCGCTCGGGTTGGACGACGTGGTGTTCCACCTGGCCATCACGCCCGACCGCGGCTACTGCATGTCGGTGCGCGGCCTGGCCCGCGAGGTCGCCTGCGCCTACGACCTGGACTTCGTCGACCCCGCCGAGGTCAAGCCGCTGCCGGTCGAGGGGGAGGCCTGGCCGCTGACGGTGCAGGCCGAAACCGGCGTCCGCCGCTTCGCGCTGCGCCCGGTCACCGGGATCGATCCCGCCGCGGTGTCGCCGTGGTGGCTGCAGCGCCGGCTGCTGCTGTGCGGGATCCGCGCGACCTCCCCGGCTGTGGACGCCACCAACTACGTGATGCTGGAACTGGGCCACCCGATGCACGCCCACGACCGCAACCGCGTCACCGGCGGCCTCGGCGTGCGGTTCGCCCGGCCCGGCGAGACCGTCGTCACCCTCGACGACGTCGAGCGCAAACTCGACCCGGCCGACGTGCTGATCGTCGACGACGCGGCCACGGCCGCGATCGGCGGCGTGATGGGCGCCGCGAGCACCGAGGTGCGCCGCGATTCCACCGACGTGCTGCTGGAGGCCGCGGTGTGGGACCCCGCCGCGGTGTCGCGCACCCAGCGCCGCCTGCACCTGCCCAGCGAGGCCGCCCGCCGCTACGAGCGCGCCGTGGACCCGGCCATCTCGGTGGCGGCGCTCGACCGGTGCGCCGCGCTGCTCGCCGAGATCGCCGGGGGAACCGTGTCGGAGACGCTGACCGATTGGCGCGGCGACCCGCCGCGCGACGACTGGGCCGGGCCGCCGATCCGGATCGCCGCCGACCTGCCGGACCGCGTCGCCGGCCTGGCCTACGCCCCGGGCACGACCGCCCGGCGACTTACCCAGGTCGGCGCGGCCGTAGCCGAAGACGGCGACATGTTGACGGTGACGCCGCCGAGTTGGCGACCCGACCTCGCGCAGCCCGCCGACCTGGTGGAGGAGGTGCTGCGGCTCGAGGGGCTGGAGGCCATCGGATCGGTGCTGCCGTCGGCGCCCGGGGGCCGGGGACTGACCGCGGTGCAACGGCGCCGCCGCGCCGTCGGCAGGTCGCTGGCGCTGTCCGGCTACGTCGAGGTGCTGCCCACGCCGTTCCTGCCCGCCGGCGTGTTCGACCTGTGGGGCCTGCCCGCCGACGACCCGCGCCGCACCACCACCCGCGTGCTCAACCCGCTGGAGGCCGACCGCCCGGAGCTGGCCACCACGCTGCTGCCGGGTCTGCTGGAAGCGTTGGGGCGCAACGTGTCCCGCGGTCTCGTCGATGCCTCGCTGTTCGCCGTCGCGCAGGTGGTGCAGCCCACCGAGCAGACCCGCGGCGTCGAGCTCATCCCCGTCGACCGGCGGCCGACCGAGGCCGAGATCGCCACGCTGGACGCGTCGTTGCCCCGGCAGCCGCAGCACGTCGCCGCGGTGCTGACCGGCCTGCGCGAACCGCGCGGCCCGTGGGGTCCCGGGCGCGCCGCCGACGCCGCCGACGCGTTCGAGGCGGTGCGAATCATCGCGCGCGCCAGCGGGGTCGACGTGCGGCTGCGCGCGGCGCAACACCTGCCCTGGCATCCGGGTCGCTGCGCCGAGGTGCTGGTCGGCGACGCCCGCGTCGGCCACGCCGGGCAGCTGCATCCCGCCGTCATCGAGCGCTCCGGGCTGCCGAAGGGCACCTGCGCGCTCGAGCTGGACCTCGACGCGATTCCCATCGTCGAGGCGCTGCCGGCGCCCCGGGTGTCGCCGTTCCCGGCCGTGTTCCAGGACGTCAGCCTGGTGGTCCCCGCCCAGGTGCCCGCCCAGGCGGTGGCCGACGCGATCCGCGAGGGCGCCGGCGAGCTGCTGGAAGACATCCAGCTGTTCGACGTGTTCACCGGCCCGCAGATCGGCGAACACCGCAAGTCGCTGACGTTCGCGCTGCGCTTCCGCGCGCCGGATCGCACGCTGACCGAGGCCGACGCCAGCGCCGCCCGCGACGCCGCGGTGCGGCGCGCCGCCGAGGCCGTGGGCGCCGAACTACGCACATAGCATTGATTTGCAAACCATTGCATAACCATGCAGAATTGCCGGAATGGCCGACGTACTGAGGGTGGCGGTCGCCGGGGCCAGCGGCTACGCGGGCGGCGAGATCCTGCGCCTGCTGCTGGGCCATCCCGCCTGCGCCGACGGCCGGCTCGCCATCGGTTCGGTGACCGCCGCGGCCAGCGCCGGCAGCACGCTGGCCGAGCACCATCCGCACCTGACGCCGCTGGCGCAGCGGGTGCTCGAGCCCACCGAGCTCGGCGTGCTGAGCGGCCATGACGTGGTGTTCCTGGCCCTGCCGCACGGGAATTCGGCCGCGCTGGCCGAACGGCTCGGCCCGGACACCCTGATCATCGACTGCGGCGCGGACTTCCGGCTCGACGACGCCGCCGCGTGGGAGCGGTTCTACGGCTCCCCGCACGCCGGCAGCTGGCCGTACGGGCTGCCGGAGCTGCCCGGCGCGCGGGAGCGGCTGCGCGGCGCCCGCCGCATCGCGGTGCCGGGCTGCTACCCGACCGCGGCGCTGCTGGCGCTGCTGCCCGCGGTGGCCGAGGACCTGGTGGAACCCGCCGTCACGGTGGTCGCGGTCAGCGGCACCTCCGGGGCCGGCCGCGCGGCCAAGGCCGACCTGCTCGGCTCGGAGGTCATCGGGTCGGCGCGGGCCTACAACATCGCCGGCGCCCACCGGCACACGCCCGAGATCGCGCAGGGGCTGCGCGCCGTCACCGACCGCGACGTGACGGTGTCGTTCACGCCGGTGCTCATCCCGACCTCGCGCGGCATCCTGGCGACCTGCACCGCGCGCACCCGCTCCCCGCTGTCCCAACTGCGGGCCGCCTACGAAAAGTTTTACGACGCAGAGCCTTTCGTCTACCTGATGCCCGACGGGCAGCTGCCCCGCACCGGTTCGGTGATCGGCAGCAACGCCGCGCACGTCGCCGTCGCGGTGGACGAGGCCGCCGAGACGTTCGTCGCGATCGCCGCGATCGACAACCTGGTCAAGGGCACCTCGGGCGCCGCGGTGCAGTCGATGAACCTGGCGCTGGGTTGGCCGGAGGCGGAGGGCCTTTCGACGGTCGGAGTGGCGCCGTGACGTCGACGGCAGCGGCCGCGCGGCTGCTGCGCGAGCAGGGCGTCACCGCCCCGGCCGGGTTCCGCGCGGCCGGCATCGCCGCCGGCATCAAGGCGTCGGGGGCCCGCGACCTCGCGCTGGTCTTCAACGAGGGACCCGACTACTCGGCCGCCGGGGTGTTCACCCGCAACCGGGTCAAGGCCCCGCCGGTGCTGTGGACCCAGCAGGTGCTGACCACCGGGGCGCTGCGCGCGGTGATCCTCAACTCCGGGGGCGCCAACGCGTGCACCGGGCCGGGCGGCTTCCAGGACGCCCACGCCACCGCGGAGGCGGTGGCCGCGGCGTTGTCGGACTGGGGGACCGAGACCGGGGCCATCGAGGTCGCGGTCTGCTCCACCGGGCTGATCGGCGACCGGCTGCCGATGGACAGGGTGCTGGCCGGCGTCCGCCAGATCGTGCACGAGATGGCCGGCGGGCTGTCCGGCGGCGAGGACGCCGCGCAGGCCATCATGACCACCGACACCGTGCCCAAACAGGTTGCGTTGCACCATCGGAACAACTGGACGGTCGGCGGGATGGCCAAGGGCGCGGGCATGCTGGCACCGTCGCTGGCGACCATGCTGTGCGTGCTCAGCACCGACGCCGTCGCCGACCCGGCGGCGCTCGACACGGCGTTGCGCCGCGCCGCGGCGCGCACGTTCGACCGGCTGGACATCGACGGCTGCTGCTCCACCAACGACACCGTGCTGCTGCTGGCGTCGGGTGCCAGCGGGATCGCCCCGGCCCAAACCGATCTCGACGATGCGGTACTGCGGGTCTGCGACGACCTGTGCGCGCAGCTGCAGGCCGACGCCGAGGGCGTCACCAAACGCGTCACCGTGACGGTGACCGGGGCGGCCTCCGAGGACGAGGCGGTGGCGGCCGCCCGGGCGATCGCCCGCGACAGCCTGGTCAAGACCGCGATGTTCGGGTCGGACCCCAACTGGGGCCGGGTGGTCGCGGCCGTCGGCCTGGCGCCGGGGGTCACCGTCGAACCCGATCGAATCGCCGTGTCGTTCAACGGGTTTGCGGTGTGCGTCGACGGGGTCGGGGCTCCGGGCGCGCGCGAGGTGGATCTGTCGGGCGCCGACATCGACATCACCGTCGACCTCGGCCTGGGGGACGCCACCGCCGCGATCCGCACCACCGACCTGTCGCACGGCTACGTCGAAGAGAACTCGGCCTACAGCTCATGACCCTGAACGTCGACGAGTTGAGCACCGGGGTCAAGGCGCAGGTGCTGGCCGAAGCCCTGCCGTGGCTCAAGCAGCTGCACGGCAAGATCGTCGTGATCAAGTATGGCGGCAACGCGATGACCGACGACGCGCTGCGGCACGCGTTCGCCGCCGACATGGCCTTCCTGCGCAACTGCGGCATCCACCCCGTCGTCGTGCACGGCGGCGGGCCGCAGATCACCGCCATGCTGCGCCGCCTCGGCATCGAGGGCGACTTCAAGGGCGGATTCCGGGTCACCACACCGGAAGTGCTCGACGTGGCGCGGATGGTGCTGTTCGGACAGGTGGGCCGCGAACTGGTCAACCTGATCAACGCGCACGGGCCCTACGCCGTCGGCATCACCGGCGAGGACGCGCAACTGTTCACCGCCGTGCGGCGCAGCGTCACCGTCGACGGCGTGGCCACCGACATCGGCCTGGTGGGCGACGTCGACCAGGTCAACACCGCCGCGGTGCTGGATCTGATTGCGGCGCGGCGCATTCCGGTGGTGTCGACGCTCGCGCCGGACGCCGACGGGGTGGTGCACAACATCAACGCCGACACCGCCGCGGCGGCGCTGGCCGAAGCCCTGGGCGCCGAGAAGCTGTTGATGCTCACCGATGTCGAAGGCCTGTACACCAAATGGCCCGACCGGGATTCGCTGGTCAGCGAGATCGACGCCGGCACACTGGCGCAGCTGCTGCCCACGCTGGAGGCGGGCATGATCCCGAAGGTGGAGGCGTGCCTGCGGGCGGTCACCGCGGGCGTGCCCAGCGCGCACGTCATCGACGGCCGGGTCGAGCACTGCGTGCTGGTGGAGTTGTTCACCGACGCGGGCACCGGCACCAAGGTGGTGCCCGCATGACCCACACCGAAGCTCTGCGCCGGCGGTGGGAAGCCGTGATGATGCACAACTACGGCACCCCGGCGGTCGCGTTGGCCAGCGGGGACGGCGCCATCGTCACCGACGTCGACGGCAGGGCCTACCTGGACCTGCTCGGCGGCATCGCGGTCAACGTGCTGGGCCATCGCCACCCCGCAGTCGTCGAGGCCGTCACGCACCAGATGGCGACGCTGGGCCACACGTCCAACCTGTACGCCACCGAACCGGCCATCGCGCTGGCCGAGGAGCTGGTCGGGCTGCTGGGCGCGTCCGACGAAAACGGCGCGCCGGCGCGGGCGTTCTTCTGCAACTCCGGCACCGAGGCCAACGAGATGGCGTTCAAGCTGTCCCGGCTCACCGGGCGCACGAAACTCGTTGCGGCGCAGGGGGCTTTCCACGGCCGGACGATGGGCTCGCTGGCGCTGACCGGGCAGCCGAGCAAGCAGGCGCCGTTCGCGCCGCTGCCCGGTGAGGTCACCCACGTCCCGTACGGGGACGCCGGCGCGCTGGCCGCCGCGGTCGGCGACGACACCGCCGCGGTGTTCCTGGAACCGATCATGGGGGAGGGCGGCGTCGTCGTCCCGCCCGAGGGCTACCTCGCGGCCGCCCGCGAGATCACCGCCCGGCACGGCGCGCTGCTGGTGCTCGACGAGGTGCAGACCGGGATGGGCCGCACCGGCGCCTTTTTCGCCCACCAGCACGACGGCATCACCCCCGACGTGGTGACCCTGGCCAAGGGCCTCGGCGGCGGGCTGCCGATCGGGGCGTGCCTGGCCGTCGGGGCGGCGGCGGAGCTGCTGACGCCGGGCCTGCA
Organism: Mycobacterium sp. NGS26; assembly: GCF_059813025.1. Lineage (NCBI taxonomy): Bacteria > Bacillati > Actinomycetota > Actinomycetes > Mycobacteriales > Mycobacteriaceae > Mycobacterium > Mycobacterium sp. NGS26. Next base: position 860,446 of record NZ_JCALDU010000002.1, read on the forward strand.
CGGCAGCACCTTCGGCGGCAACCCGGTCTGCGCCGCGGCGGCGCTGGCGGTGCTGCGCGTGCTGGCGGCCGACGACCTGGTCCGGCGCGCCGAGGTGCTGGGCAAGTCGGTGCGCCACGGCATCGAAGGGCTGGGCCACCCGCTGATCGGCCAGGTGCGCGGCCGCGGGCTGCTGTTGGGCATCGTGCTGACCGCCGAGCGCGCCAAGCACGCCGAGGCGGCCGCCCGCGACGCGGGATTCCTGGTCAACGCCGCCGCGCCCGACGTCATCCGGCTGGCGCCGCCGCTGATCGTCACCGAGGCCCAGATCGACGGCTTCGTCGCCGCGCTGCCGACCATCCTCGACCATGCTTCCAGAGACGAGGCCGTCGATGCCTAGGCACTTCCTGCGCGACGACGACCTCTCACCCGCCGAGCAGGCCGAGGTGCTGCAGCTGGCCGCCGAACTGAAGAAGGACCCGTTCGGCCGTCGCCCGCTGGAGGGGCCCCGCGGCGTCGCGGTGCTGTTCGACAAGAACTCCACCCGCACCCGGTTCTCGTTCGAGGTGGGCGTCGCGCAGCTCGGCGGGCACGCCGTCGTCGTCGACACCGGCAGCACCCAGCTGGGCCGCGACGAGACCCTGCAGGACACCGCCCGGGTGCTGTCGCGCTACGTCGACGCCATCGTGTGGCGGACGTTCGGGCAGGACCGGCTCGACGGCATGGCCTCGACCGCGACGGTGCCCGTGGTCAACGCGCTGTCCGACGAGTTCCATCCCTGCCAGGTGCTGGCCGACCTGCAGACCATCGCCGAACGCAAGGGGACACTGCGCGGGGTCCGGCTGTCCTACTTCGGCGACGGCGCCAACAACATGGCCCATTCGCTGATGCTCGGCGCCGTCACCGCCGGCGTCCACGTCACCGTCGCCGCGCCGGACGGCTTCGCGCCCGACCCGGCGGTGGTGGCCGCCGCCGAGCGGCGCGCGCGTGCCACCGGCGCGTCGGTGCTGGTCACCGCCGACGCCGAGGCGGCCGCCGCGGGCGCCGACGTCCTGGTGACCGACACCTGGACGTCGATGGGGCAGGAGGGCGACGGGCTGGACCGGGTCGCGCCGTTCCGGCCGTTCCAGGTCAACGCGCGGCTCGTCGGGCTGGCGGACTCGGAAGCGATTGTGCTGCATTGCCTTCCGGCCCATCGCGGGCACGAGATCACCGACGAGGTGATGGACGGGCCGCGCAGCGCGGTGTGGGACGAGGCCGAGAACCGGCTGCACGCGCAGAAGGCGCTGCTGGTGTGGCTTTTGGAGCGATCCCGATGACCCGCTCGAAGCCCACACCGGAGACCACCCGGGCCGGCCGGCAGGCCCGCATCGTGGCCATCCTGTCGTCGGAGCCGATCAGCAGCCAGAGCGAGCTGGCGGCCCGGCTGGCCGGTGAGGGCATCGACGTCACCCAGGCGACGCTGTCGCGCGACCTCGAGGAGCTGGGCGCGGTGAAGCTGCGCGGCGCCGACGGCGGCGTCGGCGTCTACGTCGTCCCCGAGGACGGCAGCCCGGTGCGCGGGGTGTCCGGCGGCACGGCGCGGCTGTCCCGGCTGCTGGGCGAGCTGCTGGTGTCCGCCGACTCCAGCGCGAACCTGGCGGTGCTGCGCACCCCGCCCGGCGCGGCCGACTACTTGGCCAGCGCGATCGACCGCGCGGCGCTACCGTACGTCGTCGGCACCATCGCCGGCGACGACACCCTCTTCGTGGCGGCCCGGGAGCCGATGACCGGCGCCGAGCTGGCCGCCACACTGGAAAGCCTCAAGTAAAGGCTCGAATAAAGGAGAGTCATGTCGGAACGCGTCATCCTGGCGTATTCGGGCGGCCTGGACACCTCGGTGGCGATCAGCTGGATCGGCAAGGAGACCGGCCGCGAGGTCGTGGCGGTGGCGATCGACCTCGGCCAGGGCGGCGAGGACATGGAGGTCATCCGCCAGCGGGCGCTGGACTGCGGCGCCGTCGAGGCGGTGGTGGTAGATGCCCGCGACGAATTCGCCGATGAGTACTGCCTGCCCACCGTGCTGAACAACGCGCTGTACATGGACCGCTACCCGTTGGTGTCCGCGATCAGCCGGCCGCTGATCGTCAAGCACCTGGTCGCGGCCGCGCGCGAGCACGGCGGCGGCATCGTCGCGCACGGCTGCACCGGCAAGGGCAACGACCAGGTCCGGTTCGAGGTCGGATTCGCTTCGCTGGCACCGGATTTGGAGGTGCTGGCGCCGGTGCGCGACTACGCGTGGACGCGGGAGAAGGCGATCGCGTTCGCCGAGGAGAACGCCATCCCGATCAACGTCACCAAGCGGTCGCCGTTCTCCATCGACCAGAACGTGTGGGGCCGCGCGGTGGAAACCGGCTTCCTGGAACACCTTTGGAACGCGCCCACCAAGGACGTCTACGCCTACACCGAGGACCCCACCGTGACCTGGAGCCCGCCCGACGAGGTGATCGTCGGGTTCGAGCGCGGCGCGCCGGTGTCCATCGACGGCCGGCCGGTCTCGATGCTGCAGGCGATCCAGGAGCTCAACGCCCGCGCCGGCGCGCAGGGCGTGGGGCGCCTGGACGTCGTCGAGGACCGGCTGGTCGGCATCAAGAGCCGCGAAATCTACGAGGCGCCCGGGGCGATGGTGCTCGTCACCGCCCACACCGAGCTCGAGCACGTCACCCTCGAGCGCGAGCTGGGCCGCTTCAAGCGGCACACCGACCAGCGCTGGGCCGAGCTGGTGTACGACGGGCTGTGGTACTCGCCGCTCAAGGTCGCGCTGGAGAGCTTCGTCGCCAAGACGCAGGAGCACGTCTCCGGTGAGATCCGAATGGTGTTGCACGGCGGGCACATTGCGGTCAACGGCCGCCGCAGCGACGAATCCCTGTACGACTTCAACCTGGCCACCTACGACGAGGGCGACTGCTTCGACCAGTCGGCCGCGAAGGGGTTCGTGTACGTGCACGGGTTGTCGTCGAAGATCGCCGCCCGGCGGGACCAGCAGTGACCCTTTCCCCGCGAGCAGACACAAAAGCCCCCGACACGCCGGGCAAAACGGTGCATTTGCGTCTGCTCGCCGGAGAAAAGTGAGCACGCGCGAGGGGTCGCTGTGGGGCGGGCGGTTCGCCGACGGCCCGTCCGACGCGCTGGCCGCGCTGAGCAAGTCCACCCACTTCGACTGGGTGCTGGCGCCCTACGACATCACCGCGTCTCGGGCCCACACCATCGTGCTGTTCCGGGCCGGGCTGCTCACCGAGGAGCAGCGCGACGGGCTGCTGGCCGGGCTGGACAGCCTCGCCCAGGACGTGGCCGACGGCAGCTTCACCCCACTGGTCAGCGACGAGGACGTGCACGCCGCCCTGGAGCGCGGGCTGATCGACCGGGTGGGACCCGACCTGGGCGGGCGGCTGCGGGCCGGCCGGTCGCGCAACGATCAGGTGGCCACGCTGTTCCGGATGTGGCTGCGCGACGCGGTGCGCCGGGTCGCCGCCGGGGCGCTCGACGTGGTGGCGGCGCTGGCCGCCCAGGCCGCCGCCCACCCGAGGGCCATCATGCCCGGCAAGACCCACCTGCAGTCGGCCCAGCCGATCCTGCTGGCCCACCACCTGCTGGCGCACGCGCACCCCCTGCTGCGTGACGTGGACCGGATCGTCGACTTCGACAAGCGCGCGGCGGTGTCGCCGTACGGGGCCGGCGCGCTGGCCGGGTCGTCGTTGGGCCTGGACCCCGACGCGATCGCCGCCGACCTGGGTTTCGCCGCCGCCGCCGACAACTCCGTGGACGCGACCGCGGCCCGGGATTTCGCCGCGGAGGCCGCGTTCGTGTTCGCGATGATCGCTGTTGACCTGTCCCGGCTGGCCGAGGACATCATCATCTGGAGCTCGACGGAGTTCGGCTACGTCACGCTGCACGATTCGTGGTCCACCGGCAGCTCGATCATGCCGCAGAAGAAGAACCCCGACATCGCCGAGCTGGCCCGCGGCAAGTCGGGGCGGCTGATCGGAAACCTGGCCGGGCTGCTGGCGACCCTGAAGGCCCAGCCGCTGGCCTACAACCGTGACCTGCAGGAGGACAAGGAACCGGTGTTCGACTCGGTGGCCCAGCTGGAGCTGCTGCTGCCGGCGATGGCGGGGCTGGTGGGCAGCCTGACGTTCAACGTCGAGCGGATGGCCGCCCTGGCCCCGGCCGGGTACACGCTGGCCACCGATATCGCCGAATGGCTTGTGCGCCAAGGGGTTCCGTTCCGTTCCGCGCACGAGGCCGCCGGCGCCGCGGTGCGCGCGGCCGAGGCGCGCGGCGTCGGGCTCGAGGAGCTGACCGACGACGAGCTGGCCGCCATCAGCGCCGACCTGACGCCGCAGGTCAGGGAGGTTTTGACGATCGAGGGCTCGGTGGCGGCGCGCGACGCCAGGGGTGGCACCGCGCCGACCCGGGTCGCCGACCAACTCGACGCGGTCCTGGCCAGCTGCGAGCGGCTGAACGAGCGGCTGCGGCAGCAGTCGGCGGCCTGAACGGGACCTGAACGGGATCCGCCGTTTCTTTGCCGTCAATTTGCGAGCCGACTAAGCTGCCCTCAGCTATGCAGTCCGGGTGAACCTCTCGGCCCGGACGTTCGTTACCAAGGGGTGGGACCGATGAGCGTCATCGCAGGTGTTTCCGGTGCGTTGCCGCCGTATCGGTATCCCCAGCGGGAGCTCACCGACTTCTTCGTCAGCATTCCGGAGTTCGAGGGGTACGAGGACATCGTCCGGCAGCTGCACGCCAGCGCCAAGGTCAACAGCCGGCACCTGGTCCTGCCGCTGGAGCGGTACCCGGCGCTGACCGACTTCGGCCAGGCGAACCGGATCTTCATCGAAAACGCCGTCGACCTGGGCTGTGAGGCGCTGTCCGGCGCGCTGGACGAGGCCGGCCTGCGGCCGCAGGACCTCGACGTGCTCGTCACGACGACGGTCACCGGGCTGGCGGTGCCGTCGCTGGACGCCCGGATCGCGGGGCGGCTCGGGCTGCGCGACGACGTGCGGCGGGTGCCGCTGTTCGGCCTGGGCTGCGTGGCCGGGGCCGCAGGGGTGGCCCGGCTGAACGACTACCTGCGCGGCGCGCCGGACGGGGTCGCGGCGCTGGTTTCGGTCGAGCTCTGCTCGCTGACCTACCCCGGATACAAGCCGTCGCTGGCCGGTCTGGTCGGCAGCGCGTTGTTTGCTGACGGCGCCGGCGCGGTGGTCGCGGTCGGGGAGCGGCGCGCCGAACGGGTGGGCGCCGGCGGGCCCGACATCCTCGACTCCCGCAGCCACCTGTATCCCGACTCGCTGCGCACCATGGGCTACGACATCGGCACGACGGGGTTCGAGCTGGTGCTGTCGAAGGACGTCGCGGCCGTCGTGGAGCAGTACATCGAGGACGACGTCACGCAGTTTCTGGGGGCGCACGACCTGACCACCACCGACATCGGCGCCTTTGTCAGCCACCCCGGCGGCCCCAAGGTCATCGAGGCGATCAACGCGAGCCTCGACCTGGCGCCCGAGGCGCTCGAGCTGACCTGGCGCTCGCTTGGCGAGATCGGCAACCTCAGCTCCGCATCGGTGCTGCACGTGCTGCGCGACACCCTCGCCAAACCGCCGCCCAGCGAGAGCGCCGGGCTGATGATCGCAATGGGGCCCGGCTTCTGCTCCGAACTCGTGTTGTTGCGTTGGCACTGATGCGCGCCCGTGGATTCCTGCTCGTCGGTTAGGCATCGCCATATTGGGATCGCGGCGATGAAGGGTTTTGCGTGGGTCGCATGAACAGCAGCCAGGACGAGCTTGTCAGGGCCCTGCGCGCGTCGCTGAAGGAAAACGAGCGGCTGAAGCGGGAGAACCGCGAGCAGCTGGCCGCGGCGAACGACCCGATCGCGGTGGTGGGGATGGCGTGCCGGTATCCGGGCGGGGTGGACTCCCCGGAGGCCCTGTGGGAGATGGTGGTCGAAGGCCGCGACGTCGTGTCCGATTTCCCGGCCGACCGTGGCTGGGATCTCGGCGGCCTGTTCGATCCCGATCCTGACGCGATCGGAAAGTCGTACGCCCGCTGCGGGGGGTTCCTTTCGGACGCAGCCGATTTCGATGCCGCGTTCTTCGGCATCGCGCCTAGCGAGGCGCTCGCGATGGATCCGCAGCAGCGCTTGCTGCTGGAGGTGTCGTGGGAAGCGTTGGAGCGGGCCGGGATTGACCCGTCGACGCTGCGGGGTTCGATGACGGGCGTGTTCGCCGGGATATTCCACGGTTCGTACGGCGGCCAGGGGCGGGTGCCCGGAGACCTGGAGCGATACGGGTTGCGCGGTTCGACGCTGAGCGTGGCCTCTGGGCGGGTCGCGTACTCGCTGGGCCTGGAAGGCCCTGCCGTGTCGGTGGATACGGCGTGTTCGTCGTCGTTGGTGGCGCTGCACCTGGCGGCGCGCTCGTTGCGGGCGGGCGAGTGCGACGTGGCGTTGGTCGGCGGGGTGACGGTGATGGCCACCCCGGCGATGTTCATCGAGTTCAGTCGGCAGCGCGCGCTGGCCGCCGACGGGCGGTGCAAGGCCTACGCCGGCGCGGCCGACGGAACCGGTTTCTCCGAGGGTGTCGGGGTTTTGGTGCTGCAGCGGTTGGCCGATGCGCGGCGGACAGGGCATCCGGTGCTCGCGGTGGTGCGCGGCTCGGCGGTCAACCAGGATGGCGCGTCCAACGGTCTGGCGACCCCGAACGGGCCGGCGCAGCAGCGGGTGGTGCGGGCCGCGCTGGCCAACGCGCGGTTGAGCGCGGCCGACGTGGACCTGGTGGAGGGCCACGGGACGGGCACCACGTTGGGCGATCCGATTGAGGCCCAAGCGCTTCTGGCGACCTACGGGCAGGACCGCCCCGCGGATCGGCCGCTGTGGTTGGGCTCGATCAAGTCGAACATGGGACACACGTCGGCCGCCGCGGGCGTGGCCGGGGTGATCAAGATGGTGCAGGCGATCCGGCACGGCCTGATGCCGCGCACCCTGCACGTGGATGTGCCGACGCCGCACGTGGATTGGTCGGCGGGCGCGGTCTCGTTGTTGACGGAGCCGCGGTCCTGGCCCGCGCAGAGCCGGCCGCGGCGGGCCGGCGTGTCGTCGTTCGGGATCAGCGGGACGAACGCGCACGTGATCCTGGAGGAAGCCCCGCCGCCGGCTCCGGACGGCCTTGGCGCTTCGGGTGATAGCGACATGCCGGCGGTTCCGTGGGTGTTGTCGGCCCGTTCGGCCGAGGCGTTGGCCGAGCAGGCGGAGCGGCTCTTGGCGCACGTCGCCGCCGACCCGGACCTCGATGCGGCCGACGTGGGCTGGTCGCTGGTGTCGACGCGGTCGGTGTTCGAGCACCGGGCGGTGGTGGTGGGCGACCGTGAGCAGCTGATGGCCGGGCTGGCCGGGCTGGCGGCCGGCGATCCCGGCGCGAACGTCGTCGCGGGGCGGGCGCGCGGGGTGGACCGGACGGTGTTCGTCTTTCCCGGGCAGGGCTCGCAATGGGCCGGCATGGGGGCCCAATTGCTCGACACGTCAAGGGTATTCGCCGACCAGATGCACCAATGCGACAAGGCGCTCGGCGAGCACGTGGAATGGTCCCTGATCGACGTCATCCGCGGCGCGGCGGGCGCGCCGGGGCTCGACCGCGTCGATGTGGTGCAGCCGGTCCTGTGGGCGGTGATGGTGTCGCTGGCCGAGCTGTGGCGGTCGGTGGGCGTGCGCCCCGACGCGGTGATCGGCCACTCCCAGGGCGAGATCGCGGCGGCGTACGTGGCGGGGGCGTTGTCGCTCGAGGACGCCGCCCGGGTGGTGGCGCTGCGCAGCCGGCTGCTGGTGCGGTTGTCCGGGGCCGGGGGAATGGTCTCCCTGGCGTGTGGGCTGCCGAGGGCGCACGAGTTGCTGGAGCGATCGGCCGGCCGCCTCAATGTCGCTGCCGTCAACGGTGTTTCGGCCGTCGTCGTCTCCGGTGAGGTGGCCGCGCTGGAGGAACTGATTCGGCGCTGCGAGGCCGAGGGTGTGCGGGCCCGCAGGATCGACGTCGACTACGCCTCGCACTCGGCGCAGGTGGATGCGATCCGTGAGCCGCTTGCCCGGGCGCTGAGTGGCATCGAGCCGCACTCGTCCCCGGTGGCGTTCTTCTCGACGGTCACCGGTGGGCCGATGGACACCGCCGGTTTGGACGCCGAGTACTGGTACCGGAGCATCCGGCAGACCGTGCAGTTCGAGCGCGCGGTGCGCGGCGCCCGCGACGCCGGGCATCGGGTGTTCATCGAATCCAGCCCGCATCCGGTGCTGATCGCCGGCATCGAGGAGACCCTGGCCGGTGACGCCCCGCACGGCGGCGACGCCGTCGTCGTTCCGTCGCTGGGCCGCGACGACGGCGGGCTGGACCGGTTTTGGCTGTCGGCGGGTCAGGCCCACGCCGCGGGCGTGGCGGTGAACTGGCGGGCGGCGTTCACCGGTGGCTGCCAGGTGCCGTTGCCGACGTATGCCTTTCAGCGCCAACGGTTTTGGCTGCCGGACTCCGGCGCCGCTGCCGCGGACGTGGGCGGCCTGGGTTTGGCGGGGGCCGAACACGGCCTGCTGGGCGCGGTGGTCCAGCGACCCGACTCGGGCGGGGTGGTGCTCACCGGCCGGCTCTCGACGGCCGCCCAACCGTGGTTGGCCGATCACGCGGTGGCCGGGACGGTGTTGTTCCCGGGCGCGGGCTTCGTGGAGCTGGTGTTGCGGGCCGGCGACGAGGTCGGCTGCACCGTGGTGGAGGAGCTGACGCTGTCGGCGCCGCTGCCGCTGCGTGACGGGGCGCAGGTACAGGTGGTGGTGGGCGCCGCGTCCGGTTCAGGGGACCGGACCGTATCGGTGTATTCGCTTGGTGCCGAGCCCGGTTCGGAATGGGTGTTGCACGCCGAGGGCGTGTTGAGCGCCGGCACCGTGCGGCCGGCCGCGGACATGTCGGTGTGGCCGCCGGTGGGGGCGACGGCGATGGACGTCGCCGGCGCCTACGAGCGACTCGCCGAGCGGGGCTATGAGTACGGCCCGGCATTTCAAGGCTTGCGGGCGATGTGGCAGCGCGGCAACGAGGTCTTCGCCGAGGTCGCCGTCCCGGAGGCCGCCGGAACGGAGGTCGGCGGTTTCGGGATTCACCCGGTGCTGCTGGACGCGGCGTTGCACGCGATGGGCGTGGCCGGCGAACAGGCCGAGACGATGTTGCCGTTTTCCTGGCAGGGCGTGTGTTTGCACGCCGCGGGCGCGTCGCGGGCGCGAGTCCGGATCGCACCGGTGGGCGTGGCGGCGGTGTCGGTGGACCTGGCCGACGGTGCGGGCCTGCCGGTCCTGTCGGTGCGCGAGCTGGTGGTTCGCCCGGTCTCGGTGGCGCAGTTGTCGGCGCCGGCTGGGCCTCGGGGCGGTGGCGGGCTGTTCGAGGTGACCTGGTCGCCGGTGCCGTTGCAGCCCAACGCCGTTCGCGGCGACGACGTGGTGGTGTGGCGGCCGGGCGCGGGCACCGATGTCGGGTCGGTGTATGCGGCCACGCACGAGGCGCTGGGAGCGTTGCAGTCGTTTCTGGCCGGTGAGGGTTCCGGGATGCTGGTCGTGGTGACTCACGGGGCGGTGGGGCTGCCCGGTGAGGGCGTCGAGGATTTGGCCGGTGCGGCGGTGTGGGGGCTGGTGCGCTCGGCGCAGGCCGAGCATCCGGGACGGGTGGTCCTGGTGGACTCGGACGGGTCGATCGACCCCTGCGACGTGATCGGCTGCGGCGAACCACAATTGGTGGTGCGCTCCGGCGTCGCCCATGCAGCCCGGTTGTCGACCGTGGGCGCGCCGCAACTGCCGGCCGGCGCGTGGCGGATGACCGCGGGCGGCGGGGGCACGTTGGAGGACCTGGTGGTGCGGTCGTGCCCGCGGGGGGAGTTGGCGGCCGGGCAGGTGCGGGTGGCGGTGGCCGCGGCGGGGGTGAACTTCCGGGATGTGCTGGTGGCGTTGGGAATGTACCCCGGCGGCGGCGAGATCGGCGTCGAGGGTGCCGGGGTGGTCGTCGAGGTCGGCGACGGCGTGACCGGGCTCGCGGTCGGCGACGCGGTGCTGGGGCTGTTGGGGGTGGTGGGCTCCGAGGCGGTGGTGGATGCCCGGCTGGTGACCGCGGTGCCGGCGGGCTGGTCGCCGGTGCGGGCCGCCGGTGTGCCGGTGGTGTTTTTGACCGCGCTGTACGGGTTGTCGGTGCTGGCCGGCGTCACGGCGGGCCAGAAGGTGTTGGTGCATGCGGGCACCGGCGGGGTGGGCATGGCGGCGGTGCAGCTGGCCCGTCATTGGGGGGCGGAGGTCTTCGTCACCGCCAGCCGCGGCAAGTGGGACACGTTGCGGGCGATGGGTTTTGACGACGACCACATCGGGGACTCGCGTACGTTGGAGTTCGAGCAGAAGTTTCTGGGGACCACGGGCGGGGCCGGGGTGGATGTGGTGCTCAACTCGCTGGCCGGGGAGTTCATCGACGCGTCGCTGCGGTTGCTGGCCGGCGGCGGGCACTTCATCGAGATGGGCAAGACCGACCTGCGCGACCCCCAGGCGGTGGCAGCCGGGCATCCGGGCGTGCACTACCGGGCATTCGACCTGATGGAGGCCGGCCCGGATCGCACCGCGGCGATGCTCGCCGAGCTGATGGCCCTGTTTGCGGACGGCACATTGAAGCCGTTGCCCGTCAAGGCCTTTGACGTGCGCTGCGCCGCGACCGCCTACCGCATGATCAGCCAGGCCCGCCACACGGGCAAATTGGTGCTCACCGTCCCCGACGGGCCGGGCGCGCTGCTCAGTGGATGCGACGGCGGGCTGGCCGGGGGCAGCGTGGTGATCACCGGGGGGACCGGGATGGCCGGTTCGGCGCTGGCCGGGCATTTGGTGGCCCGCTATGGGGTTGGGCATGTGGTGTTGGCCAGCCGCAGCGGAGCCGGCGGCGAAGACGTATCCGATTTGGTGGCCCGGCTCGAAGGCGCCGGGGCGAGGGTGTCGGTGGTGGCCTGTGATGTGGCCGACCGCGGCCAGGTGGCGGCGCTGATCGCGGGGCTGCCGGACGAATATCCGCTCAGGGGGGTGTTTCATGCCGCGGGGGTGCTCGATGACGGGTTGATCGGGTCGTTGACGCGCGAGCGGGTGGATGCGGTGTTGCGGGCCAAGGTGGATGGGGCCTGGAATTTGCATGAGCTGACCCGGGGTTTGGATGTGTCGGCGTTTGTGCTGTTTTCGTCGATGGCCGGCATCGTGGGGACCCCGGGGCAGGGCAACTATGCGGCGGCCAACAGTTTTCTCGACGGGCTGGCCGCGCATCGGCGGGCCCACGGGCTGGCCGGGCTGTCGGTTGCCTGGGGACTGTGGGAGCAGGCCAGCGCGATGACCCAACACCTGGCCGACCGCGACATCGCCCGGATGAGCAGGCTCGGGCTCGCGCCGCTGTCCACCGAACAGGCCCTCCAGCTGTTCGACGACGCCATGCTCACCGACCGCGCCACGACGGTGGCCGCCCGCGTCGACCCCGCCGCGCTGGCCGACCAGCGCGCCGCGCTGCCGCCGCTGCTGAGCAAGCTGGTGGCCGCCCGGCCCACCCGGCGCGTCATCGACGAGGCCGACACCACGGCGGCGTCGATGACGAGCCTCGTCGCGCGGCTGCGCGGCCTCACCGCCGAGCAGCGCCACGACCAACTCGTCGGACTGGTGTGCGGCAACGCGGCCACCGTGCTGGGCCGCCAGAACGCCGCGGACATCAACGCCGGAAGCGTCTTTCAAGACCTCGGTTTCGACTCGCTGACCGCCGTCGAACTCCGCAACCGCCTGAAAACCGCCACCGGACTGAGCCTTTCGCCGACGCTGATCTTCGACTACCCGACGCCGATCGTCCTGGCCGAGCACCTCGACACCCGGCTGGCCGCCGACACCACCGGCGCCGAACCGAACATGAACCGCTTCGACGACATCACTCGTGAACTACAAGCGCTGCTCGAGCGACCCGACTGGAAACCCGAGGACAGAACGCAGCTCGCCGCCCGAATCCAGGCCCTGCTGACCGTCCTCGGCACCCACCACGACCCCAACGAGCCGCACGACCTCGACGACGAGGACCTCCAAAATGCCACCGAAAGCCAGCTCTTCGCGATCCTCGACGAAGAACTCGGCTCCTAACACGACGGAGCGACAGTGTCGGGGACCGACAAGCATATTGATTACCTGAAGCGCCTCACCGCGGATCTGCGGCGCACCCGGCGGCGCCTTTCCGAATTGGAGGGCAAGCTGTCCGAGCCGGTGGCGGTGGTGGGGATGGCGTGCCGGTATCCGGGCGGAGTGGATTCGCCCGAGGGCCTTTGGGACATGGTGGTCGAGGGTCGCGACGCGGTGTCCGACTTTCCGGCGGATCGGGGCTGGGACGTGGCCGGGCTGTACGACCCGGACCCCGACGCACCGGGCAAGATGTACGTGCGCCAGGGCTCATTCCTCACCGACGCCGGGGATTTCGACGCCGGATTCTTCGGCGTCGGTCCCAGCGAGGCGCTCGCGATGGATCCCCAGCAGCGGCTGATGCTGGAGCTGTCGTGGGAAGCGTTGGAGCGGGCCGGGATCGACCCGTTGGGGTTGCGCGGTTCGGCGACGGGCGTGTTCGCCGGCGTGATCCACGCCGGCTACGGCGGCGAGGTGCACGGCGAGCTGGAGGGCTACGGCCTCACCGGCTCGACGCTGAGCGTTGCCTCGGGGCGGGTGTCGTACGTGCTGGGCCTGGAGGGCCCGGCGGTGTCGGCGGACACCGCGTGTTCGTCGTCGTTGGTGGCGCTGCACCTGGCCGCGCAGTCGTTGCGGTCGGGGGAGAGCGATCTGGCGCTGGTGGGCGGCGTGACGGTGATGGCCACCCCCGCGGCATTCGTCGAATTCAGCCGCCAGCGGGCACTGGCGCCCGACGGGCGGTGCAAGGTTTACGCCGGCGCGGCCGACGGCACCGCATGGTCCGAGGGGGCGGGGGTCCTGGTCGTGGAGCGCCTCGCCGACGCGCGACGGCTGGGGCACCCGGTGTTGGCCGTGGTGCGGGGCTCCGCGGTGAACCAGGATGGCGCGTCCAACGGGCTGACCGCGCCCAACGGGCCGGCGCAGCAGCGGGTGGTCCGGGCCGCGCTGGCCGATGCCCGGTTGGGCGTGGCCGACGTGGACATGGTGGAGGGCCACGGGACGGGCACCACGTTGGGCGATCCGATTGAGGCGCAAGCGCTTCTGGCCACCTACGGGCAGGATCGGCCGGCGGATCGGCCGCTGTGGCTGGGGTCCATCAAATCCAACATCGGTCACACGTCGGCCGCCGCGGGGGTGGCCGGGTTGATCAAGGTGGTGCAGGCGATCCGGCACGGCACCATGCCGCAGACCCTGCACGTGGATGTGCCCACGCCGCACGTGGATTGGTCGGCGGGGGCGGTGTCGGTGTTGACGGAGTCACGGCCCTGGCCGGCGGGGGACGGCCCCCGCCGCGCTGGCGTGTCGTCGTTCGGGATCAGCGGGACCAACGCGCACGTGATCATCGAGCAGCCGTCGGCGCCGGAAGCCGAAAGCGTTGCGGCGCCGCCCGACGACTCCGCGACGGCGTGGGTGCTGTCCGCCCGCTCGGAGCGCGCGTTGGCCAACCAGGCCAGGCGATTGCTGGCGCGGGTGGCCGCCGATGCGGACCTGAGCCCCGCGGACGTGGGTTGGTCGCTGGTGACGACGCGGTCCACATTCGACCACCGGGCCGTGGTGGTCGGCGCCGGCCGTGACGATCTCATGGCGGGCCTGATCGAGCTGGCCGCCGGCGAGCCGGGCGCGGGCGTCGTGGTCGGGCGCGCCCAGGCGGCGGGCAAGATCGCGTTCGTGTTTCCCGGCCAGGGCTCGCAGTGGCTGGGGATGGGCCGGGAGTTGCACGAGCGCTTCCCGGCCTTCGCGGAGGCGTTCGACGACGCGGCGACGGCATTGGATCCCCACCTGAGATTGCCACTGCGGCAGGTGATCTGGGGCGATGACGCCGCGCTGCTGGAGAGCACGGAATTCGCGCAGCCGGCGCTTTTCGCCGTCGAGGTGGCAATGGCGGCGCTGCTGCGGCACGTCGGCGTGGTGCCGGACGTGGTGACGGGCCATTCCGTGGGCGAGATCACCGCGGCCCACGTCGCCGGGGTGCTGTCGCTGGCGGACGCGGCCAGGGTGGTGGCGGGCCGGGGCCGGCTGATGGCGGCCCTGCCCGCCGGCGGGGCGATGGTTGCGATAGCCGCCGCCGAATCCGAGGTGGCGCCCATGCTCACCGACGGCGTGGGCATCGCGGCGATCAACGGCCCCAACGCGGTCGTGATTTCGGGTGCCGACGGCCCGGTGACCGCGGTGGCGGACCGGTTGGCGCGGCAGGGCCGGCGGGTCCACCGCCTGGCGGTGTCGCACGCCTTCCATTCGGTGCTGATGGAGCCGATGCTCGAGGAGTTCGCGCGACTGCTCGCCGGGGTTTCGGCCGCCGAACCGCGAATTGCGCTGGTGTCCAACCTCACCGGTGAGCTGGCCGGTGCCGGGTATGGCTCACCGCGGTACTGGGTCGACCACGTGCGGCGGCCGGTCCGCTTCGTCGACGGCGTGCGGGTCGCCGAATCGATCGGCGCCGGCCTGTTCGTGGAGGTGGGTCCCGGCCGTGGTCTCACCGCCGCCGTCGAGCAGTCGCTGACCGCCGGGCAGGCGGCCTCGGTGGTGACGCTGGCCAAGGACCGGCCCGAACCCGAGTCGCTGCTGTCCGCGCTGGCGCAGATGTTCACCCGCGGCGTCGGCGTCGATTGGCCCGCCGCGCTGGGGGGCGGGCGCCGAGTGGACCTACCGACCTACGGCTTTGTGCGGCAGCGGTTTTGGCTGCCCTACGGGGCGGTGGGATCGGCGGACATCAGCGGTGCGGGGCTGACGCGCGCCGGACATCCGTTGTTGAGCGCGGTGGTGGAGCGTCCCGACTCGGGTGGCGTGGTGCTGACCGGCGCGCTGTCGGTGGGCGATTTCCCGTGGCTGGCGGATCACGTCGTCGACGGGGTGATGCTGTTTCCCGGCGCGGGCTTCGTGGAGCTGGTGTTGCGGGCCGGCGACGAGGTCGGCTGCTCGGTGGTCGAGGAGCTGACGTTGCTGGCCCCGCTGGTGCTGCCGGCGGCCGGTGGGGTGCGGGTGCAGCTGGTGGTGGATGCCGCCGGCGAGTCGGGTTCGCGGGCGGTGTGGGTCTATTCGCGTGCCGTGCACCAGGATTCGGTGTGGGTGCTGCACGCGCAGGGCGTGCTGAACGCGGGTTCGCCCGCGCCCGCCGCCGATCTTTCGGTGTGGCCGCCGGCGGGCGCCTCGGCGGTGGACGCCGGCGACCTGTACGCCGCGTTGGCGGGCCGGGGCTACGAGTACGGTCCGGCGTTTCAAGGCTTGCAGGGGATGTGGCGGCGGGGACAAGAGATCTTCGCCGACGTGGCGGTCGGCGAGGGCGTGACGGTCGCCGGGTTCGGGATTCACCCGGCGGTGCTGGACGCGGCGTTGCACGCGTGGGGGGTCGCCGAGGGCGGAGACTCGACCGTGTTGCCGTTTTCCTGGCAGGGCGTGTGTTTGCGCGCCGCGGGCGCATCGCGGGTTCGGGTCCGGATCGCGCCGGTCGGGGTGGGCGCGGTGTCGGTGGAATTGGCCGATGGCGCGGGCCTGCCCGTGCTGTCGGTGCGCGAGCTGGTGGTTCGCCCGGTCTCGGCGAAGGCGCTGTCGGCCGCGGTCGCGGCGGCAGCCGGGGGCGGCGGCGGCCTGTTCGACGTCGTGTGGTCACCGATCCCCGTGGAGCCGAACGGCGTTCGCGGCGACGACGTGGTGGTGTGGCGGCCGGTCGCGGGCGCCGATGTCGGGTCGGTGTATGCGGCCACGCACGAGGCGCTGGGGGTGTTGCAGTCGTTTCTGGCTGGTGAGGGTTCCGGGGTGCTGGTCGTGGTGACTCACGGGGCGATCAGCTGGGCCGGTGAGGGCGTCGAGGATTTGGCCGGCGCGGCGGTGTGGGGGCTGGTGCGCTCGGCGCAGGCCGAGCATCCGGGCCGGGTGGTCCTGGTGGACTCGGACGGGTCGATCGATGCCCGCGACGTGATCGGTTGCAGCGAGCCGCAATTGGTGGTGCGCGCGGGTGTGGCGCACGCCGCCCGGTTGGCCCCGGTCGGGGCGGGGACCGTGCTGGAGTTGCCCGCGGGCGCGTGGCGGATGACCGCGGGCGGCGGGGGCACGTTGGAGGACCTGGTGGTGCGGTCGTGCCCGCGGGGGGAGCTGGCGGCCGGGCAGGTGCGGGTGGCGGTGGCCGCGGCGGGGGTGAACTTCCGGGATGTGCTGGTGGCGTTGGGAATGTACCCCGGCGGCGGCGAGATCGGCGTCGAGGGTGCCGGGGTGGTCGTCGAGGTCGGCGACGGCGTGACCGGGCTCGCGGTCGGCGACGCGGTGCTGGGGCTGTTGGGGGTGGTGGGCTCCGAGGCGGTGGTGGATGCCCGGCTGGTGACCGCGGTGCCGGCGGGCTGGTCGCCGGTGCGGGCCGCCGGTGTGCCGGTGGTGTTTTTGACCGCGCTGTACGGGTTGTCGGTGCTGGCCGGCGTCACGGCGGGCCAGAAGGTGTTGGTGCACGCGGGCACCGGCGGGGTGGGCATGGCGGCGGTGCAGCTGGCCCGTCATTGGGGGGCGGAGGTCTTCGTCACCGCCAGCCGCGGCAAGTGGGACACGTTGCGGGCGATGGGTTTTGACGACGACCACATCGGGGACTCGCGAACGTTGGAGTTCGAGCAGAAGTTTCTGGGGACCACGGGCGGGGCCGGGGTGGATGTGGTGCTCAACTCGCTGGCCGGGGAGTTCATCGACGCGTCGCTGCGGTTGCTGGCCGGCGGCGGGCACTTCATCGAGATGGGCAAGACCGACCTGCGCGACCCGCAAGCGGTGGCAGCCGGGCATCCGGGCGTGCACTACCGGGCATTCGACCTGATGGAGGCCGGCCCGGATCGCACCGCGGCGATGCTCGCCGAGCTGATGGCCCTGTTCGCCGACGGCACATTGAAGCCGTTGCCCGTCAAGGCCTTTGACGTGCGCTGCGCATCCTCGGCCTACCGCTTCGTCAGCCAGGCCCGCCATGTCGGCAAGGTCGTGTTGACCCTGCCCGACGGCCCCGGCAACGCGGTGCTGGCGGGCTCGGGCGGCGGGTTGGCCGGGGGCAGCGTGGTGATCACCGGGGGGACCGGGATGGCCGGTTCGGCGCTGGCCGGGCATTTGGTGGCCCGCTATGGGGTTGGGCATGTGGTGTTGGCCAGCCGCAGCGGCGCCGGCGGCGAAGACGTATCCGATTTGGTGGCCCGGCTCGAAGGCGCCGGTGCGCGGGTGTCGGTGGTGGCCTGTGATGTGGCCGACCGCGGCCAGGTGGCGGCGCTGATCGCGGGGCTGCCGGACGAATATCCGCTCAGGGGGGTGTTTCATGCCGCGGGGGTGCTCGATGACGGGTTGATCGGGTCGTTGACGCGCGAGCGGGTGGATGCGGTGTTGCGGGCCAAGGTGGATGGGGCCTGGAATTTGCATGAGCTGACCCGGGGTTTGGATGTGTCGGCGTTTGTGCTGTTTTCGTCGATGGCCGGCATCGTGGGCGCCCCGGGGCAGGGCAACTATGCGGCGGCCAACAGTTTTCTCGACGGGCTGGCCGCGCGTCGGCGGGCCCACGGGCTGGCCGGGTTGTCGGTGGCCTGGGGGCTGTGGGAGCAGGCCAGCGCGATGACCCGACACCTGGCCGACCGCGACATCGCCCGGATGAGCAGGCTCGGGCTCGCACCGCTGTCCACCGCGCAGGCCCTACAGCTGCTCGACGACGCCATGCTGGCCGACCGCGCGGTGCTGGTCGCCGCCCGGCTCGACGGGGCGGGGTTGGGCGCGAGCGGCGTTGTGCCGCCGCTGCTTCGCGACCTGGTGACCCGCCCGGGGCGCCGGCTCGTCGTCGACACCGACAACGCGGTGTCGACGTCGGGGTTGGCCTCCCGGCTGCACGGCCTCAGCCCCGAGCAGCGACACCTCCAGCTGGTGGAGTTGGTGTGCACCAACGCCGCGACCGTTCTGGGGCGTTCCAGCGCGGACGTCGAGGCCCAGCTGCCGTTCCAGGACCTCGGGTTCGACTCGCTGACCGCCGTCGAACTCCGCAACCGCCTCAAAACCGCCACCGGGCTGACCCTTTCACCCGCCCTCATCTTCGACTACCCCACCCCGGCGGCGCTGGCCGAACACGTCGACGAGCAGCTCAGCTTCGCGACGGTCACCAACGGCGCCGAACCGGACCGGCGGGCCCGCTTCAACGACATCGCCCGCGAGCTGCAAACGTTGGTCAACCAGGGCGACTGGACCCCGGACGACAAGGCTCACTTCGCTGCGCGCATCCAAACCATCCTCACCGGGCTCAGCGCGCCGGCCCCTAGCGCACCCATGGACGACGGCGACGACGACGACATTGCGACCGCCAGCGAAAGTGAGCTCTTCGCCATACTCGACGAGGACGTCGGCCCCTGATGACCGACGTCGCGATCATCGGCCTGGCATGCCGGTTCCCCTGCGCCGCCGGGCCCGGCGATTTCTGGCGCCTCGTCCGCGACGGAGCGGAAGCGACGCGGCTGCCGGTCGACGTCGCCGGGTTCGACGCCGACTTCTTCAACCTGTCGCCCCGCGAGGCCCGCGCGATGGACCCGCGGCAGCGATTGGCACTCGAATTGGCGTGGGAACTCTTCGAGGACGCTTTCGTGCTGCCGGAAACGCTGCGCGGCGAACGCGTTTCGACCTACCTCGGGGCGATGACCGACGACTACGCCATCCTGACGCTGCGCGACGCCCCGAACAACATCGACAATCTCGACCACCACTCGTTTGCCGGGATCAGCAGGGGAATGATCGCCAACAGGATCTCCTATGCCTTCGGGTTGCGGGGTTCCAGCCTGACCGTCGACTCCGGTCAATCGTCCTCCCTGGTCGCGGTGCACCTGGCATGCGAAAGCCTGCGCACGGGCGAGGCGCGGCTGGCGATCGCCGGCGGCATCCACCTCAACCTGGCCGACGAAACAGCGCTGCTCGAAACGGAATTCGGTGCGCTGTCGCCCTCGGGACACACCTACGCGTTCGACGAGCGTGCCGACGGTTACGTGCGGGGCGAAGGCGGTGCCCTGGTGCTGCTGAAATCGTTGCGCGCCGCCCTCGACGACGGGGACCGCATCCGCGCGATCATCCGCGGCAGCGCCGTGGGCAATGCGGGCCACAGCTCGGCGGGCCAGACCGTGCCCTCGGTTTCCGGGGAGGCCGACGTCATCCGGTGTGCGCTGAGCAACGCGAACCTTGCCGCCGACGACATCGACTACATCGAGGCACACGGCACCGGAACCGAAGTCGGCGATCGAGTCGAGGCGAACGCGCTGGGTGAAATATTCGCCAACCGCGAAAGTCGTCCGGTCAGCGTGGGATCGGTGAAGACCAACATCGGCCACGCGGGTGGCGCCGCGGGAATCGCCGGCCTGCTCAAGGCCGTCCTGGCGCTCGAAAACGCTCTGATCCCACCGACTCTCAACCATGCGCGCGCGAATCCCCAGATCGACCTGGACAGCCTGCGGCTGCGCGTCGACACCGAGCTCACACCCTGGCCCGCGCGGGACCGGCCGCGGCGGGCCGGCGTGTCGTCGTTCGGAATGGGCGGCACCAACGCGCACGTGATCCTCGAGGAGGCTCCCGCGCCGCCGGAAAGCCCTGTGGCCGAGCGTGATCACGCCGCGGTGGCCTTGGTGCTGTCGGCGCGATCGGTCGACGCGCTCGCGAACCAGGCCGGGCGGCTGGCCGAACACCTGCGAAACCATGAGGGTTTGGCCGTGGCCGACGTGGCGTGGTCGATGGCGACGACCCGGACGGTGTTCGAGCATCGGGCCGTGCTGGTCGGCGCCGACCGGGACAACGTCGCGGCGGGGCTGGCGGAATTGACGGCCGGGCGCCCGCATGCGGGCGTCGTCGCGGGGCGCGCCCAGGAGCCCGGCAAGACGGTGTTCGTGTTTTCCGGCCAGGGCTCGCAGTGGCTGGGGATGGGCGCCCCGCTGTACGACCGATTCCCGTTGTTCGCCAACGCGTTCGACGAAGCCGTGCGCGCACTGGACGGGCACCTGCGGATACCGCTGAAGCGGGTGATGTGGGGTGATGATGCCGCGCAGCTGCAGAACACCGAGTTCGCCCAGCCGGCCCTGTTCGCCGTCGAGTTCGCGCTGGCGGCGTTGTGGCAATCGTGGGGTGTCGTTCCGGACGTCGTGATGGGCCATTCGGTGGGCGAGCTCACCGCGGCGTGCGTGGCGGGCGTTCTGTCGTTGGCGGACGCGGCAAAGGTGGTGGCGGCCCGGGGCCGGTTGATGGCCGGGCTGCCGGCCGGCGGGGCGATGGTCGCGGTGGCCGCCGCCGAGGACGAGGTGTCGCCACTGCTGACCGAGGGCGTCGGCATTGCGGCGGTCAACGGCCCGACGTCGGTGGTGATTTCGGGTGAGCGGGACCCGGTGGCCGCCATCGCGGACCGGATGGCGGAGCAGGGCCGCCGTGTGCATCGGTTGGCCGTCTCGCACGCGTTTCATTCGCCGTTGATGGAACCCGTCGTCGAGGAGTTCGGCCGGGTGGTGGCCGGGGTATCGGCGGATCGGCCGCGAATCCAGTTGGTGTCCAACGTGACCGGGCAGCCGGCCGGTACCGGGTATGGGTCGCCCGAATATTGGGTCCGGCACGTTCGGGAACCGGTCCGGTTCGTCGACGGGGTACGGGCCGCCGAGTCCCTCGGCGCCGACGTGTTTGTGGAGGTGGGTCCCGGCGCGGCCCTGACGGCCGCGGTGGATCAATCGTTGACGGGCGAGCGCGGCACCTCGGTCGCGACGCTCGCCGGCGACCGCCCCGAAATCGAATCGGTGCTCAGCGCGGCCGGGCGCCTGTTCGCCAACGGTGCGAACGTGGATTGGGCGGCGGTGTTGACCGGCACGGGGGCCCGCCGGGTGGAGCTGCCGACGTATGGATTCGCCCGGCAGCGATATTGGCTGGGCGAGCGCGAAGATGCGCCGGCTCCCATCGCGAGCCGGTGGGCGAGCCGGGCCGAGCGGTTGCGGGCGCTGCCGCCCGGGGAGCAGCTGCGTCAGCTGCTGGAGCTGGTGTGCCTGCATGCCGCGGCGGTGCTGGGGCATCCGGGCGGCGATCACATCGATACCGAACGCGCCTTCGAGGACCTCGGGTTCGAGTCGCTGACCGGGGTCGAGTTGCGCAACCGCCTCACGACCGAAACCGGACTGGCATTGCCGCGCACGCTGATCTTCGACTACCCGACGCCTGCGGCATTGGCCGCATACCTTCGGCACCTGCTGCTTGGGGATCGCGAAGCATCGGACGATCACAAGATCTGGTCGACGCTGCGCAAGATTCCCCTCGGGGAGCTTCGCAGAACCGGATTGCTCGACAAACTCCTACAGCTCGCCGGCGAATCCGAAAAGCCTGGACCCGATTCGACCGTCGGCGACGACGTCATCGACTCTTTGAGCCCCGATGCCCTGATCGCGATGGCGCTGCATCCGGATGAGGACGGCGGTGTTGATTGACGAAAACCGCGTCGGCAGAATCGATTACGAGATCAATTCCGGGCACCTATTTGACAGACGTTGAATAGCAGCGACTTTGCCGCGCGTCGCACGACGGCCTAAACTTTCGGGCACCGGGGAGATCTTTGAGCAAAGGGTAGGGCATGAGCGTCATCGCGGGTGTGTTCGGCGCCCTACCACCGCATCGCTACAGCCAGCGCGAGATCACCGATCAATTCGTCGAGTTCCCCGTATTGAAGGAACACGAGGCCATCGTCCGTCGGCTGCACGCCGGGGCAAAAGTCAACAGCCGCCACCTCGTTCTGCCCCTGGCGAAGTACCCGTCGCTGACCGACTTCGGTGAGGCGAACGAAATCTTCATCGACAAGGCGGTGGACCTCGGGTGCGAGGCGCTGCTGGGTGCCCTCGACGAGGCGGGCCTGCGACCGCAGGACGTCGACATGATCGTCACCACGACCGTCACCGGCGTCTTGGTGCCGTCGCTGGACGCCAGGATCACCGGACGACTCGGTCTGCGCCCGGACGTGCGCAGGGTGCCGATGTTCGGTCTGGGCTGCGCCGCCGGCGCGGCGGGGCTGGCCCGGCTGCACGACTATCTGCGTGGCGCGCCCGACGGAGTCGCGGTTCTGGTGTCGGTCGAGCTGTGCTCACTGACCTTCCCGGCCGTCAAGCCGACCGTGTCCGGCCTGGTTGCCACCGCGATGTTCGGCGACGGGGCGGCGGCGGTGGTGGCCGTCGGCGACCGCCGCGCCGAACGGGTGACGGCCGGCGGTCCCCACATCCTCGATTCGCGCAGTCGCCTGTACCCGGAATCGCTGCAGATCATGGGTTGGAATGTGGACTCCACCGGCCTGCAGTTCACGCTGTCTCCCGAGCTGCCGAGTGTCATCGAGCGCTACCTGGCCGACGACGTCAACACGTTCCTCGCCAAGCACGGCTTGACCAAGGACGACATCGGCGCCTGGGTGGCCCACCCTGGCGGACCCAAGGTGATCGGTGCGATCACCAAGAGCGTCCAGCTGCCCCCCGAGGCGCTCGAACTGACCTGGCGCTCGCTCGGCGAAGTCGGCAATCTCTCGTCGGCCTCCGTGCTGCACATCTTGCGTGACACCGCGGCAAAACCGCCGCCCAGCGGAAGCCCCGGGCTGTTGCTTGCGATGGGTCCCGGTTTCTCGTCGGAAATGGTGCTACTGCGCTGGCAGTGAGCCGAGCCGCGAATCATCCAGTCGCCCAACGGCTATGCGACCTCGGCGAGAACGTACGGGAAGCGAAAGACATCGCCGCGAAAGTGCGTCTAGCGAAAAAATAGTGCCGCCCTCTTGCCAGTTGTGATCTTGGTCGGTACTCTTCAACACCGGTGTTATAAGGGGTGTGCAAGTGGGGCGCCGAACCAAAAGTTCGGTGGTGCGAATCTACGTTTGGCGGATTTCCAGCGTGAGGTGTATTCGCGCTGCGCGAAAAACCATGCGTGACTGGCGTTTTCGTCGTTCCCCTGCAACGCAAGCAATGCCGGCATAACAGAACAGCACACAACAGAACAAGGACTCGAGAAAATGGTCGCACTCGGAAGCATCAACGAATGGCAACCGCCACACGGCCCGCTCACCATGTGGAGGGCCGCACCTCAGGCACACGAAGCGGCTCGCACTGGACGACGCGGCGGTCTGGCTCCGAGTTATCAACAGACTCAACACCTTTGGGCTGCCCATGCCGGTAACGCGATCGGCAGACAGCTACCCCGCCTGATGGTCGTGGCGTGGGACATTCCCGGCACGTGCGACATTCCCGCGATGACGGCAGCGATCAACGCGCACGTCCGTCGTCACGACACCTACCACAATTGGTTCGAAATCGAGGATGGCGTCATCGCGCGCCGAACGATCGACGATCCCGAAGCCATCGACTTCGTTCACGTGTCGTTGGGACACATGAACGCCGATGAAATACGCACCCACGTCTTGACGACAACTCCGGAAACGCTCGAATGGGGTTGCTTCACATTCGGTATCGTCCAGCACGCCGATTATTTCGCGTTCTACGCAAGCGTCGACCACCTGCACTGCGACGGCATGTCCGCCGCCCTCATCTTCATCGACATCCACCTGGCGTATCAGGAGATGTCGGGGGGCGAGCATTATCGCCCGCCCGCCACGCTTCCCCAGGTCAGCCGCTATCACGACTATGCAGCGCGGCAGCGCGAGAGGGTCGCGGGCTTGAGCCTGTCATCCCCCGAGGTCGAGGACTGGATCGGGTTCGCGCGCGCCACCGACGGCGACTGGCCGAGCTTCCCACTGCCACTCGGTGATACGTGGGCCAGCAGCAAAGGCGACTTCTTGACGGTCGACCTGCTGGACGGGGCCGGGACGGACGCTTTCGACGCCGCCTGCGGCGCGGCCGACGCCCGGTTCATCGGGGGAGTTCTCGCGTGCATGGGTTTGGCCGAGCACGAATTGACGGGCAAGGGGACCTATCACGGGTTCACGGCCAGGGACACGCGGAGGGCGGGCATCGACACGATGACCGTGGGTTGGTTCGCCAGCATGATCCCGGTCACCGTGCCGACCGCCGGCGTTTCGTTTACCGAGGCGGCGCGGGCCGCCCAGAAGTCCTTCGACGACGCCAAGCCCCTCGCGGACGTGCCGGTTGAAACGGTGTTGGGGTTGGCCACACCGGATCAGCTGGGGATCAAGCTGCCCACGAGTCTGCCGATGATGATGTCGTTCTTCGATTTCCGGAAGGTGCCCCTCGCCGGGCTGTGGGAGGAGACGAATTTCGGCACCTACGGCGACAACCTGTCCATGGGGGGAATCAACCTGTGGATCAACCGCCATGCCACGAGAACCACGGTGACGATCTCGTTTCCGGACAACGCGACAGCGCGCGAGTCGGCGCGGCACTACATCGAGACGTTGACCCGGACGTTTGTGCGCGTCGCCGAGACCGGCCGGCCGAGCGTGGTTGCACCCCAGGGGGATCCGGACGAACTCTACGATTCCTACACCGTCGAACTGGGAGCCTAGAACTTGAGCAACGTGCTCGACCTGGTCGACCAGGTCCATTTGCTCGGCGAGCGCGCGACGGGCGCGTCCCAAGTGTTGCAGTGCGTCTGGGTCTACGACCGGGGCATCGAGATCGATCGCCTGCGACAGCTCCACCAACATCTGGGGCGGGGGCGCCTGTCCCGCCGCATCGAACGATCGCCATTGCCGTTCGGCCGACATCGCTGGGTAGCGGCCGGCGATCGGTCCGACCTCGAGGTCGTCGCGACGCCCCGGCCGCGCAGTGATCTCGACGCCTGGCTGGGCGAGCAAGCCGGTAAGCGACCGGATGCCGAGCACGGACCCGGATGGCACCTAGCGGTGCTGCCCTTCACCGACGGCGGCGCGGCGGTGAGCCTGGTCGTCACGCACTGCCTCATCGACGGCGTCGGGCTGTGCGAGGCGGTGGCGGACGCGGCATCCGGGCGCGACGACGCGATCGCCTGGCCGGCGGCGGGATCCCGGCGGCGATGGCGGGCGCTGCGCGAGGACGCACGCCAAACCGCGCACGACACACCGGAAATCGGCCGCGCCGTCGTCGCAGCGGCACGGCTGGCCCGGCGTGGCCGCGGCGGTGCCGGATCCGCGGGCCCCCGACAGCGGTCCGCGCCGCCCACCGGACCGGACGAACGCGTCACCCTCCCAACGGCGATGGTCTTTGTCGACGCCGACGAGTGGGACGCCCGCGCGAAGTCCCTCGGGGGCACCAGCAACGCGCTGCTCGCCGGAGTGGCGGTCCACCTCGCCCAGCGAGCGGGACGGGTCAACGCCGACGGCTTGGTCGATCTGACGTTGCCCGTCGACGAGCGCACCCCGGGCGACACCCGCGCCAACGCGATCACGAACCTGGACATCACGGTCGACCCGACACGTGTGACGGCGGACCTGCGCGAAATCCGCGCCGCGATCAAGCAGGCGTTGAGCCGCGATCGAGATCTACCCGACGAGCGGTGGACGTTGCTGCCCCTCGTTCCCCTGATACCGAAGTGGCTCTTCCGGCGAATGATGAGCGTGGCCGCCGGCAGCGAGACGACGGTGGTGTCGTCGAACCTCGGTGCGGTCAACCCGGCCGCCAACCGGCCGGACGGCACGGACGCCCACTACTTCGCCATGATGCGTCTGCTCCCGGGCGTGACCAGGGCGATGATGCACAGCACCGGCGGCGTGCTGGCTTTGGTGTCGGGGAGAGTGCACGGGCAGGTCTTCGTGTCGGCCCTTTCCTATCTCCTCGGCCACCCCAACTCGAATGACGAGGTGCGGCAGGCCATTTCGAGCGCCCTGAGCGACTTTTCGCTCACGGCGCGGAGCTGGGAAGCGCGAGACCTTTCGGCCCCCCAGCCGCCGCAGGGGGGCTGAATGCCGGAGGCCACTCGATGACGAAGTCGGTGCGTGATCACGATGACGTCGACTCGCGTCTGCCCGACCGGCGCGCGCGCATCTACGTTGGCGTTGCGATTGGCCTACTCACCTGGGCGGCGCTCGGCGTTTTCCTCGCGGCCACCGTAGTAAACGTCGACACGTACCTGTTCTCGTACTATGCCGCGGATTACACCTTCGGCTTCGTGCGTCGCGGCCTGGCCGGCGAGATGATCAATCTGTTTCCCGCCGGCAGTTACTTCACCGCCGCCACGGTATTGAGATGGGCATCCTCGGCGGTGTACTCGATCAGCCTGGCCGCCGTGGCCTGGCTGGTGCTCTCCCACGGCGGGAGATCCGAGCGTCGGATCATGCTTGCGTTGCTGATCCCGGTCCTGCCCTTCGGGTTTGCCTTCGCAATCGCCGCGCGCCCGGACCTGTTCGGAGCGGCCGTGTTTGTCGCCTACGCCATCGCGCTGGTGTACGCACGGTCCCCGCGTGCCATCACGGCATGCGGCGCGGCCTATGGAATATCGATAGCCGTTTTCGCGCTTGCGCACGAAGGGGTCGTATTCGAACTTTCGCTGGGCGCGATCCTGGCAATCCTGGTGCTGGCCCGCCGTGCCGCGCCGAACGTGCAGCGGCTGGGCGCCGTGCTGGCCATCGGGCCGGGCGTGATATCGGTGCTGTGCATCTTGTTCTTGGGCCGGCACGGCATCAGCTCGCAACTGTGCTCGAGGGTGCCGCACAGGACCGTCGGTGACGCGCTGACCAACCCGTCGTTCTCGAAGGGGGTGGATTACTTCATCCTCGGTCACCGGCCGCAGGTCGACTACCACGATTGGGTTTGCCACAACATAACGAAGATGAACGACTATGGGGTTGGCCACTTTATCGGGATTGTGGCCGGCAATCCTTCGCTCAGGCTGATGTCGTTGGTTCTGGGCCTGGCGGCCGTGGCGCTGACGGTATACCTGATCGGCTACTTCTCCAAGGCCCCGTTCGGCGAGTTCGTGAATCATATTCGGGGCAGGTCGATTTGGGTACTGCTCGGGGTGGCGTTGGCGGTTCCGCTGTTTTTGGCCGCGCTCGATTGGGTGCGGTGGTGCACCTTTTTCTCGTTGGACATTGGGGTTGTCTACATCCTCTATGCGCTCAATTCTCCGCAACTGCAGGGGAAACCGACGCCCAAGGAAGTCCGGGTGTTCGTGTGCGTCGTGGTGGCCCTGGCATTGTTTCCCATCGGCACCGAGGCATGACGGGCACACCATCGCCCGAAGTGGTGCTATTGCGCCGGCACTGAGTCGACGATGTCGACGGTCAGGCCGGGCTTGGGGGAGAGCGCAGCGAGGTGGGCCGCCCGAATCCGCTGAGGCGGCAGCCGAAGCCTGGTCCTGGCGACCAGCCGGGCCAGCATGACCGTCATCTCGGTGGTCGCCATCGCCGCACCGATGCAGCGGTGCAAGCCGCCGCTGAACGGGATGAACTCGTGCGGCGCCGGCCTGCGATAGTCCGGTGAGTCGGTATCCCAACGGGCGGGCCGGAATTCGGTGGGCTCGGGCCACAGCTCGGGCAGCCGGTGGGTGACGTAGGCGCTGAAGATCAGCAGCCGTCCGGCCCGGATGCGGTGCCCGTCGAACCGGAGGTCGCGCATCACCCGTCGGGCCGAGATCACCCCGGGCGAGTACAGCCGAAGCGTCTCGTGGACGACGCCGTTGAGATAGGTCAGCGCGCCCAGGTCGGCGGCGGCCGGCGGCCGCTTGCCAAGCACCCGGCGCACCTCCTCGGCGGCGTTGTCCCACGCGCCGGGCAGCGTCAGCAGGGTGTGGATCGCCCAGGCCAGCGCGCCGCTGGTGGTCTCGTAGCCGGCCGTGATGAGAGAGATGATCGAGTCGCGAATCTCGTTGTCGCTCAGGGCATACCCCTCGTCGCCCCGGCCGCTGAGCAGCATGGTCATCATGTGGTCGTCGGGCCTGGGCGCGGCGCGGGCGCCGGAGATCTGGGCGTCGACGAACTCGTTGAGGCGCGCGCGAGCGGCCATCGCCCGTCGCCAACCCGGGGAGTTGACCCGGCGGTGCAGCGCCACCGCCTGGGGCAGCAGATGCGTCAGGTCCAGCAGCGGTTGGAGTTGCTCCCCAAGGAAATCGGAGTGCTCGGCCATGCGCCGGCCGAACAGGCTTTCCGCGGTGCTGCGCCGGACCGCGGAGCGACATTGCGCGTAGATGTCCAGCCGCTGGCCGGGCCGCCAGCCGTCGATGACGGCGTCGATGTTGGACGCCATGGTCTGCACGTAGTCCTGGATCTGGCGGTGCCGCAGGCCCGGTGCGATCACGCTGCGGCGGCGCCGGTGGTCGTCGCCGTCGCTGACGATCAGCGCCGTCGGCCCGTCCACGATGGCCAGGTTCTCGAACGTTTCCCGCCAGCTGAACGCGTCGGCATTGGCGAAGACGAACTTGTTCGCCTCGCCGCCCAGCAGATAGGTGACACCGTGCCGGCCGATGCCGGCATTGATGACGGGGCCCCGCAGCCGGTACAGCGCCAGCAACGCCTCGCCGGGCGGATAACGCACCGTTCGGTACGTGGTCATTCGAGCACCTCCGATAGCTCCAGCCAGCGGGCCTCGGTCGCCGCCACCTCGTCCTCGAGGTCGCGCAACTCCTGGGTCAGTCGGGTCAGCGCGACGTGGTCGGACTGGTCGTGCCCGGCGAGCTCGGCGTGTTTGGCCGCGATCCGCTCGGCGAGGCGGGCCAGCCGGCGCTCGGCCGCGGACAGTTCCTTCTCCGCGGCGCGACGCTGGGCTCCCGGCTTGGACCGCGGCGGCTCGGCAGCCGTCGTCGTGCTCGCGGAAGGGGTTGCGAGCCGCAGGTATTCGTCGACGCCGCCGGGCAGGTGCCGCAGCCGGCCGTCGAGAATCGCATACTGCTGGTCGGTGACCCGTTCGAGCAGATACCGGTCGTGCGAGACGACGATCAACGTGCCCGCCCACGAGTCGAGTAGGTCCTCGGTGGCGGTGAGCATGTCGGTGTCGACGTCGTTGGTGGGCTCGTCGAGGAGCAGGACGTTCGGCTCGGACAACAGCGTGAGCATCAGCTGCAGCCGCCGCCGCTGCCCACCGGACAGGTCGCCGACCCGCGCGGAGAGCTGACCCCGGCCGAAGCCGAGCCGCTCGAGCAGCTGGGCCGGGGTCACCTCACGGCCGTCGACCTGGAAGCCGCCGCGCAGTCGGCCCAACACGTCGACGATCCGGTCGTCGGCCGACGCGGCCAGGTCCTCGCCCCGTTGGTCGAGCATGGCGAGCTTGACGGTCTTGCCGCGCTTGACGCGTCCGGTGTCGGGCGCAACGGTGCCGGCGATCAGCCCCAGCAGGGTCGACTTCCCGGCGCCGTTGGCTCCGACGATGCCGGTTCGCTCACCCGGGGCGATCCGCCATTCGACGTCGCGCAGCACCGGGCGGCGACAGAACGACACCGACACGTCGAGCAGGTCGACGACGTCCTTGCCGAGCCGGGCGGTGGCCAACTTGGCCAGCTCGACGGTGTTGCGCAGCGGCGGCACATCGGCGATCAGCTGGTTGGCGGCCTCGATGCGGAACTTGGGCTTCGAGGTGCGCGCGGGCGGGCCACGCCGCAGCCAGGCCAGTTCCTTGCGCATCAGGTTCTGGCGTTTGGCTTCGGCCGCGGCGGCCTGCCGGTCGCGCTCGACGCGCTGCAGCACATAGGCTGCGTACCCGCCTTCGAACGGTTCGACGATCCCGTCGTGCACCTCCCACATGGTGGTGGCGACCTCGTCGAGAAACCAGCGGTCGTGGGTGACCAGCAGCAGACCGCCGGTGTTGCGCGCCCAGCGTTGCTTCAGGTGGCCGGCGAGCCAGGTGATGCCTTCGATGTCGAGGTGGTTGGTGGGCTCGTCGAGGGCGATGACGTCCCATTCGCCGACGAGCAGCCCGGCGAGTTGGACGCGTCGGCGCTGGCCGCCGCTGAGTGTGGAAATCGTTGCGTCCCAGTCGATGTCGGAGACCAGGCCGCCGACCACGTCGCGCACCCGCGGGTCGCCGGCCCACTGGTGGTCGGCCCGCTCGCCGACCAGGGTCCGGCCCACCGTGGGATTCGGGTCGAGGGTGTCCGCCTGGCTCAGCGCGCCGACCCGTAAACCGCTGCGCCGGGTGGCCCGCCCGGAATCCGGCCGCAGCTGACCGGTCAGCAGGCCCAGCAGGCTGGACTTGCCGTCCCCGTTGCGGCCCACGATGCCGATGCGCGCGCCGTCGTTGACGCCGAGCGTGACCGAATCGAACACCACCTGAGTCGGATATTCGAGGTGTGCGGCCTCGGCCCCGAGTAGGTGTGCCACCGGGCCGACGCTAGCAAAACGGGCACGCGCGTCGGATGCTCAGTCGTCGTCCTGTAGCCGTTCGGTTTCGGCCATCTCGCGCGCGATGTCGGCCTGCTCCCGCTCGGCGGTGGCGTTGCTTCGCTCCGCCTGTTCGTCCATGCGTTGCAGTCGCTCGCGTTCACGCTCGGCGGCCGTGCCCTCGCGTTCGTCGGCGCGGCGCTCTCGTTCGTCTGCTACTTGTTCACGCTTGTTTGCGGTTTGGTCCCGCTCGTCGGCGATCCGATCCCGCTCGCCGGCGAACCATTCGCGTCTTGACAGCTGAGCCTCGCGGTGCGCGAGGGCCTCCTCGCGCTCATCGAGTTCGGCGGCTCGGCGGTCGAGCTCACCGGGTGTGTCGTCGCGGTCCTCAGGGGCCACGCCTCACCCTAACGCCGCAAAACCGGGGGCTGTCAGCTGTTCCGGGTTGAGTGGTCGGTAGTCGGTGGTGTGCTGTAGGAACAGATGCATGGATCTGGCGGCGTGGGCTGGGCGCAACGGTGTTGCGCGGGTGAGTGCACGGGCCACGAACCAACAGATCCCGGTCGACAGGGTCGTGCCCGAGATCGGCGCGGCGTTGATCGGTGCGGCGTTGAACGGCATCGCCGCACGTTCCTCGCTGTGTTGGGTGATCCGTGGGTGCACCGGATTGTGGTCGAGCATAGGGACCGCTTGTGCCGCTTTGGCTGTGCGTATGTTCCGGCCGCCCTTGTCGCGCGGGGCAACGAACGGGTTGTGGCGGATTCGGGGGGTTGATGAGGATCTGGTGGGTGATATGAGCGAGATCCTGACCTCGATCTGTGCGCGCTTGTTTGGTAGGCGGGCCGCGCAGGACCGGGCCAGACGAGCCATCACCGTTGTCGTCGGTGAGGATTGCGGGGCTGGGTGATGGTGAAGTTTGAGGTGCCCGATGGCTGGTGTGTGCAAGCCTATCGGTTCACCTTGGACCCGACCGATGATCAAGCCCGCGCATTGGCGAGGCATTTCGGTGCTCGCCGTAAGGCATACAACTGGACTGTGGCGACCCTGAAAGCCGATATCGAGGCGTGGCAGACCACCGGGACACCGACGGCCAAGCCGTCGCTTCGGGTACTGCGCAAACGCTGGAACACGGTCAAGGACGAGGTGTGCATCAACGCCGACACCGGGCAGGTGTGGTGGCCGCAATGCTCCAAGGAGGCCTATGCCGACGGAATCCGCGGCGCGGTGGGCGCCTACTGGAACTGGCAGAGCTCCCGAGCAGGGCAACGTGACGGGAAAGCGATGGGGTTTCCCCGTTTCAAGAAGAAGGGACGTGACGCCGATCGCGTGTCGTTTAGCACCGGGGCGATGCGCGTCGAACGTGATCGCCGGCATTTGACGCTTCCGGTCATCGGGACCGTGCGCACGCACGAGAACACGCGCCGCATTGAGCGGCTGATTACAGCTGGTCGCGCGCGGGTGCTGGCGATCACGGTGCGCCGCAACGGCACCCGGTTGGATGCCAGTGTGCGCGTAGTGGTGCAGCGTCCGCAGCAACAGAATGTTGCGCAGCGTGGTTCACGGGTTGGCGTTGATGTCGGGGTGCGCCGGCTGGCCACGGTCGCCACCGCTGACGGGACCGTGCTTGAGCGAGTGCCCAATCCACGGCCGCTGGACGCGGCACTCCAAGAGTTGCGCCACGTCAGTAGGGCCCGCTCGCGCTGCACGAAAGGCTCACGCCGCTACCGGCAGCGCACCACCGAGATGTCCCGGCTGCATCGCCGGGTCAACGATGTCCGTACCCATCACCTGCACGTCCTGACCACGCGCTTGGCCAAAACTCACGGCCAGATCGTGGTCGAAGGTTTACACGCGGCGGGGATGCTGCGGCAAAAGGGCTTGCCGGGGGCGCGGGCTCGCCGGCGCGGACTGTCCGATGCCGCCCTGGGCACACCTCGACGCCACTTGTCGTATAAGACGGGCTGGTACGGGTCGGCGCTGGTGGTGGCCAACCGCTGGTTTGCGTCGTCGAAAACCTGCCATGGCTGCGGGCATGTGCAGAACATAGAGTGGGCTGAGCATTGGCGATGCGATGGTTGCTCAGCATCGCATCAGCGTGATGACAACGCCGCGGTAAACCTCGCACGCTACGAGGAGCCAGTTAGCGTCGTCGGCCCAGTTGGGGCCGCCGTCAAGCGTGGAGCCGACCATAAGACCGGGCCCCGCCCGGCGGGTGGCCGTGAAGCGCGGAAGGGACGCAGCCACACAGCTGCAGAACAACCCCGAGACGGGGTGCAAGTCGCGTGACCACCAAAGATCACCCACTTGCAACGGACGCCGGGGGCAACACGGTCGCGCTGGACCAGGGCCTGGACATGTGTGGCCTGATGGACCGGGGCCTCAGCCCGCAGGAGACGGCGAACTATTTCCTGCGGGACAATCCGGCGTTGGGCCCCGACGGGGCGACGCGGGTCGTCGGGATCGCCATCAACGACCTGTGCCCCTGGCACCGCTGAGGGCGTGAAAAAGCGGTAGCGTCAGTGGTCATCGGCTGGTCTGTCGACGGCGACGGGAGGCAACCATGAAGCGCTGCATCGTCGGAGGACTGGCCGCCGCGGTGGTGGCCGGGGGGCTGATCGCCTCGGCGCCGCCCGCCGGCGCCGGCTGCCAGTACGGAGGCCCGGTTATCAGTAAGTGCGATGGACCCATCCAGCCCGACGGCACCTGGCAGCGGTGCGTGGTTTCCACCCATTGGGTGCTCAACGGCATGAGTTCCTTCCAGGTGCCCGAACGGCGCTGCGATCCGATGGGCCCCAACCAGAGCCCAGGGGGTCCCGACTTCGCCGACCCACCGACGCACATCGACGGCTGACGCACAACCCGCCCGCGCGGGGGCAAACGCGCTGACCAGAACCGTCCCGCGTGCCGATGTGCCATGATGTCCACGCTGTCAACAGTCAGGGAGCAGTGGGTGGATCTGAATCTTTCGATGCTCACACGACCGGTCGGGCGCCTGGTCGCCACGGCGCAAAACGGCCTGGAAGTCCTGCGGCTGGGGGGCCTGGAAACGGGCAGCGTCCCGTCGCCGTCCCAGATCGTCGAGAGCGTGCCGATGTACAAGCTTCGGCGGTACTTCCCACCCGACAGCCGGCCCGGGCATGCGCCGGTGGGCCCGCCGGTGTTGATGGTGCACCCGATGATGATGTCGGCCGACATGTGGGACGTCACCCGGGAGGACGGCGCGGTGGGCATCCTGCACGCCGCGGGACTCGATCCGTGGGTCATCGACTTCGGCTCACCCGACAAGGTCGAGGGCGGCATGCGCCGCAACCTGGCCGACCACATCGTCGCGCTCAGCCAGGCCATCGACACGGTGCGGGACGCGACGGGCAGCGACGTCCACCTGGTCGGGTACTCCCAGGGCGGGATGTGGTGCTATCAGGTCGCGGCGTACCGGCGTTCGAAGAACATCGCCAGCATCGTGGCGTTCGGATCCCCGGTGGACACCCTGGCCGCGCTGCCCATGGGCCTCCCGCCGAACATGGCTCCGGCCGTGGCCGATTTCATGGCCGATCACGTCTTCAACCGGCTGGCCATCCCAAGCTGGATGGCGCGCACCGGTTTTCAGATGATGGACCCGCTCAAGACCGCCAAGGCCCGGGTCGACTTCGTGCGTCAGCTGCACGACCGCGAGGCGCTGCTGCCGCGCGAGCAGCAGCGCAGGTTCTTGGAACGCGAGGGCTGGATCGCCTGGTCCGGCCCGGCGATCTCGGAACTGCTCAAGCAGTTCATCGCCCACAACCGGATGATGACGGGCGGTTTCGCGATCAACGGGCAGATGGTCACGCTCACCGACATCACCTGCCCGGTGCTGGCCTTCGTCGGCGAGGTCGACGACATCGGACAGCCGGCGGCGGTGCGCGGGATCCGGCGGGCGGCGCCCTACGCCGAGGTCTACGAATGCACCATCAGGACAGGGCATTTCGGCCTGGTCGTCGGGTCCAGGGCGGCAAAGGAGAGCTGGCCGACCGTCGCCGCATGGGTGCAGTGGCTGGCCACCGGCGGGGACAAGCCCGCGGGCATCGACCTGATGGCCGACCAGCCGACCGAGCCCACCGACAGCGGGGTCGCGTTCAGCTCCCGGCTGGCGCACGGCATCGGGGAGGTCTCCGAGGCGGCGCTGGAACTGGTGCGCGGCGCGGCCGGCGCGGTCGTCGCGGCCAACAAGTCCATGCGCACCCTGGCCGTGGAGACCGTGCGCACGCTGCCGCGGTTGGCCCGCCTGGGACAGATCAACGACCACACCCGAATCTCGTTGGGCCGCATCATCGACGAGCAGGCGCACGACGCCCCGAAGGGCGAGTTCCTGTTGTTCGACGGGCGGGTGCACACCTACGAGGCCGTCAACCGGCGCATCAACAACGTCGTTCGCGGCCTGATCGAGGTCGGTGTGCGGCAGGGCGACCACGTCGGCGTGCTGATGGAGACCCGGCCCAGCGCGCTGGTGGCCATCGCCGCGCTGTCCCGCCTCGGCGCGGTCGCGGTGGTCATGCGCC
The DNA here is from genome assembly GCF_059813025.1 of Mycobacterium sp. NGS26. Taxonomy (NCBI): domain Bacteria; kingdom Bacillati; phylum Actinomycetota; class Actinomycetes; order Mycobacteriales; family Mycobacteriaceae; genus Mycobacterium; species Mycobacterium sp. NGS26. Next base: position 895,343 of record NZ_JCALDU010000002.1, read on the forward strand.
CGGACGCCGACCTGGCCGCCTCGGTGCGGCTCGGGGGAGTGACCGAGATCCTGACCGACCCCACCAACCTGGACGCGGCCCGCCAGCTGCCGGGGCAGGTGCTGGTGCTGGGCGGCGGTGAGACCCGCGACCTGCACCTGCCCGAGGACGCCCTGCGGCAGAACCAGGTCATCGACATGGAGCAGATCGACCCGGACGCGGTCGAGCTGCCGGCGTGGTATCGCCCCAACCCGGGGCTGGCCCGCGATCTGGCGTTCATCGCGTTCAGCGCGGCGGGCGGCGAGCTGGTGGCCAAGCAGATCACCAACTACCGGTGGGCGGTGTCGGCGTTCGGAACGGCGTCGGCGGCCAACCTGGACCGCAGGGACACCGTGTACTGCCTGACGCCGCTGCACCACGAGTCGGCGCTGCTGGTCAGCCTGGGCGGCGCGGTCGTCGGCGGGACCCGCATCGCGCTGTCGCGCGGGCTGCAGCCCGAGCGGTTCGTCCAGGAGGTGCGGCAGTACGGCGTCACCGTGGTGTCCTACACCTGGGCCATGCTCCGCGAGGTCGTCGACGATCCGGCGTTCGTGCTGCACGGCAACCATCCGGTGCGGCTGTTCATCGGATCGGGCATGCCGACCGGGTTGTGGGGGCGGGTCGTCGACGCGTTCGCGCCCGCCCACGTCGTCGAGTTCTTCGCCACCACCGACGGACAGGCGGTGCTGGCCAACGTGTCCGGCGTCAAGGTCGGCAGCGAGGGCCGCCCGTTGCCCGGTGCCGGACGCGTCGAGCTGGGCGCCTACGACGCCGAGCACGACCTGATCCTGGAGGACGAGCGGGGCTTCGTCCAGGTCGCCGAGACCAATCAGGCCGGGGTGCTGCTCGCGCAGTCCAACGGGCCGATCGACCCGAGCGCGTCGGTCAAACGCGGCGTCTTCGCTCCCGCCGACACGTGGATATCGACGGAGTACCTGTTCCGCCGGGACGAGGACGGGGACTACTGGTTGATGGGCCGGCGCGGCACGGTGGTGCACACCGCGCGGGGGCTGGTCTACGCCGAGCCCGTCACCGACGCGCTCGGCCTGATCAACGGCGTCGACCTCGCGGTGACCTACAACGTGCCGATCGGGGATGGGGAGGTGGCGGTCTCGGCGGTGACGTTGCTGCCGGGCGCGACCATCACCGCCGCCGACCTGACCGAGGCCGTCGTCAACATGCCCGTCGGGCTGGGGCCCGACTTCGTGTGCGTGGTGCCGGAGATGACGCTGAGCGCGACCTACCGCCCCACCGTCAGCCCCCTGCGGGCCGCCGGGATTCCCAAGGCGGGACGCGGGGTCTGGTATTTCGATGTGGGCAGCGACGAGTTTCGCCGGCTGACCCCGGCCGCGCGGGCGGAGCTGATCGGCGAGCACCGACATGGTTGACGATTCGCTGCTGAGCATCCTGGTGTGCCCGGCCGACCGGGGTCCGCTGCTGCTGACCTCCTCCGACGACGGGGCCGAGTTGCTGTACAACCCGCGGCTGCGGCGCGCCTACCGGATCGACGACGGCATTCCGGTGTTGCTGGTCGACGAGGCCCGCGACGTCGACGACGACGAGCACGCCCGGCTCATGGAACGAGCGCGTCCGGCAGCTCCCCGGTGAGGTAGCGCTGCAGGTTCGGCCCGACGGTGGCCACGATCTGCTCGGGCGGCAGCGACGCGAACGGTTCGATCTTGACGATGTAGCGGACCATCACCAAGCCCATCAACTGCGACGCGAAGAACTGGGTGCGGACGATGCCGGTGCCCGGTGGATTGTCCACCCGCGGAGCGACTTCCGCGATGACGACTTCCTGCAGGAAAGACCGCGCCAGGTTCACGTCGGCGCCGGCGATCAACGACCGCAGCGTGGCGATCAACCCGGCGCCGAGCTCGGAATCCCAGATCGGAATCAACATCGCCGGCAGCTTGAAGCCGAGCTCCTCGATCGGCACCTCGCGCATGGGCACGAGCACCGTCATCGGGTCGATGGGAATCTTGATGGCCGCGGCGAACAATTGCTGCTTGGTCCCGAAGTAGTGATGCACCAGCGCGGAGTCCACCCCGGCCCCCGCGGCCACCGCCCGTATCGAAGTCCGGTCGATGCCGTTGCGCGCGAACAACTCTCGGGCGCTGGCCAGAATCCGATCGCGGGTGTCGGAGGTCCCGGCCGGTCGCCCGGGCCGCCTGCGCCGGGTGTGGGTGGTCGCCATGCTAGGGGGTCCGCCGCCGCAGGGTCGCCGCCGCCAGGCACAGCGATGCGAGCGCGAAACCCATGACGACGATGATGTCGCGCACCGCTGTGCCGGTCAATTCCGGGTGCGCGCCCACCTGCTGCAGGGCCTCCAGCGCGTAGCTGGCGGGCAGCACGTTGCTGATCCACTGCAGCCAGTGCGCCATCAAGGCCCGCGGCACGATGATGCCGGCCAGTAGGAGCTGCGGCACCATGACGAGCGGTATGAATTGAACCGCCTGAAACTCGGTGCGGGCGAACGCACTACACAGCAGGCCCAGGCCGACGCCCAGCACCGCGTTGACGATCGCGATCACGAACACCCAGACCGGGCTGCCGGCGGTGTCGAAGCCCAGCAACCAGAACGACACCGCGCACGCTACGACGGCCTGCACCGCCGCGGCGATCGAGAAGGCGGTGCCATAGGCGATCAGCAGGTCGAGCCGGCGCAGCGGCGTGGTCAGGATGCGCTCCAGCGTTCCCGACGCCCGTTCGCGCTGCATGGTTATCGACGTGATGATGAACATCACGAAAAGCGGGAAAAGGCCCAGCAGGATCAGGCAGGCATTGTTGAACGGCGTCGGGGTGCCCGGCCGGTGCGGGGCATTTTCGAACATGAAGTACATCAGCGTGATGACCAGGACCGGCACCACCAGGATCAGCGCGACGCTGCGGCGATCGGCGGCCAGCTGGCGCAGGATGCGCGTCGTCGTGGCGACGTACGCCTTGAGCCCTATCCGGCCTTTGGAGCGGTGTTCTGCGTGGTGCTGTGCCTGATGATGGACAGAAACGCGTCCTCCAGTGACGTGCATCCGGTGTCCTCTCGTAGTCGGGTCGGGGTGGTGTGCGCGACGAGGTGACCCTCGCGCATCAGCAACAGGTCGCCGCAGTGGTCGGCCTCGTCCATCACGTGACTGGAAACCAGCAGCGTGGTGCCGCCGCGGGCCAGGTCGACGAACTGCTCCCAAAGATCCACCCGCAGAACGGGATCCAGGCCCACGGTGGGCTCGTCGAGCACGAGCAACTCGGGTTGGCAGACCAGCGCGCACGCCAGCGACGCCCTGGTGCGCTGACCGCCGGAGAGGTTGCCGCAATAGGCAGTGCGGTGATCGGTCAGCCCCACCCGGTCGATCGCGGTGTCGGCGGCGCTGCCGTCGAAGCCGTACAGCGAGGCCAGGTAGCGCACGTTGTCGATGATGCGCAGGTCGTTGTAGAGCGTCGGGTCCTGCGGCATGTATCCGACTCGGCGGCGCAGCGTCGCGGCGCCGGCGGGATGGCCCAGCACGGTCACGCTTCCCGACGTCACGATCTGGGTGCCGACGATGCAACGCATCAGCGTCGTCTTGCCGCAGCCGGACGGGCCGAGCAGCCCGGTGATGCTGCCGCGCGCGATCCGCACCGAGAAACCATGCAGGGCCGGGCGTTTCCCGCGGATCACCCGCAGGTTGTCGATGTCGATGGCCGGCTCGCCACCACCCGGCGGAAATTCATCGCGCGATGAAATCATCATGTGATGAATACTTCGCCGGTGCGGCGGGATTGTCAAGGGGTCGGTTTGCCCGCCGCGAAACTGCAACTACCGACGGCCGCACTCGCGAGATGCGTCGGCAGACGCAGTCTCGCGGTTGATCAGCTCCCGGCGCCCGGGCGACGCTGCGGCAGGTGCCCGTGCACGCCCTCGGCGTAGGCGGTTTCGGCGTGCTGGGTGAGGTCGACGCCGGTGGTCTCGTCCTCGACGCTGACCCGGAAGCCCACCACCCGGTCGATCAGCTTCGCGAGGATGAACGACGCGGCGAACGCATACAACGCGACGACGACGATCGCCAGCGCCTGCTTGCCCAGCTGGGTGAAGCCGCCGCCGTAGAACAGGCCCCGCGGGCCCGACGTCATGACCGCCGTCGCGAGCAGCCCGATCAACGAAACACCGACGACGCCGCCGACGAAGTGCACCCCGACCACGTCGAGCGAATCGTCATAGTTGAAGCGGAATTTCGCGCCCACCGCGAACGAGCACACGACCCCCGCGGCGACGCCGACGACCGCCGCGCCGAGCGTGTTGACCGTTCCGCACGACGGGGTGATGGCGACGAGGCCGGCGACCACACCGGACGCCGCGCCGAACGTCGTCGGCCTGCCGTCGCGGATCTGCTCGACCGAGAGCCAGCCCAGCATGCCCAGGCAGCCGGCGACCAGCGTGTTGAGGAAGATGGCCGCGGCGGTTCCATTGGCGGCCATGGCCGAACCGGCGTTGAACCCGAACCAGCCGAACCACAGCAGCCCGACGCCGACGAACAGCAGCGGCAGGTTGTGCGGCCGCATGGCGTCCTTCTTGAAGCCGATGCGGGGCCCGAGCACCAGCGCCAGGGCCAGCGCCGAACAGCCCGAGACGATCTCGACGACGAGGCCGCCCGCGTAGTCGAGCACGCCCAGCTTGGCCAGCCAGCCACCGGGTCCCCACACCCAGTGTGCGACAACGGAATACACGACAATCGCCCACGCCGGGACGAACACGATCCAGGCCGCGAACTTGGCGCGGTCGGCGATCGCGCCGCTGACCAGCGCGGCGGTGATGATCGCGAACGTCAACTGGAATGTGGCGTAGAGCAGTTCGGGCACGGTGCCGTGGGCGGTATCGGGGGTGATGCCGAGCATCCCGATGTGCCTGAGGTTGCCGACGAGCCCGCCCGCCCCGTCCTGGGAGAACGCGAGGGTGTAGCCGACCAGCAGCCAGGCCACCGTGACCAGCGGGATGGAGATGAAGCTCATCATCATCATGTTGAGCACCCCGGTGGTGCGGACCATGCCGCCGTAGAAGATCGCCAGGCCCGGGGTCATCAACAGGACCAACGCGGTGCTGGCCAGTAGCCACGCAGTCGCGGCAGGGTCGATCGCATGCATGTTTTGGGCTCCTTCGCCACGCGGCAACCGGGATACTGCCATGCCCGCGGTGCCGGTAGGTTCGTTGGGTGCGATCCGGCCAACGCGCGGCTGCGGACCAGCTGTCAGGCGACCCGGTCGAGGCCGCGCATCGGCTGCTCGGCGCGACCATCACCAGCCGCGGGGTGCGCGCCGTCGTCGTCGAGGTCGAGGCCTACGGCGGGGTTCCCGATGGTCCCTGGCCGGACGCCGCGGCCCACTCGTACCGCGGCGTCAACGGCCGCAACGCCGTGATGTTCGGGCCCCCGGGGCACCTGTACACGTACCGCAGCCACGGGATCCACGTCTGCGCCAACGTGTCGTGCGGTCCCGACGGCACGGCCGCCGCGGTGTTGCTGCGGGCCGCCGCCATCGAGGACGGGCTCGACGTGGCCCGGGCCCGGCGCGGCGCGGTCCGCCACAGCGCGCTGGCGCGCGGCCCGGGGAACCTGTGCTCGGCGTTGGGAATCACCATGGCGGACAACGGGATCGACGTCTTCGACGCGAAGAGCCCGGTGCGGCTGGAACTGGGCGAGGCGCCCGCCGCGGCGACCGGCCCGCGCGTCGGGATCAGCCAGGCCGCCGACCGGCCGTGGCGACTGTGGCTCGCCGGCCGGCCGGAAGTCTCCGCCTACCGACGCAGTCCCCGCGCACCGGCGCCGGGTGCCAGCGACTGAGTCCATTCGTCCTGGGAGACTCTTACACCATGATCCTCGACGAGCTCGGCTGGCGCGGGCTCATCGCACAGTCCACCGACATCGACGCGCTGGCCGCCGAGGCGCGGCGCGGGCCGATGACGGTGTACGCCGGTTTCGATCCCACCGCGCCGAGCCTGCACGCCGGGCACCTGGTGCCGCTGCTGGCGTTGCGGCGCTTCCAGCGCGCCGGGCACCGCCCCATCGTGCTCGCGGGCGGCGCCACCGGCATGATCGGCGACCCGCGCGACGCCGGTGAACGCGCCCTCAACGAGGCGGGGACCGTCGCGGACTGGACCGAGCGGATCCGCGGGCAGCTGGAACGGTTCGTCGACTTCGACACGTCACCGACGGGCGCGATCGTCGAGAACAACCTGGAGTGGACGCGCGGGATGTCGGTGATCGAGTTCCTGCGCGACGTCGGCAAGCACTTCTCGGTCAACGTGATGCTGGATCGCGACACCATCCGGCGTCGGCTGGAGGGGGAGGGCATCTCCTACACCGAGTTCAGCTACATGCTGCTGCAGGCCAACGACTACGTCGAATTGCACCGGCGGCACGGCTGCACGCTGCAGATCGGCGGCTCGGACCAGTGGGGCAACATCATCGCCGGGGTCCGCCTGGTCCGCCAAAAGCTCGGTGCCACAGTGCATGCGCTCACCGTCCCGCTGGTAACCGCGGCCGACGGCACCAAGTTCGGCAAGTCCACCGGCGGCGGCAGCCTGTGGCTGGACCCGCAGATGACCAGCCCGTACGCCTGGTACCAGTACTTCATCAACACCGCCGACGCCGACGTCATCCGCTACCTGCGCTGGTTCACCTTCCTGTCGGCCGACGAGCTGGCCGAGCTCGAGCGGGCCACGGCCGAGCGCCCCCAACAACGCGCCGCGCAGCGCCGGCTCGCGACCGAGCTCACCGTCCTGGTGCACGGCGAGGCGGCCACCGCCGCCGTCGAGCACGCCAGCCGGGCGCTGTTCGGGCAGGGCGAGCTGGACCGGCTCGACGAGGCGACGCTGGCCTCGGCGCTGCGCGAGACCCCGGTCGCCGAGCTCAAACCCGGCGGCCCGGACGGCATCGTCGACCTCTTGGTGGCCACCGGCCTGTCGGCCAGCAGGGGCGCGGCCCGGCGCACAATCAGCGAGGGCGGCGTGTCGGTCAACAACGTCCGCATCGACAGCGACGAATGGGTCCCCCAGAGCTCGGACTTCCTGCACGGCCGCTGGCTGGTGCTGCGCCGCGGCAAGCGCAACGTCGCGGGCATTCAACGGGTGGGGTAAAGGTCGGCCGCGGGCCCCAGATCGAACTGCTGCACGCGCTCGAGCGCGTCCTCGACCAGGGCGTCGACCCCCGCCCGGGCCTCCACCGGCAGTAGCCGGTCGACGGCCGCGTGGGTGGCGACGCGGAACCGCCGGCGGTTGCCGCGCTGAGCGTCAATTCGCCGTACTTCAGCAAGACACACGATTGGGGCTGCATCCCTTTGGCTCACCTCCTGGCTAGGGGGTTACCCACGTCGGAAGAACCAAAATATACTGTTGCTGAGTTAGGTTTTATATGGCAGCAAACACAGATCTACATACTCACGAGGAGGTGGTGAACATGCTGACCTTCGACCCGGTCCTTCGCGACTTCGACCGGCTCACCCAGCGGTTGTGGGGCGCGGTCCCGTGGGGCACCGCCGCCCGGCCCGCGCTGATCCCGATGGACGCCTGGCGCGACGGTGACAAGTTCGTCGTGGAGTTCGACCTCCCGGGCATCAAGGCGGACTCGCTGGACGTCAACGTCGAGCACGACCTGCTCACCGTGCGCGCCGAGCGACCGGACAGCGGCAACGACCGCGACTGGGTGGCCCAGGAGCGCCCGCACGGCGTGTTCAGCCGGCAGATGTTCCTGGACAACACCCTGGACACCGACAAGGTCAGCGCCGACTACACCGATGGGGTGCTGCGGCTGACGATCCCGGTGGCCGAAGCGGCCAAGCCGCGCAAGATCGAGATCCTGCCGGGCAAGCAGCAGCACGCCCTGAGCGCCTGAGCGTCAGGTGTCGCGGGGCCCGGCGGTTCGGACTTGACTTGGAGGAGCGATGCACAGTGAAGCGCAGCACGAGCGTCGCAGCGCCGAACGCATCCTCGACAGCGCCGAGGGTGTGCTGATCGCGTTGCGGCGCTACGGCTTCAACGACGCGTTCTTCGAACTGGCGCACACCGCCAAGCGGCACGGCGTCGGCCTGGTGAGCCTGGCCGACGCCCTCGTCGCGATGGCCCAGAACCAGCGCACCGACGACTGCGATCCGCGCGCCGTGCGCATCGCCCGCCAACGCTGGGGCGCCATGCTCGAGCGCAACCCGTCCGAGTCGGCGGGCTAGCGGCCAAACCTTTATCGCGCCGTGCTCCGGACGTGACCGTCGGCGACCACTGTGGTCACGGTGAATGGCGCGACGCGGGCCCTGCGGGTGGTCGGGATGGGCGCAGGCGTGGCCGGCCTGACCGCCGCGCTGGCCGCACCCGTCCATGCCGACCTGATGGGCGACGCGTTCCTGCGGGCCCTCACCAACGCCGGCGTTCCGGTTTCGCAGCCGGACAGCACGACGGCGCTGGGACATTCGGTGTGCCCGATGCTGTTCCAGCCGGGCGAGTCCTTCGACTCCGTCGTCTCCGAAATGGCCGCCAGGAGAGGAACGTCCGAGAAAACCGCGGGCGTATTCACCATCGTGGCCATCGCGACATACTGTCCGTCGGTGCTGGCGCCGTTGCTGAGTGGACGGCTGCAGGCCTAGTTCGTCCGTGGCGCGCCCGCCCGTATTCTTTGCAGGTGGTCGACGACAGGCACGACGGGCAGCGACGGCCGCGCTCGGCGTCCCGCTGGTCGGGACCGGGGCGGGCGCGCCCGGCCCAACCCCAGAGCGACGGGGGCCGCGCGCCCGAGGACGGGCCGCCGCTACCGCCGGGGGTCGACGCCCGGCAACTCGCACCCGAAGTCCGGGGCGAGCTGAGCACCCTGGACCGCGCCACCGCCGACGCGGTGGCGCGCCATCTGGTCGCCGCCGGCGAACTGCTCGACGAGGACCCCGAGGCCGCCCTGCGCCACGCTCGCGCCGCGCGGTCGCGGTCCAGCAGGATCGCCGCCATCCGCGAAGCCGTCGGAATCGCCGCCTACCACTGCGGGGACTGGGGCCAGGCGCTCGCCGAATTGCGCGCCGCCCGGCGGATGGGCAGCAAGTCCTCGCTGCTGGCGCTGATCGCCGACTGCGAACGCGGCCTCGGCCGCCCGGAGCGGGCGATCGAGCTGGCCCGCGGGCCGGAGGCGGCCCAGCTCAGCGGCGACGACGCCGACGAGCTGCGCATCGTCGCGGCCGGCGCCCGCGCGGACCTGGGGCAGCTGGAGCAGGCGCTGACCGTCCTGTCCACGCCGCAGCTCGACCCGAGCCGCACCGGCTCGACAGCCGCCCGGTTGTTCTACGCCTACGCCGACACGCTGCTGGCGCTGGGCCGCGCCGACGAGGCCCTGCAGTGGTTCCTGCGTTCGGCGGCCGCGGATGTCGACGGCGTCACCGACGCCGAGGACCGCGTCAGCGAGCTGGGCTGAACTGGTCTGAAATGAAAAGCCTTGCGCAACAACATGATTGCCTGCTGATCGACCTTGACGGCACGGTGTTTCGCGGCGCCGCGCCCACCGACGGCGCCGTGCAGTCGCTGGACGAGGTGCACAGCCGCAAGCTCTACGTCACCAACAACGCCTCGCGCAGCCCCGACGAGGTCGCGGCGCACCTGCGCGACCTCGGCTTCGCCGTCACCGCCGACGACGTCGTCACCAGCGCCCAGAGCGCCGCCCACCTGCTCGCCGGCGAGCTGCCCCCGGATTCGCCGGTGCTGATCGTGGGCACCGAGGCCCTGGCCGACGAGGTCGCCGCGGTCGGTTTGCGGCCGGTGCGCCGCTACGACGACGGCCCGGTCGCGGTCGTGCAGGGCCTGTCCACCACCATCGGCTGGCCGGACCTGGCCGAGGCCGCGCTGGCCATCCGGGCCGGCGCGCTCTGGGTGGCGGCCAACATCGACCCCACGCTGCCCACCGAGCGGGGCCTGCTGCCCGGCAACGGGTCCTTCGTCGCCGCGCTGCGGACGGCCACCGGCGCCGAACCCAAGGTGGCGGGCAAACCGGCGCCGGCGCTGATGCGGGACGCGGTGGCGCGCGGCGACTTCCGGGCGGCGCTGGTGATCGGCGACCGGCTGGACACCGACATCGAGGGCGCCAACGCCGCCGAACTGCCCAGCCTGCTGGTGCTCACCGGGGTCAACACCGCGCGGGACGCCGTGTACGCCGAGCCCGCGCGGCGGCCCACCTACATCGGCCACGACCTGCGCGCGTTGCACCGGGAGGCGACGCAGCTCGCGGTGGGGCCGCAGGCCGGCTGGCGGGTCGAGGTCGGCGAGGCGACGGTGACGGTCAGCGGCAGCGGCTCCGGCGACGACGACTCCGACGGGCTGTCGATCGTGCGCGCCGTGGCCAGCGCGGTGTGGAGCGCGCCTGATTCGCACGGGCGGCCGCCGCCCATCGAGGCCGCCGACGACCGGGCACACGACGCCCTGCGGCGCTGGTCCCTGGTCTAGCGTAGGTACGCGATGAGTATCGATCCCGATCAGCTTCGCGCTGAGATAGACGCCCTGGTTGCCCAGCTGTCCGAGGTCGGGGACCCGGAAAACCCCGACCACCAGCCGTCGCTCGAGGAGCTCGAAGAGATCGCCCGCCGCCTCTCCGAGGCGCACGACGTGCTGCTGCAGGCGCTGGAGTCCGCGGAGAAGGGCTGAGTGCATGCCTCGACGGGCCCGCGTTGACGCCGAGCTGGTGCGGCGCGGCCTTGCCCGGTCCCGCCAGCAGGCCGCGGAGTTGATCGGCGCCGGGAAGGTCAGCATCGACGGCCTGCCGGCGGTCAAGCCCGGCACCGCGGTCGCCGTCACCGCGGCGCTGACCGTCGCCGACGACGGCGAACGCACCTGGGTGTCGCGCGGGGCGCACAAGCTCATCGGCGCGCTGGACGCCTTCGGCATTCCCGTCGCCGGCCGCCGCTGCCTCGACGCCGGCGCGTCGACCGGCGGCTTCACCGAAGTGCTGCTGGACCGGGGCGCCGCCCGGGTGGTGGCCGCCGACGTCGGGTACGGCCAGCTGGCCTGGTCGCTGCGGTCCGACCCGCGGGTGGTCGTCGTCGAGCGGACCAACGCCCGGGAGCTGTCGCCCGAGGCGATCGGCGGGCGCGTCGATCTGGTGGTGGCCGACCTGTCGTTTATCTCGTTGGCCACGGTGTTGCCCGCGCTGGCTGGATGCGCTTGCCCCAGCGCGGATATCGTTCCCATGGTGAAGCCACAGTTTGAGGTGGGAAAGGGACAGGTCGGTGCCGGCGGGGTGGTCCACGACCCGGGGCTGCGCGCCGACGCGGTGCTGACCGTCGCACACCGCGCCGGCGAGCTGGGCTGGCACACCGTGGGTGTCACGGCCAGCCCGCTGCCGGGGCCGTCGGGCAACGTCGAATACTTCCTGTGGTTGCGCGCCGAGACCGATCGGGGGCTGCCGGACGACGGGCTGGTGGACGAGGTGCGGCGCGCCGTTGCAGAGGGTCCGCAATGACCGCCGAGCGCACCGTCCTGCTGGTGGTCCACACCGGCCGCGACGAGGCCACCGAGACCGCACGACGCGTAGAGAAAGTGTTGGGCGACAACAACATTGCGCTTCGTGTCCTGTCCGCCGAGGCGGTCGACCGGGGATCGCTGCACCTGGCGCCCGACGACATGCGGGCGATGGGTGTCGAGATCGAGGTGGTCGACGCCGACCCGCACGCCGCGCAGGGCTGCGAGCTGGTGCTGGTTCTCGGCGGCGACGGCACCTTCCTGCGGGCCGCCGAATTGGCACGCACCGCAGGCATTCCGGTGCTGGGGGTCAACCTGGGCCGCATCGGCTTTCTGGCCGAGGCCGAAGCCGAGGCCATCGACACGGTGCTGGATCATGTCGTCGCCCGGGACTACCGGGTGGAGGAGCGCCTGACCCTGGACATCGTGGTGCGCCAGGGCGGCCGCATCATCGATCGGGGGTGGGCGCTCAACGAGGCCAGCCTGGAAAAGGGCCTGCGACTGGGCGTGCTGGGCGTGGTCGTCGAAATCGAGGGACGGCCGGTGTCGACGTTCGGCTGCGACGGGGTGCTGGTGTCGACGCCCACCGGGTCCACCGCCTACGCGTTCTCCGCCGGCGGCCCGGTGCTGTGGCCGGACCTCGAGGCAATCCTGGTGGTGCCCAACAACGCTCACGCGCTGTTCGGTCGGCCGATGGTGACGAGTCCCGACGCCACCATCGCGATCGAGATAGAGGCGGGCGGCAACGACGCCCTAGTGTTCTGCGACGGCCGCCGCGAAATGCTGGTCCCGGCCGGCGGGCGGCTCGAGGTGACCCGTTGCGCCACACAGGTGAAATGGGCACGCCTGGACAGCGCGCCGTTCACGGACCGCCTGGTGCGCAAGTTCAAGCTGCCGGTGACCGGGTGGCGCGGGAAGTGACGGCGCTGCTGCGGTGCTGACCGAAATCCGAATCGAGTCGCTGGGCGCCATCGGCGTCGCGACCGCCGAGTTCGATCGCGGCCTCACCGTGCTCACCGGTGAGACCGGCACCGGCAAGACCATGGTGGTGACCGGGCTGCACCTGCTCGGCGGTGCCCGCGCCGACGCCACCCGGGTGCGATCCGGGGCCGAGCGTGCGGTGGTCGAAGGACGTTTCAGCACAGACGATCTCGACGACGCGGCGTGCGCGGGGCTCGACGAGATGCTGGATGCGTCGGGGGCCGAGCGCGACGAGGACGGCAGCGTGATCGCGCTGCGCTCGGTCAGCCGCGACGGGCCGTCGCGCGCCTACCTGGGCGGCCGCAGCGTGCCGGCCAAGTCGCTGAGCGGTTTCACCACCGAACTGCTCACGCTGCACGGGCAGAACGACCAGCTGCGGTTGATGCGGCCCGACGAACAGCGCGGGGCGCTGGACCGGTTCGCGGCGTCGGGCCCCGCGCTGGAGCGCTATCGCAAGCTGCGTGACGCGTGGCTCACGGCGCGCCGCGACCTCGTCGACCGCCGCAACCGGGCCCGCGAACTCGCCCAGGAGGCCGATCGGCTGAAATTCGCGCTGAATGAAATCGATTCCGTAGACCCGCAACCCGCCGAGGACGATGCGCTGGTCGCCGACATCTTGCGGCTCTCGGAGCTGGACACGCTGCGCGAGGCCGCCATGGCGGCGCGCGCGGCGTTGTCCGCGGACGAAACGGACGGGTTGGGCTCCAGCGCCGTCGACAACCTGGGGCGGGCCAGGTCGGCCCTGGAATCGACCGACGACGCGACGCTGCAGGGATTGGCCGGGCAGGTCGGCGAGGCGCTGACCGTGATCGTCGATGTGGCACGCGAACTCGGCGACTATCTGGAGCAGCTGCCGGTGGATGCCAGCGCGCTGGAGTCCAAGCTGGCGCGTCAGGCGCAGCTGCGCACGTTGACCCGCAAGTACGCCGCGGACATCGACGGGGTGCTGCGCTGGGCGGACGAATCGCGGCAGCGGCTGGCGCAACTCGACGTGTCCGAGGAGGCGCTCACCGGGCTGGAACGCCAGGTCGACGAGCTGGTGCGCGAATTGGCCCAAGCCGCAGTCGATCTCAGCAACCTTCGCCGCAAGGCCGCCAAGCGACTGGCCAAGGAGGTGACCGCGGAGCTGTCCGCGCTGGCGATGGACGACGCCGAATTCACCATCGGCGTCACCACGGACGTCGTGGCCGACGACGACCCCGCCGCGCTTGCGCTGCCCTCCGGGGAGCGGGTGCGGGCCGGCGGCGACGGCATCGACCAGATCGAGTTCGGCTTCGCGGCCCACCGCGGCATGACGGTGCTGCCGCTGGCGAAGAGCGCGTCGGGCGGCGAGCTGTCCCGCGTCATGCTGGCGCTGGAGGTGGTGCTGGCGACCTCCCGGAAACAGGCGGCGGGCACCACGATGGTGTTCGACGAGGTCGACGCCGGGGTCGGCGGCTGGGCCGCGGTGCAGATCGGGCGGCGGCTGGCGCGGCTGGCCCGCACCCACCAGGTGATCGTGGTGACGCATCTGCCCCAGGTCGCCGCGTACGCCGACGTGCACCTGGTGGTGCACAGCGCGAAGGGCGCCAGCGGGGTGCGGCGCGTGACCGGCGACGATCGGGTGGCCGAGCTGGCGCGCATGCTGGCCGGACTGGGCGAGTCCGACAGCGGCCGCGCCCACGCCCGCGAACTGCTCGAGGCCGCACAAAAAGACGCCATCTGACCCCCCTCTATGCGCGAGCGTGCGTGTCGGTACACCGACACGCCGCAAACTCCGTACATTTGCGCACCCTCGCGGCGATCAAGCCGTGACCAGCTTGTGACAGATGTGACTCTAGATAACTTCTGGGGCTGGTGTTACGGCGCGCCTCCACGCCTCCACCCGGGTTCCCCGACAGAATCGCCCCCATGAGAATGTCAGGACTGCTATCTCGTAACGCCTCCCGACCGGGCCTTACCGGCACCGCGCGGGTTGACCGCAACATCGACCGACTGCTGCGCAGGGTCTGCCCCGGCGACATCGTGGTGCTCGACGTCCTGGATCTGGATCGCATCACCGCCGACGCCCTCGTGGAGGCCGACATCGCGGCCGTCGTCAACGCGTCGCCGTCGGTCTCCGGGCGCTATCCCAACATGGGGCCGGAGGTGCTGGTCAACAACGGGGTGACCCTGATCGACGAGACCGGGCCCGACATCTTCAAGAAGGTCAAGGACGGGGCCAAGATTCGCCTGCACGAGGGCGGCGTGTACGTCGGCGACCGCCGCCTGGTCCGCGGCACCGAGCGCACCGACCACGACATCGCCGACCTGATGCGGGAAGCCAAGAGCGGACTGGCCGCGCACCTGGAGGCGTTCGCGGGCAACACAATCGAGTTCATCAAGAGCGAAAGCCCACTTCTGATCGACGGCATCGGGATCCCCGACATCGACGTCGACCTGCGTCGCCGGCACGTGGTGATAGTCGGCGACGAGCCCAGCGCCGAGGACGACCTGCGCTCCCTCAAGCCGTTCATCAAGGAGTACCAGCCGGTGCTCATCGGCGTCGGCACCGGCGCGGATGTGTTGCGCAAGGCGGGATATCGGCCGCAGATCATCGTCGGCGACCCCGAGCAGATCAGCACCGAGGCGCTCAAGTGCGGCGCCCAGGTGGTGTTGCCCGCCGACGCCGACGGACATGCGCCCGGGCTGGAACGAATTCAGGACCTCGGCGTCGGGGCGATGACCTTTCCGGCCGCGGGCTCGGCGGTCGACCTGGCGCTGCTGCTGGCCGACCACCACGGCGCCTCGCTGCTGGTGACGGCGGGCCACACCGCCAACATCGAGACGTTCTTCGATCGCACGCGCGCGCACACCAACCCGTCGACGTTCCTGACCCGGCTTCGGGTGGGGGAGAAGGTGGTGGACGCCAAGGCCGTCGCCACGCTGTACCGCAGTCACATCTCGGCGGGCGCCATCGCGCTGCTGGCGCTGACGATGTTGATCGCGGTGATCGTGGCGCTGTGGGTGTCGCGCACCGACGGCGTGGTGCTGCATTGGATCAACGACTACTGGAACCACGCCTCGCTGACCGTGCAGAGGTGGGTGACCTAGTTTTCCCAGTTTTCCCAAGGACGGTGGGCCCATGATCTCGTTGCGCCAACACGCGTTCTCGCTGGCCGCGGTCTTCCTGGCGTTGGCCGTGGGGGTCGTGCTGGGTTCCGGCTTCCTGTCGGACAGCCTGCTGTCCAGCCTGCGCGACGAGAAGCGCGACCTGTACAACCAGATCGGCGGGCTCAACGACCAGAAGAACGTGCTCAACGAGAAGCTCAGTGCCGCAAACAATTTCGACACCCAACTGGGCGGCCGGATCGTGCACGACGCGCTCGGCGGCAGGTCGGTGGTCGTCTTCCGTACCCCCGACGCAAGGGATGACGACGTCGCCGCGGTGTCGAAAATCATCGGCCAGGCCGGCGGGACGGTGACCGGCACCGTGTCGCTGACGCAGGAGTTCGTCGACGCCAACTCCGCGGAGAAGCTCCGCACGGTGGTCAACTCGTCGATCCTGCCCGCCGGCCAGCAGTTGAGCACCAAGCTGGTCGACCAGGGTTCGCAGGCCGGCGATCTGTTGGGCATCGCATTGCTGGTCAACCCCAACCCCACCGTTCCACCGGTCGACGACGCGCAGCGGGACACCGTGCTGGCGTCGCTGCGCGACACCGGTTTCATCACCTATCAGCCCAGCGATCACCTGGGCGCGGCGAACGCCGCGCTCGTCGTCACCGGCGGCGCGCTGCCCCAGGACGCCGGCAATCAGGGGGTCAGCGTCGCCCGGTTCTCGGCCGCGCTGGCGCCGCACGGCGGGGGCACGCTGCTGGCCGGGCGGGACGGATCGGCCACCGGGGGCGCCGCGGTCGCCGTCACCCGCGCCGACGCCGGCATGGCCTCGACGGTCAGCACCGTCGACGACGTCGACACCGCGCCCGGGCGCATCACCGCGATCCTGGGCCTGCACGACCTGATCAACGGCGGTCACGTCGGGCAGTACGGCACCGGTCGCGGGGCGACATCGATCACCGTGCCCCAGTAGCAAGCCCCGTAACGGCGTTGTGCATGGCGGGCGTGTTCGCCGCGACGCGGGCTCGCCGGATGTTAGGGTGGGTTTCCGTGGGTCGGCAGGCCCAACTGGTCGAAGACCAGAAAAATCAAAGCCCTGCCCGTCTTCACGGAGGTCGCCAGTGCGTAAGCACCCGCAATCCGCCACCAAGCACCTCTTCGTCAGCGGTGGGGTCGCTTCCTCCCTCGGCAAGGGCTTGACCGCCAGCAGCCTCGGCCAGCTGCTGACCGCCCGCGGGTTGTACGTGACGATGCAAAAGCTCGACCCGTACCTCAACGTCGACCCGGGCACGATGAACCCGTTTCAGCATGGCGAGGTCTTCGTCACCGAGGACGGGGCCGAGACCGACCTCGACGTCGGCCATTACGAGCGGTTCCTGGACCGCGACCTGTCCGGTTCCGCGAATGTCACTACCGGACAAGTGTATTCGACCGTCATCGCCAAGGAGCGGCGCGGCGAGTATCTCGGCGACACCGTGCAGGTGATCCCGCACATCACCGACGAGATCAAACAGCGGATCGTGGCGATGGCCCAGCCGGACGCCGAGGGCAACCGTCCCGACGTCGTGATCACCGAAATCGGTGGCACCGTGGGCGATATCGAGTCGCAGCCCTTCCTGGAGGCGGCCCGCCAGGTCCGTCACGACCTGGGCCGGGAAAACGTCTTCTTCCTGCACGTGTCGCTGGTGCCCTACCTCGCCCCGTCGGGCGAGCTGAAGACCAAGCCGACGCAGCACTCGGTGGCGGCGCTGCGCAGCATCGGTATCACCCCGGACGCGCTGATCCTGCGCTGCGATCGCGACGTCCCCGAGGCGCTGAAGAACAAGATCGCGCTGATGTGCGACGTCGACGTCGACGGCGTCATCTCCACCCCGGACGCGAAGTCGATCTACGACATTCCGAAGGTGCTGCACCGCGAGGAACTCGACGCCTATGTGGTGCGCCGCCTCAACCTACCGTTCCGCGACGTCGACTGGACGGAATGGGACGACCTGCTGCGCAGGGTTCACGAACCGCACGAGACGGTGCGAATTGCGTTGGTGGGCAAGTATGTCGAGCTCTCCGATGCCTACCTGTCGGTGACCGAGGCACTGCGCGCCGGCGGGTTCTCCCACCACGCCAAGGTCGAGATGGTGTGGGTGGCGTCCGACGACTGCGAGAGCGCCGCCGGGGCGACGGCCGCCCTGGGCGACGTGCACGGCGTGCTGATCCCCGGCGGGTTCGGCATCCGCGGCATCGAGGGCAAGATCGGCGCCATCCGGTACGCCCGGTCGCGCGGGCTGCCGGTGCTGGGGCTGTGCCTCGGGCTACAGTGCATCGTGATCGAGGCCGCCCGCTCGGTCGGGCTGACCGAGGCCAACTCGGCCGAATTCGAGCCGGCCACACCGGATCCCGTCATCTCGACGATGGCCGATCAGGAGCAGGCCGTCGCCGGCGAGGCCGACCTCGGCGGCACCATGCGGCTGGGCGCCTATCCTGCCGTGTTGCAGCCGGATTCCATTGTGGCCCAAGCGTATGGGGCGACCGAGGTGTCCGAGCGGCACCGGCACCGCTACGAGGTCAACAACGCCTACCGCGACCGGATCGCCGAGAGCGGCCTGCGCTTCTCCGGGACCTCGCCCGACGGGCACCTGGTGGAGTTCGTCGAATACCCGCCGGACGTCCACCCGTTCGTCGTCGGCACCCAGGCCCACCCCGAACTGAAGAGCCGGCCCACCCGGCCGCACCCGTTGTTCGTCGCGTTCGTCGGGGCGGCCATCGACTACCAGAAGGGCGAGCAGCTGCCGGTGGAAATCCCCGAGCACACGTCCAACGGCGATCAGTATCTCGACAGCGCGCGGCGGCCGTTACCCGAGCCGGCGACCCGTGGCTGAGCACGTCTTCGAGACGGCGTCATCCGAAACGCTGTATACCGGAAAGATTTTCGCGTTGCGCCGGGATCGGGTGAGGATGCCCGGCGGCAAGGTCGTCGTCAGGGATGTGGTCGAACACTTCGGCGCGGTCGGCGTGGTGGCGATGGACGACGACGGCAACATCCCGTTGGTGTACCAGTACCGCCACGCGTTCGGCCGGCGGCTGTGGGAGCTGCCCGCCGGGCTGCTCGACATCGGCGGCGAGGCCGCGCATCTGACGGCGGCCAGGGAGCTGCGGGAGGAGGCCGGCCTGCGGGCCGACACCTGGCGGGTGCTGGTCGACCTCGATTCCACGCCCGGGTTCAGCGACGAGTCGGTGCGCGTCTATCTGGCCACGGGACTTACCGAGGTGGACCGGCCCGAGGCGCACGACGAAGAGGCCGACATGACGCTGCAGTGGTTTCCCCTCGCGGACGCCGCGCGCAAGGTGCTCGGTGGTGAGATCGTCAATGCCATTGCGGTGGCCGGGATTTTGGCCGCCCACGCGGTGGCCGGCGGTTTCGCCGACCCGCGTCCGGTGGACAGCCCATGGAAGGACAAGCCGACGGCGTTCATCGCGCGCAGGGACGGGCGATGAGCGCGCCGGCGCTGGAAACCCAGATGCAGGACTACCTCGACCACCTGACGATCGAGCGGGGCGTGGCGGCCAACACGCTGAGCTCCTATCGCCGCGATTTGCGTCGCTACTCGAAACACCTGTCGGACCGCGGAATTCACGACCTGGCCAAGGTCGGCGAGGACGACGTCAGCGAGTTCCTGGTGGCCCTGCGGCGCGGCGATCCCGATACCGGAACCGCGGCGCTGTCCGCGGTGTCGGCGGCGCGGGCGCTGATCGCGGTGCGCGGCCTGCATCGCTTCGCCGCCGCCGAAGGCCTGGCCGAGCTCGACGTGGCCCGGGCCGTGCGGCCACCCACCCCGGGCCGGCGGCTGCCGAAAAGCCTGACCATCGACCAGGTTCTGGCGCTGCTGGAAGCCGCGGGCGGCGACAGCCCGGCCGACGGCCCGCTCACGCTGCGCAACCGCGCGCTGCTGGAGCTGTTGTACTCCACCGGATCACGGATCTCCGAGGCCGTCGGCCTCGACGTCGACGACATCGACACCCAGGCCCGCTCGGTGTTGCTGCGCGGCAAGGGCGGCAAGCAGCGGCTGGTGCCGGTGGGCCGCCCCGCCGTGCAGGCGCTGGACGCCTACCTGGTGCGCGGGCGCCCGGAGCTGGCCCGCCGCGGCCGGGGCACCGCGGCCATCTTCCTCAACGTGCGCGGCGGGCGGCTGTCGCGGCAGAGCGCGTGGCAGGTTTTGCAGGACGCCGCCGAGCGCGCCGGCATCACCTCGGGCGTGTCGCCGCACATGCTGCGGCATTCGTTCGCGACCCACCTGCTGGAGGGCGGCGCCGACGTCCGGGTGGTCCAGGAGCTCCTCGGCCATGCGTCGGTGACGACGACGCAGATCTACACGCTGGTGACCGTGCACGCGCTGCGCGAGGTGTGGGCCGGGGCCCACCCGCGCGCGCAATAGTTTGTGCGAGCAGACGTAAAAGCCCCTCATTTCGATATGAAATGGGGGCTTTTACGTCTGCTCGCGGATGGCCTAGCCCAGGTAGTCGGATTCCAGCACCAGGTCGGAGACCAGCGTCTGGTACTCGACGTGGGTCTTGTGCTCGACGGTGTTCCACCGCTTGCCCTGCTGCCGGCGCATGTACTCGCGGTACTTCGGGGCGCCGGGGATCCTGACGTTGTCGGCGACCACGATCGACCCGGGATGCAGCCAGCCCCGGTCGAGGATGCTCTGCAGGTCGTCCAGGTAGGCGTCCTTGTCGTGGTCGAGGAACACGAAATCGAGTGCGCCGGAAGCAAACCCGTGCTGGTTCGCCAGCGCGTCCAGGGTTGGCCCGCCGTCGCCGATGGTTCCGACCACACAGGTCACCCGGTCGGCGACGCCGGCGTGTTGCCAGATCTGGCGGGCGTTGACGGCGTTGGCCTCGGCGAGTTCGACGGAATACACCCTCGCGTTGGGGGCGGCCCTGGCGATCCGCAGCGCCCCGTAGCCGCAGTAGGTGCCCAGCTCCAGCGCCAGCGCGGGATCGGCGCGGCGCACGGCGGCGTCGAGCAGCAGCCCCTTCTCGTCGCCGACGTTGATCAGCATCGACTTCTCGTAGGCGAACCTGTCGAGGGTGGCCAGCACGTCGTCGATGTCGCCGGCCCGTGCGTTGGTCAGGACGTACTCGACCGCGGCCGCCTCGCGCCCGTCGCCGATCTGGCCGGTCGTGACGATGTTGCGGGTGCCGGTGGCCATCCGCCACACCGACCACCGCAGCAGCGGCATCCGTCGCTTGAGGTCCATGCAAACCCACGATAGTGCCGCCGCCGGGCGGGGCGGGGCCGCCGCCGCGTGGGCCCGCCAATGGTGCTGGTGTGACTGGTGTTAACGCTGCGCGCTGTTGTGTGCTTCACCAGCGGCATTCGGCCGTATTCGCTGGTTAACTCGCCCGCGGGTCGCCCGGCTTCTGCGCGCCAAGCCGATAGACTCTGCTGCGATGTTCACGTCCCGACCACCCGACCGGCGATGACCGATCCGACCGACAGCGATGTCGTCATCGGTCTGACCGGGCGTCCGCCCCGATCGATCCCGGAGCCGCAGCCGCGCACCTCGCACGGCCCGGCCAAGGTCGTCGCGATGTGCAATCAGAAGGGCGGGGTCGGGAAAACCACGTCGACGATCAACCTGGGCGCCGCGCTCGCCGAGTACGGCCGGCGGGTGCTGCTCGTCGACATGGACCCGCAGGGCGCGCTGTCGGCGGGCCTCGGCGTGCCGCACTACGAGCTGGAAAAGACCATTCACAACGTGCTGGTGGAGCCGCGGGTGTCGATCGACGACGTGCTGCTGTCCACCCGGATCAAGCACATGGACCTGGTGCCCAGCAACATCGACCTCTCGGCGGCCGAGATCCAGCTCGTCAACGAGGTGGGCCGCGAGCAGACACTGGGCCGGGCGTTGCATCCGGTGCTGGACCGCTACGACTACGTGCTGATCGACTGCCAGCCGTCGCTGGGCCTGCTCACCGTCAACGGGCTGGCCTGCTCGGACGGCGTCGTCATCCCCACCGAGTGCGAGTTCTTCTCGCTGCGCGGTCTGGCGTTGCTCACCGACACCGTCGACAAGGTGCGCGACCGACTCAACCCGAAGCTGGAGATCAGCGGCATCCTGCTGACTCGTTACGACCCGCGCACGGTCAACGCGCGCGAGGTGATGGCCCGCGTCGTGGAGCGGTTCGGCGACCTGGTGTTCGACACCGTGATCACCCGCACCGTGCGCTTCCCGGAGACCAGCGTGGCGGGCGAGCCCATCACCACCTGGGCGCCCAAGTCCACGGGCGCCGTCGCCTACCGCGCCCTGGCCCGCGAGTTCATCGACCGATTTGGCGCGTGAACGGCACCGCCAATGGCGAGGCGCCGACGCAGAACGGCCACCCCGCTGACTACTCGGATGGTTTCCGGGTCCGCCTGACCAACTTCGAGGGGCCGTTCGATCTGCTGCTGCAGCTGATCTTCGCCCACCGGCTCGACGTCACCGAGGTGGCGCTGCACCAGGTCACCGACGAGTTCATCGCCTACACGAAAGCGATCGGGTCCCAGCTGGAGCTGGAAGAGACCACGGCGTTCCTGGTGGTGGCCGCCACCCTGCTCGATCTCAAGGCGGCCCGGCTGCTGCCGGCCGGGCAGATCGACGACGAGGAGGACCTGGCGCTGCTGGAAGTCCGCGACCTGCTGTTCGCCCGGCTGCTGCAATACCGCGCGTTCAAGCACGTCGCGGAGATGTTCGCCGAGCTGGAGGCCGCAGCGCTGCGCAGCTACCCGCGGGCGGTGTCGCTGGAGGACCGCTACACCGAACTGCTGCCCGAGGTGATGCTCGGCGTCGACGCGCAACGGTTCGCCGAGATCGCCGCGGTCGCGTTCACCCCGCGGCCGGTGCCGACGGTGGCCACCGAGCACCTGCACGAGCTGCAGGTCTCGGTCCCCGAGCAGGCGCAGAAGTTGCTGACGATGCTGCAAGCGCGGGGGACCGGCCACTGGGCGACGTTTTCCGAGCTGGTCGCCGACTGCCAGGGGCCGATGGAGGTCGTGGGCCGCTTCCTGGCGCTGCTCGAACTGTATCGGTCCCGGGCGGTAGCATTCGACCAGTCGGAGCCGCTGGGCGTGCTCCAGATTTCATGGACCGGCGAACGTCCGGCCAGCGAAGCCCTGGTAGAAGTGCGGGACGAATAGTGACGGACGAGCTGCCCGAAGAGCTGCCCGAGGTCGACCTCGACGCCGGCATCCCGGACATCGCCGAGGCGGCGCCGATGGACGCCGACGAGCTTGGCTCGGTGCTGGAGGCGCTGCTGCTGGTCGTCGACACCCCGGTCAGCGTCGAGGCGCTGGCCGCGGCCACCCAGCAGCCCGTCTACCGCATCGCCGCCAAGCTGCAGCAGATGGCCGACGACCTCACCGAGCGCGACAGCGGCATCGACCTGCGGCAGAACAGCGAGGGCTGGCGCATGTACACCCGGGCGAAGTTCGCGCCCTACGTGGAGAAGCTGCTGCTGGACGGCGCGCGCTCCAAGCTCACCCGGGCCGCGCTGGAGACGCTGGCCGTGGTGGCCTACCGCCAGCCCGTCACGAGGGCGCGGGTGAGCGCGGTCCGCGGCGTGAACGTCGACGCCGTCATGCGCACCCTGCTGGCGCGCGGCCTGATCACCGAGGCGGGCGTCGACGAGGACACCGGCGCGACGACGTTCGCCACCACCGAGCTCTTCCTGGAGCGGCTGGGGTTGACGTCGCTGGCGGACCTGCCCGACATCGCGCCGCTGCTGCCTGACGTCGACACGATCGAGGACCTCAGCGAATCACTGGACAGCGAGCCGCGTTTCATCAAGCTTGCGGGCCGTCAGGCACCCGAGCAGGCGCTGTCGTTCGACGTGGACCAGGATTGATGGTCGCACCGGAGGAGCCCCGGGGAACGCGTCTACAAAAGGTGTTGTCCCAGGCCGGGGTCGCGTCGCGGCGGGCCGCGGAGAAGCTGATCATCGACGGCCGCGTCGAGGTCGACGGGCGGGTGGTGACCGAGCTGGGTACCCGGGTCGACCCGGACGCCTCGGTGATCCGCGTCGACGGCGCCAGGGTGGTCGTCGACGACTCGATGGTCTACCTGGCGCTGAACAAGCCCCGCGGCATGCACTCGACCATGTCCGACGAGCGCGGCCGGCCCTGCATCGGCGACCTGATCGAGCGCCGGGTGCGCGGCAACAAGAAGCTGTTTCACGTCGGGCGGCTCGACGCCGACACCGAGGGGCTGATCCTGCTCACCAACGACGGCGAGCTGGCCCACCGATTGATGCATCCCTCCCATGAGGTGCCCAAGACATATCTGGCGACGGTGACCGGTACGGTGCCGCGGGGGCTGGGCAAAAGGCTGCGGGCCGGCATCGAGCTGGACGACGGGATGGCGCGGGTCGACGATTTCGCCGTGGTGGACGCGATCCCGGGAAAGACGTTGGTGCGGTTGACGTTACACGAGGGGCGCAATCGAATCGTGCGCCGCCTGCTGGCGGCCGCGGGCTTCCCGGTGGAGTCGCTGGTGCGCACCGACATCGGCGCGGTGTCGCTGGGCAAGCAGCGGCCGGGCAGCATCCGGGCGTTGCGGCTCGACGAGATCGGGCAGCTGTACAAAGCGGTGGGCCTGTGAGCTCAGATGTTGTCGTCGCCATCGACGGTCCCGCTGGAACCGGAAAGTCCTCGGTATCAAGGGGATTGGCGCGTGCGCTGGGCGCGCGCTACCTTGATACCGGGGCGATGTACCGGATCGTGACGCTGGCGGCGCTGCGCGCCGGGGTCGATCCCTCGGACGCCGCGGCCGTCGGCGAGATCGCGTCCGACGTGCAGATGTCGGTGAGCTACGACCCCGATGCTCTCACCTGTTACCTTGGCGGAGAGGATGTTTCGGCGGAGATCCGCGGTGACGAGGTGACCGCCGCGGTCTCGGCGGTGTCGTCGGTTCCCGCCGTGCGCACCCGGCTCGTCGAGTTGCAGCGGGCCATGGCCGCGGGCCCGGGCAACGTCGTCGTCGAGGGCCGCGACATCGGGACCGTGGTGTTGCCCGACGCGCCGGTGAAGATCTTCTTGACCGCGTCGGCGGAGACCCGCGCCCGTAGGCGCAACGACCAGAACGTCGCCGCGGGCCTGGCCGACGACTACGCGGGTGTGCTGGCCGATGTGCGCCGCCGCGACCATCTGGATTCCACCCGGCCGGTGTCGCCGCTGCGCGCGGCCGCGGATGCGGTGATCGTCGACACCAGCGACATGACCGAGGCGCAGGTGATCGCCCATCTGCTGGAGTTGGTCAAGCAGCGAAACGGGGCGGTGCGGTGACCCAGGACGGCACCTGGACCGACGAAAGCGATTGGGAATTCGTCGATTCCGTCACCGAGGAAGCCGGTCCCGCGCCGGTGGTCGCCGTGGTGGGCCGGCCGAACGTCGGTAAGTCGACGCTGGTGAACCGGATCCTGGGCCGGCGCGAGGCGGTGGTGCAGGACGTTCCCGGCGTGACCCGTGACCGGGTATCCTACGACGCGCTGTGGACCGGGCGACGGTTTGTCGTGCAGGACACCGGCGGTTGGGAGCCCGACGCCAAGGGCCTGCAGCAGCTGGTGGCCGAGCAGGCGTCGGTGGCGATGCGCACCGCCGACGCGGTGATCCTGGTGGTCGACTCCGTCGTCGGCGCCACCGCCGCCGACGAAGCCGCCGCCCGCATCCTGCTGCGCTCGGGCAAGCCAGTGTTCTTGGCCGCCAACAAGGTTGACAGCGAGAAGGCCGAGGCCGACGTGGCGGCCCTGTGGTCGCTGGGGCTGGGGGAGCCGCACGCGATCAGCGCGATGCACGGTCGTGGGGTGGCCGATCTGCTCGACGCGGTGCTGGCCGCGCTGCCCGAGGTGTCCGAGGCGGCACCGGCGGCCGGCGGTCCCCGGCGGGTCGCGCTGGTCGGCAAGCCCAACGTCGGCAAGAGCTCGCTGCTGAACAAGCTCGCGGGCGACCAACGCTCGGTGGTGCACGAGGTGGCCGGGACGACGGTGGACCCGGTGGACTCGCTCATCGAATTGGGCGGCAAGGTCTGGCGGTTCGTCGACACCGCGGGCCTGCGGCGGAAGGTGGGCCAGGCCCGCGGGCATGAGTTCTACGCGTCGGTGCGCACGCACTCGGCCATCGATGCCGCCGAGGTGGTGATCGTGCTGATCGACGCGTCCGAGCCGCTGACCGAACAGGACCAGCGGGTGCTGTCCATGGTCATCGAGGCCGGGCGGGCGCTGGTGCTGGCGTTCAACAAGTGGGACCTGGTCGACGAGGACCGGCGCGAGCTGCTGGAGCGCGAGATCGACCGCGAGCTGGTGCAGCTGCGGTGGGCGCAGCGGGTCAACATCTCCGCCAAGACCGGCCGGGCGGTGCAGAAGCTGGTGCCGGCGATGGAGGCCGCGCTGGCATCGTGGGACACCAGGATCGCCACCGGCCCGCTGAACACGTGGATCAAGGAAGTGGTGGCGGCCACGCCGCCGCCGGTGCGGGGCGGGAAGCAGCCGCGCATCCTGTTCGCCACCCAAGCCACCGCGCGCCCGCCCACGTTCGTGCTGTTCACCACCGGCTTTCTCGAGGCCGGGTATCGGCGCTTTCTGGAACGACGGCTGCGCGAGACGTTCGGGTTCGACGGCAGCCCGGTCCGGATCAATGTGCGGGTGGGCGAAAAGCGGCGCGGCAAGCGCCGCTGAGCCGTGTCGAGCGCTTGAGTGTGCGCTCACGCATTCGACTGTGAGCCCATGGATTCGAGCGTGCATTCACGGCGGGCAGTTCGATCTGATCGCACCATGGGCTCACACTGAACGCTGTCAGCTCACACTGAACGCCCAGTCTTCACGCTCGACCGTCCCGCGACGCCATGACTGGGTCGAGCCTCGTCTGCGGTAGGCTTTCGACCTGCTGCCGATGCTCTAGGCGGCGGACAACGGGCTGTGGCGCAGTTTGGTAGCGCACTACACTGGGGGTGTAGGGGTCGCAGGTTCAAATCCTGTCAGCCCGACCAAGGTTTCCGCAGGTCAGAGGCTATTTTTGACGTCGGCTCAGGTGCGCGTACCCCGGCCGTACCCTAGCCGTTCGCAAATCTGGTCGCTCGTCGGGACCAGTCGATAGATTTGGGACTGATTGATCAGTGACTTTGAACTAGCGGGAGCAGCCATCATGGGGCTATTCGACGGCGGGCGGCGACGGGCAGAGCAACTGGATGCGCAGCGGATCCTGACGGACCTGATGTATAGACGGAAATACTCCACCATGGCGTTTGCCGACTGGACCTCGGCGCAGGACATGCTGCGCTTCTACACATCAAGCGCAGCGCGCAGAAGCTCGACCGCATGCTCTACTCGAATCAAGTATCTCGAGGTGCCCGAGCCTGTGCCGCAATTAGCATCCTTCGCCCCTTCATCCCTTCCTCCGCTATCAGAGTGCCCGGCAAAGCTGGCGGAAGTACAGTACCGATTCCAAGTGGAGGTTCAACGCCATGCCCAACGCGAGAACGCACGCTTGCAGGAGCTTGCAGCGCTGAAGGCGCTGTTGCCTCGGATACAGGCCGCCGAACTTCATAAAGAACGCGAGTGGCAAAGGAGTTGCTGGCCGAAACATGTTGTGCTCGAACGAGAAATCTACGAATTGGCCGGTGTAGAGACGCAGGTCAAGATCCAAAATCGCAACATCGAGTCTCGGGTCGAAGCACTCAATGACCTTCTAAGCGTGGGTCTTCAGCAACTGCCACGTGATTTCAACAATTTCCTCGGCCTCAGCGCAGACCTGACCGAAACCTATCGCACGGGCGATCCCGGCGGCGTCGCGTCTTTCATCGAATCAGTGCTCACGGGAATGCCGCTACCTGACTTCATCGAACCGAAGGCGAAGGTTGCCTACTTGCCCGACTCGCGGCAGTTAGTGCTCGAGTATGAGTTGCCTTCAGTGGGAATCGTTCCTACAGCGAAGGTGTATCGCTTTGTCAAGAGCCGTGAGACCGTAACGGAAACGGCTCGGCCCCTGTCGCAGGTAAAAGCCTTGTACGCCAGCGCGATTGCGCAGTTGACTCTTCTCTGTCTTACCGGCGTCTTCGATGCTGATGTCGAGCAGCATATCGACGTGGTGGTCTTCAACGGCGTTGTGGACACGATTGATCCGCGCACGGGTAAACCGACTCGGCCATGCCTGATTACTGTCCGAACGACCCGAGACACCTTCAGTGAGATCGACGTCTCCCAGGTTGACCCCGCCGCCTGCCTCAAGCACCTCAACGCAGGAGTCTCGAAAAGCCCTGCGGAGTTATCGCCAGTACGTCCGGTGCTGGACTTCTCAATGGTGGACCCACGATTCATCGCTGAAACCGATACCTTGGGCGGTTTGGACGACCGGCCAAACCTGATGGAACTCACGCCGCAACAGTTCGAGTCGCTCATCCAAAATCTCTTCGAAAAAATCGGCCTCGACACCAGGCAGACCCGACCTTCCCGAGATGGCGGCGTCGATTGCGTCGCTTACAACACTGACCCCATCTTGGGTGGCAAGGTCGTAATCCAAGCAAAGCGATACAAGCACACCGTTGGTGTCTCTGCCGTCCGCGACCTCTACGGCACACTCCAGAACGAGGGCGCGTCCAAGGGAATACTCGTCACGACAAGCGGATACGGTAAAGCATCCTACGAATTCGCCCAGGGGAAACCAATTGAGCTATTCGCCGGATCAAACCTCCTGTATCTGCTCGAAACCCACGCGGGCATCAAAGCTCGGATCGAGCCGCCAGATGACTGGCAAGACCCCGTACCCGACTCGGGCGAGCTACCGGATTAGATGGCTACATTCACCGAGCTTTTCGACCAGTTGGACCCCGACGACAACGTCAGGGGCAAGCAGTTCGAACGCATCTGCAAATGGTATTTGGAGCTATGAATCGCGTGCCCGCTTTCGATCTTGGGCGGCATCCGCAGTGGCGGAAACCCCGCCGGGGTCCAACCCGGCCGGACCGGGTAGGAGTACGAGTGTGATGAACAAGCAGGAATTGGCTCGCGAGCTTGGCCACCCCGACGCGCAAAAGCTGCTCTCCGGTTCGATGGCCCGGCTCGCCTACAACGGACACGATGGCTTCCCGCGGGTGATTCCCGTCGGATTCTACTGGACCGGTGAACGTATTGTCGTCTCCACGGCACCGACGTCCCCCAAAGCGCGCGCGCTTTCGTCCCGCCCGCAAGTCGCATTGACGATCGACACGGGCACCACCCCAGAAGAAGCGCAGGCGCTGTTGGTGCGTGGCCTCGCCGCGCTGGAAACCGTCGACGGAGTCACCGATGAGTACCTCGCGGCAGCGGGGAGGTCAATGGACGGAGCCCAACTTGCCGAGTTCGAACGCAACGTGCGGTTGACGTACAAGCAGATGGTGCGCATCTCCATCGAGCCGCAATGGGCGCGGTTCTATGACTTTGGCGCCGGCCGGTTGCCCGCTTTCCTCGCGAACCTGGTCAACGATGGCTAGAAAGACCCGGGTCGGCGGTGGTTGACGCCAAAAATAAACGGGCTATTCGGCTCGACGGCGGGCCGCCTGCAGACGGCGTTCATCTGGATCAACAAACCTGAAGCGCGACACCCGTGTGGGTCCTGCGCACGAGAAGTGACGTGACGCAGCCCGAGACGAAAGGCACCTCGCGTTTGTTCAAACAGAAGAGCGAACCAGTTTCTCGCCCCAATATGGGACATAACGTGACAGTCGAATGACGGCGTTACACGGGCGCCGCAGAATGTGTGCCTTGCGGGTATTGCATCGCGGCGACCACCCACAGTCTGCAGTGGCAGCGACGCAACCGTCCGAGCTTCGATGCGTTAGCTGTGTTCGGCGGTCGCGTCGGACGTGCAAGCTTGAGGTCCCCGGCCGCGTCCAAGCGCCGTGGCTAAGGCCGACCGGGTGAACTGGTGGGGGTGAACGCAGCCGAGCTGTTCGTGGCGTGCAATTTCGCAACGGGGGGTGAATTCGGCCCTTGCAGCAAGAAGGGGCCCCGAAGATCCACTGCGGCAAGACGTTACGAAACGGTTAACCTCGCTGGTGCTTGCCCGATTGAGCTCAACCTCAGCCACCCGGCATCTCGTCCGAGGTTGCGGGAGCATACCGATCCGTCGGGCCCAGCAAGTGTTCTACATGTGGACCGGAGAGAGGGGTGACTTCGTTCTCGATTGATTGCTCGACTGGGCCTGGCTCGCAACCTTCAGTCCGGCCACGTCCGCGAGAGGCTCGAAGGCTAGGCGACCAGCGGTGACGGGCTCCGGGAGGCGCGACCAACGCGGTTGACAAGTTTGCGAAGCCGGTTGGTCGAGGGATCGACGCCGCGCCGGCGCGGCGGAAGCCTAGTGCATGAACCTGTGATGAACGTAAGACGAAGGCGAAATGACCGTAATTGCCGGTGATTTGGGCCGCCTCGTCCTTCCGACGGCACGGTACGATTCGGTAACGGACTGAGGGGCGTGATGCAGATAACGCTCGGCAGTTCCAACGATGTCGCGGCCGCGCGGCTCACGGTGCGTATGCCCAGGCACGTAGGTATCGACAAGCCAGGACAGCGCCCCGTCTTGAGGGCGCGGCATACAGTAGGTGCATCCCAACGACATGCGGCATTCGCCTCGAGTTGGCATCGCGTGCGGTCGCGCTGGTAGTACGTAACGTGAGAGTTAAAGCAAGGCTTGGCGTTTGAGACGCCGGGCCGACGGTACCCCCCTCGCAGGGGTGAGTACCCCAACCCGTAGTTGCATGCGTTGGGAGAGAGCCTTAATGGTTGTTGCTGATCATGTACTCCCGCTGACGCGAGGTCAGCTGGATATGTGGCTCGCACAGCAAACAGGCCATTCCGAGGCCGCGTGGCAGCTGGGCATCCTCATCCGAATCGAGGGCGCCGTGGACGCCGGTTTGCTCGAGCGGGCGATCCGTCAGGTGGTGGGCGAGACCGAAACGTTCAGGGCGTCCATTTTCGAGGTCGACGGCGAGGTTTTTCAGAAGGCCGTCGATTACCCCGACGTCAAGCTGCCTTTGCATGACCTGAGCGACGCGCCCGATCCTGTGGCGAAAGCCCACGAGATGGCGTCGGCTATACAACGAAAGCCGATGCCGTTTACCGGCCCCTTGTTCGAATTCGCCTTATTTCGAACGCGGCCCGACGAATACTATTGGTTCAGCTGTTGCCATCACATAATGACCGACGGTCTCGGCCTTGCGCTGGTCGGCCATCGGATCGCAGCCGTCTACTCCGCACTCGTTTCGGGTGAGCCGATTCCGCCGGCATTTTTCGGGTCGTTGCGAGGCCTGGTCAGCGGTGAGATGGAGTACGAAGCTTCCCCGGATTATCTCGAAGACCAAGAGTATTGGACCCGGCGGCTTCCTGCGGAAAGCGAATCTGGTTATCAGTCATCGGCATCCGCCAACGACCAGCATTTACCCTCTGCGCCAGTGCAATTCGACAAGAGCGTGGTAGCCCAGGTCGACGAGTTGTCGAAGGCGCTGGGCATCCGGCGAACATCGATCCTCACGGCGGCTTGCGCGCTTTTGGTGCGCGGATGGTGCGCCGACGGTCCCAACGAGGTCGTGCTCGACTTCCCGGTCAGCAGGCGAACACAGCCGTGGGCAAAGCTGCACCCCGGCATGCTTGCCGGAGTCGTACCGCTGGTACTGAACACGTGGCCGGCATCCACGGTCTCCGAATTTTGCGTACACGTTCACGGCCGGATACGAGAAGTGCTGCAGCATCAGCGGTTTCCGGTGCACATGCTCGACGGCGAAGACGACTTTCGCGGCCCGCGGCAGGCGTCGAATCGGGTGGTCGTCAATTTCATCCCGGCCAGAATCACCCTGGATCTCGCGGGCGTGCCGGCGACCGCGACATACACGACTTTCGGTCCGGTAGGTCATTTCGGGCTGTTCTTCCTCGGCTCGGGCGATCAGCAGTCCCTGAGCACGGTGGGTGCGGGACAACCCTTTTCGAATTTCGACGTCTCGGATTTGGCGGCGCGGTTGCAGCGGGTGCTGGCGGCGATGGCGGCCGACCCGACGCGACCGTTGTCGGAGCTGGATCTGCTCGACGCGCGCGAACACGCGGGGCTGGACGAGTGGGGAAACCGGGCGGTGCTGAACCGGCCGGTGACCGACCCGGTGTCGGTTCCGGAGGCCTTCGCCGCGCACGTGGCCCGGAAACCGGATGCGGTGGCGCTGACCTGCCAGGGCCGCTCCATGACGTACCGCGAGCTCGACGACGCGTCTAAGCGCCTGGCCCACCTGCTGATTGGCCGGGGCGCGGGCCCGGGACAGTGCGTGGGCCTGCTGTTCAGCCGGTCCGCCGAGGCGATCGCGGCGACCCTGGCGGTGCTCAAGACGGGGGCGGCGTATATGCCGATCGACTCGTCGGCCCCCGCCGCGCGCATCGGGTTCATGCTCGGCGACGCCGCGCCGATGGCCGTCATCACTACCGCCGATCTCGCCGAAAGGCTGGACGGGCATGACGTCGCCGTCATCGATATCGGTGACATCGAGGCCCCCGCCGCTCACACCCAACCCGGCACCGCATTGCCGGCGCCCGCGCCCGACGACATCGCGTACTTCATCTACACCTCGGGCACCACCGGCGCCCCGAAGGGCGTCGCGGTCACCCATCGCAGCGTGACCCAGCTGATGACGTCGTTGGATGCGGGGCTGCCGAGCGCGGGGGTGTGGTCGCAGTGTCATTCGCACGCGTTCGACGTTTCGGTGTGGGAGATGTTCGGCGCGCTGTTGCGCGGCGGCCGGCTGGTGGTGGTGCCCGAAGACGTGGCGCGCGCTCCGGAGGACCTGCACGATCTGCTGATCGCCGAGCAGGTCACGGTGTTGACCCAAACCCCCTCGGCGGTAGCGATGTTGGCGGTCGAGGGTTTGGAGTCGGTGTCGCTGGTGATCGCCGGCGAGGCCTGCCCGGTCGAGGTGGTGGACCGGTGGGCGCCCGGACGGGTGATGATCAACGCCTACGGCCCGAGCGAGACGACCATGGCCGTGGCGATCAGCGAGCCATTGACGCCCGGGTCGGGCATCCCGCCGATCGGGGGGCCGGTACCGGGCGCGGCGTTGTTCGTGCTCGACGGGTGGCTGCGCCCGCTGCCCGCCGGGGTGGTCGGGGAGCTGTATGTGGCCGGCAGCGGCGTGGCGACCGGCTACGTCGGCCGGGCCGGGCTGACGGCATCGCGGTTCCTGGCCTGCCCGTTCGGCGGGTCCGGGGCCCGCATGTACCGCACCGGCGACCTGGCGTGTTGGGGTGCCGACGGGCAACTCCGGTACTTCGGGCGCGCCGACGAGCAGGTCAAGATCCGCGGGCACCGCGTCGAGCCCGGCGAGGTCCGGGCGGCCCTGGCCGACCTGAACGGGGTGGAGCAGGCGGCGGTCATCGCCCGGGAGGACCGTCCCGGCGACAAACGCATCATCGGGTACATCACCGGCACCGCCGATCCGGCCGCGGCGCGCGCCGCGCTGGCCGACCGGCTCCCGCCGTACATGGTGCCGGCCGCGGTGGTGGTGCTCGACGCGCTGCCCCTGACGTCCAACGGCAAGCTCGACACCCGCGCCCTCCCGTCACCCGAATACACGACCGGTGAGTACCGGGAGCCGGGCAACGCGGGCGAAGAGATCCTGGCCGGCATCTTCGCCGACGTGCTCGGCGTCGAACGCGTCGGGGCCGACGACTCCTTCTTCGAGCTGGGTGGCGACAGCATCCTGTCGCTACAGGTGGCAGCGCGGGCCCGCGCCGCCGGGCTGAAGTGCCGGCCGCGCGACGTGTTCGTCGAGCAGACCGTGGCCCGGCTCGCCCGGGTGGCCGGCGCGATCGACGACGAAGCCGACGTGATCGACGAGGGCGTCGGGCCGGTGGTTCCCACCCCGATCATGCGGTGGCTGCGGGTGGTCGACGGCCCGGTGCAGCAGTTCAACCAGACGATGATGGTGCAGGCCCCGGCCGGGGCGACCGAGGCCGACGTGGCAATCGTGCTGCAGGCGTTGGTGGATCGGCATGCCATGTTGCGGCTCCGCGTCGACGACGACGGCGCCGGCGGCTGGGCGTTGACGGCTCGCGAGCCGGGATCGGTGGACGCCCGCGCTTGCCTGCAATCGGTGGACGAGTTGTCCGATGAGGCGCTGGTGGCCGCGCGGTCGCGGCTGAACCCGGCGGCCGGGGTGATGCTGAGCGCGCTGTGGGTCGGCTCGGCCGGCCGGCTGGTGGTGATCATTCACCACCTCGCGGTCGATGCGGTGTCGTGGTGGGTTCTGTTGGAGGACTTGAACATTGCGTGGGCCCAGCATCGCCGCGGTGAGCCGGTGACATTGCCGGCGACCGGCACGTCGTTCGCGCGCTGGGCCGCGCTGCTGGCCGAGCACGCGCGTCACCCCGCGGTAGTAGAGGAGGCCGACACTTGGCGGCGGGTGGCGTCCAGCCCGGCCGCGCTGCCCGCGCCGCGCCCCGGGGTTGACACGTACGCCAACGCCGGGCACCTGTCGGTCGAGCTCGACACCGAGACCACCGGGACCCTGCTCGGCAAGGCGCCGGCGGCGTTTCACGCC
Organism: Mycobacterium sp. NGS26; assembly: GCF_059813025.1. Classification (NCBI taxonomy): domain Bacteria; kingdom Bacillati; phylum Actinomycetota; class Actinomycetes; order Mycobacteriales; family Mycobacteriaceae; genus Mycobacterium; species Mycobacterium sp. NGS26. Next base: position 929,432 of record NZ_JCALDU010000002.1, read on the forward strand.
GGGATCCACGACATCCTGTTGATCGCGTTCGGGTTGGCGTGGGCAGAGTTCCTGGGCCCCGCGGACGCGCCGATCGGCATCGACGTCGAGGGCCACGGCCGCCACGGGGAGCTGGCCGCCGACGTCGACCTGTCCCGCACCGTGGGCTGGTTTACCACCAAATACCCTGTGGCGCTGGAGGTTATGGGCGTGCGCTGGGCCCAGGTGGTGGACGGCGACCCGGCGCTGGGCGCGGTGATCAAACGCCTCAAAGAGCAGCTTCGGGCGCTGCCGGAATCCGTGACCTACGGTCTGCTGCGTCATCTCAACACCGAAGTCGACCTGGCCGGGCCCGACCCCTCGATCGCGTTCAACTACCTGGGACACCTTGGCGCGGCGACCGACCTCTCCGGCGATGGCTGGCGAATCTGCCAAGAGGGCTTGTCGTTCCTCGGCGCCGCCGCCGCGGTGGATATGCCGCTGACGCACACCGTCGCGCTCAACGCCGGCATCATCGACACCGGCACCGCCGCGCACCTGCACGCCGAATGGACCTGGGCGCCAACGGTGCTCGACGAGGCGCAAATCACCCGGCTGAGCCGGCTGTGGTTCGAGGCCCTGGCCGGCATCTGCGCGCACGTCCGCGCCGGCGGCGGCGGGCTGACCCCCTCGGACATCGCGCCCGCCCGTCTCACGCAACAGCAGATCGACGGGCTGGCCGAGCAACACCGGATAGCCGACATTCTGCCGCTGACCGCGCTGCAGCAGGGCCTGCTCTTCCACTCCAGCACCGCGCAGGACAGTGACGACATGTACGCGGTGCAGCTGGACTTCACCCTGACCGGCGCCCTGAACCCCGACCGCCTGCGCGACGCCGTGCACACCGTGGTCAACCGCCATCCCCACCTGGCAGCCCGATTCTGCGACCAGTTCGACGAGCCGGTGCAGATCATTCCCGCCGATCCCGAAATCTCCTGGCACTACCTGGATCTCGGTACAAGCGACGCGAGCGAGCCGGACGAGGTCATCGAGCGGCTCTGCGCCGACGAACGCGCCGCGGTCTGCGACCTCGCGGACCAGCCGGCCTTTCGTGCCGCCTTGATCCGGGCGGGGGAGCGCCGGCACCGGTTCGTGCTGACCAATCACCACATCGTGCTCGACGGCTGGTCGATGCCGATCCTGCTGCGGGAAATCTTCGCCGGCTACTACGGGCAGCGGCTGCCCGCCGCGGGCTCGTACCGCGCGTTTCTCACCTGGCTGGCCGACCGCGACCTCGATGCGGCCCGCGCGGCCTGGCGCGAGGCGTTGGCCGGCCTCGAAATGCCCACCCTCGTCGGGCCGGAGGGCCGGTTGGGGCAAGGGCGGCGAGGCGCCGAAAAGTTCCGGGTGCCCGAGCAGACCACGCGGGCGCTGCGCGCGCTGGCGCGCTCCTGCCACACCACGCTGAGCACCGTGCTGCAGGGCGCCTGGGCGCTGCTGCTGACCTCGCTGACCGGCCGGCACGACGTCGTCTTCGGCACCCCCCGGTCCCGCGTCGGCCAGATGGAGGTCGCCGACGCGGAATCGATGGTCGGGCTGCTGATCAACACCGTGCCGGTGCGGGCGAACGTCACGGCGGCAACCACCACCGCTGACCTGCTGGAGCAGCTGCAAAGCGCCCACAACGACCTGCTCGAGCACCAGCACCTGGCGCTGGCCGAGATACACCGCGCCACCGGGCACGACATCCTGTTCGACACGCTGTTCGTGTACGAGAACTATCCGATCGACACCGACGCGCCGTTGGGCCCGTCGGGCAGCCAGGACGCGTTGGCCATCGCGGAGTTCGCCAACCTCGAATACAACCACTACCCGCTGACCGTGGAGGCCCTGCCGGGCCGCGAACTCGGCCTGCACGTCGAATACGACACCGACCTGTTCGACGCGGCGCGCATCGCGGCGCTCATCGAACGGTTCCAGCGGGCACTGCTGGCGATGACCGCCGACCCGGACCGGTCGCTGTCGTCGGTGAACCTGCTCGACGCCGGTGAGCGCGGCCGGGTGCTGTCAGACCTGTCCGGGGCGGGCGCTGCGGCGCCGATGGGGGTGGCGCCGCGGTTGCTGGACGCGGCGGTGGCGGCCGACCCGGACGCGGTGGCGGTGGTCGACGGCACCCGGGAGCTGTCGTACCGCGAGCTCGACGAGTGGTCGACACGGTTGGCGCGGGCGCTGATCGACGCGGACGTGGGCCCGGAGCGCGCGGTGGGCGTGGCCATGGATCGGTGTGTGGAGCTCGTCGTGGCGTGGTGGGCCGTCGTCAAGGCCGGCGGTGTGTACGCACCGGTGGATCTGGACCATCCCGTGGAGCGCGTCGCATCGGTGCTGGACGCCGTCGACGCGGTGTGCGTATTGACTTGCGGCACAGACGAAGTCGCCGCTGCCGGCGCGCGCCCCGTGATGCGGATCGACGGCCTGGACCTGTCCACGCGCTCCGCCGAGCCGATCACCGACGCCGACCGGCCGGCCGCGCTCGACGTCGACAACACCGCGTATCTGATCTTCACTTCCGGCTCGACCGGCGCCCCCAAGGGCGTCGCGGTCAGCCACGCCGGCCTGCTGGGCTGGGCCGAGTCACAACGCGAGACGTTCGGGTTGGGCGCGGACGCACGCGTGCTGATGGTGGCCTCGCCGACCTTCGATGCGTCGATCGGCGAGCTGTTGTGGGCGGCGGGCTCCGGCGCGGCGTTGGTGGTGGCGCCACCGCAGGTGTACGCCGGGGAGCCGCTGACCGAGTTGCTGGAGGAGCAGCGGGTCGACGCGGCGATCCTGACCCCAACGGTGCTCTCGACGCTGGACCGGGCCCGACTCGACGACGGGCTGCGCACGCTCATCGCCGTCGGTGAGGCCTGCCTGCCGGAATTGGTGGACTCCTGGGCGCCGGGACGGCGGATGTTCAACGGCTACGGCCCCAGCGAGACGACCATCTGGGTCACCTGCACGCCGCTGCTGGCCGGGCAGCCGATCCGCATCGGGACGCCGCTGCCGGGCGTGCGCGCGGTGGTGCTCGACGCCTGGCTGAGGCCGGCCCCCATCGGGGTGATGGGCGAGCTGTATCTGGCCGGGCCGGCGCTGGCGCACGGCTACCTGGGCCGGACGGGGCTGACCGCGGAACGGTTCGTGGCCAACCCCTTTGGCGAGATCGGCGGGCCCGGGACGCGGATGTATCGCACCGGCGACCTGGTGCGCTGGACACCCGACGGGACCCTGGACTACCTGGGCCGCGCCGACACCCAGATCAAGTTGCGCGGGCAGCGCATCGAATTGGGCGAAATCGAAAACACCCTGATGGCGTGCCCGGAGGTCACCCAGGCCGCCGTCACCGTGCAGGACGGCGCCACCGGATCGCACCTCGCCGCCTACGTCACCCTCGAACACACCGCCACAACAGATCGCGATGCCGAAAGCGTCGAGGAGTGGCGACGGCTGTACGACGACCTGTACGGCGCCGACGCCGAGGCGTCGGACTTCGGCGCGGACTTCCGCGGCTGGAACAGCAGCTACACCGACGATCCGATCCCGCTCGACGACATGATGGAGTGGCGTTCGGCCACGGTGGATCGGATCATGGCCCTGCGGCCGCGGCGCGTGCTGGAGATCGGCGCGGGATCGGGGCTCATCCTGTCGCAGGTCGCCCCGCACTGCGAGCACTACGTCGCCACCGACATGTCGCCGGTCGCCATCGACTACCTGGCCCGCTCGCTGGAGCGGATCCCTTGGCGCGATCGGGTCGAGCTGCTGGCCCGGCCCGCGCATGTCACCGAGGGCCTGCCGCGCGGCCACTTCGACACCATCGTCCTCAACTCGGTCGTCCAATACTTCCCCAACGCGGGCTATCTGGCCGACCTGATCGACGACGCGGTGGAGCTGCTGGCCCCCGGCGGCGCGCTGTTCATGGGCGACGTGCGCAACCACGTCCTGCAGGGTGCGTTGCAAACCGGGGTCGCGCTGGCCCACGCCGACCCCGCCGCCGACGCCGCCGAGGTTCGCAAGCGGGTCCACCGCGCCATGCTCGGTGAGAACGAATTACTCTTGGCGCCAGAGTTTTTCACCACCTGGGCCGCCGGCAACCCGGCGGTCGCCGGGCTCGACATCCAAGTCAAACGCGGATCGGCCGACAATGAACTCAACCGATACCGCTACGAGATCGTCGTGCACAAGACCCCAACACCGGTGCGCTCGGTCGCCGCCGCGCCCACCTGGGCGTGGGCCGAGTGCGCGGGCATGCGCGGGCTGCGGGAACGGTTGACGTCGCAACGTCCCGACGCCGTCCGCGTCACCGGCATCCCTCGCCCCGGCCTGATCGGCGACGTCCAGGCCGAAGCCGCCCTCGCCGCCGGGCTGCCGGTGGCCGACGCCCTCGCGAAGGCCTCCGCGACCTACGACACCGCCGACCCCGACGAGCTGCACCGCCTCGGCGAGACCACCGGCTATCACGTCGCGGTCACCTGGGGCGCCCAACCCGGGACCGTCGACGCGGTGTTCCTCAACTTCACCGAGACACCCGACGGCCAGCCCACCCCGGCGCTCACGGACCTCTACCTGCCCCCCGCCGGGGACCGCCCGCGGTCCGTGCACGCCAACGACCCCCACTCCAACAGCAAGGTCAGCGCGGTGCGCCAGCGGTTGACCGGGTGGCTGCCCGAGTACATGGTGCCGACCCACATCGTGGTACTCGAGGAGTTCCCGCTGACCTCCTCGGGCAAGCTCGACCGCAAGGCCCTGCCGGCGCCGGACTACCAGGACGCCGATCGGTATCGGGCCCCGGCCGGCGCGGTCGAGGAGATCCTGGCCGGCATCTACGCGCGGGTCCTCGGGCTGGAGCGGGTCGGGGTCGACGACTCGTTCTTCGATCTCGGTGGGGATTCGCTGTCGGCAATGCGGCTGATCGCCGCGATCAACTCCACCCTGGACGCCAACCTCGGGGTGCGCGCCGTGTTCGAGGCGCCGACGATCGCGGAGTTGGCGCCGCGTGTCGGCGGCGACGCGGGCCGGCTGGAGCCGCTGGTCGCCGGCGAGCGGCCCGCCGTGGTTCCGCTGTCGTTTGCGCAAACCCGGTTGTGGTTCGTCGACCAATTACAGGGGCCGTCACCGATCTACAACATCGCGGTCGCGCTGCGGCTGCGCGGTCGCGTCGACGCCGACGCGCTGGGCGCGGCGCTGGGCGACGTGGTGGGCCGCCACGAAAGCCTGCGCACGCTGTTCGCCGCGCCCGACGGGGTGCCGCGGCAGGTGGTGGCCCCCGCCGAGCGCGCCGACTTCGGTTGGAACGTCGTCGATGCCCGCGCCTGGCCGGAAGACCGGCTGGGCGAGGCAATCGACGCGTGCGCGCGCTACGCCTTCGACCTGGCAACCGAGATCCCGTTGCGGGCACGGCTTTTCACCCTCGCCGACGACGAGCACGTGCTGGTGGCCGTCGTGCACCACATCGCCGCCGACGGCTGGTCGATCACCCCGCTGGCGCGGGATTTGGGGGTGGCCTATGCCAGCCGGTGTGCGGGGCGGGCCCCCGACTGGGCGCCGCTGGCGGTGCAGTACGCCGACTACACGTTGTGGCAGCGCGACCAGTTCGGTGACCTCGATGACCGCGACAGCCGCATCGGCGCTCAGCTGGCCTACTGGGAAGACGCCCTGGCCGGCATGCCCGAACACCTGCAGCTGCCCACCGACCGGCCCTACCCGCGCGTGGCCGATCACCACGGCGCCCGGGTGGCCGTGGACTGGCCGGCCGAGTTGCAGCACCAGGTGCGCCGCATCGCCCGCGAGCACAACGCGACCAGCTTCATGGTGATCCAGGCGGCGTTGGCCGCGCTGCTGTGCAAGATCAGCGGCAGTCGTGATGTGGCCGTTGGGTTTCCGATCGCCGGGCGGCGCGACCCCGCACTCGACGAGCTGGTCGGCTTCTTCGTCAACACCCTGGTGCTGCGGGTGGATCTGGCCGGCAATCCCACCTTCGCCGAACTGCTGGAGCAGGTGCGCCGGCGCAGCCTGGCCGCCTTTGAGCATCAGGATGTGCCGTTTGAGGTGTTGGTGGAGCGGCTCAACCCGGCCCGCAGCCTGACTCATCACCCGCTGGTGCAGGTGTTGTTGGGGTGGGAGAACTTCCCCGGCTACGGCACCGAGCCTGGCGCCGGCGTGGCGCTGGGGGATGTGCAGGTCACGCCGATGCCGCTGGACACCCACACCGCCCGCATGGATTTGGCGTTCTCGCTGGCCGAACGCTGGAGCGAGGACGGGCGGCCCGCCGGGATTTCGGTGACGGTCGAATATCGCACCGACGTGTTCGAGGCGGCGAGCATCGAGAAGCTGGTCGGGCAGTTGCGGCAGCTGTCGGCGGCGCTGACCGCCGATCCGGGGCGGCGGTTGTCGTCGATCGACCTGCTGAACGCCGACGAGCATGCGCGGCTGGCGCGGTGGGGTAATCGGGCGGCGTTGACCCGGGCGGTGACCCCGGTGTCGGTTCCGGTGTTGTTCGCCGCGCAGGTGGCCCGGACACCCGACGCGGTGGCGCTGGTGTGCGGGGAGCGGTCACTGACCTATCGGGAGCTCGACGAGGCCGCCAACCGCCTGGCCCGGCTGCTGGCCGATCGGGGTGCGGGCCCGGGACAGTGTGTGTCGCTGCTGTTTTCGCGGTCGGCCGACGCGATCGTGGCGATCCTGGCGGTGCTCAAGTCCGGCGCGGCCTACCTGCCGATCGATCCGGCGCTGCCGGCGGCCCGCGTCGAGTTCATGCTCACCGACGCCGCCCCGATCGCCGCGGTCACCACCACCGACCTCGCCGACCGGCTCGACGGGTTCGACCTGGCGATCATCGACGTCGATGACCCCGCGGTGGACACCCAGCCCGACACGGCGCCGCCGGCGCCGGCGCCCGACGACCTGGCCCACATCATCTACACCTCGGGCACCACCGGGGTGCCCAAAGGTGTTGCGGTCACCCACCACAACGTCGCCCAGCTGTTCGACGGGCTGCAGATCGGGGTGCAGCTTGCGCCCGGACAGGTGTGGACGCAGTTCCACTCCTACGCCTTCGACTTCTCGGTGTGGGAGATCTGGGGCGCGTTGCTGCACGGCGGGCGGCTGGTGGTGGTGCCCGAGCCGGTGGCGCGCTCGCCAAAAGAGTTCCACGCGTTGCTGATCCGCGAGGACGTCACGGTGCTGACCCAGACCCCGTCGGCGGCGGGGCTGCTCTCACCCGAGGGGCTGGATGCGGCGGCGTTGGTGATCGGCGCCGAGCCGTGCCCGCCCGAGCTGGTGGACCGCTGGGCGCCCGGCCGGGTGATGGTCAACGTCTACGGCCCCACCGAGACCACGATGTGGGCGTGCAAGAGCGCGCCGCTGGCCGCCGGCTGCGGGTTCCCGCCGATCGGCTCGCCGACGGCGCGGGCGGCGTTCTTCGTCCTCGACGGGTGGTTGCGCCCGGTGCCGGCCGGGGTGGTCGGGGAACTGTATCTGGCCGGCGAGGGCGTCGGGGTCGGCTATTGGCGCCGGGCGGGGTTGACCGCGTCGCGCTTCGTCGCGTGCCCGTTCGGGCGGCCCGGTCAACGCATGTATCGGACCGGGGATTTGGTGTGCTGGGGCCCCGATGGGCAGTTGCGCTATCTGGGGCGTGCTGATGAGCAGGTCAAGATCCGCGGTTATCGCATCGAACTCGGCGAGATCCAGGCCGCGCTGACCGCGCTGGACGGGGTGGAGCGGGCGGCCGTCGTCGCGCGCGAGGACACAGCCGGCGACAAACGGCTTGTCGGCTACATCACCGGCGCCGCCAACCCCGCCCACGCGCGCAACCAGCTGGCCGAGCGGCTCCCGGGCTACATGATCCCCGCGGCGGTGGTGGCGCTCGACGCGCTGCCGGTGACGGTCAACGGCAAGCTCGACACGCGCGCCCTGCCGGCGCCCGACTACCGCGACGTCGGTCATTACCGCGCCCCGGCCAGCGCCACCGAAAAGACCCTGACCGAGATCTACGCGCAGGTGCTCGGCGTGGAGCGGGTCGGGGTCGACGACTCGTTCTTCGATCTGGGCGGGGACTCGCTGTCGACGATGCGGCTGATCACGGCGGTCAATGCCGCGCTGGATACCGACCTTCCGGTGCGGGTCGTGTTCGAGGCGCCCACGGTGGCCCAGCTGGCGCCGCGCGTCGGCGAGGGCGCCGGCCGGCTCGCGCCGCTGGTGGCCGGGCAGCGCCCGGCGGTGATTCCCCTGTCGTTCGCGCAAAACCGGCTCTGGTTCATCGACCAATTGCAGGGTCCCTCACCGGTTCACAACATGGCGGCGGCCCTGCGCCTCAGCGGCGAACTCGACGCCGAGGCGCTGCGGCAGGCGCTGGCCGACGTGGTCGGCCGCCACGAGAGCCTGCGCACTGTGTTCGTCGCACCGGAGGGAACACCCCAGCAGGTCGTGTTGCCCAGCGAGCGAGCCGATTTCGGGTGGGATGTCGTCGACGCCGGCGGTTGGCCGGAAGGCCGGCTGGACGAGGCCATCGACGCCGCCGTGCAACGCCCGTTCGATCTGGCCATCGAGATCCCTTTGCGGGCAAGGCTTTTCCGCATCTCCTCGGACGAGCACGTGCTGATGACCGTCGTGCACCACATCGCCGCCGACGGCTGGTCGCTGACGCCGCTGGTGCGTGATCTGGGGGTCGGCTATGCGAGCCGGTGTGCGTGTCGCGCGCCCGACTGGCCCGATCTGCCGGTGCAGTACGCCGACTACACGCTGTGGCAGCGCGCGCAATTCGGCGACCTCGACGACAGCGACAGCCGCATCGCCGCGCAGCTGGCCTACTGGGAGAATGCGCTGGCCGGGATGCCCGAGCGGGTGCAGCTGCCCACCGATCGGCCCTACCCACGGGTCGCCGACCAACGCGGCGCCACCGTGCCGGTCGACTGGCCCGCCGAGTTGCAGCAGCGGATCGCCCGGCTGGCCCGTGAGCACAACGCGACCAGCTTCATGGTGGTGCAGGCCGCACTGCTGGCGCTGCTGTCCAGGATCGGCGCCAATTCCGATGTGGCGGTTGGCTTCCCGATCGCCGGGCGGCGCGACCCCGCGTTGGATGAGCTGGTGGGGTTCTTCGTCAACACCCTGGTGCTGCGCGTCGACATGGCCGGAGACCCCAGCCTCACCGAGCTGCTGGCCCGGATTCAGGCGCGCAGCCTGGAGGCCTTCGAGCATCAGGACGTGCCGTTCGAGCTGTTGGTGGAGCGGCTCAACCCCGTCCGGAGCCTGACCCATCATCCGCTGGTGCAGGTGATGCTGGCCTGGCAGAACTTCGCCGGGCTCGACGACCCGGCCGCGGGCCTGGCGCTGGAGGGCCTGCAGGCCACGTCCATACCGGTGGAAACCCAGGTCTCCCACATGGATCTGGTGTTTTCCCTGGCGGAACGCTGGACCCCGGGCGGCGAGCCCGCCGGCATCGGCGGCCGGGTGGAATTCCGCACCGACGTGTTCGACGCGGGCAGCATCGACGCGCTGATCGGGCGGCTGCAGCGGATGTTGGGGGCGATGACCGATGACCCCGCCCGGGCGTTGTCGTCGGTGGATCTGCTCGACGAACGTGAGCACGCGCTCCTTGACGAGATCAGCAATCGGCCGGCGCTGACCCGGCAGGCGGCCACGCCGGTGTCGGTTCCGGCGTTGTTCGCCGAGCAGGTGGCCCGGGCACCGGAAGCGGTGGCGTTGGTGTGCGAGGGCCTGTCCCTGACCTACCGGGAGCTGGACGAGGCGTCGACCCGGCTGGCGCACCTGCTGGCCGGTCACGGCGCGGGTCCGGGACAGTTTGTGGCGCTGCTGTTTTCGCGCTCGGCCGAGGCGGTCGCGGCGATCCTGGCGGTGCTGAAGACGGGGGCGGCGTACCTGCCGATCGACCCGGCGGTGCCGGCGGCGCGGCTCGCGTTCATGCTCGCCGACGCCGCGCCTGCGGCCGCGGTCACCACCGCCGATCTGGCCGAAAAGCTCGACGGGCACGGCGTTGCGGTCATCGACGTCGATGATCCCGCCGTGCACACCCAACCCGCCACCGCCCTGCCGGCACCGAACCCGGCCGACATCGCCTACCTGATCTACACGTCGGGCACCACCGGTGCCCCGAAGGGCGTGGCGGTCACCCATCGCAACGTGACCCAGCTGCTGGCGTCGCTGGACGCCGGCCTGCCGGCGGCGGGGGTGTGGGCGCACAGTCATTCCCTGGCCTTCGACGTCTCGGTGTGGGAGATCTTCGGCCCCCTGCTGCGCGGTGGCCGGCTGGTGGTGGTGCCGGAGTCGGCGGCGCGCGCGCCGCACCAGTTCCACGAGCTGCTGACCGGCGAACGGGTCAGCGTGCTGACCCAGACCCCGTCCGCGGCGGGCGTGCTCTCACCCGAGGGGCTGGACTCGGTGGCGCTGGTGACGGCCGGCGAGGCCTGCCCGCCCGAGCTGGTGGACCGGTGGGCGCCCGGGCGGGTGATGGTCAACGCCTACGGACCGACCGAGACGACGATGTGCGTATCGATCAGCGCGCCGCTGACGGCGGGATCGGGCGAGGCGCCGATCGGCTCCCCGGTGCCCGGCGCGGCCTTGTTCGTGCTCGACGGCGCGCTGCGACCGGTGCCGCTGGGTGTGGTCGGTGAGCTCTATGCGGCCGGCTCCGGTGTGGCGGCGGGATACGTCGGCAGGGCCGGGCTGACCGCGTCGCGGTTCGTTGCCTGCCCGTTCGGGGAGCCCGGGGCCCGCATGTACCGGACCGGCGACCTGGTGTGCTGGGGCGCCGATGGGCAGCTGCGCTATTTGGGCCGCGCCGACGAGCAGGTCAAGATCCGCGGGTACCGAATCGAATTGGGCGAAATCCAAACGGCTTTGGCCGCACTGCTGGGCGTGGAGCGGGCCGTGGTGATCGCCCGTGAGGACCGCCCGGGCGACAAACGCCTCGTCGGCTACATCACCGGCAGCGCCGACCCGGCCGCGGCGCGAACCGCGCTGGCCGACCGGCTCCCGGCACACATGGTCCCGGCCGCGGTGGTGGCGCTCGAGGCGCTGCCGCTGACGCCCAACGGCAAGCTCGACACCCGCGCCCTCCCGTCGCCCGAATACACGACCGGCGACCACCGCCCCCCGACCAACGCGGTCGAGGAGATTCTGGCCGGCATCTTCGCCGAGGTGCTCGGCGTCGAACGGGTCGGCGTCGACGACTCGTTCTTCGACCTTGGCGGCGACAGCATTTCGGCGATGCGCCTGATCGCCGCGATCAACAACGGCGCGGGTGCCGGCCTGGCGGTGCGCACCGTGTTCGAGGCGCCCACGGTCGCTCAGCTGGCGCCGCGTCTCGGCGAGGGCTCGGCCGGGTTCGAGCCGCTGGTGGCCGGGGAGCGGCCGGCGGTCGTTCCGCTGTCGTTCGCGCAGAGCCGGCTGTGGTTCCTGGACCAATTGCAGGGACCCTCAGCGGTTTACAACCTGGCGACGGCATTGTGGCTGGACGGCCCGCTCGACGTCGACGCGCTGGGGGCGGCGCTGGGCGACGTCGTGTCCCGCCACGAAAGCCTGCGCACACTGTTCGTCGCCCCCGACGGCATACCCCGGCAGCTGGTGGTGCCCGCCGACCGGGCCCAGGCGGACTGGCAGGTCGTCGACGCCACGGCCTGGCCGGCGGCGCAGCTGGACGAGGCCATCGACAGCACGGCGCGGCACACATTCGACCTGGCCACCGAAATCCCGTTGCGGGCACACCTTTTCCGCGTCGCCGAGGACCGGCACGTGCTGGTGGCCGCCGTGCACCACATCGCCGCCGACGGCTCGTCGATCACCCCGCTGGTGCGCGACCTCGGCGTGGCCTATGCCAGCCGCTGCGCCGGGCAAGCCCCGGAGTGGCCCGACCTACCGGTGCAGTACGTCGACTACACGCTTTGGCAGCGCGCGCAATTCGGCGACCTCGATGACGGCCAGAGCCCGATCGTCGCGCAGCTTGCCTACTGGGAGGACGCGCTGGCCGGGATGCCCGAGCGGGTGCAGCTGCCCACCGATCGGCCCTACCCGCTGGTGGCCGACCAGCGCGGTGCCACCATCGCGGTGGACTGGCCGGCCGAGTTGCAGCGGCGGGTGGCCCGGGTGGCCCGCGAGCACAACGCGACCAGCTTCATGGTGGTGCAGGCCGCGCTGGCGGTGCTGCTGTCCAAGATCAGTGCCAATTCCGATGTGGCTGTGGGCTTTCCGATCGCGGGCCGGCGCGACCCGGCGCTGGACGAGCTGGTCGGGTTCTTCGTCAACACGTTGGTGCTGCGCGTCGACGTCGGCGGTGACCCCAGCTTCGCCGACCTGCTGGGTCAGGTGCGCCAGCGCAGCCTGGCGGCCTACGAGCATCAGGACGTGCCCTTCGAGGTGTTGGTGGAGCGGCTCAACCCCGCCCGCAGCCTGACGCATCATCCGCTGGTGCAGGTCATGCTGGCCTGGCAGAACCTGCCCGGCCACACCAGCGACCCCGCCGCCGGGCTGACCCTGGGCGACGTCCGGATCACCCCGATGCCGGTGGACACCCAGACCGCGCGGATGGACCTGACGTTCTCGTTGGCCGAACGCTTCAGCGACGCCGGCGATCCGGCCGGGATCGGCGGGACGGTCGAGTACCGCACCGACGTCTTCGACGCGGACAGCATCGAAACGCTGACGGAGCGGTTGCGGCGGGTGCTGACGGCCATGACAACCGATCCCGCACGGGCGGTGTCGGAGGTGGACCTCGTCGACGATGCGGAGCGGGCCCGCCTGGATGAGTTCGGCAACCGGGCCGTGCTGACCCGGCCGGCGGGCGCGCAGGCGTCGATCCCGGCGCTGTTCGCCGAGCAGGTCGCCCGCACCCCGGATGCGGTTGCGCTGGTGTGCGACGGCCGGTCCCTGACGTACCGGGAGCTGGATGCGGCGTCGAATCGGTTGGCGCACGAACTGGCGGGCCGCGGTACGGGCCCGGGACAGGTTGTGGCGCTGCTGTTTTCGCGTTCGGCCGAGGCGATCGTCTCGATCCTGGCGGTGCTGAAGAGCGGCGCGGCCTATTTGCCGATCGACCCGGCGCTGCCGGCGGCGCGGATCGGATTCATGCTGGCCGACGCCGCGCCGATCGCGGCGATCACTACCGCCGATCTGTCCGACGAGCTCGACGGGCACGGCGTTGCGGTCATCGACGTCGGGGACTCCGCCGTCGAGACCCAGCCCGACACGGCGCTACCGGTACCGGCGCCCGACGATCTCGCGTACCTGATCTACACCTCGGGCACCACCGGGACCCCGAAGGGCGTGGCGGTGACCCATCGCAATGTGACCCAGCTGCTGGCGTCGATGGATCCGGTCCTGCGGTCAACGGGGGTGTGGTCGCAGTGGCATTCGTTGGCCTTCGACGTCTCGGTGTGGGAGATCTTCGGCGCGCTGCTGCACGGCGGGCGCCTGGTCGTGGTGCCCGAAGACGTGGCGCGCTCGCCGGAAGACCTCCACGCCCTGCTCGTCGAAGAGGACGTCGGCGTGTTGAGCCAAACCCCGTCCGCCGCAGGGATGTTGCCGCCGGAGGGCTTGGAGTCGACGGCGTTGGTGGTGGCCGGCGAGGCCTGCCCGGCCGAGCTGGCCGACCGCTGGGCAGCCGACCGGCTGATGATCAACGCCTACGGCCCCACCGAGGCCACCGTGTACGCCGCGATGAGCGCGCCGCTGACAACCGATTCGGTTGACGTGCCCATCGGTTCGCCAGTGCCGGGGGCGGCCCTGTTCGTGCTCGACGGCTGGTTGCGGCCGGTGCCCACCGGCGTGGTCGGCGAGCTGTACGTGGCCGGCGCCGGGGTAAGCGCCGGGTATTGGCGGAGGGCGGGTCTGACCGGATCGCGGTTCGTGGCATGTCCGTTCGGCGGGTCCGGGACACGCATGTATCGCACCGGCGACCTGGTGCGCTGGCGCGCCGATGGGGAACTGCAGTACCTGGGCCGCGCCGACGAGCAGGTCAAGATCCGCGGCTATCGCATCGAATTGGGCGAAATCCAAACGGCTTTGGCCGGGGTCGACGGGGTGGAGCAGTCGGCGGTCGTCGCCCGCGAGGACCGCTCCGGCGACAAGCGCCTGGTGGGTTATGTCGTCGGGATCGCCGACCCGGCGAGCGTGCGCGCCGCGCTGGCCGAGCGGCTTCCGGCGTACATGGTGCCGGCCGCGGTGGTGGTGTTGCAGGAGCTGCCGCTGACACAAAACGGCAAACTCGACAAGCGCGCCCTGCCCGCGCCGGAGTACAGCGATGCCGATCGATATCGCGCCCCGGACAACGCGATCGAGCAAATCCTGGCCGGCATCTACGCCCAGGTGCTCGGGCTCGAGCGCGTCGGCGTCGACGACTCCTTCTTCGACCTCGGTGGAGACAGCATTTCGTCGATGCAGGTGGTCACGCGCGCGCGTGCCGCCGGCCTGACATGCCGAACCCGCGACATCTTCGTCGAGCAGACCGTGGCCCGGCTGGCCCGGGTGGCCGGCGTGGCCGACGGCGACGCCGGCGTGATCGACGAGGGTGTCGGACGGTTGCCGGCGACCCCGATCATGCGGTGGCTGCAGGACGTGGACGGCCCGGTGGGGCAGTTCAACCAGGCGATGCTGGTGCAGGCCCCCGAGGGGGTCACCGAGGCCGACGTGGGAATTGTGTTGCAGGCCTTGCTGGATCGCCACGGGGCACTGCGGCTTCGCGTGGACGACGACGGCGCCGCGGGCTGGTCGTTGACGGTTCCCGAGCCGGGGTCGGTGGACGCCCGCGAGCTGGTGCGCTCGGTCGACGAGTCGTCCGAGGCGGCGGTGGCGGCCGCGCGGATGCGGTTGGACCCGGCCGCGGGGATCATGGTGAGCGCGTTGTGGGTCGGCGCCACAAGGCAACTGTTGGTGATCATTCACCACCTGGCTGTGGACGGGGTGTCGTGGCGAATCCTGTTGGAGGACCTGAATATTGCCTGGGCCCAGCATCGCGGCGGGCAACCGGTGGCGCTGCCCGCCGGCGGAACGTCGTTCGCCCGCTGGGCCGACCTGCTGACCGAGCACGCGCGCGACCGCGTGGTGGTCGAGCAGGCCGACGCGTGGCGGCAGGTCGCGGCCACGCCCGCAGCGCTGCCAGCGGTGCAGCCGCAAACCGACACCTACGCCACCGCCGGGCATCTGTCGGCGCAGCTGGACGTCGACACGACCCGGATGCTGCTCGGCGAGGTGCCCGCGGCGTTCCATGCAGGCGTCCACGACATCCTGTTGATCGCTTTCGCCCTCGCGGCGGCGGAATTCCTGGGCACCGGCACGCCGATCGGCATCGACGTCGAGGGACACGGGCGGCACGAGGAACTGGGCCACGACGTCGACCTGTCCCGCACCGTCGGATGGTTCACCACCAAATTCCCCGTGTCGCTGGCGGTGGCCGGGCTGGACTGGTCGCGGGTGGTGGCCGGCGACGCCGCACTGGGCGCCGTCGTCAAGGACGCCAAGGAGCAGCTTCGCGCCCTGCCCGGCGCCCTGACCTATGGGCTGCTGCGCTACCTGAACCCCGACGTCGACCTGGACGGGACCGACCCGCCGATCGGGTTCAACTACCTGGGCCGTCCCGGCGGCGCGACCGAGCTCTCCGCCGACCTGTGGCGGATCGGCCGGGACGGCGGGTCGGTCACCGCCGCGGCCGCGGCGATCCCCATGCCGCTGATGCACACCGTGGAGCTCAACGCCGTCACCGTCGACACCGACAACGGCCCCCAGCTGCACGCCAATTGGACGTGGGCGCCCTCGGCGCTGGACGAGGAGCGGGTAACCCGGCTGAGCCGGTTGTGGTTCGACGCGCTGGCCGGCATCTGCGCCCACGTGCGATCCGGCGGCGGCGGACTGAGCCCGTCCGACGTCGCGCCCGCGCGCCTGACCCAGCCGCAGCTCGACGAGCTGCAGCGGCAATGCCGCATCGCCGATGTGCTGCCCCTGACCTCGGTGCAGCAGGGGCTGCTCTTCCACGCCAACACCGCGCACGACACCGACGACCTCTACGCGGGGCAGCTGGACATCAGCGTGACCGGCCCGCTGGACGCCGATCGCCTGCGCGCCGCGGTGCACACGGTGGTCACCCGGCACCCGAACCTGGTGGCCCGCTTCTGCCGACGGTTCGACGAACCCGTGCAGGTCATTCCCGCAGATCCCGAGATTCCTTGGCGCCACCTGGATATCAGCGGCGGCCAGAACATCGACGGCGCGGATGCGCAACGCCTCTGCGCCGACGAGCGCGCCGCGGTCTGCGACCTCGGCGACCAGCCGGGCTTTCGGGTGGCGCTGATCCGCACCGCCGCCGACCGGCACCGGCTGGTGCTGACCAACCACCACATCGCCCTCGACGGCTGGTCGATGCCGATCCTGCTGGGTGAGATGTTCGCCGCCTACTACGGGCAGCGGTTACCGGCGGCGGCGCCCTACCGCAGCTTCTTCACCTGGCTGGCCGACCGCGACCTCGACGCCGCCCGCGGCGCCTGGGGCGACGTGCTCGCCGGGTTCGACGCCCCCACGCTCGTCGGCCTCCGGGACCGGCTGGAGCCGGGGCGGCAACGCGTCGAGACGTCCGACCTGTCGTCGGCGCTCACCCGGGCCGTCCGTGACCTGGCGCGCTCGTGTCACACCACCGTCAACACCGTGCTGCAGGCCGCGTTCGCCCAGCTGCTGTGCGGGTTGACCGGGCAGCGCGATGTCGTGTTCGGCACCACGGTCTCGGGTCGGCCCGCCGAGGTCGCCGGCGCGGAAACGATGGTCGGCCTGATGATCAACACGGTGCCGGTGCGGGCGACCATCGCGGCGGCGACCACCACCGCCGACCTGCTCGACCAACTGCAGGGCGCTTACAACCACACGCTCGAGCACCAGCACCTGGCGCTGAGCGAGATTCACCGAATCACCGGTCAGGACAGGCTTTTCGACACCCTCTTCGCCTACGAGAACTATCCGATCGACGCCGGCGCGCTGTCGCGCGACCACGAGCTGGCCGTCACCGATATCACCGCCCGGGAATCCACCCACTACCCGCTGACCGTGCAGGCCCAGCCCGGGCACGAACTGCGCCTTCGCGTCGAATACGACGGCGACGTCTTCGACGCGCAAACCATCGGCGCACTGATCGAGCGATTGCGGCGGGTGCTGGCGTTCATGACCGCCGACCCGTCCCGGCGGCTGTCGTCGATGGATGTGCTCGACGAACCCGAGCGCGCCCGCCTGGACGAGTGGGGAGGCCGCGCGGCGCTGACCCGGCCGGTGACACCGGCATCGATTCCCGCGCTGTTCGCCCAACAGGCGGCACGCACGCCGGATGCGGTGGCCATCGGCTGCGCCGGCACGTCGATGACCTACCGCGAACTCGACGACGCCGCCGACCGGCTGGCCCGTCGTCTCGCCACCCACGGCGCGGGCCCGGGAAGCTCTGTGGCACTGCTGTTTTCGCGCTCAGCCGAGGCCATCACCGCGATCCTGGCGGTGCTGAAGACCGGGGCGGCCTACCTGCCGATCGACCCGGCGCACCCGGCGGCCCGGATCGAATTCATGCTCGGCGACGCCGAGCCGATCGTCGCGATCACCACCGCCGATCTGGCCGACAAGCTCGACGGTTACCGCGTTCCGGTCATCGATTCCGGTGACGTCCGGGACGTCGAGCCCGGTGTCAAACTGGCCGCGCCGGCGCCCGATGACATCGCCCACATCATCTACACGTCGGGCACCACCGGCACCCCGAAGGGCGTGGCGGTCACCCACCACAACGTGACCCGGCTGTTCGGCTCGCTGGACGTCGGCCTGACGTTGGCGCCGGGGCAGGTGTGGACGCAGTTCCACTCCTACGCCTTCGACTTCTCGGTGTGGGAGATCTGGGGCGCGCTGCTGCACGGCGGGCGGCTGGTCGTGGTGCCCGAGCCGGTGGCCCGCTCCCCGAGGGACTTTCACGCGCTGCTGGTCGACGAACGGGTGACGGTCCTGAGCCAGACGCCGTCGGCGGTGCGGATGTTGTCGCCGCAGGGCCTCGATTCGACGGCGCTGGCGGTCGGCGCGGAGCCCTGCCCGGCCGAGCTGGTGGACCGGTGGGCGCCCGGGCGGACGATGATCAACGTCTACGGCCCGACCGAGACCACGATATTCGCGTCGATCAGCGCGCCATTGGCACCGGGGTCCGGGTCGCCGCCGATCGGCTCGCCCGTGCCCGGGGCCGCGCTGTTCGTGCTCGACGGGTGGCTTCGCCCGGTGCCGGCCGGTGTCGTCGGCGAGCTGTACGTGGCCGGCCGCGGGGTCGGGTCCGGGTATGTGCGCCGGGCCGGGCTGACCGCGTCGCGGTTCGTGGCCTGCCCGTTCGGAGAGCCGGGCGAGCGCATGTATCGCACCGGCGACCTGGTGCGCTGGGGCGCCGACGGGCAGCTACGCTACGTCGGTCGCGCCGACGAGCAGGTCAAGATCCGCGGGTACCGCATCGAATTGGGCGAAATCCAAACGGCTTTGGCCGCGCTGGAGGGCGTCGAGCAGGCGGTCGTGATCGCCCGCGAGGACCGCACCGGCGACAAACGCCTCGTCGGCTACATCACCGGCAGCGCCGACGCGGCCGGGGCGCGTAGCGCGTTGGCCGACCGGCTGCCCCAGTACATGGTTCCGGCGGCCGTGGTGGAGCTCGACGCGCTGCCGCTGACGGTCAACGGCAAGCTCGACACCCGCGCGCTGCCGTCGCCCGAATACACCGCGGCGGGATACCGCGCCCCGACCAACGCCGTCGAGGAGATTTTGGCCGGCATCTTCGCCGAGGTGCTCGGCGTCGAGCGGGTCGGCGTCGACGACTCCTTCTTCGACCTTGGCGGCGACAGCATTTCGGCGATGCGCCTGATCGGAGCCATCAACAACAGCATGGACGCCGACCTCGCGGTGCGCACCGTCTTCGAGGCGGCCACGGTCGCCCAGCTGGCGCCCCGTCTGGGCGAGGGCGCGGTCGGGCTCGCGCCGCTGGTGGCCGGCGAGCGGCCGGCGGTGGTTCCGCTGTCGTTCGCCCAAAACCGGCTCTGGTTCATCGACCAATTGCAGGGGCCCTCACCCGTTTACAACATTGCGGTCGCGTTGCGGCTGGACGGGCGACTCGATCCCGACGCGCTGGGCGCGGCGCTGGCGGACGTGGTAGGCCGTCACGAAACCCTGCGCACGCTGTACGAGGCGCCCGATGGGATACCGCGACAAGTCGTGCTTCCCGTCGAGCGGGCCGACCTCGGGTGCGACGTCGTCGACGCCACCGGGTGGCCGCAAAGTCGGCTGCACGACGCCATCGCCGCGGCGGCCGCCCACACCTTCGACCTGGCCGCCGAAATCCCGCTGCGGGCACGGCTTTTCCGCATCCGCGATGACGAGCATGTGCTGGCGGCGGCGGTGCATCACATCGCCGCCGACGGTTGGTCGATCACCCCGCTGGTGCGCGACCTGGGCGTGGCCTACGCCAGCCGCTGCGCCGGGCAAGCCCCCGACTGGGCCGACCTGTCGGTGCAGTACGTCGACTACACGCTGTGGCAGCGCGCGCAATTCGGCGACCTCGACGACAGCGAAAGCCCCCTGGCCGCCCAGCTGGCCTACTGGGAGGACGCGCTGGCCGGGATGCCCGAGCGGGTGCAGCTGCCCACCGATCGGCCCTACCCGCTGGTGGCCGACCAGCGCGGCGCCACGGTTGCGGTGGACTGGCCCGCCGAGTTGCAGCATCAGATCAAGCGGCTGGCCCGCGAGCACAACGCGACCAGCTTCATGGTGGTGCAGGCCGCGCTGGCGGTGCTGCTGTCCAAGATCGGCGCCAATTCCGATGTCGCCGTGGGCTTTCCGATCGCCGGGCGGCGCGACCCGGCGCTGGACGAGCTGGTCGGATTCTTCGTCAACACCCTGGTGCTGCGCGTCGACGTCGGCGGTGACCCCACCTTCGCCGACCTGCTGGCGCAGGTGCGCCAGCGCAGCCTGGCGGCCTACGAGCATCAGGACGTGCCCTTCGAGGTGCTGGTGGACCGGGTCAACCCCGCCCGCAGCCTGACCCATCATCCGCTGGTGCAGGTCATGCTGGCCTGGCAGAACCTGCCCGGGCACACCAGCGACCCCGCCGCCGGGCTGGGCCTGGGCGATCTGCGGGTCACACCGCTGCCGCTCGAAACGCAGTCCGCCCGCATGGATTTGACGTTCTCCTTGGCTGAGCGCTGGAACGATGCCGGCGAGCCCGCCGGGATCGGCGGCAGGGTGGAGTTCCGCACCGACGTGTTCGACGCGGACAGCATCGAAACGTTGACGGGGCGGTTGCGGCGGGTGCTGGTAACGATGACAACCGATCCCGCCCAGGCGTTGTCGGCGGTGGACCTGCTCGACGAGCACGAGCGCGCGCGGCTGGACGAGTTCGGCAACCGGGCCGTGCTGACCCGGCCGGCGGGCAAGGAGGCGTCCATCCCGGCGCTGTTCGCCGAACAGGTCGCCCGCACCCCGGATGCGGTTGCGCTGGTGTGCGACGGCCGGTCGCTAACGTACCGGGAGCTGGATACGGCGTCGAACCGGTTGGCGCACGAATTGGCCGGAGGCGGTGCGGGCCCGGGACAGGTTGTGGCGCTGCTGTTTTCGCGTTCGGCCGAGGCGATCGTATCGATTTTCGCGGTGCTCAAGAGCGGGGCGGCCTATCTGCCGATCGATCCCGCGCTGCCGGCGGCGCGAATCGAGTTCATGCTGGCCGACGCCGAGCCGGCCGCCGCGGTCACCACCGCCTCGCTGGCCGAAAAGCTCGACGGGCGCGGCGTTGCGGTCGTCGACGCCGGTGATCCCGGCATCGACACCCAACCCGCCACGCCGCTACCGGTACCCGCCCCGGACGATCTCGCCTACCTGATCTACACCTCGGGCACCACGGGGACGCCCAAGGGGGTCGCCATCACCCACCAGAATGCGACCCAGCTACTGAAAACACTGGGCGCGGGCCTGCCGTCGACCGGGGTGTGGTCGCAAACCCATTCGCTGGTCTTCGACGTCTCGGCCTGGGAGATCTTCGCCCCGCTGCTGCACGGTGGGCGCCTGGTCGTGGTGCCCGACGAGGTGGCGCGCTCACCGGAAGAACTCCGCGCCCTGCTGGCCGCGGAGCGGGTCGGCATGATCACCCAAACCCCTCCCGCCGCGGGCATGTTGTCGCCCGACGGGTTGGACGACGCGACGTTGATGGTGGCCGGCGAGGCCTGTCCGGCCGAGCTGGCCGACCGGTGGGCACCAGGACGGGCGATGCTGAATGCTTACGGCCCAACGGAAGCCACGATCTACGCGTCGGTCAGCGCGCCATTGGCACCGGGGTCCGGGTCGCCGCCGATCGGTTCGCCGGTGCCGGGGGCGGCGCTGTTCGTGCTCGACGGGTGGTTGCACCCGGTGCCCACCGGTGTGGTCGGCGAGCTGTACGTGGCCGGCCGCGGCGTGGGCGTCGGATACGTGCGCCGCGGCGGATTGACCGCGTCGCGGTTCGTGGCGTGCCCGTTCGGCGGGTCGGGCGCACGGATGTATCGCACCGGGGACCTGGTGCGCTGGGGCGCCGACGGGCAGCTGCAATACCTGGGTCGCGCCGACGAGCAGGTCAAGATCCGCGGCTACCGCATCGAATTGGGTGAAATCCAAACGGCTTTGGCCGCGCTGGACGGGGTGGAGCAGGCGGTCGTCATCGCCCGTGAGGACCGCCCCGCCGCCTTGCGCCTCGTCGGCTACATCGTCGGCACCGCCGACCCGGCCGGGGCGCGCAAGGCGCTGACGCAACGCCTCCCGGCGTACATGGTGCCGGCCGCCGTGGTGGTGGTTGAGAAGCTGCCGTTGACGCCCAGCGGCAAGCTCGACAAGCGGACCCTGCCCGCGCCGGAGTACCGCGATGCCGATCGATATCGCGCCCCGGACAACGCGATCGAGGAAATCCTGGCCGGCATCTACGGCGAGCTCCTGGGCGTGGACCGCGTCGGCGTCGACGACTCCTTCTTCGAGATGGGCGGCGACAGCATCCTGTCGATGCAGGTGGTGGCGCGTGCCCGCGCCGCGGGCCTGACGTGTCGGCCGCGCGACGTTTTCGTCGAGCAGACCGTGGCTCGCCTGGCCATGGTGGTTGCGGAGGCCGGCGATGGCGGCGGCGGCATCGACGAGGGCGTCGGGCGGCTGCCGTCGACCCCGATCATGCGGTGGCTGCAGGACGTTGACGGCCCGGTGGGGCAGTTCAACCAGGCGATGCTGGTGCAGGCCCCCGATGGGGTGACCGAGGCCGACGTCGTGACGGTGCTGCAGGCCCTGCTGGATCGGCATGGCGCGCTGCGGCTGTGCGTGGACGACGGCGCCGGCGGCTGGTCGCTGACGGTGCCCGAGCCGGGGTCGGTGGACGCGCGCGGGCTGGTGCGCTCGGTCGGCGAGCTGTCCGATGCGGCGGTGGCGGGCGCGCGGATGCGGTTAGACCCGGCCGCCGGAATCATGCTCAGCGCGCTGTGGGCCGCCCCCACCCGCCAACTGGCGCTGATCGTTCATCACCTGGCCGTCGACGGGGTGTCCTGGCGAATCCTGTTGGAGGACTTGAACATCGCCTGGGCCCAGCATCGCGGCGGGCAACCGGTGGCCCTGCCGGCCGGCGGAACGTCGTTCGCCCGGTGGGCCACGCTGCTGGCCGAGCACGCCCACCACCCGAAAGTGGCGGAGCAGGTGGACATCTGGCGCCAGGTGGCGGCCGCCCCGGCCGCGCTGCCACCGGTACGACCGCAAACAGACACCTACGCCAGCGCGGGCCACCTGAGCGCGCGGCTGGACGCCGAGACCACCCGGATGCTGCTGGGCGAGGTGCCCGCGGCGTTCCACGCCGGAATCCACGACATCCTGTTGATCGCCTACGCCCTGGCAATCGCCGAGTTCCTGGGCACCGGGAAGAAACCGATCGGCATCGACGTCGAGGGCCACGGCCGCCACGAGGAACTGGGCCGCGACGTCGACCTGTCCCGCACCGTCGGCTGGTTCACCACCAAATACCCGGTGTCGCTGGCGGTCGGTGGACCGTCGTGGGCGCAGGTGGTCGCCGGCGGCGCGGCGCTGGGCCCGGCGGTCAAGGACGCCAAGGAGCAGCTCAGGGCAACGCCCGACGGCCTGACGTACGGGTTGCTGCGCTACCTCAGCGACGACGCCGCCCTGGACGGCTCCGACCCGCCGATCGGGTTCAACTACTTCGGGCGCATGGGCGCCCCCGCCACCCCAGCGGCGCAGGCCGAAACCGGTTGGCGGATCAGCCCGGACGGCGCGTCGGTCGGCTCCGTGGCGTCGGCGATTCCGATGCCGCTGATGCACACGGTCGCCGTCAACGCCGTCACCGTCGACACCGAGGCGGGCCCGCACCTGCACGCCGACTGGACCTGGGCGCCCTCGGCCCTCGATCGGGAGCAGGTCACCCGGCTGAGCCGGTTGTGGTTCGACGCGCTGGCCGGCATCTGCGCCCACGTCCGGTCCGGTGGCGGCGGGCTGACCCCGTCCGACGTCGCGCCCGCGCCCCTGACCCAAGCGCAGCTCGACCAGCTGCAGCGGCAGCACCGGATCGCCGACGTGCTGCCGCTGACCCCGCTGCAGCAGGGGCTGCTCTTCCACGCCGACACCGCGCACGACAACGACGACCACCCGTATGCCGTGCAGCTCGATTTCACGGTGACGGGTTCGCTCGACGCCCCGCGCCTGCGCGACGCGATGCGCACCCTGGCCACCCGGCGTCCGAACCTGGTGGCGCGCTTCAGCCAACAGTTCGACGAACCGGTGCAGATCATCCAGGCCGATCCCGAAATCGCTTGGCGCCACCTGGATCTCAGCGGCGGCCAGAACATCGACGGCGCGGACATGCGACGGCTGTGCGCCGACGAGCGCTCCGCGGTCTACGAGCTGGCCGACCAGCCGCCCTTCCGCGTGGCGCTGGTCCGCACCGCGGCCGACCGGCACCGGCTGGTGCTGACCATCCACCACATCGTGCTCGACGGCTGGTCCCTGCCGATCATGCTGGGGGAGCTGTTCGGCAGCTACTTCGGCCGGCGACTGCCCGCCGCCGCGCCCTACCGCAGCTTCATCACCTGGCTGGCCGAGCGCGACCTCGACTCCGCCCGCGCGGCCTGGACCGACGTGCTGGCCGGCTTCGACGTCCCAACGCTGGTCGGGCCGCCGGGGCGGCTGGGCCTGGGTGCCCGCGGCGTCATGTCGTTCGGGGTGTCCGCCGAGACGACGCGCGCGCTCACCGAGTTGGCGCGCTCGCGCCACGCGACCGTCAGCAGCGTGCTGCAGGCCGCCTGGGCGCAACTGTTGCGCTGGGCGACGGGCCACCACGATGTCGCGTTCGGCACGACGGTGTCCGGCAGGCCCGCCGACCTGGCCGGCGCCGAATCGATGGTGGGCCTGCTGATCAACACGATCCCGGTGCGGGCGAACATCGCGGCGGCGACCACCGCCGCGGACCTGATCGACCAGCTGCAGGACGCCCACAACCACACGCTGGAGCACCAGCACCTCGCGCTGAGCGAGATGCACCGAATCACCGGTCAGGACAAGCTGTTCGACACGCTGTTCGCCTACGAAAACTACCCGATCGACACCGGCGCACTGTCGGGGGGCGACGGGCTCGCCTTGACCGACGCCAGCGTCCGCGAATACAACCACTACCCGCTGACGATGCAGGCCGCCCCGTCGGGCGACGAGCTGGGCTTCCGCGTCGAGTACGACACCGACGTCTTCGACGCGCAAGCCATCGACGCGGTGAGCGAGCGGATGCGGCGGGTCCTGATGGCGATGACCGCCGACCCGAGCCGGCCGCTCTCGTCGGTGGACCTGCTCGACGAACGGGAGCACGCCCGCCTCGCCGAGATCGGCAACCGCGCGGTGCTGACCCGACCAACGCCCGCGCCGCCATCCATCCCGGCGTTGTTCGCCGAACAGGTGGCACGCCGGCCGGATGCGGTGGCCATCAGCTGGGGAGACCTGTCCATGACCTACCGCGAGCTCGACGAGGCCGCCAACCGGTTGGCGCACCTGCTGGCCGCCCACGGCGCGGGCCCGGGAGAGTCTGTGGCGCTGCTGTTTTCGCGGTCGGCCGAGGCCATCACCGCGATCCTGGCGGTGCTCAAGACGGGGGCCGCCTACCTGCCGATCGACCCGGCCGCGCCGGCGACCCGGATCAGGTTCATGCTCTCCGATGCCGCGCCTGTCGCCGCGGTCACCACCGCCGGTTTGCGGTCGCGGCTGGACGCACGAGACCTGAGCGTCATCGACATCGAGGACCCCGAGATCGCCACCCGCCCGCCCACGCCGTTGCCGGCACCCGCGGCGGACGGCATCGCCTACCTGATCTACACGTCGGGCACCACCGGCACCCCCAAGGGTGTTGCCGTCACCCACGGCAGCGTGACCCGGCTGCTGGCGTCACTGGATGCCGGCCTGCCGCGCCCGGGGGTGTGGACGCAAAGTCACGCGTACGCCTTCGACGTCTCGGTGTGGGAGATCTTCGGCGCGCTGCTGCGCGGCGGTCGGCTGGTGGTGGTGCCCGAGTCGGTGGCGCGCTCACCGGAAGGCTTGCGCGCCTTGCTGATTGGCGAGAAGGTCAGCGTGCTCACGCAGACCCCGTCGGCGGTGGCGATGTTGTCGCCGCAGGGGCTGGAGTCGGTGGCGCTGGTGATGGCCGGCGAGGCGTGCCCGCCCGAGGTGGTGGACCGCTGGGCGCCCGGGCGGACGATGGTCAACGCCTACGGCCCGACGGAGACGACGATGTGTGTCTCGATCAGCGCGCCGCTGGCGCCCGGATCGGGGACGCCCCCCATCGGCTCCCCGGTGCCCGGGGCCGCGCTGTTCGTGCTCGACGGCTGGTTGCGTCCGGTGCCGCCGGGCGTGGTCGGCGAGCTGTACGTGGCCGGCTCCGGCGTGGCGGCCGGGTACATCGGCCGGGCCGGGCTGACCGCGTCGCGGTTCGTGGCCTGCCCGTTCTCCGGTGCGCCCGGAACACGCATGTATCGCACCGGAGACCTGGTCTGCTGGGGTGACGACGGGCAACTCCGCTACCTCGGGCGCGCCGACGAGCAGGTCAAGATCCGCGGGTACCGCATCGAACTCGGTGAGGTCCAGGCCGCGCTGGCAAGGCTGGACGACGTGGAGCAGGCGGTGGTGATCGCGCGCGAGGATCGCCCGGGCGACAAACGCCTCGTCGGCTACGTCACCGGGACCGCCGACCCGGCCGAGGCGCGCACCGCGCTGGCGCAGCGGCTACCTGACTACATGGTTCCGGCGGCCGTGGTGGAACTCGACACGCTGCCGCTGACACCCAACGGCAAGCTCGACACCCGCGCCCTCCCGGCGCCCGAATACAGCGGCGGCGAATACCGCGCCCCGGCCAACGCCACCGAGCAGCTGCTGGCCGACATCTACGCCCACGTGCTCGGCGTCGAGCGGGTCGGGGTCGACGACTCGTTCTTCGACCTTGGCGGCGACAGCATTTCGGCCATGCGCCTGATCGCGGCCATCAACAACAGCACGGACGCCTGCCTCACGGTGCGCAGCGTGTTCGATTCGCCCACCGTGGCGAGCCTGAGCCGGCAACTGCGAACCAAAACGTCGGTGTAGGCCGGTCAGGACCGCGCCGAAATGCGCCGCGCGACCTCGCCGTAGCGCTCGAAGCGCTCGGGGTCGGCCAGGGCGTTGTACAACACGATGCGGGTCGCGATGCCGTCGTACTTGGCGACGAGCGCGTCGGCCAGGCCGTCCCACGTCGACTCGGTGGCGAAGGTTGCGATGTGATCGTCGGTGATCTGGGCCGCCATGCCCTGGAAGTCGCCGGCCTTCTGCCTCTCCCGGATGCGCGCGGTCGTCCCCTCGAATCCGGCCTCGTCCAGGATGAAGGCGTAGTTGGGTGTGCTCGCGTAGAAGCTGAGGCTGCCCCGCACGAGTTCGCGCTCGGCGCGGCGCTCTTCCTCGCTGTCGCCGACGATCGTCATGACCGGCACGACGACCGCGAGGCCCGACGGGGAGCGGTTCGAATTGGCCGCTCCCTTAACGAGATTCGGTATCGCGTGGCGCGCCAGGTAGCCGGGCTCACCGAGCGGATGGATGTGAACGCCGTCGGCCACCTCGCCCGCCATGCGCAGCATCCACGGATTCACCGCGGCGATGTCGACCTTGGGATCGGGTGCGTCGATGGGCCCCGGGCTCCACTGCGGGGTGATGAAGTCGAGGTCGTAGAACTCGCCGTGGTGGTCGAGCTTCCCCGACCGGAACGCGGCGAAGCACGCCTTCACCGCGAGCACGTAGTCGCGCAGCCGCGGGCCGGGGCGATCGAACGGCATGCCGTAGCGCCGCACCACGTGCGTGCGGACCTGGGTGCCCAGACCGAGCCGAAACCTCCCGCCGGTGGCCTCCTGGAGTTCCCACGCGGCTGCCGCCGTGACGAACGGGCTGCGCGGAAAGGCGACCGCCACGCCGGTGGACAGTTCGAGACCGGGCGCGGCCTGCGACGCCACGGCGGCGTCGAGGTACGCCGTGCGCCCGGTTTCGGTGAACAGGAGGCCGGAGAAGCCCGCGGCCTGCGTGCGCCGGGCGATGTCGGCGATCTGCCCTAAAGGCTGAGGAACGGTCATCGCGTCGACCTGCATCGTCGAAACGTACCGCGTCCGCCGAACGAGCTAGAAGTCGCGTCGCAGGCTCATCGGGGTGACGGCGGGGATGTCGCCGCCGGCGATCACCGCCCGCGTGACCGGGGTGAGCGCCCGGAGCAGGGACTCCACCTCGTCGTCGCTCAGCGCGTCGAGCGCCGACAGCGACAGCGCGTCGGTGCGCGATTCGATGTCGTCCTTGAGCCGCCGGCCGGCCGCGGTCAGCGACCCGTCGCCGTCTAGCAGGCCGCGCTCGGCCAGCCGTTGCTCGTGGTGGCGCCACTCGGCGTCGTCGTAGTCGCGAGCGCGCGCCATGTAATCGCGGGGCACCTCACCCGCGGCGGCGTGCAGCACGTTGCATTCCCGGCCCGTGATACCCGCGGCGGCCAGCACCGCGACGTGGGTATCGCCGCGCTGCTCGCGCAGCAGCGTCGTCGCGTGCCACAGCGCGGCCAGCGGTTCGTCCGGCCACGGCAGCGCCAGGTTCGCGGCGAACAGCGGACGCCCGTCCAAGGGCGCCTGCCTCGCCGCCTTCGTCGCCAATTCCGCTGCGGTGCGGACATTTTCATCCGCGGCGATGCCGTAGCGACGCAGCGCCGCGACCGCGGATTCGAGCCGGGCGTGCAACGCGGCCTCCGGGCCGGCGATCTGCCATGCCGCGGGCAGGGCCTTGGCGACGCGCTCGGGGGCGAAGTTGTAGAAGATGGCCGTCACCACCTCCGTCGGCACCATGCCCAGCGGCGCCGACCGGGCGGCGAAGTAGCCCATCCAGAAGCCGCGGTAGCCCAGCCCATCCAGCGCTGCCCGCGCCTCGGGAGCGAAGTACGTCACCGAATGCACCGGCGTGAACCGGTCGTACAAACGTCGGGCAAGGTCCGGTTGTCTGGGCATGACGGGCTACAACCCCTTGGGCGCGTCGCGCACCGCTTGGACAGCCGCCTCGTCGCCCGCGAATTCGACACGGGCCGCCCGCCCGACGGAGAACAGCAGCAGCTCCTCGGGCGCGCCGGTCACGGTGACGGCCGGGCCCCGCCCGGCGGTCAGCAGCGTCTTGCCCTCCGGGGTGCGCAACGCGACCCGGCCCGGAACCTTCGCCAGCGTCAGCCGGCCCATCAGCGGCAGGGTCCGGCGCAGCCTGGAGGCCAGCGCCGGCTCGAGTGCCCGCGGCTCCCAGCCCGGCCGCGCACGTCGCACGTCCTCGTGGTGGATGAACATCTCCCCGACGTTGGCGACCGGGTCAAGCAGTTTGAGCGGCGAGTAGGCCGGCGGGCCGGACGCGATCTTGTCGAGCAGCTCGTCCCAGTCGCGCTCGGCCACCTCGTTTTGCACCCTGTCGGTGTGGCCGGCGAAGAACGGGATCACGATGCCGGGCGCGGCGTCGGGGCGGTACTCGCGGATCACCAGATGGGCCGCCAGGTCCCTGGTTTTCCAGCCTTCGCACAGGGTGGGCGCCTCGGGTCCGACGCTGCGCATGGTTTCGACGAGGGCGGCACGTTCGCGTTGGGCAACCGACACGCGTTCAGCCTAGTGTGACGACGGCCGAGTTGCGGTTGGGCGCCCACGCGCGTTCGAAGGTCGCGAGGGGGACCCGCTCGTCGCGCCCGGTGTCGACGCCGCTGTCGTTGAGGTGCACGACGCCGGTGCTGGTGTCGATGCCGGTGACGACCACGAAATGGTTCGCGGAGTCTCGCCTGCCCGGCCGGTTCCAGATGGTTTCGGCGTTGAGGATCACGACGACCTTGCGCCCCCCGGTCAGATCCTGCTCCAGCGCTTTGGTCGTGGTCTGAATGTTCTCCGACCGGATCCAGTAGTGCCACAACAGCACCGGCAGATTCCTGATGTCGGTGTTGCCGGCGGGTTTCCAGATCGGGCCGCGGCCCACCGCGCCCTGGGTGGCTTCGGCGACGGCGGTGATCTGCTGCTCGCTGGGTTCGCGGCCGGTGATCTGGCCGACCACGTCGGCCACCGCCAGCTCCCCGCAGTCCGAGGAGTGCTGCCGCTGCCAAAAGCGCGCGGCGGCCGCGGGGTCGCCGTGCATGCCCAGCTCGTAGTTGGCGTCGGGGACGGACCTGCCCGTTTCGGCGTGGGCCGCCGCGGATCCGCCCCCCGATGCCGCGGCGCACGCGAGGAGCACCAGCCCGGCGATTCGCGCCGCCGCCGCGACCGTGGTCCTCGGGATCCTTGTCATGCGTGTCCTCTTCTCGGGCCGCCCCGCGGCGGCGCGTCGGGAGTATGGAGAAAAGGCTCACGGGTCGCCCTACAGGGATCATCGATCCGAACCTGGTCAAGATCTTGCACCGACGCGCGGAAACTTTGTCCCGATTACGACGGATTGCTCACCCCTTGCCGGCCGCGCGGCCCGCTTGTTCTCCGAGACTTAAATCGCTGCGACACCCGTCGGCGTGTCGTGTGCGTCGTTTAAGTGTCGGGGACTGAGCGGATCACCCGATGAGCTTGGTGAGCCAGGTCGCGTCCTGATAGTTCACGGCCTTGGTGCCGTCCCACACGAACGGCGTCCCGGAGGCATTGAACCCGGACAGCGTCGCGTCGCCGGCCGCCGCCTTCGCCTTCGCGGTGGCGACGTCGTCGCCCGCCTTGATGCAGTTGATCACGCTCGCGTCCACGCCGACGGTCTTGGCCAGCTGGGCCAGTTCGCCGTCGGTGCGATCTTCCAAGGCGTCCTCCGCGGGCTGGAAGTTGCTGGCGAACAGGCCGGTGTAGAAGCCGCTGTAGAGCTTCGGATCATTTTGCGCCGCAACACAATACGTCGCCGCAACCGCGCGGGTCGAGTAGTCCTTGCTGCGCGATTTGTCGTCGAGGAAGTTGAGCAGGTGATACCGCACCGCGAGCTTCTTGTTGTTCACCGCGGTGTCGATGTCGCCGGCATTCGACCTGATGAAGCTGCCGCACGGTGGGCAGATGGGTTCGTTGAAGATGTCGATCGTGGTCGATGCCGCCGGGCTACCGACGAACACGCCGTCGTCGAGGACCCGCAGCGCGACCGCGTCGGCCGGCGGCGGTGGGGGAGTCGGCGGGGCCGGGGACGGTGACTGCCACGGGCGGGCGACCACCAGGACCACGGCCACGACGACCACCACGGCGAAGGCGGCGACGCCGGCCCACAGCCAGGGCTTACCGCCGCGCCGCGGTGGCTGGCCCCACGGCGGCATCCCGGTGGACATCCCGGTCGGCATCGAGGCGGGCATTCCGGTGGGCATTCCGGTGGGCGCACCCCAGCCCGGCCCCGGCGGCGGCGCGTGGGTCACCACCGCGGGCGGCGGCGCGACACCGCCGGGCGGCGGGCCGGCGAAAGCGGCCGGCAGCCCCGCGAGCTGGCTGCGCTGCAGGATGTCGGTGGCGCGGTCCTGATCGGGTGTGGCCAGCGCCGCGTAGGCGGCAGCCGACAGGTCACCGCAGGTGGCGTAGCGGTCCTCGGGCTTTTTCGCCATGCCGCGGGCGATCACGCGGTCGAAGGCGACCGGAATGCCCGGGCGCGCCGCGCTGGGCCGCGGGATCGCCTGGTTCAGGTGCGCGCTCATCACGCTGATCTGGTCCCCCTGAAACGGCGGCGAGCCGGTCAAGCACTCGTACAGCACACACGCCAGGGCGTAGATGTCGGCCCGGTAGGTCACCTCGGCGTCGGAGAACCGCTCGGGGGCCATGTATTTGAAGGTGCCCACCGTGGTGCCGAACTGCGTCAGCTTTTCGTCGGAGCTGGCGCTGGCGATCCCGAAATCGACGAGGTAGGCGAAGTCGTCCGAACTGACCAGAATGTTCTCCGGCTTCACGTCGCGGTGCAGCACCCCCGCGGCGTGCGCGGCGTCGAGCGCCGAGCCGATCTGGCGCACGATCGCCACCGCCCGCGGCGGGGCCAGCGGCCCGTAGCGGCTCAGCATGGTCGCCACGTCCACGCCGTCGATCAGGCGCATGTCGACATAGAGCTGCCCGTCGATCTCGCCGAAGTCGTGGATCGGCACGACGTGCGGCTCCTGCAGCCGCCCCGCGGTGCGGGCCTCGCGCTGCATCCGGGAGCGGAACACCGGGTCGCTGGAAAGCGCCGGCGACATCAGCTTCAGCGCCACGACCCGTTCCCGCACCGTGTCCTCGGCCTCGTAGACGTCGCCCATGCCGCCGCGACCGACCAGCCGCCGCAGCCGGTACGGCCCGAACTCCGAACCCTCACGCGAATCCGCGGTCGTGTCACTCATCGCCGACTCCTCACCCGCCGTACGCGGTGGAATGCCAGGCATAAGGCTAATGGTTCGGGCAACCACCGGGCACGGTGAACGCGGAGAATGCCAGCAAAGCGGTCAGGGCCGCTCTTCGCCGCCGTTCCTGCGTTCGCTCAGGCCCTCCCGGGACAAGGCCCTGACGAAGCCGTACGCGTGCATCCCGGCCGGGCCGGGATTTTGGACGATCCAGTCGTTGATCCTTCCCAGCGCCCTGGCCAAGTCGTCGCGCCTGACCCGGATGAGGTAGGTCTTCCGATCGTCGTTCGGGTCGTCGGTGGCTTCCGCGACCGCGACGGGGTGCCGGAACGCGTACGCGATCCCGTGCACGGAGTCGTGGTTGAGCGCCCAGTGAAGTTCGCTGGGCCGCAGTCGATTCACCGCCAGGTTGCGGTAATCGCGATCGTCGTTCGCACTGCTCACCTGCCCGATGGTCCTCCTGAAGGGTGCCGCGACAATTTTCGCGACATGGATTGAAAGTGGTGTCGCGCAGGCGATTCGATGAAAGCGCCACGGCGGACTCTCTCATCATAGGAAGACGGGCGGTTCACCGCCTGTCGAATCAGCGGCCGAGCAGGCGCCGCTTCAGCTCGAGGAATTCCTCGTTGGTCAGCACTCCGGAGTCGCGGAGTTCGGCGAGCTCCCGTAGCTCGGCCGCGATTCCCTTCACGACGCCGCCCCGTTCGAGCGACTCGGTGTCACCGGTTGTCGCCTTGGCGCGCTCCCGGCGCCCGCCGCCGCCGAGGGCGCCGCTGATGGCCCGGCTGGCCGTCGCCCCGACCGCCATGTCGCCGAGCGGGCTTCCGGTGCCGATGGTCAGCGCCGCCTCGGGTGCGGCGGCGGTGCTGGCGGCCGGCAACCCGAGCGCGGCCGGACGTATCGCCGGGGCCTGCGCGGTCCAGCCCGCCGGCACCGACAGCGCGCCCACCTTGTTCGCCCCGCCCAGGCCAGCCGAGAGCGTCGTTCCCCCGGCGAGGTTGGTGATCACCGGAAACGGTGTCGGCGGTACCGGCGCCGAGCCCGGCCAGGCCTGGATGCCGGCCCAACCGCTGACGATCTCATCGGTGTGCAGACCGGTCAGGGCACTGGCGACGTCGAAGGGCAGCGCCACGCTGCCGACGGTGAGCCCGGCCGCCCCGATTTCCGGGTCGACAAAGATTCCGCTCAGGCTGCCCAGCAGGTTGATCAGAGTCAGCGCCGACGGCGGGTCGGCCGCGGCCGGCGCGCCGAGGCCGATGAGCGCGTTGGGTACCGCGGTGACCGACGAGACGATGCTTTGCGCGTTTCCCGCTGCGGTGCCGGTGCTTTGGCCGACGGCGGCGGCTTGGTCGGCCCCGGCCGCCGGGCTGGTGGTCCGCGGCGGCTCGGTGAACGGCGACAACGTGGTCGCGGCCGCCGACGAAAGCGCGTAGCCGTACATCGCCGCGGCGTCCCGGGCCCACATCTCGGCGTACTCGGCCTCGGTGGCGGCGATGGCCGGAGTGTTCTGTCCTAAGAGGTTGGTGGCCACCAGCGTTGCGAGCTGGGCGCGGTTGGCCGCGATCACCGGCGGGGGCACCGTGTCCGCGAACGCGCTCTCATAGGCGGCGGCGGCCATCTTGGCCTGGGCGCCCGTCTGCTCGGCCTGCGCGGCGGTCGCGTTCATCCACGCCGCGGTGGTGGCGGCGGCGGCCGCCATCGACGCCGACGAGGGGCCCAGCCACGGGCCGGCGATCAGCCCCGACAGCACCGACTGATACGAACTTGCCGCGGCATGCAGTTCGGCGGCCAACGTGTCCCAGGCCGCCGCGGCGGCCAGCATGGGTCCCGACCCGGCGCCGGCATACATCCGGCCGGAGTTGATTTCCGGCGGTAACGCCGCGAAATCCATCGCTGCACACCCTCCCGCAGGTCGGGTTCGAAGCGGCCCCCATGAGCGGGGTGGCCCCAAACGAACCGGTACTGGCCATAGTGACGGTCACGGCCCGTGCGCCGCCGTGGTTTGCTCCGTTCTCGCTACGTTAATCGCCAGTTAATGTGACTTCGTATGCGGCAACCGCCGCCGAGCAAATCCCGTGCCGGCGGCACGTGGGACGGATGGCTAGAGGGTATACCGAACGGCCTGCGAACCAGTCGCGAATCGCCGCGGCCCGGGTGTGTCGCCGAACCCCGCCGCGATCCTTGTGACCTGCGGTTTTTGGTAACACCGTCGGGCGATCCGAGCATCGGCGAGTAGATTGACGATCTCACCTTCGGCGGTTGCGAGGAATAATGACGGAACGCTTCGAGGTCGAACGCACCATCCCGGCGCCGGCGGCCGATATCTTCGCCGTGCTGTGCGACCCGCAGGGCCACGTCGCGATCGACTCGTCGGGGATGCTTCAGGACGCCGAAGGCGATCCGGTGCGGGCCGCCGGCGACGGTTTCGTGGTCCACATGGACCGCGCGGCGCTGAACGACTTTCCGCAGCTGGGCAAGTACGACGTCACGGTCAGCATCACCGAGTTCGAGCGGGACCGGCTGATCGCGTGGACGGTGCTGGGCCAGATCAAGCCGCCCATCGGCCATGTCTACGGTTACCGGCTCCGGCCGGCCGACGACGCGACGGGCACCGCGGTCACCTCGTTCTACGACTGGTCCAACATCGATCCGAAGTGGCGCGAGGCCGGGATCTTCCCGGTGCTTTCCGAGGGCGCGCTGCGGGCGACCCTGGGCATTCTGGACCGCACCGTGCGCCGCGGTTATCCACGGCGATAAGCCGGCGGGCGATAAGCCGGCGGGCGATAAGCCGGCGCTCAGGCCTGGTGGCCGGGCCGCAGGTGATGGACGTCGCCGAAGGACACCCAACGCTCGAGCCCGTGCGGTGGGCTGCCGCCCACCGGTTCCAGCAGGTGCCCGACGTGGTCGCCCAGGGAGAAACGGTCGAGGATCTCCCCGACGAACCAGGCCGCCGCGTCGTCGAGGATGGGCATCCGCGCCGGGCCGTGATGCCAGGAGCAGCGCTCGAACTTGTCGACGGTGTCGCCGGTCTGGGTGCCGAACAGTTCCACGACGTCGAGGTGCTCGCGGCCGAACACGTGCACCGCCAGGTGGGTGGCGCCGGTGGCCACCCGGAACGTGTGGTTCTGCTCGGACAGGCCGACCAGGAAGCGGGGCGGGTGGATGCTGGCCTGGCAGGCGAACCCCACCAGGCACCCGGCCGCGACGCCGTCGGCGTGCGTGGTGACGACGAACATCGGGTAGTTCAGCAGCGCGACCAGCTTCTCGAATGCGTCCACCCCGGGCTCGGCCACGGGCCCAGTGTCGCACTCAGCGCAGCGGGTTGTTTTCGCGCACGCCGCGATACATGCCCCAGCGCACGATCCACGGCATCACCACCCGCTCGACCGACCAGGACGGGAAGCGGAACGCGTGGCCGGTGGGGAAGAACACCTCCAGGCCGTCGGGCTGGATGCCCAGCAGCGAGCCCCACCGCCGCCCGGGCGTGCGGAAGGTGCGCAACTTTCGGCCGGCGAACTCGGCGCGAATGTTGTGGTCCACCAGCACATCCCCACGATTGCGGGCGGAGCTGCGGAGGGGGTCGGTGGCCGCGACGTCGCCGACCGCGAAGACGCCCGGATGGCCCGGCACCCGCAGCTCGGGCGTCACCCGCACGAACCCGTTTTCGTCCAGCAGTTCCGGCGGCAGCCAGTCCGTGTTGGGTTGGACCCGGCCTATCGCCCACAGCACCGCGTCCGCGCGAGCCGGGGGCTGTCCGGTGCTCCAGCTGACCGGTTCGTCGGTGATCTCGTCGCCCGCAAAGCCGTTCGAGAGCACGGCGCGGTGCCCCGGGTGAAGGCCGACGCCGAGGCCGGTCAGCCTGTCGCGGATGCGCGCCCAGATGGCGGGGTGGTACGCGCCCAGCGCGCGCTCGCCGGGAAAGTAGAGGTCGATCCGCTTGGCCGGCCACGTCGTTGCCATGTTGGCGGCGCTGCTCACCGCGGCGGCGCCGCCGCCCACGATGATCACCGAGCCGGCGGCCGCCAATCGGTCGTGTGCGGCGCGCAGGCCCGCGCCGATCTCGGCGGCCGACTGCAGCGTCGGCTGCCGCCAGAAGCCGTTGGCCACCCCGGTCGAGATGACCAGCGCGTCGTACGCCTCGGTGACCGCCGTGCCGTCGTCGCGCCGCCCGCGCACCACCCGGGCCGCCAGGTCCACGCCCGTCAGCGTCGCGTGCACGGTCCGCACCCGGTCCAGGCGGCGGAAGCGGTCGAACGGGATCCAGTAGTCGCGGGCCCAGTCGTGTGGGCGGGCGAGGCGCACGCCGAGCTCCTGGCCGCTGACCAGCGCGGGTTTGACCGAGATTCCGACGACGTCGGCGTGGTCGGCGAGGCGGATCGCCGTCAGCAGGCCCACGTCTCCCAGCCCCGCCACGACGACGCGCTTGCGGGTCACGCTCTCACCCCGCGCGCCACATCGCGCCCAGTTCGCTTGCGCTGCTGGACTTTCCGGCGTCTGAAGACGCATGCGACGGCGGAGCCGATGCGGCCCTCCTTATGCGCGATGCCGGTTGCCCGGATGCCCGGCCACGGTGGGCAAACCGTAACACGCCCGGATCAGTAGCATTAGCCAGCCGGTCACGATGGCTGCGGTGGAGGACGTGTTGGAGGTTCACACGATGATGCCCGCACGGGTGCGTGCCGTCCTGCGCGCCGCGGCGCGCGCGTCGGCTCCCCGGCCCGCCGCCGCGCAGCGGGCCGCGAGGGACTTCGAAAAGGCTCTGTGGCCCGCGGTCGGTGCGGAGGTTCCGCTGGGCGTTCACCCCGCCGCGAACCTGGCTCATGGGCGTGGTGGCCAACGTGTTCCTGGCCGCGGCGTGGTTGCTCGTGCAGCCGCTGACCGTCGGCCACCACCATCACCACCGCGACTGGGTCATCCTGGTCGGAACCTACTTCTCCTCGTGGGTCCTCGCGGATGTCACCACCACCAACATGCTGGGCGCCGACCACTATCGCGTTCGTGCGGCGTTGGGCTGCGACGTGCCGGTCGGGCGGATCCTGCTGATCAAGAACCTGGCGCTGCTGGTGATCGTCGGGTTGCCCACCCTGGCGGCGGCGATGTTGTTGACGTTGTGGCTGGAAACGCCTGGGCGGCTGGCGATCACGGTGCCCACCGTCGCGGTTCCCATCGTGTCCTGGCTGGGCGTGGGAAACGCCATGTCGGTGTTGCACCCGGTGGGCGTCGAGCCCCTGCTCCGCCGGTGGCGGCAGCGCGGTGATCGTCGCCGCACCGGCAACTGGCTGGTGGGCCTGGCGCTGCCGTACGCGCTGTACTACGTCGCCGACCCGATGGGCGGCGTGGAGCACCGCGTGTTGTGGAACCAGGTACCCAGATTGATCTGGCCGGTGTTCGGGCGCGACACCAAGAGCCTGGTGCACCTGGCCATCGCGCTGGGCGTCTGGCTGGCCGGCAGCGTGGCCGCCGTGCTGTGGGTGCGCAAGCGCGGCCTTCAAATCCATTGAGAACCGGGCTGTTTCGTTGCCAGGCGTGACATGTCAACGCCCGCAGGGCGAATCGAAGGCCTTGGCCGCCGCCATCCGCCGCACCGAGGCTTCTATGGCGGGCATGCTCAGCTCGCCGGAGGCCAGCGCCGACACCAACCGGTCGAGTACCGCCGGAACGGCGGTGGTGCTCACCCACAGCGCGGTGTCGGCGCCGGCCTGCAGGGCCTTGAGCACCGCGTCGGAAATTCCGTAGCGATCGGTGATCGCTCGCATGCTCGACAGGTCGTCGGTGAACACCGGGCCGTCGAATCGCGGTGCGCCGTAGTCTTTTCCGTTGCGCAACAACGTGACCGCGGCCTTGCTGAGGCTTGCGGGATCGTCACCGGTCAGGTCGGGAACCTGCATGTGGCCGATCATCACCCCCACCGGCGCCTGGTCCACCAGCGTCCGGTAAGGGACCAGGTCGACGCCTTGCATCTCGGCCAGCGGCGGGGTGACCACACCGGTGGCGTGCGAGTCGCCGGAGGCGTGGCCGTGCCCGGGAAAGTGCTTGAGCACCGGCAGGATTCCGGCGTCGCGCAGGCCGCGCGCGTAGGCGCCGGCGTACTGCGTCACCACCGCGGGCTTGTCGCTGAAAGACCGGTCACCGATCACGGTGTCGTCGGGTGCGTCGGTGACGTCGACGACGGGCGCGAAATCGATGGTGATGCCGAGCCGGCGCATCTTGCGTCCGCGATCCAGCGCCAGCCGGTAGACCTGCTCTGGCGACTCGTTCTGCGCCAGGAAGCGAGCCGACGGGGCCGTCCCGAGCAGCGCCGGTGCGGACAACCGCTCGACCCGCCCGCCCTCCTCGTCGACGCTGACCCCGAGGTGCAACGGGCCTGCCGAGGAAGCGATCTCGGCGAGTGACCCGTCGCTCAGCATCGACATGTTGGTCCAGCTGGCGACGAAGATTCCCCCGACGTGCTGGCCGGATACGACCGCTCGCGCGTCGGCCGCGTCGGTCACGCCGACCATCAGCAGTTGCGCGAGTTTGTCGCGGGGCGACATCGACGCCAGCAACGACGAGATGTCGCAACCAGGCGACGCGGGGGAGGACACGCCCTTACCGGGCGGTGGCGACGAGGCGGCGTGCTGGGTGCGGCCCAGCCGAAGACCCACGGCGATGCCGCCGGCGACCACGGCCACGGCGAGGATGCTGATCGCGACGATCGCGGCGCGCGGCCAAGATCGGAGTCCCCGCTTATCTGTCATCGGGATCGACCATCGGTGGTGCCCGCCTGCATTCAAGCCTCCCATGCGTCGAAAACCGTGTCGGTGGATTTGTCGAAATGCTTGAACCGTCTGGGATTTCGAAAATCGCCCACCGAAAGCGGTAACGGCCGAAGCGATCCTTGCCGATCGCTTCGGCAAAGACAATAATTACCCGCACCTAACCCCGAGGTTGGATTCTCCATTCTCGCCGCGTCGGGTGCAGTTCGTCGAAGGGAGGATCCGATCGTGACGACACCTGCGGGCTGGTATGACGATCCCGAGGACTCGACCGTACAGCGCTACTGGGATGGCCGAGAGTGGACGCCGCACCGTCAGCAAAAGGCGGTCTCGCAACCCGCGCCGCAACCGGCCGGGCCCCCGGCCATGCCGCCGCCCCCGCCCGGGCCGCCGGGCCAACAGGCGCAGTGGCTACCGCCGGGACAACCCCCCGGCGGGGTGGCGCCGCGACGATCACGGACCGCGCTTCTGGTTGTCGCCGTCCTGGCCGTGGTCGGCGTGCTGGCGGTGGTGGGGGTGTTGGTGTTTGTGCTCCTGTTGAACGACAAAACCATCGTGCCCGACAAGGCCGCGAAAATGCTGACCAATGCGGTGTCGACGCAGAACGGGTTCACCCCGACCGACGCGAAATGTCCCTCCGGGGTCAAGGCCAAGGTCGGCACGACGTTCGACTGTCGCTTCACCGGCCCCGACGGGTCGACCGTGACCTCGCACATGAAGGTGACGAAGGTCGAGGGCGACGATGTCGAGCTCGACATGAGGTGGGGCCAGGATTAGTGGGTGAACCCGCGTACTAGCGTGTCCCGGCCAGCGGTCAGCCTCACGCAATCCGCCGCCCCGGGTTGTTAACCTGGCGAAATGGACGAGCCCAGGGACAAACCGGCTAAGGCGGCGCTCGCGGCCACCAGCTGGGCGCTGCTGGGCATGATGTCCTACGAGGAAGAAGTCTCCGGCTACGACCTGAAAAAGTGGATCGACTGGAGCGTCGACCTCTATTACTGGAGCCCGTCGTACAGCCAGATCTACACCGAGCTGAAGAAGCTCGAGGGGCTGGGCCTGGTGACATCGCGCGTCGAACGCGACGAGGGCACCCGCAGCCGCCGGCTGTACAAGATCACGCCCGCCGGGATGCACGCCGTCACGGAGTGGACCAACGACGCGCCGGTGGACCCGCCGGTGCTCAAGCACAGCGTGCTGTTGCGGGTGACATTCGGCCATCTCAGCAACCCGGCCCGACTCAAGGAATTGCTGCAGGAGCATGTGGCGTACGCGGAAGCCCGGCACCGCAAGGCCGTTGAGGACGCCGAGGGGGCCGAGGCCGAACCCGCCTGGGCCTACTCGGTGATCGCGTTGCGTTGGGCGGCGAAATACTACGCCGCGGAGCGGGAGTTCGCCCTGGAGCTGATGAAGGACATCGACGAGGCCGACGCCATCATGAAGCGGGCCGAAAAGGGCGGTTTCGGGCAACCGCGCCCGCGGCCCGGCTACTGGCGCGAAGTCGAGAAGCAGGTCGAGGCAAAGCGGAACGCCGACTAACCGGCGCCGGCCGCGTCGCGCGCCGCGACGTACCCGTACACCAGCCCCTGCGCGATCGTCGCGCCCGCACCCGGGTACGTCGTGCCGAACGCGTTGGCGGCCGTGTTGCCGATCGCGTACAGCCCCGCGATGACGCTGCCGTCCTCGCGCAGCACCCGCGCCCGCTCGTCGGCCCTCAGCCCGCCGCAGGTCCCCAGATCGGACAGCACCATCTTCACCGCGTAGAACGGGCCCGTGGTCAGCGGGCGCAGGTTGGGATTCGGCTTGATCGTCGGGTCGCCGTAATAGCGGTCGTAGGCGCTGCGGCCCCGGCCGAAGTCGGGATCCTCACCGGCGGCGGCGTTTTCGTTGAAGCGGGTCATCGTGCCGAC
The DNA here is from genome assembly GCF_059813025.1 of Mycobacterium sp. NGS26. Taxonomy (NCBI): domain Bacteria; kingdom Bacillati; phylum Actinomycetota; class Actinomycetes; order Mycobacteriales; family Mycobacteriaceae; genus Mycobacterium; species Mycobacterium sp. NGS26. The sequence goes on from NZ_JCALDU010000002.1 coordinate 969,931, forward strand.
GAACTCCGGCACCGGAACACCGATCCGCCCACCCAACCCGGCGAGGCTGTCGGCCCGTGCCGCGATGCCCGCGTCGTACCACGACTGCGGGAGACGCATCCGCGGAAAGAGCACGGCGCCAAAGACATAACTGTTGCGGTACTGCTGATCGAAGACGATCCACATCGCCTCGACCCGGCTTCCGGACCGCTCCAGCTCGAGCAACCGCTGACCGAACGACATGTAATCCGACGACTCGTTGGCGAACCGGTGCCCGTTCTGGTCCACAACCAGGCAGCCCGGAAGTGACCGCTCGGCCAGCATCACCGCGGGCGCCCCACCGGGCAGCGGCGCGACGGCCGGAAACCACCACGCCTGATCCATCAGATCGATGCCGGCGCCGATTTCCTGCCCGGCGCGGATCCCGTCGCCGGTATCGGTGTGCGCGCCCAGGCTCAGGTTGGCGCCCAACGACTCCGACTGGAATTTCCACCGCATCTCCATGCTGTGGTCGAAGCCGCCGGTGGCCAGCACCACGCCGCGCCGCGCGGTGATCGTCACCTCGCGCCCGTCGTGGCCGACGACGGCACCGTTCACGCGGTCGCCGTCGGCCGGATCGTTTAACAGACGCAGCAGCGTTGTGCCGGTCCACACCGGGATTCCGGCGCGCAGCACACCGGCGAACAGCCCGGCCATCAGGCCCTGGCCGCCCGCGGCGTAGCGCCGGCCGAGCAGCCGGCCGCCGACGCCCTGCGCCAGGCGCTTGGCGAAAGTCGGAATGCCCTTGCCGGGCACCCGGGCCACCAGGTTCATCCAGCGGTAGTCGGCACCCGTCGTCGGTATCGGGACGCTCGACTCCATCAGGCCCGGCTGCAGCCGGGTGCGGTATCCGCCGAGGACCGAGGTGTCGAACGGAAGGCACTCGCAGGTGCGGCCCGCCGCGCTGCCGCCGGGCTCCTCGGGGTGGTAATCGGAATAGTCGCGGGCCCAGAACAGCCGCAACGGCGTCGTTCGGCGCAGCATCTCGACAGTCGCGGACACATGCTCCAAAAACCCGGCCGAACGCTGCCGCGGCGCCGACCCCGCGACCACCGCGTCCAGGTAGGCGCCGGCTTGCTCCGTCGTGTCGTCGGCGCCGGCCTCCCTCAGCACCGGGCTGGCCGGCAGCCACAGTGCGCCGCCGGACCGGGCGGTCGAACCGCCGACGTAGCGGGACTTCTCCACGATCAGCACCGACAGCCCGAGCTCGTGGGCGGCCAGCGCCGCGGCCATGCCGGTGCCCGAGCCGACGACCAGCAGGTCGACGGTCGTGTCGGCAACCGGAAGCCCGACGGGGATGGTCGCGCTGTGGGTGCTCACTCCGAAAACGGTATGTCGCGGCGGCGCCACGCGGGAAGAGCCGTCCTGATGAGTGGAACAGGGCACCCGATGGGCCGCGCCGGGCGGCTAGAACGGGCGTATGACGTCGCAGACTCGCGCCGACAAAGTTCGGCTCATCGAAGCGCAGGCCGCACCGACGCGGTTCGCCCGCGGCTGGCACTGCCTGGGCCTGATCAGAGATTTCGATGACGGCAAGCCGCACGCGATCAACGCGTTCGGGCAAAAGCTCGTCGTCTTCCGCAGCGGCGACGGCAACATCAACGTGCTCGACGGCTATTGCCGGCACATGGGCGGCGACCTCTCCCAGGGTGAGGTCAAGGGCAACGAGATCGCGTGCCCGTTCCACGACTGGCGCTGGGGCGGCGACGGCCGCTGCAAGCAGGTGCCCTACAGCAGACGCGCACCCAAACTGGCCCGCACGCAAGCCTGGACCACGCTGCAACAGGACGGCATGCTGTTCGTCTGGAACGACCCCGAGCGCAAAACACCGCCACCGGAAGTCACCATCCCACGCATCGAGGGCGCCGGCGGCGACGAGTGGACCGACTGGCACTGGTACACCACGGTGGTGAACAGCAACTGCCGCGAGATCATCGACAACGTCGTGGACATGGCGCACTTCTTCTACATCCATGGTTCGCTGCCAACGTATTTCAAGAACATCTTCGAAGGACACGTGGCGACGCAGTACATGAACGGGGGGAGCCGACCCGATCTCGGCGGCACCGCGGGTTCGCAGTTGCTGGGTACGACGTCGGTGGCGTCCTATTACGGCCCGTCGTTCATGATCGACGACCTGACCTACCACTACGAGCACGGCGACGCCAAGACGATCCTGATCAACTGCCACTACCCGATCGACTCGAATTCGTTTGTGCTGCAGTACGGCATCATGGTGAAGAAATCAGATGCGCTGCCCGCCGATGAGGCCATGAAGACCGCGATCACCCTCGGCGACTATGTCAAGCTCGGTTTCGAACAGGATGTGGAGATCTGGCGGCACAAGGCGCGCATCGACAACCCGCTGCTGGTCGAGGAGGATGGGCCCGTCTACCAGCTGCGACGCTGGTACCAGCAGTTCTATGTCGACGCTGCCGAGGTGCAACCGGATATGGTGGACCGCTTCGAGTTCGAGCTCGACACGACGCGGCCGTGCGAGGCGTGGATTAAAGAGGTCGAGGCCAACATGGCGGCGCAGCCGAATGCGGTTCGATGACGCCGAATTCAGCAGTCCGGCAAGACAATCGCCTCGACGAGACGCCCATGATGCCCGCCGCGTGCCGTGACTGCGGGGCGCGGGTGCTGGCGCGTAAGAGCAGCTGGAACCAGACCAGCGTGCAATGGAACGCCGAGGCGACGGCCCGGTGCGCCGAGCGCGCCCAGGCGCAGCGGATGTCGGTGCCGGGGAGCCGGGGCGTGTTCCTGGCGTGCTCGGCGCTGAGCGAGTCGATCCGGGACGCGGTGCGGCGCGGCGAGTTGACCGTCGTCGACGACATGAACGAAAGAGGCGAAATAGACGAAATACGCCGTTCGCTCAGGCCGGCTGGAAGGCACTGATCGGCGCCTCCTCCGGGTAGCCGGCCGGCCCGCCCAGGTCGTACGCGGCGTTGAGCGCGCCGATGAATGCGGGGTCGTGCAGTGGTTCGCTGGGCACGTCGAGCTTGATACCGCGGGCATGGACGTCGTCGACCATCACGTCGATGGCCCGTTCGATGGTCAGGTCGTCGGTGCCGTCCATGTTCTTCTTGAGCTCGTCGAAATCGGAGAACACCTCGGCCGACCAGTGCACCAGGAAACGCAGCTCGTCGGTGTGGTGGCGGGCAATCGGCTCGTCGCCGTTCTTCAGTAGCCAATGATCGCGGTCCTCCGGATCGCCGGTGAACACGGTGTCGAAGGCCAGGCCGGCTGGAATCTGTTGGTCCAGCGGCCCGTTCGCCTCGCCGCGGTGCATCATCATCTCGTTCTGCACCACCACCCCGCGGTTGTAGACCGGCGGCAGCACGCGCTTGGGCGCCCGCAGCGGGCCGTCGGGCCAATAGGTGAATCCGCTGTCGGCGTCCAGCGAGAACCAGGTGATGACTTGGGCCATCTTGATCAGATAATCCCGGAACAGCCCGGACTTACCCATCACGCTGGTGAGCCAGGTCGGCGCGTTCTCGTGTCGCACGCCGCGGAAGCTCGGCGAATCCAGGTGCCCCGGATCGCGGTTCGCGCACGGCCCGTTGATGTTGAACAGCATCAGCTGCGGCTTGGCGTACTCGGCGTTCCAGTAGCTCTTGGCCATCGCCAGGAACTCCGCGTTGTAGAAGCAGTCGTGCAGTTGCGGGTAGAGCACCGCGCCGTAGTTCGCGAGATAGCCGCGGAATGTCGGTGTGAGAAACAGATCCAGCGAAGGCGTGAACCCCTCGGGGAAGGCCCCGCTCATCGTCGCGATCAATTCGTCGGCCGACGCGAAGTGTTGCGCGATGATCAGCTTCCACGGCCCCTGCGTGCGCACGACGTCGAGCAGGCGGTCGCGTTGATCATCGGTGTACACGTTGTCGATCTCCCGCGGCGGCGCGGCCGGCCGCAAGACGTCGGAAAGCTCCATCCGGCGCTGATCGGTGAGCATGAGTTGTCTCCTCTGCGGGGTGTGTGGCGTGGACGTGTCAAAACGGCAGCGGGTGGGCGAACTTCGCCCGCAACAGGGCGCCGATCTCGGCGATGGCCAGCCGACCGCGCGCGGTCGCGTCGCAGCGCATCAGGAAGCCGTGGTACATACCGGGATAACGGGTGATGGTGGTCTGCACGCCCGCGTCGCGCAGCCGGGCCGCGTACCGCTCACCCCAGTCGCGGATCGGGTCGCAGCCGGCGGTGACGACGATCGCCTGCGGCAGCCCGGACAGGTCGCGGGCGTACGCCGGGACGAGGTATGGGTCACGGGGAAGTGCCCCGGCGCCATCGCAGAGGGCGTGCAGGTAGTCAATGTCGTCGCGGGTGAGCATCGGCGCGTCGGCGAGCGCGGTGATCGATGCGGCGGCCATGTCGCGATCCAGGCCGGGATACAGCAAGACCTGCGCGCGGATCGGCGGCCCGGCGCGGTCGCGGGCCGCCAGCGCGACCGCGGCCGCCAGCGAACCGCCCGCGCTGTCGCCGGCCACCGCGAGCCGGTCGGCGTCGACCCCGATCTCGTCGGCGTTCCGCGATAGCCACTCGGTCGCGGCGTAAGCGTCGTCGAACTGCGCGGGTGGCGCCGACTCCGGGGCCAGCCGGTAGTCGATGGCCGCGACGGTCGCCCCGGAGGCCGACGCCAGCGCGCGGGCCAGCGGTTCGAACGAGTGGTTGGAGCCCATCACCAACCCACCGCCGTGCAGGTACACGACCGCGGGTGGCCTGGATTCGCCTGTGGGGCGGTAGATTCGGGCCTGAATCGGCCCACCCGGCCCGGGGACGGCGACCTCGGTGATGTCGGACATCTGGGGCATGACATCGGGAAGCGGCGCCGACTCGAGCGCGGCGCGCACCGCGGACAGGCCCCGTCGGCGCATCGGCGGTACGTCGCCGAACGATGCGACCCGCGCGGCGGCGTCGGGATCGAGTGCGGGGCTTGTCATGTCGGCTGCGGTGATGACGGCGTCGCCGCCGGAAAACGTTTCGCGGACGCTCACGGGCTACGAACCGGCGGCGGTGAGCTCGGACAGCAGGACCGAGTTCCGGGTGTCCAGCACCACCTCCATCCCCGTGAACACAAGTCCGTTGGCCTCGCGCCGGACGGCGACGTGGACGACGCCGCTGGACACCGCGAACGGCACAAAGTTCGCGATCTGGTTGACGAATATGTAGAAACGCCCGTGGGTGACCTCGCCGTCGCTGCCGGTCCGATGCACGTTGGTGGCGTGGTGGCGCAACGGGTATGGGCTGTGCTCGCGATGATCGGACAGCCACTCCAGCACCGCGTCGCGGCCGTGCAGTTCGGGCGACATCAGTTCCTCGAAGGGACTGGCGCCCGAATCGCTCCTGGTCACGTAGTGCACATCCGCGGCGAAGCGCGCCGCGAGCTCGTCGTAGTGCGCCTCGTCGTAGTGGCACCAAAAGGCCGCAATGAACTCCTGCAGTTCGGACAACGTGATCTCGCTGCTCATGACCTGGGAGTCAACTCCGATGCGGCCCGAAAAATACCGGCGATGCCCGTTCAGTGGAACACCGTGTGCACCCGGCGGCGCGGCGCCCCGATACTCGTGCCATGAGCGCTGGCGCCCCGGTGGACCCCGGTGAACTCCGGGCCAACCTGCGCCGCGCGGACCCCGGCGTCCTTGTCGCGGTGCTGGCGCAACTGACCGGGGACCACGGGGTCGTCGACCGTTTCGCGCCGAGGATCGCCCACGTGCCCGACCCGCCGGAGCGGGCGGGTGTCACCGACCCCGAGACCGCGGTGGCGCTCGTCGACGCCGTGGCCGTCGCGGCGCGATCGCCGCGGCCGGCGGCCGCCCTGGCCGCCGATGACCCGGGGCTGTTCGCACGAATCGCTCCGGTGGCGCTCGGGGGAGTTGTCGGCGCGGAGTACCTCCCGCTGCTGTTGGAGCAGGGCGGATTCCAGCCGCCACAGCCGGTGCTGCCGCGCACCGCCAAGCTCCCCGACGGCTTCCGGGTCGCGATCATCGGCGCGGGCATCGCCGGGCTGACCGCCGCGCTGGCGTGCGACGACGCCGGCATCGAATACCAGATCGTCGACCGCAACGACGAGGTCGGCGGCACCTGGTACACCACCACGTATCCGGGCATCGGCGTGGACACCCCGTCCGCGTATTACTCGTTGTCACGCGACATCAACGGTGATTGGTCCAGCTATTACCCGATGGGCGCGGAGTACCAGTCCTACCTGGTGACCGTGGCCGACAAGAACAACCTCCGTCGGCGCACCAGGTTTGGCACCGAGGTCGACGCGCTGTGGTGGGACGACGAGCACAACCGGTGGGAGATCCACGCGGTCGGACCCGACGGCACCCGCGACGTCGGCCACGCCAACGTGGTGATTCCCGCCGCCGGTTACCTCAACCGGCCGCGCTGGCCGGAGCTGGCCGGGCGGGGGACGTTCGCCGGGGTCGAGATCCATTCGGCGCAATGGGATCCCGAGCTGGATCTGACCGGCAAACGCGTCGCAATCATCGGGGCGGGCTGCACCGCGGTTCAGATCGTCGACGCGTGCGTCGACCAAGTCGCACACCTGACGGTGTTTCAGCGTCAGCCACACTGGGTGGCGCCCCGGCGGCGCCCCTCGGACGACGTTCCGGATCACCAGCGGTGGCTGGGAACCCATCTCCCGTTCTACGCGAATTGGCTTCGGCTCAAGTCGTTTTGGGGGACGGCCGACAACAACTATCCGGTGATCCTGCGCGACGCCCAATGGGCGGGCGAGCACCTGTCCATCTCGCCCGCCAACGACGTGCTGCTGCAACTGTGCCTGGACTACATCGACCGGGTCTTCGGCGCGGACAGCGAGCTCGCCCGCAAGGTCACCCCGGATTTCGCGCCCTATGGCAAGCGGATCATCCGCGACCCGGGCGGATACTACGCGGCGCTGGCGCGCGACCACGTGGACGTCGAGGCCGCCGAGCCCGCCCGAATCAACGAGGCGGGCATGGTAACCGCCGATGGCCGCCAGCTCGATCTCGACATCATCATCTACGCGACCGGCTACCACCTGGATTTCCTGTCCACCATCGACATTCGGGGCCGCGACGGCAGGAAGCTGGCCGATGAATGGGGCGACAGCCCGCGCGCCTACCGCGGCGGAACCGTGCCCGGGTTTCCGAACCTGTTCATCTCCTCGGCACCCAACTACAGCCCGGGGCACGGCGCGGGGCACAACTTCGGCGTCGAGGTGATGGTGCACTACGTCATGGAATGCCTGCAGTTGATGGCGCTGCGCAAGGCATCCGCCATCGAGGTCACGCAGCGCGCCTACGACGACTACGTGGCCGACATCGACCGGACGATGGCGGGCACCGTCTGGTGTCACACCCCGACTGCGCACACCTATTACCGTTCCGGCGGCGGGCGGATCGTCACCGCGTTCCCGTATCGGTTGGTCGACGTGTGGCGGAGCCATCGCGCTCCCATCGAAGAGGACTTCACACTGCGGTGACCGGATTGCTCGCGGGCAGAACGGCTTTGGTCACCGGCAGCAGCCGGGGGATCGGCCGCGCGGTCGCCCGGCGACTGGCCGCCGAGGGCGCCACGGTGGCCGTCACCGCCCGGTCGAGGGCACCGTCCCCATCGGCGCGCGCCGGCGCCACCTCAACCCTGCCCGGCAGCATCGGGGAGACGATCGATCTCATCGAGGCGGCGGGCGGGGATGCGTTCGGCGTGACGGCCGACCTGGAGGATCCCGAGCAGCGCGACGGCCTGCTCGGCCGGGTGCTCGACCGCGCCGGCCGCATCGACATCCTGGTCAACAACGCGGGTTTCGCCGACTACTCGCTGGTCGAGGACATGAGCCTGGAGACGTTCGACCGGACGGTCGAGCATTATCTGCGAACGCCTTTCGTCCTGACGAAGGCGGCGGTGCCGCACATGCGCGGGCAAGGGGCGGGCTGGATCGTCAACATCGGCTCGGTGACCGGGGTGGCGCCGGTGCGGCCGTACCGGGAGTACAACAAGACCTCGGGCGACGTGGTCTACGCGTCGATGAAGGCCGCGCTGCACCGGTTCACCCAGGGTGTGGCCGCCGAGCTGCTCGACGCCAACATCGCGGTGAATTGCGTCGGCCCCTCGACGGCTGTTCGCACACCCGGTGCGGCGCAGCTGATTCCGGACGCGTTCCCGACCGAGCCGGTGGAGTACCTGGCCGAGACGGTGCTGGCGATGTGTCACCTGCCCGCCGCCGAGCGCACCGGCCTGGTGGCGTTCAGCCTGCACTATCCGTGGTCGCAGCGGTTGCCGGTGCACAGCCTGGACGGGACGCGGTTGTTGCCACCGCTGAAACCGCCGGCGACGGCCAACCCACACATCGCGCCCGCGGGGGTCTAGTCAGCTCAGCACCGGCTCGGTCATCGGGCAAAAGCTGTGGCACACGCGGTCGCGGACGATCACGTCGGTGGTCTCGGGGTCGAACCAGCGGTCGACCACCGCCCAATGGATCGGATGCATGAGGTAGGAACCCATCAGCCCGTCGACGTCACCGAACTCCTGCTCGAACACATGGGTCCAGTCCGAGGTGCCGAGACTGTCCTGCACCCGGCTCAATTGCCACGCCCGAATCGCCGGGATGTAGTGCGGCATCGACGACAGTTCGTGCTCGAAGCGGGCGACGGTGGCCGCGGCGGTGTCGGGCACCACCCGGAGCAACAGCGCCCGGTAGACCGCGCCCGGCGCATCACCGCGGCGTTCGGGTTCACCCGAATAGCCGGCGCCATTGACTCGAGTCACCCCGGGCCGGGCCATCAGCGCGGCGAATTTCTCTGCCACACAGAGCCAGTGGTCCTCCGAGGTGAATCGTAGGTGCACCAGGATGTCGCCGCCGTTGCGCGCCCCGGGCAGCGTTGGCTGCACGAGCCGGCGCAGAGCCCCGGCTTCGGCAGCCGCAGTGCGTAATTCGGCGAGTAGGGCGTCACGGTCGGCGGGGGCCACATCGAGCAATCTGATCACGCTATACATCGCAGAGGCCGTCCACATCATCTGCGGCGGCGGCGAACGATCGGGACCGCTCCTGCACCAATTCGCCTATTTGCGACCACCATTCGCCCAGGGCCGGATCCGGCCTGCCTTTCCACGTCATCTCCCACCACGCCCGAACGTCGGGCAGAGTCCAGGTGATCGTGACGGTGTTGTGGTCATCGAACCAGATCGGTGGGCTGACGAGAACGTCGCGCAGGGTCATTCCCCGATCGCGGGCGCCCGGGGCGTACTCGGCGAGGTAGGTGTCGATGAAACGCCGCGCGCAACCCGGCCGGGTCACCACGCGGTCGATGACGAACACTTGGCCGCCGGCCATGAGCGCGAGACTCAGGCGTACTGCAGGGCGGGCTGCGACGCGGGACGCGCAAGCCGCAACGGCCGCGGCGGCTGCAGGGTCGGCGCGACCCGCCGCGGGCCGTCTTCGACGTTGCGCCAGATGGCCATCGCGGTCATGCGCACCGGGGCGGCCAGGCGCTGATCGAACATCATGCGATTCATCGGGCCGCACACCGACACCGCCGCGAGGGCCTCGCCCGGGCTGCCGATGGGGGCCGCGACGCAACCGAATCCGGGCAGCGACTCCTCGCGCTCGAACGCGACGCCGTGGGCGCGCACCCTGGCCAATTCGACGGCGAGCTGCGCGCTGCTGGAGATCGAGTACTTCGTCTTGCGAGCCTGCAGATCAAGCTCGCCGTCCTCGTCGCGGTAGGCCAGAATCGCCTTGCCGAGGGCCGTACAGTGCGCGGGCTGGCGGCCTCCCACCCGGGTGGGGATCCGCTGGTCACCGATCTTGTCCAGGTAGACGACGTCGGGTCCGTCGAGGACCGCGAGGTGCACGACAAGCCCCGTGGCGCGGTGCAATTCGCCCAGCAGTGGGCCGGCCGCCCGCACCAGGCGATCCTGGTGCACGGCCAGCGAACCCAGCTCCACCAGGCGCATGCCGAGCTCGTAGTCGCGACCGCTGCGCCGCAGCCAGCGCAGCTGCACCAGGCGCTCGAGCATCCGATGCGCCGACGAGCGCGGCAGGCCGGTGCGCCGCACGATCTGGGCCAGCGTCAGCCGGCCCGGCCCGTCGAACGCGTCGAGGACCAGGGAGATGCGGTCGATGACGGCCGTGGGGGTGGCTGGTTCGACGGTGTCAACGGTCATCGGCCCTCCAAGGCTGCGGGGTATCCCGGTATGGTGTATCTGGTTGGCATATTCCTATTAGGAATATAGCAGCTCGGCGAGCAGACGCAATAGCCCCCGACACACCGAGTGTCCGGGGGCCTTTGCGTCTTCTCGCGGGAATCAGCCCTTTGCGGCCGACCGGCCCGCGCGGCGGCCGTAGAAGCTGCCGTCGCCGAGCGAGATGCCGCTGGCGTAGCCCCACGCGGCCAGCCCCGCGGTCGAACGCCCCGCGGCGAAGAGCCCGGGAATGGGCTCGCCGCTGACGTGCAGCACCTCGGCGTCCAGCGAGGTGCGCAGGCCGCCCAGGGTGAAGCCGCCGGTGCTCTCCCGCAGGTCGATGGCGCCGACGGGCGAACCGATCGGCCTCAACCACTCGGGCTTCTTGTGCAGCAGCGGGTCCTCGCCGCGGGCGGCGCCCTCGTTGTAGGCGGCCACGGTCGCCTGCAGCGAACCCGGTGCCAGGCCCATGTCCCGCTCCAGGTCCGCGACGCTGTCGGCCACCCAGGTCGCGGGCCGCAGCATGAACTTGGGCGACCACGAGGCCATCGCCTCCTGCTGCGCATCGTCGTCGATGATCAGGTATGCGGTGTTGTCCTGCTGGTAGAGGGTGAGCTGGCCGACCCGGCCGGGATAGGTGTCCTCGGCGACGTAGCGCTGGCCGCGCCCGTTGACCAGGATGCCGCGCACCAGCTGTTGCGGGTCGATGAAGATCGCGACCTCGGTGGCGTCCATGTGCGCCAGGTCGGCGCCCAGCGCTTGGGCCATCCGGATCGCCTGCCCGTCGTGCTGCTCGATCGACGCGGCCGGCCGTCCCGCGATGCGCGGGGCGTACTGCGCCACCATCGCGTCGTTGTAGGCGAAGCTGCCCGTCGCGAGCACCACGCCCGAGCGCGCCCGAATCGAAAGCTCGCTGCCGTAGCGGCGGGCGCGCAGGCCGACCACCCTGCCGTCCGGCTCGACGATCAGCGACTGCACCCGCACGTCGTAGAGCGCCCGCGCGCCGGCCGCGGTGGCCGTCTCGACGAGCGGCTTCATCAGCATGTAGCCGGCGCTGGCTTCGCCCTGCTTCTTGTTCGACATCTGCGGAACGTGCCCGCGCGGAGCCGGAGTGGCAATGGTGTTGAACGGGTAGGCATTTTCGCCGCCGCTGTACATCAGCCCCTGATCGCCCATCGGCTCCCAGCCGGGCTCGGAGAAGAACTCCGCCTTGAACGGCACGCCGCACCCGACGAGCCAGTCGTAGTGGGCGACGCTGCCGGCGCAGTAATCGGCGATCCGGTCCTCGTCGGCGCCGGGCCCCATCGCGACGTTGAGGAACGCCGCCATGTTCTCGACGGAATCGCGGAAGCCGCAAGCCTTTTGCAGCGCGGTGCCACCGCCGAGGTAGATGAAGCCGCCCGCCATCGCCGCCGCGCCGCCCCACGAGCCGGTACGCTCCACAACCAACACCTCGGCCCCGGAGCGGGCCGCCTCGACCGCCGCGGCGGCGCCGGCGACCCCGTAGCCGGCGATGACGACGTCGGCCTCGTCGTCCCACGAGGTGATCGACGCGGCGGGCACCGGCCGGACGTCGGCGTCGGGCTTCATAACCGCATCACAGCCGCATCGCGGCGGGCATCTCGCCGACCCACTGGTGACCCCAGTAGCTGTCGGCGGTGATTTCCTCTGCGGTGTAATAGGTTTCGTCGACGCGCATGCCGTCGGTGCCGAATTCGATGTCCCAGTCGCCGGGGGCGCGGACGTAGAACGAGATCATCTTGTCGTTGGTGTGCCGCCCGAGGGTGGACGACAGCTGGAAGCCCTCGGCGTTGACCCGGTCCAGGGCCTGGCCGACCGCGTCGAGGGTGTCGACCTCGACCATGATGTGGACAAGGCGCGGGTCGCGCTGATGCGCGGCGGGGACGATCGCCATGCTGTGGTGTCGTTCGTTGATGCCCAGGAAGCGAACCCGCACCGGGCCGAACTCCTTCGGCAGCGGCACCCGGAACGCTCCCCGGGAGCGGAAACCCAGCACCTCGGTGTAGAAGTCGAACAACCCGTTGGGGTCCATCGCGGGAACGACGACGTGGCCCAGCCCCTGATCGCCGGTGACGAATCTCGCGCCGAACGGGGTGACCACCGGGCTGTGGTCGAGCACCGCGCCGTGAAAAACCTCCAGCGTGGTGCCGGCGGGGTCCTCGAAGGTGATCACCTCTTCCACCCGGCGCGCCTCGGCCTCGTCGGTGGACAGCTGCTTGAACGCGACCCCGGCGCCGTCGAGGGTCGCCTTGACCCGCTGCAGGGCGGGGTGGTCGCGGACCTCCCAGCCGATGGTGAGCACCCGGTCGGCCTCGCCGGGCACCACGATCAGCCGGGCCGCGCGCTCGTCCATCCGCAGGTACAGCGCCGACGGATCTGGCCCCTTACCCTCCGCGAAGCCGAGGACGCCGAAGACGAACCGCCGCCAGCGATCGATGTCGCTCGTCGAAATGGTGATGTAGCCAAGGCTTTTCAGGTCGCTCACCGTAACTCCTAAATCAGCGCCCGCAGCGGACCCTCCGGGGGTTCGATGCCCAGCGAACTCAGCGCCGACGCGTGGTAGGTGGTGCCGGGCACGTGGATGGCGTGCAGGTGGCCGACGTGCACGTCGCGCCAGTACCGCTGCAGCGGCTTGTCCATGCGCGCGGCGTTGCCGCCCGAGCGGGCGAAGATCTCGTCGACCGCCGACACCGCGCGCCACACCGCGCGGATCTGCGTGCGACGACCGGCCGCGCGGTCCGCGAACGACACCTCCTTGCCCGCGGCGACCATGTCGTAGATGCGGTCGACGTTGGCCAGCAGCTCCTGGCGCGCGGCGTTGATGTCGGCCGCCGCCTCGCCGATGGCGTACATGACGTAGGGGTCGTCCTTGATCGCGGTTCCGGTGGCCCCGACGCGCTCCCGCTGGTAGTCCAGGTGCGCGGCGAGCGCCCCCTCGGCGATGCCGATCGTCGCCGCGGAGATGCCCAGCGGGAACATCGTCGACCACGGCATCAGGTACAGCGGCTCGGTCATGCCGGCCTCGCGCTGGGCGGTGCCGTCCATCACCTTCGTCGCGTCCATGGTCCGGTAGGTCGGGACGAACGCGTCCTTGACGATGACGTCCTTGGAGCCGGTTCCGCGCAGCCCCACCACGTTCCACGAGTCCTCGACGATCTCGTAGTCCTTGCGCGGCAGGATCATGTGCAGCATCTGGGGCGGCATCAACGGGATGCCCTTGTCGTCGCCCAGCATCGCGCCCAGGATGATCCAGTCGCAATGGTCGGTGCCCGAGCTGAATTGCCAGCGGCCGTTGAAGATGTAGCCGCCGTCGACGGGCCTGGCCACGCCCTGCGGCGCGTACGGGGAGGCCATCCAGGTGTCGGCGTCGTCGGCCCAGACCTCGGCGGGCACCTTGGGGTCGGCATAGGCCAACTGGTAGGGGTGCACGCCGACGACGCCGACGATCCAGCCGGCGGCCGGGTCCAGCGCCGCGGTGGCCATCGCCGTCTCGGCCCACTCGCGGGGGTGCACCTCGAAACCCTGGTAGGCCTTGGGCTGCAGCAGCCGGATCAGGCCGGCGCCCTTCATCAGCTTGACGGTGTCGTCGGTGAGCCGGCCGATCCTTTCGGCCTCGGCCGCCTGGTCGCGCAACTGGTCGGCCATCGCCATCACCCGGTCGAGTACCCGCTCGCTCATATCGTTCGTCCTAACGTGTGGGGGCTTGGTAATGGTCTACCGCAGTCGACGCCCGGCCTGAAGGCAATCCCGGTGAGCGGACGCAAATGCGGTCAAAACGTGATGTGGAGATCGGCGCTGGCCGGCCGGGCCTGGCACGCGAGAATCAGGCCGTCCCGCAGGTCGTCGGCGTCCAGGATGTCGCACGCCGCCATGTCGACCTGACCCGCGACGACCGTCGCCACGCACGAGCCGCAGCGGCCCTCCCGGCAGGAATGTGGCGCGTCGATCCCCGCGTCCAGCAACGTGTCGACCAGGCTCTGACCGCATGGCCAGCGCAGACGATGCCGCCGACCGTCCAGCTCGACCTCGACGTGGGCGACTTCTGACATGAGCCGATGGTGGGCGATCGGCACGGCCGGGGGAGCGCGCCCGCCCGGTGGCCGGGACGACTCCCCCGAAGTGTCCGTTGACCGGGACGTCCGCGATTGCGCAGTTTGGCCAACGAGCTTGCATCGCAGAGTATTCGGAGGAGGACCGTGACGTCAGGCAGCTGATCGCGTCGTACGGGCGTGCGATCGCCGCTTAGCGGGTCAGGAACCCCAGCACCGTGCTCTCGAACGCCTCCCTGGCCTCGATCATGGCCCAGTGCCCGGAGTTGGGGAAGATGTGCAACTCCGCGTTGGGGATGGTGCGCATCGGGATGAGCGCCATGTCGGGCGGGCTCACCCTGTCGTCCCGGCCCCACGTCAGCAGCGTGGGCGCGGTCAGCTTGTGCATGACGGCCCACGGCATCGGCCGGTCCGAGGCCGCCATCGCGGCGTTCATCGCGGCGAACGCCGCCTTGCCGTACATGCGGCGCGCGGCGTCCAGCGTCGCGGGATCGGTGGCCAGCTGCCAGCGCTCCTCGACCAGTTCGTCGGTGACCAACGCCTGGTCGTACACCATGGATTTCAGCCAGTCGACGAGCCGCTGCCGGGTCGGGTCCTCGACGAACTCCTGCAGCAGCCGGATGCCCTCGCTGGGGCTGGGGCTGAAGATGTTCGTCCCGATGCCGCCGATGGTCACCAGCCGGCCGATCCGGTCCGGATTCTGGATGGCGAAGTTGATGCCGACGGCGCCGCCCATGGAGTTCCCGACGATGTGCACCTTGTCGACGCCGAGCGCGTCCAGGAACGGCGACACGGTGCCGAACGCCGTCACCATCGGGTGGCCGCCGAAGTCGTCGCTGACGCCGAAGCCGGGGAATTCCAGGATCAGGCAGCGAAAGCGCTCGGCGAAGCGGGGCAGCACCCCGCGAAAGTTGCGCCAGCCGGTGACACCGGGGCCCGAGCCATGCAGGAACAGCAGCACCGGTCCGGAATCGGGGCCGCAGTCGTAGTAGCGCAAAGCGCCCTTCGGGGTGCTGATTTCACGCAGGTCGCTTTCGACGATCGGTTTCGCGGTGTTGGCCACGGATGTCACCCTGCCATGCCGCCGCGGCGGACGGGAGCGGTGTACCGCTGACCGGCACGGCGGTCTACAGTCTGTGCGCATGCGCTTGCTGGTCACCGGCGTCGACCATGCCTGGCGCGCCGGTCCGGACGGCTGCCGGCTCAACATCATGACGATCGGGGTCGCGCCGGCCGGGCCATGACGGAGTCGGGGGCCGCCCAGTCGGTCGACACCTTGCGATGCTTGATCAGCCAGGCGTCGCCGTCGGGCACCAAAATGTCGCGATAGCGCCCGAAATGGTCGAGCCCGACATGGGTGACCACGGTGAAGTAGGACGAGACGTGGGCCTCGCCCGGGGTCAGGCCGGTGAACAGCACGTTGGCGACGTTGTGCCGCACCACCGGCTTGACGTCGGCGTTGCCGGCGACGTTTCCGGTGACGCCGCCGAGGAACTCCGCGATCTCGGAGCGGCCGCGCAGCGGTTCGGCCCCGCGGATCTCGAGAACACCGTCCGCGCAGAATGTTTCGGCGAGCCCGTCGACCCGGCCGGCGTCGCCCGACCAGTTGTAGCGCGCGAGCGTGTCGCGGATCCGTTCACGGGCGACCAGTTCCCACATCTCCATCGTCGAGAGCTTACGGATGCCTCCATTCTGCCACTTCCGCTACGGGCGGTAGCGGAATACAGTGGGTGGGTGACGACCGGCAACGGCAGCAGACATCTGCGTACCTGTCCATTGTGTGAAGCCATGTGCGGCTTGGAGATTCACGTCGAGGGCGGCCCCAAAGACGGGAGGGTCACCAGCATCCGCGGCGATCCTGACGACGTCTGGAGCCACGGACACATCTGCCCCAAGGGCGTGACGCTCGGCGCGCTGCACGACGACCCGGACCGCATCCGCCAACCGATGATCAAGGTCGACGGCCGCTGGCGGGAGGTGAGCTGGGACGCCGCGTTTCGCCGCTGCACCGAGCTGCTGACGCCCGTCATCCGCAAGTACGGGATCGGTGCGGTCACCGCCTACACCGGTAACCCGCTGGCGCATTCGTTCTCGCTGGCCCGGTATGCGGGTGTGCTGATGGGCATGTCGGGAATGCCGGTCACCTATTCGCCGGGGACCGTCGACCAGTGGCCGAAAAACCTGTCGTCGCACCTGATGTACGGGCTGTGGTGGAACTTCCCGGTGCCCGACATCGAACGCACCGACCTGATGGTGATCATGGGCGCCAACCCCGCCGCGTCGCAGGGCTCGCTGCTGGCAGCACCCGACGTGATGGGCCTGATCGACGCGATCCGCAAGCGTGGCAAGGTGATCGTGATCGACCCGGTGCGCACCCGCACCGCCGCCCGCGCCGACGAGTGGCTTCCGATCGTCCCGGGCACCGACGCGGCGCTGCTGATGGCCGTGGCGCACACGCTCTTTGACGAGGACCTGATCGATCCCGGGCCGCACGTCGACGGGGTCGAAACCATGCGACGGGTCGCGGCGGACTGGCCGCCGGAGCGGGTCAGTGCAGCCACCGGCATCGACGCGGATCGCATCCGCCAGCTGGCCCGCGAGCTTGCCGGGACGGAAAGATCCGTCATCTATGGCCGAATTGGCCTGTGCAACCAGGAGTTTGGCAGCCTCGCCAGCTGGCTGGTCGACGTGATCAACATCCTGATCGGCCACTTCGACACGCCCGGCGGGGCGATGTTCCCCCGGCCGGCGGCCTGGTCGATCACCTCGCAGCCGCTGCCCGGGCTGGAGGGCGGCGCCGCCGAATTCGGCCGCTGGCACACGCGGGTTCGCGGCGCCAAGGAGGTGCTCGGGCAGGCCCCGGTGTCGTGCATGGCCGAGGAGATCGCCACACCGGGCGACGGGCAACTCAAGGCGCTGATCACGGTCGCGGGCAACCCGGTGCTGTCCACGCCGGGCGGGGACAGGCTCGACGAGGTGCTGCCGATGCTGGAGGCGATGATCTCGATCGACCTGTGGCTCAACGAGACAACGCGGCACGCCGACGTGATACTGCCCGGGCTGTCCCCGCTGGAGCAGCCGCACCACGACGACCTCGTGTTGCTGTTCGCGATCCGCAGCATCGCGAACTATTCCGCCCCGGTGTTCGACCCGGGCGATCGCCCCCACGAGTGGGAGATCCTGATCCGGCTGACCGGCCTGTGCACCGGCACACCCGCCGAAGACGTCGACGTGGCGGCGATCGACGACGGCTTCTTCGACTACCTGGCCTTCACCCGCGGCCTCGACGGCGCGGAGCTCCGCAAGCTCTACGATCACGGCGGCCCGGAGCGGATCCTCGACCTCACGCTGCGCACCGGCCCCTTCGGGGACCGCTACGGCCAGAACCCGGGCGGGCTCACGTTGGACATGCTCAAGGCCAACCCGAACGGGATCGACTTCGGGCCGATGGTGCCCCAGCTGCCCGACATCCTGGCCACCCCCGACAAGAAGATCCGGCTCGCCCCGCAATACCTGCTCGACGACCTGCCGCGGCTGGCCGCGCGCCTGCAGCGGCCCGCCGAGCCGCTGGTCCTGGTGAGCCGGCGGCACCTGCGGTCGAACAACACCTGGATGCACAACGTGCCCGCGCTGATGAAGGGCAAGGACCGGTGCACGCTGCTGATCCACCCCGACGACGCCGCCCGCTTCGGCGTCGCCGACGACGACGTCGTCACGGTGAAGTCGGAGGCCGGCGAGATCAGGGTGCCCGTCGAGATCACCGACGCGATCAAACCCGGCGTGGTGTCGATGCCGCACGGCTGGGGGCACGGCAAGCCGGGCACCCGCATGTCGGTGGCCAACGGGTCGCCCGGAGCCAACACCAACGTGCTGTCCCCGCCGACGTTCGTCGACGAGCCGTCCGGCAATGGCGCTCTCAACGGCATCCCGGTGACGCTGATCGGCGACCACGCGCGATTTCGCGCCGGGCAAACCGCCTGAGCCTTGCGCGACACTGAAACCACGCACACGACGCCCCGAAAAGGGTGTGCGACGTTTAAGTTTCGGCGCGTCGAGCGAGTCGTCGTCACGCCCGAGTCATCACGGCGCGATGGGCCGATTCGTCCATTCCCGGTCGGCGCGGCGCGACGAGCGGAACCATCCGCCCGCCGCGCCGGTGCCGCCGTCGGTGGGGATGGTGTGGCCGGTGACGAACCCGGACAGGTCGGAGGCGAGGAAGAGGATCACTCGGGCCTGGTCGTCGGGCAGGCCCATCCGACCGACCGGAACCCACTGCGGCCACTGCGCCTGCTCCTCGGCGGAGAGCCACCGCGAATAGGGCACCTGCAGCGATTCGGTGACGTCGGGGCCGACGCCGTTGACCCGCACACCGTCGCGGCCCACCTGGACCGCGAGGCTGCGGGTGAAGTGGATGACGGCCGCCTTGAAGGCGGCATACACCGGATCCTCCGGATAGCCGCGCAAACCCTCGACGGACGACACGTTGACGATCGCGCCCGCGCGCCGGTCGATCATCGCCGGCAGGAACGCGTGGGTGACGAGGAAGACGTGGTGCAGGTTGATCCGGTAGAGCTCGTCCCATAGCTGCGGGTCGGTGTCGACGAAGTTGCCCGGGTGACGCAGCCAGTGCCCGACGTTATTCACGAGCACGTCCACCCGGCCGTAGCGGTCCAGGACGGTTCGCGCCAAGCCGGCAACCTCGTCGGCGTCGCGGACGTCGGCGACGACCGTCAGGGCCGACCCGCCGGACGCGCTGATCTCGTCGGTGGTCCGCTGCGCAAGATCGGCGTCGATGTCGACGATGACGACGTGGGCGCCGTGCCGCGCGAACAGCCGCGCTGTCGCCGCGCCGATGCCGCCGCCGCCACCGGTGACCACCGCGACCCGGTCGGCCAGCAGCCGGCCATCGATTGGCTCCATGTCCATATATTGGGCCATACCTTGGGCCGCGGTCGGAATTTGCGCAGCTGTACCCATTCTCCGGGCGGGTAAACAGTGATGAACGCGACTTTGCCAGCGGTTTTACTCACCGTTTTGCGCTGCACCGCCGGGGTACCCGATCGGCAAATAGGAGTTGTGTGCAATGGACAGCACGAAGGATCCGGAGGATCACCATCGTCGGTCCCGCCGCGGGGGGAGCAAGCGGCGCATTCACCATGGTCACAGCCCGCAATCGGTCGCGGTGTCGTTGGCCAGCCGGCTAATCGTGAAGAACGCGGTCCGCGCTTGGGCGATTCAGCCGAATCTGCACTGGCCATTGGAATACGTGGACAGCATGGCCGGTTTGCTGCCGCGCTTTCGATCGTCGGCGAGGATAGAGCCGGTACAACTCGAAAACTGTGCCGCCGAATGGATCCGCGCGCGGGGCGCATCGTCGAGCCGCGCGATCCTTTACCTGCACGGCGGCGCGTTCCTGACCTGCGGGCTGAACACCCACCGCTCGGTGGTCTGCCGCCTGTCGAAGGCGGCCGACGCCGGTGTTCTCACCGTCGGCTACCGGAAGCTGCCCTCGCATCAGATAGCCGATGCGATCGAAGACGGCATAAGCGGCCTGCGCTGGTTGCGGCAGTGCGGCTATGACGACGACCAAATTGTCGTGGCGGGTGACTCCGCCGGGGGTTACCTCGCGTTCATGACCACGCTCGCCGCGATCCGGACCCATCTTTCGAGGCCGGCGGGAATCGCCACGGTTTCGCCCTTCACGGACCCGGATCCGGAGCGCAAGCTCAGGCACCGGAACGCGCGCAAGTGTTCGATGTTCACCCGCGGGGCCTTGTCGATGTTCGCCCGCTACCTCGGCGAGGTACAGCTGCCGACGGGCCGGGGGAGCTCCCGGGCCCGCGTGGTCTCACCGGTGGACGCCGACCTGTCCTCGCTGCCTCCGGTCACCATCCACGCGAGTTCGGACGAGTTGTTGCTGCCGGACGCCGAGCTGATGGCGAAACGTCTGGAAGCCAGCGGAATTCG
Source organism: Mycobacterium sp. NGS26 (assembly GCF_059813025.1). Classification (NCBI taxonomy): domain Bacteria; kingdom Bacillati; phylum Actinomycetota; class Actinomycetes; order Mycobacteriales; family Mycobacteriaceae; genus Mycobacterium; species Mycobacterium sp. NGS26. The sequence continues at coordinate 990,150 of NZ_JCALDU010000002.1, forward strand.
CTGCGATCTACATCTTTGGGACGGACAGGTCCACGACTTCCCGCTGGCCGCCGACATCCTGCCCGAAGGCAGGCGGGCCATCCGGTACATCGGGGACTTCGTCAAGGACGTCACCGCCGACACCGGCGTCGGCTGGCGCGAGCCGCTCGCCGCTACCGCGGGATAGCGCCACCGCCGTCGGCGCCGCGAAAGCGTTTGCGGCGCAAGCTTATTCGGAAAACTATTCGGAAACCGTCTCGGCCTGTCGCCGTTATTCGTATTCCTCGGGCTCGTCGAATTCGGGGTCTATCAGGACGGTCTCGCGTTGCTCCTGCCAGTCGGACGCAGCCGCCTCCAGGGGCACGTCGCCGTCGTCCTCCCAGGATGCGGCGTCGTCATCCTCGTCGGGCAAATCGGAGGTCGGCCGGTGTTGGTCAACGGCATCCGCGACGGGCACGTCGTCGGGGAAGTCATTGTCGCTGTCCTGCATGGACGGCGGATTACCCGCCACCGCGGCATTGAAAACCGGTGCGACGACTTGACCTGCAATCGGCGCCCATGCCGATAAAGTTGGCGTGATGAGCCGACCAGCCCCGCCTGTACTGACCGTGCGGTATGACGGAGCCGAGCGCACCTTCGCGGCAGGCAACGACGTAGTGATCGGGCGTGACCTGCGCGCGGACGTCCGCGTCGCCCACCCGCTGATCTCCCGGACACACCTGGTGGTGCGATTCGACCAGGGCCGATGGGTCGCCGTCGACAACGGCAGCCTCAACGGGCTCTACGTCAACAACCGGCGGGTCCCGGCCGTGGACATCCTGGACGGCCTGCGGGTCAACATCGGAAACCCGGACGGCCCCGCGCTGACGTTCGAGGTCGGCCGGCATCAGGGTTCGGCCGGGCGGCCGCCGTTGACGACGTCGATTCCGATCGTCAATCCGCCCAGCGGACCGAGCGGCGCGGCGCCGCCGCCGCTGTCGACCGGCCCCTCGTCCTGGCCGGGCCAGCCGCAGACACCGTCGGGCCCATTGCGTACGCAGCCGGCGCATCCGCCCACCGGGCCGCAGCCCGTGCACCCCTCGGGCCCGCTGCCGAGCCAGCCCTCCGGCCCGCAGCCGCGCTACCCAACCGGTCCGCAACCGGCGGCTCCGCCCAGCGGGCCCCAACCGGCGCCGCAGATCTACCGGGCACAGCCGGCCAAGGTGCCCCCGGCCGCGGCGGCCGGACCCGAGACCGCGCGCGTCGGCGCCGACGCGTCGAACCTCGCGACGTCGATGATGAAGATCCTGCGGCCGGGCAAAGCGGTCGAGTCGATGCCGGGCGCGATCAAGATCGGCCGGGCCAACGACAACGACATCGTCATCCCCGAGGTGCTGGCATCGCGGCACCACGCCACCCTCATCCCGACGCCGCGCGGCACCGAAATCCACGACAACCGCAGCATCAACGGCACTTTCGTCAACGGGTCCCGGGTCGACGTGGCGGTGCTGCGCGACGGCGACGTCGTCACGATCGGCAACATCGACCTCGTCTTCGCGGGCGGCACGCTGGCACGCCGCGACGAGACCGCGACGGCGACGCGCACCGGCGGCCTCGACGTGCGCGGGGTCAGCTGGACGATCGACAACAACAAGACGCTGTTGGACGACATCTCGCTGGGCGCGCTTCCCGGGACGCTGACGGCGGTCATCGGCCCGTCGGGCGCCGGCAAGTCGACGTTCGCCAGGCTGGTGGCCGGATACACCAGCCCGACCACCGGCACGGTCGCCTTCGAGGGCCACAACGTGCACGCCGAGTACGCCTCGCTGCGCAGCAGGATCGGCATGGTGCCGCAGGACGACGTCGTGCACGGCCAGCTGACCGTGCAGCAGGCACTGATGTATGCCGCCGAGCTGCGGCTGCCGCCGGACACCACCAAGGAGGACCGCGCCCAGGTGGTTGCCCGGGTGCTCGAGGAACTCGAGATGAGCCAGCACCTGCACACGCGGGTGGACAAGCTGTCGGGCGGCCAGCGCAAGCGCGCGTCGGTGGCCCTGGAGTTGCTGACCGGGCCGTCGCTGCTGATCCTGGACGAGCCCACGTCAGGTCTGGACCCGGCCCTGGACCGGCAGGTCATGACCATGCTGCGGCAGCTGGCCGACGCCGGTCGCGTGGTCCTCGTCGTCACCCACTCGCTGACCTACCTCGACGTCTGCGACCAGGTGTTGCTGCTCGCCCCCGGCGGAAAGACGGCGTTCTGCGGTCCGCCCAGCCAAATCGGCTCGGCCATGGGCACCACCAACTGGGCCGACATCTTCAGCACGGTCGCCGGCGACCCGGACGCGGCCAAGGCGCGCTACCTGGCGCAGACGGGCCCACCCCCGCCGCCACCACCGGCGGAGAAGCCGGCCGAGCTGGGCGACCCCCCGCAGACCAGCCTGATGCGGCAGTTCTCCACGATCGCGCGGCGACAGATCCGGTTGATCGTCTCCGACCGCGGCTACTTCGCGTTCCTGGCGCTGCTGCCGTTCATCATGGGTTCGCTGTCGATGTCGGTGCCCGGCACGGTCGGCTTCGGCATCCCCAACCCCATGGGTGACGCGCCGACGGAGCCCGGGCAGATCCTGGTGCTGCTCAACGTCGGTGCGGTGTTCATGGGGACGGCGCTGACCATCCGGGATCTCATCGGTGAGCGCCCGATCTTCCTGCGCGAGCAGGCGGTCGGCCTGTCCACCTCCGCGTATCTGTTGGCGAAGGTCTGCGTCTACACCGTGTTCGCGATCGTCCAGTCGGCGATCGTCACCGCCATCACGCTGCTCGGCAAGGGCGGACCGACTCAGGGCGCCGCGGCGCTGGGCAAGCCGGGGCTGGAGCTGTTCGTCGACGTGGCCGCGACCACCGTCGCCTCGGCGATGCTGGGGTTGGCGCTGTCGGCCATCGCCAAGTCCAACGACCAGATCATGCCGCTGCTCGTGGTGGCGGTCATGTCGCAGCTGGTGTTCTCCGGCGGCATGATTCCCGTCACCGCACGCATCGGGCTCGACCAGATGTCTTGGGCCACACCGGCGCGATGGGGTTTCGCGGCGTCCGCCTCCACGATCGACCTGACCCACCTGGAGCCCGGACCCCAGGTGCCGAAGGATGCGCACTGGCATCACAACGCCGGCACCTGGTGGTTCGACATGGCCATGCTGGTGGTGATCAGCGTCTTCTATCTCAGCTTCGTGCGCTGGAAGATCCGCCTCAAGGGAGGCTAGGGAGGCTAGGGAGGTTAGGCGCCCTTGCGGACCAATTGGTCGGCGGCGGCGTGCATCCGGTTCGACAGCTGGAGGAGATCATGCTCGCCCACCCCGTGGGGCATGGTGTACGCCAGCTGCCGTAACTCAACGGCGTAGTTGCGCAACTCCTGGCGGAGACGCGTCTCGATGGTGGCCATGAGTTCTCCAGGTCTAGATCAGGCGATGTCCAAATTTTCGCAGCCTCGTCCCGAATCCGCGACGGCACCGATGTGTTTTAACGGGAGTTTGACAGCGTTTTTACAGTTGGGGCACAACGCCCGCCGGCGCAGCGGCGCCGAGCGTAACGTCAGTGCGCATCAGCGGGCGGAATTTCACAGCGGCGTTACGCTGGCGCGGCCGGGACGGAAAGGGTAGGCCGGAATGGATTTCGAACTCGACGCCGGACAACGCGCCTGGCTGACCGAGGTTCGCGAATTCCTCCGGGACAACGTCACCGCGGAGTTGCGGGCCGAACTGGCCCGGCACGATCTGGAGCTTCCCGACGGCGAGGTGGCGCGGTTTCGCCGCAAGATCGGGGAGAGGGGCTGGTTCGGGCTGAACTGGCCGCGCGAGTACGGCGGCCTCGGGCTCGGCGCCGTGCATCAGCACCTGCTGATGAGCGAGTTCGAATACTGGGGCGTGCCCGGGCCGGACCTGACGGTGACATCGGTGGCGCCGATGATCATGCGGCACGGCACCGAGCAGAACAAGACCGACTGGCTGCCGCTGATCGCCAGGGGCGAAATGATCTGCGCCGTCGGCTATTCCGAGCCCGAGGCCGGAACCGACCTGGCGAACCTGCGGACCCGCGCCGCGCGCGACGGCCGGGAATGGGTGATCAACGGCACCAAGATCTGGAACAGCGGGGCGCAGCGCGCCACCCACGAGTGGCTGTGCGTCCGCACCGATCCCGACAGCGCTCGCCACCGCGGGATCTCGGTGATCATCGTCCCGATCGACAGTCCCGGCGTGGAGATCCGCCCGCTGTACGCGTGGTCGGGTTACCGCACCAACGAGGTGCACTTCCGCGACGTCCGGGTGCCGCTCGCCAACCTGGTGGGCGAGGTCAACCGCGGCTGGACCTACATCACCGGTGCGCTGGACCTGGAGCGAGGCGCGCTGACCAACGCCGGCGACCTGCGGCGCGCCGTGGACGAACTGGCCGAGCTCGCGCGACAGCCGAGGCGCGACGGCACCGTGCCGTGGGACGAAGCGGCCCTGCGCCGCCGCCTGGCGCAGGCCGAGGCCGACGTCGAGGTCGCCACGCTGATGGGTTACGAGGCGGCGTCGCTGCTCGACGGCGGCGTAATACCGACCGTGGAGGTCAGCGTCGAGAAGGTGTTCACCAGCGAATTGCGCCAGCGCATCGCCGAATTGGCGCTCGACGTGCTCGGGCCCGACGGACTGTTGGCGCATCGCAGCGAAAACGCGCCCCTGGCGGGCAAATTCGAGCGGCTGTATCGGGCCGCGCCGTTGATGCGCTTCGGGGGAGGGGCCAACGAGGTGCTGCGCGACATCATCGCCCAGCGCGGCCACGGAATGCCCTCGTATGGACGTTAGGCCCACGGTAGAGCGGCGCGAGTTCGCCTCGGCGTTGCGCGCGCTGCTGTCGGCGGAGAACCCGGTGGCCCTGGCGCGCGGTGGCGACCGCAGCACCCCGGCGCTGTGGAAGGCGCTGGCCGACGCCGGCGTGTTCGGCCTCGCCATCGCCGAACAATACGGCGGCTCCGGCGGCTCGCTCGACGACCTCGCCGTCTTCTACACCGAGTCCGGTCGCGCGCTGTGCCCGACCACGGTGCAGAGCACCCTCGCGGCCGCCCTGGCGATCGACCGGCTGGGCTCGCCGGACGCCAAGTCCGCGTGGCTGCCCACGCTGGCGGTCGGCAACGTTCGCGGTACCACGGCGCTGTGGAGCGCGCGCGACGCGGCCGTCGTTTCCGGTGTGCTGCAAGCCGATTCCGTGTCGACCGGGTGGCGCCTGAACGGAGCCGCGGACTACGTCGCCGACGCGGACGTCGCCGACCTGATCGTGGTGTCGGCCGGCGCGGCCGAGCGCACGCTGGTCTTCGTCGTCGACGCTCGCGCGGCCGGGGTGACCATGCAACCGCTGGCGATGGCGGGCGGGCACCGGGCGTTCACCGTGCGCTTCGACGACGTCGTCGCCGAGGCCGGTGGGCTGCTGGGCGACGTCGCCGATTCCGACCTGCGCCGGGTTGCCAATGCGGCGGTGGCGCTGGGGTCGCTCGACTTGGTCGGCGTCGGGGAGGCCGTGTTGGACCGCACGGTCGAATACACCAAGCTGCGCCACCAGTTCGGCCGGCCGATCGCATCCTTTCAGGCGGCCCAGCACCTCGTCGCCAACATGCACATCGCGTTGTCCGCGGCGCGGTTGGCCGCGCACTCGGCGGTCTCCCGGATCGCCCGCGGCCACACGGCGACCAGGGAGACGGCCATCGCGCGCGTGCACGCGGCGACCGCGGCCAGGCTGATAACCCTGGACGCGCATCAACTGCACGGCGGGATCGGCTACGTGACCGAGACGGACCTGCACCTGTGGAGCGAACGGGCAAGGCTAGGCTCCACACTCGGCGGCGGCGCCGACGTCGCCGCGTCCTGGTTGGAGGAAACCATGAGGGAGCCCCGGTGAGCGAGGACAGCCTGATCGACGCGGAATCGGCGTCGCGGGTGGGCACCGTCGCGGCGTCGGCGACCGGCGAGGTGAACCGGCGCGACTGGCAACGGTGGGCGGCCGCCGTCGGTGACCACAACCCGCTCTACTTCGACCCGGATTACGCCCGGGCCAACGGCTTTCGCGACATCGTTTGCCCACCGCTGTTCCTGCAGTACGCGGTGCTCGGCGTCACCCGCCTCGACGCGCTGCGGCCCGACGGGTCCTCCGGCGCGGTTTCGGGCGGCCTCGCGTTTCCCCGCGCCCCCAAGCGGATGGCCGGCGGGGAGAGCTTCACCTTTCACCTGCCGGCCTATCACCGCGACGAGATCGAGATGGTCCGCACCATCGAGTCGATCGTCGAAAAGCACGGCCGATCCGGGAGATTCGTCCTGGTCACCTGGCACACGGTGTACCGCAACCAGCACCGCGACCTGGTTGCCGAAGCGTCGACCTCGATGATCGCCCGGCCCTAGGAGCGCGATGACCGGTCAGCAAGTGTTTTACGACGACGTCGGCGTGGGCGAGCAGATTCCCGCGCTCACGGTGACCGTCGACGAAACGCAGTTGTTCTTCTTCAGCGCCGCCACTTACAACGGCCACCGCATCCACTACGACAAGGACTGGGCCCGCACGGTCGAAGGCTACGACGACGTGTTGGTGCACGGCCCGCTGCAGGCGGCGCTGCTGGCCCGGGCGATCGGCGACTGGATCGGCGGGCGCGGCCGGCTGGTGTCCTTCGCGGTGCAGAACCGCGCGGTCGCCCACCCCGGCCAGCGGCTCAGCTTCGGCGGGACGGTGACGGGCAAGCGCCTCACCGAAAGCGGCGCCGGGCTGGTCGATCTCGACATCAGCGGCCGCCGCGGGGACGCCGTGCTGATGCCGGGAACGGCGACGGTCGAGCTGCCCCGGCGGGGGGCGGCGCCGTGACGGGGCTGCGCGGCGAGGCGGCCATCGTCGGCATCGCCGAGCTGCCCGCCGAACGCCGCCCGAGCGGGCCGCCGAGGTTCACCCTCGACCAGTACGCGCGGTTGGCGAAGATGGTCGTCGAGGACGCCGGGGTCGATCCCGGCCGCATCAACGGCCTGCTCACCCACGGTGTGGCCGAATCGGCGATGTTCGCACCGGCCACTTTGTGCGAATACCTGGGCCTGGCCTTGGATTTCGGTGAGCGCGTCGACCTGGGCGGGGCGACGTCCGCGGGCATGGTGTGGCGCGCGGCGGCCGCGGTGGAACTCGGTGTGTGCGACGCGGTGCTGGCGGTGGTGCCCGGCTCGGCGTCGGTGCCGCGGTCGCGGAAGGGCCCGCCGCCGGCCCCGAATTGGTATGGGGCGTCGTCGAACACGTACGGGTCGCCGCAGGCCGAGTTCGAGATCCCGTACGGCAACGTGGGCCAGAACGCGCCCTATGCGCAGATCGCGCAGCGGTACGCGGCGCAGTTCGGTTACGACGCGGCCGCGGTCGCCAAGATCGCGGTCGACCAGCGCGCCAACGCGTGCGCGCATCCGGGTGCGGTTTTCCACGGGACGCCGATCACCGTCGACGACGTCCTCGCGAGCCCGATGATTGCAGACCCGATCCACATGCTCGAGACGGTGATGCGCGTGCATGGGGGAGTCGGCGTGTTGATCGCCAATGCGGACATCGCGCGGCGCGGCCGCCATCGTCCGGTGTGGATAACCGGCTTCGGCGAACACATCGCCTTCAAGACGCCGACCTATGCCGACGACCTGCTGTGCACGCCGATCGCGCGCGCCGCCGACAGGGCGTTCGCGATGTCCGGGCTCAGCCGAGCCGATGTGGATATCGCCTCGATCTACGACTGCTACACGATCACCGTGCTGATGACCCTGGAGGACGCCGGGTTCTGCGCGAAGGGAAAGGGCATGTCCTGGATCACCGAGCACGACTTGACCTTCCGCGGCGACTTTCCGCTCAACACCGCGGGCGGTCAACTCTCCTTCGGTCAGGCCGGGATGGCCGGCGGCATGCACCACGTCGTCGACGGCGCCCGCCAGATCATGGGGCGGGCGGGCGCGGCGCAGGTGCCCGACTGCCACACCGCGTTCGTCACCGGCAACGGTGGGATCATGAGCGAGCAGGTCGCGTTGCTGATGCGGGGAGACTAGCCATGACCGAGACTCCGGCCGAAGCGCTCCCGGTTCCCGAGCCCACCCCGGTGTCGCGGCCCTTCTGGGATGCCCTGGCGCAGCACCGGATCCTGGTGCAGTACTCGCCGTCGCTGGGCCGTTACGTCTTCTATCCGCGCACCCTTGCGCCGGGAACGCTCGCCGACGATCTGGAGTGGCGTGAGATCGACGGTGCCGGGGTGCTGTACACCTTCACCGTCGCTCGCCGGCCCACCGGCCCGCCCTGGGCCGACGCTGTGCCGCAGCTCCTCGCGGTGGTGCAGTGGGAAGCCGGACCACGGATCAGCACCGAATTGGTCGACGTCGATCCGGGCGACATCCGGATCGGAATGCCCGTCAGCCCGGTGTTTTTCGACATGCCCGACGCCGGGGTCACCCTACTGAAATACCGGCCCGCATGACCGGCGCGCTGCACATGGACGACGGCGTGCGCCCGATGTTGGACCAGCTGAACGCCGGATTCCCGCGCGTCGAGGAAATGACCGGCCCGCAGGCCCGCGCCGCGGTGGCCGAACGGCGGGTTCCCGTCGACAATCTCGACGACGTTCGCGAAGCCGTCGACCGCTCGATCCCGGGCCCCGCCGGCCCGATCCCGGTGCGGATCTACCACCCGCACGGCGAGCCGTCACACGATCGCCCAGGGATCGTGTTCACCCACGGCGGCGGATTTGTCTTCTGCGACATCGAATCCCACGACGGGTTCTGCCGCGCCCTGGCCCGAGGTTGCGAAGCCGTGGTGGTGTCGGTGGACTACCGCCTCGCGCCGGAACACCCCGCGCCCGCGGCGGCCCTCGACGCGTTCGCGGCCTTCTGCTGGGTGGCCGAACACGCGGCCGAGCTGGAGGTCGACCCGGGGCGGATCGCGGTCGCCGGCGACAGCGCCGGCGGGAACCTCGCCGCGGTCACCGCGATCCTGTGCCGCGAGCATGGAGTCGCCCGGCCCGCCGCGCAGGTCCTGCTGTATCCGGCGCTGGATTACTCGTTCGAGACGGACAGCTACCGCCGCTACGGCACCGGCTACTTCAACACCCGCGCCGCGATGCAATGGTACTGGCACCAATACCTATGCGGTGCGGGTGATTTCGACCCGCCCCACCTCGTTGCCCCGGCCCGCGCGGAATCCCATGCGGGCCTGCCGCCCGCCGTGATCGTGACGGCCGGCCTGGACCCCCTGCACAGCGAGGGCTGCGATTACGCCCGACGGTTGCGCGACGCGGGCGTGCCCGTCGTGCACCGGGACTTTCCCGGATTGTTCCACGGCTTCGTGACGATCCAGGGCTTCGCACCCGGGGCCTCGGCGCGCGACCTGGTGTGCGGTGACCTGCGCCGGCTCCTCGCGCCGAATCACCGTGGGAGCCAGCCGAAATGACCGAGGTGACGGATGTCATCGTCGTCGGCGCCGGATTCGCCGGGCTCTACGCCGTGCACCGGCTCGCGTCGGCGGGCCTGTCGGTCACCGCCCTCGAGGCGGCCCCCGACGTGGGCGGCACCTGGTATTGGAACCGCTATCCCGGCGCGCGCTGCGACGTCGAAAGCGTCGACTACTCCTACTCGTTCGACGAGGAGCTGCAGCAGAGCTGGACCTGGAGCGAACGATTCGCCGCGCAACCGGAGATCCTGGCCTACCTGCGCCACGTCGCCGACCGCTTCGACCTGCGCCGCCACTACCGATTCGGCGCCGACGTCGTCGGCGCCGCGTTCGACCCGAACCAAGGCCGCTGGCTGGTGCGCACCGCTGCCGGTCAGGACTACGCCGCGCCGTTTCTCGTGTGCGCGACGGGATGCCTGTCGGCGGTCAACCGCCCCGACATCCCCGGCATCGACGATTTCGCCGGGGACACGTACTTCACCGCCGCATGGCCGCGCGACGATCCCGACTTGCGCGGCAAACACATCGGCCTGATCGGCACGGGTTCGTCCGGGATCCAGGTGGCCCCGATCATCGCCGGGCAAGCCGAGAAGCTCGTCGTATTCCAGCGATCGGCGAACTACAGCATCCCGATGCCCAACCGCCCGTGGTCCAAGGAGGAGCAGCAGCGGATCCGCGCGGAATATCCCGAGCGCCGGCGGGTCTCGGCCTACGCGCCGGCGGGCACCCCGCACGGCACCTACCACAAGAAGGCCGTCGATACCGATCCGGCGGAACGCGCGGCGGCGCTATGGCAACGGTGGCGCCAGGGCGGCGTCCTGTTCGGCAAGACCTTCCCCGACCAGAACGTCGACCCGGCCGCCAACGACATCGCGCGGACGTTCGCCGAGGACCGGATCCGGGAGATCGTCACCGACCCCGTCGTCGCGACCGACCTCATCCCGGTAGATCATCCGATCGGCACCAAACGCATCTGCACCGACAGCGGTTACTACGCGGCCTTCAACCGGGACAACGTCCGGCTGGTGAACCTGCGCCGCGAGCCCATCGAAGCGATCACCGCCGACGGAATACGAACGAGCGACGCTTTCTATCGCTGCGACGTGCTGATCTTCGCGACCGGGTTCGACGCGATGACCGGGGCGCTGACCCGCATCGACCCGGTCGGGCCCGGGGGAGAGCGGCTGCGCGACATCTGGGCCGACGGCCCGCTGACGTTCCTCGGCCTGATGGTGCCGGGCCTGCCGAACCTGTTCACCATCAGCGGACCCGGCAGCCCGTCGGTACTGTCGAACATGGTGCTGCACGCGGAAGTTCAGGTCGACTGGGCCGTCAACCTGGTGCTGACCGCCCGGCGCCGCGGGCTGAGCGAGGTCGAGCCGCGCCGCGACGCCGCGCGCGCCTGGACCGACCACGTCGCCCAGGCCGCCGAGCAGACCCTGTTCCCCAAGGCGGCGTCTTCGTGGTATCTGGGTGCCAACATCGAAGGCAAGAAACGCGTATTCATGCCCTACACAGGGGGATTCGGCAACTACCGGCGCCAGTGCGACGAGGTGGCCCGCAACGACTACGCCGGGCTGGTGCTGACCACCAGATGATCGAGACAGTCCAGCAGCTGCTACGGCAGCGCAGGCACGACGACACCCGGGCGCTCGTCCACGGTGACCGGACCTGGACGTGGCGAGAGCACCTGGCCGAGGCGGAGGCCGAGGCGGCCGCGCTGATCGCCGTCGCCGACCCGGCGCGCCCGCTGCACGTCGGGGCGCTGCTGGGCAACTCACCGGAGATGCTTCGGGCGATGGCCGCCGCGGCGCTCGGCGGCTACGTGCTGTGCGGCATCAACACCACCCGGCGCGGGGCGGGCCTGCTCGCCGACGTCCGGCGATCCGACTGCCAGATCCTTCTCGTCGATCCCGAGCACCGACGGCTGCTCGACGGCCTGGACCTCGGCGGCCTCGAGGTGCTCGACGTGACCGGGCGGCGCTACGCCGACGCGGTCGCCGCGGCGCCACCGCTGGTGGCCCACCGCGAGGTCGGCGCCGCGGACACCCTGATGATGATCTTCACCTCCGGCACCAGCGGCGATCCGAAGGCGGTCCGGTTCGCGCACGGGATGGCGATCATGTGCGGCGCCAGCCTGATCTTTCAGTACGACGTCACCGCGGACGACGTCTGCTACCTGTCGATGCCGCTGTTTCACTCCAACGGGGTCGCCGCCGGATGGGCGGTCGCCATCGGCAGCGGCGCCACCATGGCCCCGGCCCGGTTCTCGCCGACACGGTTCCTCGACGACGTCCGCCGCTACGGCGTCACGTACTGGAACTACGTCGGCAAGCCGCTGGCGCTGATCCTCGGCACCCCGGAGCGCCCCGACGACGCCGATACGACGCTGCGGATGGCGTTCGGCAACGAGGCGACCGATCGCGACATCGCCGAATTCGCAAGGCGTTTCGGCTGCCGCGTGGTCGACAGCTTCGGCTCGAGCGAGTTCGCGGTGATCGTCGTCCGGGAGGACGGCACCCCGCCCGGCTCGATCGGCAAGCCCTACCCCGGGGTGAGCATCTACAACCCGACCACGGTGACGGAGTGCGCGGTCGCGCAGTTCGACGAACACGGCGCACTGACCAACTTCGACGAGGCCGTCGGCGAACTCGTGAACACCCAGGGCGCCGGGCCGTTCGCGGGCTACTACAACGATCCCGCCGCCACGGCGCAGCGCATGCGGCACGGCATGTACTGGTCGGGCGACCTGGCCTACCGCGACGCCGACGGCTGGATCTACCTTGCCGGTCGCACCGCCGACTGGATGCGGGTGGACGGCGAAAACCTGGCGGCGGCGCCGATCGAACGGATCCTGGAGCGGCTGCCGCAGGTCGGGCAGGTCGCCGTCTACGCCGTGCCCGACGAGCACGTCGGCGACCAGGTGATGGCCGCGCTCGTGATTCGCCGCGGGATGGATTTGCGGCCAGCCGATCTCGAGCAGTTCCTGGCCGCGCAACCGGACCTGTCGCCGAAGGCGTGGCCGCGCTACGTGCGCATCAACGACGACCTCCCGGCCACTTCGACCAACAAGATCCTCAAACGTGAGCTGATCGCCGCCGGAATCAGCGCGCAGGGCGGGGTGCTGTGGGCGCGCCCGGCGCGCGGGACGACGTACTTCGTGGTGGTCGAGGACGCGCTGCACGATTAGGGGAGCCGCCTGAGCGTCAATGGGGCTCATCGTCGTCCTCACCGCGGAGGAATCGTTCGGGGTGGTGGAAGCTGTTTGTTCTGGGTTGGCCTCGGTCGAGGTGTGGGGGTGGGATCCATTCGGTTTCGCCTCTTGTGTTGGTGCGGGTGGTCCAGCCCTTTTCGGCCAACCTGTTGTCCGGGCCGCAGGCTAGGGTGAGGTCGGTGATGTCGGTGCGATGCGTGTTCGTCCATCCTGTTACGTGGTGGACCTGGCTGTGATAGGCCGGGGCGTCGCAGCCCGGCTTGGTGCACCCGCGGTCCTTGGCGTACAGCATGATGCGCTGGGCGGGGGAGGCCAGCCGCCTGGTGTGATACAGCGCCAGCGGCTTGGCGCCATCGAACAGAGCCAAGTAATGGTGGGCGTGGCCGGCCCAGCGGATCACATCGGTCATCGGCACCAGGGTGCCGCCCGCGGTCAGCGCCTTGCCCGCGGCGGCCTCCAACTCCCGCAGGGTGGCCATCGCGATGATCGACACCGGCAACCCGTTGTGCCGCCCCAACTTTCCGGAGGCGAACAAGCCACGCAGTGCGGCCAAAAACGCGTCGTGGTTGCGCTGGGCTGCGGTGCGGTGATCGCGGCGCACCGCCTCCTCATCGGGGGCCGCATCCACGATCGGGGTTTGGTCGTCGGGGTTGCAGGCGCCGGGGGCGGCCAGCTTGGCCAGCATCGCCTCGATCGCCGCGCGCAGCTCGGGGGTGATCATGCCGCTGATGCGCGACATGCCGTCGTATTCCTGGGCGCCCAAACTGATGCCGCGCTTGCGGGCCCTCTCTTGATCGCTGAAGTCGCCGTCGGGGTGCAGCCAGTCCATGATCCGCTGGGCGTATTTCGCCAACTCATCGGGGCGGTAGTGGCAGGCGTTGATGGCCAGATCGCGCTCGGCGGCCTCCCGGGTGGCGGCGTCCACCTCGGCGGGCAGGTGGGCAAAGAAGCCGCGGATGACCTTCACGTGCCCGTCGCCGATGAGCCCCGCGCGTTGGGAGGTGGCGGTCGCGGCCAACCGCGGCGCCAACAACTCCCCGGTCAGCGCCCGGCGCTCACCCAGGTCGTCGGCGTCGTCGATGCGCCGCCCGGCCTCGGCCCCGGTGATGCGCAGCCGCTCGGCCAGCGCCGTGCGCAGGCTGCCGCCCAGCTCTTCGGCGCAGGCCTGGGCGCCGATCTGGTTGATCAAGGTGTGCTGCGGGGCGCGCAGCCGCCGCGCCGCGCATTCGAGCCGCTCGAGGGCCCGCAATCGTTCCGGGGTGGTCAACACGTCAAAGGACAACCCGCCCAGCCTGTCCAGGGCGGTGTCGAGCGCGCCGAAGGCCTCGACGATCTCCTCACGACTGCTCGCACCCATACCCCCACTCTATCGAATGTGTGTTCGAATCAGCTACTCGATTCGCCCGCCCTGTGGATAAAGCGCTGACTGTGGATAACTCGTCGCCGGCCACGTCACAGCTCCGGCGAGAAACGCAGCTCGCGACGTTGGGTCACATCTCGGAGATGATCTGCAGGCGCCGCGCGCTGTATTCCATGTCCGAGATCGCGCCATTGTCGCGCAGGGCCTGAAGCTCCTTCAGGCGCTCGGAAGCGTGGAGGGGCGTGTGCTCGAAGTGGTCGACCGTGGTGCCCCAGCCCGCGCCGAGGTTGATCAGCCGCAGCGCGAACAGAACGCCGGCCGCGGTGATGGGCAACCCGAGATACAGCATCCATCCCAGCGGCATGCCCGCCCGGCTCAGCGCGAAATAGCGCGACAGCAGCAGCATCGCGATCAGAGCCCCGGACAACAGGACCACGACCTTCGTTTTCATTGCAGGCTTCCTCCTTGCACGCAAGTGAAAACCTGCGATGCCGCTACCGATCCCAAAACTTGTCCTCACCGCGGGCGACGGCGTGCGCCTTCCTATGATTTGGGGATGAGCGCCGGCGGGCTGGATACCGTGGGCTCGCCGGCATTCACCGACGAGGACCGGGCCCGGTTTCGTGCGGCCGGCTGGTGGTCCGACTCGACGCTGTCGGACGCGGTACGCCGCAACGCCGTCCGGGCGCCGCACCGCGCCGCCTATGTCGACCATCCGGGCCCCTCATTGACGTGGCGCGAGTTCGACGATGCGGCAACCAATCTCGCCGAACAGCTGGCGGGCGTCGGCATAGCGCGGGGCGATCGGGTCGCGGTGTGGCACGGCGACTCCGCCGCGATCCACGTGCTGTTCGTGGCCATCGAACGCTGCGGCGCCGTCGTCGTCGGCATCGGCGCGCGCGCCGGCACCCGCGAGGCCGCCGCAATCCTGCGCGACGCGCGGCCCAAGGTCCTGATCAGCGACGACCAGCGCCGCGCTGTCGCGACGCAGGCCGGTGCGGACTCCGCGGTCCCGGTGCTGGTCCTGGGTCACCCCGCCGGCGCCCCGCGCCTGAACGTCGATGTCGAGCCCAAACCCCTGCCACCCGAATCCGCGCTCGGCTCCGACGACGTCTTCCTGATCAACTCCACGTCCGGGACCACCGGCCTGCCCAAGTGCGTCGTGCACACCCAGAATCGCTGGTACTACTTTCACCAGAAGGCGGTGGCCAACGGGCACCTGACGCCGGACGACGTCTTCCTGCCGGTCGTACCGATGCCCTTCGGCTTCGGGATATGGACCAGCCACAGCACCCCGATCTACCTCGGTGGGACCGCGGTGATCCTGGACCGTTTCACGGCCAAGGCGGCGTGTGAGGCGATAGCCCGGCATCGGGTCACCGTATTGTGCTGTGTCAGCACGCAATTGACGATGCTGATGGCCGACGCCGCGTGCCGGGATTACGACCTCAGCACGCTGCGGGTGGTGTTCGCCGGCGGCGAGGCGTTGCCGTACCGGCCCGCCGCCGAGTTCGAGCAACTCACCGGCGCAAGGATCCTGCAGTTCTACGGCTCCAACGAGACCGGGCTGCTCAGCGGGACCACGCTGGACGACCCGCTGCAACGCCGGCTCCGCACCTGCGGCCGGATCGTCCCCGAGATGGCGGTTCGTCTCTTCGACGGCGACGACGACGTCACCGACACGGGGCGAGGCCAACCCGCCTGCCGCGGCCCCGCGACCAGCCTCGGCTATCTCCGCGGCACCGACCACGACAAGCTGTTCACCAGCGACGGATGGATGCGCATGGGCGACATCGCCGAGATCGACGCCGACGGCTATCTGAGCGTCACCGGCCGAACATCCGACTTCATCCTGCGCGGGGGCAAGAACATCAGCGCCGCCCAGGTCGAGGACGCGGTGATGACGCACCCCGCGATCGCGCTGGCGGCTGCGGTCGCCATGCCCGATCCGGTGTTCGGCGAAAGGGTCTGCCTCTACGCCGAACTCACCGACTCGCGGGTCATCGAGTTGCCCGAACTCGTCAACCACCTGTTGGCGCGGGGGGTTTCCAAGGAACTGCTGCCCGAGCGGCTCATCGTCGTCGACGAGCTGCCCCGGTCGTCCGGGGGAAAGATCGCCAAAGGCGAGCTCCGCCAAGATATCCGAGCAAGGATGGAGGCCGATCATGAACGCTCCTGACGCACGACCGGGCGGGCTGGAGGTTTGGGCGCCGTCGGTGGTGCCCCCGATCCCGGAGCTGTCCGACGAGCAGGCGCTCGCGGTGGCCTTTCGCCACCTGGCGGGCATCGGGTTCGCCGAGAACATGGCCGGACACATCACCTGGCAGCCCGACGGGCAGACCGACATGTTCGTCAACCCGTGGGGACTGTGGTGGGCGGAGCTCACCGCCTCGGACATCTGCGTCGTGGACAGCGACGCGCGGGTGGTGCGGGGCCGCTGGGACGTGACGCCGGCGATCCACATCCACACCGAACTGCACCGCGTCCGCGAAGACGCCCGGGTGGTCATCCACAACCACCCCTACTACGTCTGCGTGCTGGCCGCGCTCGGCAGGCTGCCCGACCTGTTGCACCAGACCGGGTCGCTGTTCCTCGACGACCTGTGCCTGATCGACACCTACGACGGCGAGATCGACAGCCCGTCCCGCGCGGCGGAGCTGGCCGCGCGCATCGGCGGCGCCAACCTGACCATCCTGGCCAACCACGGCGTCATCGCTACCGGAACCAACCTGGCCCAGGCCGTATACCGCGCGGCGTCGATCGAGCGGGTGTGCAAGCTGGCCCACGACGTCATGCTCACCGGCAAGGAACCGCTGCAGATGAACTGGGCGGACATGGCGGGCATGCAGCGGTCGCTGATCGAGCGGGCCGCCGACGTGTATTGGGCGGGCGCGGCCCGGATGACCATCAAGGCCGATCCCGACGTGCTCAGGTGAAACCATGAAATCAATCGACGAGTTGGCCGCGAACGCGAACTTCACCACCGCCAAGACGGGCGCGGACCGCTCCGTCACGTTCCTTCCGGACCCGCCCCGGGCGCCGCGGCGCTACACGGTGATCTCGGTGGACGATCACATCGTCGAGCCGCCGGACACGTTCACCGGACGCCTGCCCCGCAGGCTCGCGGATCGCGCGCCGAAGGTCGTCGACACCGACAGCGGCGGGCAGACCTGGGTCTACGACGGGCAGGAACTGCCCAACGTCGGTTTCAACGCCGTGGTGGGACGGCCGGTGGCGGAGTACGGCTTCGAGCCGGTCCGGTTCGACGAGATGCGCAAGGGCGCGTGGGACATCCACGAGCGCGTCAAGGACATGGATCTGAACGGCATCTACGCCTCGCTCAACTTTCCCTCGTTCCTGCCCGGCTTCGCCGGCCAGCGGCTGCAGCAGCTGACCAAGGATCGTGACCTGGCGCTGGCCTCCGTCCGGGCCTGGAACGACTGGCACCTCGAGGTGTGGGCGGGCTCCTATCCGGACCGGATCATTCCGTGTCAGCTGCCGTGGCTGCTGGATCCGGAGCTGGGCGCCCGGATGATCTACGAGAACGCCGAGCGCGGGTTTCACGCGGTGACGTTCAGCGAGAACCCGGCGATGCTCGGGTTGCCCAGTATCCATTCGGGCCACTGGGATCCGATGATGGCGGCGTGCGCCGAAACCGGCACCGTGGTGAACCTGCACATCGGTTCCTCGGGCTCGTCGCCGTCGACCACGGACGACGCGCCGCCGGACGTGCAGGGCGTGCTGTTCTTCGCCTACGCCATCTCGGCGGCCGTCGACTGGTTGTACTCCGGCCTGCCCAGCAGGTTTCCGGATCTCAAGATCTGTTTGTCGGAGGGCGGAATCGGCTGGGTCGCGGGGCTGCTCGACCGGCTCGATCACATGCTCAGCTATCACGCGATGTACGGCACCTGGCAGGCGCTCGGTGAAAGCCTCACTCCCGCAGAGGTTTTCACCCGCAACTTCTGGTTCTGCGCGGTGGAGGACAAGTCGTCTTTCGTGCAGCGCGACCGGATCGGTGTGGACAACATCATGCTGGAGGCCGACTATCCGCATTGCGACTCGACCTGGCCGCACACCCAGCAGACGATCCACGAAGAAATCGGCGACCTGCCGCAGGACGCGATCCGCAAATTCACCTGGGAGAACGCTTCCCGCCTGTACCAGCACCCGGTGCCGGCGGAAGTGCAGCGGGATCCCGACGCATTCTGATGGCCGTCAGAACGCGAAGCGGTTAAGGACGTCGTAATTCCCCATAGGCGTGGCGTTGACCAGCCGCCAGAGCAGCCGCAGCGGTGCCGACGGTATCCGTTGGTAGAGCGCCCCGACCGGCGACCGCTCGAGGAAGCGCAGCCGCGGGTTCCATTGCTCGATTTCGCGGGCGTCGCGGATGCCCCACTTGGTGATGCCCTTGGTAAGCACCTTCGACAGCCGCGGTGCCATCGGCGACGCGGTGTCGAAGGCGAGCTCGCCGCTGCCGAACCGATCCGTGAGGCGCTGCAGCAGCGCACGCACCTGAGGCTCGGTGAGGTACATGAGCAGTCCCTCCGCGACGATCAGCGTCGGGCGGTCGGTGGGCACCTCGTCCAGCCACGCCTCGTCGGTCACCGACGAGGCAATCATCCGGTAGCCGTCGCGATCGTTGTACAGCTTGCGCCGCAACGCGATTACGTCGGGTTGGTCGACGTCGAACCACAGCACGGTGTCCGGCGGATGCAGCCGGAACGCCCGGGTGTCCATGCCGCACCCGAGGTGCAGCACGACAGCGTTCGGGTGGTGGCGCAGGAAGTCGGCGCTCCAGTCGTCGAACTGCTTGGCGCGCATGGTGACCAGGTACTGGTTGGATCTGGGCCATGAGGCGCGGCGCATGCGCTCCCAGTCGTATGCGATGCGGTCCACCGCCTCGGCGGCGGCCTTGTCGTCGAGAATCGGTTCGGGCGAACGGGTTTCGTAGGCCCGCAAGTACAGCGTGCACAGGTTCGTCCATTCCACTGACCCCCACGCCACGTCGCTGAAGTCGACCCTGCCCGTCATTGTCATGACTGTCTCTTTCCATCCCGATATTCGGTCCACATTCGCATCAGCTGGTCGCGATAGTCCCGGGTGCAGAACTCGCAGAAGTCGCGGAAGTCCTCAACGCGCTCCCGCTGCTCGGCGCGGTCCGCCCCCAACATCGACAGAGCGAACTCGGCGGGCTCGATGCCCAGGCGCATCAGCGACAGCTGCGTTTCCATCACGCTGGTGAACCCGCCCGGCGTGACCCGGTAGAGGTGTTGACGGTTCGGGCTCGGCAACCGCTCGATCATCCCGCCTTCCAGCAGCTGCCGGGCGACAGTGCTGATCGAGGCCTTGCTCACCGACAGCGCGCCGGCCAGTTCGGTCAACGACTGCTGAGGCGGATGACAGATCAGCAGCCACCCGTATACGCGGCCCATGGTGCGGGTGGCGCCGAGGAGCTCGAAGAATAGACCCATGCGGTCGACGAACTCAGCCTCTTCCGGCGACATCAAGTCCTCCTATTACGTTCAGTACATACTAAATGTAGGCTACGATAGATTCAAGCCTCGTGGGGCAAGCATCGGCGCGCTTGACGTAGGCCGCCGCTCGGAGCAGTTTGCGAAATTCCGTCGGGACAGTGGCGCGATCAGAGGTCGGGTGCCGCGGCCGCAGTGCCGAGCCCACCGGCGGTCATCACCGGCAGCGGTACGGTCCTCACGATCCGTCGGACGAAAGTCGGCGATCGGCACCTGCCTCGTGCGCCTGCGCCGCCTCTTCCGGAGTCGTAACTGCCTGCACGACCACGCTATTGGCCAGTTGCAGCGCGTCGATCACGCGGCGCGGCTGGATACCGAAGGTGAACGACGCCATCGACACCGGACCGTCGAGCGGCACGGAGATCTTCTCGTCGAACCCGTCGGCGGCATCGATCGGCTCCGACGGCACGGTCACGCCGAATTGGTCGGCCTCCCGCTGACTGGTCGCGGCGTACGTCCGGTAGCCGTCGGGGTCGACCGGAAGCGGATTGGGCCAAACACGTTGACGCCGAACGGGTTCCTGCTGCGCAAACGCTTGCGATCTCGGCCTCGACGGCCTCCACGGCCTTGTAGCCGGCCGCGAGCAGGCCCAAGCCACTCGCCCGCTTCGCCGCCGACACCATCGCGGTGGCGGTGGGGCCGCTCGACACCGGGGCGGCGGCCAACGGAATCGAGATGCCGAATTGCGCCAGCATCTCCAGTTCCCTTCGGACGCTAGACCTGACAGGATGCTTCACCGTGACGCGGCCCAACTTCCTGGTGATCGTGGCGGACGATCTGGGGTTCTCCGACATCGGTGCCTTCGGCGGTGAAATCAACACGCCCAACCTCGACCGGCTCGCCCACGCCGGGATCCGGCTCACCGACTTTCATTCGGCGCCGGCCTGCTCGCCCACCCGGGCGATGCTGTTGACCGGAACCGACCACCACATCGCCGGCATCGGGACGATGCTGGAGGTCGCGATCCCCGGATTTCGGGGCGCACCCGGCTACGAGGGGCACCTGAACGATCGGGTGGTGGCGCTGCCCGAGCTGCTGCGCGACGCCGGTTACCTGACGCTCATGTCGGGCAAGTGGCACCTGGGCGACACGATCGAGACCTCGCCGTGGGCCCGCGGATTCGAGCGGTCGTTCGCGTTGTTGCCCGCCGGCGCCAGCCACTACGGCCCCGCCGCCGGCGGGTTCCCGCCCGCGCCAAGGCTTTACACCGAGGATGACCACTTCGTCACGGTCGGCGACGACTTCTACTCCTCGGACTTCTACGCCGACACCCTGCTGCGCTACCTCCGCGAGCGATCCGCCGATGACGACAGACCGTTCTTCGCCTACCTGCCCTTCCAGGCGCCGCACTGGCCGCTGCAGGCGCCCGACGAGTCCGTCGCGGCCTATCGCGGCCGCTACGACGCCGGGCCGGACGCCCTGCGCGAGGCGCGCCTGGCGGCACTCAAGCGGCTCGGCCTGTGCCCGCCCGATGTCGCCGCGCACCCCGTCGTCGCCGACGGCGCCCCCGAGTGGTCCGACATGAGCGACGACGAGCGCGCGCGGTCGGTCCGCAGCATGGAGGTCTACGCGGGGATGGTGGACCGGATGGATTGGAACATCGGGAGGGTGATCGACTACCTGGCCGGCACCGGGGAGCTCGACAACACGGTGGTGATCTTCTTGTCCGACAACGGCGCCGAGGGCGCGATCGTCGAGGCGATGCCGCTGCACGGGCCCCGGATCGCCGCGCAGATCGAGCAGTACTACGACAACAGCCTCGACAACCTCGGCCGGCCCACCTCCTACATCTGGTACGGGCCGCGCTGGGCCCAGGCCGCCACCGCGCCGTCGCGGCTGCACAAGGCGTTCACCACCGAGGGCGGGATCCGGGTGGTCGGGTTCATCACCTGGCCCGGCTTCCAACGGCAAGGCCAGATCGGCACGGCCTTCGCGACGGTGATGGACATCGCCCCGACCGTGCTCGAACTCGCGGGCGCCGCGCATCCCGGCACCGCCTACCGCGGCCGTCGGGTCGAACCCATGCGCGGTGAGTCCCTGGTCCCGTACCTGTCGGGCGCAACCGAGGCGGTGCACGACGCCGCGACCGGCACCGGCTGGGAGTTGTTCGGCCGCCGCGCCATTCGCCAGGGCGACTGGAAGGCGCTGCATCTGCCCGCCCCGTACGGCCCGGGCGCCTGGCAGCTCTACGACCTGTCGGCCGACCCCGGTGAAATCGTCGACCTGGCGGCGTCCCGGCCCGACAAGCTGGCCGAACTCCTCGAGCTGTGGGACCGCTACGTCGAGGAAACCGGCGTGATTCTCGATCCGGTGTCGGTTTTCGAGATCGACACGCAACTGCTCGGCTGAGTTCACCACGTACGCTGAGCGCTGATGGTCGACAGAACCACGTGCGCGGTTATCGGCGGCGGCCCGGCCGGGATGGTCCTCGGGCTGTTATTGGCTCGGGCCGGTGTGGACGTCACCCTGCTGGAGAAGCACGGCGACTTCCTGCGCGACTTCCGCGGCGACACCGTGCACCCGACCACGCTTCGGCTGCTCGACGAGCTGGGCCTGTGGGAGCGCTTCTCGCAGTTGGGCTATAGCGAGGTCCGCAAGGCCCGGATCGACTCGAATGGCCGCTCGGTGACGTACGTCGACTTCGAGCGGTTGCGGCAGCCCCATCCCTTCATCGCCATGGTGCCGCAATGGGACCTGCTGAACCTGCTCGCCGAGGCCGCCCAGGCCGAGCCGAGCTTCAGGCTGCGGATGAACACCGAGGTCACCGGGTTGCTGCGGGAGGGCGCTCAGGTCACCGGAGTGCGTTACGACGGGCCCGAGGGCCCGGGTGAACTGCGGGCCGAGTTGACGGTGGCGTGCGACGGTCGGTGGTCGATCGCGCGGCGTGAGGCCGGGCTGGAGACGCGCGAATTCCCGGTGAACTTCGACGTGTGGTGGTTCAGATTGCCGCGGGACGGCGAGGAGAAATTCACCTTCTTGCCTCGCTTGGCCCCCGGCAAGGCCCTCGTCATGATCCCGCGCAAAGGCTACGACCAGATTGCCTACCTCGGGCCCAAGGGGTCCGACGCGCAGTTGCGCGCTCGCGGCATCGAGGCCTTCCGGCGCGACATTGGCGCGCTGCTGCCCGATGCGGACCAGTCGGTGGCGGCGCTCACGTCGATGGACGACGTCAAACACCTCGACGTCCACGTGAATCGGCTGCGCCGCTGGCACACCGACGGGCTGCTGTGCATCGGCGACGCGGCGCACGCGATGTCTCCGCTGGGCGGTGTCGGCATCAATCTGGCGGTCCAAGATGCCGTCGCGGCGGCCACGATATTGGCCGAACCGCTGCGGCGGCACCGGGTCACCGACCGCGACCTGGCCGCCGTCCGGCGGCGCCGCGTCTTTCCCACGGTGGTGACCCAGGCGGTGCAACGGGTGTTGCAGCGCGTGCTGCTCGGCCCGCTGCTTCGCGGCGCGGACCCCACCCCGCCGGACGCGCTGCTGGGACTGGTGCAGCGGCTGCCGTGGCTGTCGGTGGTGCCCGCGTACTTCGTCGGCGTCGGGGTCCGTCCCGAGCGCGCGCCCGCATTCGCGCGTCGCTGACGCTGCCGCCGAGATCGACGATGGCGTGGAAAACTGCGAGTGAGCCGCACGCTAACGTCGGTTTCGGCGATGCCCGCGGCGGATATGGCCAAGTGCTAGCGTCGGATTCGTGTCTGATCAGTCTGATCGTGGGGCCCGGCTGCGGATCGGCATTCTGGGAGCCGCCCGCATCGCACCGATGGCGCTCGTCAACCCGGCCAGGAAGAACGCCGACGTCGTGGTGGCCGCCGTGGCGGCGCGGGATGCGTCGCGCGCGCAAGCCTTTGCGGCCAAGCACAATATCGCCCGGGTGCACGACAACTATGACAAGCTGATCGCCGATCCGGATCTCGACGCGGTCTACATTCCGCTGCCGAACGGCTTGCACGGCAAGTGGACTCGAGCCGCACTGGCCGCCGGTAAGCACGTGCTGTGCGAAAAGCCACTCACCGCCAACGCCGCCGAAGCCCGCGACATCGCCGAACTCGCCGCGAAATCGGATCGGGTGGTGATGGAGGCATTCCACTACCGCTATCACCCGCTGACCTTGCGGATCGAGGAGATCATCGCGTCCGGGGAGCTGGGCAAGCTCGAGAGGGTGGAGGCCGCCCTGTGCTTCCCGCTGCCGAAGTTCTCCGACATCCGCTACAACTATTCGCTCGCCGGCGGTGCGACCATGGACGCCGGCTGCTACGCGGTGCACATGGCTCGCACGTTCGGTGGTTCGACCCCGGAAGTCGTTTCGGCGCAGGCAAAATTGCGCGAGCCGCGTGTCGACCGGGCCATGACCGCCGAGTTGCGGTTTGCCGGCGGGCATACGGGCCGCGTCCACTGCTCGTTGTGGTCGACGCGCCTGCTGCAGATCAGTGCCACGGTGGTTGGCGACCGGGGCGAGCTACACGTATTCAATCCCGTGATGCCCCAGATTTACCATCGGCTCTCGGTCCGCTGGCCCGACGGGAAACGTGCGGAGCGATTCCCGCGCCGCGCCTCCTACGCGTACCAGCTCGACGCTTTCGCCGCCGCCGTGCTGCGGGGCGAACCGATCAAGACGACCCCGCAGGACGCGATAGACAACATGACCGTCGTCGACGCGATCTATCGCGCCGCCGGCCTTCCGCTGCGCGAGCCGAGCTGAACGCGCTAACCCGTTGACCCACTTGACACTTCGGCCAGCAGACGGCGCGCCGCATCGACACACGGGCGAAGCCGGTCCAAGGGACCGACGCCGGCCAGCGCCAGCGACCGCCGGGGCACTTCGAGCTCGATCACGACGCCGGGCGGCAGCGCGGACAAGATGTCGTGTAGCGGCAGTTCGCCCTCACCGGGAACCATGCGTTCATACATGGCCTCCTCCATGTAGTTGTGGATGGAGTTGTCCACGCGCGGTTCCAGCGTCGTGTCGCTGAGTTGGGCGTAGCCAATGCATTCCGGGTCCAACGCCGCAAGGTCCGCGGCGCCTGCCCCCGAGCGCACCAGGTGCATGGTGTCGATCAACAGCCGGAACTCGGGACGCCCGACCTGTCGCACAGCCGCGACCGCGGTGGCCAGGTCGCCGACGGTCAGCCCCGGCACCGGTTCGACGTTCGTCTCGATGTTGCGCTGCGCAGCCAGCTCGGCCAGCGCGCCGAACTGGTCGAACGTGCGACCGAGATCGGGGTCGAGGCTGACGGTGTTGATCCGCGGAACGCCGAGCTCGGCCAGGACGTCGAGATCGGCACGGAAATCCCGCATGTCGGCACCGGGTTGCACCAGGAAGCCGTCGCCGAGCGAGATCGTCACGCCGCGGTCGCTCATCGCGGCGAGCAGCTCCTTCCTCGTTGTGGCGTCCTTCAGCGAGAACGGCGGAAAGCCGAGCGGCAGCAACGGCCGCCCCCGCACGCTAGTCGAGATGTGCCGGCAGCCAAGGTCGGCCGCGATGCCCACGAATTCCACTGGCGGAAGGGCGAATACGCTGAGCAGGCCGATCGCGAGCTCCGTCACCCGGGGCGGCCCGCCAGACGGGCCAACTGGTCCGCGGCCTGAATCGTCTGCGTGGTCAGCGCGATCTGACCGGAGGCGACCTGGTATTCGATCAGCGGGGCTTCCAGGACGAGATCGTCACGGGTGAAGGCGACATGGTCGTGCAGGTTCGCGGCGGTGAACGACGCCCAGGCGGTCGCCGACGGCGGGTCCAGCGTCAGCAACACCTCATAGAAACCCGCGGTCAGCGACTTGGGCGGGTCCACGTGAGTCAGGCCCAGCCGCATCGCCTCCGGGCCCAACGTGTAAAGAGTGGTCCGGGCAACGTCACACGTGGTGAGAACCTTGTCCGGCGCCGCGGGCGCACCCGGATTCGTGGCGGGGCACTTGTCGGGCCTACTCGGTTGCGAGTTCCGCACCGGCCGAACCGGCAGCGGCTGAATGTTGACGGCCGGCGCGGGCGGTTGCGTCGTCGTCGACGTCTCGGCGGTCGACGTGGCGGGCGAGGCCGGGTGTTGGGCCGTGTGGCATCCGCACGTCACCGCGCCGAGCAGCACGATGCCCGTCAACGCGTTCTTGGCCCTATGCATCGCACCCCCTCTCGCAGATCAACCGGATTTAGCAGGGTAGCTCGCGGTCGCGTCCGGCGCGCGTTGCCCTCGCCGAAGCGCGTCAGATCCTTTACCGACTCCTTTACTGACACTACGAACATAGAGTATTGTCGTCCGTCTCATGGTCCGATACACGCCCGCCGCGGCGAAACGCCGCAAGCCCAATCCAGCGGAGCGCCGCCGCGACCTGTGCGATGCGGCGATTCAGCTGCTGGCCGACGACGGGGCCAAGGGCCTGAGCCATCTCAAGGTCGACCGCAAGGCCGCCGTTCCCGACGGCACCACCTCGTTCTATTTCCGGACCCGCTCGGCGCTGTTGCGCGCCGTCGCCGAGCGGCTGGCCGAGCTGGACCTCGCGACGTTGCAGTCCGTCGCCGACAGCGCCGGCGGGCCGGGAGAACATCCGTCGCCGTCGCGGTTGTCTCAGGTGGTGATTCAAGCGGGCACCGCGCCGCAGTTGTCACGGACGAAGGCGAGGTACGAGCTCACCATGCAGGCCGCCCGCGATCCCGCGATCGCCGCGATCCTGCAGCAAGCCACCGACGGCTTCACCAAGCTGCACCGCGAGATCCTGGTGCAGCTCATGCCGCGCGGCGCCGAATTGGAGTCGGCGGTGGTCGAGGACCTGAGCAACATCACGCTGACGTTCATCAACGGCCTGCTGCTGCGATACGTCCAGGGCGACCGGATCATCGACAGCCCAGCGCAACTCGACAGGATTCTGGCCGCGATCGCCGCCGGCATCCTGAAGAGCCCGGACAAGGGACGCCTGACCTCAGGAGGGATTTCGTGACGGCCGGCACCGATAGCCAGGTTCATTTCGACCCGTACTTCGATCCATACAATGTCGACCTCATCGCCGACCCGTATCCCATGTTCAAGCGGTTGCGCGACGAGGCACCGCTCTACTACAACGCGGAATACGACTTCTTCGCGGTGAGCCGGTTCGCCGATGTCAACAAGGCCGTGATCGACTACCGCACCTACAGCTCCGCGCGAGGCGTGATCCTGGAGCTGATCAAGGCCAACCTCGAAATCCCGTCGGGCATGCTGATCTTCGAGGATCCGCCGATCCACGACGTGCATCGCAAGCTGCTGTCGCGAATGTTCACCCCCCGAAAGATCAACGCGCTGGAGCCGATGATCCGCGACTTCTGCGCGCAACTCCTGGATCCGCTGGTGGGATCGGGGCGATTCGACTTCGTCAAGGATCTGGGCGCGATCATGCCGATGAAGGTCATCAGCATGCTGCTCGGCATCCCCGAGGACGATCAGGAATACATCCGCGACCGCGCCAACGCGCAGCTGCGCACCGAGGCGGGCAAGCCGATGAAGGCCGTCGAGCAGGGCTTGTCCGTCGGCGAGCAGTTCGAGGCCTACATCGACTGGCGCGCCGAGCATCCGTCCGACGACATCATGACCGAGCTGCTCAACGTCGAGTTCGTCGACGAAACCGGCACGACACGACGGCTGACGAGACAGGAAATACTGGTGTACCTCAACGTCGTGGCCGGCGCCGGCAACGAGACGACGACGCGGTTGATCGGTTGGGCCGGAAAGGTTCTCGCGGAGCATCCCGACCAGCGCCGCGATCTGGTGCGCAATCCTGGGCTCATCCCGCAGGCGATCGAGGAGCTGCTGCGTTACGAGCCGCCCGCTCCGCACATGGCTCGGTACGTGACCCGCGACGTCACCCTGCATGACCGCACGGTGCCCGAAGGCAGCGTGATGCTCATGCTCCTCGGGTCGGCGTGCCGGGACGAGCGCCAGTTCGGGCCCGACGCAGCCGAATTCGACATCCGTCGCGAACCCCGCCCGCACCTCGCATTCAGCGTGGGCACCCACTTCTGCCTGGGCTCGGCGCTTGCGCGCCTGGAAGGCCGGGTGGCTCTCGAGGAGATCCTCAAGCGGTTCCCCGAGTGGGAGCTCGATCTGGCCAACGCCAGGCTCAGCCCGACGTCGACGGTGCGTGGCTGGGAAACCCTGCCCACGGTGGTGGCGTGATGGCCGGCCGGGTTGAGGGCAAGGTCGCGTTCATCAGCGGCGCCGCCCGCGGGCAGGGCCGCAGCCACGCGGTGCGCCTGGCGCAGGAGGGCGCCGACATCATTGCGGTCGACATCTGCGGGCCGATCGACAACCTGGCCTACCCGCACTCCACGCCCGCCGATCTCGCCGAAACCGCCGACCTGGTGAAGGCCCAGAACCGGCACATCGTGACC
This sequence comes from Mycobacterium sp. NGS26, assembly GCF_059813025.1. Classification (NCBI taxonomy): domain Bacteria; kingdom Bacillati; phylum Actinomycetota; class Actinomycetes; order Mycobacteriales; family Mycobacteriaceae; genus Mycobacterium; species Mycobacterium sp. NGS26. The sequence goes on from NZ_JCALDU010000002.1 coordinate 1,018,037, forward strand.
GCCGAGGTCGACGTGCGCGACTACGACGCGCTCAAGGCGGCGGTGGACAGCGGCGTGGAGCAGCTCGGCCGGCTCGACATCATCGTCGCCAACGCGGGCATCGGCACCTTCGGCAACAAGCTGCACAAGATCGGCGAGAAGGTCTGGCAGGACATGATCGACGTCAATCTCTCCGGCGTGTGGCACACCGTGAAAGCCGGTGTGCCGCATATCATCGCCGGCGAACGCGGCGGCTCCATCGTGCTGACCGGTTCGGTCGGATCGCACAAGGCGATGGCGTACACCGGCCACTACATCGCCGCCAAGCACGGCGTCATCGGGCTGATGCGCAGCTTCGCCGTCGAGCTGGGGCAGCACCGGATTCGGGTGAACTCGGTGCACCCCAGCCAGGTCAACACACCGATGACCATGAACGACGTGACGTTCAAGCTGTTCCGGCCGGATCTGGAGAATCCCGGGCCCGACGACTTCGCCCCGTTCTCGCAGATGACGCACACGCTGCCGGTGCCCTGGGTGGAGGCCATCGATATCAGCAACGCCGTCCTGTTTCTCGCCTCTGACGAATCTCGTTATGTCACCGGCGTTTCCCTGCCCGTCGACGCGGGCGCCTTGCTCAAATAACCGAACTGGAGAGAACCCATGCCCGAGTACGACTACGAGAAGTTGAAGAAGGAAGCCGAGCAATACATCAAGTTCGAGAAGGACAAGAAGAACAGGATCGCCTACATCACCTTCGACCGTCCCGACGCGCAGAACGCCACCACGCTGGGAATGCGGCAGAACTACGCCGATCTGATCCACAAGTGCAACGTGGACGACGACGTGAAGGTGGTCGTGATCCGCGGGGAGGGCGAAGATTTCGGCAGCGGCGGCGACCTGCCCGAGCAGCGCCCGATGCTGGAGAACCCCGGCCTGCCGCTGCTGCACGAGCTCGCGATCAACGACGACGACGTCAAGTACCCACCGGGTGGCTCGTACCGATACCTGTCCACCGTCACCGACTTCTACGCCAAGGCGCGCGCGGGAAACCGGCCGCTGCAGGAACTTCGCAAGATCAGCATCGTCGAGGCCAAGGGTTACTGCTACGGGTGGCACTTCTACCAGGCCGGCGACGCCGATCTGGTGATCTCCTCCGACGACGCCCTGTTCGGGCATCCGGCGTTCCGCTACGTGGGCTGGGGCCCGCGCCTGTGGTGGTGGGCCGAGACGATGGGCCTGCGAAAGTTCTCCGAAATGCTGTTCACCGGGCGGCCTTTCAGCGCAAAGGAAATGTACGAGTGCGGCTTCGTCAACAGCGTGGTGCCCCGCGACAAGCTGGAGGACGAGACGCTGAAGTACGCGATGGCGTGCGCCCGCTCCCGCCCGACGGATACCGTCGCCGTGCAGAAGACGTTCCTGGAGCTGTACAAGCAGCACAAGGGCGAGTACTTCGGCAGCCTGCTCACCGGCCTGGTCGAGGGCATGCTGCCGCTGATCGCCAACGACCAGGAGAATGAGGTCGACCTCACGGAAGGCACCTTCGGCAAGGGGCTCAACAACGTGGTCAAGGACAACGACCTGAACTTCCCGCCGGAGTGGCGGCTGAGTCGTTCGGGACGCAAGAAGCCTTGACCGTCCTGCGAGTTCGCGCATGTCGGCGCTGAAGGGCGTTCGGGTCGTCGAGCTGGCCGAGTCCGTCGCGGGGGAGTACTGCGGGAAGCTGCTGGCCGATTTCGGCGCCGAGGTCGTCAAGGTCGAGGCGCCGGGCCGCGGGAGCCGCACCCGGGCGATGGCGCCCATCCTCGGCGACGGGCGCGAGGCCAGCGCGCTGTTCGCCTACCTCAACACGAACAAGCGCTCGGTCGAGCTCGCTTCGGGCCAACTGGATCGGCTAATCGTCACGGCCGACGCGGTCATCGAGGACCGCGCGACGGACCTGTCGGAACGAAACCCCGGCGTCGTGTTCTGCTCGATCACGCCCTTCGGCCTCGGTGCGCCCGCCGAGTTCGACAACGCCAAGAGCATCAACGTGTTCCACGCCAGCGGCTGGGGTTACCACACCCCCAGCCACGCCGATCCGTGCCGGCCGCCGCTGCAGGGACCGGGCCGGTTTCTCGCCGACTACGAGGCGGGGCTGGACGCGGCGCTGTGCATCGCGTCAGCGCTGTTCGGTCGCCTGCACACCGGCCGGGGCGAGTCGATCGACATCTCCGCACATGCCGTGCTGGCCTCCCGCGCCGACTGCATCCTGGGCCGCTTCATCACGGGCGAGGTTCCGGCGGCGGGAACCCGCGACGACTACGACCAGCAGGGCCCGGCGGCGTTTATCCCGTGCGCCGACGGCTTCGTGTATCTGTACATGACCAGTCGCGCACACTGGCGCGGCGTCAAGACGCTCATGGGGCATCCGGAATGGCTCGACGCATTCGACGACGATTGGCTGGAGTTCTCGGTCACCCCGGAAAAGGTCGCCGCGTTTCAGCGGGGATTCGCGGAGTGGGTCCGGGACTTCGCCAAAGAGGAGGCGGCGGAGCGGGCCCAGCGGTCCGGTGTGCCGCTGGTCCCGGTCAACGACGCCGCGGACCTGCGCCGCTCGCCGCAGTACCGCCATCGCGGTTTCTTCCGGGACGTGACACACCCCGTCCTGGGTCGCGCGGCGTATCCCACGGTGCCGTACCTGCTGAGCGCTTCGCCCGCCGAGATCACCAGTGCCGCACCCAGTCTCGGCCAGCACACCGCCGCGGTGTTGCGGCGCCTCGATGCGCCGCGGGCGGTGGCGGCGGTGAAGTCGCCGCAACTCAAGCCGCCCGGCAACCCGCGCGGTGGTCCTCTCGAAGGGGTGCGCGTCGTCGAGCTGACCAAGGTGTGGGCCGGTCCGTATGCGGGCAAGCTGCTGGCCCTGCTGGGGGCCGAGGTCATCAAGGTCGAAACCGCCGCCAGCCCCGAGGAGATGCGCGCCTACGGCGGCACCGACGTCAACCAGGCCCCATACTTTCTGAGCATCAACCCCGAGATCCTCAGTGTCGATCTCGACATCAAATCGCCGGACGACATGACGCGGCTGCGCGAGCTCATCGCCCGCAGCGACATCGTCATCAACAACCTTCGCCCGGGCGCGATGGAGCGCCAGGGTCTTGGTTACGAACAGCTCGCGGCGATCAAGCCGGACATCATCTCGGTGTCGATCAAGATGTGGGGCAACGACGGACCGCTCGGCCACCAGACCGGCTACGCCCCGTGCTTCGCCGCGCTGGCGGGCCTCGCGTCACTGGTGGGCTATCCGGGCGGGCCTCCGCTCGGGACGAGCATGCGCTACGGCGATTCCACCGTCGGGGCGGCCGCCGCGTACGCCGCGGTGGTCGCGTTGCTGCATCGCGAACTCACCGGCGAGGGACAATTCGTCGATGTGTCCGCCGTGGAGACGCTTTCGTCGATGATCGGGGACCGCCTCCTCGAACAGAGCCTCACCGGCATGCGCCTCGGGTCCGACGGCAACCATCACCCCGACATGTGCCCGCACGGCTGCTATCCCTGCGCCGACGGCGCCTGGGTCGCCGTGGCCGTCGCCGACGACGACGAGTGGCGCCGGCTGTGCGAGGTGCTCGACGCTTCGGCACTGGCCGCCGACCCGCGGTACGGCACGATGACGGCGCGGCATCGTCACGCCGAGGCGCTCGACGCGGACCTCGCTGTGCTCACCCAATGCCACGACGCCGAACAACTGGCGCAGCGTCTGCGCGCGGCGGGCGTGCCGGCGACCAAGAGCGCCACCGCGATCGACGTGATCGGCGATCGGCGGCTGTGGGACCGCGGGCTGTACCGCTTCGTCAGCGATCACCGCGAGGGCCAACGTCCGATCCTGGGGCCGTCATGGCGGCTGGCGCGGGCGCCGGCCCGGATCGCGCGTGGCGCACCCGATCTGGGCGAGGACACCCACTACGTGCTGCGCGAGATACTCGACTCATGACGGCCGCACTCGCGGGCACGGCGGCGCTGGTCACCGGCGCCAGCAGCGGCATCGGCGCGGCGACGGCGCGGGCGCTGTCCGAACAGGGCGCCGCGGTGGCGCTGCTCGCCCGTCGCGCCGACCGGCTGACCGAGCTGAAACGAGACATCGAATCCGTCGGCGGCACAGCGCTTGTCGTGCCCGCCGACGTGACCGACGCCGAGCAGGTCGCCTCCGCCGTGCAGCGCACCGTCGCGGAGTTGGGACGCCTCGACACGCTGGTGAACAACGCCGGGCTGATGCAATCGGGGCCCGCGGCCGAGGCGGCACTGCGGGACTGGGACGACATGGTCGCGGTCAACGTGCAAGGCGTGCTCTACGCCACCCGCGCGGCGCTTCCGCACCTGATCGACGCGGCCGCCGACTCCCCGCGCGGCGTGGCCGACCTGGTCACCATCAGCTCGACGGGCGGCTGGGTGGCCCGACCCGGCACCGCGGTCTATTCGCTGACCAAATTCGGGGTGAACGCGTTCAGCGAGGGCATCCGGCAGGAGCTGCTCGGCAAGCGGGTCCGCGTGGGCGTGGTGGGCCCGGGAACCGTCGACACCGAGATCTTCACCCACTTGCCCGCACCATCGCGCGAAGTGTTCGAAAAGCGAACCGCCGGCATGGTCAAGTTACGGCCTGAGGACATCGCGGATGCGGTGCTGTACATGGTGACTCGAGACCGCCGGGTGGCGGTGAATCAGATGCTGGTGCGCGCGGCCGAACAAACCTGGTGATCCGTGCGTGCAGAGACTGACCGTTGGGTTGCCGGCGATCGAGTGTCCAGACATTTGATCACCTGATCGATCGAGCGGTGGCGCCCACGCAGCGAACTATAACATTCTCTAATTCCGTATAATGCTCTACGTTATACGCTATGATAGAGTCTGATTATGGATCCTGTGCAGAACCCGTATCGGCCTGGTGCTGGGCGGCGCCCGCCAGCACTGGCTGGTCGTGATGCCCTGCTAACTGCGTTCGACGTGGTAATGCGGCGCTGTGAAGACTTGGGGGAGGGTGATCGCGGTTGGATTCTGAACGGGTTACGCGGGGTCGGCAAGACCGTATTGCTCAACGAGCTACTCCGGCGGGCAGGCGAGCGAGATTGGATTACCGCGAAAGTGGAGGCGGGCGCAGGCGAATCCCTGCCGGTCGCGTTGTCGCACGCGTTGGTGCGGGGAATGCGCACGGCAACAGGGCGGCATCCAGAGTCACGGCTACGCCGCATGCTGGGGGTGTTCAAGGCATTCAGCATCAAGGCCGACGCGACAGGAATGGTGTCACTCGGTGTGGAAGTCGAGCCGATCGGCGGCGTGGCAGATTCGGGACGCTTCGCAGACGATCTAGCGGCCCTGTTTGAGGTGATGGGGGAGACCGCACGCGAGCTCGGCATCGGTGTGCTCATCCTCGTCGACGAACTGCAAGAGGCCGACGCGACCGAGCTGGCGGCGATCAACACGGCATTGCACCAGCTCGGCCAGGCCGAGACACCGTTGCCTCTGATGCTCGTCGGGGCTGGTCTGCCCTCGTTGCCAGCTCTGCTGGCCGACGCCACCAGCTATGCTGAGCGGCTCTATGACTACCGCCCGATCGGGCTGCTTGATCAGCCCGCCGCGGCGGCCGCCTTGACGATCCCCACGCAGGCGCTTGCAGTCGATTGGGACGACGGGGCATTGACGATGGCCGCCGACGTCGCCGGCGGATATCCGTACTTCCTGCAAGCGATCGGGAAACATGTGTGGGACAACGCGATCAGTTCCCCGATCAGTGCTGACGACGTACGAGTCGGACTACACGAGGCCCGCCGGGAGGTCGACGACGGTCTCTACCGCTCCCGCTGGGAACGCGCCACCCCCGCCCAGCGCGAACTGCTGCGCGCGCTCGCCGACCTAGCCGGCGATGGTCCGGCAACGGTGTCCGCCTTGGCCTCTCGGATGCATAAATCGCGCGCCAGCGACCTGTCTGTCGCCCGCAACGAACTAATCAAGAAGGGCCTGGTCTACCCCCCCGAACGCGGCATGTTGGCCTTCACCGTGCCTGGCATGCACGAGTTCATCCTTCGACAAGACGTACCAGACGTCGGCTAGCGCGATGTGGTCACCTTTCGGACCCGGAAGTTACCCACAAAGTTGGCCTATCGGTCCGTGATTGGAGCTCGCATCGCACTGGGCCGTTTCGCGTCTCTGGATGTAGTCGAGGATGCAAGCGTCGTGGGCAGCGGGATCGGTGATGCCGATACAGGGGTCGTCGGTGCGTGCTTGTGCCGGTGGAATGCAGATGGATGCCAGTGCTATAGCCACCGCCGACACGCGCAGTATTGCCTTGTTCATCAGTTATTCCTTCTGTGGCCCCCTGATGGCCGCGTTGTCGTCACCTACCCAGTGTCGCACCTTTTTTGCTGACGGAGCAGACGTTGCGCCCGGCCGCTTGGCGCGCCTGCTAGGAACCCTCTCGGTCGCGCCTGGGGACAGGGGTCACGCCGACCCAGCGACGGTAATTGTCTGGGTCGACGTTGCTGCCGCACACGATGGTGACGATGTGTCGGCCAGCGAAGCGGTCGCGGTCTTCGAGGACCGCCGCGACACCGAGCGCGGCCGAGGGTTCCACGACAAGGCCAGCGCCATCGAGCAGCACCCGCATGCCCGCGACGATCGATGCCTCCTGCACCAAGACGGCGTCGTCGGCAACCAGCAGGAGGTCGTTCAGGACAGCCGGAAGTGGACGCCGCTCGACGACAGCATCTGCGATGGTGTCAGACGACTCGGTTGTGACAACGCGCCGCTGGCACCACGAAAGTGTCATCGCCGGCGCACCGGCCGGCTGAACGCAGATCACCTCCACCGCGGGCGCGAAGGCCTTCAGCACATGCCCGACGCCGGTAGCCAGCGCTCCGCCGCCCAGAGCGATCAGTACGGCGTCGAACGACGATGCAGCGTCCACCAGTTCCAGGCCAATGGTCGCCGCGCCCTCACAGGTTTCGATGTCCAAGCTGTCTTCGAGCAACCGGATGCCGTCATGCCGCGCGATGGCTGCCGCTCGCGCACGGGCCATCTCGGGGCCCTCGACTAATTCCAATCTGGCGCCCAGTGCGCGCATGCGATCGAGCTTGACCTTGGGCGAAAACCGCGGCGCCACGACCGTGACGGCCAGACCCCTCCGGCGACCAGACCAAGCGAGGGCCTGGCCGAGGTTGCCGCCGCTGGCACACACCACGGCGGGCGAGCCATTGTCCGCGAGCAGGCTTGCGACGACCTCTGCGCCGCGGGCCTTGAAGCTGCGCACCGGGTTCGCCGTTTCAAGCTTGATGCTCACCGCGCACCCGAGGTCGGGCTCCAGCGCCTCGCAGCGGTACAGCGGGGTGTCCAGAAAAACCGGGTCAATTACCCGGCGGGCGGCCCGGATCCGAGCTGTGTCGAGGCGTGTCCCTTCCACGACACAGCAGCGTAGCGCTATCTGCGCTGGTCATCTGCCTTGTCCGACCGCGACGGGCTGGCAGTCAACACGTCGGCGCCGTCGTCGGTGATGTGGACGGTGTCTCTGCGGAACACCGCCCCGACGCCCTGCTGCCACGCGTAGCCGGTGATGGCCAGCACCATCCCGGCCTCGAGGCGGTCGTGCTCGCCGGCGGCCCAGAGCGGCTCGGACACCACCGGCGGGTCGAACCCCAATCCCAGACCATGCGCGACGGGCATCGGCGGCACCGGCTCGCCGGCGGCCTCGTAGGCGGCGAGTAGCTCGCTAGTCGACGCGCCGGGACGGCACGCGGCAAGCATCTTGTCGTACAACGTCTTTGACCGCCCGAACAGGTCGCGAACAGCTCCGCCGGCCTCGCCGGCCGGCCACGTCCGGCCCACCTCGGCGACATAGCCGCCCGCCAGCGCGCCCGCGGCGAACGCGACGAGATCACCCTGCCGCACCTCGCCCCCGTGAGCGCGCCGCCACGGCTGGTCCCGCGACGTGACCCACGCACCATCCTGGGTGGCCGGGGTGCTCACCCCGCCCGCAGCCATGGCCTCCAGCATGGCCCCGGTCAACGTCCGCTCGGACACCCCCGGCCTCAATCCGCCGACGGCGGCGGCGAGCCCGGCCTCCGCGACGCGCAGCGCCTGGCCCATCGCGGCGATCTCGTCGGCCGTCTTGATGCGGCGCGCCGCACGCATGGCCGGCTCGGCGTCGACGATGTCGGCGTTGGGAAACGCGTCGGGCAACAATGCGGCGAAAGTGGGTGTGATCGCGTCGGTTCCGACCCGGCGTGCCGCCTCGGCGCCCTCGACCTTCTTCAACACGTCGATGAGCGTCATCGGATTCCAGGCCAGCCCGTAGAGATGATCGTGGCCGATCTCTTCGGGGACGCCCTCGTCGTCGGTGCTGTTGAGGTAGATGTCCCCGGTGGCGCGCACCACCACGCACATCGGCCCGAACGGCCGCGTCCCGGCGATCCACAGCTGCGGGGCCCCGGTGACATAGCGAATGTTGGCTTGCCGGCCGAGGACCAGGATGTCGAGGTTGTGCGCGTCCATCTGGGCCAGCGCCCGCTCGCGGCGTCCGGTCCGCAACGCCATGGCGTCCGGCGATACTTCAGTCGCCATAAGGGGAGTAGGGGTAGTCGGTAATCGGCGTGAAACCGTCCTCGGTGATCACCACGATCTCCTCGCTGCGATAGCCGCCGGTCCCGTCCGCCCACACGACGGGCTCCAGGACCAGGACCATGCCGGGCGGAAAGACGAAGTTGTCGTCGAATTCCTCGCCGAGGTCCGTGCCGATCATGGGGGCCTCGGCGGGGTAGGTGCCGATGCCGTGGCCCAGGTAGAAGTGGGGCAGCCACGGCTTGCGGCCTGCGTTGGCCGCGATCGCCGCCCGCGCCAGATCCCCGGACGTGGCACCGGCTTTCGTCACCGCGAGCACAGCCTCCAGGATCGCGCGCCATCGATGGAATTGGTCTTGTTGCCGCGGAGTGGGTTTCTCGCCGACCACCCAGGTGCGGCCGAAGTCGGAGCAGTATCCGGCGTAGGTGATGCTGATGTCGGTCCACAGCACATCGCCGGCGGCCAGTTCGCGATCGGTGGGCAGCAGCGGCAGCGCCAGGTCGCCGTGCGTCGTCCACACCCCGGCCTCCCGCGAACTGGGCATCACCTGCCAGATCGCCTCCAGCATGTTGGTGGTGGCGCCCAGCTCGAAAGCGCGACGCACCAGCGCCGCCGACAGGTCGATCTGCCGCACGCCCGGCGCCAACGCCCGCTGCACGTCCACGATGGCGCGTTCGGTGATGCGTGACGCGCGGCGCAGGCAGGACAGCTCGTCGCGCGTCTTGACCAATTGCGCGGCCCCGACCACGATCGCCGCGTCCGTCGGCGGACCGCCGGGGAACAGCGTGCGCGCCGCCCGGCGCATCGCGCCGGTCAGCTCGTCGACCGCGACGTTCGCCCGCGCGGGGACCAACCCGGCCAACTCCGCGGCGAAATGCTCCACGCCCCGGTCGAATTCGAGATATGCGGGCCCGTGCAGGTGGTCGTCGGGCACCGGCGACTCCACGGACGCGCCCCCGCGGAACGGCATGAACAGGTGCGGATGCTCGTCGTCGGCGAGCACGACCGCCACCGGACGTTCCGCGTGCGACAGGCCGGCATCCAGCAGCGGCCAGCTGACACCGGTCGCGTACGTGACGTAGCCGTTCATCAACAGGATCAGCGCGTCGACGCCGTGGTCGGCCATTGCGGACCGCAGCCGTGCGCCGGTCTCGGCGCGCATGCGGGCCCAGTCCGGCTCGTCGGGGATGTCGAGAACCGGACCGCGGGCGGCGATGGTGTGCGTCACAGCCCCTTCTTGATGGCCGCATCCTGTTTTTGACCGACATCCGTCACGAAGTCCGGCGGCACCAGTGAATCTGGCGGGCCGTCGAATTCCAATTCGGCAAAGGCCCTGCCCTCGGTGAACATCAGCACGGTAACGCCCTTGGCGCCGTCGGGCGAGGGACCCGAGATCGTCGTTCCACCGGTGCCGATCGCGATGGGTTCGGGTATTCCATGCACATAACCATTCGTAGTCGCCTTCGCCGCCTCCAGCGCGCGGGCGGCGGCGGCCGGATCCGGCAGGACCCGGATGCCGTCGAAGATGACGTGGGTGCGGTCTTGGTTACTGAACGTGATGCTGACTCCGGGCTGGCCGTTCGGATTCTCGACGGGCGGTGTCGCCGTGAAGGTTTCGGGCGCGTCGATATCGCCGGCCCGGATCAGCAATCCGGAGTAGTCGGAACGCTGCGAGGCCGGCGACGTCGACACCGGGACCGTGGCGACGGGAGTCGCCGAACCCGGCTTGGCCGGTGGTGACTTTGCGCCGCCGCTACAGCCGGCCGCCACCGCAAGCGCCGCGGCGACCAGCATCGGGGTGATCACCTTGTCGAAGCTGTCGTCGCAGTGTCCGTGAATCAGGTCCATCGGGACGCTCCGTTCATTCATCTGGGAGTGTTGCATCCGGCAAGGCCTAACGCCCGGTGATGTGAGCCAATAGGTCCCGGGACGCCCCGGCGGGCGGGTTGCGGCCCCCGACCCAGATCGCCCGCAGCTCGCGCGTCAGGTCCAGCTCGGGAACCGCGACCGCGCGCAACCGCCCGATCGCCAGGTCGTCGGCGACGGCCAGCCGGCTCATCACCGCGGGTCCCGCGCCCGCGGCGACGGCGGAACGCACCGCGGCGGCGGAGGACAGTTCGAGGACCGGCTGCGCCTGCTCGACGCTGTCGCTCGGCGAATGTGACAGCGCTTGGGACAGCGCGGCGGTCAACGAATCCCGCGTCCCCGAACCCGGTTCCCGGGTGACCAGCGGCGTGCGGCTCAGTTCGGCCGCGGTTACCGGTCGCTGACGGCGCGCCCACCTGTGATCGGCCGGCACGACCAGCACGAGCTCGTCGCGCCCGATCACGCGGCTGCGCAAATTCGTTGGCACGTATGGGGTCTCGACGAATCCGAGATCCGCGCTCCCGTCGCGCACCGCGGCGATGGCGTGGTCGCTGTTGGTGGCGGTCATGATGACCTCGGGAGCGGCGACGCCCAATCGATTCGCCGCCACCTGAAGCGACACCAGCCAGCGCGGCATCAGTTGCTCGGCGATCGTGAGGCTGGCCGCCACCCTGACCCGGTTGCGCCGTTCCGATCGCAGTGAAGTTAATCCGGCGTCCACGTATCGGGCGACGTCGATCAATCGATCCGCCCACTCGGCGACGACGACTCCGGCGGGCGTCAGCTTCGATCCCCTCGGGGTCCTGACGACCAGCGACACGCCGGTCTGCGCCTCGATCGACGCCAACCGGGCCGACACCGCCTGTTGGGTCAGCCCGAATTCCCTTGCGGCAGCGCCCAGGCTTCCCGTGCGGGCGATCGCCAGGAAGACCTCGAACGCGGACAGCTCGGGCATGTGAGCGCTCAGCGGCATGACAGCCCCTCCCGCCGCACCTACAAGCCGGCCTTGTGGGATCCCCTTCGGACACAAGTAAAGCTTGTGAGCCCACAAAACGAAAGCCGGTAGCCGTCGCAGCCCGAATGGGTAACCATCACCAATAAGCCATCCGAAATAAGCCATCCGACCGAACAAAAGACGGTGACAATGATCGCCATGACGAAGCCCGCGGCGCTGTGCGGCAAGCGCGACGACATGATCGTGCGCGGGCAGCTGCCGTACAACGCCGAGCCACCGGCCGCGGTGTTGGCGAGTGGCGCCATCACCCCGATCGATGCGTTCTATGCGCGCAATCACGGCCCGTTCCCCGACATCTCGCCGCGGCAATGGCGGCTGCGGATCGACGGGCGCGTGGACGAGCCGCTCGTCCTGACCTACGACCGGCTGACCACCGAGTTCGACCGGCACAACGTGGTGGCGACGCTGGCATGCGCGGGCAATCGGCGGGCCGAGCTGCTGCGGGTGCGGCCCATCCCGGGCAAGGAGCCGTGGGCGCACGGGGCGATCTCGACCGCGGAGTGGGGCGGCGTGCGGCTGTCGGACGTCCTGGCGGCCGCGGGTGTGCACCGCGACGACGGCCTGCACGTGGCGTTCGAGGCCCCCGACGTCGCCCCGGAGGCGCGGCCCGTCCAGGCATACGGCGCCTCGATCCCGCTCAGCAAGGCGCTGTCGCGGGAGGTGCTGCTGGCGTTCCAGATGAACTCCGAGCCGCTGCCGCGCGCCCACGGTGGACCGGTCCGCATCGTGGTGCCCGGCTACGTCGGCGCCCGCAGCGTCAAGTGGGTGACGGGCATCCGGGTGCAACCGGGACCGTCGGACAATTACTTTCAGGCCCGCGACTACCGCATCCTGCCGCCGGAGGCCGACGCGGACGCGGCCGCCCCGGGCGAGGGCATCCCGCTGTCCGCGCTGGCCCTCAATTGCGACATCCTCGACCCCACCGACGGCGACCGGGTGCCGGCGGGCGAGCTGACCATCCGCGGCTACGGCATCGCCGGCGAGGGCCGCAGCGTCGAGCGCGTGGACGTCTCGGTCGACGACGGCCTCACCTGGCGGCAGGCCGACCTGCATCGGGCGCCCAGCGAGTGGTCCTGGCGGCCGTGGTCGCTGACGGTCGCGGTCGAAAGCGGGCCGCTGAGCATCGTCGCGCGCGCCTGGGACGACACCGGCGCGCTGCAGCCGGAGTCAGCGGCGTCGCTGTGGAACCCGCGCGGATACGGCAACAACGCCTGGGCTCGCGTCCCCGTGCGGGTGGTGTGACCGGCGGCGGCTCAGCCGCCCAGCCCCTTCTTGATCGCCGCGGCTTGCTTCTGGCCGACATCGTTGACGAAGTCGTCGGGCGGCAGCGAGTCGGTCGGCCCGTCGAATTCCAGCGTGACGAACGCCCGGCCCTCGGTGAACAGCAGTATCAGCACGCCCTTGGACCTGTCCGGCGCGTTCCCCGACAGCGTGGTCGCGCCGGTCCCGACGTTGGCGGTGCCCGTCTGCGGGTTGTTGATGCCGCTACCCGCCGACGCCTTCGCGGCGTTCAATGCGTTCGTGGCCGCGGCGGGGTCGCTCAGCACCTGGATGGTGTCCTTGATGACGTGGCTGCTGTCCTGGGTGCTGAACGTTGTCGCGACGCCGGGTTGCCCGTTCGGGTTGTTGACCGGCGGGCTGCTGGTGAACTGCTCAGGCGCGTTGATGTCGCTCGCCTGGATCAGCAGCCCGGCGTAGTCGGAGGGCTGCACCGGCGCCGAAGAAGCCGGCCCTGAGCTGCTGGTAACCGAGGTGCCGGACCCCGACTTGGTCGTCGAGCCGTGCCCCGGGCCAGTAGACGTCTTGTTGCCGCCACATCCGGTCACCGACACCGTCAGCGCAGTTGCCGCGGCCACGCTGGCGACCACCATCCGGGAAATCCTCATCGCACATGCTCCTTCCGGGCTGCTCGTGGCGACACGTTCGACTTCGTCCGCCCGAACCGCACAGTACAGTGCGCGTGTCGATAAAGGGCCCGGTGGCGACGGGCGGATTACTCGAGTTGGTCCCGCAGCGATCGCAGGGTGCCGGCCAGGATGCGCGAGACCTGCATCTGTGACACCCCGATGCGCTCCGCGATCTGGCTTTGCGTCATCGACTCGAAGAACCGCATATGCAAGACCTCGCGTTCGCGCCGCGGCAGCGCGGAGACCAGCACACGAACCGCTTCCCGGTTGGTGATGTGCTCGATCTGCGGGTCGATCGCGCCGATCGCGTCGGCGACCAGGCGCGGCTTGTCGGAGCCGTCCCCGCCCAGGGGCGCGTCCAGGGACTCGAGCTGGTAGGCGTCGCCCGCGACGAGGCATTCGATGATCTCCTCGCGGGGAACGTCCAACGCCTGCGACAGCTCCGAGGCGGTGGGCGCCCGGCCGAGCGTCTGGACCAGCTCACCCGTGGTCCTGCTGATCTGGATGTGCAACTCGCGCAGCCGGCGCGGCACGCGCATGCCCCAGCTGTAGTCCCGGAAATAGCGCCTGACCTCGCCCATCATGGTGGGAATCGCGAAACCGATGAAACTGGGTCCCTTGGCCGGGTCGAACCGGTTGATGGCGTTCATCAGCCCCAGGCGCGCCACCTGGGTCAGGTCGTCGAGGCTTTCGCCGCGGCGCCCGAAGTGACGGGCCACGTGGTCGGCCAGCGGTAGGCATCGGGAAACGATGCGTTCCCGCTGACGCCGGTATTCGTGTGATTCCGCGGGCAGCTGCCGCAGAGCCAGAAACATGCCGACGACGTCGTCGTAGGAATCGTCGGATTGCGTGGTGGTCGCCCGGGCGGGGCGGGGTGGAGCAATTACGTCGGTCATCTGCTGAACCGCCTCCTGCAGACTCAGCTAGTGGCGAAAACGCTTGCGCGCGAACGCGTTTGTATTGCCGGCAGCCACTCCTTCCGAGTGACGTCGACGAGACTGTGCGCGCAGTCGTCTACCACTACACCCGTTTCCATACGGGTCGGTTGTCAACAGCGCACGCGGTGCTGGGGAGGGTGACCGGAGGTTCATCGCCGAAGCCACGCAAGCCCTGCAGCCGTGTGGGCTGATTGGCCGCTTTCCGCTAAACGGCGACGTGTCCAGAATGGACGTCGCCTCCGATACTACCGCCTGACGCGGGTGCCCGCGATCGCCGGTTTCGGTTCACCGCTCAACGGCGGTGACGGTCGTGCCGCCGCCCCTGCACCGGGCGGGTTCTTCTTTCCGCGGCCGACTGGGTACTGTACGGCTGATGTGCATCAGGCGCGCCGAGCCGCCCACGCCGCCGGGCCATCGAGAAGCGGGCTCGCACAACGCATTCCGGGGTCTGCTGGCCGGGCGTGGTGCGGTGGTGTCGGGTGGCAGCCGTGGCATCGGGCGCGCGGTCGCGGAGTTGCTCGGTGACCTCGGCGCCGGCGTCGTGGTCAACGGGCGCGACGCCGACGCGGTGCAAGCGACCGTCGCGGCGATCAACGCGCCGGGAGGCCGCGCCACCTCCGTGGTCGGGGCGGCCGACGACGAGGGCGTTGCCGCCGCGCTCATCGAAGAATGCAGGACGGCGTTCGGACGGCTGGACATCCTGATCAACTGCGCCGGGATCGCCGAACCGCCGGGTTCCTCGATCCTGAGCATCTCGCCCGCCGAGTTCGACCACCTGATCGGCGCGCACCTGGGCACGGTGTTTCACACCTGCCGGGTCGCGGCCCGGGTCATGGCGGCCCAGGGGCACGGGGCGATCGTCAACACCAGCTCCGTGGCGTTTCTCGGCGACTATGGCGGCACCGGCTACCCGGCGGGCAAGGGCGCGGTCAACGCGCTGACGATGGCCGTCGCCGCGGAACTGAAGGCCCATGGTGTGCGGGCCAACGTGGTGTGTCCCGGCGCGCGGACGCGGCTGTCGACGGGCGCCGACTACGAGAAGCACATCGAGGACCTGCACCGGCGCGGGCTGCTCGACGAGGTGACCATGCGCGCATCCCTGGACAGCGCGCCGCCCGCGTTCGTCGCTCCCGTCTACGCCTACCTGGCCAGCGACTTGGCGCGTGACGTGACGGGTCAGATCTTTGTTGCCGCAGGCGGATTCGTCGGCCGCTTCGACCGGCCGACGCCGCGCGTGCTGGGTTATCGCGACCACCACGACGCCGAACCGTGGTCGATCGCAGACGTGCACGAGATGGTCAGCGCGGCCGCGCGATGAGCGCTTGAACCGATTCGGGCGCGGTTACGTTTCCACAGAGTGACGGGCGCAAGCTTGGAACCCGGCCGGCCGCTTCGGGTCCTCGTCGTCGGCGCGGGCGTGAGCGGGATTTCCGTGGCCAGGGGATTGTTGCGGGACGGCCACGACGTCACGGTGTTCGACCGGCGCGCGGACACGCGGGCGGGCGGCGGCGCCGTGACCACCTGGTCCAACGGCGAGACGGTGCTGCGGCAGCTCGGCGTCGACATGGACGGGGCCGGTCAACTGCTGTGCAGCGTGCACGTGATGACGTCCCGCGGTCACCGCATCGCCACGGTGGACGTGGCCGCGATGGTGCGACGGCTGGGTGCGCCCGTCCGGATGGTTCCCCGACGGGTGCTGCAGGACAGGCTGCTGGCCGGGTTCCCGGCCAATCGCATCCGGTGCGGCGCCCGCGCGACGAGCGTCGCCGCCACATCCGACGGCGTGCGGGTCGGATTCGGCGACGGCAGCGTGGCCGAGGGCGACCTGCTGATCGGCGCCGACGGGCTGCATTCGATGGTTCGGGACGTCGTCGGGGCGCGCACCGCGGAACCGACCGGGTGGTGCAGCTGGCAGGGACTCGTCGACGTTCCGGAACTGCCCGACAAGGGCGCCGGGCTCATCGTGATCGGCCGGAACGGAAACACCGGCGTGTGGCCGGCGGGCGGCGCCACCGTGCAGTGGTGGTTCGACCTGCCGTGGTCGGATGACTTCGTGCGGCCGCGCAGCCCGATCGAGGTGATCCGTTCCAATTTCGGCGGCTGGTCCGATTCGGTCGACCTGGTGCTCGCGAAATTGACCGACGACGATCTGGCCGGCTCGCCGTATCCGCATTTTCGGCACCCGATTCCCCGGCCGGTGGACGCCGGCGCGGTGACACTGCTCGGCGATGCCGCGCACACCATGCCGCCCACCCTCGCGCAGGGCACCAACCAGGCCCTGCTGGACACGATGGTGTTGTGCAAGGCGCTTTCGGGTTTCCGCGCGGGGGCGAGTGGCGACGGCGCCGGCCTGTCCGGCGCGCTGCGCTGGTACGAGAACACCCGGCGGCGCCGGGTGCGCGCGGTGTCCCGGGTGGCGTCGCTGCAGGTGGCCCACGGTGAGGGGGCGCTGCGGCCGGCGACGTTGATCTCGGACCGGTTGCACACCTGGGCGCTGACCACGTTCTTGCGCCTGACCAGCCACCGCCGGATGTCCAGCGAAATCGACCGCGGCCTCGGCGCCCGCAGTGCTATCCCGGCCTGCCGACCATGACCGTACGGGTCCGGTGCGATTTCGACGCGCCGTCGCGCTGGCTCTGGCTCGTCAAGTGGTGTGTGCTGGCCGTTCCGCACTATCCGATATTGATACTTCTGTACCTGGTGTATCCGCCGCTGACGGTCGCGGCCGGCGTCGCGATCCTGTGCACCGGGCGCTATCCGCGGCCCATCTTCGACTTCAACATCGGGGTGCTGCGCTGGTCGTGGCGGGTGATGAATTACCGGTTCCCGATGAACAGCACCGACAGGTACCCGCCC
This sequence comes from Mycobacterium sp. NGS26, assembly GCF_059813025.1. Classification (NCBI taxonomy): domain Bacteria; kingdom Bacillati; phylum Actinomycetota; class Actinomycetes; order Mycobacteriales; family Mycobacteriaceae; genus Mycobacterium; species Mycobacterium sp. NGS26. The sequence goes on from NZ_JCALDU010000002.1 coordinate 1,035,175, forward strand.
TTCACCCTCAAGGCCCGGCCGTACTACCCGGGTGATCTCGAAGTCGACTATCCGGAGCGGCTCAGCAGGTTGGCGGTGCTGGTGAAGTGGTGGTTGCTGGCGCTCCCGCAGATCCTGCTGTGCTGGGCGATGGAACCCCTGCTGCAGGTGCTCACGGTCATCGCCGCGGTGGCCCTGTTGTGCACCGGGACGATCCCGCCGGGAATGTTCGATCTGCTCATGGGCATCGTGCGGTGGCGCTACCGGGTGGCGGTGTATGTTTCGCTGATGAGCGACGAATATCCGCCGTTCCGAATGGATCTCGGCGGTCGATGAGCCAGGTAGCCGATAACGCGCGATAATCCCCTGTTCCCCTACGTGTATCGGTTGGGGCAGCCAATCTTCGACCGTCTGTTCTACAACCGGTATCGTCGCGCCGCGATCGCACACGCGACCGGTCGGTTGCTGATGGTCGGTCTGGGGCCGGGGACCGACTTGAAATTTCTGCCGCGCGCGGTGACCTCGGTTGCGGCCGTGGAGCCGGTGGCCGCGTTCCGGCGGATGGCGTCTCGTCTCGCGGCTCGCCACGGCATCGAGGCCGACATCGTCGATGGGACCGGAGAGTCGATCCCGTTCCCGGACAACAGTTTCGACTCGGCCCACGTCGGGCTGGTGCTGTGCTCGGTGGACGATGTGGCCGCGACGCTGAGCGAGATCCGCAGGGTGCTGGTGCCGCAGGGCAGACTGGTCGTCCTCGAGCATGTCCGAGGCGAGGGTGCCGTGGGTCGATTCCAGGACCTGGTGGCCGGGCCATGGTCATGGCTGGCCGGTGGGTGCGAGCCGAACCGCCGAACCGCCGAGGCCATCGCGGCGGCCGGCTTCGATATCGGGGGACTGCGCCGCATCCGGACCCCGGTGCCGTTCCCGTGCAAACCGCATCTGCAGGGATTCGCCACGCTGGTGGAATAGTCCGCTATTCGACGCTCACCGCTTCGATGATGTTGAGCCGGGCCGCGCGGCGGGCGGGCGGCGCCGAGCCGAGCAGGCTGATCGCCAGTGCGCCGAGGGTGAAGGCGACCGCCATCGAACTCGGCCGGAATGCGACCTGGAAATTCATCATGTCGCCGCTGACTAGGCTGAACAGCCACTGGTCGGCGCACCCGAACGCCAGGCCCAACGCGCCGCCGACGACGCCGATGCCGGTCGCCTCGACCAGCACCATCCGCAGGGTGAATCGTCGGCTGGCTCCCATCGCCCGCAGCACACCGATTTCGCGGCGCCGTTCCAGCACCGAGAGCGTCAGCGTGTTCAACAGCGCCACCGCGGCCACGAACACGACGATGATCCACACCGCATTGGCGATGAACATGCTCTGCTGCATCGGCGCCTCGAGGCCCGCGAGCTCGGTGCGGCCGTCGTACACATGGTTCGGCGCGGGCACCGCGCGGCGGACGTCGGCCAGCAGGCGGCCGGGATCCGCACCCGCGGCGGCGGTGATCTGCAGCGTGGTCGTCACCGGGCGGTCGAACCAGGCCCGCAGTTGATCAAGCCCCATGCCGACCGTGCCGATGACCGTCGAGAAGTACGGCACCAAAGCGAGCACCGTCGTCTGCTGGGGTCCGTGCGGCGTCTGCATCCGCAGTTGGTCGCCCACCCGCACGTGCAGCACCTTGCCCAGGTTCGCCGACAGCGCCACGCCCCGGCCGCCGAGCACCTGCTCGCGCACCCGATCGTCGAGCGCGCGGTAGAGCGGGTCGGCGGTTCCGGCGGAAAACCCGTCGAGCATCACGCGCGTGCTCCCCACTTGCGCGAATCCGAATGCGCCCTCGGTGACGCGGCCGGCGCCGGGCAGCTCGGCCAGCTTTTCCGAAAGGCCTTGCGGCAGCGCGTCGGTGGGGAAGCTGTCGGGCGGATTGGCGCTGACCCACACGGGGACATCGGCGACCGGGGCGAAGATGCGTCTCGCGGATTGGATCATGTCGTTGTTCGTGCCGGTGATCGCGACCGTGGTGACGACCGCGATCAGCACGGTCATCACCGTCGCCCACACCCGCCGCGGGGCGCGCTCGATGGTCGCCGCGGCCAGCGCCCCGACGGAGCCGAAGGCTCGCGCCGTCCCGGCGGTGGCGTTGACGACGGGCACGGTGAGCGCGAAGCCCAGCGCGACCTCGGCCGAGAACACCGCCGCCATCGCGACGAACGCCACCACGCCCCGTTGCGTGATGACCGCGAAAAGCGCCACGGCGAACACGACGGCGGCGCCGACCCCCGTCGCGATGCGCAGCCAGCGGGGCACGCGGTCCGCCGCGGAAACGCCGACGGGTGCCAGCGCCTCGATCGGTGCGACCCTGTACACCTGCCGCGCCGCCATCGTCGACGCGATCACGCTGGTGAGCGCGGTGGCCGCGACGGCGACCGGTGTCGCGTAGCCGGGCAGCCAGTACTCGATGCGCGCTTCGAGCCCCTGGGTCATGGCCGGCGGCAGCCGGCCAATGGCGATGCGGCCCAACAGTATTCCGGCGGCCGACCCGATGGCCCCGCCGATCGTTCCCAGGATCGCCGCCTCGCCGAGCATGTCGCGAACGACGATCATGCGTCGGCCGCCGATCGCGCGCAGCATCGAGATGACCGGCCGGCGCTGGGTGATCGCCATGGTCATCGTGGTGTAGATCAGGAACGCGCCGACCATCAGCGCGACCATCGCGCCCATCAGGGCCATGTAGTTCATCAGCTGCACGCCGTCGCCGGCGCGGGTTGCCCTCATGCTCGGGTCGGCGACGATGGCCCGGCCGTTCACCGCGGCGCCGACCGCGGCGCGAACCTCGGCCGGGTCGGTGCCGGGTTTGACGGTGATCAGGATCGAGTCGAGCCGGCCCTGACGCCCGGTGATGTTCTGCGCCAACGCAAGCGGGGCGAGCACGTAGTGCCCGCCGTTGAGGGCGCCGGCCCGCTCGCCGTCGAGCACCTCGGTGACGGTGACCGGACCCGACCCGAGCTGAAACGTCTCGCCCCGGGCGTGACCAATGCCCGGCCCGACGCGGACCCCGTCCGGCGGACCGGGCGGCCGCCCCGTTTCGCCGCTGTTCAGCGCGTCCTTGAGGGCGCCGCCCAGCGCCGCGATGCGGTCGTCGGCGCCGAACAACAGGACCGGGCCCGACGTCGTGGACGCCGACGTCCGGATCATCGGCGCCGCGACCGCCACGCCGGAAACCGCGGCCACGTCGGAGGCCACCGCGTCGGGAAAACCCGCGTCGGTGATGCCCGACACCTCGATCGAGGCGATGCCGGCGATCCCGTCGGCGAGGCGGTTGACCGAACCGGTGATCGAGCCGAAGATGCCGAACACCGCGACCAAATACATTGCGGACACGGCCATTACGGCGATCGACGCCATCGTGCGGCGCCGATGCACGGCGAGTTCGCGCAGGCTGAACACGCGCAGCCGGCTCGCCGCGGCGCCGATGGCGGGCCCCGGTCTCACACCAGGACCGCCGAGCGCTCGGGGGTGACGACCCGACCGTCCTGCAGCATGATCACTCGATCGGTCGCCTCCGCGGCCTCCGGGTTGTGGGTCACCATCACCACCAGCCGGCCGCGGCCGGGTTCGTGCGCCACCTCGCGCAGCAGCGCCAAGATCGATGCGCCCGTGGCCGAATCGAGGTTCCCGGTCGGTTCGTCGGCGAGAATCAGCGGCGGGTCCATCATCAGCGCGCGCGCCACCGCGACCCGCTGCATCTGGCCGCCGGACAGCTCCGCGGGCCGGTGCTCGGCCCGGTTGCCCAGCCCCACCCGCTCCAGCAGCCGCATGGCATCCGGTTTGGCCCTGCCCAGCCGGACCCCGTCGAGCAGCTTCGGGACCGCCACGTTTTCCCACGCCGACAGCGTCGGCAACAGGTTGAAGAACTGGAATACGAAGCCCACCCGGTGATGGCGAAACTCCGACTGCTGCTCGTCGCCGAGGTGGGCGATCTCGTCGCCGTCGAATTCGATCGACCCGGAATCGGGGGAGTCCAATGCGCCGAGCAAATGCAGCAGGGTGCTCTTGCCCGCGCCCGACGGCCCGACCATCGACACGAACTGCCCACCCTCGAGCCGCAGGCTGACCCTGTCGAGGGCGCGTACGGTCTGGCCGCCGACCCGGTACTCGCGCACCACGTCGAGCAGGTCGATGGTCAGCAGTTTGTGCTTGGGACCGCGGGTGTCGGCTCGTCTGAACATGGTCCTCCCGCGGGTGGCCCCAAGCCGCTGATGTCGGAGCCGCTGATATCGGGGATAACGAGTTCTGGCCGCGATCGGTTCAGCAAGCTGTTGACGGTGGGCCGCCCGCGGCGAGGTTTAGCGTCCCCGCCGTTCGGGGAACACCGTGCACCATCGACTGAGTGTGGGGCGCACCCGGCAGCTCGTCGTGCCCGATGCACACCGGGCGCCCGCGATGTTTGGTGCGAAAAACCTTGTCGGGGTGTGGATCTCCACTTTTGCGCCACCTAAACTCGCTACGGGGGCAGACAGTTCCCGAAGTCCTGGTCGAGCAGGCGGCTATGGAACGACTGAGTGGACTTGACGCGTTTTTCCTGTACATGGAGACGCCGACGCAGCCACTGAACGTGTGCTGTGTCTTGGAGCTGGACACCTCGACGATGCCGGGCGCCTATACGTACGGCCGCTACCGTGCCGCGCTGGCAAAGTGCGTGAACGCGGTGCCGGAATTCCGGATGAGGCTCGCCGACACCCAGCTGAACCTGGATCACCCGGTGTGGGTGGACGACGAGAACTTCCAGCTCAGGCACCACCTGCATCGGGTCGGCGTGCCGGCGCCCGGCGGCCGCCGCGAGCTGGCCGAGATCTGCGGCTACATCGCCGGACTGCCCCTGAACCGCGACCGCCCGCTGTGGGAGATGTGGGTGCTGGAAGGCGGCGCCCGCGGTGGCTCGCTGGCGGTGCTGCTCAAGGTCCACCACGCCGTCGTCGACGGCGTTGCCGGCGCGAACCTGCTGGCCCAGCTGTGCAGCCTGGAGCCCGGCGCGCCGGCGCCGCGGGTCGCCGCCCGGGGCGCGGGCGGCGGCAACCCGCTGCAAATCGCGGGGAGCGGGCTGATGGGCTTCGCGATGCGGCCGTTGCGGCTGGCGACCCTGCTGCCGGCGACGATGCTGACGCTGGCCCGGACGGCTCTTCGCGCTCGCCAGGGCCGCACCATGGCCGCGCCGTTCTCGGCGCCGCCCACGCCGTTCAACGGCACCGTCAGCGGCTACCGCAACATCGCCTACACCCAGCTCGACATGCGCGACGTCAAGCGGGTCAAGGACCGCTTCGGGGTGACCGTCAACGACGTGGTGGTGGCGATGTGTGCCGGGGTGCTGCGGCGATTCCTGCTCGAGCGCGGCGAGCTGCCCGACGACCCTTTGATCGCCACGGTGCCGGTGTCGGTGCGTGGCATGTCCGGCCGGCCCGGGCGCAACCAGACCACCTGGATGTTCTGCCGGCTGGAGACCCAGATCGGCGACCCCGCCGAGCGCATCCGCAAGATCGCCGCCGGAAACGCCGCCGCGAAGGACCACACCGCGGCGCTGGGCGCCAACCTGCTGCACGACTGGACCCAGTTCGGCAACCCCACCATGTTCGGCACGGCCATGCGGATCCTGCCGCGCATCCCGATCAGCCACGGCCCGGTCTACAACCTGATCCTGTCGAACGTGCCCGGCCCGCAGGCTCAGCTGTACTTCCTGGGCTGCAAGCTCGACGCGATGTATCCGCTCGGCCCGATCCTCGGCGGCTCGGGACTCAACATCACCGTCATGTCGCTCAACGGCGCGCTCGGCGTCGGCATCATCGCCTGTTCCGAGCTGCTGCCGGACCTGTGGGGGATCGCCGATGCCTTTCCCGACGCGCTCAAAGAGCTGCTGGAATGCCGCATCGGCCATCCGGACGGTGGGGTTCCGCCGGATTCTTGAGCCGGGCTACCCGATGCCGGGGCCGTTGCTGACGTTGCGCGTTACGGGTGTGCGGAGAGCTCCCGCGTCCTACGCTGTGCGGGACCTCAGGAGGGTATTCAACGATGCAACCGAACCCGCTCGACCCCGTCGCCAGCGAACGCCTGTCGCACGCCGGAAGTGTGTTCACTTCCGACCTGTCGATCAATGAATTCGCGCTGCTGCACGGGGCGGGATTCGAACCGATCGAGCTCGTGATGGGTGTCTCCGTCTATCACGTCGGCTACCAGTTCACCGGCATCAGGCAGCAGTCGGAGTTGCCCGTCCTCACCGACGCGACGTACCGCGCGCGCTGGAATGCGATGTCGCGGATGCAGGCCGAGGCCGATTCGCTGGGCGCCGACGGCGTGGTCGGTGTCCGCCTCGAATGGCGTCATCAAGGGGAGGGCGAACACCTCGAGTTCATCGCGGTGGGTACGGCCGTGCGCTTCACGGCCAAGCCCGGGGCGTTTCGCCGCGCCAACGGTCAAGCATTCACCAGCCACCTGTCCGGGCAGGATCTGACCACGCTGCTGCGGTCCGGGTATACGCCGGTCGCTTTCGTGATGGGCAACTGCGTGTTCCACATCGCCGTGCAGGGATTCCTGCGAACTCTCAGTCAGGTGGGCCGCAACGCGGAGATGCCGCAGTGGACGCAGGGCAGTTATCAAGCTCGTGAACTGGCGATGTCACGCATGCAGAGCGAGGCCGAGCGAGACGGCGGCAGCGGTGTCGTCGGCGTGCATTTCGCCATCTCGAATTACGCCTGGGGGCATCACACCGTGGAGTTCTATGTTGCGGGAACCGCCGTGCGCCGCAACGGCGAAGCGCAAACCATCACGCCGTCGTTCGTTCTGCCGATGAGTGAATGATGGGTGAATGATGACAGGCTTCGACCACGAGCGGGTCAGCCGTGCCATCGGAGCGGCTCTGGCCGGTCCCGGGGGAGTGGGGCTGGTGGTCAGGGTGTTCTGCGGCGTTCCGGGAGTGATCCTGACCCCGGCGCGGCGGGGCGTTTTCCGGTCGCAGCCGGAGCGGATCCAGATCGGCGACTGGCGGTATGAGCTCACCGCCGACGGCCGGCTCAGCGCGGCCCACGTGGTGAACGGCATCGTGCTTGCCGAGGAGGTTCTTGCCGCCGGCGCCGTCGGTCCGCACATCGCCCGCGCGCTCGGGCAGGTGGCGGGCAGCTACGGCCCGACGATACTTCCCAACATCGATGCGGCCCTCGAGGTGCTCGAGGCGGCGCCGCGCTTCTGATGGCGGGCCGGAATCACCAAGCAACACAACACATTCGGCCGCTCCGGTACGTCGGCACCTAAGGCTGGTCATGACGGCGCCGCCACCTCGTGGGCGAGAGGGCGGTCCGCAGCAGGCCGCGCAGTGTGTAAACCGCGGCCACCACCGACAGCAGGATCAGCAGGATGAACATCGGCAGCCAATTGGCCCGGCTGTGGTCGACGTCCCACCAGATGACCATGAACAACAGCACGCAGAGCAACAGCACGACGTCGCGCCAATTGCCGTGGTAGGACATCGCGGCCCGGCGCAGCCTACGGCCCCGGTCGGCGGCCTCCACCAGGTCGTCGATGCGTGCATCGATCGTCCGCTGCAGCTCGGCGCGCCGCTGCGCGGCTTCCGGCGGGAGTCGATCGAGCAGGTCCATGTCCTGCTTGATCAGCCCTCGATAGTCCGGTCCCCTGAATTGCCCGGCCGCAATGGCCAGCATGGCGCCGCCGAAAACCGGCGCACTGTTCAGCGCGATTTGTCCCAGACCGGTCACGTCAACTCCTTCTCGGTTCGACGTCGGCTTGGATAAACGTAACCCCGGCTACGGTTCGGGTGATCGCTGCCCGGAAGGGTCCTAGGGTTGTGGGCGTGACCTGGGAGGACCGGCGCCGCTGGGACGAGCGGCACACCAGTCAGGGCCCGGCACCCGCCGGCGCGGTCGAGGCGCCCGCGGTGTTCGCCGGCCACGCCCACGAGTTCCCCACCGAGGGACGGGCCCTCGACGTGGCGTGCGGCCAGGCGGGCGGTGCGGTTTGGCTTGCCCGGCGCGGCTTGCACGTTTGGGGAGTGGACGTCTCCGCCGTGGCGATCGACCAGGCGCGGGATCTGGCCGAGCGCAACGGCGTCGCCGACCGCTGCCGGTTCGACGTGGTCGACCTCGACGAGGGTCTGCCCGACGGGCCGCCCGTCGACGTCATCCTGTGCCACAAGTTCCGGGACCGCCGCCTGGACCGGGCGATGATGGGGCGGCTCGCGCCGGGCGGGTTACTCGCGATCGCGGTGCTCAGTGAGGTCGGGGCCGCCCCCGGTCCGTTCCGCGCGGCGGCCGGCGAGCTGCCCGCCGCCTTCGCCGGCCTGGACGTGATCGCCGCCGGCGAAGGGGAGGGCTGCGCCTGGCTGCTGGCGCGGGCCTGAGGTTCAGGCCTCCAGCCTGGCCCGGACGATCGCCATTCGCGCTTCGAGCTCCGCTTCGTCGATGACGCCGCGGGCCAGGAGCGAGTGCGCCAGCGCGACCAGCCGGTTCTCCGGGTACGGCAGCTCCGAATAGACGGTGGCCGACAGCATGTCCTCTTCCTTGCGTCGGTCGACGAAGCTGAGTATCTCTGGGCCGCAGGCGCTTTGATCGAGCGCATCGCATATGCCGTCGAGGCTCGTCTTCCACGGCGGCACGGGGTTGTCGACGCCGTACTTGGCCGCCATGCGGCTCCAGACCTGGTTGCGCTCAACGATTTTGGCCAACGGCGAAATCCCGGTGCTCATCGGTGCTCCACGGGATGGATGGCCGGGCGGGTCGCGGTGATCGCGTTCGTCGTCACCCCGACCTTGGGCAACGCGACGCCGATCAGGCAGTCGCGGGTGACGATTTCCGCGAGCTGGTCCTCCGTCCAGCCGTCGGTGCCGTCGGGACGGACGGGCATGACCATGAAGCGATGCTTCTGGTTGGAATCCTCCACCCGGATCTCGACCTCTTCCGGAAGGTACAGCCCGAACTCGGCGAGCACCTCCCGCGGCCAGCGCACGATGCGGCGGCGGAAGTTGGGTGTCCGGTACCACTCGGGCGAATTGCCGAGAATGGGACGCGGGTAGCAGGAGCACAACGTGCAGACGATGACGTGGTGCAGGGTGGGCGTGTCCTCGAGCACGTGGAAGGCCGTGAAATCACTCGGCGTCCCGAAACCCGTCGGCTGCAGCCAGTCGACCCCGACTTCCTTGCTGGCGGCCATCGGGTCGGCGAGGGCCAGCTTCTTGAACTCGGGATCAAGCCATGCCCGGGCGACCAGGTGTGCCGCCGGGGTGGGGCCGATCTGCTCGGCGAATTCGGTGAAGCGGCGATGGTCCTCCGCGGTGAAAATTCCCTTCTCGATGCATAATTCGCGAAGGGCGATCTCGAGAACTTCGAAGTCGGTGATGTCGTCCACCATCGGGGCGGCGGTGCGGTCGTGGTCATCGTGGTCGTGGTCGGTCATGCCGGGTTCCGTTCTGGCGGTGCCGCTTCCAGCCACCGCTCGGGGATCTCGGTCTGCACCGTGTCGTTGTCCGGCCCGGTGTAGCCGTGCCACAGCTCGGCGAGGTTGAACCGAACGATGTAGAACCACTCGGGCTTTTGGTCGGGCCCGTCGAAGGTTTCGTCCTCGGCGACGGGGCTCTCGTACGACACGACGGCGATCTCGCCCGTGGCGCCGCGGACGTACTCCTGGGTGCGGGTGTAGAACAGGACGGGAAGTTCCCGAACGACAACCTTGTCGCCGACGCGGAACTTCGGTTCGCCCGCCTGTCCGGCATATACCTGCGGGTCGCCCTTGCCCACCGCGTGCTCGTGGTGCCGGTTGCGGTTGACCTTGGCGGGATCGCCCTCGAACTTCGGCTTGGCCTCCAGGCGCTTGCCCCGCAGGCCGCCGGCATAGCGCGCCCTGACCTCGGCCATGCGTTCGGCCAGCTCGGTCAGCCCGATGTGGTGCTTCTCGGCGAGGACGCGCGCGACGGCCAGCAGCCACCTTCCGTAATAGGGCAGCCCGAGATAGATAGTGCGGCCCAGGTCGACGTTGCCCATCCGGCGTCGTTCCTCGGACAGCCAGATTCCGCGCCAGCCGAGCACCTCGCACATGACGTAGGTGTTCTCTTCCCACGCCTCGTATTGCTTGTTTTCCCACGGGATGGGCGCGTCCGGCTCGCCGCCGACGTCATGCGGGGTCTTGGTGTAGGCCGTGAATCGCTCGTGGTCGATCAGATCGGGCGGGGGCGCGTCGGGAAGTTCCGGGTACGAGGATTTGAGGCGGGCAACCAGGTCCAGATGGGCCACCCGCTCCCGCGGAGTCGTCATCGGCGCTCCATTCGTCGTCGGTCGCGTGGGATATAGCTCACTCCTAGCGGCGAGATCGCGCAACCACTAAGGAGATTCCGCGGTCCGGTAGTGTCACGAACATGGAGCGGCGCGAGCTCGAAGCGGTCATCTACGAACGCGAACCGCCGATTGCGCGGATCATTCTGAATCGGCCTGAGAAGGCCAACACCAAGGATGCGGTCCTGGTCACCGAAGTCGACAGTTGCCTGCACGAGGCGGACCGCGACAAGGGGATCAAGGTCGTCATCCTCAAGGCAAACGGGAAGGGCTTCTGCGGCGGCCACGTGGCCCGCTGGGGTCCGGAGGAAAACCCGTACCCGGATTTCGGGGACACGTTCGAGGACCTGTACAAGGGAACCGCCGACCTGTTCCTGTGGCCGACGCTGTATTTGTGGGAGTTCCCCAAGCCGACGATCTCGCAGATTCACGGGTATTGCATGGGCGGCGGTATCTACCTCGGGCTGCTGACCGATTTCTGCGTGGCGTCCGACGACGCTTATTTCCAGATGCCCCTTGCCCAAAGCCTCGGGGAGCCCGGCGGTCACACCATGATCGAGCCGTGGCTGATGATGAACTGGCACCGGACCATGGACTGGCTGTTGCTGGCGCCGACCCTGTCGGCGCAGCAGGCCCTCGACTGGGGGCTGCTCAACAGGGTGGTGCCGCGCGAAGACCTCGAAGACACCGTCGAGGAGATGGCGCGCAGGATCGCCCAGATCCCGTTGACCACGCTGATGGCGGTGAAGAGCAACGTCAAGCGGGCCTGGGAGCTGATGGGTATGCGGGTGCACCTCCAGGTCAGCCACATCCTGACCAACATGGTCGGCGCCGCGTCCGATGTTCAGGCGCGGCGGGCCGAGCTGATGCAGTCGGGCATGAAGCCGCGCGAATTCGTCGACCGGGCCGAGGGTGAGCAGACGTAAAAGCCCCCAATTTCGGCACGAAATAGGGGCTTTTACGTCTGCTCGCGGTTACTGGCGACCTTTCTCGCCGGCGATCTTGCGGCCCGCGGCGTGCCGCGCGGCGACGTAGCCGAACACCATCGAGTTGGCGATGCTGGCCCCGGCGCCCGGGTAGGTTCGGCCCATCACCGTCGCGGTGGTGTTGCCGGTGGCGTACAGCCCGTCGATCACGCAGTCGTCCTCGTCGAGTACCTGGGCGTGCTCGTTGGTGATCACGCCCCCGCAGGTGCCGACGTCGGCCGGCAAGACCCGGGTCGCGTAGTACGGCGCCCGGTCGAGCGGGCCCACGGCGGCGTTCGGCCGATACCCGGGGTCGCCGAGACAGTCGTTGTAGGCCGACTGCCCGCGGCCGAAGTCGGGGTCGAGCCCCTTGGCGGCGAACCGGTTGAACCGCTCGACGGTGCGCGCCAGTTCGTCGGCGGGAAGGTCGATCTGGCGCGCGAGGTCGCCGATGGTGTCGGCCCGCTTGACCGCGCCGCTCTCGATCAGCCCCGGCGGCAGGTGCTGATTGCGCTTGAACGGGTTGGCGCTGGTGACGTACCGGCGCACGTAGCCGTCGTCGAAAATCATCCAGCAGGGCACGGCCTTGTTGGCGTACATCGCCTTGCCGACCTCGACGTAGGAGTTGGACTCGTTGCAGAACCGGCGGCCCGTCGAGTCGACGTAGATGGCCCCGGGCCGCTGTCGTCCCGAACCGAGCGACGCCGCGGCGGCGCCGCCGTTGGCGATGAAAACCGAAGGCAGCCACCATGCCTCGTCGAGCAGATCGGTTTTCGCGCCCAGCCGCATCGCGGTCTGCAGCACCTCGCCGGTGTCTCCGGCGTTGGCGATCGACCACTGCCCCTCGTTGGGCTGGTCACCGCTGTATCGGCGCCGCATCTCCTTGTTGTGGCCGAAGCCGCCCGCGGCCAGCAGCACACCCCTGCGCGCCTCGATGTTCAGCGTCTCGCCGTCGCGGCGGACGCGCGCGCCGACCACCCGACCGTCCTCGACGACGAGGTCTTCCATCGCCGTGTTCGTCCACAGGGGTGGCCGGCCGTCACCCAGCTCGATCAGCGCCTTCAGCATCTGCCCGATCAAAGATGCGCCGTTGGTGAGGATCTGACGCCGGCGCGCCCGCGCCGCCGCGGTGCGCAGGAACACCTTTGTCGCGACCGCGAACGCGCGCGGTGAGCGGTTGAAATACTGAACCGAGCGCAGCTCGTTGGTCAGCACCACGTACCCGTAATTCTTGGCCAGCGGCGGCTGCACCTTGTCGCGCCAGCTCCCCAGCTCGGCGGCGTCGAACGGAATCCCCTCGACCGCCCGGCCGGCCTCGTTGCCGCCCTTGTGATTTGGGTAGTAGTCGCTCCAACCCGCGCACCGGATCAGCCGAACACCCTTGCGGACAAGGAAGTTGATCATCTCGTAGCCGGCGGTGAGAAAGACCTCGCGGCGCGCGGGGGTCGACGCCGCGCCGACGTCACCCACCACGTCGGCCAGGTAGGCCAGACCGTCCTCGTGGGTGTCGGTGATCCCGTCGGCCCGCATCAGCGGGTTGTTCGGCAGCCACACGATGCCGCCCGAAAGCCCGGTCGAACCGCCGACGAGGGCCTGCTTCTCGACGATCAGCGGCTCGAGCCCGCAGTCGAGCGCGGCCAGCCCGGCCACCATGCCGCCACCGCCGCTGCCCGCGATCAGCAGGTCGACGGAGCGGTCCCACCGGGTCATCGCAGCGCCCCGTCGGAGCCGAACCCCAGGTCGGCGACCGGCACGTCGATGGTGGTGTTGGTCCTCCGGATCGCGGGAACCAGCGACTCGTACGGCAGGCCCGCGAGGAAGCCGTCGACGACGCGTTCGAAGTTCGAGATCAGGCCCTCGATCCGGTCCGATAGCCGCATGTATTCGAATCCCCTTGAGCGCAGCCCCTTTTGCTGCCGCGGCAGGTTGGAGAAGTCCTGGGCGGGGATGGGCGGCCAGCGCGGATCGTCGGGCGCCATCGGCTCGGGGGGTGTGGGCTTGCCCGCGGAGCGGTCGCCGGGGAAGCGGGTCAGTGACCAGATCTCGAACAGCGTCTCCTCGGGCCCCAGCGGGCGGATCCGGTACGACGACGCGCTGCTGTAGGTGGGCAGGATGAAGTGGTGCGGGAAGCAGAAGCCGATCGCGTCGGTGATGCCGCGGCGGACCAGCTTGTTGAGGTCGGGCATGTCGCTGCCCCGGGCCCGGTGCCAGGCGACGACGGCGTCGTTGAGCGCGGCGCGCCAGGCGGTCATCGCCTCGGCCGGATCGGACGGCAGCGCGATGTTCTGCAGGCCCTCGGCGATGCGGACGTCGTTCTCGTGGGTCATGCCGCCCATGCCGTCGCCCAGGGTGCGCATGAAGTACAGGCTGCTGGCCACCACCGGATGCACCGCCTCGGACGGGCTGCCGGTCTGCGCCGACGGCAGCAGCTGCGGGTGGGTCTGCGGGACGTGGTAGCCCTCCATGAACGCCGCCGTCGCCAGCTTCCAATTCACCGGCAGCCGACAGGATTGCCACCACTCGACGCGCAGCGATTCCACCTTCCAGGCGTCATAGGTCGACGCGAACGGCTCCGTGCAGCCGCGCAGCGGGGGCGCGTTGTCGTCGAGGTTGATCCAGGCGCACCCGCCCCAGAGCTCGCACCGGACCGGGACGAGCTGCAGGTCGTCGGGGCGCAGGTTCTCCTCGGCGAACTCCTCGGGCCGCAACACGAAGGTGTTGCGGCCGTCGATGCCCCAGCACCAGCCGTGGAAGGGACAGACGAACGTGCGCCGATTCCCGTTGCCCTCCACCAGCTTTACCCCGCGATGGCGGCACGCGTTGTGGTAGGCGCGGACGGTCTGGGCGTCGACTCGCACCACGATGATCGACTCGTCGAGGATCTCGTACTCCACGAAATCGCCGGGCTTGGGGATCTCCTCGAGCCGGCAGGCCATCTGCCACACCCGCGGCCAGAACATCTCCTTCTCCAGCGCGTAGAACTCCGGGTCGTAGTAGCGCTGCTTGGGAATCCGGTCGGCGGTCTTGACCGCCCACGGCACCGGCAGCGGCGTCCAGTGCACGTCCATACTCATGGCCATTCCTCGTTCATAGGATTCGTGATACCCGCCCCTGCCAGTAGCGTTCGCGGATGCGCCGCTTGTAGAGCTTTCCGTTCGGGTCGCGGGGCAACTCCGGCTCGAAATCGACTGTGCGCGGGCACTTGTAGCCTGCCAGGTGCGCCCGGCAGTATTCGATGAGCTCGGCCTCGAGATCGGGACCCGGTGTGACGCCCTCGACGGGTTGCACGACGGCCTTGACCTCCTCGCCGAACTCGTCGTTGGGGACGCCGAACACCGCCGCGTCCACCAGCTTGGGATGCATGATCAGCACGTTCTCCGCCTCCTGCGGGTAAATGTTCACCCCGCCGGAGACGATCATGAACGTCGATCGGTCGGTCAGATACATGTAGCCGTCCTCGTCGACGTAACCCACGTCGCCCAGCGAGCGCCACCCGCGGTCGTTGCACACCGACGCGGTCTTGGCGGGATCCTTGAAGTACTCGAAATCGGGGCCACCCTCGAAGTAAAGCTCGCCGGGCTCCCCGATCGGAAGCTCCCGCCCGTCCTCGTCGAGGACGTGCACCGGGCTCATGGGTATGCCCACCGAGCCGGGGTGGGCCAGCCACTCCTCGGGCCCGATCGTGGTACCGGCGAATCCCTCTGTGCCGCCGTAGTATTCGTGGATGATGGGCCCGAACCACTTCATCATTCGGTGCTTGACGTCGACCGGGCAGGGCGCGGCGGCGTGAATGACGCACCGCAGACTCGAGACGTCGTATTTTTCCCGGACGGCCCGGGGCAGCTTGAGCATCCGCACGAACATCGTCGGCACGAACTGGGCGTGGGTGACGCCGTGGGTCTCGATCAGCCGCAGCACGGTCTCGGCGTCGAACTTGGGCATGACGATCGACGCGGCGCCCACCCGATTGACCGCCATGGTGTAGTTCACCCCGGCGGCGTGATAGAGCGGCGCGGGGGACAGGTATACGCTCGACGGGCTCATCCCGTACTTGTGGATGAGCGCCAGCTCCAGCACCGACTGGGCCCATGAGCCGTTGCCGTCGGTCGGAAGCGGCCGGCGAACGGCCTTGGGCCGCCCCGTCGTTCCCGACGAGTACAGCATTTCCGAACCGTCCGACGACGGCGGCGGATCGCCCGCCGCGGCCAGCGCGGCCTCGTAGGCCCGCCAGCCGGGCAGGTCACCCCCGACACAGACGTGCACGGCGGCGTTGACGTCGCGGACGTGGGCCGCCAGGTCGGCCATCGACGCGTCCACGAACACCGCCTTCGCGTCGGAGTCGTCGACGACGTAGGCGACTTCGTCGGGGGTGAAGTGGGTGTTGACCGGGGTGTAGTAGAGCCCGGAAAGCTGGCAGCCCCAGGTGATTTCGAAGAACTCGGACCGGTTCGGCAGGACCAGGGCCACCCCGTCGCCGCGGCGCAGTCCGGCGCCGTGCAGCGCCGCGGCGACCCGCAGGCTGCGGGCGTGCAGCTCGCCGAACGAGACCGTGCCGCCGCCGGACATGATCAGGGCCGGTGCGTGGGGGTCGGTGCTCGCGTGATCGGCGATGTTCACCGGCGGACCTAAGTTGCTGGGGCGCCGTCGGTCTGGGCGGCCGCCGCGGCCTGGCGCCGGGCCTGCTCGGACGGCAGCACCTTGTCCTTGAACACCTGCTGGATCAGCTCCTGCACGTCCTTGCTGATCGACGCCAGCGCGACGAGGTCGTTGGAGCTTTGCCAGTGCACCCGCATGCCCATCAGCTCCCAGGCCCGCTTGAGATTCGCCTTGGTCGCCAGCAGCGTCGTCATTGGCGCCTGGGCGATGTGGCGGGCGATGGCCTCGACGCGGTCGTTGAGTTGCTCGCGGGGCACCACCTCGTTGACCAGGCCGACCTCCAGCGCCTTCTTGGCGTCGATGACCTCGGCGAGGTACAGGTAGTACGCCGCGCGCCGCCAGTTCATGAACACCCACGGCTCGATCGAGCATTCGCCCGAGGGCATGCCGAAGCCCTGCAGCGGCGGGTAGGAGAAGTAGGCGTCCTCGGAGGCGATGACGATGTCGGTGGTCAGGCCGTAGTGCGTGCCGCCCCCGACGCAGTAGCCGTGCACCGCGGCGATCGTCGGCTTGGAGAACTCCCACAGGTTCAGGATCGGCTTGACGAACAGGTCGGTCTGCGGCTTCCACGGTGTGCCCATGACCTTTGCTCCCGCAACGAATTCCGGGTAGTCGACCGAGTTGTTGCCGATGGCGTGTCCGGAGCAGAAGCCCTTGCCGTTGGCCTTGAGGATCAGCACCTTGATGTCGTAGTCGCGGTCCGCGTCCAGCAGGGCGGCGTCGACCTCCTCGGCCAGCTTCTGGTCCTGGGCGTTGGCCTTCTCGGGCCAGTTCAGTGTGACCCGAGCGATGGGGCCTTCCTTTTCGTAGATGATTCTCTCGCGGGTCTCGTTGAGATCCATTGTCTGCCCTTACCTTTCGCTTTCTGATCGCTCTCTGATTATGGGGTGATGACGCCGATCTCGGCGCCGATGTCGTAGGTGGTTCCGATCTGGCCCGTCCACTGCACGATGCCCGACGCCCCGGCTTCGATCTCCTGTTCCACCTTTTCCGTGGCGATCACGTAGAGCGGGGTTCCCTCTTCGACGCGCTCACCGGCGTCGACCAGGAAGTCGGTGAGCTCGGCCTCCGAGACGGCCACCGACACCCGCGGGATGCGAATGATGAAGTCAGCCACGGGCTTCCGCTCTGTCGAGGGTTCGCTGCGCGGCCGCGACGATCCGGGCCGGCGACGGGTACACCTGCGCCTCGAGCGCGGTCGCGGCCGGGTTGGGGACGAACCTGGCGCCGACCCGCTCGACGGGCGCGGCCAGCTCGCCGAACAGCTCCGATTGCAGTATCGCGGCGACTTCCGCTCCGGGCCCGGCGAATTGCACCGCGTCGTGGACGATCACCGCCCGGCGGGTGCGGCGCACGGATTCGACGATGGTCTCGACATCCAGCGGGACCAGGGTGCGCAGATCGACGACCTCCGCGTTCACGCCCTGCTCGGCCAGCGTGGCCGCCGCCGCCAGCGCGTCGTGCACGGCGCGTCCGTAGCCGATCAGGCTCACGTCGGAGCCTGGCCGCTTGATGTCGGCCCGGCCGAGCGGAATCGAGAACCCGGGGTCGAGAGGGACGGGCCCCTTCTTGCTCTGCAGGCGGATCGTCTCGACGAACAGGCAGGGGTCCTCGTCGAAGATCGCCGAGGTCAGCAGGCCCTTGCCGTCGCGCGGGGTGGACGGCACGATCACCTTCATCCCGGGGATGTGCATGAACCACGCCTCCAGGCTCTGCGAGTGCGTGGCGCCGGTGGCCAGCCCCGCGTACACCTGGGTGCGGATGGTGATCGGTGCGCATGTGCGCCCGGCGGTCATGAAGCGCAGCTTGGCGGCGTTGTTGATCAGCTGGTCGGCGGCGATCCCGATGAAGTCCATGATCATGATCTCGGCTACCGGCAGCAGCCCGTCGATGGCCGCGCCGATCGCCGCGCCGACGATCGCGGCCTCCGAGATCGGGGTGTCCAGCACCCGGTCGTGGCCGTACTTCGTGGACAGCCCCGCGGTCGGGCCGGACGCGCCGGGATCGGCAATGTCCTCGCCCAGCAGGAAGACTCGGTCGTCGGCCCGCAGCGCCTCGTCGAGCGCGAGGTTCAGCGCCTCGCGCATGGTCATCTCTTTGTCTTGCGCAGTCATACCGGGAACCTGATCGGCGTCGCGTACACGTCACGGTCGAGTTCGTCGATCGACGGGGGGTCGGCACCCATGACGGCCTGCAGCGCGGATTCGACTGTCCGCGAGGCCTCCTCGTCGATGCGGTCGAGCTCCTCCTCGCCGCAGACACCGGTTTCGGCGAGGTGGGCGCGGAACCGCGGCACCGGGTCGGCGTCCAAAGCCGCGGCCAGCTGCTCCTTGGGGATGTAGGGCATCCGATCACCGAAATAGTGGCCGCGGAAGCGGAACGTCACGCACTCGATGAAGGTCGGGCCGGCGCCGTCGCGGGCCCGCCGCAGCGCATCGTCGAGCGCGGACTTCACCGCGAGCGGGTCGTTGCCGTCGACCCGGACGCCGGGCATGCCGTAGCCGGCCGCCCGGTCGGCGACGCGCTCGAGCTTCATCGTGTCCGACGTCGGCGTCATCTCGGCGTAGAGGTTGTTCTGGCACACGAACACCAGCGGCAGGTCCCACAACGCGGCCATGTTCGCCGCCTCGTGGAACGAGCCGGTGTTGGTGGCGCCGTCGCCGAAGCTGACCACCGTGACCCGGTCGATGCCCTTGCGCCTGGCGGCCATCGCCAGCCCGACGGCCACCGGCGGACCGGCGCCGACGATCCCGGTCGAGAGCATCACGCCCCTGTCGGGATTGGCGATGTGCATGGTGCCGCCCTTGCCGCGGCCGGCGCCGACGGTGCGCCCCATCATCTCGCCGTAGATCTCCTCGAGCGGAACCCCCTTGCCGATCAGGTCGTGCAGGCCCCGGTAGGTGGTCACCAGCTGGTCGTCGGGCCGCAGCGCGACGCCCATCGCCGCGGCGATCGCCTCCTGGCCGCGCGAGGGCCAGTACACGCACATGAACTCGCCGGTGCCGATGCCCTTGGACAGCCGATCGTCGGCGGCCTTCATCAGCACCATGAGCGCGTAGATGTCGCGCTGAACGTCGGGGGACACGGCGTCGGTCATCGCGGAGTTCCGTTGCGGTGCGGTCCGATTGGTGCCACTGCCGTCACGCACCCGACCAGGGCTTGACCTTGAGGAAACCTCCGCCGTCCACCCGCAACTGCTGGCCGGTGATGTAGCGGGCCGCGTCGGAGGCGAGGAACACCACCGCCTCGCTGATGTCCTCGGGTTCGACGTAGGGGATGGGCATCGCCTGCACCACCGGGAAGACCGGTTCGGCGTCCTCGCGCTTCGGGTCCTTCAGGTCGGGCCGGAACGCCCGGTACATCGGGGCGCTGTGCAGCATGTCGGTGTTGACGTTCGTCGGGTGCACGGCATTCATCCGAATGGAGAACTTGGCCAGTGCCAAGGCGAAGTCGTTGACGTAGTGTGCGGCAGCCAGTTTCGCGAAGGCGTACCCGGCCCCGCCGGGGCCGCCGTCGATTCCGCTGGTGTTCATCGACGACATGAACGCCGCGTTGGAACCGATCACGATGATCGACGCCCCGGCTTGCAGGTGTTTGAGGCTCGCGTGCACCAGGTTCAGCACGCCGAGCAGGTCGACGTCCACCGCGTCGGCGAACGCCTGGGGTGGTAGGCCCGCGGTGAGCGGGCAGATGCCGGCGTTGGCGACCACGACGTCGAGATGCCCGAACTCCGCGACGCCGTCGTCGATCGCCTTGGCCAGCGCCACCCGGTCGCGGACGTCGGCGATCGCGGTGAGCGCGCGCTGCCCCTCCTTCTCGACCAGCCGCGCCGTCTCTTCCAGATCCTCCGGCCGCGCCAAGGGGTATTCGTTGGTCTCGATGTCCGCGCACAGGTCCACCGCGATGATGTCGGCGCCCTCGGCGGCCAGCATCCGCGCGTGCGACCGCCCCTGACCGCGCGCGGCGCCGCTGATGACGGCGACCTTGCCGGCTACCCTTCCCATCGCCCGCCCCTCGTTCGCGCGTCCATGCCAGCGGCTGTGTCAACGACCCCCGTTGGGGCCCAACGTCGTTCGAATCGGACCAACGGTCGGCTCCATCGCATCTCCGCCACGAAAACTGCCCGTGGCTGCGGCCGGGCTATCAATATCCCTTAGAGTAGCTAGAATACTTAAAATAGCAAGAAATGGTCGCGGCAGGGGGTCGACGATGTCAGGGGTCCGCGGTGTCCTCCAAGGTGTCCGGGTCGTCGAGCTGGCGTCGTGGACATACGTGCCGTCGGCCGGCGCCGCCCTCGCGGACTGGGGCGCCGACGTGATCAAGGTGGAAGGCGTCGCCTCCGGGGATCCGGGACGGGCGCTGGTGGTCGGCGGCTTCACCCGCGAAGCCGCGCGCCCGGACGCCGACTTCATCCTCGAGCTGGGCAACCGCGGCAAGCGCAGCATCGCCATCGACATCAAGTCCGAAACGGGGCGGGAGTTGTTCGGCCGGCTGTTGGCCAGTGCGGATGTGTTTCTGACCAATTGGCTGCCGGGGGCGCTGGAACGGGTCCGGCTCACCGTCGAGGACATCCGCGCGTTCAACCCGAAGATCATCATCGCGCGGGGCACCGGGCTCGGGGTGCGCGGCCCGGACCGGGATCGCGGCGGTTTCGACGCCGCCACCTACCTGGCGCGCGGCGGGGTGGCGTACACGCTGACCCCGTTCGGGTCCGAGACGCCCGCCGTCCAGGGGCCGGGATTCGGGGACCTGCAGGGCGGAGCGACCCTGGCCGGCGGTGTGTGCGCCGCGCTGTTCCACCGGGAGCGGACCGGCGAGCCGACGATCGTCGACTCGTCGCTGCTGGCCCAGGCGATGTGGGCCATCGCGCCCTCGATCTGCGCGGCCGATTTCTTCGACATCGACGGCATTCCGGGCGCGCCGCCCGGGCTGGCCATCAATCCGCTCGTGAACCGGTACAAGACCAAGGACGGCAGGTGGATTCAGCTGGTCTTCCTGCAACCCGACAAGTTCTGGGCCGGCTTCTGCGAGCGCATCGGCCTGCCGGAGCTGGCGACCGACGAGCGGTTTGTGCCGTCGAGCAACCTGATCGCCAACGCCGCAACGGCGACCGAGATCGTGGCCAACGCCTTCGCCGCCCACGACCTTGCGCACTGGCAGAAGGTGCTCGAGGACGAGCCGGGGGTGTGGGGCGCGCTGGCCACCCCGCGGGAGACGCTCAACGACCCGCAAGTGGAACCCAACGGGTACGTGATCACCAACGTCGACGACCACGGCGAGAAATACCGGATCGTCGCGGCGCCCGTCCAGTTCGGCGAGACCCCGCCGCGCCCCGCGCGGGCGCCCGAGCACGGCCAGCACACCGAGGAGATCCTGCTCGAGCTGGACGTCGACTGGGACGACATCGCCAGGGCGAAGGACCTGCGGGCCATCCTCTGACGGTCGGCCGGTCGCCGAATCTCAGCGGCCCGCGCCGGCGCGGCGGGCGGCGATCTTCGCGCGCACCGCGTTCATGTCGAGCGATTTCACCTGGCTGATCAGGTTGTCCAGCACGGCCGGGGCCATCGCGCCGGCCTGGCTGTAGACCAGCACGCCGTCGCGAAACGCCATGACGGTCGGCACGGAGCGAATCCCCAGCGCGGCCGCCAGCCCGGGCTCGGCCTGGGTGTCCACCTTGCCGTGCACGACGTCGGGGTGCGCCTGCGCCGAACGGTCGTAGACCGGCGCGAACGCCTGGCAGGGCCGGCAATACCCGGCCCAAAAGTCAACCAGCACAATGGGATTCTCCGTGATGGTCGACTCGAACGTCTCTTGCGTCAGGTTGGTCGTCGTCACCTTGGTTCCTTAGCTGTTCGGGCCCACTCGGGGCCGGTACGGACCTGTACAGGTGACAACTGATACCCATGGGGGTATATTCCATGGCAGTGGTACAACGATACGGAGGATCCAGTGACGGCTGATCAAGACAGCATCGCGGCGGTGCTGAACCGGCTGCGCCGCGCCCAGGGACAGCTTGCCGGGGTGATCTCGATGATCGAGCAGGGCCGCGACTGCAAGGACGTCGTCACCCAGCTCGCCGCGGTTTCGCGCGCCCTCGACCGGGCCGGTTTCAAGATCGTGGCGACCGGGTTGAGGGAATGCCTCACGGGTGTCACGGCCGACGGCGGGCCACCCATGAGCGAGGCCGAGCTGGAGAAGCTGTTCCTCGCGCTCGCCTGAGGCCGGGGGACACGACGAGAACACGACCAGAAAGGGAAAACCACGATGGACATCGCAATCGCGACGCCGCTGCACACCTCGTTCGAAGACGCGGTCGCGCGGACCCGGGAGGCACTCGCGGAGCAGGGTTTTGGCGTGTTGACCGAAATCGACGTGAAGGCCACGCTGAAGGCCAAAATCGGCCAGGAGATGGAGGACTATCTGATCCTCGGCGCCTGCAACCCGCCGCTGGCGCATCGCGCGCTGGAGGCGAACCGGCAGATCGGCCTGCTGCTGCCGTGCAACGTCGTCGTGCGGACCGACCCCGACCACGACGGCACGGTGCTGGTCGAGGCGATGAACCCCGAGCTGATGGTGGAGGTCAGCGGCGAGCCGAAGCTGCGCCCCGTCGCCGAGGAGGTCACCGGCAGGCTGCAAGCGGCGATCGACTCGCTGAAGCACAGCGAGACCGCGAGCGCCAGAAAGTAGCCCCGGGGGATCATGTCGGAACAGCAGCATCATCATGAGGTCCTCGACGACCTCCTGCCCCAGCATCGCGCCCTGCGCAAGCGGATCCCCGACGTTTACCAGGGGTTTGCCGCCCTCAGCGGCGCCGCCCTGGCCGACGGAGCGCTCAGCCGCAAGGTCAAGGAGCTGATGGCGATGGCGATTGGGGTCGTGCAGGGCTGCGACGGCTGCATCGCGTCGCACGCCCAGGCGGCCGCGCGGGCCGGCGCCACGGCGGAGGAGGCCGCCGAGGCGATCGGTGTCACCATCCTGATGCATGGGGGACCCGCCACGATTTACGGCGCCCGGGCCTACACCGCATTCCGCGAATTCGCGGACGCCGCGCCGTCGTAGCCCGTCGGTCCCCGGCGCGGGCGACGAATGACACCATTCGTGGGGACCAAAGTCATTGGCTGCCAATAAGCTACTGACCTTTGCCCCGACTGGTCGTAGGTTTGTGCGTGGAGCACACCATGACTGCATTCATGCGCAACAGCGACGCCTTCACCTGGGCGATGGAAGACGATCCACGGCTGCGGTCGACCGTCGTCAGCGTCGTGGTGCTGGATCGATCGCCCGAGTGGGGTTGGGTGCGCGACCGCTTCGACCGGATCAGCCGCAAGCTGCCCGTGTTTCGGCAGCGGGTGGTGCCGTCCCCGCCGCCGGCCCCGCCCCGGTGGGAATACGACCCGGACTTCGACCTGGACTACCACATCCGGCGCGCCGCCGCTCCGGCGTCGGGGAACTTCGACGACGTCCTCGAGGTGGCCCGACTGGCCCAGATGCAGGACTTCGACCGGGCGCGGCCGCTCTGGGAGACGACGTTCATCGATGGGCTCGAGAACGGCGCCGCGGCGATGGTCTGCAAGTTCCACCATGCGCTCACCGACGGAATCGGCGGCGTCCAAATAGCGATGAACCTCTTCCACCCCTCCGAGGATCTCCACGAGCGCGAGCCCCTGCCGCCGGCGCCGGAGGCATCCAGGCCCGCGCTGCTCGGCGGCTACCGCGACAGCTGGCGATACGACGCCCGGTTACTCGGTGGCGCCGTGACCGCGGCGGCCAGGTTGGCCCCGCGACTGGTGCACGACAGCGTTCGGCGGCCCGCCGCGACGATCCGGTCGGCCGCGGCCACCGGGGCGTCGATTTATCGCACGGTGCGGCCGATACGCCGGGCCGGGTCCCCGTTGATAACGGACCGCGGCCTGATCCGGCGCCTCGGGGTGCACGAAGTGCCGATGCCGCCGTTGCGGGAGGCGGCGCACCGCTGCGGCGGCGCCCTCAACGACGCGTTCGTCGCCGGCGTGGCCGGCGGGTTGCGCCGGTACCACGAAAAGCACGGCGTCGAGGTCGGCGACCTGCACCTCACGATGCCGATCAGCCTGCGGACAAAGTCCGACGAGATGGGCGGAAACCGGATCACGCTGATGCGGTTCGACGTGCCCGTGGGCGAGGCCGACCCGGCGGCGCGGATCAGGGCGATACACGAGCGCACCGCCGCGGTGCGCGACGAGAGATCGCTGCCCTACACACAGGTGATCGCCGGCATTCTGAACCTGATGCCGCGCTGGTACATCGGTTCGGTCCTGCGCCATGTGGATTTTCTGGCCAGCGACGTGCCGGGCGTCCCGGTCCCGGTCTTCCTGGGGGGTGCCCCCGTTCGCGCGCAGTACGCGTTCGGCCCGACGATCGGCTCCGCGGTCAATGTCACGCTGCTCACCTACGTCGACGTGTGCGCCCTGGGCATCAACGTGGACACCGCGGCGATACCCGACTACGACGTCTTCCATGACGCCCTCGTTGCCAGCTTCGACGAATTGCTCTCGCTTGCAGGCTGATTCGAATAATCTTCGAATAATCGTTGACGGGCGCGATCCGGCGCACCGAAATCTCCGGGCGATCTCAACACGATCACAACCGCGTATCGATGCGGGCGACGGTCTGGCACAACGGGTTCGATCCACAAATCATTGCACAGGGCACCTTTTCGGGATCGAATCGCGAGTTGCGGGGACTCGCAGGGATCCTGACCCGCTATGTGAGATAGCGGATTTCGTCAAGGCGTCAACAGGAGGTATCCACAGCATGATGGCGAACTGGGTTCCCGCCCAGACTACGTGCGGCCCGAACTCCGGTCGCATTCTCGACACCGCGAGGGGCATTCTCATCGGACTTCGGCGCTGCCGCTCGGACGTGGCCTTCGACGAATTGCACAGCGCGGCAGTGCGTCACAGGGTGCCGGTGTTCGCGATGGCGTGGGCGCTGGTTCACCTGGCCGGCGACGGCGAGAAGACGGCCAGCTTCACCGATGCGCAGTCCGCGGCCCGCCGCGAGTGGGGACCGCTGTTCGCCGAGTCGTCTGCGGTGAGCTGTTGAGTGGTGACCTGTTGAGTGACGATGAGGAACTTGGCACGGCCGGGGTCCCGGGGGGTGCCGCGGCCGTTGCCAACTCTCATCGACCCGTCGTCGACCAAAGGCCCTCGGAGCACGATGTTTTCCCGCTCCGCCTGCACTGGCCGGCGCGATCGCGAGGCATCAGGCACCACCGAAAAGGTGCGAAAATCTCGTCCGTGATCGACGATCCCGCGGTGGGCTTCTTCCGGTGACGCCCGTCGGCCCCGCGTCACTGCCGGCGGGACGGCACTACTTCCGCGGCGACGAGGGGTATGAAGCGGCTCGCCGCGCCACCGTGTGGAACCAGCGTGTTCCCCCGCGATTCCCGGACGTGATCGTTCAGGCGGTCGACGCCGACGACGTCGTCAACGCCCTGCGGTATGCCAAGGCCAACGGCCTCAAGGTCAACATCCGGTCGGGCGGGCACAGCTGGGCCGCCAACCATCTGCGCGACGGGGCGGTGCTGCTCGACGTGAGCCGCATCGACCACGCGAGGATCGACGCCGAAAGGGGAGTGGCGGTGGTCGGTCCGGGTAAGGGCGGCAGCGTGCTCATGAACGAGCTGGAGGCGCAGAACCTGTTCTTTCCCGCGGGGCACTGCAGGGGCGTCTGCGTCGGGGGCTACCTGCTGCAGGGCGGCTACGGCTGGAACAGCCGCGTCTGGGGCCCGGCGTGCGAGAACGTCGTCGGCCTGGACGTCGTCACCGCGGACGGCGAGCAAATCCACTGTGACGCAGACAATCACGCCGACCTGTACTGGGCAGCACGCGGCGCGGGCCCCGGCTTCTTCGGCGTGGTGACGTCGTTCCACCTGAAGCTCTACCCACGCCCGGCCGCCTGCGGCACCAGCTTCTACATCTACCCGATCGAGCTCGCCGACGAGATCTACACCTGGGCCCGCAACGTCAGCGCCGAGGTGGACCGTCGCGTCGAGATGCAAATCGTCGCGACCAAGAACGTCCCGAACATGAATATCGACAGCCCGGCCATCACGTTCGCGTCCCCGGCATTCGCCGACTCCGAGAGGGAAGCTGAGGAGGCCCTGGCGATCTTCGGCACGGTCCCGGTCGTCGACCGGGCGCTGGTCAAGATTCCTTATATGCCAACCGATATGCCCACCTGGTACGACGCCGTGATGGGCAACTATTTGCCCGACCATCGCTACGCCGCGGACAACATGTGGACGTCGGCCTCCGCCGAAGACCTGCTGCCCGGAATCCACGACATCATCGACACGATCCCCGACCACCCGTCGCACTTCCTGTGGCTGAACTGGGGACCGTCCCCGCCGCGCCCGGACATGGCCTACAGCCTCGAGGACGAGGTCTACCTGGCGCTCTACGGCGGATGGAAGAACGCGGCCGACGACGAGAGGTACGGCGACTGGGCGCGGTCGAACATGGCGGCGATGTCCCACTTGGCCACCGGAATTCAGCTCGCCGACGAGAACCTGGGTCAGCGGCCGGCGCGGTTCGCCACCGACGACGCCATGGTGCGCCTGGACCGGGTGCGGGCCGCCTACGACCCGGATGGCCTGTTCCACAGCTGGATGGGACGACTGTAGATGGCCGGCGAGCTCTACCTCGGCTACCGCGGCGACGACGCCCAGACACCGTTCGGCAAGTTCTTCAAACCCGAGATGGCTGCGCTGCCAAGCCATGTCGTCGACGCGTTACACCATGGCCCGCAGGCCGGGCCGGCGTTGCTGGCTTTCGACGACGCGGCGAGCCTCGCCGACGAGGGTTACCACCGGACCGAGAACGGCTACGGAATGCTCGACGACGGGAGCATGCAGGTCTCCGTGCGCACCGACATGCCCGGAGTAACCCCCGCGATGTGGGTGTGGTGGTTCGGCTGGCATGGCGGCGACACCCGCCGCTACAAGCTGTGGCATCCACGGGCGCACCTGTCCGCCCGCTGGAACGACGGCGGCCGGGGCGGGCAGCGCTACATCGGGCGGGCGTCGATGATCAGGGAGTACATCGGCTCGACCATGGTCAGTGCGGCAATCCAATTCGTCGCGCCGGCCAGCGTCGGTTTGCCCGCCGACAGCGACGATGCCGTGTCGATCTGCGCGCGGCTGGGGTCCGGTGACGCCCCGGTGGACGCCGGCTGGTTCGTCCATCACATCCGGTCGACGGCGGGCGGGGCCGAAATGCGGTCACGGTTTTGGATGGGCGGGCCGCACATCGCGGTGCGCCACGCTCCCGGCCTGGCGTCGCGGGCGGTGCGTCCCCTCGCGTCGCGGGTACTCGGCGGCTCGGAATCCACCGCCCGCAATCTGCTGGTGCACTGCGCGCAGGAGATGAACCACCTGGCGGGTTTCCTGCCCGAGCTGTACGACGCGCTCGGCACCGACGGGCTCAGGTGAAGGCCGGCGCGACGAATCGTTGCACGAGTTGGCGTTCGGTCTCGTCGTCGCCGGCGGGCCAGTACATCAGCGACAGCACAACGCGAACCACCCACAGGGCGGCCTGGGGGTCGCGGTCGGTCAGCCCCGTCAGTTCGGTGGCGAAACGCGCCAACAGCGGCGACCCGGTGAGCCACAGCATCTCGTTGGCCCGCACCGAGCTGACCATCAGCGGATACAGGGGATCGGCCCGGATCAGCCTGAGCGCCACCGTGATTGCGGTGACCACTCGCTCGGGCCCGCTCATCGTGTCGACGATTTGGCGCACCGCTTCGATGATGCGCGACGCCGTGCGGGCGACGACCGCGTCGCGGATGGCGGCCTTTCCGCCGGCGTAGCGGTAGATCGTGGCCCGGGAGCAGTGCACCCGCTTGGCCAGCCGGTCGATGTCGAAGGCATCCGGGCCTTCGCGGGTGATCATGTCGGTGGCGGCGGCATAGATGCGTTCGACGGCGACCTCGCGGCGATCGCCCCCGACCAACCAGTCGTCACCCGGCACTTGACCTCCCGCTCGCGAAGCAACCACATCACGATCTCACCGTGAGACAGATTCCGCTGATTTTCTCAGCTTAGCCGCAGCTCCCGGACCCATGCTGAGACGGGCGGGGCCACCGGCTCCAGCCGGCGGGTTTCAACCTCGCGCGGCGGCGTTGACGTGCGAATATCACGGCCAGCACGCTGTGGAGTGTGACAGTCGCCGCGGACGCGTTCTTCAGCGCCGAATCCCTGCAGGATCCGTACCCGCTCTACGAGCGGATGCGCGCGGCCGGGCCGGTGCACCGGATCGGTGACTCCGGGTTCTATGCGGTGTGCGATTGGGACGCGATCAACGAGGTCATCAACCGGCCCGAGGACTTTTCGTCGAACCTGACCGCGACCATGACGTATACGCCCGAGGGGACAGTCAAGGCGTTCGAGATGGACGCCCTCGGCGGCCCGACCCACGTGCTGGCCACCGCCGACGATCCCGCCCACGCGATCCATCGCAAGCTGTTGGCGCGCCACCTGGCCGCCAGGCGCATCGGCGCGCTCGAGCGGTTCGCCACCCAGACCGCAGAGCGGCTGTGGAGCGACGGGCTTCGTGACGGGCGCATCGAATGGATGGGCGCCATGGCCAACCGGCTGCCGATGATGGTCGTCGCCGAGCTGATCGGCGTGCCCGACACCGACATCGACCGGCTGGTGAGATGGGGGTACGCCGCCACCCAGCTGCTCGAAGGTTTGGTCAGCGAGGAGCAACTCGCCGCCGCGGGTGTCTCCGTGATGGAGCTCAGCGGCTACATCGGCGAGCAATTCGCCCCCGCCACGGACGATCCGCAGGACAATCTGTTGGGCAAGCTTGCGCGCGCCTGCGCCGCGGGCGAGCTGGACAGCTTCGCCGCCCAGGCGATGCTGGTGATCCTGTTCGCCGCGGGCGGAGAGTCCACCGCGTCGCTGCTGGGCAGCGCGGCGTGGATGTTGGCGCGGCGGCCCGACGTCCAGCGGCAGCTGCGCGAAAGCCCGGAATTGCAAGCGGCATTCATCGAGGAGACCCTGCGCTACGAACCGCCGTTCCGCGGCCACTACCGGCACGTGCGCAACGACGCCACCCTGGGCGGCGTCGACCTGCCGGCCGGCTCGCGCCTGCTGCTGTTGTGGGGGGCGGCCAACCGGGACCCGGCTCACTTCGAGACGCCCGGTGAATTCCGCCTCGACCGGCCAGAAGCTAAGGGGCACATCAGCTTCGGGAAGGGAGCGCACTTCTGCGTCGGTGCCGCGTTGGCACGCCTGGAGGCGCGGATCGTGTTGCGCCTGTTGTTGGATCGCACATCGGAGATCGCAGCGGTCGACGTGGGCCGGTGGCTGCCGAGCATCCTGGTGCGCCGCCTGGCGCGGCTCGAGCTGGCCGTGGGCTGAAGCGGCTTATCTCGCAATCATTTCGGTGGCGGTAGTTCGCGGGGGCCTTCGGGCGCACGGACCTCGCGGAACCCGCCGCGCTCCGTCAACTCGAGACCGCGGTCGCGCACCGCCAGCGACCGGTCCTGGTCATCGCCGGCGGACAGGCGCCCCACCCCGCGGTGGGCCCGGTGTGACGACTCGTCGTGGCGGCGACCCGCGCGCGACGAATGAATCCGGCTTGGGTGCGACGGCTCGTCCGCGGGCTCCGAGGTCTCGGAGGCCTCGGAGGTCTCGGAGTCGACCGTGACCTTGCGGGTGCGCTTGAGCGAAAACGTGATCTCCTCAACCTCTTCGAACACCTGCCGCGCGGTGCGCAGGGGCTGGGTCGTGTTGTCGATCACCCGCGCCACGAAGGGCGGCACCAGCGGGCGAATCCACCGCGCCGCGGCCCTGGTCGCGTCCGGAATCGAAGGGATCAACGGCGCACCGCCCTCCTCGTGGACTTCGACCTCGCGACCCGGCTCGTCGCCGGTGCGCTCTTCCGGTGCGCCGGCGGGCAATTGGGTGAGTGCGCGGCTGGCCGCCTCCGCTTCCGCGGCGATCGGCAGGTACATGTCTTCCTCCACTGGCTCGAAGGTACGCCGCGCCGACGCGCGCACCGGGGCATCCAGGGCCTCCGCGACCCGGCGCCGCTGCTGCTCGCGGTCGATCTGGGCCTGGGCCTCGATGGCGAGGCGGGCCTGGGTGAGTTGGTGCTCGGCCCAAAGCATTTCGGCCTCACGGCGAACCTCGGCCCGCTTGATCGCGATCGCGGTGTCCGCATCGAGTTCGGCGCGCTCGCGCTCGGCGCGCGCCGACGCGCGGCGATCCTGGGTCGACTCGCCCCGCCACAGCCGCAGGATCAGCGGCAGCAGATACAGCAGCGCGAAGACCCCGATCGTCAGCAGCCGCAGCGTCAGGGCGCCGGCGCCGGCGAACGTGACCTCGTTCAACGCGACCCAGCGCGCACCGAGCCCTCGCCCGGCGTCCGCCACCACGTGCCGGCGGGCCTCGGCAAGCGCCTGCTGCCCGCGGGAGATCTCGGCGTCCAGCCCGGGGGCCCGGCGGTCGCGGGCCGCCAGCGCGTTGTCCAGCTCGCGCTGCGCGTCGGCGAGAAGCTGGTTCGCCGTTCGTGTTTCGGGCCCGGCACCGGGAACCCCGGTGATGCGGGTCTGCGGGCAAGCCGGGGTGGGATTGTATTCGCAGCGCGCCACCACCAGCGCCCGGTCCTGGTGCAGGCGGGCCTGTTCGACGGCGTTGTCGAGTGCGGCGCGCGCATCCCGCGTCTGCTGCAGCGCCGCCGACGCCTGCGCGACCGCGGGCGACGACTCGGCGGTGCGCAGGGCCCGCTCGTCCAGGCGACGCTCGATCGGGGCGGAGAACACCACGAGCGCGGCCAGCTCGCCGACGACGACGCCGACGGCAACCGCGACGCCCGCGCGGCACGCGATGCCGGGCCACCCGCGATCGGGGCCGCCGGCGATGCCGCGCGTCACCGCGCCGACCAGCAGGCCGAAGACGAGGGTCAGCGGCACGATGGCAGGAGCCGGCCAGCTCGTCGCCCCGGAAACCGCCAGGCTCGCCACCAGCCAGGCCAGCAGGGCCCCGACAAGCACGACGGCGCCGGCCACGGCATGGGTGGACCGCTCGTGACGCTCGGCGAGTTCGGGCCGGTGCCCACCGCCGAACCAGGTGAGCATCCCCGCGACCCGGGACGCGGCCGAGCGCGACTCAATAACCTCGTGGGCGCTCATAGGACTCCCAAACACCTCCAACTCCTCCAAGCCTCCCAGGCCGCCGGCCGACACACCGAATCGAAGCGACTGGGTGTGGTGTTGTTCACAGACGCAGGCCGACGCCGCGGCCCCCGTCGGCCTGCATCTGGCGCGAAATTCCTGCGACGCGAGCAGATCAGCGGCCGTTCCGGCGGGTGACGTGAGACGGTATAAGCCTATGCAGACCCACGATTATGTCACCTACGAGGAGTTCGGCCGCAGGTTCTTCGAGGTCGCCGTGACGCCCGAGCGCGTCGCCGCCGCGTTTGCCGACATCGCGGGCAACGAGTTCGCGATGGAGCCGATCGCTCAGGGGCCCGGTGGAATCGCCAAGGTCAGCGCCAACGTCAAGATCCACGACCCGCGCGTCACGCGGCGCCTGGGTGAGGCCATCACGTTCGTCATTCACATCCCGCTGTCCATCGACCTGCTCCTGGACCTGCGGCTCGACAAGCAGCGGTTCGTGGTGTCCGGGGACATCGCCCTGCGGGCCACGGCGCGAGCCGCCGAGCCGCTGCTTTTGATCGTCGACGTGGCGAAGCCGCGGCCGTCCGACATCACCGTCAACGTGTCGTCCAAGTCCTTCCGCGGCGAGGTGCTGCGCATCCTTGCCGGCGTCGACGGTGAGATCCGCAGATTCATCGCCCAGTACGTCGCCGAGGAGATCGACTCGCCGCAATCGCAGGCCGCGCAGGTCATCGACGTGGCGCACCAGTTGGACAAGGCCTGGCCCTAGGGCGCCACACATCCGCCGCGTTTATCGGCCGCGCCCACCCGGGTATGCAACCCCTCAAGCGAAAAGCGGGGGTAAGCCTTGGCACGAGTGGATGTTTCGACGTCGTCGGACCTGGAACCGGAAGCGGCCTGGAAGCTGGCGTCAGACCTGAGTCGACTCGACGAGTGGATGACGATCTTCGGCGGGTGGCGGAGCGAGGTGCCGTCGACGATCGGGGAGGGCACCCGGGTTTCGTCGTGCGTCAAGGTCAAGGGCTTTCGCAACATCATTCACTGGACGGTCACCCGGTACGACGAGCCGAAATCGATTGAACTGCAGGGGCGGGGCCGCGGCGGAATCCGCATCGCGGTGGCGATGGACGTTGCCGACGACAACCCGGGGTCGACCTTTCATCTCACCGCCGACCTCACGGGCGGCGTGCTCTCCGGGCCGATCGGACGGGTCGTCGCCAGGGTGGTGCGATCGGACGTGCGCAAGTCGGCGAACAATCTGGCCGCGCTCCGGTAGCCCGAAAACCCCGACCCCACACGGGTTTTCGTTGCCCCTACAGGGTCTGGTGGCGCCCGAAGTACTTGTGGTCTTCGCTGTAGCCGCCGTAGCCGCTACCGATGTCGCGGTAGTCGGCGACGAACTCGATGCCCTTGATCCACTTCACCAATTTGAAGCCGTGCTGCAACTCGTTGCGCAGCCGCAGCGGCTTGCCATGCATGTAGGGCAGCGGCTGGTCGTTCATGTTGTACGCCAGCATCGTCATGTGGTGGTCCATCTGCTCGATGTGATGCGCGTTGTAGTAGATGCCGCCGGTGGCGCCGAGGCCCATCGAATAGAACACCACCCATTTGGCCTCGGGCAGCGGTTTGACGATGTCCATGATGGTCTTCATCTGCACACCGCCCCACTTGGCCACGCCGGACCAGGCCTGGATGCAGAAGTGCTGGCTGATCTGGTCGTGGTAGGGCAGCGCCTTCAGGTCGTCGAGCGAGAACTCCATCGGGCGCTCGACGAGGCCGTAGACCTTCAGCCGCCAATCGCGGAAGTCGTTGGCCTCCAACTCCTTGTACTCGACGGTCTCCGGCAGCCGGCCGTTGCGCCAGTGATGCGGAGAGATGTCCTCTTCGGTGAAGGCGCCGGGCTTGGGGTCGAGCCGCTCCAGCATCCGCTGGAACGGGCCGACCAGCGCGTAGCCGACCCGCTGCACGACGCGCGGGTGCTTGATGGTGAACGGGGTGGCCCACACCCAGGCGACGGCGGTCACGATCATCGCGAGGGCGAAGATCCAGAAGCCCATCCAGCTGTCGTCGTCGCGCGAGGCGAACATGTGGTTGAGGTTTCGCAGCGCGCCCGTCGTCAGCACCATCGTCACGTGAACGAGGATGAAGAACAGGAAGTACACCAGCACCAGGAAGTGCAGTGACCGCGCGTGCTGGATGCTCAGCCGCTTGCTGAGCCAGTGGACGCGCTGGGACAGCGCCGGCGACATCCCCAGGCCCGTGAGCAGCGCGGCCGGGGCGGCGATGAAGACGGTGGTGAAGTACGCCAGCAGCTGCAGGCCGTTGTAGGCCACCCAGCCGTTGTCCTTCGGCCAGTCCAGCGACAGGTACTGAATCGCCACCGACGCCGCGTTGGGGAACACGTCCCAGCTTGTCGGCACGACGTGCCGCCACTGCCCGGTGGTGAACAGCAGGACGTAGAAGACCGCGCCGTTGAGCAGCCACAGCACGTCGACGCCGAGGTGCCACCAGCGCGCCAGCCCGATGGAGTGCCGGAAACCCGGCAGCCCGAACTGCGGCGGCAACGCGACGGTGTCGGCGTTGGCGGTCCACAGCTCGTCGTCGGGGACCGGCGGGCCCACCCGGAGCCACTCGTCCTTGCCGGGGGTGGCGTTGCGGCTGAAGTAGAGCCGGGGATGGTCACAGAGGATCTGGATCCCGGTCCGGATGATGAACATCATCATGAACAGGTTGAAAAAGTGGGTCCACCCGATCCATGCGGGCAGGCCGGGGCTGACACCGGAGTGGGCGTCGGTGCCGGGGTAGCGCTGGACGAACGCGTGTACCGCCGGCATGTTGTACAGCCCCTTGCCGATCGCCACCCCCGCGATCAGCGCGGCGAAGCCGATCGGGACCAACCACAGCAGGTTGAACCACTTGTCGCGGCCGACGCGCAACTTCGGGGCGGTCGCCCGGCGGGTGAGGTCGAACCCCCCGCCGTAGGCCTCCACATCGATGGTGTCTTCGGCGGTGTGTATCTCGCTGCGGTAGTCGGGGTCCGTCAGCAGCGGCGTGCCTACCGCCAGCGTTGCGACCGAGCCGTTCGCCGCCGACCCCGCGGCGGCCCCGGCAGAACCAATGTCGTTACCTTCGGCATTCGTCACGCGCCCGAAATTACACCACAACAATTGTTAGACAGTGAAACAATCGCCGGGTGAAACCGGTGCTCAGGGTCCTGTTCGGCCCGATGGGCGAGTGGCCGCCACCGTCGCCGGGACGACTTCGGACGGCCGCGGGTCGGGATTTCCGCAAATTCTATGCGAATAGCTAATTCTATCCGCAAACGCGGTTTCTTAAGGAGCGCTGTGAGTTTGGGTATAACCTTCTGCCAGCGCGGCTAGGGCGAGTCGCGCGGCAGCAATCGGCGGACCGGCCGGGTTTCGATGGCGTTGACGGTCAGCACCCGGCGGGCGATCCGCCAACCCGCGTCGGTCAACGTGTAGTCGTCGTCGTAGCGCAGATGCCACACCACATCGACGACGTCGCCGCCGCGCTGGTCCCAGTGATGCGCGATGCAGGCGATGCGCCCCCGCGCGGTGCCGTGCCGGCCCGCCTCGTTGTGGACGTCGTAGACCTCGCCGACGATCGCGTGCTCGGTGCGCGCCACGGCGGCGACCGCGGCGACCGCCGCCGCGATGGCCGGCCGGCCCCGGTGTGCATGCAGTGGCCGCAGCTCGCCCGGCGGGTCGGGCACGACCAGCTGCCCATCGGTGGCGAAAAGCTCTGCGACGGCGTCGAATTCACGGTCGTCGACACCGGCGGCGTATCGGTGCACCAGGTCGCTCAGGGCGGTGCGGTCGGCCGCCGGCATCACGGGACCAGCGACAGCCGTTGTGCACAGGCCGACAGCATGTCCCTGGCCTGTTCGATGTCGGTGGTCGGCGGCATCGACAGCACGATCCGGTCGGCGCCCTGCTCGGCCAGGGCGCCCGCGCGGTCGGCGTCGATCTTGGTGACCGAGTGACCCAAAGACACCTCGAGGGCCGCCGGGTCACGGCCGGCGGCTGAGGCCTCGTCGCGCATCAGCGCGATTAGCGCTGCCAGCTTCGGGCCCGTCACGCCGAGCGGCTGAAAGCCGTCGCCGAATCGCCCGGCGCGGCGGGCCGCCGAACGGCTGTGCCCGCCGATGTGGATCGGGAGCCGCTGGCCCGCAACGGGTTTCGGGTAGCACATGACATCGTCGAAGCCGAAGAACTCGCCGTGATGGGACGCGCCCCCGGGCTGGTCGGCCCACAGCGCGCGCAAGACGGCCAGCTGCTCGTCGGCCCGCCTGCCCCGGCTGTCGAAATCCGCGCCGCACGCCTCGAGCTCTTCCTTCAGCCAGCCCACGCCGACGCAGAGCCGCAGCCTGCCGCCCGAGAGCGCATCGACGGTCGCGGCCCGCTTGGCGAGCACCACCGGATGGTGGTTGGGCAGCACCAAAACGCCGGTGGCCAACCCGAGCCGGCTGGTGTGGCCGGCCAGGAACGCCAACAGGTCGAGCGGGTCGGGGATGGGGCAGTCGGCCGCCAGCCCGACCCGTCCGGAGCTGTCGTAGGGATACACACTGTCGTAGCGGGTCACCAGGACCGTGTGCTCGACAACGACGATCGATTCGAACCCGCACCGCTCCAGGTGGGTCGCGAAGCTCGCCATCCAACCGGGGTCCGCGGTGACGCCGTCGGCAACCGGGGCGACGACGGAAACCTTCATGGCACCCGAAGCTAACAGGTGGCCACCTCAGACGGCCGGAGGCGCGATCTCCGCGCGCACCGCCTCGGCCAGGGCGGCCGCCCGGCGATCGGTGAACACGTCCTCGAGCAGCACCTGCCGGCCGTCGGGGCCGGTCAGCGGAACCCGCCAATTCGGGTATTCGTCGGTGGTGCCGGGCTGGTTCTGGGTCCTGCGGTCACCGACCGCGTCCGTCAGCGCCACGCCCAACAGGCGCGACGGCGTCCGCCCCAGATACCGGTAGAGGGCGACGACGATCTCCTCCGGGTTGTCCTCCCCGGCGGTCAGCAGCCCGACCCGGCGCAGTTCGGCCAGCCAGGCCGCCAGCTCGGCCCGGTCGGACTCGAGCTCGGCCTCGACGGGCCGGGTGAGCAGCCCCAGCGACTCCCGCAGCCGCACATGGTCGCCGGCCAGGTAGCCGGCGGTCGGCGGCAGGTCGTGGGTGGTGACCGACGACAGGCAGTACTCCCGCCAGCGCTCGGCCGGCAGCGGGCCGCCGTTCCCGTCGCGATCCAATTCGAACCACAGGATCGACGTCCCCAGCAGGCCGCGCAATAGTAGGTAGTCCCGAACCCAGGGTTCGACCGTGCCGAGGTCCTCGCCGACGACGAGGGCGCCCGCCCGGTGCGCCTCCAGCGCGACGATGCCGATCATCGCCTCGTGGTCGTAGCGCACGTAGGTGCCCTGGGTGGGCGGCATCCCGTCGGGAATCCACCACAGCCGAAACAGTCCGATGATGTGGTCGATGCGGACCCCGCCGGCATGCCGCAGCACGGCCCTGATCAGCGCGCGGAAGGGCCGATATTCCTGGGCCTCCAGCCGGTCCGGTCGCCACGGCGGTTGCGACCAGTCCTGGCCAAGCTGGTTGAACTCGTCGGGCGGCGCCCCCGCGGTCACGCCCAGCGCCAGCACGTCCTGCAACGCCCAGGCGTCGGCGCCGTTGGGGTGCACGCCGACGGCCAGGTCGTGCATGACGCCTATTGCCATCCCGGCCCGGCGCGCCTGCGACTGCGCCATGGCGAGCTGCTCGTCGAGTTGCCACTGCATCCAGCGGTGGAAATCGACTGTGTCGGAATGCTTTTCGACGAATCGGGCGACGCCGGCACCCGTGGGATGCTGCAGGAAACTGGGCCAATGATGCCAGTCGCCGCCGTACTTCTCGGCCAGCGCACACCAGGTGGCGAAGTCGTCGAGCGCGCGGCCTTCGCGGTCGCGGAAGGCGTCATAGGCCAATTCCCGGCCCGCCGATCGCGGCGCCCGATGCAGCAGCCGCAGCGCCGCGCGCTTGGCCCGCCAGGCGCCGTCGCGGTCGATGGCGTCGAGTTCGGCGGCCCGCTGTTGGACTTCCGAGCGCAGCCGCCGCACCCGGCCGCGCTTGGTCAGCTCGGCGAATTCCGGGATCGCCTCGACGCGAAGGTAGAGCGGGTTGAAGAAGCGGCGCGACGTCGGCAGGTACGGCGAGGGCTCCATCGGCGTCGTCGGGGTGGCCGCGTGCAGGGGATTGACCAGTGCGTAGTCGGCGCCGTGGCGGGAGGCCGACCACACCGCGAGGTCGGCCAGGTCGGTGAGGTCGCCGATGCCCCACGAGTGCCGGGACCGCACGCTGTAGAGCTGTGCGGCCAGGCCCCAGGCGCGCCGGGCGCCGAGTTGCTCGGGCAACCCGAGCCAGTCGGGCGTCATGATGAGCGCCGCGCTGGTCTCGGAGTCGCCGGACCGCAGGTGCACGCGGTGGTAGCCCAGCGGCAGGCCGTCCGGCACGACGAAGCTGGCCTCCCCGACCCAGCGGCCATCCAGATCGAACGGCGGGGTGAAGTTGTCGACCTGCTGCACGCCGCCGTGCACGGTGCCGTCCTCGAGCTGCAACCACACCTCCGCCGGGTCGCCGTGCGTCACGTGGGCCCAGAACCGCGTCGGCGCGCCGGTGCGCCCCACGATGGTCGCCGGCAACGCACGTTCCCAATGCGACCGCAGCTGCGCGCTCATGGCCTCGTTGCGCTCCCGCTCGGTCCCGGCCGCCACGCCGAGAGCGGCCAGCACCGCCACCAGGGTGCCCTCGCCGACCCGCACCTGCCGTCCGGTCCAGTCCTCGTAGCCCGTCGCGATCCCGAATCGCCTGGCGAGTTCGACCAGCGAGGGCGCGGGCTCAGTCATGCCGCCCATCTTGCGTCCAGGGCCCGGCCGGTGCGACGCGGGGGCGCTCGACAGGACGCGGCGGCCCGCAGCCACTACCATGCCCTTTAAGGACCCTTCGAGGACCGTTGAGGACACCGGGAATCCGCCCGGGAACCAGCGGGGGAGACGGAAACTGCCAGCTCAATGACGCGGGCCGGCGCTGCCACCGGCGGCCGTACCGACGACTTGACGACGGCCGGGTTCGGGGACATATCGATAGGTAAAAGCGATCGCGAATCTCGCCACGTGGCGATGTCTTTGCGGGTGCCTTACCGTTATCAAAGTGATCAGCGCGCGGTAAATACGCGCGGCCAATATATGGGCGTTCTAGCAGACCGGACGGTGAAATAGCGTGGCGGAGGAAAGTCGCGGGCAGCGCGGGTCGGGGTATGGCCTCGGGTTGTCGACCCGGACCCAGGTGACCGGCTACCAGTTCCTTGCCCGGCGGACCGCGATGGCGCTGACCCGGTGGCGGGTTCGCATGGAGATCGAGCCGGGGCGGCGGCAGAACCTGGCCGTGGTCGCGTCGATCTCCGCGGCGGCGGTGATCTGCCTGGGCGCGCTGCTGTGGTCGTTCATCAGCCCGTCGGGCCAGATCAACGAGTCACCGATCATCGCCGACCGCGACTCCGGCGCGCTGTACGTCCGCGTCGGCGACAAGTTGTACCCGGCACTGAATCTGGCGTCGGCGCGGCTGATCACGGGGCGGCCCGACAACCCGCACCTGGTTCGGTCGGGCCAGATCGCCAAGCTTCCGCGCGGCCCGATGGTGGGGATCCCGGGCGCGCCATCGACTTTCGGGCCGACGAGCCCGTCCTCGTCGTCGTGGCTGGTGTGCGACACCGTGACCTCGACCGGAGCCGGGTCGCCGTCGGGGGTGACGGTCACGGTCATCGACGGTAGCCCGGACCTCGGCTCTCACCGACGGGTGCTGACCGGGTCGGACGCGGTGGTGCTCAGCTACGGCGGCGACGCGTGGGTCATCCGGCAGGGACGCCGGTCGCGCGTCGACGGGGCGAACCGTGCGGTGTTGCTGCCGCTCGGCATGACGCCGGAACAGGTCAGCATGGCCAAGCCGATGAGCCGCGCCCTGTACGACGCGTTGCCGGTGGGGCCCGAGCTGACGGTCCCGGAGATCCAGAACGCGGGGGCGCCGGCGACCTTCCCGGGCGCACCCGGACCCATCGGCACCGTGCTCGTCACGCCGCAAATCAGTGGGCCGCAACAGTATTCGCTGGTGCTGGCCGATGGCGTGCAGACGCTGCCCCCGTTGGTCGCCCAGATCTTGCAGAACGCCGGGGGCCCCGGCAACACCAAACCGGTGACGGTGGAACCCGCCGCGCTGGCAAGGATGCCGGTGGTCAACAAACTGGACCTGTCGTCCTATCCGGACAACCCGCTGAACGTGATGGACATCCGGGAGAACCCGGCGACCTGCTGGTGGTGGGAGAAGACCGGCGGCGAGAACCGGGCCCGGGTGGAGGTCATCTCCGGGCCGACCATCCCGGTGGCCCAGGCCAACACCAACAAGGTGGTGTCGCTGGTGAAGGCCGACACCACCGGCCGCGAGGCCGACCAGGTCTACTTCGGCCCCAACTACGCCAACTTCGTGGCCGTCACCGGCAACGATCCGGGGGCCAAGACAACCGAATCGCTGTGGTGGCTCACCGACGCGGGCGCCCGGTTCGGGGTGGACGACACCCGCGATGTGCGCGAGGCGTTGGGCCTGCAGACGAAACCGAGTCAGGCGCCGTGGGTGGCGCTGCGCCTGCTGCCGCAGGGGCCGACGCTGTCACGAGCGGACGCGTTGGTTCAGCACGACACCCTACCGATGGATATGTCCCCAGCAGAGTTGGTGGTACCGAAGTGAAGCGTGGTTTTGCCCGGCCGACACCGGAGAAGCCTCCGGTAATCAAGCCGGAAAACATTGTCCTCCCAACGCCGTTGAGCATCCCTCCGCCGGAGGGCAAGCCCGTCTGGCTGATCGTGGTCGGCGTCCTGATCGTGGGGCTGCTGATCGGCATGGTGGCGATGACCTTCGCCAGCGGCTCGCACGTGTTCGGCGGTGCCGGCGCGATTTTCCCGATCTTCATGATCGGCGGCGTCGCGATGATGATGTTCGGCGGCCGGTTCGGCGGCCAGCAGCAGATGAGCCGGCCCAAGCTGGACTCGATGCGCGCCCAGTTCATGCTGATGCTCGACATGCTGCGCGAGACCGCCCACGAGTCGGCCGACAGCATGGACGCCAACTACCGGTGGTTCCACCCGGCGCCCGACACGCTTTCGGCCGCGGTGGGGTCGCCGCGGATGTGGGAACGCAAGCCCGACGGCAAGGACCTCAACTTCGGTGTCGTCCGGGTCGGCGTGGGCATGACGCGCCCCGAGGTGACCTGGGGTGAGCCCCAGAACATGCCGACCGACATCGAGCTGGAGCCGGTGACCGGTAAGGCGCTACAGGAATTCGGGCGCTATCAAAGCGTCGTCTACAACCTGCCCAAGATGATTTCCCTGCTGGTCGAACCCTGGTACTCGCTGATCGGGGAGCGCGAGCAGGTGCTGGCGCTGATGCGGGCGATCATCTGCCAGCTGGCGTTCTCCCACGGTCCCGACCACGTGCAGATGGTCGTGGTCAGTTCGGATCTCGACGAGTGGGACTGGGTCAAGTGGCTGCCGCACTTCGGCGACCCGCGGCGCCAGGACGCGGCGGGCAACGCGCGGATGGTGTATGCGTCGGTGCGTGAATTCGCGGCCGAACAGGCCGAATTGTTCGCCGGCCGTGGCTCTTTCACGCCCCGGCACGCCAGTTCGTCGGCGCAGACCCCGACACCCCACACGGTGATCATCGCCGATGCCGTCGATCCCCAATGGGAGTACGTGATCAGCGCGGAGGGCGTCGACGGGGTGACGTTCTTCGACCTGACCGGCTCGTCGATGTGGGCGTCGGTGCCGGAGCGGGCGTTGCGGTTCGACGACAAGGGCGTGATCGAGGCGCTGCCCCGCGACCGCGACACCTGGATGGTGATCGACGAGAAGCCGTGGTTCTTCGCCCTCACCGACCAGCTCAGCACCTCGGAGGCCGAGGAGTTCGCGCAGAAGATGGCCCGCTGGCGGCTCGCCGAGGCCTACGAGGAGATCGGCCAGCGGGTCGCCCACATCGGCGCCCGGGACATCTTGTCCTACTACGGAATCGACGATCCGGCCGACATCGACTTCGACGCGCTGTGGGGCAGCCGCACCGACACGATGGGCCGGTCGCGGCTGCGCGCGCCGTTCGGCAACCGCTCCGACAACGGCGAGCTGCTGTTCCTGGACATGAAGTCGCTCGACGAGGGCGGCGACGGGCCGCACGGCGTCATGTCCGGAACGACCGGTTCGGGCAAGTCGACGCTGGTGCGAACCGTGATCGAGTCGCTGATGCTCAGCCACCCGCCGGAGGAGCTGCAGTTCGTGCTGGCCGACCTCAAGGGTGGGTCCGCGGTGAAGCCCTTCGCCGGCGTCCCGCACGTGTCGCGCATCATCACCGACCTCGAAGAGGACCAGGCGCTGATGGAGCGCTTCCTGGATGCGCTGTGGGGCGAGATCGCCCGCCGAAAGGCGGTGTGCGACAACGCCGGCGTCGACGACGCCAAGGAGTACAACGCCGTGCGGGCCAGGATGCGCGCCCGCGGCCAGGACATGCCGCCGCTGCCGATGCTGGTGGTGGTCATCGACGAGTTCTACGAGTGGTTCCGCATCATGCCGACCGCGGTCGACGTGCTGGACTCGATCGGCCGGCAGGGCCGCGCGTATTGGATCCACCTGATGATGGCCTCGCAGACCATCGAGAGCCGGGCCGAAAAGCTCATGGAGAACATGGGTTATCGCCTGGTGCTGAAGGCGCGCACGGCGGGCGCGGCGCAGGCCGCCGGTGTGCCCAACGCGGTCAACCTGCCGGCCCAGGCCGGCCTCGGCTACTTCCGTAAGAGCCTCGAGGACATCATCCGGTTCCAGGCCGAATTCCTGTGGCGGGACTACTACCCCCGCGGCGTCGACGTCGACGGCGAGGAGGCGCCCCGTTTGGTGCACAGCATCGACTACGTGCGCCCGCAACTGTTCACCAACGCGTTCACCCCGCTCGAGGTGAGCGTCGGCGGGCCGGATGTCGAGGCGCCGGTCGAGTCGAACGGCGAGGTGCTCGAGGCCGAGGACGTCGAGAGCGAGGACGACGACGAGGAGGGGATCAGGACCCCGAAGGTCGGGACGGTGATCATCGACCAGCTCCGCAAGATCCAGTTCGAGCCCTACCGGTTGTGGCAGCCGCCGCTGACCCAGCCCGTCGCCATCGACGAGCTGGTCAACCGGTTCCTCGGTCGCGACTGGCACCGGGACTACGGCTCGTCCCGGGACCTGGTGTTCCCGATCGGGATCATCGACCGCCCGTTCAAGCACGACCAGCCACCGTGGACGGTCGACACCTCCGGGCCCGGCGCCAACGTGTTGATCCTGGGCGCCGGCGGCTCGGGCAAGACCACGGCGCTGCAGACGCTGATCTGTTCGGCCGCGTTGACCCACACGCCCGAGCAGGTCCAGTTCTACTGCCTGGCCTACAGCAGCACGGCCCTGACGACCGTCGCCGGCCTGCCGCATGTGGGCGAGGTCGTCGGTCCGACGGACCCGTACGGCGTGCGCCGCACGGTGGCCGAACTGCTGGCGCTGGTGCGCGATCGCAAACGCGGCTTCCTCGAATACGGCATCCCGTCGATGGAGGTGTTCCGGCGGCGCAAGTCCGGCGAGGACCCGGGCCCGGTGCCCGACGTCTTCGGCGACGTCTACCTGGTGATCGACAACTACCGCGCGCTGGCCGAGGAAAACGAGGTCCTGATCGAGCAGGTCAACCAGATCATCAATCAGGGCCCGTCGTTCGGGGTGCACGTGGTGGTCACCGCCGACCGCGAATCCGAGCTGCGCCCGCCGGTGCGCAGCGGGTTCGGTTCCCGGGTCGAGTTGCGGCTGGCCGCCGTCGAAGACGCCAAGCTGGTGCGCTCGCGGTTCGCCAAGGACGTTCCGGCCAAGCCCGGGCGCGGCATGGTCGCGGTCAACTACGTCCGGCTCGACAGCGATCCGCAGGCGGGTCTGCACACGTTGGTGGCCCGGCCGGCACTGCACAACACGGCCGACAACATCTTCGAGTCCGACAGCGTGGTCGAGGCGGTCAGCCGGTTCGCGACCGGCCAGGCCCGCCCGGTGCGCCGGCTGCCCGCGCGGTTCGGTGTGGAACAGGTGCGCGAGCTGGCGGCCCGGGACACCCGCGAAGGCGTGGGTGTCGGCGGAATCGCTTGGGCGATATCGGAATTGGACCTGCAGCCGGTCTATCTGAACTTCGCCGAGAACGCGCACCTGATGGTGACGGGCCGGCGCGAATGTGGGCGCACCACAACGCTGGCCACCATCATGTCCGAGATCGGCAGGTTGTACGCGCCCGGCGCCACCAGCGCCCCGACGCCCCCGCCGGGGCGGCCGTCGGCCCAGGTCTGGCTGGTCGACCCGCGCCGCCAGCTGCTGACCGTCCTGGGCCCGGAGTACGTCGAGAAGTTCGCCTACAACCTCGACGGCGTGCAGGCGATGATGGGCGAGCTGTCGGCCCTGCTGGCCAGCCGCCAGCCCCCGCCCGGCCTGTCCGCGGAGGAGCTGTTGTCGCGGTCGTGGTGGAGCGGTCCGGAGATCTTCCTGATCGTCGACGACGTCCAACAGCTGCCACCGGGCTTCGATTCGCCGCTGCACCAGGCCGCTCCCTGGGTGACCAGGGCCGCCGATGTCGGCTTGCACGTCATCGTGACGCGCACGTTCGGCGGCTGGTCGTCGGCGGGCAGCGACCCCATCCTGCGGGCGCTGCACCAGGCGAACGCGCCGTTGCTGGTGATGGACGCCGACCCCGACGAGGGCTTCATCCGCGGCAAGATGAAGGGCGGCCCGCTGCCCCGCGGCCGCGGCCTGCTGATGGCCGAGGACACCGGCGTGTTCGTCCAGGTGGCGGCGACCGACCTGGTGAGCAGGACGCCGGGGGCGGCGGCGTCAGGCCCAGCGCAGCGGTAATGACTTGAGCGCGAAGGACTTCGACGGGAATTTGATTTCCGGGGTGTAGTCCCCGGGCGCCTCGAAGTCGGGGATCTGCGCGAGCCACTCGCCGACGATCGCCGTCAGCTCGATCCGCGCCAGATGCGACCCCAGGCAGCGGTGCGGCCCGCCGCCGAATCCCCAGTGCCGGTGCACCTTTCCGTCCATGACCAGGTCGTCGGTGGACCACGCGTCGCTGCCGTCGCGGTTGATCGCGGCCATGCACAACCGGACCTGCGAGCCCGGCGGCAGCGTCATGCCGCCCACGTCGACGAACTCGGTGGTGATCCGCGGCGCCACCGGGGCGGGCGGCTGCAGCCGAATGATCTCCTCGATGAAAACCCTTATCTGCCTGGCATTGTCGCGAAGCTCGGCGCGCAATTCGGGCCTGCGCGCCAATTCGTACAGGCAAAATCCGATGATCGCCGTCACGGTGTCCAGGCCCGCGAGGATCAACAGGTGGCTCATGCCCAGCACCTCGAGGTCGGTGAAGTCGCCCGGGCCGGTCATCACCCGCGACAGCATGTCCGAACCCGGGTTTGCCCGGCGCTGTTGGATCACCTCGACGAGGTATTCCAGCAGCCCGACCTGCGCGGCCTGCATCTCGGCGATGCCGAGGTGTTCCGTGTCGCCGATGATCGCGTCCTTCCAGGCGATCAGTCGGTCACGATCCTGCAGCGGCAGGCCGTAGAGGTCGAGGAAAGCCTGAAAGGGGTAGAGCCTGGCGAAATCCGCCATCGCCTCGCACCCGCCCCGCGGGGCGAGCGACCCGATCATCTCGGTCGCGTGCCGCTGCAGCACCGGCCGCGACCTACTCAGCGCGGTCGGGCTGAAGTACGGCTGCAGGATCCGGCGGTAGTGGGTGTGCTGCGGGGGGTCGAAGGCCAGCGGGAT
The DNA here is from genome assembly GCF_059813025.1 of Mycobacterium sp. NGS26. Lineage (NCBI taxonomy): Bacteria > Bacillati > Actinomycetota > Actinomycetes > Mycobacteriales > Mycobacteriaceae > Mycobacterium > Mycobacterium sp. NGS26. The sequence continues at coordinate 1,080,165 of NZ_JCALDU010000002.1, forward strand.
CACCGGCAGCGGATCGGCGGGCGGTTGCAGGATTGTCGACGAGAACACCTTGGGATTGCGCAGCGCGGCAAGCACATCCTCGCGTCGGGTCAGGTAGTAGTACCCGTTCATGAACACCACGGGCCCGGCGTCGCGCAGCGCCTTCCATCCCACCCCGCGGTCTTGCGCCAACGGCAACTCGGAGAACTCGAGCCGTGGCAGATGGAACGAGCCTGGCTGCCACTCGCCGAGGGTGCTCATCCGCTCTGATCTCCGCTTGTGTTGTTGGTTTTTCGCTTCCCGGTCACCGGCGGCGAACGGCGCGCAATCTTCTAGACTTTAGCGACCGCGTCCGTCGGATTCCGGGGGAGGAAACCTAGTGAGGGTCCGTCTCGAAAAGCCCAGATGCGTGGGCCACGCGCAGTGTTACGCGGTCGATCCGGAACTGTTCCCCATCGACGAGTCGGGTTATTCGATCCTCGAGGAGCACGAGGTGGCGCCCGAGGATGTGCAGGCGACTCGCGACGGCGTGGCGTCGTGCCCGGAAATGGCGCTGATCATCGAAGAGGACTGACGGCGCGGCTTTGCCGCTGATTTGCCGCCGCGGGGTGCAAGGTGGCTGTCGAGCGCCACCGAAAAGCAAACTGCAGATGAACAATCGACCGTCGTAAATGAACAGCAGCTGGCCTCGAATGAATAGTGGTTGGCCAGTTGTGAATAGTCGGCATTGGCGGTCGGCATGCTACGTGACAACCAGTTAATGTCTTGTGCGAGCGGCAGTTCGGCAAAAACGTGAGCTGTCGCTCGGTTGCTGACAGTGGGGGTGAACGAGGCAGGATGCGCACGTCTTTCCCGACCGGATATGCGGGAACGCCGGTGGCGGGCCGCCTATCCGGACACGGTGGAGGGACGCGCCCGAATGGTCCGGCAGTCCGGCCGTTCGGTTTGCTGAGCCGAAAGACCGGGTCAGCGGCTTGCTTAGGGCTGGCGCAGCCCCCGACGTGGCGATTGGCGATGACGCCTGTCGACCAAATCGCGATCATGGCCGACTGAGGAGAACACGGTGTTGGACTTCGCGGCGTTACCGCCCGAAATCAATTCCGGTCTGATGTATGCCGGTCCGGGGTCGGGGCCGATGATGGCCGCGGCCGCGGCCTGGGAT
>NZ_JCALDU010000020.1:0-1076 GCF_059813025.1 Mycobacterium sp. NGS26
GATGAGGTGGTGGGGTTTTTCGTCAACACGCTGGTGTTGCGGGTCGACCTGGGCGGTGACCCCACGGTGGCCGAGTTGCTGGGCCGGGTGCGACGGCGCAGCCTGGGCGCCTTCGAGCACCAGGACGTGCCGTTCGAGGTGCTCGTGGAGCGGCTCAACCCCGCCCGGTCCCTGACGCATCATCCGCTGGTTCAGGTGATGTTGGGCTGGCAGGGTTTGGCCGGGCGCACCGGCGAGCCGGCCTCGGGGCTAGATCTCGGTGATGTGCAGATCACCGAGATGCCGGTGGACACCCGTTCTGCCCGCACCGATTTGGCGTTTTCGTTGGCCGAACGTTTCACCGAGGCCGGTGAGCCGGCAGGGATCGGCGGGGCGGTGGAGTTTCGCACCGACGTGTTCGACACCGCCAGCATCGAGGCGCTGATCGGGCGGTTGCAGCGGGTGCTGGCGGCCATGACCACCGACGCGGCCCGGCGGCTGTCGGGCATCGATGTGCTCGATGCCGCCGAGCATGCGCGCCTGGATCGGTTGGGCAACCGCGCCGCGCTGGCACCACCCGCCGCCCCCGGGATATCGATTCCGGCGTTGTTCGCCCACCACGTGCAGACCGCGCCGGACGCGGTGGCGATCCGCTACCAGGGCCGCTCGCTGACCTACCGCGAGCTCGACGAGGCCGCCAACCGGTTGGCGCACCTGCTGGCCGGGCGCGGGGCGGGCCCGGGACACACGGTGGCGCTGCTGTTCAACCGGTCGGCACACGCGATCGTGGCGATGCTGGCGGTGCTCAAAACCGGGGCGGCCTACCTGCCGATCGACCCCGGCCATCCCGACGCGCGGATCGCCTTCATGCTCACCGACGCCACCCCGATCGCCGCGATCACCACCGCCGACCTACGCCCCCGGCTACAGGGGTACAACCTGCAGGTCATCGACATCGACGACCCAGCACTGCACACCCAACCCAGCACCACCCTGCCGGCGCCGGACCCAACCGACATCGCCTACCTCATCTACACCTCGGGCACCACCGGAGCCCCCAAAGGCGTTGCCATCACCCACCACAACGCGACACAGCT
>NZ_JCALDU010000021.1:0-998 GCF_059813025.1 Mycobacterium sp. NGS26
GGCGCGGTGTCGGCGGGGCTGGTGTGTGCCCAGTTTTGCCAGGCCAGCATGACCTGGATGAGGGGGTGATGGGTCAGGGTGCGGGTCGGGTTGAGCCGTTCCACCAACACTTCAAACGGCACGTGTTGGTGTTCGTAGCCGCCCAGGGCGCGGTCGCGGACTTGGGCCAACAGTTCGGCGATGCTGGGGTCATCACCTAGCTGCACGCGCAGCACCAAGGTGTTGACGAAAAACCCGACCAGCTCATCGAGGGCGGGGTCGGTGCGCCCGGCGATGGGGTAGCCGATGGCCACCTCGGTGCTGGCGGCCAGGGTGCCCAGCAGCACCGCCAGCCCGGCCGCGATCACCATGAACCCGGTCGCGTCGTGCTCACCGGCCAGGCGGGTCAGCGCGGTGTGCAGCTCGGCGGGCCAGTCGATGGCCACGGTGGCGCCGCGCCCATCGGCGACCGCCGGGTAGGGGCGGTCGGTGGGCAGCGACAACCGCTCGGGCATGCCGGCCAGCGCCTGCTGCCAGTAGGCCAGCTGCGCGGCGATCGGGCTGTGCGGGTCATCGAGATCCCCCAGCAGCTGGCGCTGCCACAGGGTGTAGTCGACGTATTGCACCGCTAGTGGGGCCCAGCCCGGGGCGCGCCCATCACGGCGGGCGGCATAGGCGGCGCCCAGATCGGCCAGCAGCGGGGTCATCGACGCGCCGTCCGCGGCGATGTGATGGGCCACCGCCACCAACACGTACTCATCAGCGCCGGTGTGGAAAAGCTGGGCGCGCAGCGGGATCTGGGTGCCCAGATCAAACCGGTGCCCGGCGACCTGCTCGAGAGCTTCCGCCAGTTGGTTGTGCGGCCAGCCGCGCGCGTCGATGACCTGCCAGCCGAAATCGGCCTGCTCGGCGCTTAGCACCACCTGATACGGGGTGCCTTGATCGGCGCCGAACACGGTGCGCAGGCTTTCATGGCGGGCCACCACATCGGCCAGCGCCGCCGCGAGGGCCCCCACATC
>NZ_JCALDU010000022.1:0-967 GCF_059813025.1 Mycobacterium sp. NGS26
GTTGTTGAACGCCTGGTTCATCTGGCCCATGGTGTCGTAGGAGGTCGCCTGGGCCTGCCCGCTCCAGCCGGCGCCGGCGATGTTCTGCGAGGACGCCCACATCTTGCGCGCCTCGTCGGCCACCGTCTGAGCGTGCATCTCAAAGCGGCCCGCCATGGCCCGCATCGCGTGCGGGTCGGTCATAAAACGTGCTGGCATTTTGCCTATCTCCTTATTACGCGGTTATTGGTTTCGTGTGATGGACGACGATGGCCATACCAGTCACGCGGTGGCGCAACCGTCGAGCCGGGGAAGGATGAAGACGGTCCCCCCTTCGGGTCAGAGGGCTGCGACGGCGTTGGCCGCCTCGGTAGCGGCGTAGGAGCCGGAACTCATGCCCAGGGTGTTGACGAACATCTCGTGAATCGCCGCGGCCTGGGCGCTGACCGCCTGGTACATCTGCGCGTGCGCGGCGAATTGCGCCGCGGTCAGCGCGGACACCTCGTCGGCAGCGGCGGGCACCACGCCCGTCGTCGGGGCCGCCGCGGCGGCGTTCTGGGCGCTCAACGTGGAGCCGATCCCCTGCAAGGTGCCGGCGGCGGCAGCCAAAGCCTCCGGCTGCGTCGTCACGAACGACATACCGTTTCCTTCCTCGATGTATCCGCAAACTCTCTGCATGAGAGTAGATGACTGCGGCCCCGGAGGCCGTCTCCGAAGCCGCCTGTTTGCAAGTGTTCACGAAACGCTACGGCAAATTCATTTTTCGTAACGACACAGTAACAGCGTTTGGCCCGGATTGGGATGCTTATCAGGCCTTCACAGCAAAGAATGTCCGGCCCGCCGGGCGGAAGCCCGCTGGCAGCCGCATTCGCCGAAGCCCGGGGCGGTGCCGGCGCCGATAAAAATCAGGTGGCCGATTAAATTCCGCAGGGGCTCAGCAACCCCGCCCCCGCGGGCGTCGGCCGGGCCCGGGTGGCCCGTGGTGTGG
>NZ_JCALDU010000023.1:0-871 GCF_059813025.1 Mycobacterium sp. NGS26
CCAACACACCAAATCCCCGGTGCGATACATCCGCGCCCCACCCACCCCGCCCAGCGGGCAAGCCACAAACCGCGACCCGGTCAAACCCGGCCGGCCCCAATAGCCCACCCCCACCGCGGACCCGGCCACATACAACTCACCGACCACCCCGACCGGCACCGGGCGCAACCACCCATCCAGCACCAAAAAACCAAGATGGGCCAGCGGCACCCCAATAGGACTGACAGTGCTGTGGGTATCGGCGTCGACGATGTCTCGAAACGAGGCATGCACGGTCGTCTCGGTGATGCCATACATGTTGATCACCCGCGGTGATCCCACGGGGTTGTGCAGCCACCCGCCAAGACGCTGGGGATCGAGCGCTTCGCCGCCGAACACCACAGCCTCCAGCTCGAGCTGCGCTCGTAGCTCGGGCTGTAAAGCCTCGACGGTTTGCAGCGCATAAAACGCCGACGGGGTCTGGCTTAACACGTTGACGTGTTCACCGATCAGCAGCTCATACAGCTCGTGCGGGGAGCCGACCACCGGTCCGGGCACCACCACCAGCCGCCCACCATGGAGCAGGGCCCCGAAAATCTCCCACACCGCGAAGTCGAAGCTCAACGAGTGGCACTGCGCCCACACCCGCCCCGTCAACTCCATCCTGGCGGCCACAGACGCCAGCAGCGCGGTGATGTTGTGGTGGGTGATGGCCACCCCCTTCGGGGTGCCGGTGGTGCCCGAGGTGTAGATCAGATACGCGATGTCCTCAGGCGCGGGCACCGGCAGCGCGGTGGCGGGCTGGGCGGTGGCGGGTGTGGCGGCAAGGTCGTCGATGTCGAAGACGGTCAGATCCTGGTGGCCGGCCAGCCGGTCGCGCAGCCCGCTGGCA
>NZ_JCALDU010000024.1:0-828 GCF_059813025.1 Mycobacterium sp. NGS26
TTGATCGTCACGACCCCGTTGTCGGTCAGGGTGCCGGTCACGCTCAGCGTGCCGCTGTTGGCGGTGCCGGTGCCGACCGTCATGGTGCCGGAATCCGTCAACGTGCCCGACACCGTGACCGTCCCGGTGTCGGTCAGCGTCCCACCAGCATTGACGGTCAGCCCACCATTGACCGCCAGCGTGCCACTACCCGGACCGGTGCTCCCCACCGTCAACGTCCCGCTATTCGCACTGGCGGTGCCCACCGTGACCGTGCCCGAATCCGTCAACGTCCCCGACACACTCACGCTGCCGGTATCCGTCAGCGTCCCGCCGACATTGACGGTCAGCCCACCATTGACCGCCAAGGTGCCACTACCCGGTCCGGTGCTACCCACCGTCAACGTCCCACTATTCGCACTGGCGGTACCCACCGTCACCGTGCCCGAATCCGTCAACGTGCCCGACACCGTCACGCTGCCGGTATCGGTCAGCGTCCCCCCGGAGTTCACCGTCAACGTCACCCCGGAGCCGACATTCAACGTGCCGCTACCCGGGCCGGTGCTCCCCACCGTCAACGTCCCACTATTGGCGCTGCCGGTCCCCACCGTCACCGTGCCCGAATCCGTCAACGTCCCCGACACCGTGACCGTCCCGGTGTCAGTCAGCGTCCCCCCGGCGTTCACCGTCAGACCCCCGTTGACCGCCAGCGTGCCACTGCCCGGACCGGTGCTCCCCACCGTCAACGTGCCGCTATTCGCGCTGGCGGTGCCCACCGTCATAGTGCCGCCATCGGTCAACGTGCCCGACACCGTCACGCTGCCGGTATCCGTCAGCGTCCCGCCGGCG
>NZ_JCALDU010000025.1:0-659 GCF_059813025.1 Mycobacterium sp. NGS26
CCGGGGTAATCGCCAACCGCTCGGCATGACTGGCCACCAAATCAGCGATCCCCACATGAGAAACCGCCACCCCCTTAGGCACCCCGGTGGTGCCCGAGGTGTAAATCAGATACGCAACGTTGTCCGCAGCCACCGCCGGCGGCGCGCTATCCGGGCAGGTGTCGATCACCGGGTCCTCAACCTCAATGACCGCCACCTCATGCCCAGCCACCCGCGACCGCAGCCCCGCGGTGGTGATCACCGCGACCGGTGCAGCATCGGCCACCACGAACCCGATCAAGGCATCCGGCTGATCCGGGGCCATCGGCACATAGGCCGCCCCCGTCTTGAGCACCCCCAACATCGCGATAACAGCCTCGGAGCAGCGCTCAAACAACAACGCCACCACATCCCCAGGCCCCACACCCCGACCAATCAGCAACTGCGCCAACCGATTCGCCGCCCGCTCCACCTCCCCGTAAGTCCACGAACCCCCACCACACACCAACGCCACCGCATCCGGGCTACGCCCCACCTGACGCTCGAACAACACCGGGATCGACACCGGCGCCGCTGCGGGCTGGGTCAGCACCACCCGATTCCCCCACCCCTCCAGGCAGACACGCTCACCGGCGTCGAGCACATCAATCGACGACACCGGCCGGCCCGGATCAGCGGTC
>NZ_JCALDU010000026.1:0-590 GCF_059813025.1 Mycobacterium sp. NGS26
GGTTATCCGGCGGAGAGTGGGCGGGCCATGACGGTGGGTTTGAAGCCGTAGCGTGGTCCGGCGCCGGCGCCGCGGGCCATGCCGGCCCCGGTGGTGGCGGGCACGCCGCCGACGAGGTTGCCGGCCCCGGATTCGGGGGCGGTGATGACCTCGCTGACCGGGACCGCCGAGATGGGTTTGGCCACGCTGGGTGCGGTGGCCCCGGGCCAGGATTGGGGCACCGACAGCCCGGCCACATGCGCGCCGTGGCCCAGCCCGGCGGCGACCTGGCCGCCCCCGCCCAGCGCCCCGCCACCGAGCGCGGCGCCCAAACCGTGGGAGGCCCCGGCGGCGGCCTTGGCCGCCGCGGGTGCCGCGCCGCCCAGCAGTCCCGCCGACTTGGCGATCTGCACAAACGAGTTGCCCATACCGACGCTGAAGTAGGGCAGGCCCTCGGTGTTGTAGAACAGACCCGCAAACGGGGCATACCCGTTGACCAGTGCCCCCAGGCTGGTGGGCGCGACGGTCTGGCCGGTCAGCAAGTACCACAGTTGCGAATACGACGACGTGGGCGGCCCAGAGGTGGTGGTGGCCTTGGGGGTGGCCAGGCT
>NZ_JCALDU010000027.1:0-576 GCF_059813025.1 Mycobacterium sp. NGS26
GAGCACATCCAGACACGAAAGCCGCCGTCCGGGGTCGGCGGCCATCGCCGCCAACAACCGCTGCAACCGCTCGACGAGCGCCTCGATGCTCTCCGGATCGAACACGTCGGTGTCGAACTCGACGCGAAGGCTCAGTTGGTGACCCGGCATGGCTTGCATGGTCAGCGGATGGTCGTTGTGTTCGCGGGTGGTCAAGTCGGTGATAGCCAACCCGTCCGCGCCTGCTAATGCGCCGGTTTCGATCGGGTAGTTCTCGTAGACGAACAGCGTGTCGAACAATCGCTCGTGTCCGGTGGCGCGATGAATCTCGTGCAGCGCCAAATGCTGGTGATCCAGTGTGCGGTTGTTGGCGCCGTGCAGCTGGCCGAGTAGGTCGGCGACGGTGGTCGCCGCGGTGACGCTGGCCCGCACCGGCACCGTGTTGATCAGCAGCCCCACAATGGATTCCGCGCCACCGATGTCGGCCGGCCTACCGGAGACCGCGGTGCCGAACGCGACATCGTCGTGGCCGGTCAGCCACATCAGCACCTGCGCCCAAGCCGCCTGCAGCACGGTGTTGACGGTGGTGTGCTGCGC
>NZ_JCALDU010000028.1:0-555 GCF_059813025.1 Mycobacterium sp. NGS26
AGCTTCGACTTCGCGGTGTGGGAGATTTTCGGGGCCCTGCTGGGTGGTGGGCGGCTGGTGGTGGTGCCCGAGCCGGTGACCCGCTCCCCTGACGATTTCCACGACCTGCTGATCAGAGAAAAGGTCAACGTACTCACACAAACGCCGTCTGCGGTGACCGCACTCTGCCCACAGCGTTTGGAGTCGGTGACGCTGGTGGTGGGTGGGGAGGCCTGCCCGGCCACGCTGGTGGATCGGTGGGCGCCGGGGCGGGTGATGCTCAACGCTTATGGGCCCACCGAGACCACCGTGTGCGCGGCGATCAGCGCCCCTCTGACCCCCGGTGAGCCGGTGGTGCCGATTGGGGCGCCGGTGGCCGGGGCGGCGCTTTTGGTGCTCGATGGGTGGTTGCGCCCGGTGCCGGTCGGGGTGATCGGCGAGTTGTATGTGGCCGGCCCCGCGGTGGGGGTGGGCTATTGGGGCCGGCCGGGTTTGACCGGGTCCCGGTTTGTCCCCTGCCCGCTGGGCGGGGCGGGCGGGGCGCGGATGTATCGCACCGGGGACCTGGTGCGCTGG
>NZ_JCALDU010000029.1:0-533 GCF_059813025.1 Mycobacterium sp. NGS26
TTTGTGCTGGATGGGTGGTTGCGTGCGGTGCCGGTGGGGGTGGTGGGGGAGTTGTATGTGGCTGGTCGTGGTGTGGGGGTGGGGTATTGGGGTCGGCCCGCGTTGACGGGGTCGCGGTTTGTGGCGTGCCCGTTTGGGGGGTTGGGGGCGCGGATGTATCGGACCGGGGATTTGGTGTGTTGGCGCTCTGATGGGCAGTTGGTGTATGTGGGTCGGGTTGATGAGCAGGTCAAGGTTCGGGGGTATCGCATCGAGTTGGGCGAAATCCGGGCTGCGCTAGCCGAATTGGAGGGGGTTAGCCAGGCGGTGGTGATCGCTCGTGAGGACCGTCCGGGGGATAGGCGGCTGGTCGGCTATGTCACGGGTAGCGCGGATCCGGACATACTGCGCGCGCAGCTGGGTGAGCGGTTGCCGGGTTATATGGTGCCCGCGGCGGTGGTGGTGATCGCGGCGGTGCCGTTGACGGTTAACGGCAAGGTGGATGTGCGGGCGTTGCCGGCCCCCGATTACAGCGGTGCCGATCGGTATCGGGC